>NZ_BMWH01000003.1:69707-292339 GCF_014651135.1 Streptomyces echinoruber
CCCCCCCCCCCCCCCACCGCCTTGTCCGCATACGTTCGTCCCGCTGCGAGCCGTCGGACCAACGACGGCTCCCCACACGGGAGATCGGGGGTGCACTCGTGCGCATCGGACTGGTGACGGAGGGTGGCTATCCGTACGTGGGCGGTGACGCCGGACCCTGGTGCGACCGGCTCGTGCGCGGGCTCGGGCAGCACGAGTTCGACCTCTACGCGCTCAGCCGCAGCCGGCGGCAGGAGGACGAGGGCTGGGTGCCGCTGCCGCCGCACGTCACCCGGGTACGCACCGCGCCGCTGTGGACCGCCGAGGACGACGGGGCAGCCCCGGGCCGACGCGCGCGCCGGCGCTTCACGGAGTGCTACGGCGAACTCGCGCAGGTGGTGTGCGCCACGCAGGCGGCGAGCGCGGGCCAGGAAGCGAGAGCCGGGGAAGCGAGAGCCGGGCAGGCGGCCAACGCGGGGCAGGCGGCGAGCGCCGGAGAGGCGACGAGTGCCGGAGAGGCGGCGAGCGCCGGGCACCCGGCGCACATCGGCCGTACGGCGCCCGGCGTCCCGGCCCGGGAGAGGTCCGCCGATCTGGCGGACCGTTTCGCCAGCGCGCTGTACGGCCTCGCCGAGCTCGCCCGCGACACCGGCGGACTCACCGGCGCCCTGCGCTCCGAGACCGCCGTACGCGCCCTGGAGCACGCCTGCCGCGCACCCGGCGCCCAGCGCGCCGCCCGCACGGCGCGCGTCCCCGACCTGCTCGCCGTCGCCGCCCACCTCGAACGCGCCCTGCGCCCCCTCTCGCTCGACTGGTACGAGGACGACGGCCTCGGCGCCGTCGACCTCTGCCACGCCACGGCCGGCGGCACCGCCGCCCTGCCCGGCCTGCTCGCCCGCCACTTCACCGGCACACCGCTGCTGGTCACCGAGTACGGGGTGCGGCTGCGCGCGCACTACCTCGCCTCCGGAACCGACGGCACTCCGCCCGCCGTACGCGCCCTGCTCACCGCCTTTCACAGCCGGCTCGGCGCGGAGGTCTACCGCCGGGCGGCGCTCATCACCTCCGGCAACGCCCACACCCGCCGCTGGCAGGAACGCTGCGGCGCCGACCGCGCCAAGCTGCGCACCGTCCACCCGGGCATGGACGCCGCCCCCTTCGCGGAGGTCGGCGAGCAGCCCCAGGACGGTGACCCGGACACGCTGGTGTGGGTCGGCCGCGTCGAACCGGCCAAGGACCTGGTGTCCCTGCTGCACGCCTTCGCCGAGGTGCGCCGGCAGCGACCGGCGGCACGGCTGCGGATCGTGGTCACGGGCACGGGCGCCGAGGGGGAGACCTACCTCGGCCACTGCCGGGCCCTGGCCGCGCAGCTCTTCCCGGACGAGGCCGACGGCCCGCACGCCGTCGGGGACAATCCCGTCTCCTTCGAGGAACTCGGCGGCCCGGAGGCGCCCACCTGCGCCGACGCGTACGCCGCGGGCGCCGTCGTCGTCCTCTCCAGCGTCGTCGAGGGCTTCCCGGCCGGCCTCGTCGAGGCCATGTTCTGCGGCCGCGCCACCGTCTCCACCGACGCCGGCGCGGTCGTCGAGGCCGTCGGCGGCACGGGCGTCGTCGTGCCGCCGCGCAACCCGCGGGCGCTCGCCGGGGCGTGCGTGGCACTGCTGCGCGACCCCGAGCGCCGTGCGCGCCTGGGAGCCGCCGCGCGCGCCCGGGCGCTCGAACTGTTCACCGTCGAGCAGAACATCGCGGCGTTCCACGGCCTGTACCTCGAGACCGTCGCGCGCTGCCCCGTCCGCCGGGCCGCCCTGGACCACGACGGCGAGCCCCTGCCGTTCGCCGTCCCCGCCGAGGCCCACGTCCCCGGCCACTGGGCGGCGGGGCCGCAGGAGAGGGCGGTCCCGGGCGGCGGGATCGCGGCGGTGCCGGGGGACGGGACCGCCGCGGTGCCGGATACCGGAGCGGCCGCAGCCACGCCGGCCCGGGAGGCGGCGCGATGAGCGGGATGAGCGGGCCGGGCGAGCCGTACCGCCCCGGCGCCCCGGCCGGCGCCGGTCCCTGGGACACGCGATCGGAGGCGTGGCTCACCGGGGAAACCGGTGAGGTCAGTGAGGCCGGGGAGACCGGGGAGGAACCTGCGGTGGAGGACGGCGCCGGGCGCGAGGAAGCGCGGTCGCACGGCACCGGCGGAGGCGCGGGCGACGGCGTACGTGCCGGCGCCCACGCCGGACGCTCCGGCACGTACGCCGGGCGCACCGACGTGGGCGCCATCGGGGAAGGCGTGAACCGGACGGACGCCGAGGGCCCGGCCGACGATGCCGGCCGGGCCGCGGAGACAGCGGCCGGGCAGTTCGCCGAGGCAACGGCCGGACAGCCCACCGAGACGGCCGCCGAATCCGGGACGCCGGGCCGCGCCCCCGCCGCCCGCCCCCGCACCGCCCGCCCCCCGGCCACCCCGCGCCGCGCCGGCGCGGACCCGGTCAAGACCCTGATCCACCGGCACCGTGAGCTGTGCGAACGTGCCGTCGACCCGCTGGAGATCGCCGCCGGCCTCGAGGCCCACGGCCTCACCGACCGCACCGCCGCCCGCTTCCGGCACCGGGACGTGTTCTCCCTCGCCGAGGAGATGTACGCGCGCGTGGCGGCCGGCCCGGAGGAGCCTCCGGCCCCCGAGGCCGCGCCCGCACCCCGCGTCCGCGCCGACTGGGCGGTCCGCTCCCTGCTGCCCGGCGCCCTCGCCACGGCCACCGTCGCGGCGCTGCACCTCACTCACGGCCGGACCCGTCTCACGGCCGCCGCCGTCGGCGTCCTCGCCGTCGCCGTCGGGCTGCGCGCCGCCCTGCGCCACGGCCCGCTCGGCATCCCCGGGCGGGCACCGGCCGGCTCCCGCCCGGCGGGAACCGGCACGTGCACCACGTGGCTGCTCGCCTACGCGCTCCTCGGCGACGGCCTCCTGCGCGCCGCCCTCGCCGGTGGCCCCCACCACCTCCCCGACGGCACCGCGGACGGACCCTGGCCCCTGGTCACCGCACCCGTCCTGGCCCTCGCCCTGGCCTGCGCTCCCGCCGCCTGGTGCGCCCACCTCCTCACCGCCCACGCCCGGCGCCGCCTCGCCGCCAGCCGCAACCTGGAGGACTTCACCGCCGGCGCACGACCGCTGCTGCTCGGCACCGTCGCCCTGTTCCTGGGGGCCTCGGCGGGCCTGCTCGCCCTGTGCGCGGCAGCCCTCGACCAGCCCTTTGCACACACCGAATACACCGAGGCATACGCCGAGACCCTCACCCTGGGCGCTCTGCTGCTGCTCGCCCGTCTCCTCGTCGTCCACGGCTTCGCGCACGCCCCGGCCGTCGCCCTGACCGCCGCGGCCGCCGCCGAGGCGACTGCCCTTGCCGTGGTGTTCGCCGCCCGCCTGCCCGGCTGCGCCGCCCTGGCCGTCCCCGTCCGGACGGTGACCGACGCCTGCGGCACGGGCGCCGTCCCGACGCTGGCCTGCGGCGCCGCGGCCCTGGCCCTGCTGCTCCACGCGAGCCGCAGCCTCACCCGCGCCTCCGCCCACACCCGCCACACGGAGGACGACGCATCGTGACCCCCGCCACCCGCCGGGCCCGCACCGCACCCCGCAGGGCCCGGGCCGGGCACGGACGACTCGGAAGCGCACCCGGGAAACGGGACGCAGGGCGCCGGTCCACGGCGGGCGCCTCGCGTCCCCGCCCGTCGGCGCCTCCCCGCCCGTCGGCGCCTCCCCGCCCGTCGGCGCGTCCCCGCCCGTCGGCACATCCCCGCCCGTCGGCACATCCCCGCCCGTCGGCACATCCCCGCCCGTCGGCACATCCCCGCCCGTCGGCACATCCCCGCCCGTCGGCACATCCCCGCCCGTCGGCACATCCCTGTCCCCTCCCACCCGCCCCCGGCGAGGCGCGCCCCGCCCCGCCGCCGCGGGCAACCGCATCACCCCGTTAAGGAGAACACCCAGATGATCACCTCCCGACCCGGAGACACGGCCCCGGGAGCCGCCCGATGAGGGTTCTGCTGATCGGAGCCAACGGCTTCCTCGGCCGGTTCGTCGCCGACCGCCTGCTCGCCGACCCGGCCGTCCAGCTCACCGCGCTCGGCCGCGGCGACGACGCCGACGTCCGTTTCGACCTCGCCACCGGCAGCCCCGGCGCGCTCACCCGCTTCCTCGACGCCGTCCAGCCCGGCGTCGTGATCAACTGCGCCGGCGCCACCCGCGGCGGCGCCCGTGAGCTGATCCGGCACAACACCGTCTCCACGGCCACCGTCTGCGAGGCCCTGCGCCGCAGCGGCTGCGGCGCCCGCCTGGTGCAGCTCGGGTGCAGCTCGGAGTACGGCCCCAGCCAGCCCGGTTCCTCCACCGCCGAGGACGCCGTGCCCCGGCCCGGCGGCCCCTACGGCGTGAGCAAACTCGCCGCCACCGAACTCGTCCTCGGCTCCGGCCTCGACGCCGTGGTGCTGCGCGTGTTCTCCCCGGTCGGGCCGGGCACGCCCGCCGGCTCGCCGCTCGGCCGCCTCGCGGAGGCGATGCGCCGCGCCATGCAGTCCGGCGACGGCGAGCTGAAACTCGGCGGCCTGGGCGCCCAGCGCGACTTCGTCGACGTCCGCGACGTGGCCCGCGCCGTGCACGCCGCCTCGCTCTCCGCCGCGCAGGGCGTCATCAACATCGGCTCCGGCCGGGCGGTGCGCCTGCGCGACGCCGTCGCCGTCCTCGCACGCGTGGCCGGATACGGCGGTGCGCTGCACGAACTGGACGGCCCGCCCGGCGGCCACCACCTCCGCCCCGTCATCGGCCACCCCCGCTCCGACCCCGACCACCCGGCCCCGGTCGCCCACCCCTACCCCGACGGCTGCGGCAGCTGGCAGCAGGCCGACGTGCGCACCGCCCGCGACCGGCTCGGCTGGCGGCCCCGGATCAGCCTCGAGGAATCCCTGGCCGACATCTGGATGGAGGCGGCATGCCGTATGTGACCTCCACCGCGGCCGGCACCGCGAGCACCGACGTCCGCACCGGCTTCGGCGTCCCGGGCCTGGCGCACCCGCTGCTCGCCCCCGCCGAGTGGCACGAACTCGCCCGCCCCGGCACCCCGCTGCACTGGGTCGTCCTCGACGTCGCCACCGGCCCCGGCGCCCACCCCGATCCGCACTGCCTGGAGGCGGCCGGCCGGCTCACCAACGCGGGCGTCCGCGTCCTCGGTCACCTCGATGTGACGAACGGCACCCGGGACCTGGCCGGGCTGGTCTCCGACGCGCACCGGTATCTCGACTGGTACCGGGTGGCCGGCTTCTACCTGGACCGCTGCCCGTCCACCCGCGCCGCCCTGCCCGGCATCCGGCGCGCGGTCACCGTCCTGCGCACGCTCGCCGGTGACGGCGCCCACATCGTCCTCGGACACGGCCGCCACCCCGATCCCGGATACGCCGGGTGCGGCGACCAACTGGTGACCTTCCGCGGCCGGTGGAGCGACTACCGCTGGTCGCAGACGCCCGAGTGGATCGCCGACCACCCGCCCGAGCGCTTCTGCCACTTCGTGCACGGCCTGCCGCGCCCCCACCTCGACGAGGCCCTGCGCATCGCCCGCTGGCAGGGCGCCGCGACGATCTACTTCACCGACCGCACCGGCCGCGGCGACCGCGCGGACCCGTGGACGGATCCCTGGGAGACCATGCCCGGCTACTGGGACGACCTTGTCTCGCGGCTTGGACCAGGTGTCTCGGAATGAAGAAGGCCGTGGCAGTGTTACGAGGAGACCAACCGTAGTGATCGACCGACCAACGGAGTCCCCGTGTCGCTGCCACCCCTGGTCGAGCTGGCTGACGAGCTCACCGTAGACGAGGTCCGCAGGTACTCCCGCCACCTGATCATTCCCGACGTGGGGATGGACGGACAGAAGCGGCTGAAGAACGCCAAGGTGCTCTGCGTGGGCGCCGGCGGCCTGGGCTCGCCGGCGCTGATGTACCTGGCCGCGGCGGGCGTGGGCACGCTCGGCATCGTGGAGTTCGACGAGGTCGACGAGTCGAACCTGCAGCGCCAGATCATCCACAGCCAGTCCGACATCGGTCGCTCCAAGGCCGAGTCCGCACGGGACACGGTCAAGGGCATCAACCCCTACGTGAACGTCGTCCTGCACGAGGAGCGCCTCGACGCCTCCAACGTGATGGACATCTTCAGCCAGTACGACCTGATCGTCGACGGCACCGACAACTTCGCGACCCGCTACCTGGTCAACGACGCCTGCGTGCTGCTGAACAAGCCGTACGTGTGGGGCTCCATCTACCGCTTCGACGGGCAGGCCTCCGTCTTCTGGTCCGAGCACGGCCCCTGCTACCGCTGCCTGTACCCGGAGCCCCCGCCCCCCGGCATGGTCCCCTCCTGCGCCGAGGGCGGCGTCCTGGGCGTGCTGTGCGCGTCCATCGGCTCCATCCAGGTCAACGAGGCGATCAAGCTCCTCGCGGGCATCGGCGAGCCGCTGGTCGGCCGCCTGATGATCTACGACGCCCTGGAGATGCAGTACCGCCAGGTCAAGGTCCGCAAGGACCCCAACTGCGCGGTCTGCGGCGAGAACCCGACCGTCACCGAGCTCATCGACTACGAGGCCTTCTGCGGCGTCGTCTCCGAGGAGGCCCAGGCGGCCGCCGCCGACTCCACGATCACTCCCAAGCAGCTCAAGGAGTGGATCGACGACGGCGAGAACATCGAGATCATCGACGTCCGCGAGCCGAACGAGTACGAGATCGTCTCCATTCCGGGCGCCAAGCTGATCCCGAAGAACGAGTTCCTCATGGGCAACGCCCTGGAGAAGCTCCCGCAGGACAAGAAGATCGTCCTGCATTGCAAGACGGGCGTCCGCAGTGCGGAAGTCCTCGCCGTGCTGAAGTCGGCCGGCTTCGCCGACGCGGTCCACGTGGGCGGCGGCGTCATCGGCTGGGTCAACCAGATCGAGCCGCACAAGCCCGTGTACTGACCCGCGTACTGATCGGCCTCCCCGCCGACCTCAGCGGGACATCGGAAGCCCACGGCTCCGACCGGTTCGGACGATTGGTTCGGACACCGTGGGCTTTCGCCGTCGTCGGCCGGCGACGGGCCTCCTCGCACGGTCCGGAGACGGCCCGAAGACGGCCCGGTCGGCCATGATCCGCCGAGGCCGGGCCGTGCCTCATCATTTCCGTCATGACACTGACCTTCGGACCCGACCGGCAGACCCGCGCATTCGAGTGCGACTGCTGCCACGCTCCCATCGAGCGGTCCTGGAACTTCATTCACTCGGACGGTGCGCCGTACGCGGTGTACTTTGCGAGCTGCTACCACCACCGGGACCGGGATCACGACGCGTGGATAGACGTGATCTTCGGAACCTGGGGTGCCGGACCCGACCAGTGGGACGATCATGTCTCGTTCGCCTGCCGGGTCGGTCCTGTCGTCGGCCAGGACGAGCCGGCCTCCACCCTGGTCATGGCGGGCCTTGCGCACCCCGACGGCCCGCTCTTCGGCCGCAAGCTCGACCGCGAGGCCGCCTTGGGGCATCCACGCCTGCCGGAGTTCTGGCAGGTGTCGGACTTCATCCTGGAGAACGACCCGCTGGTGCGAGGCCACATCTACGGGCGCTGAACGGCTGGACGACCGCTCGACCACCGCCGCCCCCTCCCACAGCCGCCGCCACCGCAGCGCATGGCAGGCGCTCCGGGGGAGGAAGAACGGGAACGCGTCCCGGGAACCGAGCCGTCCCGGTATGCGTGGTCTCGGGCCGGTGTGCCTCCCGGCCCCACGGATCGGTAGCGTCCTTCAGTGTCCGCGTTCATACAACAACTCCCCGCTCTGACAGGAGTTGTCATCGGTTCCCTGGGGTCGTACCTGGCGTGACGCTCAGCGATCGCTCCCGGTTCCGGCGTGAGCAGGCCGTCCGTCGGGAAGACCGACGGCTGACCGCCTGCTCGGCCAACGCTCCGTCCCGCCCCCAAGTCGCCGCCGACGAACGGAAACTGAGAAGGCTCGCCCGGCGGCCGCTGTCAGGGGCCTCCCGCAGTCTCCGGCCATGAGCATGATCGGCGAATACCTGCGCTCGGAGCGCCCGAGTGAGGGCGCCACTGGTACGACGGTCTGACGTAGTTCTTCGAGGCCGCCGCTGCGACGGATACGGATGACGCAATGCTCGTGTGGCTGGATTGAAGAACACGCCCGTTGAAGTTGAGTTGGCCGCCGTCGAACGGGTGCGGCATCTTGTCGCCCTCGGTCTCGTTCGGGGCCCAGTCGACTGCGAGCAGACGCCCGATGGGCGGAGTGATGCCCGACTCCTCCTGGACCTCGCGGATGGCAGCGTGCAGCCTGGACGTCCCGGCCGCTGCGGCAGCGGACGCCCCCGCTGCGGCCGACCCCGCGCGGAGTGAAACCCACCAGGTCGTACCGCTCGCGCAGCCGCGCCACCGTTGGGGCGTACGACGGCAGTGCCGGCACCCCGGGGGCGCCAAGGCCGCCGAAGTCGAACCGCAGCGAGCCGATGCGGTGGCCGTCGGTCGCCCGGACGTGGATCAGGGCGACGCCGATCGTCAAACCCGTCGGTCGCGTCCAGCCCAGCGGTACCTTCAGCGTCGTGCACCGCCACTCCGGCCTGGACGCGGGCGAATTGGCCGCGGTCCCGCACCGTCTCCGGGCGAGGTGCTGCCGTGTGAGCGGGGCGGGCGGCCGGGAAGGTGAGGGCGTGCCGGCAGTCGGTGGCGCTGTCGGCGGCGCGGACTCCTTCCTCCTCGCGTCGCGGCCCGCCCCGGCCGGTCCGCCGCCGCGGCCGGCCGGCAGCATCAGGGCCGCGAGTGCCGCCGTCCACCGCAGGAAACGCCTCATGCGCACATCCCCCCTCACGCGCTGCCCGCACCGGGTCGGCGGGAAGCGGTCAGGCCATCGTAGGGGGATCGCGCCGCGGCCGTGGTGGCCTGTGGATAACGCTCTGAGCAGGGGCTTCGGTGTCTCGGTGGTCAGGAGCAGACGGTCTTGGCGGGCGGTGTCCGGCCCTGGAGCAGATAGCGGTCGACCGCGTTTTGGACGCACGGGTTTCCGCTGTTGTATGCGCCGTGCCCCTGCCCCTTGTACGTCAGTTCCACGCCGACGCCCCGGCCCAGCGCGGCCGCCATCCTCCGCGCGCCCTCGTACGGCGTCGCCGGGTCGCCGGTGTTGCCGATGACGAGGACGGGCGGCGCGCCGGGGGCGCTGACGTCGGGGTGGTCGGCGGCGCCGGGCACGGGCCAGTCGGTGCAGGCGAGCAGGCTCCACGCCAGGTAGGGGCCGAACAGCGGGGAGGCGGCTTGGAATGCGGGGAGCTTCGCCCGCACCTGCCCGACGTCGTAGCGCGGCCTGTCGTCGGCGCAGGTGATGGCGGTGTTGGCGGCGATGATGTTGCTGTACTCGCCGTTCTGGTCGCGGCCGTTCATCGAGTCGGCCAGCAGCTGGAGGACCTCGCCGTCGCCGTTGTACGCCTGTTGGAGGCCCGTGGTGAGGTATTGCCAGAAGTCCTTGGAGTACAGCGCCTGTGCGATGCCGCTGGTGGCCGCGGTCTGGGTCAGCCGTCGTGGGAAGACGCCGGGGATCGGCCGGGCGTCGAGGTTCTTCAGCAACGTGGCGATGCGGCCCTCGACCTCCTGCACGGTGTCGCCGACCGGGCAGCCGCCGGCCTGCGAGGTGCAGCTGCGGGCGAAGTTGTCCAGGGCGTGCTGGAAGCCCTTGGCCTGCGCGAGCGAGGCCTGCTCAGGGGCCTGGGTGGGGTCGACGACCGCGTCGAGGACGGCGCGGCCCACCCGCTTCGGGAACAGGTGGGCGTAGACGCCGCCGAGTTCGGTGCCGTAGGAGATGCCGAAGTAGTACAGCTTGTCGTCGCCGAGCACGTGCCGCATCAGGTCCATGTCCCGGGCCGCGTCGGTGGTGCGCACGTGCGGGAGGATCTTCTGGGAGTGCTTCTCGCAGGCGGCGTTGAACGTTCTGGTGTTCTTCAGGAGTCGGCTGCGTTCGGCGGCGTCGTCGGGGGTGGCGTCCTGCTGGAGGTAGGCGTCCAGCCGGGCGTCGCTCTCGCACTCCACGGGCGCGCTGCGGCCGACGCCGCGCGGGTCGAAGCTGACCAGGTCGTAGCGGGTGCGCAGCTTGTCGTAGTCCCGGGCGAAGGAGGGCAGGGTGGCCACGCCCGAGGCGCCGGGCCCGCCGAAGTTGAACACGAGGGAGCCGATGCGCGGGCCCGGGCCGCGGGCCTTCGCGCGGATCAGTGCGAGGTCGATGGTGTCGCCCTTGGGCTTGTTCCAGTCCAGGGGCGCCTTGAGCGTGGCGCACTGCCATGTGCCGCCGTGCGGCAGCGGGGAAGGCGAGCCGCCGCCCTCGGCCTGGTTCGGGGCGGGGCAGTCCGTCCAGCTCAGCTTCTGCTCCATGGGGTCCCCACCGCTGTCGGAGTCGTCGCTGCATCCGGCCAGCGGGCCGCACAGCAGCAGGGTGGTCGCGGCCAGGGCGGCGGCGCGCGACTGGAGGCGGGAGCGCGGCCGGAGGCGGGGGTGCGACCGAAGGCGGGGGCGCGGCCGGAGGTGGGCGTACGGCCGAAGGCTGGGGCGCGGCCGGGGACGGATCGGCATGCCGCCATCCTGCGCCCGCGGCCGCGAGCCCGCACGCGCACGGAGTGAGGGCCGTCGAGCAGGCGCAGGACGAGACCAAGCAGCGCGAACCCGCAAGCGCGCGGAGTGAGGGGTGCGGGGCGCGCGGGCCGTCCGAGGGACCGCGGCCGCCGCCCCCGCACGCCGGGTGCGGTGCGCTACAGAGCGCCCTTGCGGGTCAGCTGGTTGAACGCCACCCAGCCCGGCAGCACCGGCAGCCACAGCGTCAGCAGCCGGAACAGCAGGACGGCGGGGGCGGCGACCTCCTTCGGCAGGCCGACGGCGATCAGACCGACGGTCAGGGTCGCCTCGACGGCGCCCACGCCGCCGGGGGTGGGGGCGGCCGAACCGAGCGCGTTGCCGGCCAGGAAGACGACGGCGACGCTGGCGATGCTCAAGGAGGTGGAGCCGTCGCCGAAGGCGCGGATCGACGCGTCCAGGCACATCACGAAGGAGGCGGTCAGCAGCAGGGTGCCGCCGATGCCGCTGATCAGCTTCTGCGGCCGCTGGAGCACGTCCAGCATGCGCGGCACGACACCCGCGAACAGCGACCTGACGCGCGTGGCGACGAACTTCCGCAGGAACGGCACGGAGGTCACCACGAGCACCAGCACCGCGACCGTCAGCAGCCCGGCGATGACGGTCCGGGACGGCGACAGGGACGGTGTCTTCTCGGTGCCGGTCAGGTAGCCGAACGACAGCAGCATCAGGATGTGGCAGCCGAGCCCGAACAGCTGCGACGCGCCCACACTCGCCACCGCCAGCCCGGGCCGCACCCCGGCGCGCTGCAGGAAACGCGTGTTGAGGGCGACACCGCCGACCGCGGCCGGCGCGACGATCTTCACGAAGGATCCGGCGACCTGCGCCGCCACCGTCCGTGGCAGCGGCACCCGCTCCGGCACGAAGCCCAGCAGCGCCATGGCCGCCGCCACATAGCTCAGCGCCGAGAACAGCACCGCCGCGGCCACCCAGCCCCACTGGGCGTTGGCGACGAGCGGGCCGAACTCGATGTGCGTGAGCTGCGTCAGCAGGAAGTACGCGCCGATCGCGCCCGCGATGAAGCTGATCAGCGTGCGCGGCCGCACCCGCTCCAGGCGGGCGGGCTCCACCGGCGCCTGCGGCCTGATCCGCAGCACCTGGCGGCGGATCTGGGTGAGCAGGTCCTCCTCGCGCGCCTCCTCCAGGGCCTCGTCGATGGCCCGCTTCTCGGCCCGCGCCTGCGCCCGCAAGACCTTCTTGTCGGGCTTCCCGCCGGGTTTTCCGGCCGTGTCCCCGGCGTGCTCCTGCGCCTCCTCCAGGCGGGTCAGCTTGACCTGCCGGGACGCCTCCAGCACCGCCTCGCGCTCCCGCTGCGCCCGCTCGCGGGCCAGCCGGCGCAGCTCCGCGCGCGTGGCGCGGGTCAGTGCGATCGGCTGCAGCATGGGCAGGCAGTCCGCGACGGCGTCGGGGCCGAGGACGCCCACCGCGGAGGCCACCGCACGCTCGGCACCCACCCGCAGGCCGAGCGTCACCAGCAGCTGGGCGACGTCCATGCGCAGCAGCAGGTCGCCGGCCGCGATCTCGCCGCCGCGCAGCTCGGTGAGGATCACCCTGCCGGAACGATCCACCAGGATCGCGTCACCCGCGAGCCTGCGGTGCGCGATCCGCCGCGACTGCAGCGCCTTGACCTGGTCCCAGGCGTTGCGCAGCAGCTCGTCGGTGATCTCCTCGTCCGGCAGCGAGTCCAGGGTGCGGCCGCCGGTGTGCTCGTAGACCAGCATCACCGCGTCGGGGCCGAGCTCGGAGGTCGCGATCAGCTTGGGCGCGTTCGCCCCGGCCGCGATGGCCGCGTACGCCAGCAGCGCCTCCTGCTCCAGCGCCTGGCGCAGCGACTGCAGGCTGCTGCGGGTGGCGAAGCCGCGCAGGGTGAGGTTGCGCCAGGCACGGTAGAAGAAGCCCTGCGCCTGCTGCTCGCGGTCCACGACCGTGACGTCGAGGGGCGGGCCGTCCTCCAGGGTGACGAAGTAGCGCCGGCCCCGGTCGCCGCTGTCCATGGTGTCCGGCGTCTCCTCGCGCGCGGCGGACACGGGACGGAAGCCGACGGTGCGCAGGCCCGCCATCAGCGTCCGCCCGGTGGGACGGACGTTGGGCGACCCGACGGCGTACAGCGTGCCGTAGGCGACCGTCCAGCCGATCAGCACCGTCAGGATGATCGAGAACGGTGTCGTGTAGCCCGTGACCAACATGGAGAACGCGTCCAGGAGCAGCACGATCCACAGCGCCGCGCGCCAGCGCGGTCTGCGGGACATGCCCACGGCCGTCATGTACGCGATCACCGGGGCGAGGTAGCCGTGCACCGGGTCGGTCAGGGCGTGGGTGTCGCCGGGGGAGGGCTGGGTGAGCGCGTCCTGGATCGACTGCGGGGCGGCCTTGGCGACCCACAGGTCGGTGGCGAGCGTCACCCCGTGCGCGAGGACCGCCGCGAGGACGCCGTCGGCGATGCGCAGCCCGTCGCGTTTGATCAGCCGTTCGATCGCGAAGGCCACCGGCACCAGCAGGATGGCGATGCTGGACACCAGTCCGGCGAGCTTGATCAGCAGGTCGGGCGCCTGTCCGGTGCCCTTGTTGATGTCCTGCTCCAGGCCCGAGGTGGTGCCGTGCGCGAACGCGGCGATCGCCAGCAGCACGCCGACGGCGAGCACGCCCACCAGGAGCCGCATCAGGTCGGAGGGACGGTGCACGCGCGCGGCGAGCAGCGGCTCGTCGCCCTCGACCTCGTCGACGACCTCTTCCGCCTCTTTCGCCTCTTCGGCCTTTTCCGCCGCTTTGGCTACTTCTGTCTCTTCAGCCTCTTTGGTTTCTTCGGTCTCTTTAATCTCTTCGGCTTCTTCGCGGTTCTCCTCGGCGTCCCTGGGGACCGCGGCGTCCCCGGGGTCCGCGGGGTCCGCGGGCCCCGCGGCGGTCCCTTCCCCGCCCCCCGTCGCCTCCGGGCCGGTGTCCGGGCCGGTGTTTGGGCCGGCGGTGTCCGGGCGCGACGAGGCCCCAGAGGTGCCCTCCGCGTCCTCGGGGTGCACACCCTGCTGCTTCATCGTCTCTTCTTGATCTCGTATCACCAGTCACCGCCCGCACGATGGTGGCATGCCGCACCGGCACACGGGGGCGTCAGGGTGCGAATGCGAGGGCGCACAGTCTGCCGGAAGCGCCGCCCCGGGGCGAGGGCCACGCACGGTAACGACTCCATCACACTGTCGGTGGGGTGCGGCAGGATGGGACGGATGAGGGACGAGAGCCTTGCCGGCGGGCCGCCGCCGGCGGACGCCCTGCCCGCGTACGCCGAGCGGGTGCTGGAGGTGGCCGAGCTGATACCACCGGGGCGGGTGATGACGTACGGCGACGTCGCCGAGTGGCTGGGGGAGGGCGGCCCCCGGCAGGTGGGCCGCGTGATGGCGCTGTACGGCGGTGCCGTGCCCTGGTGGCGGGTGGTCCGTGCGGACGGTGTGCTGCTGCCGGGGCACGAGCTGCGCGCGCTCGGTCACTACCGCGCCGAGGGCACGCCCCTGCGGGAGGCGGGCCGCGCGGCCGAGGGCCACCTGCCCCGCATCGACATGAGGCGGGCCCGGTGGGACGGGGGTCGGCAGGCGGCGGACGGTCACATCTGACAGCTTCCGCCACCGGACCGGGCCGTGGGGAGCCGGTGACCCGTCCGGGTGAACGGGGTGACGAACGGCACCGGCGGGGCATGTCGTACGTTCGTGGGTCGAGGGACGGGCGTGGTCCCGGAGCCCCGAGGGAAGATGCGGAACCCCCGCTTCCGCCGTGTTCGCCGGCGTAGCGTCGGCTGCACGCGTCCCCCTCGTCCCGCGGCCACCGCCCTTCCCACGCGGCCGACCGGCCACCCGTCTGCGGGCGCCCCGCGCCGGCAGCGTCAGACCCCAGTACACCCACCAGGACCGGCGAACCACGTGAGCTCCTCTTCCTCCCCCAGGCACCTGCCGCACCCCCCGGTGCGGCAGGGGAACCGTGGCGCTTACCGACTGGTCCGTACCCCGCCGGCCCGTCCGGATCCCCTTCGTCTGGACGCCGCACAGCGCGCCGTGGTTGACCACGACACCGGCCCGCTGCTCGTCCTCGCCGGTCCCGGCACCGGCAAGACGACCACGCTGGTGGAGTCGGTGGCCGCCCGGATCGCCCGCGGCGGCGACCCGGAGCGCATCCTGGTGCTGACGTTCAGCCGCCGGGCGGCCGTCGACCTGCGCGACCGCATGGCCCTGCGCATCGGCGCGGCCCGCGCCCCCCAGGCGACCACCTTCCACTCGTACTGCTACGCCCTGGTCCGCGCCCACCAGGACAGCGGCCTGTTCGCCGAACCGCTGCGGCTGCTGTCCGGACCCGAGCAGGACGTGGCCGTCCGGGAACTGCTCGCGGGCCAGCCGGAGCTGGAGCGCCTCGGCCTGGCGCACGTGCGCTGGCCGGACGACCTGCGCGCCTGCCTGACCACGCGCGGCTTCGCCGACGAGGTGCGCGCGGTCCTCGCCCGCAGCCGCGAACTCGGCCTCGGCCCCGACACCCTGGACGCCTTCGCCCGCCGCGTGGGCCGCCCGGACTGGCAGGCCGCGGCCGCCTTCCTCGCCGAGTACCTCGACGTCCTGGACCTGCGGGGCGTGATCGACTACGCGGAGCTGGTCCACCGCGCGGTCCTGCTCGCCCGCCGCCCCGCGGTCGCCGCGGAGCTCGCCGCCCGCTACGACGCCGTCTATGTCGACGAGTACCAGGACACCGACCCGGCCCAGGTGCGGCTGCTGCACGCCCTGGCCGGCGGCGGCCGCACCCTGGTCGCCTTCGGGGACCCCGACCAGTCGATCTACGCGTTCCGCGGCGCCGACGTGAACGGCATCCTCGACTTCCCGCACGCCTTCCGCCGCGCCGACGGCCGCCCCGCGCGCGTGGAGGTGCTGCGCACCTGCCGCCGCTCCGGTGCCGCCCTGCTGGCAGCCACCCGGCAGCTCACCCAGCGGATGCCGCTCACCCGGCTCCCGGCCGACAAGGTGCGCGCCCACCGGGAACTCGTCCCCGCGCGTGACGGAGGCCGCGTCGAGGTGTACACGTACCCGACGCCCGGCACCGAGCTGGACAACATCGCCGACATCCTCCGCCGCGCGCATCTGGAGGACAAGGTCCCGTGGAGCGAGATGGCCGTCCTGGTGCGCGCCGGCTCCCGCACGCTTCCCACGCTCCGCCGCGCCCTCACGGCGGCCGGCGTCCCCGTGGACGTCGACGGCGACGACGTCCCGCTGCGCCACGAACCGGCGGTGGCCCCGCTGCTGACCGCCCTGCGGGCGGTGGCCTCGGCGGAGGCGGAGATGTGCGGAGCGGCTGGGCGGGCCGGGGAGACGGAGGAGACGGAGGGGACGGAGGAGACGGAGGAGACGGAGGAGACCGAAGAGACCGAAGAGACGGAACAGCCCGCCGATGCCCCGCAAACCGACGCCCCGGGACGGCCCGCCGGCGCTCCTGAAGCCGACACCTCCGGGCAATCCGCCGACGCTTCTGAAGCCGACGCCTCCCGGCAACCCGCCCACACCCCCGCGGCCGACGCCTGCTGGCTCGACCCCGAGACCGCGCTCACCCTGCTCACCTCCCCGCTGGCCGGCATGGACGCCGCCGACCTGCGGCGCCTGGGCCGTGCGCTGCGCGACGAGGAGCGCGCGGCGGGCAACCCGCTGCCGCCGCCGTCGGACGTGCTGCTCGCGCGGGCGCTGGCCGAACCGGAGCGGCTGGCCGTGCACGACCCGGCGTACGCGCGCGGGGCCCAGCGCCTGGGCGCGCTGCTCAGGAAGGCCCGGGAGCGCCTGGCGGGCGGCGGCACGGCCGAGGAGGCGCTGTGGGACCTGTGGGAGGGCACGCCGTGGCCCGCGCGCCTGGCCAGGGCCGCCCGGCGCGGCGGCGCGGCGGGCCGCAACGCCGACCGCGACCTCGACGCCGTGTGCGCCCTGTTCGCGACCGCCGCGCGCGCCGAGGAGCGCACCGGCGGCCAGGGCGCTCTGAACTTCCTGGAGGAGATCGAGTCCGAGGACTTCGCCGCCGACACCCTCACCCGGCGCGTCGTACGTCCCGACGCCGTGCGTCTGATGACCGCGCACCGCTCCAAGGGCCTGCAGTGGCGGCTGGTGGTCGTCGCCGGCGTCCAGGAGGGCCTGTGGCCCGACCTGCGGCGCCGCGGCTCCCTGCTGGAGGCCGACCGGATCGGCCGCGACGGACTCGCCGAACCGCTGACCCAGGCGGCCCTGCTCGCGGAGGAGCGCCGCCTGTTCTACGTCGCCGCCACGCGCGCGCGTGAACGCCTGGTCGTCACCGCCGTCAAGGCGCCCGCGGACGACGGCGACCAGCCCTCCCGCTTCCTGACCGAGCTCGGCGTCGAACCCCGCGACGTCACCGGCCGCCCGCGCCGCCCGCTGTCCGTGGCCGCGCTCGTCGCCGAGCTGCGCGCCACGACCGTCGACCCGCGCGCCTCGGAAGCACTGCGCGCGGCCGCCGCGCGTCGGCTGGCCCGGCTGGCCGCACTCGTCGACGAGGACGGCCGCCCCCTGGTCCCGGCCGCCCACCCCTACCGCTGGTGGGGCATGTTCGAACCGACCGAGTGCAAGGTCCCGCTGCGCGACCGCGACAAGCCCGTGGTGCTCTCCGGCAGCGCCCTGGAGCAGCTCGCGAACACCTGCGCCCTGCAGTGGTTCCTCGGCCGCGAGGTCAAGGCGGACACGCCCGCCACGGCGGCCCAGGGCTTCGGCAACGTCGTGCACGTCCTGGCCGACGAGGTCGCCTCGGGCCGCACCCCCGCCGACCTCGCCGTCCTCATGGAGCGACTGGAGTCGGTGTGGGACGCGCTCGCCTTCGACGCGCCGTGGAAGTCGGCGCAGGAGCGGGAGAACGCGCGCGTGGCGCTCGAACGCTTCCTGAGGTGGCACGTCATGGACCGCGGCGGACGCACCCCGGTGGCCAGCGAACACGACTTCGATGTGACCCTGAAGGCCGGCGACTACGAGGTGCGCATCCGCGGCCGGATGGACCGCGTCGAGGCCGACGGCGACGGCCGCGCCTACGTCGTCGATTTCAAGACCGGCAAGCAGGCGCCCAGCGGCGCCGAGGTGGACCGCCACCCGCAGCTCGCCGTCTACCAGCTCGCCGTCCGCGAGGGCGCCGTGGACCGCGCCTTCGACGGGGTACGGCCGGAGCCCGGCGGCGCCGAACTCGTGCAGCTGCGCCAGGGCGCCGCCCGGCGCGACGGCGGCGACGGCCTGCCCAAGGTGCAGGCCCAGGGCCCCCTGGAGGGGGACTGGGTCGGCGAGTTGCTCGCCACCGCGGCCGGCAAGGTCCTCGACGAACGCTTCACCCCGACCACCGGCCAGCACTGTGCGCAGTGCTCCTTCCGGGCGTCGTGCAGCGCCCGCCCCGAGGGGCGGCACATCGTCGACTGACACCGGCACGCGGAGCCGGCCGGCAGGCGGTCGACAGCCGGTCGGCAGGCGAGGCCGGGGGAGGGACAGGCAAGGACAAGCGAGGGACAGGCGAGGACGAGCGCGGGACGGGCGAGGACAAACCTGGGGCAGGCGAGCGGCAGGTGAGGGGCGGCCGCGTGACACCGGGATGAGGGCGGCAGAATGACACCGGTGTGAGAAACCGCACCACGTCTGACGACCTGCGTGCCCCGCTCCCCGGAAGACGTTCCCGTACCGCTTGTCAGTGGCCGCCACTAGCCTCTCCGGCATGCCCGCTCGCATCACCGACCCCGAGCAGCTCAAGGAGCTCCTCGGCATCCCGTTCACCCCGGAGCAGACGGCCTGCATCACGGCACCGCCCGCTCCGCAGGTGATCGTGGCGGGAGCCGGTTCCGGCAAGACGACGGTGATGGCCGCGCGCGTGGTGTGGCTGGTCGGCACCGGCCAGGTCGCCCCCGAGCAGGTCCTCGGCCTCACCTTCACCAACAAGGCCGCCGGCGAGCTCGCCGAACGCGTCCGCAAGGCCCTGGTCAAGGCGGGCGTCACCGACCCGGACGCGTTCGACCCCGACCACCCGCCGGGCGAGCCGGTGATCTCGACGTACCACTCCTTCGCCGGACGCCTGCTGACCGACCACGGCCTGCGCATCGGGCTGGAGCCGACGTCCCGCCTGCTCGCCGACGCCACCCGCTACCAGCTCGCCGCCCGCGTCCTGCGCGAGGCCCCGGGCCCCTACCCGGCACTCACCCGCTCCTTTCCGGACCTGGTCAGCGACCTGCTCGCCCTCGACGCCGAACTCGCCGAGCACCTGGTCGACCCGGAGCGGCTGCGCGCCTGGGACGGCGAGCTGCTGCGCACCCTGGAGGGTGTCAGGCTCACCAACGCCGACCTGCGCAAGGTGCACGAGGCGGCCGCCGCCCGCCGCGAACTGGCCGAGCTGGTGCAGCGCTACCGGGCCGCCAAGCGCGAGCGGGACCTGCTCGACTTCGGCGACCAGATCGCTCTGGCCGCCCGGCTCGCCGGACTGCCCGAGGTGGGCCGCATCCTGCGCGACGAGTTCCGGGTCGTCCTGCTCGACGAGTACCAGGACACCTCGGTGGCCCAGCGCGTGCTGCTGGCCGGCCTGTTCGGCGGCGGCACCGGCCACCCCGTCACCGCCGTCGGCGACCCCTGCCAGGCCATCTACGGCTGGCGCGGCGCGTCCGTCGCCAACCTCGACGACTTCCCCGCGCACTTCCCGCACGCCGACGGCCGCCCCGCCACCCGCCAGGCGCTCAGCGAGAACCGCCGCAGCGGCGGCCGCCTCCTCGACCTCGCCAACGGCCTCGCCGCACCCCTGCGCGCCCTGCACGCGGGCGTGGAGGCGCTGCGCCCGGCCCCCGGCGCCGAGCGCGACGGCCTGGTGCGCTGCGCCCTGCTGCGCACCCACGCCGAGGAGATCGAGTGGGTCGCCGACTCCATCGCCCACCTCGTGCGCACCGGCACCCCGCCCGGCGAGATCGCCGTGCTGTGCCGTACGGCGAACGACTTCGCCGAGATCCAGGGCGCGCTGGTCGCCCGCGACGTCCCCGTCGAGGTGGTCGGCCTCTCCGGTCTGCTGCACCTGCCCGAGATCGCCGACCTGGTCGCCATGTGCGAGGTCCTGCAGGACCCGGGCGCCAACGCCGCCCTCGTCCGCATCCTCACCGGCCCCCGCTGGCGCATCGGCCCGCGCGACCTCGCCCTCCTCGGGCGGCGGGCCCGGCTCCTCGTGGCGCGCACGCGCGTGGACGCCGGCGACGACCCGGAGCGCCGGCTCGCCGAGGCCGTCGAGGGCACCGACCCCGCCGAGGTGATCTCGCTCGCCGACGCCCTGGACACGTTCCTGGAGACCCCGCTGGACGGCAGCGGGGACGACGACGGGCTGCCGTTCTCCCCGGACGCGCGCGTGCGCTTCGCGCGGCTCGCCGCCGAACTGCGCGACCTGCGCCGCTCCCTCGCCGACCCGCTCATGGACGTCCTGCACCGCGTCCTCGCCGTCACCGGCCTGGAGGTGGAGCTGTCGGCGTCCCCGCACGCCCTGGCCGCCCGCCGGCGCGAGACCCTGTCGAACTTCCTCGACATCGCCGCCTCCTTCGCCGCCAACGACAGCGAGGCGAGTCTGCTGGCCTTCCTCGGCTTCCTGCGCACCGCCGCCCAGTACGAGAAGGGCCTCGACAACGCCCTGCCCGGCGGGGAGAACACCGTCAAGGTGCTCACCGCCCACAAGTCCAAGGGCCTGGAGTGGGACGTCGTCGCCGTCCCCGGCCTGGTCACCGGCACCTTCCCCAGCACCCAGGGCCGCGAGAGATGGACCGCCCAGGGCCGGGTCCTGCCGCACGCGCTGCGCGGCGACGCCGACACCCTGCCCGACGTCGTCGACTGGGACGCGCGCGGCCTGAAGGCCTTCCAGGAAGCCATGAGGGAACACCAGCACACCGAGGAACTCCGCCTCGGCTACGTCACCTTCACCCGCCCCCGCACCCTGCTGCTGGGCTCCGGCCACTGGTGGGGCCCCACCCAGAAGAAGCCCCGCGGCCCCTCCGCCTTCCTGCAGGCCCTGTACGACCACTGCGCCGCGGGGCACGGCGAGATCGAGGTCTGGGCGGACGCGCCAGAGGAGGGCGAGGAGAACCCCGCCCTGCACCGGGAGACCGCCAACACGGTCTGGCCGCTGCCTTTGGACGAGGCCGCCCTGGCCCGCCGGCGCGCGGCCGCCGAGACGGTCCTGGCCCACCTGGAGGAGGTCGCCTCCCCCACGGACGGCCACCGCCACCCCGCGGCCGTGGACGACCCCGTCGCCTGGGAGGACCCCGACTGGCCGACACCGCCGAACGACGACGAGTTCCCCCACGGCTTCCACCCCGAGGACGCGCCGGAACCGCACGACCCGACCGAACTCCACGACCCGGCCGATCTCCACGAGCCGGCCGGTCACCACGACCCGGCCGAGCCCTATCTCCACGACCCGGCCGAGCCCTACGTCGAAGACCCCGCGCTCCACGACCGGGTCCCGTTCGACCAGGACCTGTCCGACCAGGACCTGTCCGACCAGGACCCGTTCGACCAGGACCCGTTCGACCAGGATCCCCCCGACCGGAACCCATGGCCGGCGCGGCGTCCCGCCGTCCCCCACCCGACGCCCGTCCCGGAGGCGCCCTCCCGCCGCCCACGCCCCACCGAGCCGGAACCCGAGCGGCTCACCCCCGAGGAGGCCCGCCTCGTCGCCTCCTGGGACCGTGACCTGGACGCGCTCACCGGCGAACTCCTGCGTGCCCGGCAGCACGTCACCGACGTGCCCCTGCCGGTGTCCCTGACCGCGTCGCAGCTGCTGCGCCTGGCGCAGGACCCCGACGGCCTCGCCCAGGAGCTCGCCCGGCCCATGCCGCGCCCGCCGCAGCCCGCGGCGCGTCGCGGCACCCGCTTCCACGCGTGGGTCGAGTCCCGCTTCGAGGAACTGCGCCTGCCCCTGCTGGAACCCGACGAACTGCCCGGCACCGACGCCGAGATCGCCGACGAACGCGACCTGGAGGCCCTCAAGGAGGCCTTCGAGCGCACCGAGTACGCCCACCGCACGCCCTACCGCGTCGAGGCCCCCTTCCAGCTCGCACTCGCCGGGCGCGTGGTGCGGGGCCGCATCGACGCCGTCTACAAGACGGGCGACGGCGACACGGCGACGTACGAGATCGTCGACTGGAAGACGGGCCGCAGCGGCAGCGGCGACCCGCTGCAGCTCGCGGTGTACCGGCTCGCCTGGGCCGAACAGCAGGGCGTGCCGCTGGAGTCGGTCACGGCCGCCTTCCTGTACGTGCGCACCGGCGAGGTCGTACGGCCCGAGGGCCTGCCGGACCGGGCGGCCCTGGAGCGCCTGCTCGCGCCGGATGCGGCCCCCGGCGGGGCGGACGGGGAACCGCCGGACGGGCACGCCGGGGCGGGCCGATAGGCTCGAGGACATGAGCCAGTCCGTTGACAGTGCCGTCAGCGCCGTCCGTGCCGTCCGGGCCGTTCGCGCCCACATCGAGCGGCACCGCGCCGCCTTCCTCGCCGACCTCGCCGCGTGGCTGCGCATCCCGTCGGTGTCGGCCCTGCCCGAGCACGCCGCTGACGTCCGGCGCAGCGCCGACTGGCTCGCCGCCCACCTGAAGGAGACCGGCTTCCCCACCGCCGAGGTGTGGGAGACGCCGGGCGCCCCGGCCGTGTTCGCCGAGTGGCCCTCCGACGACCCCGGCGCCCCCACGGTCCTCGTGTACGGCCACCACGACGTGCAGCCCGCCGCCCGCGAGGACGGGTGGGACACCGAACCGTTCGAGCCCGTGGAACGGGACGGGCGGCTCTACGCGCGCGGGGCCGCTGACGACAAGGGCCAGGTGTTCTTCCACACACTCGGCGTGCGCGCCCACCTCGCCGCCACCGGCCGCACCAGCCCCGCCGTGCACCTGAAGATGCTGGTGGAGGGCGAGGAGGAGTCCGGCTCCCCGCACTTCCGGGCCCTGGTCGAGCGGCACGCCGACCGGCTCGCCGCCGACGCGGTGATCGTCTCCGACACCGGCATGTGGTCCGCGGACACGCCCACGGTGTGCACCGGCATGCGCGGCCTGGCCGAGTGCGAGATACGGCTGTACGGCCCGGACGAGGACATCCACTCCGGTTCCTTCGGCGGCGCCGTGCCCAACCCGGCCACCGCCGCCGCCCGCCTCGTCGCCGCCCTGCACGACGAGCACGGGCGCGTGGCGATCCCCGGCTTCTACGACGGTGTGGCCGAGCTCAGCGACCGCGAACGCGCCCTCTTCGCCGAGCTGCCCTTCGACGAGCGGCAGTGGCTGCGCACCGCCAGGTCCCACGCCACCCACGGCGAGGCCGGATACACCACCCTGGAGCGCATCTGGGCCCGCCCCACCGCCGAGGTCAACGGCATCGGCGGCGGCTACCAGGGCCCCGGCAGCAAGACGGTCGTCCCGGCCACGGCCCTGGTGAAGCTCTCCTTCCGCCTGGTCGCCGGGCAGGACCCCGACCACGTGGAGAAGGCCGTGCGCGCCTGGGCCGCCGACCGGCTGCCCGCCGGCATCCGGCACGAGATCACCTTCGGCGCGGCCACCCGCCCCTGCCTGACCCCCCTGGACCACCCCGCCCTGCAGTCCGTCGTCCGCGCCATGGGCCGCGCCTTCGGCAAACCCGTCCTCTTCACGCGCGAGGGCGGCTCCGGCCCGGCCGCCGACCTGCAGGACGTCCTCGGCGCCCCGGTCCTCTTCCTCGGCATCTCCGTCCCGTCCGACGGCTGGCACGCCCCCAACGAGAAGGTCGAGCTCGACCTGCTCTTCAAGGGCGTCGAGACCGCCGCGTACCTGTGGGGCGACCTGGCCGAGCACTGGCGCGGCACGCCATGACCCGCCCACGCCGCACCGGCCGGCAGCCCGTGCGAGGCACACTGTAAAGGCCGCCCCGCACACCCAGGCCCCGCCGCACGCGGTCGTCCGCCCGCCGTACGTCCCGCCGACCCGCCGCCGAAACACCGTTCCCTGGGGGAGTTGGAAGCATCTTGACCACCTGGACCGACCACACAGCCGACCGGCCGATCTCGCTCACCGCCCCGAGCGGCATCGACCGGGCCGCCCACCACCGGCTCGACGAGGCGTGGCTCGCCGCGGCATGGAGCCACCCGTCGACGCGCTGCTTCGTGGTCTCCGGCGGCCAGGTCCTCATCGACGAGACGCCCGACGGCCGCACCGAGCTCGTCATGACCCCCTCCTTCGAGGCCCCCCTCACCGAGGCGCACCGCTACTTCCTCGGCACGGACGAGGACGGCGTGAGCTACTTCGCCCTCCAGAAGGACTCCCTGCCCGGCCGCATGGACCAGTCGGCCCGCCCGGCCGGCCTGCGCGAGGCGGGCCTGCTGCTCTCACCCCGGGACACGGCGCTGATGGTGCACGCCGTCGCCCTGGAGAACTGGCAGCGCCTGCACCGCTTCTGCTCCCGCTGCGGCGAGCGCACCGTGATCGCCGCGGCCGGCCACATCCGCCGCTGCCCCGCCTGCGGCGCCGAGCACTACCCGCGCACCGACCCCGCCGTGATCATGGCGGTCACCGACGAGGACGACCGCATCCTGCTCGGCCGCCAGGTCCACTGGCCCGAGGGCCGCTTCTCCACGCTCGCCGGCTTCGTCGAACCCGGCGAGTCCGTCGAGCAGTCGGTGCGCCGCGAGATCCACGAGGAGGTCGGCATCACCGTCGGCCACGTCGAGTACGTCGCCAGCCAGCCCTGGCCCTTCCCGTACAGCCTCATGCTCGGCTTCATGGCCCGCGCCACGTCCACCGAGATCAGGGTGGACGGCGACGAGATCCACGAGGCCCGCTGGTTCACCCGCGACGAACTGACGGCCGCGTTCGACTCCGGCGAGGTCATGCCGCCGTACGGCATCTCGATCGCGGCCCGCCTGATCGAACTGTGGTACGGCAAGCCCATGCCGACACGCGGCATCTAATAGGCGTGACAACTGATACGCGCGGCACCTGAGACACGGGTGAGGTACGAGGCGGTACGACCGGCCCGTCCCCGCCTCGTGCTCGCGGAAGCAGGGGACGCCTCACGGAAGCAGGGGACGCCTCACGGAAGCAGGGGGCGCCCCTCCGTCGCGGCCTCGATGTGCTCGTCCCTGAGCGCGTCCTCGCCGTGCTCGACGATGAAGGCGAGCACGCGACCGAGGGGGGTGTCCGGTGCCGGCGGCTCCTCGACGATCGTGAAACCGAGGATCTGGGCCCAGAAGGCCGCGGCCACGTCTTGGGGATCGTTCATGTCCATGCCGTGCACAGTAAGGGGAGGGTCTGACAGCCGGGCGGCCGGCGGTCCGCCGGGCCGGGCACGGCATCCGATGCGCTCGAAACACGGCATCCGGTGCGCTCGAAAGGAGCAGGCGGCGGGAGCGCACAGGGCACACAAAACCCCCGATCGCCGTCGAGGCCGTCGGGGGTCGTGCGGTGCGGGATCAGGCGGTGCGGGGTCAGGCGGTGAGGGCCTGCTTCACCTGGGCAAGGCTCGGATTCGTCATCACGACCTCGTCACCGCCGTTGGCGGGAACCACCCGGACCGTCGGCACCGTGCGGTTTCCGCCATTCGCCTTCTCGACGAACGCCGCGGACTCCGGGTCCTGCTCGATGTTGATCTCTTCGTACGTGATGCCCTCGCGGTCCAGCTGGCTCTTGAGCCGACGGCAGTAGCCGCACCACGTGGTGCTGTACATCGTCACAGTGCCCGGCATGTCTCTCGTGCTCCTTCTGCGACTGGGAATGTGGGGTCGCAGTGGAAGAACGCGGACGTCAGGGCCCGCATTCCCGCCCGGAGGCCGCCGGGCGTGCGGCATGCCGCACACCTGTCGTACCAGTACGACCGCGAGGCCCTCCCTGTGGACAACCGGCTCACCCGTCCCCGGCGACCTGGCAGCATGGCGGTGTGACAGCAGCAACGCACTCCCCCCTCTTCCCGCTCGCACCGGACTCGGCCGACGCGGTACTCGAAGGGCTCGACCCCGAGCAGCGCGAGGTGGCCACCACCCTGCGCGGCCCGGTGTGCGTGCTGGCGGGCGCCGGCACCGGCAAGACCCGGGCGATCACCCACCGCATCGCCTACGGGGTGCGCGCCGGCATCCTGCAGCCCTCCAGCGTACTCGCCGTCACCTTTACCAACCGCGCCGCCGGCGAGATGCGCGGCCGGCTGCGCCAGCTCGGGGCGCACGGCGTCCAGGCCCGCACCTTCCACTCCGCGGCCCTGCGCCAGCTGCAGTACTTCTGGCCGAAAGCCATCGGCGGCAGCATGCCCCGGCTCGCCGACCGCAAGATCCCCCTCGTCGCGGACGCGGCCGCCGCCTGCCGCATCCGCCTGGACCGCAACGAGCTGCGGGACGTCGCCGCGGAGATCGAATGGGCCAAGGTCACCCAGACCGTCCCCGCCGACTACCCGCTCGCGGCGGCGCGGGTGGGCCGCGAGACGTCGCGCGACGCCGCCGAGATCGCCCACCTCTACAGCGCCTACGAGGACGTGAAGCGAGACCGGGCGGTCATCGACTTCGAGGACGTGCTGCTGCTGACGGTCGCCGTCCTGCAGGACCGGCACGACATCGCCGAGCAGGTGCGCGCCCAGTACCAGCACTTCGTCGTCGACGAGTACCAGGACGTCAGCCCCCTGCAGCAGCGCCTGCTGGAGCTGTGGCTCGGCGACCGGGACGACCTGTGCGTCGTGGGCGACGCCAGCCAGACGATCTACTCCTTCACCGGCGCCACCCCCGACCACCTCCTCGACTTCCGCCTGCGCCACCCCGGCGCCACCGTCATCAAACTGGTCCGCGACTACCGCTCGACCCCGCAGATCGTCCACCTAGCCAACGGCCTGCTCGCCCAGGCCCGCGGCCGTGCCGCCGACCACCGACTGGAACTGGTCTCCCAGCGCCCCACCGGCCCCGAACCCGTCTTCACCGAGTACGCCGACGAGCCCGCCGAGGCGGAGGGCGTCGCCCACCGCATCCGCGACCTGATCGACTCCGGCGTCCGCGCGAGCGAGGTCGCGGTGCTGTTCCGCACCAACGCCCAGTCCGAGACCTACGAGCAGGCCCTGGCCGATGCCGGCGTCCCCTACCAGCTGCGCGGCGCCGAGCGCTTCTTCGACCGGCCCGAGGTGCGCAAGGCGGGCATCGCCCTGCGCGGGGCCGCCCGCTTCGGCACCAACGACTCCGCCCTCGACGATGCCGTCGACCTGCCCTCCCAGGTGCGCGCCGTGCTGTCCGGCGAGGGCTGGACGCCGGAGCCGCCGGCCGGCTCCGGCGCGGTCCGGGAGCGCTGGGAGTCGCTCGCCGCCCTGGTCCACCTCGCCCAGGACCTCGCCGCGGCCCGGCCCGGGGCCACCCTCGCCGACTTCGTCGCCGAGCTCGACGAGCGCGCCGGCGCCCAGCACGCCCCGACCGTGCAGGGCGTCACCCTCGCCTCCCTGCACGCGGCCAAGGGCCTGGAGTGGGACGTCGTCTTCCTGGTCGGCGTCGCCGAGGGCATGGTGCCCATCACCTACGCCCGGACCGACGAGCAGATCGAGGAGGAGCGCCGCCTGCTGTACGTCGGCGTCACCCGGGCCCGGCAGCGGCTGCACCTCTCCTGGGCACTGTCCCGGTCGCCGGGCGGCCGCCCCAGCCGGCGCCCCAGCCGCTTCCTGGACGGGCTGCGCCCCGGCTCCCCGCAGCGCGCCGACCGCCCCACGGCGGGCGCCGCCGGCGGCGTCGACCGCGGCACGGGCGGCACGGCCGCGGCGCCGCCGGCGACGGCCGCGCCGCGGCCCCGGCGCCGCACCCCGGCCCGCTGCCGGGTCTGTGGGCGCACGCTCACCGACGCGGGCGAGATGAAGCTGATGCGCTGCGAGGACTGCCCCTCCGACATGGACGAGGGCCTCTACGAGCGGCTGCTGGCGTGGCGGGAGGTGCAGGCACGGCGCAGCGGGCAGCCCGGTTTCTGCGTGTTCACCGAGAAGACCCTCATGGCGATCGCCGAGTCCGTCCCCGGCGACGAGGGCGAGCTGGCCCGCATCCCGGGGGTGGGAGTGCGCAAGGTCCGCCGTTACGGGACCGAAGTTTTGGCCATCTGCGCAGGCCGGGAAGTCGACTTGGGGGAGGGCGAGGACTGATGCGAACTCGTCGAAAAAATAGTTTGCGCATGCCCCGGCAATCCCCATAGGTTCTTAGCCACGGGAACAGCGGCCTTCTCGGAGGCACTGATTCCGTGTTGTACTTGCACATCCACCGAACCGGGACGACCGGTCCCCGAGACGCCGAGAGGAGGCGAGTCCAGTGATCAGCATCAACACCAGCTCCACCGTGAAAATGACCGATCCCTCGACCGTCTCCCTGTGCCTGTTCGGCGGCTCGAACCCGGGCACCGGTATGTCCGGCATCCGTGCCGTGCTTCCGGCGTCCGCCGCGTCCCTCGCCGGTTCCTTCGCGGGCCTTCCCGTCCGTGAGCGCGACGAGCGACCGACCAAGGCACTGGAAGCCGTAGTGGCGCAGGCGCACGCCTATGCCTTCGCGGCGGCCGGTGCCGGAATCCGGAAGCAGGAAACGCAGCACCACCTGATGTGGGCCTTCCGTGGGCCGAAACCCTGGAGTGATCCAGCCTGATCGCCGATCAGGCCGGCGCCTTCAGGGCCGCGGAACCCCATCCGGGATCCGCGGCCCTTCTGTTTTCCCCGCACACCGGGGGCGACGGAACGAAGGGGCCTCGGGACAGCAGAACACCCGGTACCAAGCCGCCTCCCGGCCAACCGGCCGGACCGACCAGACGAGGAAGACAACCGTGCAACTCGAAGCGCACGCCCCGTCCGTACCGCCTTCCGAAACGATCCCCAAGCCCGGCCCCACGGAGGACCCCGCTTTGACTCCGCTCACCGCGCTGACCGCGCTCGACGACGCCATCGAGAACCTCGGCGAGCCCGTTCCGTGCCGCTCCTACGACCCGGAGGTGTTCTTCGCCGAGTCGCCCGCGGACGTCGAGTACGCCAAGTCGCTGTGCCGCACCTGCCCGCTGATCGAGGCCTGTCTCGCCGGCGCCAAGGAGCGGCGCGAGCCCTGGGGCGTCTGGGGTGGCGAGCTGTTCGTCCAGGGTGTCGTCGTCGCCCGCAAGCGGCCGCGTGGCCGCCCGCGCAAGAACCCGGTCACGGCATGAACACCGCAGGCACGATCAACCGTCCCCTCACGCACGACCCCGCGAAGCAGGCCCCGATGAAGCCGTCCGCCAGTGAGCCGATCGGCTCCGCGCACACAGACGTCACGACCACCGGCGCGCACGAGTCGCGCCAGAACAGGACCCGCGAGATGCAACTCATCCCAGAAGCCCTGGCACGTGCGCATATGCACGAGCGACTGCGGGAGGCCGAGCGGGAGCGCCGGGCCGTGCGCCTGGCGGTCGCCCGCCGGATGCAGCGCCGGGCGGAACGCGCCTCGCTGCGTGCCCGCCGCGCGCTCGCCATGGCGGTGATGCAGTAACCGCCGACCGCACCCCGGTACACCCGCGCCCTCCCCGAGGGCCGCAACCGCCCGCGGGGGCCGGTCCGTCCAGCGGACCGGCCCCCGCGCCGCGTTCCCCGCGCCGCGTTCCCCGCGCCGCGTTCCCCGCGCCGCGTTCCCCGCGCCGCGTTCCCCGCGCCGCGTTCCCCGCGCCGCGTTGGACCGGCCGCGTGCCGTGTCGTCCGGCACCGTGCCCGCCCCGGCGTCACCGCCACGGGACGACGGCCCGGACGACGGCCCGGCCGGCACACCGCACCTCGCGCCTGCGCCGCCTCACGCCTGTGCCGCGGGTTCCTCCTCGTCGAACGTGTCCCCCGGCACGAACCCCGGCAGCCACCGCTCCAGCTCCTCCCGCAGCCGCACGGTCGCACCCAGCTGGCACAGCACACCGATGGTGCTGAGCGTCACACGGTGGATCAGCAGG
The DNA here is from genome assembly GCF_014651135.1 of Streptomyces echinoruber. Classification (GTDB taxonomy): domain Bacteria; phylum Actinomycetota; class Actinomycetes; order Streptomycetales; family Streptomycetaceae; genus Streptomyces; species Streptomyces echinoruber. Next base: position 99,256 of record NZ_BMWH01000003.1, read on the forward strand.
TAGGCCGGGGGCAGGTTGAGCTGCCTGCCCAGCTGGTGGGCGGGGGAACGGGGATCGGCGATGCGGGCCGCCTGGCTGCGCATCCAGCCGCGGGTGAAGGTGAACTCGTCCACCTGCGCCGGTTCGATGATCGGCAGCAGGTAGTCGAGCACGGCGTCGGGGTCCAGCTCGATCGACTCCCTGACGAAGCCCTCCGCGCACAGCATGTCGTAGACCGCCTCCGCCTCGCCCTGCAGGGTCAGCCGCAACGCCTCGCCGATCTGTGTGGGCAGGCCGCCGGGCAGCCGGTCCACCGTGCCGAAGTCCAGCACGCCCAGCCGCCAGTCGTCCTCGCCGTCCGGGCCGCCGGGGAGCAGGCGGAAGTTGCCCGGGTGCGGGTCGGCGTGCAGCAGGCCGGTGCGGGCCGGGCCGGAGAAGAGGAACCGGGACAGCAGCTGGCCCGCCCGGTCGCGCTGCTCCCGGGTGCCCTTGGAGATCACCTCCGACAGGGGGACGCCCTCGATCCACTCGGTGACCAGCACCTGCTCGCACTGGTGCACCACGGCCGGCACCACCACGTCCGGGTCGCCGGCGAACTCCTCCGCGTGCGCCTGCTGCGCCTGTGCCTCCAGGCCGTAGTCCAGCTCCTCCGAGACGCGGTCCCTCAGCTCGGAGATCAGGGGCTTGATGTCCATGCCGGGAATGAGCGGTCCCAGCAGCCGCGCGAACCGGCTCAGCTGGTTGAGGTCGGAGAGCAGGGCCTCACCGGCCCCCGGGTACTGCACCTTGACGGCCACCTCGCGCCCGTCGTGCCACACGCCCCGGTGCACCTGGCCGATGGAGGCCGCGGCGGCCGGCTTGTCCTCGAACTCCAGGAACAGCTCGCGCCAGTCCGCGCCGAGCCGCTCGGCCAGCACCGTGTGCACGGTACGGGTCGGCATCGGCGGCGCGGCGTCCTGCAGCTTGGTGAGCGCCGCCCGGTAGGGGCCGGCGATCTCCTCGGGCAGCGCCGACTCGAAGACGGACAGGGCCTGCCCGAACTTCATCGCCCCGCCCTTCAGCTCCCCGAGAACCTTGAACAACTGCTCGGCGGTGCGCTGCTGCAGTTCGCGGCCGACGAGTTCCGCGGACTCGCCGACGATCCGTTTGCCCAGTCCCCAGGTCGCGCGCCCGGCGAAACCGAGCGGGAGCGCGGCCAGCTTGGCGGTCCGGGTGACCGCCTTCCGGGGAAGATCAGACATGCGCCCTCCAAGTCCCAGCAGGCCGTGCCGCGTCCACCCGGCGGCGTAGCTCCGTGTTCGGCCGGTGCACCGCCATTGTCCCCCGTGTCCCCCCACCGGTTGCGGCCTGTTCCCCTTTAGCTTTCTCCACGGCACCGCACGGGCATGCGGGATGCGGCCGCATCGACCGCGCGTGCCAGGTCAGCGCGGGTACGGCGATCTCCCACCGGACGTCCGCGGCGGCGGGCCGCTGCCCGTCGAGGAAGGCGAGCGCGTGCGCCGCGGCCAGCCCGGCCACGGTACCGGCCAGCGTCAGGTCGCAGGCCCGGACCCGGCGTGGCTTGGCGGAGCGCCACTGTGCGACCAGCCGCGGCCAGGCCGGGTCGGCGTCGACGCGGGCCGCCTGCAGACACCCCGCGCAGCTCGTCTCACCGGGCAGGACCAGGGGGCCGACCACGCCCGTGCCCTCCACCACCCCGGCATACAGGTGGGGTGTCCCGGAGGCGAGCAGCGGCTCGGCCGACAAGGGGTCGGGGGCGTGTACGGCCACGTCGTCCCGCGGGGCCATCACCACCAGGGACCAGGCCGGTGCACCGTCCCCGCCTGTTTGCCGCATCCGCCGCGTCCGCCCCGGGCCGCGGCGGGCCGGGCGGTCCGGGGCGGCGGCGCGCACCATCCGGCGGGCGGCCTCGTCCCGGCGGGTGCCGACGGACTCGGCGGGCAGCCCGCCCGGGGAGACGTCCCACGGCTCGACGCAGCCCACGTCGCGGACGTCGACCTCCCCCACGCCGGCGCCCGACAGCAGGGCGGCCAGCGTGGCCCCCACCCGGCCGGCGCCCCTGACCTGCACCCGCAGTGCGCGGCGGGCGGCGAGCCGGGCCATCGCGTCCCCCGGTGCGCGGACGGCCAGGGAGAGCGAGGCGAGGTCGGGCCGCAGTCGGTCCAGCACCTCCCGCTTCTCGCGCAGGGCCTCGGCGGCCGGTCCGCCACCGCGGGCGTCGTCGAGCAGCCCGGCGCGGGACAGGCGCTCCACGACCGTGTCGACGTGTCCGTCGGGCAGATCCATCCGCCGCCCTTCCGCACGCAGCAGGGCGAGTCCCCGGGTGCCGTCGAGGAGCTCCAGGAAACTGCCCGTGGCGGTGTCGACGGGCCCCAGCGTCAGGGCGTGCGCCGGAGTCATCCCGAACTGCACGGTGTTCAGGTCGCGCCAGCCGCGCCTGAGCGCGGGTTTCAGTGCCGGGTGCATGTCGGTCCCCCGTGGTCTGGTCGGTGGTGGGTGGTCGGTGGTCGGAGGGCGGTGGTGCGTGTCGCCGAAATGCCTCGTGGCACCCGTGACGCACCATGACACCCCGTGACGTCGCGTGACGTCGCGTGACGGCTCGTGCGCCGGTGGAGCGGACGACGGTCCGGAAACCGGTGGCCGCTGTGCCGACGAGTGCCAGCATGCCCCCGGCGGCCCGGAGGCCGTCGTGCGTTGTCCACAGGCGGACGGATTCGTCGTACGAATCAGTCGTCCGTGCTCCCGGGCCGTCACACGGGCGGTGAAGCACAACCGATCCGTTCCGGAGCCGGGACTTCCCGCGCGTGCAGCGGGTAACGTCGGGGCGTGTCCGCCGACCCACTGCACAGCTCCCGAACGCCTCAGCGCAGCACGACGAGCCCCCCGTCCAGCGGCACCGGGGCCGACGCGATCGAGGTGCGCCGGAGTGCCCGTCGCCGCAGGACGGTCTCCGCGTACCGCGAGGGCGACCGCACGGTCGTGCTCATCCCGGCCCGGATGTCCCAGGCCGAGGAGCAGCGCTGGGTGAGCGTCATGCTCGACAAGCTCGCCGCCCAGGAGAGCCGGCGGCAGCTCGGTGACGCCGAGCTGGCCGAACGCGCCGCGCGACTGTCGGACCAGTACCTCGGCGGCCGGGCCCGGCCCGCGTCGGTGCGCTGGGTGACCAACCAGAACACGCGCTGGGGCTCGTGCACCCCGGCCGAGGGCAGTATCCGCCTCTCCCACCGGCTGCGGGGCATGCCCGAGTACGTCGTCGACTACGTCCTGCTGCACGAGCTGGCGCACCTTCTGGTACCCGGCCACGGGCCGCGCTTCTGGCGGCTGCTGGAGACCTATCCGCGCACCGAGCGGGCCCGCGGCTACCTGGAGGGTGTGGCCGCGGCCGCCCGGCTGCCGCATCCGCCGGGCGCGTCCGGCGAGTGACCCCTGCCGGGCGCACCCACGTTCCCTGCCGGGCGTACCCACGCCCCCTGAGGGGCGTGCGGCACGGCCGGCAGGGGATTGTGTACCGGGTCCGTACCGGTTTCTTCCGGTGCCGGAGTTTGCCGCTAGCCTGGCGCGACGCACTCACATTCGGGATGGGGGACGGTCGGAACGCATGGCCAGGCAATTCCAACGCGGCCACAAGGCCAGGATCAGTGACCTCACCGCGGGCACGGATCTGTACGTAGGCGTGCAGATCTCCGGCCCCGGACTGACCTTCGACATCAGCTGCTTCGGTCTCGACGCGGACGAACGCCTCTCGGACGACCGGTACTTCGTCTTCTACAACCAGCCGAAGTCTCCCGAAGAGGCGATCCAGTTGCTGGGTCCCCAGGCGGGCGACACGGAGTCCTTCCGGGTCACCCTGGACCGCGTTCCGCCGCAGATCCACAAGCTGTCGTTCACCGCGACCCTCGACGGCGCCGGGCAGATGTCCCAGGTCGGTCCCGGATACCTGCGCATCGTCGCCGGTGGTGAGGAGGTGGCCCGCTACGCCTTCGACGGCTCGGAGTTCAGCACCGAGCGGGCCGTGATGCTGGGCGACCTCTACCGCAAGGACGGGTGGCGGTTCGCCGCGGTCGGGCAGGGCTTCGACGGCGGCCTGGAGGCCCTGCTGCGCAACTTCGGCGGCGAGGTCCTGGAGGAGGAGCAGGAGGCCGCCCCGCAGCAGCCCGGCAGCAGCTCCGCGCCGGGCTTCGCTCCGCCCGCGCAGCCCTCCCCGCCGCCCGCGCAGTCCTTCGCGCCACCGGCGCAGCCCTCTCCGCCCTCCCCGCCGCCCGCGTTCGGCGTGCCCTCCGCCCCGGCGCCGGCGTCCCCGCCGGCCCCGGCACCGGCCCCGACTCCGGTACCGGAGCCCGCTCCGCAGGGCTTCGCCCCGCCGCAGGGCAGCACCCCGCCGCCCGCGCCGGTGCCGTCCCCGCAGGTGCACGCGGCGCCCACCGTCGTCGCCCCCATGACCCCGCCCGGCGGCACCGCGCCCCCGCCACCGCCCGCTCCCGCGCCCTACGGTCAGGTCCCGGCCCAGGCGCCCCCGCCGCCTCCGGGCTACGCCCAGCCCGCCGCGCCGCACGCCCCCGCGCCGCCGCCCGGATACGGGCAGCCGACCCCGCCCCCGGGCTACGGTCAGCAGCCTTCCTACGGCCACCAGGTCCCGGGGCCGCCCGCCGCCCACGGGGTTGCCCAGACCGTTCCTCAGGGCGCCCCGCAGGCTCCCGGCGTGGCGGCCGCGCTGCAGAAGTACCGGGAGGCGCCCACCGGACAGCGCTGGACGCTGCAGAACAGCAAACTCGTGCGCGTCGACCTCGGCATCGGCGGCCGGCCGGTGCTGGCCCGGCAGGGCAGCATGGTCCTCTACCAGGGCAAGGTCGACTTCGCCTACAAGGGTGCCGGGTTCGCCGGGCGGATCGTCGGCAACGCCACCGGCCAGGAGATGCAGTTGATGCGCTGCACCGGCCAGGGCCAGGTGTTCCTCGCCGAGAACTCCGCCCACCTGCACCCCGTCGAGCTGCAGGGCGACGCGCTCTGCGTCTCCGCGGAGAACGTCCTCGCCTTCGACGAGAGCCTGCAGTACGAGGTGCGCCGCATCGAGGGCCACGGCATCCCCGGCGGCGCCCTGTTCACCATGCAGTTCCAGGGCACCGGCACCCTCGTCGTCAAGACGCACGGCATGCCCGTGGTGCTGCCGGTGACGCCGACGACGTTCGTCGACTCCAACGCCGTCGTCGCCTGGTCCGCCGCCGCCCAGGTGATCGTCTCCAGTCAGGTGCGGATGCGCCGCAACGCCTATCCCGGTCACACCGGGGAGGGCGTCAACCTGCAGTTCCGGGCCGCGCCCGGCAACTTCGTCGTCGTCCAGCCGTACGAGGTCTAAAGGGAGCCCGTCATGACCCAGCAGCTCGCGGGCTACGTCCCCGCACCCGTCACCGCCCGCATGGAGAACCACGGCAGCCACATGCTCAAGGTCGCCCTGCAGACCGGACACGACCTCCTCGCGCGCGTGGGGTCGATGGTCGCCTACGAGGGCTTCATCCAGTACGAGCCCAACCCGCCCGCCGTCCGCCAGATCGCCCGCGACTGGCTCACCGGCGAGGGCGCGCCCCTGATGAAGTGCTCCGGCGACGGCCTGCTCTACCTCGCCGACTACGGCGCCGACGTCGTCGTCATCAACCTCAACGGCGACGCGATCTCCGTCAACGCCACCAACCTGCTCGCCTTCGACGCGCACCTGACCTGGGGCGTGGAGCGGGTCAAGGGCCTGGCGAAGTTCGCCGGGCAGGGCCTGTGGAACACCAAAATCTCCGGGCAGGGGTGGGTCGCGCTGACCTCCCGGGGCGAGCCGATCGTCGTCGACTGCGGCGGCGGCGAGGACGAGACGTACGTCGATCCCGACGCGCTCGTCGCCTGGTCCCCGAACCTGAAGGTGAAGGGCAAGCGCAGTTTCAAGGCGCAGTCGCTCATCGGCCGGGGCAGCGGCGAGGCCTTCCAGATCGCCTTCTCCGGCCAGGGCATCGTCGTCGTCCAGCCCAGCGAGGACAGCACCGACCGCATCCGGTTCCGGGGCTGAGGGGGAGTCACACCACCATGCAGAGCCCGCTTTTCGCCTTCACCGACCAGCAGACCCAGGAGCGCTGGAGCCTGCAGAACAAGCAGCTGCTCCGCGTCACCCTCCAGGGCCACGACGACATCCTCGCCCGCAAGGGCACCATGGTCGCCTACCAGGGCCTCGTCGAGTTCGACGCCGAGTACCAGCACAGCGGCCAGGCACGCGCGCGTGCCCACACCGGCGAGGGCCTGGACCTGATGCGCTGCCACGGTCAGGGCACCGTCTACCTCGCCAACCTGGCCCAGCACGTCCACATCATGGATGTCGAACAGGACGGGCTGACCGTCGACAGCAGCTACGTGCTGGCGATGGACTCCTCGCTCCACCACGAGGTCGTCGCCGTCGACAGCCTCTACGGCATCTCCGGCTCGGGGAAGTACCAGCTCAACATCACCGGCCGCGGCAAGGTCGCCCTGATGACCTCCGGCGCGCCGCTGATGCTGCAGGTGACGCCCGATAAGTACGTCAACTGCGACGCGGACGCGATCGTCGCCTGGTCGACCGGGCTGCGCGTGCAGATGCAGGCCCAGACGCACTCCTCCGGGGTGTGGCGGCGCCGCGGCAACACCGGCGAGGGCTGGGAGCTCAGCTTCATGGGCAGCGGCTTCGCCCTGGTGCAGCCCAGCGAGCTGCTGCCGCCGCAGAACGCCGTCATCGGCCAGGGGCTGGCCGCCCAGTTCGGGATGGGGCAGCAGGGGGCCCGGGGGATGAACCAGGGCAACGTCTGGAGCTGACCGCGCGAGCAGACCGCGCGAGCGGACCGGGACCAGGACCGGTGAGGGGCGTCGGCCACTGCGGACGCCCCTCCCACGTCACACGTGCCGTTCGGGCACCCCTCGTGCGTGTGTGTCGGTCGAGAGGCCCCTGCGCGTACGGGGTGGTACGCCCCGTGCCCTGCGCGCCGGCCGTACGCCCCGCGCGCCGTCCGGCCGGGCCGGGCCCTCCCACCCGGCCCGGCCGGCTCCCTGCGCCGTCACAGCCTCGCTCGGGTCGCCTCCAGCAGGCGTACGACCGACTCGTCGGCGACGTCCGCCACCTCGTCGTAGGGGAACCAGCGCAGGTCGAGCGACTCGTCGCTGATCGCCTCGACGGCGCCGGAGGGGGCCAGCACCGCGTACTGGACGTCCAGATGCCACGCGCAGGGCGTCAGGTGCCGGTCGAGCCGCACCGGGCCGCCCGGCAGCAGGGCCAGGCCCGGGACGCCGGACTCCTCGGTCGCCTCCCGCAGGGCGGCCGCCGCCAGCGTGGGGTCACCCGGCTCGCAGTGGCCGCCCGTCTGCAGCCACCTGCGCAGCTTGCGGTGCAGCGTCAGCAGCACCCGGCCCCGCTCCGGGTCGACCACCAGGGCGCTGGCCGTGACGTGCCCGTCCGCGCAGGACTTCCACATGCCGTCCGGGTGCGCCGACAGGTGGTCCAGATAGGCCTGGCGCAGCTCGTCCTGGCCCTCGTAGCCCTTCAGGACGAGGACCGCGTCGTCGTGCAGGCTCACTCGGCGCCGTCACCCTTGCCGTCGCCCTCGCCCTTCTCGCCCTTCTCGTCCTTCTTGCGCAGGTCCGGCCCGTCGGCCGCCTCGCCGAGCATCCTGTCCAGCTCGGAGAAGTCCGGCTGCTCCCGGTGCACGAAGCCGTCCGGGTCGTCCAGGTCGGTCGCCGTCGGCAGCATGTCCGGGTGGGACCACAGGCCGTCACGGCCGTCGACGCCGCGCGCGTCGGTGAGCGAGGCCCACAGGCGGGAGGCGTCCCGCAGCCGGCGCGGGCGCAGCTCCAGGCCGATCAGCGTGGCGAAGGTCTGCTCGGCCGGGCCGCCCGAGGCACGGCGGCGGCGCAGCGTCTCGCGCAGGGCGTCCGCGGAGCCCAGGCGCGGCTTCGCGGCGGCGTGCACCACGGCGTCCACCCAGCCCTCCACGAGCGCCAGGGCGGTCTCCAGGCGCGCGAGGGCGGCCTTCTGCTCCGGGGTGTCCTCGGGCTGGAACATGCCCTGCTGCAGCGCGTCCTGCAACTGCTCCGGGTTCTGCGGGTCGAACTGGCCGACCACGTCCTCCAGCTTGGCCGTGTCCACCTTGATGCCGCGCGCGTAACCGTCGACTGCTCCGAACAGGTGAGAGCGCAGCCACGGCACGTGTGCGAACAGCCGCTGGTGGGCCGCCTCGCGCAGCGCCAGGTACAGCCGCACCTCCTCCATCGGCACGCTCAGGTCCCGGCCGAACACCTCGATGTTCACCGGCAGCAGCGCGGCGCGCCCGGCCGGCCCCAGCGGCAGGCCGATGTCGGTGGAGCCGACCACCTCGCCGGCGAGCACGCCCACGGCCTGGCCGATCTGCGTGCCGAACATGGCGCCGCCCATGGAGCGCATCATGCCGATCAGCGGGCCCGCCATGGCCTGCATCTCCTCCGGCAGCACGTCGCCCATGGCCGTGCCGACCCGCTCGGCGACCGGGTCGACCAGCTCCCGCCACGCCGGCAGGGTCGCCTCCACCCACTCCGCGCGGCTCCACGCCACCGCGGAGGCGGCACCGGACGGCAGGGACGTCACGCCGTCCAGCCACAGGTCGGCCAGGCGGACGGCCTCCTCCACGGCCCGGCGCTCGGCGGGGCCGACGCTGGCGTCCTTGGTGCCGTCCGGGGTGCCCTGGGAGACCGTCTGGCGGGCGATCTGCTTGGCCATGTCCCAGTTCACCGGGCCGCCCTCGTAGGAGAGCATCTGGCCGAGCTGCTGGAAGGCGGCGCCCAGGTCGGTGGGGTTCAGCGAGCCGAAGATGGCTGCGAACGGGTTCTCCCCGGCGGGGCCGCCGGCGCCGGGCAGGCCGAAGCCGAACGGGTTGGCCGGACCCTGCCCACCGCCGCTCTGCTGGTCCTTCTTCTTGCCCTCGTCGCCGTTCTCCGGCTCCTCCGGCGGAAGGCCGAATCCGAATGGGGTGTCACTCACGGGATTCCTCGGCTGGTAGGGCCGCCGGTTCTCTCCCGGCGGCGGGCTGCCCGACAACACCACCCAGCGTAGACACCGGAACCCGATCGGGCCTCGGTGCTCCGCCGACTCCTGTCCTGCGGCAGGATGGATGCCACCTGGTACGTACGCGTCACTCGCGCCCGTATGCGCTCGTATGGAAGACAACCGCTGGAGACGCCCGGTGAGTTCCCCGAATCCGCAGGTTCGCGCAGCGCGAAACCCGTCCGCCCCGCCCGCCGCGCGCGGACCCGTCGTCGCGGTCACCGGCGCCGCCACCGGGGTCGGCGCGCTGCTCACCCGGCGCCTCGCCGCATCCGACGAGATCAGGCAGGTCATCGCCATCGACGAGCGGCGCGGGGAGTGCGCGGCCGCGCAGTGGCACATCCTCGACGTGCGCGACCCGGCGATCGCCGACCGGCTGCGCGGCGCGGACGTCGTGGTGCACCTCGCGCTCGACCTCGACCTGGAGACCGACCCGGCGGCGCGCACCGCCTACAACGTCCGGGGGACCCAGACCGTGCTGACCGCCGCCGCCGCGGCCGGCGTGCACCGGGTGGTGCTGTGCACCTCCGCCATGGTCTACGGCGCGCTGCCGGACAACGAGCTGCCGCTGTCGGAGGACGCGGAGCTGCGGGCCACCGCCGAGGCCACCGGGGTCGGCGACCTGCTGGAGATCGAGCGGCTGGCGCGGCGCGCACCCCGGGCGCATCCCGGGCTCAATGTCACCGTCGTCCGGCCCGCCGTGCTCGTCGGGGGCACCGACACGGCGCTGACCAGGTACTTCGAGTCGCCCCGGCTGCTCGTCGTCGCCGGGTCGCGGCCCGCGTGGCAGTTCTGCCACGTCGAGGACCTGTGCAGCGCGCTGGAGTACGCCGTCCTGGAGAAGGTCGAGGGGGAACTCGCCGTCGGGTGCGACGGCTGGCTGGAGCAGGAGGAGGTCGAGGAGCTCAGCGGGATCCGGCGCATGGAGCTGCCGTCGGCGGTCGCGCTCGGCGCGGCGGCGCGGCTGCACCGGATCGGGCTCACGCCGTCCCCGGCCGGGGACCTCGCCTACACCATGTACCCCTGGGTGGTGAGCGGGAGCCGGCTGCACGACGCCGGGTGGCGGCCCAAGTGGACCAACGAGGAGGTCCTCGCGGCGCTGCTGGAGGAGGTCGCCGGACGGCACACCGTGGCCGGGCGGCGGCTGGGACGCAAGGACGCGACGGCGGCGGGCGCGGCCGGCGCGACGGTGGCCCTCCTGGGCGCGGCCGCGGTGGTGCGGCGGGCGCGCAAGGCCCGGCGGCGGTGAGGCGTGCCGGGCGCGCAAGGCCCGGCGGCGGTGAGGCGCGGTGGGACGGGGCGCGGTGGGACGAGGCGCGGTGGAACGGGGCGCGTCCTTCCGCGGAACATCCGTAGATCGGAACATCCGTAGAGCGGAACGTTCGTAGAGCTCGTGGAGCTCGTGGGGTTCGTGGAACTCCCGGAACCCTCCGGCGCCCGCCCGCGCGCGTGCCCGCGGAAACGCGCGTGCCCGCGGAAACCCGCGTTCCTCCCGCACCGGGCGTACGGCACGATGGACGCATGGCATCCTCCGTATCCGCCCCCGGCCACCCCGGCGAGCAGGCGGCCCCCGACCCCGTCAAGCTGATCGCCGTCCGGGACACGCCGTTGTCCCTGGACGAGGTCTTCCAGGCCCTGGGGGACGCCGCGGCCGGGGGGACCGCGCTGTTCGTGGGGACCGTGCGCAACCACGACGGGGGAGCCGACGTCGACGCGCTCGGGTACTCGTGCCATCCGACCGCGGAGGCGGAGATGCGGCGGATCGCGGAGAAGGTCGTCGCCGAGTACCCGGTGCGGGCGCTGGCGGCGGTGCACCGGGTGGGCGACCTCGGGGTCGGGGACCTCGCCGTGATCGTCGGGGTGTCGTGCCCGCACCGGGGCGAGGCCTTCGCGGCGTGCCGGAAGCTGATCGACGACCTGAAGCACGAGGTGCCGATCTGGAAGCACCAGAGGTTCAGCGACGGCACGGAGGAGTGGGTCGGCGCCTGCTGATCCGGGCCGGCCCCGCCGGCCCGCCGTGCTCGGCCCGGCCGTTGCTCCCTCCGCCGTATTCCTGGTTGCGTAACCGCCCCCCTGACGTGAGCGTTGTCACTGCGGACGGTTAATCTGCTGATCGTTCAGGTGCGGATGCTCGGTCGGGTTGGGAGGTCGGCATGGCGGCGCTCGCCTGGTTGCTGATTCCGCTGGTGGCGGCGATCGGCGCCGGTCTGTGGGGAAGCTGGGCGAACCGGAACCGCAAGGCACGCGGCGACGGACCCGAACTGGACGGGTACGCCCGGTTCCGCGCGGCCATGGAGAAGACCCACTCGCGCGGCTGAGACCGCGGCCGGGACGGCCCTGCCGGTCCCGTACGGACGGCCCTGACGGTGCGCCGACAGACGCGTCCCTTACTGTCGAGGCATGCCACGCCGCACCGCGACGATGCTCGCCTCCACTCTGATGCTGATTGCGCTGCTGTGCGCGGGAGTGTTCCTGCCCGTGCCGTACGCGGAGATGTCGCCGGGGCCGACGGTGAACACCCTGGGCGAGCACGACGGCGAGCCGGTGCTGAACATCACGGGGCACAGGACGTACCCGACGACGGGTCACCTCAACATGACCACGGTGCGCGTCACCAGCGCCGACTACAGGATGAACCTGGTCGAGGCCGTCTACGGCTGGCTCGCCCACGACACCAAGGTCGTCCCGCACGACACGCTCTACCCCGACGGCCAGACGGAGGAGCAGTCCACGCAGGAGAACGCCGAGGAGTTCAGCCAGTCCCAGGAGAGCGCGAAGGTCGCCGCGCTGAAGGAGCTCGGCATCAAGGTGCCGTCCTGGGTCGTCGTCTCCACGGTCGTCAAGGGCTCCCCGGCCGAGGGCCGGCTGCACGCCGGTGACGTGGTCAAGGAGGTCGACGGCACGGCGGTGAGGCAGCCCGCCGACGTCGCCAAGCTGGTCACCAGGCACACGCCCGGCCAGAAGGTCGTCTTCACGGTCGTCCCCGCCAAGGAGCAGGCCGCGGCCGAGAAGCAGCACCGGACGGCGAAGACCGAGAAGGTCACGATCACCACCGCGCAGTCCGACGACGACGGCCGGAAGCGGGCCATCGTGGGGATCTCCGCCGGCACCGGGCACAGCTTCCCGTTCCCCATCGACATCAAGCTCGCCGACGTCGGCGGCCCCAGCGCCGGCCTGATGTTCGCCCTCGGCATCTACGACAAGCTCACCCCGGGCAGCCTCACCGGCGGCAGGTTCGTCGCCGGCACCGGCACCATCGACGACAGCGGCAAGGTCGGGCCGATCGGCGGCGTCGAGATGAAGACCGTCGGCGCACGCGACAAGGGCGCGCGGTACTTCCTGACGCCCGCCGACAACTGCGCGGCCGCCGCCAAGGACACCCCGGCCGGGCTCACCCTGGTCAAGGTCGGCACCATGGACGACGCCCTGGACGCCCTGAAGGACATCCGCCGCGGCCGCACCGCCGACCTGCCGAAGTGCACCGCCAAGGGCTGAGCGGCCGCACGACGGGAGGAAGAACGCGGCAGGGGGCGCCCGGAACTCCGGGCGCCCCCCTGCCGCGTACAAGACGGACTCAGTCCGCGAACGTCGCCGACAGCGCCTCCGCCAGCCCCGGCACCAGGTCCGGGCCGGTGAGCACCTCGGTCGGCGAGTCCTTCTCCCGCAGCCGCAGCGCCGACTCGCGGGCGCCGTCCCGCAGCACCGCCACGGTCATGCGCACCTCCTGCCGCTCCGGGTGCTCCGCCACCCACCGTGCCAGCGCCGCCTCGTCCAGCTCCTGCGGCACCTGCGCCTCGGCGGACGCCGGCAGCATCAGGCGCTCCACGGTCAGCGCGCAGCCGGCCACCGCCTCCGGCCAGGCGATCGTGCCCAGGAACTCGTCGAGCGGCCGGTCCGTTGGAATCTCGTCCTGCTCGATCGGGGTGAAGCCGGCGCTCGCCTGCTCGTCCAGGCCGAGCCGGTCCGCGAGCGAGGGCTGCTCGGCCCGCAGGCGTGCGGTGTCGACGAGGGCGAAGAGACGGGCGGGCTGGTCCCAGCCGAGGCCGGAGACGTACTCGTCGATCTCGAGCACGGCCCGGGTGAGCGGGCTCGCCGCCATGGGAGTGTTGGACATGGTCACAATCCTGCCTCGTTCCCGGCCCGAACCGGGAACCGAGTAAACGGTGAGTAAGTTGCATAGATGTGGGCCCACGATCACCCGGGCGCACGCACGGTCCACGAACGCGCGGGCCTGACCGATCAACAGCGAACTTCGAGGTGCGCACCTTGGCTTTCCAGATGCCGGACCGCGGCGGAGGCCCGACGGGGCCGCGGATCAGAGCGGGCCGCCCGTCCCGGCGCGTCCGGACCCTGCTGACGACGCTGGGCGTTCTCGCCGTGCTCGGCATGGCGTTCACCATGTTCGCGGGCTTCTGGACGGACTGGCTGTGGTACCGGTCGGTGAAGTACTCGTCGGTCTTCACCACCACCCTCGTGACGAAGATCGGCCTCTTCTTCGTCTTCGGCCTGCTGATGGCGCTCGCGGTCGGCTTCAACATCTGGCTGGCCCACCGGCTGCGGCCCCCGCTGAGCGCGATGTCCCTGGAACAGCAGAACCTGGACCGCTACCGCATGGGCATCGCGCCCTACAAGAAGTGGCTGCTGCTCGGCATCACCGCCGTGGTGGGCCTGATCGCCGGCGCCTCGGCGGCCGGCCAGTGGCGCACCTGGCTGCAGTGGGTCAACGGCGTGCCCTTCCACCAGAAGGACCCGCAGTTCCACCTCGACGTCTCCTTCTACGCCTTCGACCTGCCCTGGTACCGCTTCCTGCTGGGCTTCGGCTTCGCCGCCGCGATCCTGTCGGTGATCGCCGCCGCGCTCACCCACTACCTGTACGGCGGGCTGCGGATCACCAGCCCCGGGGCGCGCGCCACGGCCGCCGCCACCGGGCACCTGTCGGTGCTGATCGGCGTCTTCGTCGCCCTCAAGGCGGTCGCCTACTGGCTGGACCGCTACGGGCTGGCGGTCAAGTCCAGCGACTTCCGCGCCACCGACAACTGGACCGGCCTGCGCTTCACCGACGCCAACGCCTACCTGCCGGCCAAGACGATCCTGTTCTGCATCGCCGTCATCTGCGCGCTGCTGTTCTTCGCCACCCTGTGGCGGCGCACCTGGCAGCTGCCCGTGATCGGCTTCGGCCTGATGGTCCTCTCCGCCATACTCATCGGCGGCCTGTACCCGGCGATCGTGCAGAAGTTCCAGGTCCAGCCCAACGAACAGGCCAAAGAAGCCCCGTACGTCGCGAAGAACATCAAGGCCACGCGCGAGGCGTACGGCATCGACGACACCGAGGTCAGCGAGTACCCCGGCGAGAGCACCAGCAAGAACAGGGCGCGGCTGCGCGACGACGCCGGCAGCACGGCGAGCATCCGGCTGATGGACCCGAACATCATCTCGCCGACCTTCCAGCAGCTGCAGCAGGTGCGGAACTACTACGGCTTCCCGTCCAACCTCGCCGTCGACCGCTACCGGACGAAGGACGGCAAGACCCAGGACACGGTCATCGGCCTGCGGGAGCTCAACCTCAACGGCATCCCGAAGCAGAACTGGATCAACGACCACTTCCGCTACACGCACGGCTACGGCGTGGTCGCCGCCAAGGGCACGCAGGCCGACGCGAAGGGACGCCCGGTCTTCACCGAGTACAACCTGCCCTCCAAGGGCGACCTCGGCAGCTACCAGCAGCGGATCTACTACGGCGAGAAGACCACGCAGTACTCGATCGTCGGCGGCCCGCAGAAGGAGGTCGACTACTCCGACGACAAGGGGGAGAAGACCACCAGCTACCGGGGCAGGAGCGGTGTCGACATCGCCAATCCGCTCAACCGGGCGGCGTACGCGGTGGCGTTCGGGGAACCGCAGATCCTGTACTCGGGCGCCATCGGCGAGGGTTCGCGGATCCTGTACAACCGCACCCCCAAGGAGCGCGTCGAGGCGGTCGCGCCGTGGCTCACCATCGACGGCGTCGTCTACCCGGCCGTGGTCGACGGGCGCATCCAGTGGATCGTCGACGCCTACACGACGACCAACGGCTACCCGTACTCGTCGCGCACCACCCTCGGGGACACGACGACGGACTCGCTCACCGCCGCCAACAACCAGCGCGTCGTGGCCCAGCAGAACCAGGTCAACTACATCCGCAACTCGGTCAAGGCGACCGTGGACGCCTACACCGGCGAGGTCAGGCTGTACCAGTGGGACACCCATGACCCGGTCCTGAAGACCTGGATGAAGGCGTTCCCCGGCACGGTGAAGCCGAAGAAGGACATCTCGCCGGAGCTGATGGCCCATCTCCGCTACCCGCAGGACCTGTTCAAGGTCCAGCGGGAGCTGCTGACCCGCTACCACGTCCAGGACGCCCAGACGTTCCTCAGCGGCAGCGAGGTGTGGCAGATCCCGGACGACCCGACCAACAGGTCGGGCAACGCTGTCCCGCCGTACTACCTGAGCCTGAAGATGCCCGGCGAGACGTCGCAGGCCTTCTCGCTGACGACCACCATGACGCCCAACGGCCGCGACAACCTCAGCGCGTTCATGGCCGTCAACGCCGATCCGGGCACCCGCGACTACGGCAGGATCACCATTCTGAAACTGCCGACGGGCAAGACGATCGACGGGCCGAAACGCGTCCAGAGCCAGTTCAACTCCGAACCGGACATCGCCGAGTCCATCCGCCTGCTGAAGGGCGGCGACTCCGACATCGAGTACGGCAACCTGCTCACGGTGCCCCTCGACGGCGGACTGCTCTACGTGGAGCCGGTGTACGTGCGCGGCGGCGACCTGAAGTATCCGCTGCTGAAGAAAGTGCTGGTCACCTACGACGGCAACACCGCGTTCGAGGACACCCTCGACCAGGCCCTGAACAAGGTGTTCGGGACGGCCGCCTCGACCAGGCCGCCGGGCGAGGACGGCGGCAACCCGCCGTCGTCGTCCAACCCGACGGTCCGGCAGGCGCTGCAGGACGCCCAGAAGGCCTTCGAGGACGGCCAGGAGGCGCTGAAGAAACCCGACTGGGGCGCCTACGCCCGGGCCCAGAAGGAACTCGAGGACGCGCTGAAGCGGGCCGAGGAGGCCCAGACGAAGGCGGACCGGGCCAGCGGCAGCGGCGGTTCGGGCGCCGGCAGCCCGAGCGCGCGCCCGAGCACGAGCGCCAGTCCCAGCCCCGGCTCCGGTTCGGGCGGGGGGTGACGGACAGGCGTCCCTCGCGCCGTGGTACGGTGAACGAACAGCGGCGCGGGGTGGAGCAGCTCGGTAGCTCGCTGGGCTCATAACCCAGAGGTCGCAGGTTCAAATCCTGCCCCCGCTACTGATGAAGAAGGAACCACGCCGAAGGCCCGGACCCCGCAAGGGGATCCGGGCCTTCGTGCTGTACGGGCGTGCTGTACGGGCGTGCTGTACGGGCGTGCTGTACGGGTGTGCTGTGCGGGGAGGGATCGGGGGAAGGGGCGTGGGAAGACGTGTGCCGCGCACACCGGGCGAACGCATGTGCCGACGGCCGGGACGGCCGCGCCGCCGCAGGGAGTTGGGCCGTTTGTGTTTGACTTGTCTCTCTGTGGGCATGTCGACAAAACGCTGAAGTGACCTCACTGGCTGCGGTATACCAGGTGTACCCGGGTTGCAGGTGGTGCGACGATGGACGTTATGGGGGACAAGACGACTCTGTTCGGGACAGGGCGATTTGTGCAGCCTTCGGGCCAGGAGGACACGCGCGACGAGGCCGACGAGGCCGGGCAGGCGGCGGAAGAGGCGGAGGAGGCGCGGCAGCGCGCCGCCGCCGAGGCCGGTGACGTGCAGGCGATGAGCGTCCTGGGCAGCATGCTCCTGCGCCGCGGCGATCTCGACGGAGCCGAACCCCACCTGCGTGCCGCCACCGCGGCCGGCGACCGCGCCGCCGCCAACAACCTGGGTGTCCTGCTCCACCAGCGCGGCTACGCCGAGGAGGCCGCCGGATGGTGGCGCGTCGCCGCCGTCGCCGGCTCCGCCGCGGCCGCGCACGCGCTCGGCCGGCACCACCGCGAGCGCGGCGACGAGCCCGCCGCCGAGTACTGGCTGCGCCAGTCCGCCGAACAGGGCCACGTGCTCGGCGCCTACGCCCTCGCCGACCTCCTGGAGCACCGGGGCGAGGACGCCGCCGCCGAGCACTGGATGCGCGTGGCCGCCGAACACGGGCACCGCGAGGCCGCGTACCGGCTCGCGCGCGCCCTCGACCGCCGGGCCGCGCGGGAGTCCGACGGGGACGCCGGCGTGCCGCTGCTGGAGGAGGCCGAGCAGTGGTACCGGCAGGCCGCCGCCCGCGGCCACCGGCGCGCCGCGCTGCACCTGGGCGCGATCCTGGAGCGGCGCGGCGAGCTCAAGGAGGCCGGGCGCTGGTACTTGACCTCCGCCAAGGACGGCGAGCCGCGGGCCGCCTGCGCCCTTGGCTTCCTGCTGCGCGACGCCGGGGACACCGAGAGCGCCGCGGTGTGGTGGCTGCGCGCCGCCCAGGAGGGCGACGGCAACGCGGCCAATGCGCTGGGCGCGCTGCACGCCGAGCGCGGTGAGACGCAGACCGCCGAGCGCTGGTACCGGGCCGCGATGGACGCCGGCGACGTGAACGGCGCGTACAACCTGGGGCTGCTCTGCGCCGAGCAGGGCCGCACCGCGCAGGCCGAGCAGTGGTACCGGCGCGCGGCCTACGCCGGGCACCGGGAGGCCGCCAACGCGCTGGCCATCCTGCTGCTGCAGGGCGGCGACGCGGCCGGGGCCGAGCCGTGGTTCTCCAAGGCCGCGGAGGCCGGCAGCGTCGATGCCGCCTTCAACCTCGGCATCCTCTACGCCAAGCGCGGCGAGGACGCCAAGGCGCTGCGCTGGTACGAGCGGGCCGCGGCCGCCGGGCACACCGAGGCGGCGCTGCAGGTCGGCATCGCGCGGCTGAGAGAGGGCGACGAGCAGGAGGCCGAACGGCATCTGCGCTGCGCGGCGGGGGGCGGCAGCGCGGAGGGCGCGTACCGGCTGGCCACCCTGCTGGACGCGCGGCGGCCGCCGGAGCCGGCCCACGAGCTGGGGCACGTCGTGCACGAGAAGACCGAGTGCGAGGAGTGGTACGAGCGGGCCGCCTCGCAGGGGCACCGGCGGGCGCAGGTGCGGGTGGGCATGCTCGCCGCGGCCCGGGGCGACGTGGAGGAGGCGGCGCGGTGGTACCGGGAGGCCGCCGAGGCCGGGTCGCGCAACGGGGCGTTCAACCTCGGGCTGCTGCTCGCCCGGGAGGGGCGGGAGCCGGAGGCCCTGATCTGGTGGAAGCGGGCGGCCAACGCCGGGCACGGGCGGGCGGCGCTCCGCCTCGCCCTCGTCTACGCGCGCCGCGGCGAGCTGGTCGAGGGACAGCGGTGGGCCGACCACGCCGTGGCCGCGGGACCGGCGGAGGTGGCCGAGCGGGCGGGGAGGCTGCGGGACGCGCTCCGGGAGGAGCTGTCGGCCTGAACTCCCCGCGCGGACCGTGGGCGTCCGGCGCCCTGCCGCCCATCGATTTGCATCCGTGCGCGGTGTTGACGTAATGTTCAGGACGTCGACGCGGGGTGGAGCAGCTCGGTAGCTCGCTGGGCTCATAACCCAGAGGTCGCAGGTTCAAATCCTGTCCCCGCTACTGAAGGCCGAGGGCCGGAATCCGGAAGGGTTCCGGCCCTCGGTGTTTTCCCAGGTGTTTTCCCAGGTGTTTTCGCGGGCGGTCTCCGCGGGCGCGGCTCCCGGTGTGCGAAGGCTCCGGGACACGCGAAAGCCCCGGCCCGCGCGGGCGGGCCGGGGCCATCAGGTCGCTGGGGGCCGCCGGGGCGGTGGCGGCTACGCCTTCGTGCAGTCCGGGCAGACCCCGCGGTAGGTCACCTCGACGTCGGAGACCATGAAGCCGAAGCGCTCGGAGGCCGGCAGGTCGGCGAGCGGGTCGCCGGTCGGGTGGACGTCGCGGATCGCGCCGCACCGGGAGCAGACCAGGTGGTGGTGGGGGCGGTGCGCGTTCGGGTCGTACCGCTTGGCGCGGTTGTCCGTGGTGACCTCGAGGACCTCACCGAGGGAGACGAGCTCGCCCAGGGTGTTGTAGACGGTCGCCCGGGAGATCTCGGGCAGCTTGGCGACGGCCCGCGCATGGACCTCGTCGGCTGTCAGGTGCACGTGCTCGCCGTCGAGGACCTCGGCCACGACGCGCCGCTGCGCGGTCATGCGCCATCCGCGTCCACGCAGCCGTTCCAGAAGGTCGCTCATACGAACCAGCCTAACAGCAACGGGCCCAGATTCCGAACAGGTGTGACTTTGGAGCATTCCTTGACTTGGACTAAGTCCAATGTAGGATCGGGAACGGCTTTGGTCATGGAACAACTTTGGTATGCAGTGACGCAGGAGGCGCCAGTGACGCAGGGACCGCTCACGACGGAGGCCGGGGCACCCGTGGCCGACAACCAGAACAGCGAGACCGCGGGTGTCGGCGGCCCGGTCCTCGTGCAGGACCAGCTTCTGCTGGAGAAGCTGGCGCACTTCAACCGCGAGCGCATCCCCGAGCGCGTGGTGCACGCCCGCGGCGCCGGCGCCTACGGCACCTTCACGGTCACCGCCGACGTCACCGGGTACACGCGCGCCAAGTTCCTCTCCGAGGTCGGCAAGCAGACCGAGGTCTTCGTGCGCTTCTCCACCGTGGCGGGCAGCCTCGGCGCCGCGGACGCCGTCCGCGACCCGCGCGGATTCGCGGTGAAGTTCTACACCGAGGAGGGCAACTACGACCTCGTCGGCAACAACACCCCGGTGTTCTTCATCAAGGACGCCATCAAGTTCCCGGACTTCATCCACACCCAGAAGCGCGACCCGTACACCGGCAGCCAGGAGCCGGACAACGTCTGGGACTTCTGGAGCCTGTCGCCGGAGTCCACGCACCAGGTGACCTGGCTGTTCGGCGACCGCGGCATCCCGGCGTCGTACCGCCACATGGACGGTTTCGGCTCGCACACCTTCCAGTGGAACAACGAGGCCGGCGAGGTCTTCTGGGTCAAGTACCACTTCAAGACCGACCAGGGCATCAAGTGCCTCACCCAGGAGGAGGCCGACCTCCTGGCGGGCAAGGACCCCGACTCCCACCAGCGGGACCTGCGCGAGGCGATCGAGCGCGGCGAGTACCCGAGCTGGACGGTGTACGTCCAGATCATGCCGGCGGCCGAGGCGGCGACGTACCGCTTCAATCCGTTCGACCTGACCAAGGTGTGGCCGCACGGCGACTACCCGCTGATCGAGATCGGCAGGATGGAGCTGAACCGCAACCCGCGGAACATCTTCGCCGAGGTCGAGCAGTCGGTCTTCTCGCCGGCCCACTTCGTGCCGGGCATCGGCCCGTCCCCGGACAAGATGCTCCAGGGCCGCCTCTTCGCCTACGGCGACGCCCACCGCTACCGCGTCGGCGTCAACGCCGACCAGCTCCCCGTGAACCGCCCGCACGCCACCGAGGCGCGCACCCATGGCCGGGACGGCTTCCTGTACGACGGCCGGCACGGCGGCGCGAAGAACTACGAGCCGAACAGCTTCGGCGGCCCGCTCCAGACGAACCGCCCGCTGTGGCAGCCGTTCGACGGCTTCACCGCCGGCACCGGCAACCACGCGGCGCCGGTGCACGCCGAGGACGACGACTTCGTCCAGGCGGGCAACCTCTACCGGCTGATGTCGGAGGAGGAGAAGGAGCGCCTGGTCGGCAACCTGGCCGGCTCCCTCGCCAAGGTCTCGCGCGAGGACGTCGTCGAGCGCGCGGTCGACAACTTCCGGCAGGCCGACGCCGACTTCGGCAAGCGGCTGGAGAACGCGGTGCGGGCGCTGCGCGGCTGACCCGCCCGTACCCGGGAGGACGACGGGCCGGACCCGTGCTCAGGCCGGGACCCGCCGGCGGGCCGGGGCCCAGCAGCGGATGATGTCGCGGACCGAGACGATGCCGGCCGGCTCGCCGCCGTCGAGGACGATCAGGTGGCGGAAGCCGCCGTGCGCCATGGCGCGGGCCGCCTCGTCCAGGGTCCAGGTCGGGGTGGCGAAGACGACGTCGGTGGTGGTGTGGGCGTGGGCGGGTTCGGCGTCCGGGTCCTGGCCGAGGCCGACGGAGTTGAGGATGTCGCGTTCGGTGAGGATGCCGATGCCGCCGGCGTCGGGGTCGAGGACGACGGCGGCGCCGACACGGCGGGCGGACATCAGGGCGGCGGCCTGGCGGAGGGTGTGTGCGGGACCGACGGTGAGGACCACCGTGCTCATGGCGTCACGGACGAGCATGGACAAAAGCCACCTCCTTCGGAACCCGGGCAGCGGAGCCCACACCGGGACCCGCGGGGGCTCACAAGTTCACAAGTGGGGGAGTCCTCAGCGTGACAGGCAAAGCGGGGGTCAACAAGGGGGCGCGCGCGGCCGGTTGGCGGCGCGCGTGCGGGAAACGTGCGTTCAGCGGCGCGCGTTGAGGTACGCCAGCAGATCGTCGTGGAGCAGGCCGTTCGACGCCGCCGCGTTGCCGCTGTGCGGGCCCGGGCGGCCGTCCAGGCCGGTGAAGGTGCCGCCGGCCTCCGTCACGATGATCGCATTCGCGGCCATGTCCCACAGGGACAGCTCCGGCTCCGCGCACATGTCCACCGAGCCCTCGGCGACCATCATGTACGGCCAGAAGTCGCCGTACGCGCGCGTGCGCCACACCGCGCGGGTCAGGTCCAGGAAGCCGTCCAGGCGGCCCTGCTCCTCCCAGCCGCCCAGCGAGGAGTACGCGAACGACGCGTCCGCCAGCTTCGACACCCGCGAGACGTGCAGGCGCGTCGAGGAGGACAGGCTGCGGCCGGTGAAGGCGCCGTGGCCCTTCGCCGCCCACCAGCGGCGGCCGAGGGCGGGCGCGGAGACGACGCCGACGACCGGCTGGTAGCCGCCCTCCGCCGCCTCCATCAGGGCGATCAGGGTGGCCCAGACGGGAACGCCGCGGACGTAGTTCTTCGTGCCGTCGATCGGGTCGACGACCCAGCGGCGGGGCCCGGTGCCCTCGACGCCGTACTCCTCGCCCAGGATCGCGTCCCGCGGGCGGGCCCGCTTCAGGTGGCCGCGGACGAGTTCCTCCGCGGCCCGGTCCGCCTCGCTCACCGGAGTCATGTCCGGTTTCGTCTCCACCTTCAGATCGAGCGCCTTGAAGCGGTCCATGGTGGTGGCGTCGGCGGCGTCCGCGAGGACGTGGGCGAAGCGGAGGTCGTCGAGGTAGTCGGGCATGCAACGAACGGTATCCGCCCCGGCCGGAAACAGACCACACGGGGGCCGGTGCGCCAGGCTCCCGGCACCGGCGCGAGGGCCGCCCGCCGGCTGGTCCGCCGCGGCCGTCGCACCCACTTGACAGCCCCCGAGGCCCCGTCAACTCTGGGCGCAGAGCCGCTCGCCCCGAGGGAGGCGGAGGATGCCTGCAGCGCGGGAGTCGCTACTGGAGGCCGCTTGCGCGGCACTGGCGCGCCGGCCGTGGCCGGCGGTGCGGATGGTGGACGTGGCCGCGACGGCGGGGGTGTCCCGGCAGACGCTGTACAACGAGTTCGGCAGCAAGGACGGACTGGCGCGGGCGCTGGTGCGCCGAGAGGCGGACGGCTTCCTCGCCGGGGTCGACCGGGCGCTGGCGGGGCACGGCGACGCCCGGGAGCGGCTGGTGGCGGTGGCCGAGTGGACGGTGTCGGCGGCACGGGACAGCGCGTTGGTGCGGGCCCTGCTGACCGGATGCTGGAGCGAACGGCTGCCGGCGCCGGCGCTGACGGCGGTGCCGTCGTCCTCACCGGTGCCGGCGCAGCGGCGCGCGGACGGGCCCCTGCCCTCGCCCGGCGATCTGGTGGCGGCCGTCCGGGACCGGTCCGCGGCGGCGCTGTCCGGGCCGGGAGCCGGCGCGGCGGAGACCGGTGAGGCCGCCCGGAGCTGCGAACTGGTCGTCCGGCTCGCCCTGTCCTGCGTCGCGGCCCCGCCGGACGAGGGCGTCGCCGAGCTGGTGCGGGGCGTCCTGCACCGGCAGCAGGGGGCGTAGCCGCGCGGGCGGCGGGCCCCGGCGCGCCGAACCCGGGTGCGCAGGGCCTCTGAGTGCGCCGAACCCGGGTGCACCGGGCCTCTGGGCGCACCGAGCCTGGTGCGCCGGATGTCGGCGCGCCGGACTTCAGTGCGCCGGACTTCAGTGCGCCGAGCCGGACAGCTGCAGCCCGATGATGCCGACGATGACGAAGGTGATGGAGACGATCTTCAGCGTGGAGACCACGTCGCCGAGGAAGACCATGCCGTACACGGCGGTGCCGGCGGCGCCGATGCCGGTCCACACGGCGTAGGCGGGCCCCACGTCGAGCTTGCGCAGGGACAGGGTGAGCAGGCCGAAACTGCCGAGGGCGAAGGCGCAGAAGGCGACGGTCGGCCAGACCCGGGTGAAACCGTGGGACAGCTTGAGGCAGACGGCGAAGCCGGTTTCGAGCAACCCGGCCACTATGACCAGCAGCCACGCCATGTGCTGTCCTCCCGTTTCGCCGCGCTCCGTGACCGCCTGGCCGGGCCCCGGCGGGACCCGCCGGGGCGGCCCCGGCGTCCGGCTCGGTGCGATTATGCCCTTGCCACGGTCCCGTCCCCGCAAACAACGCGGAGGTCAGTCGCCCTCCCGCAACGCGGAGGTCAGTCGCCCTCCCGCCGCTCCCGCGTGGCCAGCAGCCGGCGCAGGGAGTTCAGCCGTGCCGGGTCGGCGTGGCCCTCGGCGACCCACGCGTCGAGCGCGCAGTCCGGCTCGTCGTGGCTGCAGGCGCGCGGGCAGTCCTCGGTGCCCGGCTCCAGGTCGGGGAAGGCGTGGATGACCCGGGACGGGTCGACGTGCGCGAGGCCGAACGACCGTACGCCCGGCGTGTCCACGACCCAGCCGTCCGCGCCCGTGAGCGGCAGTGCCAGCGCCGAGGTCGTGGTGTGCCGGCCGCGGCCCGTCACCGCGTTGACGTGCCCCGTCGTACGGCGCCGGTCCTGTGGGACCAGCGCGTTGACCAGGGTGGTCTTGCCGACGCCGGAGTGGCCGACGAACGCGGTGACCTTGCCGGCGAGGTGTGCGCGGACACGGTCGGCGGCGTCGCCGTTCTCCAGCTCCTCGCGGTTGGTGACGACGTACGGGATGTCCAGGGCGCCGTACAGTTCCAGCAGCTCGTCGGGCGGGGCGAGGTCGGACTTGGTCAGCACCAGCAGCGGCTCCAGGCCGCCGTCGTAGGCCGCGACCAGGCAGCGGTCGACGAGGCGCGGGCGCGGCTCGGGGTCGGCGAGGGCGGTGACGATGGCGAGCTGGTCGGCGTTGGCGACGATGACGCGCTCGAAGGGATCGTCGTCGTCGGCGGTGCGGCGCAGCACCGAGCGGCGCGGCTCGATGCGGACGATGCGCGCGAGGGTGTCCTTGTCGCCGGACAGGTCGCCCACCAGGGCCACCCGGTCGCCGACCACGGCGGCCTTGCGGCCCAGTTCGCGGGCCTTGACCGCCATCACCGTGCGGCCGTCGACGAGGCAGGTCAGGCGGCCGCGGTCGACGGTGAGCACCATGCCCTCGGCGGCGTCCTCGTGCTTGGGCCGGATGTGGGTGCGCGGCCGGTTGCCCCGGCGGTTGGGGCGGGTGCGGATGTCGTCCTCGTCGGTGTGCTTGCCGTAGCGACGCATGCCCTGTCCCTATGGTCCCTACGCCTCGAGCATCCCGGTCCACAGCTCGGGGAACTCCGGCATGGTCTTCGCCGTCGTCGCCACGTTCTCGATCTGCACCCCCTCCACCGCGAGGCCGATGACCGCGCCGGCCGTCGCCATGCGGTGGTCCTCGTAGGTGTGGAAGATCCCGCCGTGCAGGCGGCGCGGGCGGATGCGCAGGCCGTCGGCGGTCTCGGTGACGTCACCGCCGAGCTCGTTGATCTCCTTGGTCAGCGCGGCCAGGCGGTCCGTCTCGTGCAGCCGCAGGTGCGCCACCCCGCGCAGGGTGGAGGGGGAGTCGGCCAGGGCGGCCACGGCCGCGATGCCGGGGGTCAGCTCGCCGACGTCGCTCAGGTCCACGTCGATCCCGTGGATCTCACCCGAACCGGTGAACACCAGCCCCTGCTCGGTCAGTTCGCAGGAACCACCCATCTCGGTGAAGATCTCCCGCAGCCGGTCGCCGGGCTGGGTGGTGTGCGCCGGCCAGTCCGGAATGACGACCCGGCCGCCGGTCACCAGCGCGGCCGCCAGGAAGGGCTGCGCGTTGGACAGGTCGGGCTCGATGGTCAGGTCCCGGCCGAGCAGGGCCCCGGGGGTGACCCGCCAGACATGGGGCTCGCCGCCCGACTCGGGCGTGACCACCTGCACCCCGGCCGCGCGCAGCATGTCGACCGTCATCCGGATGTGCGGCAGCGACGGCAGCGAGGGGCCGACGTGCCGCACCTCGACGCCCTGGTTGAAGCGCGGGCCGGACAGCAGCAGCGCGGAGACGAACTGCGACGAGGCGGAGGCGTCGATCTCCACCGTCCCCCCGTCCAGCGCACCGCCGCCGTGCACCGTCATCGGCAGTCGGCCGCGGCCGTCGTCGTCGATCCGGGCACCCAGCGCGCGCAGCGCGTCGATCACGGCGTGCAGGGGACGCTCGTGCGACCGCGGGTCGCCGTCGAAGTGGACGGGACCGTCGGCGAGCGTGGCCACCGGGGGCAGGAACCGCATCACCGTGCCCGCGTTGCCCACGTCGACCGTGGCCGGGCCGTGCAGGACGGCCGGGATCACCCGCCAGAACTCGCCGGTGCCGTCGGGGCCGACCCCCTCCTCGATGCCCACGCCCATCGCACGCAGGGCCTGGGCCATCAGCAGCGTGTCGCGGGAGCGCAGCGGACGGCGCAGCCAGCCCGGCTCGGAGGCCAGCGCGGCCAGCACCAGGGCGCGGTTGGTGACCGACTTGGACCCGGGCACGTGGACCGTCGCGTCGACGGCTCCGCTCGCGTGCGGGGCGGGCCAAAGGGCGGTGTGTGCGGGGTTCGGGGCCATGGGCCCACTCTATAAGGAGGCGATTGGGCGGACCGTCCGTCGTTCGGGTGCGGCTCCGCCGCCCGGTCACAGCCCCAGCAGCCACCGGCCCCCGCCGGCCAGCGAGCTCAGCGACACCGCGTGGAACAGGAACAGCCACAGCCCCGCCGGCACGTGCGTCAGCCGCGACAACTGGTCCGCGTCGGAGTCCCCGGCGCCCCCGCGCGCCCGCTTGGCCTGCAGTTCGAACGCCGGGCGCACCCCGCCCAGCAGCAGGAACCACACCCCCGCGTACGCGAACGCGGCCTGCACCTGCGGCCCCGCCAGCCACGACACCAGCAGGAACGTGCCGCCGGTCAGGACCACGGTCAGCGCGCCGTAGGCGTTGCGGATCATCACCAGCATCGCCAGCAGCAGGGCCGTCGCCGCCCACAGCAGCAGCGTGATGCGGCCGGCGGCGAGCAGCGCGGCGCCGCCCAGGCCGAGCAGGGAGGGGGCGGTGTAGCCGGCCGCCGCGGTCAGGATCATGCCGAGGCCGTACGGCTTGCCGCGGCTGACGGTCAGGCCGCTGGTGTCGGAGTGCAGCCGTATGCCCGTCAGGGTGCGGCCGGTGAGCAGGGCGACCAGGCCGTGGCCGCCCTCGTGCGCGATGGTGATCGCGTTGCGCGCGATGCGCCACGGGCCGTGCGGGACGACGAGGACCAGCGCCGCGGCCAGGGTGGCGAGCACCACCCACAGGTCGGGGGCGGGCTGCGTGCCGGTGAGGCGGTCCCAGAGATCGGGCAGCGCGGCCGGGACGGTGCCGGCCAGGTGGGTCGGGCTGGTCGAACTGGTCGAACTGGTCGAACTGTCCATGGGGTTCGGGGTTGCTCCCTCCGGGTCGTGCGGCGTCTGGCAGGGTTGCACACATGTGCGGACGGTATGCAGCGAGTCGCAGACCCGAGGAGCTCGCAGGGGTCTTCGGGATTGAGATGGGGGTCCCCCCTGCTCGAGCGGAGCCGAGAGCTTGGGGGAGGGAGCCCGAAGAGGCCCTGGGACCCGACTACAACGTGGCGCCCACCAAGGAGGTCCCCGTCGTCCTCGACCGCCCCCTGAAGGACGCCGGCGATCCGCGGCCGGTTCGGCAGCTGCGCCGGCTGCGCTGGGGCCTCGTGCCGTCCTGGGCCAAGTCGCCCGACGGCGCCGCCCGGATGATCAACGCCCGCGCGGAGACCGTGCACGAGAAGCCGGCCTACCGGCGGGCCTTCGCCGCCCGGCGGTGCATCCTGCCCGCCGACGGCTACTACGAGTGGGTCACCGGCAAGGAGGAGCGGGACCTGGAGGTCGAGGGCAGGCGCAAGCGGCCCCGCAAGCAGCCCTACTTCGTGACACCGGCGGACGGATCGGTGTTCGCGATGGCCGGCCTGTACGAGTTCTGGCGGGACCGGACGCTGCCCGACGACCATCCGCGGGCCTGGTGGGCGACGTGCACGGTGATCACCACCGAGGCCGAGCAGACCCCCCTCGCGGTCGCCCCCGCCGAGGGGCCGCGCTCCCTGGCCGACATCCACCCCCGGATGCCGCTGATGCTCACCCCGGACCGCTGGGACGCCTGGCTGGACCCGGCGCGCACCGACCCGGACGAGCTGCGCGCCCTGCTGGCGCCCCCGCCGCCGGGTCTCCTGCGGGCCTACCCCGTCTCCACGGCGGTCAGCAACGTCCGCAACAACGGGCCGGAGCTGCTGAAGGAGCTGCCGGCGCCGGAAGAGGGCACACTCTTCTGACGTGACCTCCTCTCCCGACCCGACCCCGACCCCTGCCCCTGCCCCTGCCCCTGCCCCGGCCGCGACCGCCGACCCGGTCCCCGCCGTGAGCGAGACCGTCGACACCGACGCCGGCACCGCGCGCATCACCTGGCACCGGGCGCGGCGGTCCCGGCTCGTGCTCGCCGTGGGCCACGGCGCCGGCGGCGGCGTCGAGGCACGCGACCTCCAGGCGCTGGCGCGGGTGCTGCCCGGGCACGGGGTCACCGTCGCCCTCGTCGAGCAGCCCTGGCGGGTGGCCGGGAAGAAGGTGGCACCGGCGCCGGGGACGCTGGACGCCGGATGGCGCGGGGTGTGGCCGGCGCTCGGCGGGCCCGGGGTGCCCGTGGTGGCCGGCGGGCGCAGCGCCGGGGCCCGCGTGGCCTGCCGCACGGCCCGGGACCTGGGCGCCCGCGCCGTCCTCGCGCTGAGTTTCCCCCTGCACCCGCCCGGCAGGCCGGAGAGGTCGCGGGCGGACGAGCTGCTCGGCGCCGGCGTGCCCACCCTCGTCGTGCAGGGCGGCCGCGACCCGTTCGGCAGGCCGGAGGAGTTCCCGCGGGGGTCGTACGACCTCGTCGAGGTGCCCTGCGGCGACCACGGGTTCGCGGTGCCGAAGCGGGCGCCGCTGACGCAGGAGGAGGCCTTGCGGACTCTCACCGACGCCGTCGTGAGGTGGACCGGGACCCTCGTGTGACCGGGAAACCCGCGTGAAGGGGACCCGTGTGACCGGGGACCCCCATGTGACCGGGGAACCCGTGTGACCAGGGGCCCCATGTGACCGGGGACCCCGTGTGACCGGGGCACTCGTGTGAGGGAACGGGAATGTCGACGGCACGACCACTGTTGAGGCGAACGGACGCGCCGGCCACCGGCACGCAAACGTCTCAGGAGAGGAAGTCCGCCGCATGGGTTCGACCTACTGCCCGAGCCGTGGCAGCAACCGCGCCGGCCTGGACTGGACGGTGCTGCACACGGCCACGACCGTCCCTGCCCGGACGGCGGGCGGAGCGGATCCGCAAGCGCCTTCGAGCGCGGGTCGTCTATTCTCCGATTCTGTTGGGACCGGATTCGGTCCGACGACATCGCTGGAGGAGGTGGGTCCGGTCACCGGTACCGACGCAGGGACCGAGCACGGCCAGGCGGAACTGCCCGAGGGCCGAAGCACCGGGCTGCCCGGGAACGACGAGACGACCGCGGAGCGCAGCGCGCGCTTCGAGCGGGACGCGCTCGAGTATCTCGACCAGATGTACTCGGCGGCGCTGCGCATGACGCGCAACCCCGCCGACGCCGAGGACCTGGTGCAGGAGACCTACGCCAAGGCGTACGCGTCCTTCCACCAGTTCCGCGAGGGCACCAACCTCAAGGCGTGGCTGTACCGGATCCTGACCAACACCTTCATCAACTCGTACCGCAAGAAGCAGCGCGAGCCGCAGCGCAGCGCGGCCGAGGAGATCGAGGACTGGCAGCTCGCGCGTGCCGAGTCGCACATGTCGACGGGTCTGCGCTCCGCCGAGTCGCAGGCGCTGGACCACCTGCCCGACTCGGACGTCAAGGAGGCGCTGCAGGCGATCCCCGAGGAGTTCCGCATCGCCGTCTATCTCGCGGACGTCGAGGGCTTTGCGTACAAGGAGATCGCGGACATCATGGGGACACCCATCGGTACGGTGATGTCCCGGCTCCACCGGGGCCGCCGCCAACTGCGCGGCATGCTGGAGGACTACGCCCGTGAGCGCGGGCTCGTCCCGGCCGGTGCCGGGGAGTCGGACGAAGTGAAAGGCTCGGGATCATGAGCTGCGGACAGCCGCACGAGGTGGATTGCAGCGAGATCCTGGATCATCTCTACGAGTTCCTCGACCGTGAGATGCCGGATGCCGACTGCACCAAGTTCGAGCACCACTTCGAGGAATGCTCGCCCTGCCTGGAGAAGTACGGCCTGGAAAAGGCCGTGAAGAAGCTGGTCAAGCGGTGCTGCGGACGTGACGACGTGCCCAGCGACCTGCGGTCGAAGGTGATGCAGCGCATCGAGCTCATCCGCTCCGGCCAGGTCCCCGACAGCGACGTCCCGGCGACGCCCGTCACGCCGCAGGAGTCCTGAGCCCCGGGCCCTGAGCCCTGAGAGCGCGCCCATCCCGCGCTGGAGCGGGCGCGCCGCGCAACGCGAAAGGTGAGCGCGTCGTACGGCGCGGGCGCACCCGGCGGCCCGCGTGTGTCCGGCGGTACGGGCGCGCCCGGCGGCCCGTGTGCGTCCGACGGCCCGGATGTGTCCGGCGGCCCGGATGTGTCCGACGGCCCGGATGTGTCCGGCGGCCCGGCGGTATCCGGCCGTCATCGTCCGTGATCTCCTGTCATCACCCGAACGTGCTAATCAGCGGCTTATCGGCCCGTTTCCTCCCCCGTCCGGCCTAGGCTCCAGCCGGAACAGGGACACGGTCGGGGAGGACGGCATGGAGGCGGTACCGGCGCGGGCACGCGCGTACGTCGCCGGTGTCGCGTGCCTCGCCGTCCTGTGCGTGCTGCCCCTGCCGGCGGTGCGTCCGCCCTGGTGGGCGCTGCTGTTCCTGGCCGTGCTCCACGCCGGCTGCGAGCATGTCGCCCGGCGCCGCTTCGCCGGCACCGCCCACCCCGCCTTCGCTCCCGCCTTCCACCCCGTGCTGCTCGCCGGGGCGTTCCTGCTGCCGCCCCCCGCCGCCGCGCTCGTCGCGCTGCCGGGGGCGCTGCTGTCCCGCGTCGAGCGGCGGCCCGTGCTGCTGCGCCGGGTCTGGCGGGCCGCGCGGCTCGCCGTCGCCGTCGCCGCCGCCTCCCGGGTGCACGGGGCACTGGGCGGGCGGGACGCCGTGGCCGGCGCCGACTTCCCGTACGTCCTCGCGCCCGCCGGTGCCGCGGTCCTCGCCTTCTGCCTGGTGCTGACCGCGCTCGACGGCGGCCTCGTCGCCCTCGGCGCGGGGGCGCCGCCCCCACCCCTCGGGCCGTGGGGGAGGGCGCCGGTGCGGCGGGCCTGGCGCGGGCTGCTGCCGCGCTCCCTGGCGCCCGTCGCGGTGCACGGACTCGCCGGGCTGATGATGGCCGTGCTGTGGCGCAGCCCCTACGGGCCCCTCGCCGCGCTGCTCGTGCTGCTGCCGATGTGCGTGTCCTGGTGGGCGTCCGCCCAGTACCACCGTGAACGGGCCGCCCACCAGGCCACCATCCGCGCGCTCGTGCAGGCCGTCGACATCAAGGACGGCTACACGCGCGGGCACAGCGAGCGCGTCGGGCAGGCCTCCGTGATGATCGCCCGGGAGCTGGGCATGGACGACGAGCGCGTCGAGGTCCTCCGCTTCGCCGGCATCCTGCACGACGTGGGCAAGCTCGGCGTGCCCACGCGGATCCTGCGCAAGGACGGGCCGCTCACGCCCGAGGAGCGGCGGGTCATCGAACTGCACCCCGAGTACGGGCACGAGATCGTGCGCGGGATCTCCTTCCTCGGCGAGGCCAGGTCGGCGATCCTGCACCACCACGAGCGGCTCGACGGCAGCGGGTACCCGTACGGACTGGCGGGCGGCGAGATTCCCGAGCCGGCGCGGGTGGTCGCCGTGGCCGACGCGTTCGACGCGATGACCTCGACCCGGTCCTACCGGCGGGCGCGGCCGGTCGACGCGGCGCTGGCGGAGCTGGAGCGGTGCGCGGGGGCCCAGTTCGACCCCCGGATGGTCACGGCGCTGGTACGGGCGGTCGCACGCCGCGGGTGGTGCCCCGCGGTGACGGCGGACGAGGCCCTGCCCCCGCGCGGGGTGCCCGCGCCCGACGGCCCCGTCGCCGACCGGACGGAAGCGCACCGGTGACCCCGCGCCGGCGTCCCCACCCCCTCGTCCCCGCTGCCGTCCTCGCCGTCTCCGCCCGCCCCGCCCCGGGTGTCCTCCTGCTCCCGCTCATCCACACCTGCGCCGCCCTCCTCGCGCTCGTCTCCCTCGCCGTCACCCTCCGCCACGGCCTCGACGAGCGCCCCGTCGCCTGCGCCTTCGGGGCGCTCGTCGCCGTGGGGGAGCTGACCCGGTGGACGGGGGCCGGAGTGCGGGAGCCGGCGCCGCTGGGTGCGGCCGGGGCGCTGGCGTACGCGCTGCTCGGGGAGAACGCGGGGCGGCCGGCCGGGCACGGCGCCCTCCAGGTCGTCGCCGTGGTGGGCGCCGCCGGGCTGCTGGGCGGTGTGCCGCACGTCGCGCGCGGGCGGCCCGGCACGGCGGACCACCTGGCGCGGCGGCTGCTGACCGTGGGCTTCACCGCCGTGTGCTTCCAGCCGCTGTCCGACCAGGGGGTGCTGCGCGCCTGGCGGGGGCCCGCCTGGGCCCTGCTGCCGGCCGGGCTGCTGGCGCTGACCGCGCTGTGCGACGCCGTGCTCGCCGCGGCGCTGGCCCACGCGCGCACCCGGTGGCCGTTCGGGCCGCTGCTGCGCGAGGAGCTGCGCGCGCTGCCCGGGATCGGTTCGGCGGTGTGCGCGACCGGCGCGGTGATGGCGCCGGCGGTGGCCGTGGCCGGGCTGTGGGCGCTGCCGGTGTTCAGCCTGCCGCTGCTGCTCACCCAGGTCGCCTTCCGCCGGTACGCGGCGGTGCGCGCCACCTACCGGCAGACCATCGCCTGCCTCGCCCGCGCCACCGAGATCGCCGGGTACACCCCGCCCGGGCACGCCCGGCGGGTGGCCGCGCTGAGCCGGGCCGTGGGACGCGACCTGGGACTGGGGGAGCCCGACCTGACCGTGCTGGAGTACGCGGCGCTCATGCACGACATCGGGCAGCTCAGCCTCGTCGACCCGGTGCCCGCCGGCGCCACCGCCGGCCTGCCCGCCGCGGAGCAGCGGCGCATCGCCCTGCTCGGCGGTGCCGTCGTCCGGCAGACCGGGGCGGCCGCCGCGGTCGCCGAGGTGGTGGAGCGGCAGGCCGACCCCTATCGTGAGCAGCCGCTGCCCGCGCGGATCGTGCGGGTGGTGAACGCGTACGACGAGAAGGTGCGCCACGCGGGGCCCGGCGCCCCCCTGGAGGCGCTGGAGGAACTGCGGCTGGCGACCGCGGGGGAGTACGCCCCCGAGGTGGTGGAAGCGCTGGCCAGGGTGCTCGCGCGGGAGGGCCGGGACGGTCTGATCCCGCTCACGAGTGGGTAACCCATGGGTAATGAGCGCCCCTGAGGCCGTACGTGGTTGGATGCGGGAGAGGGTGTCCGGGGGCACGCCGGCCCACTCCGTGAGAACTGGCAGGCGGGAATCGTGAGGATCTTCGGCAAGGGACGGCACCGGCCCTGCGCCTCCTGGCGGCAGGCCACCGACCGCGCGTTCAGCCTGATCGGCGACGGGCGGTACGAGGACGCGGGTGCTCTGCTCACCCGCGCCGCCGACCTGGAGCCGTGGCGGTCGGAGTCCTGGTTCAACCTCGCCCTGCTGCACAAGTTCCGGCACGACTGGGAGCAGGCCCGGGCCGCCGGCCTCAGGGCCGTCGCGCTGCTCGACCGGGACACCGGGGCACCCGACTGGTGGAACGTCGGCATCGCCGCCACCGCCCTGCAGGACTGGCCGCTGGCCCGCCGCGCCTGGCAGGCGTATGGGCTGCGCGTGCCCGGAGGGGCCAGTGCCCCCGGTGAGCCGCTGGGCATGGAGCTGGGCAGCGGGGCCGTCCGGCTGTCGCCCGAGGGCGAGGCCGAGGTGGTGTGGGGGCGGCGGCTGGATCCGGCGCGGATCGAGGTGCTGTCCATCCCGCTGCCGTCCTCCGGGCGGCGCTGGGGCGAGGTCGTGCTGCACGACGGCGTGCCCCACGGGGAGCGGGTCACGGCCACCGGGCACGCCTACCCGGTGTTCGACGAGATCGAGCTGTGGGCGCCCTCGCCGGTGCCGACGTGGGTGGTGCTGCTGGAGGCGGCGACCGAGGCCGACCGGGACGCGCTGGAACAGCTCGCGGCCGACGCCGGGTTCGCCGCCGAGGACTGGTCGTCCTCCGTGCGGCTGCTGTGCCGGCTGTGCTCGGAGTCGCGGATGCCCTCCGACGAGGGCGACGGCGTCCCCCGGCCCGAC
The DNA here is from genome assembly GCF_014651135.1 of Streptomyces echinoruber. Taxonomy (GTDB): domain Bacteria; phylum Actinomycetota; class Actinomycetes; order Streptomycetales; family Streptomycetaceae; genus Streptomyces; species Streptomyces echinoruber. The sequence continues at coordinate 133,124 of NZ_BMWH01000003.1, forward strand.
CCGCACGACCACAGCGAGCCCGGCCACCCCGGCCCGCTCGGCCACCGCACCGACGGGCAGCTGTGGGTGCCGGAGCGCGAGTGCGGGCTGGCCGCGCCGGCCTCGCTGGTGCGGGGCCTGCTGGACGGGTGGGTCGCGGACAGCCCGGACACCCGGGACTGGCGGGACCTGGAAGAGGTCTGCTGAGCGGTCGCCGTACCCTGTATCCGCACCCTGTGCATCTTCGCAGGCACATCCCTTCGCGGGTGGCTCTCCGCGGCAGCCGGAGACCCGCGGTTTCCACACTCCTGGTCACTGAGGAAGGCGTACGTCGGTCATGGCGCAGCAGGACACCGATCAGCAGCACGCGGGCGTGCTCCCCGTCGACGACGAGGGATACGTCATCGACACGGAGGACTGCGAGGAGCGCGAGCGGGCCTGGCGCGAGCGCGGCACCTCGCGGCCGATCACCGTCGTCGGCAACCCCGTGCTGCACAAGGAGTGCCGGGACGTCACCGACTTCGGCGAGGAACTCCAGCAGTTGGTCGCGGACATGTTCGCCAGCCAGCGCACCGCCGAGGGCGTGGGCCTGGCCGCCAACCAGATCGGCGTCGATCTGAAGGTCTTCGTCTACGACTGCCCGGACGACGAGGGCGTGCGGCACGTCGGCGTGGTCTGCAACCCCAGGCTGGTCGACCTGCCCGCCGAGAAGCGCCGGCTGGACGACAGCAACGAGGGCTGCCTGTCGGTGCCGACCGCGTACGCGCCGCTCGCGCGGCCCGACTACGCGGAGGTGACCGGGCAGGACGAGCGGGGCAACCCGATCAGGGTGCGCGGCACCGGCTACTTCGCGCGCTGCCTGCAGCACGAGACCGACCACCTCTACGGCCGCCTCTACATCGACCGTCTCTCCAAGCGCGAACGCAAGGACGTGCTGCGGCAGATGGCGGAGAACGAGCCGCGCTACCCCGTCGTCGCGAACGACTGAATCCGGCTGCGCCCGGCTGGACACGACTGAATCCGGCTGCACCCGGCTGGGCATGCCTGCACCCGGCCGGGCCCGACCGGGCACGACTGGGTACGACCGGGTACGACCGGGACGGGAAAAGACCGGTGGGGCTTTTGCGCCCCGTGCCGCCGATGCGCCCGACGGGAACGTTCCCGTCGGGCGTCGTTCGTCCGTCCGTCGCACAGGTGATCCCCGTCCGGGCGTCGGATGAACCGTCAACAGCCGCACAAGGGGAGAATTCCGGCGCCCGGGGGTGGTGAGTGGTGCAAATCCGTTCCCAGAACGGTCAGTTGTGGTGCTGAATGGGGAGAGCGGGGATACGCAACGGCGCACGCCCGGCACGGAGGGGGGGAGCGTGCGCGCCCTGACGGCTGAGAGGGGTTTGCTCGTGCCTGCATTACCACACAGCGCCACACCGACAGCTCCCGCGGTCCCGCCGTCACTGGCCCTGCCGGTGATCGAGACCGCCTTTCCCCGGCAACTGCACCCGTATTGGCCGAGGCTTCAGGTGAACACCCGCACCTGGCTGCTGGAAAAACGCCTGATGCCCGCGGACAAGGTGGCCGAGTACGCCGACGGCCTGTGCTACACCGACCTGATGGCGGGCTACTACCTGGGCGCCCCCGACGCGGTGCTCCAGGCGATCGCGGACTACAGCGCCTGGTTCTTCGTCTGGGACGACCGTCACGACCGCGACATCGTGCACGGCCGGCCGGCGGCCTGGCGGCGGCTGCGGCTGGCGCTGCACACGGCCCTCGAAGCACCCCGGGCGCACCTGCACCACCACGACCCCCTGGTCGCCGGGTTCGCGGACAGCGTGCTGCGGCTGTTCTCCTTCCTGCCGCAGACGTGGAACGCGCGTTTCGCCCGCCACTTCCACGCGGTGATCGAGGCCTACGACCGGGAGTTCCGCAACCGCACCGAGGGAATCGTCCCCGGCGTCGAGGAATACCTCGCGCTGCGCCGGCTCACCTTCGCCCACTGGATCTGGACGGATCTGCTGGAACCGAGCGCGGGATGCGAACTCCCGGACGCCGTGCGCAAAAACCCGGCCTATCGGCGCGCGGCCCTGCTGAGTCAGGAATTCGCCGCCTGGTACAACGATCTCTGCTCACTGCCGAAGGAAATAGCGGGCGACGAGGTCCACAACCTCGGAATAAGTCTCATCGTGCACCGGGGAATGACGCTGGAGGAAGCGGTCGAGGAGCTCCGGCGCCGCATCGGGGAATGCGTCACGGAATTCGTCGTCGCCGAGCGGGAGGCGCTGCGTTTCGCCGACGGCCTCGAGGACGGCACGGTCCGCGGGAAGGAACTCGCCGTCGCGGTGCGGTCCTGCGTCACCAACATGCGGAACTGGTTCAGCTCCGTCTACTGGTTCCACCACGAGTCCGGGCGGTACAGGGTGGACAGCTGGGACGACCGGTCCACACCCCCGTACGTCGACAACGAAACGGCAGGTGAGAAATGACCGTCGAGTCGGCGAAGCCCGCATCCGCCGCGTCCGCGGTCCGGGAGCTGCGTGAACCGCCCCTGGCGGGCGGCGCGATGCCGCTTCTCGGCCACGGCCTGCGGCTGGCGCGCGACCCGCTGGACTTCTTCTCCCGGCTGCGCGACCACGGCGACGTCGTACGCCTGCAACTGGGCCCGAAGCCGGTGTACGCGGTCACCACGCCCGAACTGACCGGCGCGGTCGCGCTCAGCCCCGACTACATCATCGCCGGACCGCTGTGGGAGTCCCTGGAGAGCCTGCTCGGCAGGCAGGGCGTGGCCACGGCCAACGGCGCCCTGCACCGGCGGCAGCGGCGCACCATCCAGCCCGCGTTCCGGCTGGACGCGATACCCGGCTACGGGCCGGTCATGGAGGAGGAGGCGCACGCGCTCGTGGAGCGCTGGCGGTCCCTCGACGTCATCGACGCCACCCGGGAGTCGTTCCGGGTGGCCGTGCGCATCGCCGCCCGCTGCCTGATGGGCGGCACCTACACCGACGACCGCGCCGAGCGGATCTGCGCCGCGCTCGCCACCCTGTTCAGCGGCATGTACCAGCGCATGGTCATTCCGCTCGGGCCGCTCTACCGCCTGCCGTTCCCGGCCAACCGCGCCTTCAATCGGGCGCTGGCGGACCTGCACCTGCTGGTCGACGAGATCATCGCCGACCGGCGTGCCTCCGGCCGGAAACCGGACGACCTGCTGACGGCCCTGCTAAAGGCCGAGGACGACAACGGCGACCCCATCGGGGAACAGGAGATCCACGACCAGGTCATCGCGATTGTCACCCCGGGCAGCGAAACGGTCGGCTCCACCCTCATGTCGCTGCTGCAGGTATTGGCGGACCACCCGGATCACGCGGACCGCATCCGGGACGAGGTGGCAAAGGTCGTGGGCGACCGGCCCGTCGCCTTCGCGGACATCGAGAAGCTGCGGCACACCCGGAATGTGGTGATCGAGACATTACGTTTGCGTCCGGCCGTATGGATTCTTACCCGGCGGGCAGTGGCCGATACCGAGCTGGGCGGGTATCGCATTCCGGCCGGGGCCGACATCGTCTACAGCCCGTACGCGATCCAGCGTGATCCGCGGTCGTTCGACGCACACGCGGAGTTCGACCCCGACCGCTGGCTTCCGGAGCGCGCCAAGGAGGTGCCGAAATACGCCATGAGCCCGTTCAGCGTGGGAAATCGGAAGTGCCCGAGCGACCACTTCTCGATGGCCGAACTCACCCTGCTGACGGCGGCGATGGCCTCCGCCTACCGCTTCGAGCAGGCCCCCGGGTCCGATGACGCGCCGCGCATCGGCATCACGCTGCGGCCGCGCCGGCTGCTGGTGAGGGCCCTGCCGCGGTGATGGCCGGGCGCGCCCTCAGGCGGCCCGCGGTCCCCTGAAGGTGCGCCGGTAGTCGTTCGGGGTGGTGCCCAGCACCCGGTCGAACTGGTAGCGCAGCGCCGCCGCCGTGCCGAACCCGGCCCGCGCGGCGATCGCGTCCACCGTCTCGTCCGTCGCTTCCAGCAACTGCTGCGCCAGCAGCACCCGTTGGCGCAGCAGCCAGCGGTACGGCGTGGTGCCGGTCTCCTGCTGGAAGCGGCGGGCGAAGGTGCGCGGCGACATGTGGGCGCGCGCGGCGAGCTGCTCGACGGTGATCTCCCGGTCGAGGTTGCGCTCCATCCACGCCAGCACCCCGCCCACCGTGTCGCACCGCGACCTGGGCAGCGGGCGCTCGACGAACTGCGCCTGGCCGCCGTCGCGGTGCGGCGGCACCACCATCCGCCGGGCGATCTTGTTGGCGACCTCCGGTCCCTGCTCCTTGCGCACCAGGTGCAGGCAGGCGTCGATGCCGGCGGCGGTGCCGGCGGAGGTGATCACCGGGTCCTCGTCGACGTAGAGCACATCGGGTTCCACGATCGCCCGCGGGTGGCGGCGGGCCAGCTCCTTGGCCTGCTGCCAGTGCGCGGCGCACCGCCGCCCGTCCAGCAGCCCGGCCGCGCCCAGCACGAACACTCCGGAGCAGACGCTGAGCACCCGGGCGCCCCGCGCGCAGGCGTCGACCAGGGCGTCCAGCAGCTCGGGCGGATAGGTGCGGGAGGTGAAGTCGCTCCCGGCCGGCACCGCGATCAGGTCCGCCTCCCGCAGCCGGTCCAGGCCGTGGGGCGTGGAGACGGTGAAGCCGGGGACGTGGGTGCGCAGCTCGGGTCCCTCCGCGGAGACCACCGCGAAGTCGTACACCGGCAGCCCCTCGTCGCTGCGGTCGAGGCCGAACACCTCGCACAGGACGCCCAGTTCGAAGGGGTGCACGCCGTCGAGCAGGACGGCGGCGACGTTCTTCAGCATGCTGCCAGTGTGCACCGGTGGTGGCAGGAATTTGAAGGGGTACGGCAGTCCTGCCACTGTCAGGAGTGTCCTGGTCGTACGACGATTACCTCATGAACGCATTCATCGGATTCGTGACCGTCGTGATCCTGTTCCTCCTCCTCGCCGGCCCGGCGCTCGTGGGCCTGCGCCACGAGCGCCGGATCGACCGCCAGCTGCATGCGGCCCGGCAGTCCCACCGGGCCCGGCCGCCTCAGAAGTCCTCGTCCAGGTCGACGGTGCCCTCCACCGCCACCTGGTACGCCGACGGGCGCCGCTCGAAGAAGTTGGTCAGCTCCTGAACTCCCTGCAGCTCCATGAACGCGAAGGGGTTCTCCGAGCCGTACACCGGGGGGAAGCCGAGCCGCGTCAGACGCTGGTCGGCGACGCACTCGAGGTACTGCCGCATCGAGTCGGTGTTCATGCCCGGGAGGCCGTCACCGCACAGGTCGCGCGCGAACTGCAGCTCCGCCTCGACGGCCTCCCGCAGCATGTCGGTGACCTGCGCCCGCAGCGCGTCGTCGAAGAGCTCCGGCTCCTCCTTCCGCACGGTGTCCACGACGTCGAACGCGAAGCCCATGTGCATCGTCTCGTCGCGGAACACCCAGTTGGTGCCGGTCGCCAGGCCGTGCAGCAGGCCCCGGCTGCGGAACCAGTAGACGTACGCGAAGGCGCCGTAGAAGAACAGGCCCTCGATGCACGCGGCGAAGCAGATCAGGTTCAGCAGGAAGCGGCGGCGGTCGGCCCTGCTCTCCAGCCGCTCGATCCGCTCCACCGAGTCCATCCACGTGAAGCAGAACCGCGCCTTGTCGCGGATGGACGGGATGTTCTCGATCGCCGCGAAGGCCGCGGCGCGCTCCCGCGGGTCGGGGAGGTAGGTGTCCAGCAGCGTCAGATAGAACTGGACGTGCACGGCCTCCTCGAACAGCTGGCGGCTCAGGTACAGCCGCGCCTCGGGGGAGTTGACGTGCTTGTACAGCGTCAGGACGAGGTTGTTGGCGACGATCGAGTCGCCCGTCGCGAAGAACGCCACCAGCCGTCCGATCAGGTGCCGCTCGGCGGGGGTGAGCCGGGCCAGGTCGGGGACGTCGGAGTGGAGGTCGACCTCCTCCACGGTCCAGGTGTTCTTGATGGCGTCCCGGTAGCGCTCGTAGAAGGCCGGGTAGCGCATGGGGCGCAGGGTGAGCTCGAAGCCGGGGTCGAGAAGGCTTTGGGGTCGTGTCGTGTCCGTCGGCACGGAGCGCCGTCCTTCGGGGGTGGTGTTTTCAGGGGTGGTGTCTTCGGGGGTGGTGGCCGGGTGACGGGTGGGCATCACTGGCAGGCCTCGCAGGACTCGGGGTTCTCCAGGGAGCAGGCGGCCGCTTCGGCGTCCGGGGCCGGCTGCCGGCCGGGGACGGCGGCCCAGGTGGCGCGGGCGGCGCGGGCGATGCGGGTCGCCGGGCGGGAACGCAGGTAGTACGTCGTCTTCAGCCCCGACTTCCAGGCGTAGGCGTACATCGAGGAGAGCTTGCCGGTGGTCGGCGTCTCCAGGAACAGGTTCAGCGACTGGGACTGGTCCAGGAACGGGGTGCGGGCGGCGGCCAGGTCGATCAGGGCCCGCTGCGGCAGCTCCCACGCCGTGCGGTAGAGCCGCCGTACCTCCGGCGGGATCCAGGTGAGGCCCTGCACCGAGCCGTTCGCCTCGCGCAGCGCCTCGCGGGTGCGGGCGTCCCAGCGGCCGAGCCGCTTGAGGTCCTCCACCAGGTAGGAGTTGATCTGCAGGAACTCGCCGGAGAGCGTCTCGCGTTTGAACAGGTTGGACACCTGCGGCTCGATGCACTCGTGGACGCCGGCGAGGGAGGCGAGGGTGGCGGTGGGCGCGACGGCCAGCAGCAGCGCGTTGCGCAGGCCCGTCCGTGCGATCCGCGCGCGCAGCGCCGCCCAGCGCTCGGGCCAGGCGAGCTCGACGTCGTAGTGGTCGGGGTGCAGGACCCCGCGGGCGGTGCGGGTCTCCTCCCAGGCCGGCAGCGGGCCGACGGGGGTCCCGGGGATCCCGGGGGTCCCCCCTGCACCGGAGCCTGCCGAAGGTGCTGGGGGGCGTTCGGCGAGGTCGGCGGAGGTCTCGTAGGCGGCGAGCATGATCCGCTCGGCGATCCGGGTGGACAACTCCCGGGCCTCGGGGGAGTCGAAGGGCAGGCGCAGCTTGAAGAAGACGTCCTGCAGGCCCATCACGCCCAGGCCCACCGGGCGCCAGCGGGCGTTGGAGCGGGCGGCCTGCTCGGTCGGGTAGAAGTTGAGGTCGACGACACGGTCGAGGAAGGTGACGGCCGTGCGGACGGTGGCGTCCAGCCGCTCCCAGTCGACGCCGTCCTCGGTGACGAAGGCGGCGAGGTTCACCGACCCCAGGTTGCACACCGCCGTCTCCCCGTCGTCGGTGACCTCCAGGATCTCCGTGCAGAGGTTGGAGGAGTGGATGACGCGGCCCGGCACGGCCGTCTGGTTGGCGGTGCGGTTGGCGGTGTCCTTAAGGTCATCCAGCCGTTGCCGGTCTGCGCGAGCATGCGCATCATCCGGCCGTACAGGTCGCGGGCCGGGAGCGTTCTGCGCGCGAGCCCCCCGCGCTCGGCCTCCCGGTAGGCGGCGTCGAACTCCTCGCCCCACAGGTCGACCAGCTCCGGCACGTCCGACGGCGAGAACAGCGACCACTCGTCGTCGGCCTCGACCCGGCGCATGAACTCGTCCGGGACCCAGTGCGCGAGGTTGAGGTGATGGGTGCGGCGGGCGTCCTCGCCGGTGCTGTCCCGCAGCTCCAGGAACTCCTCGACGTCGGCGTGCCAGGTCTCCAGGTAGACGGCGGCCGCGCCCTTGCGCCGGCCGCCCTGGTTCACGGCGGCGACCGAGGCGTCGAGGGTCTTCAGGAACGGCACGATGCCGCCCGAGTGCCCGTTGGTGCCGCGGATCAGCGTTCCCCGGGAGCGGACGCGGGAGTAGGCGATGCCGATGCCGCCGGCGTGCTGGGAGAGGCGGGCGATGTGGTGGTAGCGCTCGTAGATCGAGTCCAGCTCGTCCCGGGGGGAGTCCAGCAGGTAGCAGGACGACATCTGCGGGTGCCGGGTGCCGGAGTTGAAGAGGGTGGGGGAGGAGGGGAGGTAGTCCAGGCGGCTCATCAGGCCGTAGAGCGCGGCCACCTCGTCCGCCGACCGGGGCGTGTCGTCCTCGGCGAGCCCGGCGGCGACCCGCAGCAGGAAGTGCTGGGGTGTTTCGATCACCTTGCGGGTGAGCGGGTGGCGCAGCAGGTAGCGGCTGTGCAGGGTGCGCAGGCCGAAGTAGCCGAAGCGGTCGTCGGCCCGGGGGTCGATCAGCGCGTCGAGCCGCCGCGCGTGCCGCCGCACGAACGCCGCCGTCCGGTCGGCGATCAGGCCCTCGCGGTGCCCCACGGCCACCGACCCGGTGAACGACGTGACGCCCTGCGAGGCCGCCTCGGCGCGGATGCCCAGGGTGAGCAGGCGGGCGGCCAGCCGCGAGTAGGCGGGGTCCTCGGGGATCAGGCCGGCGGCCGCCTCCGTGGCCAGCTCCCGCAGCTCCGTCTCGTCCGCCCGCGCGGACCGGCCGCGCAGGGCCGCCGCGGCCACCCGACCGGGGTCGGCGTCGGGAAGGTCGGCGGTCAGTTCCGTCAGGGTCCGCAGCAGCACGGCACCGGGGCCGTCGGTGTCCTGCTGCGCGGCTGCGGCCGGATCGGCCGGCACCATGGTCACGGGGGCTGTCACGGGGGCTCTCCCTCGCTCGGCACGGGGCCTCGGCGAGGGCGGGGGACGGTTCACGGGCGCACGCGGCACCGTGTCCGCCGGCCCAATCCACGAGGCCCGGACGTCGGCGCCCGGACCGGTCGGCCGGGCGCACTGTCGGCAGGTCCTCGGACTGACGCGGATGCGTGTCCGCGGACACGGACATGGGCATGGACACGCACGCGTACACCGTTGCGGGACAGTTCCGGATTCGCACCGGATTCCCCTGCGGCGACAGCGAGACGAGCATACATGTTGTGCCGGTAGCGGAAAGAGGCCCCCAGATGTTGTGTTGCGTGGTGGCGGGGTCGTCAGTCCGGCCGCTGCCGGAGCGGCAGTTCGTAGACGAGCAGCGTGACGTCGTCCAGCTCCGGTATCGGGTTCCAGTCGCGCTCGGGGGCGCGGGTGAAGCCCAGGCGGGCGTAGAGGCGATGGGCGGTGCGCATGGTGCGCTGGGTGGACAGCACGACACGGACACAGCCGTCGCTCGCGCGGGCCCGGTCGAGGCAGGCGCGCACCAATGCCTCCCCGGCACCCCGGCCGCGGGCCTCGTGCGCGACCGCCAGCATCCGTATCTCGGCCTCGCCGGGGCGGGCGATCTCGGCCATGCGGCTGCCGGCCGGGGCGAAGGTCACGCCGCCGGCGACACGGCCGTCCACCTCCGCCACCAGCACCTCGGCGGCCGCCGCCCGCGCGGCGACGTCCCGCAGGTGCTCCAGGTAGCCGTCGCTCTCCCCGAAATCGAGCAGACCGTCCTGGAGGTAGGCCCGGGCGGTGATCTCGCCCAGGACGTCGTACTCGCCGGGGCGCACCGGCCGGATCACGATGTCCATGCGGCCGAGTGTGCCGCAGGGGTACGACAACGGGCCGCCGGATTTCCTCCGGCGGCCCGTCGGTGAGGACGCGTCAGTGCGAGGCGCCCGCCGTGGCGGGCGGCAGCTCCACCTGCACGCCCGGGTCGCCCGCGTCGGCCGTGTAGTCCTCCGGCTTGGTCTCGTCGACGCCGTCCGGGGCCTTCACGGCGCGCAGGACCAGCGTCAGAACCACGGCCACCAGCACGTTCAGCACGAACGCCGTCAGGCCGATGTAGCCGATCTCGCCGATGCCGGGGATCTCCTTCGCGGAGCCGCCGAAGTGCTTCTGGGTCGGCGAGGCCACGCCGTACGCGGCCATCGTGCCGTAGACCATGCCGACCGCCCAGCCGGCCAGCAGCGCCCAGCGGTGGAACCACCGGGTGAACAGGCCGGCGACCATCGTCGGGAAGGTCTGCAGGATCCAGATGCCGCCCAGGAGCTGGAAGTTGATCGCCACCGTCTTGTCCATGGTCAGGACGAAGACGAGCGCGCCCACCTTCACCAGCAGCGACACGATCTTGGAGACGGCGGTCTCCTGCTTCGCCGTCGCGTCGGGCTTGATGAAGTCCTTGTAGATGTTGCGGGTGAAGAGATTCGCGGCCGCGATCGACATGATGGCCGCCGGGACCAGCGCGCCGATGCCGATGGCGGCGAAGGCCACGCCCGCGAACCAGTCCGGGAAGACGTTCTCGAACAGCTGCGGGATCGCCAGCTGGCCGTTGGTGACCTTGATGCCGTCCGCGATCGCCATGAAGCCCAGCAGCGCCAGCAGACCCAGCATCAGCGAGTACAGCGGCAGGATCGTGGTGTTGCGGCGGATCACCTCACGGCTGCGCGAGGACAGCGTCGCGGTGATCGAGTGCGGGTACATGAACAGCGCGAGCGCCGAGCCCAGCGCCAGCGTGGCGTACGTCCACTGCCCGGCCTCGGGCGGCACCACGGCGCCGCGCGGCTTGCCGGTCGCCGGGTTGGTCTGGCCGAGTGCCTGGGTCGCCTTGGCGAAGATGTCGTCGAACCCGCCGAGCTTGATCGGGATGTAGATGATCGCCACCGCGATCACGAGGTAGATCAGCGCGTCCTTCACGAACGCGATCAGCGCCGGCGCCCGCAGACCCGAGGAGTACGTGTACGCCGCGAGCACACCGAAGGCGATCAGCAGCGGCAGGTCCTTGACGAACCAGTGGGTGCTCGCGCCGCCGCCGACGCCCATCACGTCCAGCACCGCCTGGATGCCGACCAGCTGCAGCGCGATGTACGGCATCGTGGCGAGGATGCCGGTCAGCGCCACCGCCAGCGACAGCGCCTTGGAGCCGTAGCGGCCGCGCACGAAGTCGGAGGTGGTGACGTAGCCGTGGCGGTGCGAGACCGACCACAGCCGGGGCAGGAAGGTGAAGATCAGCGGGTAGACCAGGATGGTGTACGGCACCGCGAAGAAGCCCGCCGCGCCGCCCGCGTAGATCGCCGCCGGCACGGCGACGAAGGTGTACGCGGTGTACAGGTCGCCGCCGAGCAGGAACCACGTGATCCAGGTGCCGAACGAGCGTCCGCCCAGGCCCCACTCGTCGAGACTGTGCTCGTTCTCCGCCCGGCGCCAGCGCGCGGCGAGGAAGCCCATGACGGTGACGAGCAGGAAGAAGAAGACGCAGACGCCGAGCGCCACGCCGTTGACGCCGTCCTTCACTTCGACGCACCCCCGTTCCCGGACCGGGTGGCGCGCGCCTGCTGGTCACGCCGCCACAGGTGGTAGGCGATCATCGTCAGCCCCGTGGAGACGATCACCCACAGCATCTGGTACCAGTAGAAGAACGGGATGCCGATGAAGACCGGGGTGGCCTTCGCGTACGATCCGACCCACAGCAGCGCCACGAACGGTGCGGCGAGACAGAGGGCGATGACGACCCGTACCGGTGTCACCACCGTTCCGCGGGCCTCTGGGGTGACTTCTGGGGCATTCGACATGGGGCGCCTCCGTCCCCTCGTTGATCACCTGTGCAATGCGCAGGCAATTTAGGTCACGGTGCGCCCGCTGCGGAACCCCTTGTTCGTATAACGGTTCGCATACGACGGCACCGGGCCGCGCCGCACCGCGCCCGGTCGCCTCTGACCAGCGCGTTCTTCCCGGTGATGCCCTACCGTTCCGGCCGCTTCAGCCGGGCCACGCCGCATTTCCCGGGGGGCGACCCCCGGACCCCCGGCCGGGGCAGGCCCGGCGCGGGTCCTACCGCTCCGGCCGCTTCAGCCGGGCCACGAACTTGTACCTGTCCCCGCGGTACACCGACCGCACCCACTCCACCGGCTTGCCCTCCCGGTCGAAGGAGTGGCGGGAAAGCATCAGCATGGGCAGGCCGACGTCGGTGCCGAGCAGGCCGGCCTCGCGCGGGGTGGCCAGCGAGGTCTCGATGGTCTCCTCGGCCTCGGCGAGGTGGACGTCGTACACCTCGGCCAGCGCGGTGTAGAGGGAGGTGTACTTCGCCAGGCTGCGCCTGAGGGCGGGGAAGCGCTTCGCGCTCAGGTGGGTAGTCTCGATGGCCATGGGCTCGCCGTTGGCCATGCGCAGCCGCTCGATGCGCAGCACCCGGCCGCCGGCGGCGATGTCGAGCAGGCCGGCGAGGCGGTCGTCGGCGGTGACGTAGCCGATGTCGAGGAGCTGCGAGGTGGGCTCCAGGCCCTGGGCGCGCATGTCCTCCGTGTAGGAGGTCAGTTGCAGCGCCTGCGACACCTTCGGCTTGGCGACGAAGGTGCCCTTGCCCTGGATGCGCTCCAGGCGGCCCTCGACGACGAGTTCCTGCAGGGCCTGGCGGACGGTCGTGCGGGAGGTGTCGAACTCCGCGGCCAGCGTGCGCTCGGGCGGCACGGGCGTGCCCGGGGGCAGCGTCTCCGTCATGTCGAGCAGGTGCCGCTTCAAGCGGTAGTACTTGGGCACGCGCGCGGTACGGACGCTGGTCCCGTTCTCGTTCTCCGCACTGCTGACGTCGGTGCTCATGCTCTGCCTTCCCGGCTCCGGGTGCCGAAGCGACCGACATACCCATCGGCCACGGCTCACATCGTGGCACGGCCGTGTCCGGCGGGGGCCGCCCGCACGCTCCGTGATCTCCTCTGTATACCGCCGTGACCGCTGTTGGTCTAGTCCAGCTCGGCGGTGGCTGCCCGAATCGAAACATTCCTGCATATCGCGGTCGCGTAACGGACCTCCCGGGCCGTCCTGAACACCCTTGACAGCCCTATTGGTCTGGGCCAAGCTCCCCCGTACTGGTCTACACCATTGGTCCAGGTCCCGGCCCCACGGGCGGTACGCGCCGGCGAACACCGCGGGGAGGCAGGGGGGTTCGAGGCATCCCTGAGGAGGATGGCGTGAAGCGCAAGCTGGCAGCCGCGATCGGCATCGCGGGCATGATGGTCTCCATCGCGGCGTGCGGGGACGGCGACGGCAAGGGCGGGGCCGCGGGCGGCGGGGCCGACGCCAAGGAACTGACCGTCTGGCTCACCGTCGACGCACAGAACAACTGGCCGCAACTGGTGAAGGCCGCCGACGCGGCCGTGCAGAAGAAGCACCCGGGCCTGAAGATCACTCACGAGTACTACGGCTGGCCGGACAAGAACGCCAAGCTCGACGCCGTCCTCGCCACCGACAAGGCCCCCGACGTGGTCGAGATGGGCAACAGCGAGATGCTCGGCTACATGGTCAAGGGCGCCTTCGCCCCCGTCGACCCGGCGAAGTTCACCAACTCCGGCGCCTGGCTGGACGGTCTGAAGACCTCCGTCACCTACCAGGGCAAGACCTACGGCGTGCCGTACTACGCCGGCGGCCGCATCGCCACCTGGCGCAAGGACGTCTTCGCCGCGGCCGGCGTGAAGTCCACACCGAAGACGTACCAGGAGCTCACCGCCGACCTGGACAAGGTGCAGAAGAAGCAGGGGAGCGGCTTCAGCGCCTGGTACCAGCCCACCCGCGACTGGTACGCCGCCATGTCCTTCGTCTACGACGCCGGCGGCGCCATCGCCAAGGAGGAGGGCGGCCGGTGGAAGGCCTCCCTGTCCTCCCCCGAGTCCCTCAAGGGGCTGAAGGAGTTCAAGAACGTCGTCGACAGATACATGCACGGCGACAAGACCAAGGACGAGTCCGACCGCTACATCGTCTTCGGCCAGGGCAAGTCCGGCATGATCTTCGGCGCGGCCTGGGAGGGCGCCACCTCCGCCGACCCGAAGAACGACAAGACCGGCAAGCTCAAGGACAACCTCGAGAACTTCGTGATGCCCGGCCCGTCCGGCAAGAACATGCCCGTCTTCCTCGGCGGCTCCGACCTCGCCATCCCGGTGAGGTCCGACGCGCAGGCCCTGGCCGCCGAGTGGATCAACGCCTTCACCGGGCCGTCCGGGCAGAAGGGCCTGATGGCCAAGGGCAACCTGCCCAACAACAAGACCGACCTCGCCACCCTGAAGAACGACCCGGCGACCGCGGTCCCGGCCACCGCGGCCGAGTCCAACTGGTTCGTTCCCATGGCGCCCGGCTGGGGCCGGGTGGAGAAGCAGCAGATCCTGCAGACCATGCTCCAGGACATCGGCACCGGCAAGAAGTCGGTCGAGGCCGCCGCGAAGGACGCGGACGCCGCGATCGACAAGGTCATCAACACCAAGTGACCCGGGCCCCGGGGTCCCGCCACCGGCGGCGGGACCCCGCCCGCCCCCTTCCCGGCCGCCGTCGCGGCCCGTCCCCTCCTTCCCCCGAGCCGTCCCCGCGGCCCCGCCGCCCGAGCCACCCGAGCCACCCGAGGGACCCTTGAGGAGCGCGCCATGAGTGCCGCAGACACCACCACCCCCGCCAAGGTGCCGCTGCCGCGGCAGGCGCCGCCGCCACCCGGCGCGGCGGCCACCGCCCGCACGCGCCCGCGCCCGTCCCGCCGCGGTGCCGCGGTCCCCTGGCTGCTGCTGGCGCCCTGCCTGGTGACCCTCGTCCTGGTCATGGGCTATCCGCTGGTCCGCCTGGTCACCCTGTCCTTCCAGACGTTCGGCCAGTCCCAGCTGTGGGGCTTCCAGCCGGCCGAGTGGGTGGGGCTGCGCAACTTCCGCACGGTGCTGGGCGACGGCGAGTTCTGGGCGGTCGTGCTGCGCACGGTCGTTTTCGCGGCCGGCTGCGTGGTGGCCACCATGGTCCTCGGCATGGCGGTGGCGCTGCTGCAGCAGCGCGTCTCCCGCTGGCTGCGCACGCTCGTCAATATCGTCCTGGTGGCCAGTTGGGGCATGCCCGTCATCGTCGCCACCACCGTCTTCAAATGGCTCTTCGACTCCGACTACGGCGTGCTGAACGCCCTGTTGAGCAAGGTGCCCGGGGTGCACATGAGCGGCCACAACTGGTTCGCGAGCGGCCCGCAGGGCCTTGCCGTGATCATGCTGCTGGTGGTGTGGGGCGCCGTCCCGTTCGTCGTCATCACCCTCAGCGCGGGCCTGACACAGGTGCCGAAGGAACTGGAGGAGGCCGCGCGGCTGGACGGAGCCGGCTCCTGGGGCGTCTTCCGGCACGTCACCCTGCCCATCCTCAAGCCCGTCGTGGTGATGCTCACGACCCTGTCGGTGATCTGGGACATGGGCGTCTTTCCGCAGGTGTTCGTGATGCGCGGTGGCCACCCCGAACCCGAGTTCCAGGTGCTCAACACCTACTCCTACGACCGCGCTTTCGTCGTCAACGACTACGCGCAGGGCTCGGCGATCGCCCTGATCACCGTGCTGCTGCTGCTCGGCGTGGTCGCCGTCTACATGCGTCAGATGCTCAGGATCGGAGAGGTGGAGTGAGCGGCGTGAGCAGTGTGAGCGGTGTGAGCGGTGCGGGGGCCGCGGCCGGCGCCGTCCGGCGGCGACGCAGGTCCCGGCTCGGCTGGAACCTCCTCGGCCTGCTCGTCCTCGTCACGGCGGGCTTCCCCCTCTACTGGATGCTGAACACGGCGTTCAAACCGGCCGAGGACGCCATCGACCCCGACCCGAGCCTGCTGCCGACCGGGGTGACGCTCGCCAACTTCCGCCGCGCGCTGGACATCGCCGACTTCTGGGGGCCGGTGGGCCGCAGCCTGGTGGTGTCCCTGGCGGTGGTCGTGATCGGCGTCGTCGTCGGCATGCTCGCCGCGCTCGCCATCTCCCGGTTCGCCTTCCGCGGCCGCAAGGTGGTGATCGTGGGCATCCTGGCGGTGCAGATGGTCCCGCTCGTCGCCATGATCATCCCGGTGTTCCTGCTGCTGAACGACCTGGGGCAGTACGACAAGCTCACCGGCCTCGTCATCACCTACCTGACCTTCATCCTCCCCTTCACGGTGTGGACGCTGCGCGGCTTCATCGTCAACATCCCGCGGGAGCTGGAGGAGGCCGCCATGGTCGACGGCTGCTCCCGCACCACCGCCTTCCTGCGGGTGGTCTTCCCGCTGCTCGCCCCCGGCCTGGTCGCCACCTCGGTGTACGGCTTCATCCAGGCCTGGAACGAGTACCTGTACGCCCTGATGCTGCTCAGCCAGAAGCACCAGACCGCCACCGTGTGGCTGGGCAACTTCACCACCAAGCACGGCACCGAGTACGCCCCGATGATGGCCGGAGCCACCATGATGGCGGTGCCGATCGTCGTGCTGTTCCTGCTCGTCCAGCGCAAGATGGCCGCGGGACTGACCGCGGGCGCCGTGAAGGGATGACACCCACCCGATGACGACACTCGCCGGCACCGACACCCTCACGCGTGACGCGCTCACCGTCCTCCAGCCGGGCTTCACCGGCACCACCGCCCCCGACTGGCTGCTGCGCCGCCTCGGCGAGGGCCTGGCCTCCGTCGGCCTGTTCGGCCGCAACATCACCTCCCCCGGACAACTCGCCGCTCTCACCGCCCAGTTGCGCGCCGAACGCGACGACGTGCTCGTCGCCGTCGACGAGGAGGGCGGCGACGTGACCCGCCTGGAGGTGCACACCGGCTCCTCCTACCCCGGCAACCACGCCCTCGGCGCCGTCGACGACGTGGAGCTCACCCGCAAGGTCGCCCGCGAACTCGGCCGCCGCCTCGCCGCGTGCGGCGTCAACCTCGACTGGGCGCCCTCCGCCGACGTCAACTCCGACCCGGCCAACCCGGTCATCGGCGTCCGCTCCTTCGGCGCCGACCCCGCCCTGGTCGCCCGGCACACCGCCGCCTACGTCACCGGCCTGCAGTCGGCCGGCGTCGCCGCCTGCACCAAGCACTTCCCCGGCCACGGCGACACCGCCGTCGACTCCCACCTCGCCCTGCCCCGCATCGACGTGCCGGCGCCGGTGCTGCGGGAGCGCGAACTCGCCCCGTTCCGCGCGGCCGTCGCCGCCGGCACCAAGGCCGTGATGAGCGCCCACATCCTGGTCCCCGCCCTCGACCCGGACCGCCCGGCCACCCTGTCCCGCACGGTCCTGACCGACCTGCTGCGCGGCGAACTCGGCTACGACGGCCTCATCGTCACCGACGGCATGGAGATGCGCGCCGTCGCCGCCACCTACGGCATCGAACGCGGCAGCATGCTGGCCATCGCCGCCGGCGCCGACGCCATCTGCGTGGGCGGCGGCCTCGCCGACGACGACACCGTCCGCCGCCTGCGCGACGCCCTGGTCGCCGCCGTCCGCTCCGGCGACCTGCCCGAGGAACGCCTGGCCGACGCGGCGGAACGCGTCCGGGCACTCGCGCGCTGGACGGCCCGGGCCCGGCGGACCGGCCCGCCCGCCGCCGCGGACAGCGGCATCGGCCTGCGCGCGGCCCGCCGCGCCCTGCGGGTCACCGGCGCCGACGCCTTCACCCCGCTCACCGCGCCGCCGTACGTCGCCGTCCTCACCCCGGTCGCCAACATCGCCGTCGGCACCGAGACCCCGTGGGGCGTGGCCGCCGAACTCGCCCGCCTCCTGCCGGGCACCGAGACCGGCAGCTTCACCGGGGACGACGCCGGAGCGGCGGCCCTGCGCGCGGCGGGGGAGCGGCGCATCGTGGCCGTCGTCCGCGACGAGCACCGTCACCCCTGGATGGCGGCCGCCCTCGACACCCTGCTCGCCGCCCGTCCCGACACCGTCGTCGTCGAGATGGGCGTCCCCCAGGCCCCGCCCCGCGGCGCCCTCCACATCGCCACCCACGGCGCGGCCCGGGTCTGCGGCCGTGCGGCGGCGGAGGCGATCGCGGGGGTGTAGGTCCGGGCGGCGGGGGCCCGGATACCTCGGACAGGGTGGGGGCTCGGACGCGCCGGGGGCCCGGATACCTCGGACAGGGTGGGGGCTCGGACGCGCCGGGGGCCCGGGCACGGTGGGGCTCGGACGCGCCGGGGGCCCGGACGCGGTGGGGCCACGGGGGCGGGAACGCCCTGCGCGGCGGGACACGTCCCGGCCCACCACACCCGCGCCGGGCCTCCCGCCGGGGCCCGCCGGGAACCGCGGGCGCCGGTCACCGGCCCCGCAGGGCGCTCTGCGCCCTGCGCCGGGCTCCGGGCCCTGCCTCGGACGTCTCGGACGCCTTGCCTCAGATGCCCTGCCAGTCGGGCTTGTTGGCGTACGTGTGGCGGAAGTAGTCGGCGAGCTTCAGCTTGGACGCGGCGGCCTCGTCGACGACGACCGTGGCGTGCGGGTGGAGCTGCAGGGCCGAGGCCGGGCAGACCGCGGCGACCGGGCCCTCGACGCTCGCGGCGACCGCGTCCGCCTTGCCCTCGCCGGTGGCGAGCAGCACCACGTGCCGCGCCTCCAGGATCGTACCGATGCCCTGGGTGATGACGTGATGCGGCACCTGCTCGATGTCACCGTCGAAGAAGCGCGCGTTGTCGATGCGGGTCCGCTCGGTCAGCGTCTTGATCCGCGTGCGGGAGGCCAGCGACGAGCACGGCTCGTTGAACCCGATGTGCCCGTCCGTGCCGATCCCGAGCAGCTGCAGGTCCACCCCGCCCGCCTCGGCCAGCGCCCGGTCGTAGGCGTCGCAGGCGGCCCGCAGGTCCCGCGCGGTGCCGTCCGGCCCGAGGAACCGCTCCATGCCGATGCCGAGCGGCTCCAGCACCTCCCGGCGCAGCACCGAGCGGTACGACTCGGGATGGTCCGCGGGCAGCCCCACGTACTCGTCGAGCTGGGCGATCCGTGCTCGCGAGACGTCCACGGCACCGGCGCGGACCTTGGCCGCCAGCGCCTCGTACACGGGCAGTGGTGTGGAACCGGTGGCCACGCCGAGCAGGGCGTCGGGCTTGCGTCGCAGCAGCTGTGCCATGGCCTCGGCGACGAGCTCGCCGCCGGCCTGGGCGTCCGGAACGATGACAACTTCCACGCGGGGCCTGCCGATCGAGGAGAGGGGACGTGAACCGGAGAGACGGCCATGTGGTTTAGACCAATAAGGTCAATCTAACAGAGGTCGTTCGGGTCTCCCAGGCGGGACCGCCGCATCGCCGTGTGCGTCTCCTGCGGGCCGTGTGCCGTTCCTGTCGCTCCTGTCGCAGGGAACCTCCCGTCGCGTCCACCCAGCTTCCGGTCACCCACCGTCCGCCGTCCGAGGCCAGGAACGCCACCACGTCGGCGACGTCGGCCGGCTCGCCCACCCGCCCCAGGGCGGAGAGCGCGGCGGCCTCGGCCCGGCCGTCCTCGGTGCCGTGCAGGAGGTCGTGGGTGTTGTCGGTGTCGATGACGCCGGGCGCCACCGAGTTCACCGTGATGCCGCGGGGGCCCAGCACCTTGGACAGGTCGCGGGAGAAGACGTCCAGCGCACCCTTGGTCATGGCGTAGGCCATCAGGTGCGGGAACACGGCGGTCCGGGCCAGGCCGGACGATATGTTGATGACGCGGCCGCCGTCGCGCAGCCGTTCCAGACCGTGCTGGACGATGAAGAACGGCGCCCTCACGTTCACCGCGAAGACGCGGTCGTACTCCTTCTCGTCGATCTCCTCCAGCGGCGGCGAGACGCCGATCCCCGCGTTGTTCACCAGGATGTCCACCCCGTCGGCGTGCCGGTCGAACTGCTCCCACAGCTCCTCGGCGTCGCCCGGCCGTCCCAGCTCCACTCCGAGGGTGAACGCCGATCCGCCGGCCGCCTCGATCGCGGTCACCGTCTCCTTCGCCGCCGCCTCGTTGCGCCCGTAGTGCACCGCCACCCGTGCGCCGTCCCGCGCCAGCCGCTCGGCGATGCCCCGCCCGATGCCCCTGCTCGCGCCCGTCACCAGCGCCGTCCTGCCCGTCAGTGCGCCCATGGCGTTCCTTCCTCCTCGCGTCCTGTTCGCCGCTTGCGCGCCGCCCCGGCGGCTCCTGTGCGCCGCCTCCACGGCAGCCGTGGCCGGTCCGGCCGGCCCATAATTTTCTAGCGGTCGCTACAAAAATGACCGTACAACACTCCGCCGACATTTCTCTAGTGCCCCCTATAGAATTCACCCCATGGCGAGCAGCGAGGACACCCGGCCCACCCGGTCCGCCCGGCCGTCGCCGTCCCGGCGTGGCCGCCCCCGGTCCTTCGACCGCGCGACCGCTCTGGAGAAGGCGCTGCTGGCCTTCTGGGAGCACGGCTACGAGGCCACCTCCGTCGCGGACCTCACCCGCGCCATGGGCATAGGCGCCCCGAGCCTGTACGCGGCCTTCGGCGACAAGCAGGCGCTCTTCACGGAGGTCGTGCACGAGTACCGCGCGCGGTACGGCTCCTTCGGCGACCGCGCCCTGGCCGAGGAGCCCACCGCCCGGGCCGCCGTCGAGCGGGTGCTGCGCGAGGCGGCCGCCGAGTACACCGCGCCGGACCGCCCGCACGGCTGCCTGGTCGTCCACGCGGCGACCAACTGCTCGACCCCCGAGGTGGAGGCGTTGCTGCGGGAACGGCGCAACGCGAACATCGCCGCGTTCGAGAGTCGTATACGGGCGGGCATCGCCGCGGGGGAGCTGCCCGCGGACACCGACGCCGGCGCGCTCGCCCGCTGCGTCGGCGCGGTGCTGCAGGGCATGTCGCAGCAGGCGCGCGACGGCGCGAGCCGCGCGGAACTGGAGGCGCTGGTCGACGTGGCCCTGGCCGGCTGGCCCCGCGGCTGAGCCGCCGCGCCGCCGGCCCGCGCCGGAAACCGGGGCGTCCCGGCAGTTGTGGGAACCCGCCCTCGTCGGCCAAGCTGTTCGGTGGCAGAACGACAAGGGCGCGGTGCGCGCACAACAAGTGAACGCATCAGGTTTCCGCCTTCCCCCGCACAGGAAGGCGGACGGAGGAACCGGAGCTCTCTGCCCTGACTGCCCCGGCTCCTCCTCTTCGGCCGAGTGGGACCGCACACCCCCCGGTCGATGATGCTCCGGGCTGCGGTGCCGGGAGGGTTGAGGGTCCCTCTCAGGCGCCGCGGCCCGCGGGTGTTTCCGGGGCGGTTCACCGGGCGGCCGGCTCCCGTTCACCGGGTCGTCCGTTTCGGAGCGGCACAAACCGCCGGGTACGCTCGCAGACGTGCCCTCCATGAACGAACTCGTCCGCCAGCACACCGCCCTCGACGACTCCGACCTCGAGTGGCTCCACCTGCTGGTCTCGGAGTGGCAGCTGCTCTCCGACCTCTCCTTCGCCGACCTGGTGCTGTGGGTGCCCACGCGGGACGGCACCCGCTACGTCTCGATCGCCCAGATGCGGCCCAACACCGGCCCCACCTCCTACCAGGACGACATGGTCGGCCACCTGGTGCCGCGCGGCCGCCGGCCCATGCTGGACGCGGCGCTCGACGAGGGCCGGATCGTGCGCGAGGGCGACCCCGAGTGGCGGGAGGAGGTCCCGGTCCGCGTCGAGTCCATCCCCGTACGGCGCGAGGGCCGCGTGCTCGGCGTGATCGCCCGCAACACCAACCTGCTGACCGTGCGCACCCCGAGCCGCCTGGAGCTGACGTACCTGCAGAGCGCCTCCGACCTGGCGCAGATGATCGCGGCCGGCGCGTTCCCGTTCGCCGAGCAGCAGGTCGACATGGACGCCTCGCCCCGCGTCGGCGACGGTCTGATCCGGCTGGACGCCGACGGCGTCGTCCAGTACGCCTCCCCGAACGCGCTCTCCGCCTACCACCGTCTCGGCCTCGCCGCCGACCTCGTCGGCCACCACCTGGGCAAGACCACCGCCGAACTCGCCCCGTCCCGGGCGCCGGTGGACGAGGGGCTGGAGAAGCTCGCCAGCGGCTGGGCGCCGCGCGAGTTCGAGATCGAGGCCAACGAGGGCGTGATCCAGTTCCGTACGATCCCGCTCAAACCCAAGGGTACGCGCATCGGTTCGCTGGTGCTGCTGCGGGACGTCACGGAACTGCGCCGCCGCGAGCGGGAGTTGATCACCAAGGACGCGACGATCCGGGAGATCCACCACCGCGTCAAGAACAACCTCCAGACGGTGGCCGCCCTGCTGCGCCTGCAGGCCCGGCGCATCGACTCCGTGCGCGGCCGCGAGGCCCTGGAGGAGGCCGTGCGGCGGGTGGGGTCCATCGCGATCGTGCACGAGACGCTGTCCCAGAACCTGGACGAGCGCGTGGAGTTCGACGAGATCGCCGACCGGGTGCTCGCCATGGTCGCCGAGATCTCGCCGGGCAAGGTCACCGGCCGGCGCACCGGGCGCTTCGGCATCCTCGACGCCGAGGTCGCCACCCCGCTGTCCATGGTCCTCACCGAGATCCTGCAGAACGCCCTCGAACACGCCTTCCGCGAGGGCGACACCGGGACCGTCGAGGTCTCCGCCGTGCGCGGCGGCACCACCCGCGACGCCCGCCTCCTCGTCACCGTCCAGGACGACGGCGTCGGCCTCCCCGAGGGCTTCGACCCGCACCGCTCCGGCAACCTCGGCCTGCAGATCGTGCGCACGCTCGTCGAGGGCGAGCTGGGCGGCACCTTCGACATGGTCCCCGCCCCGGAGCGCGGCACCCGCGTGATCCTGGACATCCCCGTGCGGACACCCAAGTAGCCACAGCAGCCCGAGCAGTCCCTGCAGCCCCAGTGGGCCGTCCTTTCAAGTGGGCGGTACGGCAAGGGAGTCCGGCATCGGCCGGCGTACGGCGGTCGGCGCCGGGGCAGCAAAAAGCCCCGGACCGGCGGGTCCGAGGCTAGTGCTCGCTGCTGTGGGCGTACCCCCTGCTCCAAGAGCCCGGAGTACTGTGCGCTGCTGCTCGGGGGCGGGAGATGCGTACTTCAGGGGTACGCGCCGCCAAGCTCAGGCTGTTAGCGGGGCGGGTCGATCAGGCGGAGGCCTGACGGGCCCGGTTGCGGGCGGCACGGCGCTTCATGGCGCGGCGCTCGTCCTCGCTGAGGCCACCCCAGACGCCGGAGTCCTGGCCGGACTCGAGCGCCCACTGCAGACACTGCTCGATCACCGGGCAGCGACGGCAGACGGCCTTGGCTTCCTCGATCTGCAGCAGCGCAGGACCGGTGTTGCCGATGGGGAAGAAGAGCTCGGGGTCTTCCTCGCGGCAAACGGCGCGGTGACGCCAGTCCATGGCTGCTACCTCTCCTCGGGTATGACGTGCAGGTTGCTTGTGAATGTGAACGCTTTCACGAATCCCTCAACAAGTGAAGGGCCGACCACCAGGTTCCCTGGTGTGGTCCTGAAGGTTGATGAGGGGTTCTGGTGATCGCTGGGAGGCCGCTATGGCGGTCCGTCCCGATCGCCACGTAGAGACTCGCAAACCTCAGCGGCGGATACAACCCCTTCCGGAAAGTTTTTTTTGATTCCTCGGTGTCGACTAGGTCACAGCCGTACTTCCATGGGGTGGATCCTGGCCTAAACGTTCGACTGAAAGGACTTTGGGCCCTTCTGCTCACACAATCACACGCAGTGCACGCCGTACGCCTGTGAACGTCACGCTGGTACGGAGCCCCAGGTGGTCACCGTCCATCTGGAGAGGCAGCGGCACCTTCGAATGCAAGGTGAACTCACTCAGATCGTGCAGCGAGGTCGCGTGCCTGCCGTGCGGCCCGCGCTCGGGGGAGGAGGCGAGCAGCTGGGTGCCGTACCGGAGGACCGCGGCCGTGGACAGGCGGCTGAGCGCGAACACGTCCAGACCGGTGTCGAACGAGGCCTTCGGGGAGGCGTACACCGGGCGATTGCCCAGGTAGGTCCAGGGAGCGGTGTTGCAGACTATGGACAGCACCAGCCCCGTCACCGGCTCCTCGCCGGCCCGCTCCAGGGTGATCGTGCCGTGCCGGCGGTGCGGCTCGCCCAGCAGTTGGCGCACCACCTGGCGCACGTAGAGGGCGTGCGTCGACTTCTTGCCGCGCTCCCGGTGCTGCTCCACGCGCCCCACGACGCCCGCGTCGAAGCCGAGGCCGGCGTTGAAGGTGAACCAGCGGGCCGGCACCGCCTCGTCCTCCGTGCCCGGCGTGCCGGAGGCCAGCCCCAGGCCGACCGTGCGCTCACTGCCGTCGCGCAGCGCGTTCAACAGGGCGCCGGTCGCCTCGACGGCGTCGTTGGGCAGGCCCAGGGCGCGGGCGAAGACGTTGGTCGAACCGCCGGGGACCACCGCGAGGCGGGGCAGGCGGTCCGGGTTCGGGCCGGCGTGCAGCAGGCCGTTGACCACCTCGTTGACGGTGCCGTCGCCGCCGAGGGCCACGACCAGGTCGACGTCCGCGCTGTCGGCCGCCTGCCGGGCCAGGTCGCGTGCGTGGCCGCGGTACTCGGTGGTGACCGCCTCCAGCTTCATCTCGCTCGCCAGCGCGTGGATGAGGACGTCGCGCGTACGTGCGCTTGTGGTGGTTGCCGCCGGGTTGACCACGAGAAGTGCACGCATGACGTGCAGCGTACCTACTGGGCGGTACTCGGGGCAGAGGAGGTAGGGAACCGGTAAGAGAAACCGACAAGAGGAAGAGGTGTGGCCGCGCGCCGCGGTGCTCGCACGCGCC
Organism: Streptomyces echinoruber; assembly: GCF_014651135.1. Lineage (GTDB taxonomy): Bacteria > Actinomycetota > Actinomycetes > Streptomycetales > Streptomycetaceae > Streptomyces > Streptomyces echinoruber. The sequence goes on from NZ_BMWH01000003.1 coordinate 157,378, forward strand.
GAAAAGCCGGGTGCGGGGCGCCCGTGTCGAGGCCGTCCCCGGTGCGCGGGCTACCCTGCAGGGGTGAGCAGTGAGCAGACCCCCACCCCGGACGCCGGACCCCGCCCGCGACGGCTGACCTGGGCAGCCGCGCTGGCCGCCCTGGAGGGCGCCGTGCTCGTGGCCGGCGGGGTGTGGATGCTCGTGCTGGGCTTCACCGGGAACCCCGACGACCGGCAGCAGGCCGTCACCGGCGGCGTGACCGTGATCGTACTGGCGCTGCTGCCGCTGCTGGCGGCGCGCGGACTGCTGATGCGGCGCAGCTGGAGCCGGGGCCCCGCGGTGATCACACAACTGCTGGCGCTGCCGATCGCCTACAACCTGCTGCGCGCCGACGGGGTGGCGATCCCGGCGGGCATCGTGCTCGCGGTCGTCGCCGTGACGGCCCTAGTGCTGCTGGTCAACCCGGCCACGACCCAGGCCCTCGGCATTCGCGGCCCGGGCCGCCCGCAGGAGCCCGGACGGAAGTGACGGCGGGCCTTTCCTCCTGCGGTCCGGGCCCCGGTTCTGCAGGCGGGAGTGCCCGTCGGTTCGCGTCGGACACGGCGCCCGGCCCGGGCCGGGGGACCGGCACGGGACGCCCGGCGGCGGGCCGCCGCCGAACGCGGCGCCCGGCACGAAACGTCCGGTGCCCGGCACGAAACGTCCGGTGCCCGGGCCGCCGCCGGACGAGACACCCGGCGGCGGACCGGGCACCGGCCCCGGCCGCTTCGACTGCGGCCCCGCTACTCCTCCACCAGCAGCTTCTCCCGCAACTGCGCCAGCGTGCGCGCCAGCAGCCGGGAGACGTGCATCTGGGAGATGCCGACCTCCTGCGCGATCTGCGACTGGGTCATGTTGCCGAAGAACCGCAGCAGCAGGATCTTCTTCTCGCGCGGCGGCAGGTCCTCCAGCAGCGGCTTGAGGGACTCCCGGTACTCGACGCCCTCCAGCGCCTCGTCCTCGGCGCCGAGAGTGTCGGCGACGGCCGGGGTCTCGTCGTCGGTGTCGGGCACGTCCAGGGAGAGCGTCGAGTAGGCGTTGGCGGACTCCAGGCCCTCCAGGACCTCCTCCTCCGAGATCGCCAGCTTCTCGGCGAGCTCGTGCACGGTGGGGGAGCGGCCGTGCTGCTGGGACAGCTCGGCCGTCGCCGTGGTCAGTGCGATCCGCAGCTCCTGCAGCCGGCGCGGCACGCGCACCGCCCAGCCCTTGTCGCGGAAGTGGCGCTTGATCTCGCCGACGATCGTCGGGGTCGCGTACGTGGAGAACTCCACGCCGCGGTCCGGGTCGAAGCGGTCGACCGACTTGATCAGACCGATGGTGGCGACCTGGGTGAGGTCGTCCAGCGGCTCGCCGCGGTTGCGGAAGCGGCGTGCGAGGTGCTCGACGAGGGGCAGGTGCATACGGACCAGCCGGTTGCGCAGCTCCGCGTACTCCGGGCTGCCCGGATCCCGCTTGCGCAGTTCGGCGAACAACGCACGTGCGCCGTTGCGGTCCCGCAGTTCGTGCGGCGCACCCTGCGGCGCGCTCTGCGCCCCCGGTGCGCCCTCTTCGGCGTGTCGCTCGTGCTCGCTCATCGTCCCGCCCGTTGCCCTTCCCCTGGCCCTCGCCTCCTCCCCCACTCGCGACGGCTTCCGAGTGGGGCGGCCCCCGCCTGCCGGCGTGCCCGCGCCCTGCCCCGCGGGGGGCGCGGCCGGTGCGGTGCCCGCCTGGCCGGGGCCGTCGTCCAGGAGGCCGGCTGCCGGGGAGCCGTCGTCCTCCGGATGCGGCCTGGCCTGCTCGGGAATGCCGTCGATGCCGCCCGTGCCGCGCCACGACCCCGCGGGGTCGCCGCTGTTCGCCCGCGCGTCGGTCCGCGCCGGGGCGTTGCCGTCCCCGGCCGGCAGCCGCCGAGGCTCCCGCCGCTCCCGCGCCCGTGTGCCGCTGTCTTCGTCCCGCACCGGCCCGTCCCCTGTTCTCATGCCGGGCCTGGGCCCGCGCCACGCTGTTTGTAGAGGCTGATCGACACGGTCTTGTCCTCGTCCACGGCGGAGGAGACCTTGCCCGCGAGGGCGGACAGCACGGTCCAGGCGAAGGTGTCCCGTGACGGTGCGTGACCGTCCGTGGTCGGGGCCGAGACCGTGACCTCGAGCGAATCGTCGACGAGCCGGAAGACGCAACTGAGGACGGAGCCCTCCACGGCCTGCTGGAGCAGGATCGCGCAGGCCTCGTCCACCGCGATGCGCAGGTCCTCGATCTCGTCGAGGGTGAAGTCCAAACGGGCCGCGAGCCCGGCCGTGGCCGTACGCAGCACCGACAGGTAGGCACCCGCAGCCGGCAGCCGGACTTCCACGAAGTCCTGGGTCGCGGGCTCGCCTGCGATCTGGGACACCCTCACCTCCAAGGTGGTACAAGCTTTCTCGGGGCCGAGGGTCGCCCCCCGGGTCAGTACGACGCGATACTGGTCAGCGGTGACGCTATCGCGCCCTCAGCTTTTCTGTCTCAGGACCCCATCCCCGTACTGTCACTCACAGTAAACCTCTGTATACGCACAGTGGCTAGGGGTCTGCGGGCCCAATTGGGAAGAGGACGCGCCGGATTGACGTACCCGGACGTCAGACGGTCGAACCGTACGGCACCACCGTCACACGAGTACGTGATCGACGAAACACCAGCGCCAGTCCTCACCGGGCTCGAAGGTCCGCATCACCGGATGACCGGTCTCCTTGTGGTGCCGTGTCGCGTGCTGCCTCGGCGAGGAGTCGCAGCAGCCGACGTGGCCGCAGGTCAGGCACAGCCGCAGCTGCACCGGATCGGTGCCGTCGGCCAGACACTCCAGGCAGGTCTCGCTCAGGGCTGCGGGCTCCGGGTGCGGCAGCGCGTCGGCGTGCGTGCACTGTTTCATGATGGCCAGGTTACGACGGGCGCAAGACGGTCGGCGCGGGAAAAGCCGCGTGGACCGGCCGGCGGAGAACGCCGGCGGCGCCGCGGAGAGGGCGGGCGAGTGCCATGGACGTGATGCCGCTGCTGTTGCTGGTGGCGGGCAGTGCCGCGGTGGCCGCGGCGGCCCGTCGCACCCCGGTGCCGGCCCCCCTGCTGCTCGTCGCGGCCGGCCTGGCGGTCTCCTACGTCCCCGGGGTGCCCGGCTACACCCTCGCCCCGGACGTCGTGCTGCCCCTGGTGCTGCCCCCGCTGCTGTACACGTCGTCGATGGAGAGCTCCTACCTCGACCTGCGTGCCTACAAGCGACCGGTGGCGCTGCTGTCCGTCGGGTACGTGCTGTTCGCCACCGTCGTCGTCGGCTGGGCCGCCTATCTCGTCGTGCCGGGGCTGCCGCTGCCGGCGGCGCTGGTGCTCGGCGCGGTGGTGGCGCCGCCGGACGCGGTGGCGGCGACGGCGGTCGCGCGCCGGGTGGGGCTGCCGTCGCGGATCACCACGATCCTGCAGGGGGAGTCGCTGCTGAACGACGCCACCGCGATCACCGCCTACAAGGTCGCCCTGGCCGCGGCGATCGGCGAGAGCACCACCTGGGGGGAGGGCATCGGCGAGTTCCTGCGCGCGGCGGTCGGCGGCGTCGGCGTCGGCCTGGTGCTCATGGCGCCCATCCACTGGCTGCGCACGCACGTGAAGGAGGCGCTGCTGCAGAACACCCTCTCCCTGCTGATCCCGTTCGTCGCCTACAGCGTCGCCGAGCAGATGCACGCCTCCGGTGTCCTGGCGGTCGTGGTCGTCGCCCTGCACCTCGGCCACCGCGCGTGGGAGGTCGACTTCGCCACCCGCCTCCAGGAGGAGGCGGTGTGGAAGATGGTCGCCTTCGTCCTGGAGTCCGCGGTGTTCGCCCTCATCGGCCTGCAACTGCCCGTCGTCCTGAAGGGACTGGGCGCCTACGACCCCGGCGAGGCCGCCTGGTACGCCTTCGTCGTCTTCCTGGTGGTCGTCGCGGCCCGGTTCGTGTGGGTCTACCCCAGCACCTTCGTGCCGCGGTTGGTGTCGCGGCACATCCGGGAACGCGAGGACAACCCCACCTGGCGGGGGCCGATCGTGACCTCCTGGGCGGGCATGCGGGGCGTGGTCTCACTCGCCATCGCCTTCTCCATCCCGCACACCGTGCACGGCGGCGGTCCCTTCCCGCAGCGCGACCTGATCCTCTTCCTGACCTTCACCACGGTCATCGGCACGCTCGTCGTGCAGGGCCTGACCCTGCCCCCGCTGATCCGCCTCCTGCGGTTCCCGGGCCGCGACCAGCAGGCGGCCACGCTCGCCGAGGCCAACGCCCAGGCACAGGCCTCCCTCGCCGCCCAGCAGCGCCTGGAGGAGCTCCTCGCCGACGAGCGCAACACCCTGCCGCCGCCGCTCGCCGACCGCCTCCGCGCCGTCGTGGAGTACCGCCGCAACGCCGTGTGGGAACGGCTCGGCCAGTCCAACCCGCGCACCGGGGAGAGCGTCGACGACACCTACCGCCGCCTGTCCCGCCAGGTGATCGCCACCGAACGCGACGTCTTCGTCCGGCTGCGCGACCGCCGCTACATCGACGACGAGATGCTCAGGACCCTGCTGCGCCGCCTCGACTTCGAGGAGGCGGCGGCGTACCGGGAGGCGACGTGACGTCGTCCCGCGCGGCCGCCTCCGGGAACGGGCGGCCGGTGACGACGGCCGCGACCGTGCTGCCGCGCGCGAAGGCGCCCTCGTCGGCGAGGACGGTCAGGGCGTACAGCAGCTTGGCGACGTAGAGCCGCTCCACCGGCAGGCCGTGGCGCTGCTCGAAGTCGTCGGCGAAGGCGTGCAGCGCGGGGGTGGTGCGCGCGTATCCGCCGAAGTGGAAGCGTTCGTCGAGCCACCAGTGCCCGCGCGGGCCGCCGAACGCCCGCTGCTGCAGGGCCCCGACCTCGGCGGCCAGGAAACCGCCCCGGAGCACCGGCACGCCCAGCGCCCGCTGCCCCGGGCCGAGCCCCGCGGCCAGGCCCGCGAGGGTGCCGCCCGTGCCGCATGCCACGGCGACCACGTCGGCCCGCCCGCGCAGCTCCTCGCCCAGGCCCCGGCAGCCGCGCACGGCGAGCGCGTTGCTGCCGCCCTCCGGGACGACGTACGCCTCCTGCGCGTCCGCCGCCCGCAGCAGGGCCGCCAGCGTCTCCGGCTCCGTCTTGCGGCGGTAGACCGCCCGCTCGACGAAATGCAGCCGCATGCCGTCGGCCGCGCACCGGGCCAGCGACGGATTGAGCGGCCGTCGTGCCAGCTCCTGCCCGCGCACCACGCCGATCGTGGGCACGCCGAGAATGCGGCCCGCGGCGGCCGTGGCGCGCAGGTGGTGGGAGTACGCGCCGCCGAACGTCACGATCGGCCGCCCGTTCGCCGCCCGCAGGTTCGGCACCAGCTTGCGCCACTTGTTCCCGACCAGTTCCGGATGGATCACATCGTCCCGCTTCAGCAGCAGCCGCAGGCCCCGGCGGGCGAAGCGGTCGTCCGCGACCTCCTGCAGGGGCGAGGGGAGACGGGGGCGGAGGGCGGGATGGGTCACCCTGGCATTGTCGCCGGTGACGGCGGGCGTCACTTCAGGCGGTCGCGGATCCGCGCGCGCAGCCACGCCATCGTGAAGCCGCGCGGGTCGACCTTGCCCGGCTGCCACTCCAGGTGGCCGATGACCGACCGTTCCGTCCACCCGTGGTGGCGGCAGATCGCGGCGGAGACCTTCTCGACGGCCGCCAGCTGGGCCTCGGGCCAGGGATCGTGGCCGTCGCCGAGGTTCTCGCACTCGAAGCCATAGAAGTGGCGGTTGCCGTCGGTGCTCGCCTCGTTGTCGTGCGGCAGCGTCTTCTCCGCGATCACCGCGCGCAGGACGTCGTCGTCGCCGAGGCCGGCGTGGTTGGCGCGGCCGTAGCCGACCAGGTGCACCCGGCCGTCCTTGGTGATCACTCCGTGGCACAGGGGACCGGGCAGGTCCGGGTGGCCGGTGCGGCACAGCTCCACCGTCCGCTCCTCGCCCCGGGTCGCCGTGTGGTGGATCATCACGCCGTGCACCGGACCCCAGGGCCCCTTGTGGTTGCGGTTGTGGTGCCGCCAGTCGCCGACCTCGACGACCGTGACACCCGCGGCTCTCAGACTCGACAGGAACGCGCCCGCGGACATGGGTGGGGCCATGGCCGCCTCCTTCGGGATGTGGCCGGGACGGCCGCCCGGACGCGGCCGACTCCGGAAGGTGTGCTTGTACCGGGAGCGGACGGTGCGGGACCAGTCGTTCGGACCGTGTGCGAGCCGATCCGGTCATCCGGCGCACGGCGGGCGGCCGTTGCCGGAGTCCACGACTGCCCGGCCGAGCGAAGATCCAATCCCGCTCTTTTGTGTAATAGCACCGGCACACAGCGTGATGGAAGGCTGATTCCCGCACACCGGTGCGCGAAGCGGACGCGCCGGTGCACGTATGGGAGGGCGATTTCCTGATGTCGGTGGGCGAAGAGATCCGCACGGAACAGCAGCGGTCACAGCAGAGCCTCGGCACCGCGGCCGCGCGCAACCTGGCCACCACGACCAAGTCCGTGCCGCAGATGCAGGAGATCAGCTCCCGCTGGCTGCTGCGCATGCTGCCGTGGGTGAACGTCCAGGGCGGCACGTACCGGGTGAACCGCCGGCTGACCTACGCGGTCGGCGACGGCCGGATCACCTTCGTCAAGACGGGCGACCGGGTCGAGGTCATCCCCGCGGAGCTGGGCGAACTGCCGGCCCTGCGGTCGTACGAGGACGAGGAGGCGCTTTCCGAGCTCGCCCGGCGCTGCCGCCGGCGGGAGTTCGGCCCCGGCCAGGTCATCGCCTCCTCCGGCAGCCGGGCCGACGAGGTCTACCTGCTGGCGCACGGCAGGGTCGAGAAGCTCGGCACCGGCCCCTACGGCGACGACCAGGTCCTCGGCGTCCTGGCCGACGGCGCCTACTTCGGCGACCAGGCGCTCCTGGACGAGAACCCCGTCTGGGAGTACACGGTCCGCACGGACACCGCCTGCACCGTGCTGGTGCTGTCCCGGCAGGACGTGGAGCAGGTCGCCGAACGCACCGACTCGCTGCGCGAGCACCTGCAGCGGCGGCGCTCCGATCCGGGGGAGCGCACCAACAGGTACGGCGAGAAGGAGATCGACCTGCTGTCCGGCCACAGCGGCGAACCGGACATCCCGCACACGTTCGTCGACTACGAGGCCCGGCCACGCGAGTACGAACTCGGCGTCGCCCAGACCGTCCTGCGCGTCCACACGCGCGTGGCCGACCTGTACAACCAGCCGATGAACCAGACGGAGCAGCAGCTCAGGCTCACCGTCGAGGCCCTGAAGGAGCGCCAGGAACACGAACTGATCAACAACCGCGACTTCGGCCTGCTGCACAACTGCGAGTACGACCAGCGCCTCCAGCCCCACGACGGCGTGCCCGGCCCCGACGACATGGACGAGCTGCTCAGCCGGCGCCGCGGCACCAGGCTGTTCCTCGCCCACCCGCGCGCGATCGCCGCGTTCGGCCGGGAGCTCAACCGGCGCGGACTGGTCCCGGAGACCGTCGACATCGCCGGCAACCGCATCCCCACCTGGCGGGGAGTGCCCCTCTTCCCCTGCAACAAGATCCCGATCAGTGAGGCCCGGACCAGCTCCATCATCGCCCTGCGCACCGGGGAGGAGGACCAGGGCGTGATCGGCCTGCGGGCCGCCGGAATCCCCGACGAGATCGAGCCGAGTATCTCGGTGCGGTTCATGGGGATCAACGAGCAGGCGGTCATCGGCTACCTGGTGACGGCGTACTTCTCCGCCGCGGTCCTCGTGCCCGACGCGCTCGGCGTGCTGGAGAACGTCGAGATCGGCCGCCGGCGATGACACCGAACGCCCGCCTCCGGTGTCCGCGCCCGCGGCAGTGGGTAGACCACCTGGGCGAACGAGCCGTCACCACAGAGCGAACGCCACCGTCCGCGGACGTTTCGAAGGGGACGAGGGGGATTCCATGGCCGAGTCCATGACGGGCACCACGCAGCGCACCGCCGCGCCCCACAGCCTCCCGCGGACCCGCCGGACCGCTGCCCCGGCACCGGCGAGCGGCACCGGAGCCCCGCCCGCCGGGACACCCGGACGCCCGCCGGGACCCGGGGGCGAGCAGTCGGCTTCGGGAGACGGCGGCGGGCGGGAGGCGGAACAGGTGCTGCGACAGGCCCGAGCGGTGGTCGACCCCGAACTGCGGGCGGCCCTGGGCACCCTGCCCGGACCGGTGCGCCGCACCGCGCTCTACCACTTCGGGTGGGAGGAGGCGGACGGCACGCCCGCCGCGGGCAACGCCGGCAAGGCGATCCGCCCGGCGCTCGTCCTGGCCGCGGCCGACGCCCTCGGCGGGGCCCGGGCCCGCACCGGCGCCGTCCGGGCCGCCGCGGCGGTCGAACTGGTCCACAACTTCACCCTGCTCCACGACGACGTGATGGACCGGGACACCACCCGCCGACACCGGCCCACCGCCTGGACGGTGTTCGGGGAGAACGCCGCCATCCTCGCCGGGGACGCCCTGCAGGCGCTGGCCCTGCGGCTGCTCGCCGAGGACCCCCGCCCGGCGTCGGCGGCGGCCGCGGCCCGCCTCGCCGACTGCGTGGTGGAGCTGTGCGCCGGCCAGCAGGCGGACACGGCCCTGGAGCGGCGCGACCCCACCGGGGTCGCCCTGGACGAGGTGCTCGCCATGGCCGAGGCCAAGACCGGCGCACTGCTGGGCTGCGCCTGCGCCCTGGGCGCGCTGTGCGCCGGGGCGTCCGCCGACCAGGTCGCGGCACTGGACGCGTTCGGCCGTCAGGCCGGGCTCGCCTTCCAGCTCATCGACGACGTGATCGGCATATGGGGCGACCCCGGCCGCACCGGCAAGCCGGCCGGTGCCGACCTCGCCGCCCGCAAGAAGTCGCTGCCCGTGGTCGCCGCGCTCACCTCCGGCACCCCGGCCGCCGCCGACCTCGCCGAGCTGTACGCGGCCCCGCCCGCCGCGGGGCGGGCCGAGGACCCGGACACGGTGGCCCGGATGGCGCTGGCCGTGGAGCGGGCGGGCGGCCGGGACTGGGCCCAGACGCAGGCGGCCGACCGGATGGCCCGCGCGGTGGACGCCCTGGCCGGTGCCGTCCCGGATGCCGACGCGGCGGGCGGTCTGCTCGCCCTCGCCGAGTTCGTCACCCGCCGCACCGGGTGACCCCGGCCGGCCCATGACCCCGGAACCCCCGGGACCGGGCGGCTCCTGACCCCGCCCGGTCACCAGGGTTCCGGCTCGCGGGTCCCGCACTTCCCCACGGTGTGCGGGGCCCGCGCCCTTCCCTTCGCTGCCCGAAGCCCCACCGATAGGCTCAACTCCCGTACCGCACAAGCTGTTTGAGGGGAAGGGCAGAAGGATGGGCGTGGGGATCCGGACGGCGGGGGAGAGCGACCGGGAGCTGGTCGTGCGGCTGCTGGACGAGGCGTTCCAGGACGACCCGGTGAGCAACTGGGTGTTCCCGGGGGCGGAGTACCGGCGCCGGGTGCACCACCGGCTGATGGCCGCGTTCACCGACGCGGTGCTCGCCGACGGGTGGATCGACGTCACGGAGGACGGCTCGGCCTGCGCCCTGTGGCTGCCGTACCCGGCCGCGGACCACTCCGCCGGCCCGCGGGAGGACACCGAGGGCAACCAGGCCGACGGGCACGGCGGACACGGTGGGAACGACGGGAACGACGGGAACGACGGGAACGACGAGGCCGTGCAGTTGCGGAAGGCCGTCGACCCGGAGAACGAGCGCGTGGAGTGGATCGCCCGGCTGATGGCGAAGGAGCATCCCACCGACCGGGCCCACGCGTACCTGTGGATGATCGCCGTGGCGCCGGACCGGCAGAGCGAGGGCCTGGGCACCGCGCTCATCCGGCGCGTCCTGGACCGCTGCGACCGGGAGGGCCTGCCCGCGTACCTGGAGGCGAGCAGCGCCCGCAGCACGAAGCTGTACGAGCGTCTCGGCTTCGCCTTCACCGGCCGCACCCTCGACCTGCCGGACGGCCCCCGGATGTGGCCCATGTGGCGCGAGCCGCGGACCCGTTAGCCGCCTCGGCGCCCACGCGCCGGCACCCCGGCGCATCCCGCGCGCCCGGCCGGCGCCCGCCCTACCCTGGGGGCATGGACGGCGAAGAACACGCCTGCCCCGTCTGCGGGCGGCCCGTCGCCACGGTCGTCCGGCGGCACAAGACCCTGGGCGTCTGGGTGCCGGTGTGGGGGCCGGGCCCGTGCCGGAACCCCGAGTGCGCGGCGTTCGCCGAGGAGGACGCCGGAACCGCGCCGGCGGACCGGACCGGCGGGACACGGGCGGAGGAAATCGACGGCACGCGGGCGGAGGGGACCTGAGCCGGGCGGCGGCCGTACCGCCGTCCGGCACCGCCGCGCGACCGTGAGCGGGGGCGCGTGCCTCCCGCCTCCCGCCCGCCGTCAGCCGCGCGGCCGCTCCACGAACCGCAGCAGGTTGCCCGCCGGGTCCCGGAACGCGCAGTCCCGCACCCCGTACGGCTGGTCCATCGGCTCCTGCACCACCTCGCCCCCGGCCTCCCGCACCCGCGCGTACAGGGCGTCGCAGTCGGCGGTGGCGAAGATCACTCCGCGCAGCATGCCCTTGGCCAGCAGCCGCGCCATCGCCTGCCGGTCGGCGGGGGAGGCGTCCGGACTGGCGCCGGGCGGCTCCAGCACGATCTCCACGTCCGGCTGCAGGGGCGAGGCGACGGTCACCCACCGCATCCCCTCGAACGCGACGTCGTTGCGCACCTCCAGGCCCAGGGTGTCGCGGTAGAACGCGAGCGCCTTGTCGTGGTCGTCGACGGCGACGAAGCACTGGGCGAGTCTCAGATCCGTCTGTGGTTCCATGGCCCCAACCTATGTCCGCCGCAACCGTTTCGGCCGGGTGTACGTCCGTGCCACGCACGGCGGGATCGCCGTGCCGGCCTCGTGCGAGCGGGCCCGGTAGGCGCTCGGGGTCTCACCGACCAGCTCGGTGAACCGGGAGCTGAACGAGCCCAGCGAGGTGAAGCCGACGGCCAGGCACACCTCCGTCACGGTCAGGTCGCCGCGCCGCAGCAGCGCCTTGGCCCGCTCGATGCGGCGGGTCATGAGGTAGGCGTAGGGCGTCTCGCCGTAGACGGCGCGGAAGGTGCGCTGGAAGTGGCCCGGTGACATGAGTGCGGTACGGGCGAGCGCGGCGATGTCCAGCGGTTCGGCGTACTCGCGGTCGATCCGGTCACGGGCCCGCCGCAGCCGGACGAGGTCGGCCACGGGCACTCGGTCCCCAGATGTCGTCATCCGCACAGCATCACACGGCCGGGGGCGCGGACGCGACGGGTCCCGGCGCACGCGCCGACGCACGCGCCGGCGTCCGTCCCGACGCCCGGACACCGCGGACGACACAGGGACCCCGCGAACGATGACGGGACCCCGTGAGCGACGAAGGGGCCCCGCGGACGACGAAGGGGCCCGGGCGGAGATCACGAGGATCACCGCCCGGACCCCTGCGCAGGTCCCCACGGCCCGCCGGCCGGCCGGTCCGCGATGATGCACCGATCGCCGAGGGCCGGTCAGCGGGTCACGACCACGGGCTCAGGCCTTCTTCGTCTCCCAGAAGATCTTGTCGATCTGGGCGATGTAGTCCAGGGCCTTCTGGCCGGTGGCCGGGTCGGTGGAGGCCTTGGCGGCCGACAGCGCCTTGAGGGTGTCGTTCACCAGCTGGTGCAGCTCCGGGTACTTCTCGAAGTGCGGGGCCTTGAAGTAGTCGCTCCACAGCACGGAGACGTGGTGCTTCGCGAGCTCCGCACGCTGCTCCTTGATGACGGCGGCACGCGCCTGGAAGTGCGGGTCGTCGTTGGCGCCCATCTTCTCCTGGATCGCCTTCACCGACTCGGCCTCGATGCGGGCCTGGGCCGGGTCGTAGACGCCGCAGGGCAGGTCGCAGTGGGCGCTGACCTTCACCGTGGGGGCAAACAGGCGGGAAAGCATGGAGCATTCCTTCCTCGTGATCGTCTTCTCAGGTGGGACATTACTCCCTGGGAGACCTGTTTTGGCGGGTGCCCCCCGGGGCTTAGGACAAAAGTCCGGGGTGAGACTGGGACTGTGGCGGAACGAACACCGGGGAGGTGCCGGGTGATGCCGGAGCTGTCGCAGGGGCTGCCGCGGGAGGGGGAGCGCGGGGGAGCGCTGCTGCCCTTCGGACTGGCCGAGGTGTCCGGGCCCTCCATGGTGCCCACGCTGTACCACGGGGACCGGCTGGTGGTGCAGTACGGCGCCCGGCTGCGGCCCGGTGACGTGGTCGTCCTGCGCCATCCGTTCCAGCAGGACCTGCTGGTCGTCAAGCGCGCGGTGGAGCGGCGCGAGGGCGGCTGGTGGGTGCTGGGCGACAACGCGTTCGCCGGCGGCGACAGCACCGACTACGGCACCGTGCCCGAGGACCTGGTCCTGGGCAAGGTGTGGTTCCGCTACCGGCCGCGCCGGGCCGGCCGGCGCTCGCCGCTGGCGCTGCTGCGCTGGGCGCTGTCGGCCGCGCGGCCCGTCCTGCCGGACCGGTCGGCCTCCAGGCGCTTGCGGGCGCGGTAGGCGGCGACGTTGGCGCGGGTCGCGCAGCGGTCGGAGCAGTAGCGGCGGCTGCGGTTGGTCGAGGTGTCGAGGTAGGCGTTGCGGCAGGGCGCGGCCTGGCACAGGCCGAGGCGGTCGACACCGTACTCGGTGAGGTGGAAGGCCAGGCCCATCGCGGCGATGGCGGCGTAGCCGGCGGTCGCGTTGGACGGGTGGTCGGCCAGGTGCAGGTGCCACAGCGGGCGGCCGTCCTCGTCGCGGTGGTCGTGCCCGGAGATCTGCGGGCTGACCGGGAACTCCAGGAGCAGGGAGTTCAGCAGGTCGACGGCGAGGGTCTCCTCGCCTCGGTCGGCGGCCTCGAAGACCGCGCGCAGCCGGGCCCGCACCGAGCGGAAACGGGTGACGTCGGCCTCGGTGGCGCGGCGGGCCGCGGACCGGTTGGGGCCGAAGAGTTCGCGGACGGCCTCGACCGAGGTGAGCGAGTCCGTGCCGCGGACCGGTTCCTCGCTGTTGACGAGCCGCACCGCATAGTCCGAGTAATAGGCCAGTTCCACTTGTAGTCCTTACGGAGGCGCTCTGTCGTCATGCGCACGGTCGGGTAACACCCGGTCGTGCATCCAGGCTATTACCTGGCGGCTGTGGGCGACACGCGTGACGGAGGACTGCGACGGCGGAGACGGGGACCGCCGCCTCGGGCGCCGACCAGCGGGCGAAGCCGCCGTACGACTCCTGCGACTCCTCCTGCGACTCCTACGGCGCCGTCCTGACCGCCACGGCCCTGCAGCGGCTGCACCGCGAACCCCTCGCCGTCCTCCACGGTCAGGTCGCGGAGCCGGTCCGCGACGGCGGTGTCTTCTCCTGAACGCGGACCACATGACCGACGAGACCACCCCGCGGATCAACGCCGCCGAGCGCGCGCTGCGGCACGCGCGCGGGGAGACCGCCCGGCAGGCCGGCGTCCTCGACTGGAGCGACCGGTGGCAGCCGGCCGCCCAGGACCCGTCCTGGCCGGGCCCACCGCCCGCCGCTTCGAGAGCCACGGCGGGCACGCCGACGGCGACAAGCCGTCCCCGGCCCGGCACGCGCGTGCTGCGCGAGAAGGGCTTCGGCGAGGTGCGGCCGGTGCGGTGCCCGCCGGCGGACACGCCGCCGCCGGCGCTGAAGCAGCGCGGCGGCGGCGCAACGGCCGACGGGCGGTACGGAGTCTCCGTACCGCCCGTCGGCCAGGGGATCAGCGCGGCCCGGACACCGGCCGCGGGATCACAGCACCTTGGACAGGAACGACTTGGTCCGTTCGTGCTGCGGGTTGGTCAGCACCTCGCGCGGGTGGCCGGACTCGACGACCACACCGCCGTCCATGAAGACCAGGCTGTCGCCGACCTCGCGGGCGAAGCCCATCTCGTGGGTGACGACGATCATGGTCATGCCGGACTCGGCGAGATCGCGCATGACGTCCAGGACGTCGCCGACCAGCTCGGGGTCGAGGGCCGAGGTCGGCTCGTCGAAGAGCATCAGCTTCGGGTCCATCGCCAAGGCTCGGGCGATGGCCACGCGCTGCTGCTGACCGCCGGAGAGCTGCGAGGGGTAGTGCCCGGCCCGGTCGGCCAGCCCCACGCGCTCCAGCAACTGCATCGCCCGCTCCTTGGCCTCGGCCTTGTTCATGCCCTTGACCTGGACCGGCGCCTCGATGACGTTCTCCAGCGCGGTCATGTGCGGGAAGAGGTTGAAGCGCTGGAAGACCATGCCGATGTCCCGGCGCTTCATCGCGACCTCGCGGTCGCGCAGCTCGTAGAGCTTGTCGCCCTGCTGCCGGTAGCCGACCAGCTCGCCGTCGACGTACAGCCGCCCGGCGTTGATCTTCTCCAGGTGGTTGATGCAGCGCAGGAAGGTCGACTTGCCGGAACCGGAGGGACCGATGAGGCAGAACACCTCGCCGGCCCTCACCTCCAGGTCGATGCCCTTGAGGACCTCCACCTGGCCGAAGGACTTGTGCACTCCCTCGGCGCGGACCATGGGGACGGCGGGGTCCCGCGGGGCGCTCGTCGACTTCGTGAACGTGTCGGTCATGCCATGCCCCCCTTCGGGCGGCCGAGGGAGAGGACGTTCGCCTTGACCTTCTGCCACGGCGTCGGCGGCAGCTGGCGGCTGGAGCCGCGCGCGTAGTACCGCTCGATGTAGAACTGCCCGATGCTCAGGACCGAGGTCATGATCAGGTACCAGGCGGCGGCGAGGAAGTACATCTCCACCGGGGCACCGGAGTTCTGGCCGATGTCCTGGGCGTAGCGGAACAGCTCCGGATACTGGACGGCCGCCACGAGCGAGGTCGTCTTCAGCATGTTGATGACTTCGTTGCCGGTCGGCGGCACGATCACCCGCATCGCCTGCGGGATGATGATCCGCCGCAGCGTCTTGCCGTGGCTCATGCCCAGCGCCTGCGCGGCCTCCGTCTGGCCCTCGTCGACGGCGAGCAGGCCGGCGCGGCAGATCTCGGCCATGTACGCGGCCTCGTTCAGGCCCAGGCCGAGCAGCGCCGTCAGCAGCGGCGTCATGAAGTCCGACCAGTAGTTCTTGTAGATCGGGCCGAGGTCGATGTACTCGAAGACCAGGCCCAGGTTGAACCACAGGAACAGCTGGACCAGGACCGGGGTGCCGCGGAAGAACCAGATGTAGAACCACGCGATGGACGAGGTCACCGGGTTCCTCGACAGCCGCATCACCGCCAGGACGATGCCGCCGACGATGCCGATCAGCATCGACAGGACCGTCAGCAGCAGGGTCTTGCCGACGCCGGTCATGATCCGGTGGTCGAAGAAGTAGTCGGGAACCGCGTGCCAGTTGATCTTGCCCTGGCCGAACGCGTAGACGATCGCGACCAGGATGGCGATCGCGATGACGGCGGAGACCCACCGCCCGTAGTGCCTCACGGGAATGGCCCGGATGGCCTCGGCGCCGGCCGGGGGAGTGTCCCTGGGCCCCGCCGTCTTGTCGATGTCAGCAGTCACGGGTGTTGCCTCTCAGTGCCCGCACGCGGCGCGGTCACTTGCCGCCGTTGATCACGGACTCCTTGACGGCGCCGTCCTCGGCGCCCCACTTCTCGAGGATCTTCTGGTACTCCCCGCTCTTGATGATCGCGTTCAGCGCGGCCTGCAGGGCGTCCCGCAGCTGGGTGTTCTTCTTGCCGACCGCGATGCCGTACGGCGCCGCCTCGACCTGGTCGCCGACGAGCTGGAAGTCCTTGCCGCCGCCGGAGGTCTTCACCGCGTAGGCGGCGACCGGGAAGTCGGAGGAGGCCGCGTCCGCGCCGCCCGAACGCAGGCGGGTCTGGGCCTGCTGGTCGTCGTCGAAGGCCTCGATGGTGAGCTTCTTGCCGCTCGGACACTTCTTCGCCTCGGCCTTGGCCAGGTCCTCGGAGACCGTGCCGCGCTCCACGGCGAGCTTCTTGCCGCACAGGTCGGACCACGTGGTGATGCCCCCGGTGTCGCCCTTGCGGGTGTAGATCGACACACCGGCGGTCAGGTAGTCCACGAAGTCGACGCCCTCACCGACCTTCTTGCCGGTGTCGGGGTCTATGCCCTCCTGGCGGTTCTTGTTGTCCGTCATCGCCGACATCGCGATGTCGTAGCGGTTGGAGCGGATGCCGGTGAGCAGGGCGTCGAAGGTGCCGTTCTCGAAGTCGAACCGCACGCCGAGCTGCTTGCCCATGGCGGCCGCGAGGTCGGGGTCGAGACCGACGACCTTGCCCGAGTTGTCCTTGAACTCCACCGGGGCGTACGCGATGTCCGAGCCGACCCGGATGACGCCCTTGTCGCGGATCTCCTTGGGGAGCTTGTCGGCGAGCGGGGCGGAGGCGTTGGGCGCGCTGCCGGAGCCGTTGTTCTTGTCCTTGGTCTGGTCACCGCAGCCGGTGAGCAGCAGGGTGCCTGCGACCGCGAGCGCACCGACCGCTGCTAGCCGGGTGCGAGCGGCGGTCGGGCGACGGGTGGAGCGTGCGGTCATGGTGGTTCCTCCGGCGGATGGTGGCGTCGCCGACGGGTGTCGGCCGCCGAATCGGTATCGACAGGTCTGTCAGGTGTCGACAGGTCGACGAGAACACACACCTTCGGGTGTCGCGACCTTGCGTGATTGACGGCATCTTGCCATTCGGATTCGCGGATTCAGGCTCCCGGCTATGTCAAAATCGGATAACGGGTGACCCCCGAATCGCGCGAAGCCGGTCCATCCGGGCCGGATCATCTGCGGGTATCCCTCCTTTCGGCCGGAAGATCTTCGGTGCGCCCCAGGATGTGGGCGGCGGTGGACGGGTCCGGCGGCATTTGGGTGCTTGTCACGCTTTGGTCAAGGCTTGTCCCCATATTTGGGGAATTTGGGGATCAGTCATGTCATCGTCATGTGACCTTCGCGTTATGGACTCGTCGTCGGTGCCGCCCGTCCGGTAAGAAGGTTCTTTACACCCCTCATCCGGGGCTCGGGGCGCGTGTGCGGCGCGCCCGTCGCGTATGTGCCCGTACGTATCCCCGTACGCGTCACCGACCCGCGCGTATCCCGTGCGCGTCACCGGCCAGGGCCGTACGCGGTGCCCGCCCACCCCTCACCGGGAGTGGTTCACCCTCAACGATTGAAGACTTAAGGGGTAAAACGAAGTGGCAGCGGAGATCGTCAACTCGCGCAGCGGGGACAATACGGACCACGAGGGCGGTGCGGAGCCCCTCGATTCCTTCGACCCGGCGTTCGCGCTGCACCGCGGCGGCAAGATGGCCGTGCAGGCCACCGTGCCCGTCCGCGACAAGGACGACCTGTCCCTGGCCTACACGCCCGGCGTCGCGCGGGTGTGCACCGCCATCGCCGAGCAGCCCGAACTGGTCCACGACTACACGTGGACCTCGTCCGTGGTCGCCGTCGTCACCGACGGCACGGCCGTGCTGGGACTCGGGGACATCGGCCCGCAGGCCTCCCTTCCGGTGATGGAGGGGAAGGCGATCCTGTTCAAGCAGTTCGGCGGCGTGGACGCGGTGCCGATCGCCCTCGGCTGCACCGACGTGGACGACATCGTGGAGACCGTCGTCCGCCTCGCGCCCTCGTTCGGCGGCATCAACCTGGAGGACATCTCGGCGCCCCG
Source organism: Streptomyces echinoruber (assembly GCF_014651135.1). Taxonomy (GTDB): domain Bacteria; phylum Actinomycetota; class Actinomycetes; order Streptomycetales; family Streptomycetaceae; genus Streptomyces; species Streptomyces echinoruber. The sequence goes on from NZ_BMWH01000003.1 coordinate 175,046, forward strand.
GTGCTTCGAGATCGAGCGCCGGCTGCAGGAGCGGCTGGACATCCCCGTCTTCCACGACGACCAGCACGGCACGGCGGTCGTCACGCTGGCGGCGCTGCGCAACGCCGCACGGCTGAGCGGGCGCGCCATCGGCGAACTGCGGGCGGTCGTCTCGGGCGCCGGCGCGGCCGGGGTGGCGATCGCGAAGATGCTGGTCGAGGCCGGCATCGGGGACGTCGCGGTCGCCGACCGCAAGGGAGTCGTCTCGCGGGAGCGGCAGGACCTCACGCCGGTCAAGCGGGAACTCGCCGAGTTCACCAACAAGGCGGGAGTGACCGGCTCCCTGGAGGACGCGCTGGCCGGCGCCGACGTGTTCATCGGCGTCTCCGGCGGCACGGTCGCGGAGGAAGCGGTGGCCTCCATGGCCGAGGGCGCGTTCGTCTTCGCCATGGCCAACCCCGACCCCGAGGTGCACCCCGAGGTGGCGCACAAGTACGCGGCCGTGGTCGCCACCGGGCGTTCCGACTTCCCCAACCAGATCAACAACGTGCTCGCCTTCCCCGGCATCTTCGCCGGGGCGCTGCAGGTGCGGGCCTCCCGGATCACCGAGGGCATGAAGATCGCCGCGGCGGAGGCGCTGGCGGGTGTCGTCGGCGACGACCTCGCCGCGGACTACGTCATCCCGTCGCCGTTCGACGAGCGGGTCGCCCCCGCCGTGACGGCCGCGGTCGCGGCGGCGGCGCGCGCGGAGGGGGTGGCCCGGCGGTGACGCCGGGACCGCTGTGACACCGGCCGCCTGAGCGTGCGCCGGACGGCTCCGCCCTGCTGGGCGGGGCCGTCGTTTTCCTGTGCCGGCCACCTGTCCGGGCGAGGCGGGGCGGGGGCGCTTCGGCGGCGAGGCGGCGAGGCGGCGAGGTGGTGAGGCGGCGAGGCGCGGAGGCGGGACGGGGCGGAGGCGGCTCGGGTCGACGGCCGTCTCGTCGGGACAGGTGGCCCGGGTACGGCGGCGGCGCGCGGGTGCGCGGGCGGGTGGCGTGCTCTGCCCGGCCGCGCGCCCGCTGACAAGAGGGCATGTGTCACAGAGCCGCCTGGTTCCGCCCGCCGCGGCCCGCCCCTATCGTCAAGGTCATGTTCGCTGTCTACGCCGCCCGCATCGACCGTGACCAGCCCCTCAACGGCCTGGAGTCGGGGGAGCGCCCGGCCCCCGAGGCCCGTCCCGGCTGGAGCGTGGTCAACGTCAGAGCCGCCTCCCTCAACCACCACGACCTCTGGTCGCTCCGCGGTGTCGGCCTCGCCGAGGACAAGCTGCCGATGATCCTCGGCTGCGACGCCGCCGGCGTCGACGAGGACGGCAACGAGGTCGTCCTGCACTCCGTCATCGGCCAGAGCGGCCACGGCGTCGGCCCGCGCGAGCCCCGCTCGATCCTGACCGAGCGCTACCAGGGCACGTTCGCCGAGCAGGTCGCCGTGCCGACGTGGAACCTGCTGCCCAAGCCGAAGGAGCTGTCCTTCGAGGAGGCGGCCTGTCTGCCCACGGCGTGGCTGACGGCGTACCGGATGCTGTTCACCAACGCCGGTGTCCGGCCCGGCGACTCGGTGCTGGTGCAGGGCGCCGGCGGCGGGGTCGCCACGGCCGCGATCGTCCTGGGCAAGGCGGCCGGCCTGCGGGTCTTCGCCACCAGCCGGGACGAGGCCAAGCGCAAGCGGGCGGTGGAACTGGGCGCGGTGGAGGCCCTGGAGCCGGGGGCGCGGCTGCCGCAGCGCGTGGACGCGGTCATCGAGACCGTGGGCGCGGCGACCTGGTCGCACTCGGTGAAGGCGCTGCGGCCCGGCGGCACGCTGGTCATCTCCGGCGCCACCAGCGGCGACCGGCCCTCGCACGCCGAGTTGACCCGCATCTTCTTCCTGGAGCTGAAAGTCGTCGGCTCCACCATGGGCACCAAGGACGAGCTGGAGGACCTGCTCTCCTTCTGCGCCGCCACCGGTGTCCGCCCCGTCATCGACGAGGTGCTGCCGATGGACCGGGCCCGCGAGGGCTTCGAGCGCCTCGCCGCGGGTGACCAGTTCGGCAAGATCGTCCTGGTGAACCCGTGACCGGCGCCCGGCTGCGGCCGCGGCTGCTTGTTCCCGTCCCGGCAGGTGCGCCCGCGCTCGAGCCGTGACCGACCTGACCGGCGGGCCCGCCGACGCCGGGCCCGCCGGCCGCGGGAGCGGTGGTCGAGGTCGTACGGCTCACACGCGCGGGAGGCGCAGCACCGCCCCGATGTGTGCCGCGGCCGTGGACAGGTGACGGCGCACGTCCTTGAGCTGCTCGTCGGTGACGCCGTGGTCGCGGGCCGCGTCGCGCACATCGTCCCGGAAGCGGTCGAGCAGCCGCTCGAGGTCGCGGGCCGGGTCGCCGGTGAACGTCTCGTGCGCCCAGGACGGCTCGTACCCGGCCGGGAAGTCCTCCGGGGTGCGGGAGTACTCGGGTTCCGGCACGTCCCGGCCCCTGCCGTCGGCGCGGCCGAAACCGAGGTCCTTGCCGAAGTCCTTGCCGAACTCGCCGAACTCCTTGGCGAGTTCAGCAAGGCTCTCGCGCACGCCCGTGGGCCAGTCGCCGCGCGCGAAGTGGTCCTGCACCCGCTCCTGCACCCGGCGGGCGATGCGCTGCAGTTCCTCCTGGGCCTGGGCGCGGGCCCGCTCCTGCGCCTCCTTGGCCTGGCGCCGTGCCCGCTGGGCCTCCTCGCGGGCCCGCCGGCTCTCGTCCTTGGCGCGGCGGGCCTGCTCCTTGAGTTCCTGCCGGACGCGCCGCACCTCCTCCTTGGCGACGCGCCACGCCTCCCGGTCGTCAAGGCCGCCGTGCTCCCAGCCGCCGGCGGTCGCGGTGCCGCGGCGCCGGGCCTCGGAGGCGGCCGCCCGCATCTCGCGCCGCAGATCGCCCGCCACGTCCCGTACGTCGGCCCGGATCTCGGCGGCGAGCTCGGCCACGGACTCGCGGATCTCCAGCTCCAGGTCGGCCAGTTCACCGCTGCGGTCGGCGAGTTCGGCGCGGCCGGCGTCCGTGATGGAGTACACCTTGCGGCCGCCCTCGGTGGTGTGGGTGACCAGGCCCTCCGCCTCCAGCTTGGCCAGGCGGGGGTAGACGGTGCCCGCCGACGGTGCGTACAGCCCCTGGAAGCGCTCCTCCAGGAGCCGGATCACCTCGTAGCCGTGGCGGGGGGCCTCGTCGAGGAGCTTCAGCAGGTAGAGCCGCAGGCGGCCGTGGGCGAAGACGGGGGGCATGTCAGAGCACCTTCTTGTCGGTCGTGCCGTCGGCCGGGGCGTCGACGGGGCCCCCGGGATCCGAGGGTCCCTCGCCCGGGCCGGAAACGGAATTGTCCCCCGAGGCCGGTTCCGGCCGGTCGGCCGGGCGGGCGGTGGCCGATCCGGAAGCGGATGCGGAATCCGGCTCGCCGCCGGCGGGACCGGTGCCGTGTGCCTCCTGCTCCCACGGTTCGTCCTCCTGGGCCGGCCGCCGCAGCAGGGCGATGGAGCCGGAGACCGTCGTGGCCTTGAGCCGGCCGTTGCCCGCTCCCAGCCGGCCGGTGATGCGCTTGGCGCCCCACTGCCCGCCGACCCGGAGGTCCTCGAAGGCGTTGGAGACCGAGCCGCTCGTGGTGTTGGCCTCCACTTGTGCGTCCGCCGGATGCGGGAGCCGAATGGCGATCTCGCCCGAGACGCTGGTCAGGGCGATGTCGGTGGGATGGCCCGTGGAGCTGACGTCGATGATCATGGAGCCGCTGACCGAGTCGGCGCGCACGGAGGAGCCCGCGCAGTCGACCACGGTGAGGTCGCCGGAGACGGAGTTGAACCGCAGGTCGCCCCCGAGGCCCTGGGCCTCGACGTTCCCCGACACGGTCTCCGCCCGCACCGGGCCGGTCAGGCCCACCAGGGTGGTGTCCCCGGAGACCCCCCTGACCTCGGTACGCCCGTCGATGCCGGTGACCATCGCGGCGGCACCGACCACACCGACCTCGACGCGCGTGCCCGTGGGGACGGCCAGGGAGACGACGGCGTTGCGCCGCCAGCCCTTGCGGTCGAGCCACTTCAGGAAGCCCTTCCAGGGCAGGTCCTCGTAGGCCACCGTCAGCGTGCCGTGCCGCTGGGTGACCACCAGGGGCGGGCCTTCGATCTCGGTGACCTCGAGACGGGCGGAACCTTCGTCCGTGCCCACGACGTTCACCGTTCCGTTGACGATGCGTACGTGCAGCTCGCGGACGGGCTCGTCGAGCGTGAGCTTGCGGGGCTCGGCGACGGACCACTCGGGCATGGTGCGGACCTCCTGGATCGGGCCGGACGGCCGGCCGGTCGGTGACGGTCGGTGACGGGCCGCGACCGGGCCGGATGGCCGGATGCGTGGTGGGCGGAGCGGGGAAGGGCGGAAGACAAGGACGGAAAAGCCGGCGGAAGGCGGACACGGGCCGGCGGAGGCGCTGATGCGGGCCACGGACCCGCACGCGGACCCGGCACGAGCCATATCGCGTCTTCCGTAAACACGATATATCGCGCTCCCGGGAAGTCAAGACACCCATTTGAGGGGTCAGCCGTCGCCCGCCCCGCTCCTCCTCCTGCTCAGCGTGTGACCATGTCCGCGCGGCATCTTCCGGCCGACTGCCGACTGCCGACTGCCGACTGCCGACTGCCGACTGCCGACTGCCGACCGTCGGGCGCCCCCGCTCCCGGTGCACCGCCGCTGTGCCGGGCGGAACCGGGCGCCGTGGCCGAGGTCGCCTCCTTGTCCTTGGTGCGTCCTTGGTGCGTCCTTGGTGTGCGAACCGATGCTGCTGACCGGGGCGGACCGGGAAGGGAACGTGCTCGCCCCGAGGGCACCCCTGGCCAAACGGCCGCGAACCCGTCGACCGCGTCGCGACCGGCTGGATCCCCGCCCTCGCCGTGGGTGCCCCGGCCCGTCCTGGCCCTGTGGTGGGACCCCGGCCGCGTGGGTTCCTCCCTGGGACCGCGCGGGTTCTCCTCCCTGGCCTCCGGCTCCGACCGCCCCATGAACCGGGTCTGGCTCGCCGACGGCGTCCCGGCCGGCGAGGAGGAGGCCACGCGCACCTTCGGCGCGCGGCTCGGCCTGGACCCCGTCCTCGGCGGCAGCTCCTCGACGCGCTGATCCGCCCCGGTCCCGAGGCCGACGCCCCGCCCGCCCGCGCGGCCTGCTCGCTGCCCCCCCACGCGCGCGAGCGTGTCGAGCTCCCGTGCGGCGCCCGTGCCCCGGACGGCTCGACGCCCTCACGCGTGCGAGCGTGTCCCTCCCCGTCGCATCATCCCACCGCACTGCCCTCGGGCAGCCCGCCCACCGCCCGGTCGAGGCCGTCGGCACCCTCTCGCGGGACTTGCCCATGGCCCCCTGTTCGCAGTCCCTGCTCGCGGTTCCTGCTCGTGTTTCCTGCCCGTCGGCCCTGCTGCCCTGCTCGTCTGCCCTACTCGTCGTCCTCGTCGTCCAGCCGTGCCAGCCAGGTCGCCAGCCGCTCGACCGGCACCTCGAAGTCCGGGTTCAGGTCGACGAACGTGCGCAGTTGCTCGGCGAGCCACTCGAAGGTGATCTCCTCCTCGCCGCGCCGCTTCTCCAGTTCCTCGATGCCGCGGTCGGTGAAGTACATGGCTGTGCTCCGTCGGTCACATGAGCGGGTCGCTCGGGCGGTGTGCGGGTGGAGTTCGCCCGGAGCGGGAAGAACTCCTCCCTCACGGGAACACACGCGCCTTCCGCGGGAAGCGCGGAGCGCGGTCTTCCGGCGATGAAGGGCACGAGGTCTTCCGGTGACGGAAGACAAGGAAAAGGATAGGCCGGGAAACGCGGCGCCCCCGGGGCACCGGGAGGGCCCCGAAGAGGGCCCGGGATGCGCCGGGAGCGGCCGGCCGACGGGGAGTGCGGGGGAACGGGGACGCGATGGACAACGAGGTGACCCGCGTAGCGCGGATCGCGATGCCGGACGGGACGCCCGTGTGGGCGCGGATATCGGGTGCCGAGGAGCTGGAGACGCCCGCCGGGGAGCTGTCGTACACGGACACCGGCTTCACCGACCGGGTCCAGGCCCAGGTGGAGAGCCTGCACGCGCTCATCGGCAGTGTGGCGCGTTCGCTGGCCGAGCCCGTGCGCGCGGTACGGCCGGACGAGGTGAGCGTCGAGTTCGGCATCGAGCTGACCGCCAAGGCCGGCAAGGTCGTCGGTCTGCTGGCGGACGGCGAGGGCAAGGCCGGCATCACGGTCACGCTCACCTGGAAGCACGAGCCGCCGCAGCCGGCCCCGCCCACCGCCGGCTCGCCGGGTACCGGTGTCCCCGACGCCCTCACCCCCGTTCCTCCGCCGCGCGCGGCGGAGCCCGGGCGCGGCGCACCCGGGGGCGCGCAGGACCCCGCCGCGGGCCCCCCGCATGCGACCGCGCCCCCCGAAGCGGGCGACCGGCGGCCGGAGGCACGCCCCGGCGCCGCGGCGCACGGGGGCGGGGAGGCGGCCGGCACCGGGGGCGGGTCATGACGCTCGGACACGACCGGGGCGCACCGGGCGGCTCCGACGGCGCCCGCCGTGCGTTGCGTGAACTCGTCGTGGCCGCGACCGTGCGCATCCATCGCCCGGGCGTCGGGTATGCCTGGGAGGAGCCCGGCACGTTCCTGGGCAGCGGCTTCTTCGTCGCGCCGAACTGGGTGCTGACCTGTGCGCACGTGGCACTGAGCGGGGAGGGGGGAGAGGTCACCGTGGTCCACGAGACCGGTCCCGGCCGGGGTTCGGCCGCCGTGCCCGGCCGGGTGGCCGCCGCCCTCCCGGAGCGGCCCGCCCACCCGGACCCGCGGGGCGCCGGACGCGGCACCTGGCCCGCCCCGGACCTGGCCCTGGTGCAGCTCGGCGAGCCCGTCGACCACGCGTGCGCGTACCTCTCCGAGCGCCCGGCGGCGTACTACGGCGAGGGCACGGTGCTGTACGCCGGCTGGACGGTCGTGGACGGGCGGCTGGAGCTGCTGGACGGGCCGCTGTCGGTGCAGGGCACCCTGGGCGGCTGGTCGGCGGGCGTGCAGATGCGGCTCGGCCACAACGACCTGCCGCGCGGCGTCTCCGGCGGACCCGTGATCGACCCGGCGCACGGCGAGGTGATCGGCGTGCTCAAGTCGCGCTCGGACCGGGGGACGGGCGGCACGTCCACCGGGATCGAGCAGTTACGGACCCTGCCCGTGCCGCCGGTTCCGGCGCGCGCGGAGCACGACGACCTCTACCAGGCCGTCTTCCACGCCCACGACCGCTACCACCGCGACCGGCAGCGCGCCACCGAGTCCACCTCGCCGACCTGGGTCGACGTGCAGACCCGCCTGGGCGCCCGGCCCGGACGCACGCTCAGCCCCGACGAGCGCATCCACCTGCTCGGCCGGCTCGCCGACCTGCCGCCGCCCGCCAGCACCCCGGCCCTGCTGGAACTCCTGAAGTCCCTGCCGGACGACCCGTCGGACATGGCGCGGCCGGCCCCGCGCGGCTGGCGCGACGGGCTGGGCGTGCTGTACGAGTGCGCGCGCCAGGACGGCGCGCTGGAACTCATCCTGAGGTACGCGATGGGCGTCCTGGCGGCCGCGCGGCCGTTCACCACGCCCGGCACCCGGGAGGCCGAGCAGGCCCTGTGGGAGTGGGTGCGGCAGGCCGCGCAGCGCGTCGGGCCGCGGCTGCGGGCGGAGCTGACCCGGCAGTGGATGGCCCTGCTGCCGGGCCGCCGCCCCGGCGGGCCGGCGGCGCACAACGGCGGGCCCGCCGGGACCGTGCCGGGCAGACCGGGTACGGGGGCAACAGGTGCAACAGGTACGGGTAGAGCAGGTACGGGTGGAGCAGGTACGGGTGGAGCAGGTGCGGGCGGACCGGGCGCGGGCGGGCCCCTTCCCGGCGGCCGTACCGCACCGGAGACGTCCGGGGCATCCGGGGTGCCCGGGACATCCGGGACGCTTCCGGTGACCGGGACGCCGCCGACGGCCACCGTGCCCCCCTCCGTCCCCACCCCACCTCCCACCCCCTCCGTACCTTCCACCTCCTCCGCCCCGACCACTCCCATCGCTCCCACCGCTTCCTTGGCCCCGCCCGCCGCGCCCCCCGACACCTCGCCGAACTCGCCGAACTCGCCGAACTCGCCGAACTCGCCGAACGGCGCGCATCCCCACGGCCCGGGAGCACCGAGCCCACCGGCCGCACCGGACTTGCCCGATCCGGCCACCGGACTCCCGGACCATGCCGCCGCCGCGGGCCGCGTCGACCGGGCCCGTGCCCGCGTCCCCCGTCCCGCTCCCACCGCCGGTCCGCTGCGGCCGTCCGTGCTGCTGGAGCTCGTCCTGCGCGGCTGGGAGCCGGACCGCTGCGACTGGCGGCTCTCCGTCATCCGCCCGGACGGCGAGGTCCTGGGCCTGGACGAGGCCGAACGGGTCCCGCTGGCCGAGCTGCCCGGCCCGCTCGCCGCGCCGCTCGCGGAGGCGTTCCGCCTGTGCGACGAGCCCGGGCGGCCCGCCGCGCTGCAGGCGGCTCTGCCGCACGCGCTGCTCGGACTGGACGTGGACGCCTGGGAGGTGGTGCCCGGCGTACCGCTCGGCGCGCAGCGGCCGGTCGTCGTCCGCTGCGCCGACCGCGACCAGTTGCCCGGTACGGACGCGTGCGGACCGTACGGCGACACCGGCGCGCCCGGCGACCCGTACGCGGGGAACGGCGACCCGTACGCGGGGAACGGCGACCCGTACCCGGCTGCCGGCGACCCGTACGCGGGAGACGGATTCTCGGCCGCGCAGGAACACCGGGAACGCGCGGCGCGCTGGCGGTGGGTCCACCAGCAGGGTGCCCGGGCGGAGGTCCTCGACTGCAAGGACGGGGTGCCGATGCCCGTGCCGCTGGTCGACGAGCTGCGCGAGCTGCCGCACGCGGCGGTGCCCGTCCTGTGCCGCTACGGCGACCACCGCTTCGAGGACGACTCGGTCGCGCTGGCCCGGGTCGTGCACGGCGGCTTCGGGGTGGCGCTGTGGCGGCGCCGGCGCGGTGGACGGGCCGCGGCGGAGGCGGTCTGCGGGGAGTTCCACCGCCGGGCCGGCGACACCGTGGCGGGCGCGGGCAGCGCCGAGCGGCTGCCGGAGCTGGTGCGCGTCCTGCGCGCGGGGGTGCGCGCGGGCCGCGCGGAGACGTACTGGGCCGACGGCATCGCCCTGTTCTACGACGACCCGCACCAGCCGCTGCCCGGCACCGGCGACCTGCTGGAGGCACCGTGATCCGGCCGGCCTCCGCGATCCCGCCCCGGCCCGCGCCCCCGGCCACCGGGGGCCGCGCACAGGCGCCCCGCGCGTCCCGGCCGCCGGCGCCCGCGCGCCCGCCTCCCCGGCGGCCCCGCCCCGGTCCGGCCCACCGCCGGCCCGCAGTCGGCCCGTCGCCCGTGCCCGCGCCCAAGCGGCAGTCAACTGCCCTGCGCGGAAAGGGAGTAGGCGACCGTCCGGGAAGCACCGGGGCTCTTACCAGGCCTGCGAGGGATCGATACCGTGAGGCACGTTCGACGGCAGCCGGGGTGGACGAGTGACGGACGACGAGGGCCGGACCATGACCGAATCCAGTGAGTGGCTCATCTACCGGGGTGCCGGCGAACCCCACGACGGCATCGACCGGCTGCCTCCGCCCCCGCCCTGGCGCGACTTCGCGAGCCGCGAGGCGGCCGGCGACGGCGGCGACGGTTCGCAGGACCGCAGGCTCGGCGCCCACCGGCACCTGGCCGAGCTGCACCGGCCCGGCGCCGAGGAACTGGAGATGATCAACGCGGCGCTCTACCTGCGCCGCCCCCTGCTGGTCACCGGCAGCCCCGGCGCGGGCAAGAGCACCCTGGCCCACTCGGTGGCGTACGAACTCGGCCTGGGGCCGGTGCTGCGCTGGTCCATCGTCAGCCGCTCCACGCTGCAGGACGGGCTGTACCACTACGACGCCATCGCCCGCCTGCAGGACGTGCAGATCGCCGCACAGGGCGGCCACGGCACGGCGGCCGGCGCGCCCGGCGCCGTGGAGGGCATCGGCAGCTACATCCGCCTCGGCCCGCTCGGCACCGCCCTGCTGCCCTCCGACAAGCCGCGCGTCCTGCTCATCGACGAGCTGGACAAGAGCGACATCGACCTGCCCAACGACCTGCTGAACGTGCTGGAGGAGGGCGAGTTCCACATCCCCGAGCTGGAGCGCATCGCCGACCGGCTGCCCGACGGTCAGGCCGAGGTGCTCACCGCCGACGGCACCAGGACACGGGTGCGCGACGGCCGGGTGCGCTGCCGGGCGTTCCCGTTCGTCGTCCTCACCAGCAACGGCGAGCGCGACTTCCCGGCCCCGCTGCTGCGCCGCTGCATCCACCTGGAGCTCGGCCGGCCCGACCACAAGCGGCTCGCCACCTTCGTACGGGCACATCTCGGCGAGGAGGCGGCGCGCCGCGGCGACGACCTGATCACCCGGTTCCTGGAGCGGTCGCGCAGCGAACTCCTCGCCGCCGACCAGCTGCTGAACGCCATCTACCTCACCGACGCGGCGGCCCCGCCCAGCCGCGAGCGCCTCGCCGACCTGCTGATCCAGCGGCTCGACCGTCCGAGGTGAGGCGCCGATGCCCGACACCGCGCCGCCGCACGGCCCCCCGCCCTCCGGACCCGGCCACGGACCCGGGCCCAGCTACGGCCACGGACCCGGACCCAGCCCCGGCCACGAGGCCGGGAGCCGCGCAGTGCCCGCACCCGACCCCATCGCCGAACTCGTCGCCCGGCTGCGGGAGATCGGCCTCGACCCGGACGCCGAGGGGCTCTGCGACGCGCTGTGGCTGGCCCGGTGGACACGGCGCCCGGACGCGGAGCGGGAGCCGGAGGAGCCCTCCGGTGCCGCGGCCCGCGCCCGGCGCGAGGGCGGCGGGGCACGCGCGGACGTCCCTCCGCGGGAGCCCGGGCGGGAGCCGCGCGAGGTGCGGGAGCCGCCCGGCACCGCACCCCCGGGGCCCGAGCCGGCCGGACCCGAGGGGGAGCGGCGCGTGGCCCTGTACCCGGTGCCGCGCGACGGGGCGCCGCCGGACGACGGCGGACCGCCGCGCGCCCGCCGTGTCCGGCCCGCGGCGCTGCCGCTCGGCGTGCCCGCGGCGCCCGTGCTGCCCGCACCCCTGGAACTCCAGCGCGCTCTGCGGCCGTTGCAGGGCTACCGCAGTCCCGCGCCGCCGCGCCGCCGGCTGCTCGACGAGGTGGCCACCGCCGAACGCAGCGCCGATGCGGGCGGGTTGGTGCTGCCCGTCTTCCGCGCGGTGACCCGGGCGGACGCGCGGTTGCAGCTGCTGATGGACGCGTCCTCCTCGATGCGGGTGTGGGACCGGATGTTCGCCGAGCTGGAGCAGGTCTTCGCGCGGCTCGGCGCGTTCTGGGACATCCAGACCGGCCACCTGCACCAGGGCCCGGACGGCGCACCCGCCGTCAGCCGCAGCCCGGAGCCGTACGCGGCCCCGCTGCACTCCGCCGACCGGCTCGGCGACCCCACCGGGCGCCGCATCACGGTCCTGGTCAGCGACTGCGCGGGCCCGCTGTGGCGCACCGGCCGCGCGCACCGGCTGCTGTACCAGCTGGCCCGGCAGTCCCCCGTGGCCGTGCTCCAGCCGCTGCCGCAGCGGCTGTGGAACCGCACCCGGCTGCCGGTGACCTACGGCCTGCTCACCCGCGGCGAGACGCTCGCGGGCGCGGCCGCGCTGCGGGTGCGCACCCCGGCCGGCACGCCGGTGGAGGCGCGGCGCGGGACGCTGCCGGTGCCCGTGCTGCCGCCGGAGCCGGTCGCGCTGGGCGCCTGGGCGCGGCTGCTGTCCGGGGCGGGCACCGCGCCGGTCTCCGGCGCCGTCGGCTGGGTGCGCGCCGATCAGCCGCCCGCGCCCGGTGCGCGCGCCGGGCGCCGGCCCTCGCCGCTGGAGCTGCTCAGCCGGTTCCGCTCCACCGCCTCCGCGGCCGCCGGCCGCCTCGCCGTCCACCTGGCGGCGGCCCCGCTGTGCCTGCCCGTGATGCAGCTGGTGCAGCGCACCATGCTTCCCGACTCCGGCCCCGCCGAGCTGGCCGAGGTGCTGCTCAGCGGCCTGGTCACCCGGGCCGCGGACGACCACGGCACCCCGGGCGTGCAGTGGTACGAGTTCGCGCCCGACGTGCGGGAGGCGCTGCTGGCGTCGCTGGGCCGGGACGAGGCGATGCTGGTGCTGAAGCACTGCTCGGAGTACATCGAGCAGCGCTACGGCAAGGGCGGCCCCAACTTCCCGGCGCTGGCCCTCGCCCAGCTCGGCGACGGCGGCACGGGCCGCCCGTACCCGGCCGGTGAACGGGAGGCCGGGGAGGAGTCGGGCGGGACCGCCCTGGTCCCGCAGCCGTTCGCCGAGGTCGCCGCGCGGGTGCTGGAGCGGTTCATGCCCCTGCCGGACGAGTTCGCCCGCTACGGCCGGGACCGGTCGGGACCGGTGCCGTCGCGGCCGGCGCACCGGGCGGTGCCCCGCGCCCGCGCGCTGGTGGAACGGTTCGACCGGGAAGGCATGGTGCAGGACCTCATCGACGCCGTCCAACTGCTGCGCGGCGCCGCCGAACACGAGCGGCCCGCGGGCGCCGACCGGGAGCTGTGGACCGAGTACGCCCACTGCGTGCTGCGGCTGTGGGAGGTGCAGGGCGGCGCGGACCTGCTGCGCGAGGCGGAGACCGCCGCCGAACGGGCCGTCGCCCACCCCCACGCCGTACGCGAACGCGCGGTCCTCGCCCGGGTGCTGCGCGCCGCGGCCACCGACCGCCGGCGCCGCGGCGACCGGGCGGGCGCGTTGGACCTGCTCAGCCGCGCCGACCGCGAGTACGCGGTGGCCTGCGCCGCTCCCGACCTGGACGAACAGGAGGCGCTGCGGCTGACGTTGGAGCGGGTGGCCGGGCTGGAGGCCCAGTGGCGGCTCGGCGACGACAGCGCGTTGCTGCAGGGCGCGGTCGGCATGCTGGAGGCGTTCGCCGACGTCTGGCCCGACCGCCCCCGCCCGCCGGAGCTGCCGCTCGCCCACGGCCGGATGCTGCTGCTCCTGGCGGAGGCGACCGCCGACCCGGAGCAGGCCCGCGGCTACGCGGAACAGGCGGCGCGCTCGCTGCGCACGGCCCTGGAGCCGGCGGCGGACGAGACCGGCGGCGGCCCCGGCGCCGGCTCCGGCGGCACCTCTGGCGAGGCGTCGGGCGGCACCTCCGGTGGTATCTCCGGCGACGGCTCGGGCGGCATCGCCGGCCGCGACCGCGTGCGCGTCCTGCAGGACCTGGCGGACGCCCTGCTGCGCGCGGGCGGACCGCTGGACGAGGCGCAGGCCCGCGTCGACGAGGGGCTGGCCCTCGCCCACGAGCAGAGCTCGCGCGCCGCGCTGCTGCTGCGGGCCGGGCGCATCGCCGTCGCCCGGCACGCCGAGACCGGCGACCCCGACGAACTCACTTGTGCCGCCGAGCGGTTCGCCGAGGCGGCGCGCCACACGCCGCGGGACGCGTCGGCCCACGCCGACATCCTCGCCGAGTGGGGGCAGGCGCTGCTGCGGCGGGCGGAGCAGGCCACCGGCGCACGCCGGCCGGAGTTCCTGTCCCGGGCCGTCCGCGTCCTGCGCGACTGCCGCACCGAGACCCCGGCCGGCAGCCGCCACCTTGCCCAGCGCCTGATGCTGCTGGGCCGCGCCCTGATGCTGCGCTACCGCACCCGCGGCGACCGGGTCGACCTGCGCGAGGCCGAGTATCTCTTCGGGCTCGCGGCCGCGGAGGCCGAGGACCCGCTGCGGGCGGCGCGGTGCTGGCTGGAGCTGGGGCAGGCGCAGTTCGAGGCGTTCCAGAGCCTGGGCCGCCCCGCCCGCCTGGACGAGGCCGTCGACGCCTTCCGCGCCGCCGCCGAGTCGGCCCGCGCGGCGGAGGCGGACGCCCGGACCGAGCAACTCCGCCGCACGGCCGTCGAACTGGGCGCGCAGGCCCACCACTGGCGGGGTATGTCCTACGAGGCGGCCGCCCGTCCCCGCGCCGCCCGCGACGCCTACCGGGCGGCGCTGGCGGAGTGGTCGAGACTGCCGGACGGCACGGTCGGCACGGGGGAGCCGACGGCGGGTCAGACGGCCCAGCGGCTTGCCGAGTTGGCGTGAGGATCCGGGACGAGGAAGGAGCGGGGCGGGCGATGAGCCGGAACGACGGGGAGGCACCCGGGGTGCCCGAGAAGCCGCAGGTGCCGCAGGTGCCGCGAGAGGCGGAACCGCCGGAACCGCCGGAGGCGTCGCGGGCGCCGCGAGCAGCGGAATCACCGCGGGTGCCGCAGGTAGTGGAAGTACCGCAGGAGCCAAGGAAGTTGCGGCAGCCACAGGAACCGGGAGCACCGCAGCCGCTCCCCGACCTGCTGAGTCTGGGACTGGCCGAGCTGCGGACGATCGACCACCCGGTGCTGCGCGAGGTCCTCGCGGACCTGCGGGAGCGGGCGGCGCAGCCCAGCGAGACCCTGTGGGGCTTCAACAACGCGTTCTGAAACGGCCTGCAAGCGGTCGTGACCGGTCGAAAAACTCTCTTGACCGGTCAGGTATCGGTCAGATGGGAACGTGACGCGTTTGTGCGGTCCTCCGCCCCGGGCATGTCGTCCCGGACGGGCAGGAGGCCGTGACGCAGGTCCACGGGCGGCCGCACGGCGAAAGACGGCTGGGGGGTGCCGGGAATGTCCGAGGAGACCGCGCCCGCGGGACGGCAACCACCCCACCCTTTCAGGCAGTTCATCGTCAAGATGCACGGCCGCTGCAACCTGGCCTGCACCTACTGCTACCTCTACACCGGCCCCGACCGCACCTGGCGCACCCGCCCCGCCGCCACCCCGCCGGACGTCCTGGAGCGCACCGCCGCCCGCATCGCCGAGCACGCCGCGACCCACGGCCTGACGTCGCTCTCCCTGGTCCTGCACGGCGGCGAGCCCCTGCTCGCGGGCGCCGCCGCCCTCGCCCGCTTCACCACCCTGGTCCGCGACCGCGTCCCGTCCGCCTGCCGCGTCCACGCCACCGTCCAGACCAACGGCACGCTGCTGACCGAGGACGGCCTGGCGGTCCTGGCCCGGCACGGCGTCCGCGTCGGCCTCAGCCTCGACGGCGGCCTGCCCGGCCACAACGCGCGCCGCACCGACCACGCCGGCCGCCCGTCCTGGCCGGCCGCCGCCCGCGGGGCCCGCCTGCTCGCCGCGCGCTTCCCGCAGGCGTACGCGGGCATCCTCACGGTCGTCGACCCCACCCTGGACCCGGCCGAGACGTACGACTCCCTGCTCGCCCTGCGCCCGCCCGCCCTGGACCTGCTGCTCCCGCACGGCAACTGGACCACCCCGCCGCCCCACCTCGCCGGCACCCGCTACGGCGACTGGCTCTGCGCCGTGTTCGACCGCTGGTGGCACGCGGGGCGGCGGCGGACGCGCGTGCGGCTGTTCGAGGAGTGCATCGCCCTGCTGCTGGGGCTGCCGGCCGCGACGGAGTCGCTCGGGCTCGCGCCGTTCGACGCGGTGGTGGTGGAGACCGACGGCGCGATCGAGCAGGTCGACTCGCTGAAGTCGGCGTACGAGGGAGCGGCGGAGACGGGTCTGGACGTCTTCCGGCACTCCTTCGACGAGGCGCTGCGCCACCCCGGCGTGGCGGCCCGCCAGGCCGGGGCGGCGGCCCTGCCGGCGCAGTGCCGTGCCTGCCCGCTGCTGCACGTCTGCGGCGGCGGCCACTACGCCCACCGCTACCGTGCCGGGGCGGGCTTCACCAACCCCTCCGTGTACTGCTTCGACCTGCAGCGTTTCATCCGCCACGCGGCGGGGCGGCTCGCCGCGGGCACGGCACCCGCCCTCGCCTCCGTCCCACGCCGAGGAGGCACCCCGTGACGTTCCCGCCCATCCCGGACCGGGGCCTGACCGAACTCGGCCGCACCGAGGGCGGCCCCGCCACCCTCGACCTCCTTGTCCGCGACCAGGACACCCGGCGGCTGCTGATGCTGCGGGCGGTCCTGGACGCGGTGGAGTCGGCGGAGGCCGGGGTGTGCTCGGCGGGGGAGCGGAGGAGGTTCCGGGAGGACTGGGGGTTGCTGGAGGAGGCGGACCGCACCACCGGTACGGGGCCGGCGGGCCTTGCCGCCGGCCCCGTACCGGCACCCCGCACCACGGCCGAGCCCTCCACCGCGCCCTCCGCCGAGTCCCCGAACCCCCCGGTGTCTCCCGCCCGGACGCGGCTCTTCGCCCCGCTGACCGGCCCCTGGGCCCGCAGCTGCCTGCGCGGGCTGGCGGCGGCGTCCGCCGCCCGCACGCCCGGGCAGCGGCGCACGCTCCGCCGTGACCTGGCCCACTTCAGCGCTCTGGCCGCGGCGGCGGCGGTGCGCGCCGGCATCCCCGTCACCACGCGGCTCACGGCCCGTGACGGACTGCTCGTCCTGCCGTCCTTCGGCGCGCTGCGCACCGCCCGGACGGGCGACGCACCGGTCGACCTCGACCACCGCGGCGCCCGCCTGACCTTCCGCCAACCGGGCGCCGCCGACGTCGTCGTCCACCTGGAGCGGGGCATCGGCGCCTGGTCCGCCGCCCCCGCCTGGACTCCGGCGTACGCACTGCCGGGCCTGCTGCCGTCGGCGCCGCCGCTGCCCCTGGACGACCTGGACCCCTACCGCTTCCTGGAGGACGGCGGCCGCCACCGGACCCTGAGCCGGCCGGCCACCCTGGACGACGCGGAACGCAAACGGTGGCTGCAGGCGTGGTCCGGAACAGCGGCGGCGCTGCGCCTGGGGGGCGAGCAGCGCGTGCACGAGGCGCTCCGGCTGCTGCGCTGCCTGGTACCGCTGGAGGCACCGCCGCACCCGGCCGGGGGCAGCCACGGCGGGGGCAGTTGCAGCGCCACCCGGCGGGAGTCCTTCGGCGCGGTGCTCAGCAGCACCCCGCCGACACCGGCCACGCTCGCGGCCACCCTCGTCCACGAGCTCCAGCACACCAAGCTCTCCGCGCTCGGCGACATGGTGACGCTCCACCACGCCGGGCCCGAGGAGCGGTACTTCGCCCCCTGGCGTCCGGACCCGCGGCCCTTCGACGGCCTGCTGCAGGGGACGTACTCCCATCTGGCGCTCGCCGACTTCTTCCAGCGCTGCGCCCTCGGCGCGTCCCGCCCGGCCCACCGGGAGGCCTCCTGGCGGCACCACGCCCACTACCGGGAACAGGTGGCGGCCGCGCTGCCCACGCTGGTGGGCTCGCCCGACCTCACGGCGCGGGGCCGCCTGTTCGTCGACCGGATGGTCGAGGTGTTCACCCGGCTGGACGACCACCCGGCGCCCCGCGGCCACACGGCACGGGCCAGGGCGTACGTGGAGGCGGCCCGCGCCCTGTGGACCGCACGGGGCGGCGGTCACCCCAACGGGTGAAGAAAAAGCCACCAGTTGAGGGATGAAGATCGTTTCGTTCGGGTGGAAGGGTGGGAAGATTGCGCTCCATGGAGTGCGCCCGCGGCTGCCCTTTCCGCCTCTGTTGCGCCTCCCTCACGGCGTTTTACGATGACGCTCCTACGAGCTAAGGAGGCCGCTGTTGTCTGGGGCTCGTACGTCGGTCCGGCCGGCCGAGGGGGAAGCCGGGAAACAGACCGTCACGATCAGTTTCGCCGGGTTCAACCGCGCCTGGGCGGCCTGGATCGGAGACCGACTGGAGCGCCGGGGATTACGGGTCGTCTACCAGCGCTGGGACTCACCGGCCGAGATCCCCCTGGTGGACAGCCTGCGCGACCTCACCCTCGCCCAGGGCCGGATCCTCGTCCTGGTCAGCGAGTGGTACTTCCAGCTCGGCCCGCGCACCCACGAGGAGTGGAACCGCGCCCTGCGCGAAGTGGTCGCGCCCGATCCCTCCCGGTTCGCCGCCGTGTCGGTCACCACCGCACCGGTGCCGGCCGCCACCGCGGTGCTCGCCCCGGCGGACCTGACCAACGTCGGCCCCGACGAGGCCGAGCGCCGCCTGCTGGACCGTCTGGACCTGCGCGCCGACCCGCTGCCCGACGGCCGTGGCGACGACCGCCGCGGTCCGCGCTTTCCCGCCCTCATGCCGGAGGTCTGGGGCGGGGTGCCGCGCCGCAACACCCGCTTCACGGGGCGCGAGAGGCTGCTCAACGACGCCTACCACAAGCTGCAGGAAGCCCCGCCCGGCGCCGGTGTCCTCACCTTCCACGGCATGTCCGGGGTGGGCAAGACGCAGCTCGCGGCCGAGTACGTCTACCGCTTCGGCTCCGAGTACGACGTCGTGTGGTGGGTGAGCGCCGAGAACCGCGTGCGCTACCGCCGCCTGCTGGCCGAACTCGCCCCCAGACTGGGCCTGTCCACCGGCGCCGAATACGGCGAGCGGCTCCGCGCCGTGCGTGACTCCCTGCGCCGCGGCGAGCCGTACGCCCGCTGGCTGCTGGTCCTGGACGGCGCCGACGAACCCGGCCAGCTCTGGAACATGGTCCCCACCGGCCCCGGCCATGTGCTGATCACCTCCCGCAACCCCGAGTGGAGCGAGCACAACAGCATGCTGCTGGAGGTGCCGGTCTACGACCGCGACGAGTCCGTCGCCTTCATCCGCCGCCGCGCCCCGCGCCTGACCGAGGCCGAGGCCGACCAGCTGGCCGAGGCCCTGGAGGACCTGCCGCTGCTGCTGGACCAGACGGCGGGCTGGCTCAACGACTCCGACCTGTCCGTGCAGGAGTACATCCAGCTGCTGGAGGGCGGCATCGACCAGGACGTGGTCAAGGTCTCCGCCGACTTCCCGCTCGCCTTCCAGACCGCCTGGTCGATACTGCTGAACAAGCTCCGCGAGACCGTACCCGAGTCCGTCGACCTGCTGCGCCTGTGCACCTTCTTCGCGCCCGGGTCCGTCCCCGTGCACCTGCTGCGGGAGCTGCCGCAGGAGGAACTGCCGGAACAGCTCGCCGGGTTGCTCAACGACCCGCTGCTGTGGAACAAGGCGATCAACCAGTTGCGCCAGTACTCCGTGGTGCGCCTGGAGTCCCACGAGACGTCCCTGGACGAGTCCGGGTCCGCCGGCGAGTCGGTCTACCTGCACCGCATGGTCCACCAGATCGTCCACAAGGACATGCCCGACGCGGACCGGCGCGAGTTCGTCGACGTCGTACGGCGGGCCCTGGCCGCCGCCGACCCGCGCCGGCCCGCCGACCCGGACTTCTGGCCGGCCTACGCCGAGATCACCCCGCACCTGAAGCACGCGGACGTCCTGCGGACCACGGACGCGAACGTCCAGCGCCTGGTCCTCAACTGCCTGCGGTACATGTACGTCTCGGGCGAGTTCGCCTCCGGCATCACCCTGGGCAGGCGCGCCCTGAAGGCGTGGAAGCAGCTCCTCGGCGAGACCCATCCGCGGATCTGGTCCCTGACCCACCACTACGCCAACCTGCTGCGCGCGGTCGGCGACTACGCGGCGACGGAGACGCTCGACCGGGCCACCGTCGAGCACCTGCGTCAGGAGCGGGGACCGCAGGACCTCGACCACCTGCGCGCCGCCAGCGGCCTCGCCGCCGACCTGCGCGGCCTCGGCCGCTACGCGGAAGCCCTGGAGGTTTCCCACTGGATCCTGGCCGCCTACGACGAGCTCTTCGGCGACCAGGACGCGCGCACCCTCCAGGCGCGGAACAACGTCGCCGTCTCCCTCCGCCTCCTCGGCCGGTACGCGGAGGCGTTGGAGGCAGACCGGGTCACGCTGGAGGCCAGAAGGAGGCTCCTGCGCGGAAGGCACCACCTGACGCTGTACTCGGAGCTCCACTACGCGACGGACCTGCGCCTGCTGGGCCGCTACACCGAGGCGGAATCCATCCAGACGACGAACGTGAGGGAGCACCGGAACGTCCTGGGCTCCGACAATCCCCAGACGCTGCTGGCGGAGCACAACCTCGCCCACTGCCACTACCGCATGGGGGACCGGGACAGCGCACGCCAGTTGTTCACCCGCGTCCTGGAGCGCTGCGAGCGCAAGCTCGGCGAGACCCACCCCTTCAGCCTGCAGTTCGCCACCAGCATGAGCTGCTTCGCCCGCGAACACGGCGACATCGACGAGGCCCGGGCACTGAGTGAATCCGTCATCGCCCGCTACGAGACGCTGCTCCCCGAGGGCCATCCCTACATCTGCGGAATCCACTCCGACCACGCCCTCATCCTGAGCAAGGTGGGTGAGCGCGCCCAGGCGCACGACCTCGCCGAGAGGGCCCTGCGGGACATGACCGCCGCCGTCGGCGAGCGGCACCCCTGGACGCTGGGCTGCGCCGTCAACGCCTCGGCCCTGCGCAACCTCACCGGGGACCACGAGTCGGCCGCCGACCTGAGCCGGGACACGGCGACGCGGGCCATCGAGGTCCTCGGCCGCACCCATCCGCTCACCCTGTCCGCCCGCACCGCGTACGCCGACGACCTGCGCGCCCTGCGGGACCGCCAACAGGCCGAGAAGGTCGAGCAGGAGACACTGACCGACCTGGAGGAGACCCTGGGCCGCCAGCACGTCCACACCATCTCCGCCCGCTCCCGCGTCCGTCCGTACTGGGACTTCGAACCGCAGGTCATCTGAGCCGCCGCGCCCGGCACGCCCCGCCCGGCACGCCCCGCCCCCTCCCGCACAGCCGAAGGGCCCGTCCCGGACGATCCGGAACGGGCCCTTCGGGGTGGGCCGGGGGTCACCGGCTCACGTGGGGATCACGCCTCGAAGACCTCGCGCACCAGCTGCTCCTGCTCGGCCTGGTGCCGCTTGGCGGAGCCCACCGCCGGGGAGGACGAGTGGGGCCGGGAGATGCGGCGCAGGCGCTCGGCGGCGGGGATGTCCGCGCCGACGGCCAGGTCGAGGTGGTCGATGAGGTTGAGGGCGATGAAGGGCCAGGCGCCCTGGTTGGCCGGCTCCTCCTGGGCCCACAGGTACTTCTCGACGTTCGGGTACTTCTTGATCTCCTCCTGGAGCTCCGCACCCGGGATCGGGTACAGGCGCTCGATGCGGATGATCGCGGTGTCCGTCACGCCCCGCTTCTGCCGCTCGGCGTCGAGGTCGTAGTAGACCTTGCCGGAGCAGAAGACGACCTTGCGGACCGCGGCCGGGTCGACCGTGGTGTCGCCGATGACCGGGCGGAAGCGGCCGGTGGTGAACTCCTCCGTCCGGGAGGCGGCCGCCTTCAGGCGCAGCATCGACTTCGGGGTGAAGACGATGAGCGGCTTGTGGTGCGGGTTGTGCACCTGCCAGCGCAGCAGGTGGAAGTAGTTCGACGGCAGCGTGGGCATCGCGACCGTCATGTTGTTCTGCGCGCACAGCTGCAGGAACCGCTCCGGGCGGGCCGAGGAGTGGTCCGGGCCCTGGCCCTCGTAGCCGTGCGGCAGCAGCAGCACGACGCCGGAGGTCTGGCCCCACTTCTGCTCGGCCGAGGAGATGAACTCGTCCACGACCGTCTGGGCGCCGTTGGCGAAGTCGCCGAACTGGGCCTCCCACATCACCAGGGCGTCCGGGCGGGCCAGCGAGTAGCCGTACTCGAAGCCCATCGCCGCGTACTCGCTCAGCAGCGAGTCGTAGACGTTGAAGCGGGCCTGGTCCTCGGACAGGTACAGCAGCGGCGTGTAGTCCTGGCCGGTCTTGCGGTCGATGAGGACCGCGTGGCGCTGGCCGAAGGTGCCGCGGCGGGAGTCCTGGCCGGCGAGGCGGACGGGCACGCCCTCCAGCAGCAGGGAGCCGATGGCGAGGGTCTCGCCCATGCCCCAGTCGATGGTGCCGTCCTCCACCATCGCCGCGCGGCGCTGCAGCTGCGGCAGCAGGCGCGGGTGGACGGTGAAGTCCTCGGGGATGTTGATCTGGGACTGGGCGATCCGCTTGACGACCTCGGCGGAGACCGCGGTGTCGACCGGGACCGGGAAGCCGTCCTGCGGCTCCTGCGGCTCGGCCGGGACCGGCTGGGTGGTCGTGGTGGCCTCGCGGACCTCGGTGAAGACCTTCTCGAGCTGGCCCTGGTAGTCCTGCAGCGCCTGCTCGGCCTCCTCCAGGGTGATGTCGCCCCGGCCGATCAGCGACTCGGTGTACAGCTTGCGCACCGAGCGCTTCTTGTCGATCAGGTCGTACATCAGCGGCTGGGTGAAGGCCGGGTTGTCCGACTCGTTGTGGCCGCGGCGGCGGTAGCAGATGAGGTCGATCACCACGTCCTTGTTGAAGGCCTGGCGGAACTCGAAGGCCAGGCGCGCCACGCGGACGCAGGCCTCCGGGTCGTCGCCGTTGACGTGGAAGATCGGGGCCTCGATCATGCGCGCCACGTCCGTGGCGTACATGGAGGAGCGCGAGGACTCCGGGGCGGCGGTGAAGCCGACCTGGTTGTTGATGACGATGTGGACCGTGCCGCCGGTGCGGTAGCCGCGCAGCTGCGACATGTTCAGGGTCTCGGAGACCACGCCCTGGCCGGCGAAGGCCGCGTCGCCGTGGATGGCGACGGGCAGGACGGTGAAGTCCGTGCCGCCCTTGTTGATGATGTCCTGCTTGGCGCGGGCGACACCCTCCAGGACCGGGTCGACGGCCTCCAGGTGCGAGGGGTTGGCGACCAGCGACACCTTGATCTGCTCGCCGTCCAGGCCGGTGAAGGTGCCCTCGGCGCCCAGGTGGTACTTCACGTCGCCGGAGCCGTGCATCGACTTCGGGTCGAGGTTGCCCTCGAACTCGCGGAAGATCTGCGCGTACGACTTGCCGACGATGTTGGCCAGGACGTTGAGGCGGCCGCGGTGGGCCATGCCGATGACGACCTCGTCCAGGCGGGACTCGGCGGCCGAGTCCAGCACCGCGTCCAGCAGCGGGATGACGGACTCGCCGCCCTCCAGGGAGAAGCGCTTCTGGCCGACGTACTTGGTCTGCAGGAAGGTCTCGAAGGCCTCGGCCGCGTTCAGGCGGCGCAGGATGCGCAGCTGCTCCTCGCGCTCCGGCTTGGTGTGCGGGCGCTCGACGCGGTCCTGGATCCACTTGCGCTGCTTGGGGTCCTGGATGTGCATGTACTCGATGCCGACGGTGCGGCAGTACGAGTCGCGCAGCACGCCGAGGATGTCGCGCAGCTTCATCATCGACTTGCCGGCGAAGCCGCCGACGGCGAACTCGCGCTCCAGGTCCCACAGGGTCAGGCCGTGCTCGACGATGTCGAGGTCGGGGTGCTTGCGCTGGCGGTACTCCAGCGGGTCGGTGTCGGCCATGACGTGGCCGCGCACCCGGTAGGAGTGGATCAGCTCGAAGACCCGGGCGGCCTTGGTGACGTCGTCGTCGTGGCTGGCGTCGATGTCCCTGAGCCAGCGGACCGGCTCGTAGGGGATGCGCAGCGCCTCGAAGATGCCGTCGTAGAAGTTGTTCTCGCCGAGCAGCAGATTGGCGACCTGGCGGAGGAACTCGCCGGACTGGGCGCCCTGGATGACGCGGTGGTCGTAGGTCGACGTCAGCGTCATGACCTTGGAGATGCCCAGCTTGTTCAGGGTGTCCTGGCTGGTGCCCTGGAACTCGGCCGGGTAGTCCATGGAGCCGACGCCCATGATCACCGACTGGCCGGGCATCAGGCGCGGCACCGAGTGGACGGTGCCGAGGCCGCCGGGGTTGGTCAGGGAGACCGTCACGCCGGTGAAGTCGTCCATCGTCAGCTTGCCGTCGCGGGCGCGGCGGACGATGTCCTCGTAGGCCTGCCAGAACTCGAAGAAGTTCATGGTCTCGGCCTTCTTGATCGCCGCGACGACGAGCTGGCGGTCGCCGTTGGGCTTGACCAGGTCGATGGCGAGGCCGAGGTTGACGTGGTCCGGCTTGACCAGGGTCGGCTTGCCGTCCTTGACGGCGTAGTGCCAGTTCATCGACGGCATCGTCTTGATGGCCTGGACCATCGCGTACCCGATGATGTGCGTGAAGGAGATCTTCCCGCCGCGGGCGCGCTTGAGGTGGTTGTTGATGACGATGCGGTTGTCGAAGAGCAGCTTCACCGGGACCGCGCGGACCGAGGTGGCGGTCGGGATCTCCAGGGAGGCGTCCATGTTCTTCGCGACGGCCGCGGCGGGGCCGCGCAGGGTCACGGTCTCGGGACCCCCGGCCTGCGCCGCCGGCGCCGCGGGTTCGGCCTTGGCCCTGGGCTGCGCGGGCTTCGGCTGAGCGGGGGCCGGCGGTGCCGCGGCGGGCTTCGGCGGGGCGGGGGCCGCGGCGGCGCCGTCGACCTGCGCGGGCCGCGCCGGAGCGGCCGGCGGCCGGGCCGGAGCAGGGGCCTGGGCGGCGGGCTTCGCCGGGGTAGAGTCCGCGGGCCTGGCGGCCTCGGGGGCCGGGGCCTGCGCCTGCTGCTGGGCGGCGCCCGGCTTGTAATCGGCGAAGAAGTCCCACCAGGCGCGGTCTACCGAATTCGGGTCCTGGAGGTACTGCTGATAGATCTCGTCGACGAGCCACTCGTTGGCGCCGAACGCGGCGGCGGGGTTCTTCCCGCCTTGGTCGGTGTCGGTCGAGATGCTCGAGTTACTGGGGGACTGTGGCGACACGGCGGCAACCGCCCTCTTCCGCTTCACAAGATGTATGGACAGCGGGAATAAAGGCTACGCCTCCCGGTGGCCGAAGGTCAGGCCGGGCCCGTTCATCGTCGCGTAAGTCACATCTCGGAGCGTGTTTCGGGCCTGGAAATGGCGGGAAACAAGCGTGGTTCGGATACGGCGGGGAATACGCCGCCGGGGCCCGGCGCCGCTCGCGCACGGGCCCGTCCCTGATCACACGTGTCCGCCCGTGCGAACGCTCGTGGATCTTGTCCTGCCGGTTCGAACCTTACGTCAATCCGACGCGGGCCGCTCTCCTGGAAGAGTGACAAGAATCCGGCACCCCCGCTCGGATTCGGCCACGCCTATCCGCCCGCCGTGCAGGTCCACCGCCCAGCGGGCGATCGCCAGCCCGAGACCGGTGCCGCCGTCGCTGCCCGGACCGTGCGGCCTGCTGACACTGCCGCGGTTGAACCGCTCGAAGACCCGGTGCCACTCCGAGCGCGGAATGCCGGGCCCCTCGTCGATGACCTCGAGCCGCAGCGAGTCCGGCTGCGGCCCGCGCCGTGCCCTGACCGTGACGCGGCCGTGCGGCGGACTGTGCTTGACCGCGTTGTCGATCAGGTTGGCGACGACCTGGTGGATGCGCTCGGGGTCGGCGAGCGCGGTCAGCTCCGGCGGGGAGACGTCCAGGTGCAGGTGGACGTCGGTGCGGGTGTGGCTGCCGGAGTTGGTGGCGATGCCGGCGCGCGCGGAGGCGACCATGTTGGCCTCCTTCAGCACGCCCGACAGGTACGGCCACACCTCGAAGCGGCGCTTCTTCAGCGGCACCACGCCGTTGTCCAGGCGGGACAGGTCCAGCAGCGTCTCCACCAGCCGCCCGAGCCGCTCGGTCTGCTTCAGCGCCGTGCGCATCGTCTCCGGGTCGGCCTCGGTGACGCCGTCCACGATGTTCTCCAGCACCGCCCGCAGGCCCGCGATGGGGGTGCGCAGCTCGTGCGAGACGTTCGCCACCAGCTCCTTGCGCTGCCGGTCCTGCGCCTCCAGCTCGTCCGCCATGCGGTTGATGGTCCGGGCCAGGTCGCCCAGCTCGTCGCGGCGGTTCTCGCGCACCCGGCGCGTGTAGTCGCCGTGCGAGATCGAGCCGGCCACCGCGTTCATCTCATCGAGCGGCGAGGTCAGCGAGTGCGCCACGAACTGCGTGATCAGCAAGGTGGCGATCATGGAGAACACCATGATGAACCGCAGCTCGGTCTTGGTGTGCACCGCGATCATCGACAGGCCCGTCGTGATCAGCACCGAGATGACGACCAGCGCGGCCAGCTTGGTCTTGATCGAGAACGGGCGCAGACCGCCCCAGGACCGTCCCCCATCCGGCCGCGCGGCCGGCGCGTCGCTCATGGCGTCGGGGTCTCCAGCGCGTAGCCGACGCCGTGCACCGTGCGGATCCGCTCGGCGCCGATCTTGCGCCGCAGCGCCTTGATGTGGCTGTCGACGGTCCGGGTGCCGGAGGCGTCCGCCCAGTCCCACACCTCCGCCAGCAGCTGCTCCCGGGAGAGCACCGCGCGCGGGGTGTTGGCCAGGCACACCAGCAGGTCGAACTCGGTGGGCGTCAGGTGGACGTCCTCGCTCTTGACCCGCACCCGGCGCTGCGCGTGGTCGATCTCCAGCTCACCCAGCCGCAGCACGCCCGAGCGCGGGGTGGCCGCGGCCAGCGCGGCCCGCTCCACCCGGCGCAGCAGCACGTGCACGCGCGCCGCCAGCTCCCGCATCGAGAACGGCTTCGTCATGTAGTCGTCGGCGCCGACGCCGAGCCCGACCAGCATGTCGGTCTCGTCGTCGCGCGCGGTGAGCATCAGCACCGGCACCGGCCGCTGCGCCTGCACCCGGCGGCAGACCTCCAGGCCGTCGAAGCCGGGCAGCATCACGTCGAGGATCAGCAGGTCGGGCTGCCATGCCTCGGCGGTGTCGACGGCGGCCGGCCCGTCACCCGCGGTCTGCACGAGGAAGCCCTCGGCGCGCAGGCGGGTGGCGATGGCGTCCACGATCGTCTGGTCGTCCTCGACCACGAGGATCCGGCGCTGTGCGCCCGGGGTCGTCGTCGCCGTGCTGTGGGAGGTGTGTGTCTGCTCCATCGCCCGCCCCTTGGTTTGCTCTCCGGAATCCGTGGGGTGATCCCTGGTCTGCGCAGACCCGCGGTCCGCGCGGGACTGCGATTGACGCTTGAATGATCTGCGCCGGGCAGCAGACTACGGGGAGTTGCCGCGCCTTTGCTATCCAGGGCGGACGCCGAGGTGGACGACGTCGGGAACGCCCCGGGCAACGGGGATCTCTTCGGTACGCACCTGCTGGAACCCGGCATTCCGCAAGCTTCCCTCGAATTCCGGGGACGGTTCGGCCGACCACACCGCGAGCACTCCGCCGGGCCTCAACACCCTTGCGCAGCTTGCCAGTCCGGCCGGTGTGTACAGTCCCCGGTTGTCGTCGGTGACCGTCCAGCCGGGGCCGTTGTCGATGTCGAGACACAGGGCATCCCACGTGACGGATGTCTCATTGACGTAGCTGATGAGGTCCGCTTCCACGAGGTGCGTGCGCGGATCGGCCAGCGCCCGCGCGGAGATCGCCGACAGCGGGCCGGCGCGGTGCCAGTCGACGACGGCCCGTTCGCGTTCGACAACCGTGATCCGGCCCCAGCGCGGCTGCGTCGCGGCGTGCGCCAGCGAGAACCCGACGCCGAGACCGCCGATCAGCAGGCGCGGTGCGGGGCGCTCGCCGAGGGCGGCGAGCGCGGCGTCCACCAGCCGCCGCTCCGACCGCCCGTCGGAGGTGTCCATCAGGAAGCACCCATTGGCGATGATCTCCAGCACGTCGCCGCGCCGCCGCAGCACCACCTCCCCCCAGGGGCCGTCGCGCCGGTCGAGCACGACGGGGTCGGCGCGGGTGTCGCGCAGCCGGCTGCGGCTCGTGTCGTGAGGAGCGCTCATCCGACCCATCCTGCGCCGGGGGCGGGGCGGGGGCGAGCGGTTTTCCGGGGTGGTGCGCCTTTCCGGGGTGGTGTGCCTTCCCGACCGGCCGGAGTGCCCTCCCTCCCTTGCCCGCTCACCGGTATGCGCCGTCTTGCCCTTCTCGTCCCTCCTGATCGCTCACGGCGAACAACAGCTGGGCGGCGCCTGGGGAACAATCGGAGACTCACGAGCATTGAGTCGGCATAGCTCAACTTGACTGCCGAAGGGGAGATCATGGCATCGACGTCCACACCGCTCACCCTGCCCGTGCTGCCGCTCGACGGTGAGGTCGTACTGCCCGGCATGGTGGTTCCCCTGGACCTGAGCGACTCCGAGGTGCGCGCGGCGGTCGAGGCCGCGCAGGCCGCCGCCAAGTCGGAACCCGGAAAGCCCAAGGTGCTGCTGGTGCCACGCATCGACGGCACGTACGCGGCCACGGGCGTCCTGGGCACGGTCGAGCAGGTGGGCCGGCTCGCCGACGGCGACCCGGGCGCGCTCATCCGCGGCCGGAGCCGCGTCAGGATCGGCGCCGGCACCACGGGGCCGGGTGCGGCGCTGTGGGTCGAGGGCACCACGGTCGAGGAGACCGTTCCGGATCCGCTGCCGGGCCACGTCACCGAACTGATGAAGGAATACAAGGCCCTCGCCACCAGCTGGCTGCGCAAGCGCGGCGCCTGGCAGGTGGTCGACCGGGTCGCCGCGATCGACGACGTCGCCGCGCTCGCGGACAACTCCGGCTACTCGCCGTTCCTGACGGTCGAGCAGAAGGTGGAACTGCTGGAGACGACCGACCCGGTGGCCCGCTTGAAGCTCGCCACCCAGCAACTCCGCGACCACCTCGCCGAGCAGGAGGTCGCCGAGACCATCGCCAAGGACGTCCAGGAGGGCGTCGACAAGCAGCAGCGCGAGTTCCTGCTGCGCCGCCAGCTCGAAGCCGTGCGCAAGGAGCTGCGCGAGCTCAACGGCGAGCCGGAGAAGGACGAGTCCGACGACTACCGGGCCCGCGTCGAGGCCGCCGACCTGCCGGAGAAGGTGCGCGAGGCGGCGCTGAAGGAGGTCGACAAGCTGGAGCGGACCTCCGACCAGTCGCCGGAGGGCTCCTGGATCCGCACCTGGCTCGACACCGTCCTCGACATGCCGTGGAACACCCGCACCGAGGACCAGTACGACATCCAGCGCGCCAAGGAGATCCTCGACGCCGAGCACTCCGGCCTGAAGGACGTCAAGGAGCGCATCACCGAGTACCTGGCGGTGCGCAAGCGGCGCGCCGAGCGCGGCCTCGGCGTCATCGGCGGCCGGCGCGGCGGCGCCGTCCTCGCCCTCGTCGGCCCGCCCGGCGTCGGCAAGACCTCCCTCGGCGAGAGCGTGGCCCACGCCATGGGGCGCAAGTTCGTCCGCGTGGCCCTCGGCGGCGTGCGCGACGAGGCGGAGATCCGCGGCCACCGGCGCACCTACGTAGGCGCCCTGCCCGGCCGGATCGTGCGCGCCATCAAGGAGGCCGGGTCGATGAACCCGGTGGTGCTCCTGGACGAGATCGACAAGGTGGGCTCGGACTTCCGCGGCGACCCGGCCGCGGCCCTGCTGGAGGTGCTGGACCCGGCGCAGAACCACACCTTCCGCGACCACTACCTGGAGGTCGAACTCGACCTGTCCGACGTGGTGTTCCTGGCCACGGCCAACGTCCTGGAGGCCATCCCCGAGGCCCTGGCCGACCGCATGGAGATCGTCCGCCTCGACGGCTACACCGAGGACGAGAAGATCGTCATCGCCCGCGACCACCTGATCCCGCGCCAGCTGGAGCGGGCCGGCCTGGACAAGGACGAGGTCGTGATCGACGAGGGCGCGCTGCGCAAGCTGGCCGGCGAGTACACCCGCGAGGCCGGCGTGCGCAACCTGGAGCGGTCCGTCGCCCGGCTGCTGCGCAAGGTCGCCGCCCAGCACGAACTGGGCGAGCGCGAGCTGCCGTTCGCCATCACCGCCGACCACCTGCGCGAGCTGATCGGCCGCCCGCACCACGTGCCCGAGTCCGCGCAGGACCCGGCCGAGCGCCGCACCTCGGTGCCGGGCGTGGCGACGGGCCTGGCGGTCACCGGGGCCGGCGGCGACGTCCTCTACGTCGAGGCGTCCCTGGCCGATCCGGAGACCGGCGCGGCGGGCCTGACCCTCACCGGCCAGCTCGGCGACGTGATGAAGGAGTCCGCGCAGATCGCCCTGAGCTTCCTGCGCAGCCACGGCGCCGAACTGGAGCTGCCGGTGGGCGACCTGAAGGACCGGGGCGTGCACATCCACTTCCCGGCGGGCGCGGTCCCCAAGGACGGCCCCAGCGCGGGCATCACGATGACGACCGCCCTGGCCTCCCTCCTGTCCGGCCGCCTGGTCCGCACCGACGTGGCCATGACCGGCGAGGTCTCCCTGACCGGCCGCGTCCTGCCCATCGGCGGCGTCAAGCAGAAGCTGCTCGCCGCCCACCGCGCGGGGATCACCACCGTCATCATCCCCAAGCGCAACGAGGCCGACCTGGACGACGTCCCCGCCGAGGTCCTGGACAAGCTCGACGTCCACCTCGTCACCGACGTCCGCCAGGTCCTGGAACTGGCCCTGACGCCCGCCGCCAGCGGCGCCGAGCCGGAGGTTCCGGTGGCGGCGATGGGGGTACCTCCCAGGCTTTGAGCACTGGGGGAGGACGCCGCGGGGAAGGGGAGGGGCCCGGGTTCCGTGAGGGAGGCCCGGGCCTCTTCGTACGTGCGCGTGCCGCGGGGACCGGTCAGCCGTTGGCCAGGGCCTGTACCCGGTCCAGTGCCCCGTTGCCGTGCTTGTTCGGGGGCGACCCCCGAGCCTCCGGCCGGGAGGGTGCGGGGTCAGCCGTTGGCCAGGGCCTGCACCCGGTCCAGTGCCCCGTTGCCGTGTTTGTTCGGGGGCGACCCCCGAGCCCCCGGCCGGGAGGGTGCGGGGTCAGCCGTTGGCCAGGGCCTGTACCCGGTCCAGTGCCCCGTTGCCGTGCTTGTTCGGGGGCGACCCCCGAGCCCCCGGCCGGGAGGGTGCGGGGTCAGCCGTTGGCCAGGGCCTGCACCCGGTCCAGTGCCCCGTTGCCGTGCTTGTTCGGGGGCGACCCCCGAGCCCCCGGCCGGGAGGGTGCGGGGTCAGCCGTTGGCCAGGGCCTGTACCCGGTCCAGTGCCCCGTTGAACTTGTCGTGGTCACCCACCGTCGGGCCGGACGAGGTGTACTGCCACATCGTGTGGAACGCCCAGCCCGCCGGCAGCGTCCCTGGGGCCGAGGCGTAGCGGGCGATCCACAGGGGGTTGGTGGATCCGAAGCCGGCGTAGTTGCCGGTGCACTGGGTCCACCAGGAGGTGGCGGTGTAGATGACGGCGTCGCGGCCGGTGCGGGCCCGGTAGGTGGCGAGGAAGTCGCTGATCCAACTGACCATGGCGGACTGGGTCTTGCCGTAGCAGGCCGCGCCGTAGGGGTTCCACTCGATGTCCAGGACGCCGGGCAGGGTCTTGCCGTCCCGGGACCATCCTCCGCCGTGGTCGACGAAGTAGTTGGCCTGGGTGGCGCCGCTGGTGGTGTCGGGCGTGGCGAAGTGGTAGGCGCCGCGGATCATGCCGATGGCGTAGGAGCCGTTGTACTGCTGGGCGAAGTAGGGGTTGGTGTAGTACGTCCCCTCGGTGGCCTTGGTGTAGGCCCACTTCACGCCGCTGTTCCAGAGGGTGGCCCAGTCGACGTTGCCCTGGTGGCCGGAGACGTCGACGCCCTCGGTCTGGGTGACGGCGGCGGGGGCGGGGGCGCCGGCGGCGCGGCCGTCGTGGGCCAGGACGCCGATGCCGAGATAGGCGGAGCCGCGCGGGGGAGCGGTGGCCGCGGCGGAGGGCAGGGCGGTGAGCAGGCAGAGCGCGGCGAGCAGGGCACCCGTGACGGTGAGGCGCCGTGGGGAGGGCAATCCGGGTCTGTGCGCGAGCATGACGTGCCTCCGAAGGCTCGGTGGTGCTCGGTGGGGATGGTGGAGATGGTGGAGATGGTGGAGATACAGAGAACGCCGGGCAGGCCCGTGCCAGGGACGGACGGTGCGGGGGAGGGCGGGACGTCGCCGGCCCGCCGGGGGAGCGCGGTGTTCGTCCTGGCGTGGGCATGCCAGTAATTGCCTGGGCAAGAAGCTACGCACGTAGAACGGAGCCTGGGAAGGGGGTCCGGAGGCTGCCGTTGGTCCAGTCCTGCGAAATACTGACGGAGCTGCGGCGATGGCCGTGCGTGGCGGAAAATTTCACCACCCGGAAAACCGACACAGGGGCTGACGTGCACGAAGACGGAAGAAGCGGCGGGCGCCGAGGTGAGCCCGGCGCGTCGTCGAGTGGGGTGGACCAGGAGTTCCTGTCCCTGGAGCGGGAGTTGACGGTGTTCCTGCGCCGGGCCCGGGCCAACCAGGCCGAGATGGCGCGGGAGGTCCATCCCGACCTGGAGTCCTCCGCGTACGGCCTGCTGGTCCGCCTCGGCGAGTGCGGCCGCCAGCGCGCCACCGACCTCGCCGCCTACATCGGCGTCGGCAAGGCCACCATGTCCCGCCAGCTGCGCGCCCTGGAGGAGCTCGGCCTGGTCGCCCGCGAGCCCGACCCCGCCGACGGCCGCGCCTGGCTGGTCCACCTCACCGAGGAGGGCCGGCGCCGCCTCGGCCGCGTCCGCGAGGCCCGCCGCGCCACCTACGTCCGCCGCCTCGCGCACTGGGACCGGCGCGAGGTCGCGGAACTGGCGCGGCTGCTGCACCGGCTGAACACGGGGATGGAGAGGTAACCCCCGAAAGGTTTCGGCCACCGGTCATCCCCGGGGCGCTGGGCCACCCAGGCCGCCGAACCACCCCCGGACCCGGGCCACCGCCACCCCCGCCCCGGGCCGCTCCCGCCGCCGGGCCTTCCCCCAGCCCCCCGCCCGCCCCGGTCGCGCGGCGGACAGAGCTACAGCTCCACGTACACCACCGTCGCGTCGTCGTGCGTCTTGCTGCGCCGCAGGTATCTCCGCTCCTCGGCGTCGGCCCGCTCCAGGGCCCGCACCCGCTCCACGAGGGCCGCCGCGCCCTCCTTGCGCAGCAGGGAGAGGCAGCCGGCCCAGTCGCCCTCGCCGAACCTCTCCACCCAGCGGGCGGCGCCGTCGGTGAGGGCGGCGAGGGTGCGCACGCGCGCGCGGGGCAGCGTGCCGGTGACGGCGCGGGCGGCCACCGCGGGGTCGGCGGCGGCCGTGAAGAAGCCGCCCTCCTTGTTGCGCAGGGTGGCGTCGACGACGTCGTCGGTGGTCAGCAGGGCGCGCGGGATGCGGGCGAGGCGGTCGTCGAGGACGGGGGTGACCGCGCCGTCGGACGACTCGACGAGGAGGGCCGAGTCGGACAGCACGAGGTACTCCACGCGCTCGGCGTTCCACCGGGCGAGGACCACCGTCGCCTGCGGTGTGCGCGGGTGAGAAAGGTCACAGGTGTCCGCGTGGGCCTCGGCGGTGCGGGCGACGGCCCGGGCCAGCGCCTCGGCGAGGGGGACATCCCGGAGTGAAACGGTCAGTTCGGTCAGCGCGCCGCCGAGTCGCGCCGTGAACCACGGGACGGAATGCAGGCATCCCGTCGCGCCCCGCGGCGGCGTCACGCCGTCCAGGACGACGAGGGAACCGCCCAGTCCCGAGGCGGGTAGCGCGATGCTTGCGAAGTCCTCGTTGGGGTAGGACGGATCTCCGGGCTCGGAAACGACCTCAGTGCGCATTCGGCCAGTCTGCACGAGGCCTTCACAGTGTTCACGAACGGCTGGCAAACAGTGCGGAGTTGTCGCAGGCGCGCAGGTCGGTGCCGGGTTTGGGGGAGAATGCTGCGCTCCGGGGGAGCGTGGTGGCGAATACTGCCAAAGGCTGCCGCCGACGTCCAACCGGCCCGCCGTCGGCGGCCGCGGCACGCGCCGGAGGAACTTGCCCCTCAACTCCCCTCCGATGTTCACTCCTTCGGGTGGCGGCTCGGGTGATACGGGACCACTGCCCACCGGCACTGGGAGGGTCGGAACCCGAAGGGCGTGCCCCCTGCCCGAACGCGGTCGAGTACGCCGGGCGAGGGCGCGGCGGCAGTTGACAGAATGTCACCCGGGACCTTGGTACAGCGGTACGGCGAGTACAGGAATGCGAGCACCGGTGCAGAAGACGCGGCCTCGGCGCACAGGCAAGCAGGCGGCCTCCCCGGCGGGTGCGGAGCGCACGTCGGACACCTCCACCCCCACGACACCCGACGTCGGCAAGGGCCGTCCCACGCATGTGCGCAACCGGCTGATCGCCGCCGTGGCCGTGGTGGCCGCCGCCATCGCCGGGGCCGGCGCGCCCTCCGTGCTGGCGGCCTCCCGGCAGCTCGGTGACTCCCAGGACCTGGTCACGCTCGCCGAGCGGACCGGGGACGCCCTGGCGCTGGCCCACTCCCTCGCCGACGAGCGCGACGAGGTCACCGCCTACATCGCCGCCGGCCGCCCCAAGTCGAAGGCGCCCGACGAGCAGCAGAGCACCCGCGTCGACCGGCAGGTCGAGGAGCTGCGCGGCGACCCGGACATCCCCGCCTGGCTGCGCAGCGACCTCGACGGCGTCGGCGCCGTGCGGCGGGCCGCGCTGACCGGCCGGAGCAGCGCGCTCCAGGCCCACCAGGCGTACTCGGCGGCCATCACCGACCTGCACCGGCTCGCCGAGGAACTGGCCGAGAAGATGCCCGCGCGGGCCGGCGCCGGGGCCCACGCCCTGGCCGAGCTCGACACCGCCGTCCAGCAGGCCGCCGCCGCCCGCGGGCTGCTGCTGGCGGCGCTGAGCGTGCCGCACGCCGCGCAGTCCGCCGTCGACCCCGTCACCGGCCTGCCCACCGCCTCGGCCTCCTCCGGCGCCGGCGCCAAGCAGCGCGACGCGCTCAGCGCCGCCGCCCAGCAGGCCCGGCTGCGCTCCGACGCGGCCCTCGCCGACTTCCGCGACACCGCGCCCGCCGCGGCGAAGGCGTCGTACGACTCCACGGTCACCGGGCCGGAGGTGGAGGCGGCCGACAAGTACCTCGCCGCCCTCACCGACCAGCCCACGCTGTCCGCCGGCGACCTGAACACCAGCACCGGGAAGGTCGGCGACGCCCTGTCGGCCCGCGTCGACGCGATGCGCGGCGTGGAGGCCGCCCTCTACGACCGCCGCGCCAAGGACCTCGCCAAGCTCCGCGACGACGACGTCACCGCACTGGAGATCCGCGTCGCCGTGCTCGGCGCGCTGCTGCTGGTCGCCGTCGGCGTCACCACCGCCCTGGCCCGCAGCCTGACCCGCCCGCTGTCGGTGCTGCGCCGCGGCTCGGCGCGGCTGGCCGGCGCGGAGGACCTCACGGCGCAGGAGCCGGTGCGGTTCACCGGCCGCAACGACGAGTTCGCGCAGGTCGTGCGGAACGTCAACGCCCTGCACGCCCAGGCCGTCGCGCTCGCCGAACGCGTCGCCACCCTGGAGGCCGACCGCAAGCACCTGGTCGGGCAGCGGCAGAAGATGGCCGACGCCCGCGAGGAGCTGCGCGCCGAACTCGACCGGGCCGGCGAGCGGCTGGAGACGATGCGGCGCAGCATCGGCGGCACCTTCGTCAACCTCGCCCTGCGCACGCTCGGCCTGGTGGAGCGCCAGCTCACCGTCATCGAGGGCATGGAGGAGCGCGAACAGGACCCGGAGCGGCTCTCCACCCTGTTCAAGCTCGACCACTTCGCCACGGTCATGCGCCGGCACAGCGAGAACCTCCTGGTGCTGGCCGGCTCCGAGCACGTGCAGCAGCACGCCGGACCGGTCCCGCTCGTGGACGTGGTACGCGCCGCGGTCAGCGAGATCGAGCGCTACGAACGCGTCCGCATCACCGCGCTGCCGCCGCACACGCACGTCGCCGGGTTCGCCGCGGACGACCTGAGCCACCTGCTGGCCGAACTCATGGAGAACGCCACCGCCTTCTCCCCGCCGGAGCAGCCCGTCGAGGTCTCCGGGTGGCTGCTGGAGAACGGCGAGGTGATGCTCTCCGTGCAGGACGAGGGCATCGGCATGACCGCCGAGCGGATGAGTCGCCTCAACGCCCGCCTGGCCGACTTCGACCCCGAGGCGCCCTACGACCACGGCGGCGACGACGGCCTCGGCCTCGGCCTGTACGTGGTCGCGCGCCTCGCCCACCGGCACGGCCTGCGGGTGCAGCTGCGCGAGCAGAAGCAGGGCGGGATCGCCGCGGTCGTCGTGCTGCCCAAGGCCCTGCTCGCGGCCCCGCCTGCCGCGGCCCCGGCCGCCGCCCCGGCCTCCGACGGCACCCACGGCTTCTCCCTGCCCGGCGCCGACGCCGAGGCCAACTCCAACGTCCTGCGCGGCCGTACGGCCGGCGGCGACCCGCTGGTCGCCGCGGCGGAGCGGGCCGTGCAGCGGGCGGAGAAGGACGCGGCAGCGAAGACCGAGGCCGCGGAAGCCGGCCCCGCGCCCGCCGCGGAAGCCGCGTCCCGGGCGGCGGACCGGCCGGAGCGCACCGCGCCGTCCGCGCCCGTACCCGCACCGGCCCCCGCCCCAAAGGCCGCCCCTCGCTCCGGTGGTGCCGCCGAGCACCCCGCCGAGACCACGATGGAGCTGCTGCTGCCCCAGCCCCCGGCCGAACCCGCCGAGTCCGCGGCCCCGGCCGCCGGGCCCGGCACCGAGCCGGAGGCCGCCACAGCCGGGGCGCCCGCCCCCGAGTCCCGGTCCGGCCACGCCGCCGCTCCCGCCGGCCGCACCGCATCCGGCACCGGCACGTCCTCCCCGTACTCCATAGGCCCCGACAGCCACGAGCGGGCTCCGGA
This sequence comes from Streptomyces echinoruber, assembly GCF_014651135.1. Lineage (GTDB taxonomy): Bacteria > Actinomycetota > Actinomycetes > Streptomycetales > Streptomycetaceae > Streptomyces > Streptomyces echinoruber. Next base: position 211,330 of record NZ_BMWH01000003.1, read on the forward strand.
CGAGGGCGGTGACACCGGGGAGACCGAGGAGACCGAGGAGACCGAGGAACAGGTCACCGCGAAGGGTCTGCCCAAGCGGACCCCGAAGATCGCCGCGCCCGCGGCGGCGCCGCGTCCGCGCACCGGGTCCGTCGACGCGGAGGCGCTGCGCCGACGCCTCGGCGGCTTCCGCCGGGGGGCGGAGGCCGGCTACCGGCGCGTCGAGGCGGAGATCGCCGAGCGGACCGGCCAGAACGCCAGGCCCGCGACCGGGCCGGCACATGCCGAAGAAACAACGGGGGGCACAGTCGAGGAGGCAAGCAGTTGACCGCGCCCAGTACCTTCGGACTGAGCAGTGAAGCCCGCAACCTGCACTGGCTGCTGAACAACCTCGTCGAGGAGGTGCCCGGCATCCTCTCGGTCGCGGTGGTCTCCTCCGACGGTCTGCTGCTGCTCTCCTCCGATCCCGGCCGCAACGCCGAGGCTCAGGAGGCCAGGGGCGTCAGGCGCGCCGGCCCGCGGGGTTCCTCCGCGGATCTCGCCACCATCGTCTCCGGCATCGGCAGCCTCACCGTCGGCGCCGCGAAGCTGATGGACTTCGGCAAGGTCAAGCACACGATGGTGGCGATGGATGAGGGCAGCCTGTTCGTGATGTCCATCAGCGACGGGTCGCTGCTCGGCGTGCACGGCTCCGCGGACTGCGACATGAGCGTGGTGGCGTACCACATGGCGCTCTTCGTGGGCCGCGCCGGGCACGTGCTGACCCCCGAGCTCCGCAGTGAGCTGCGCAGGTCCCTGGAGCAGCAGGCCCCGGCAGGGAGCGAACGATGAGTACCGGACCCAAGAGCCAGCTCCCGGTGCGCGGCGGCGACCGCAAACCGGCACGTGTCAGGCCGTATTCCCTCACGGGCGGCCGTACCCGCTTCGGTCATGTCCTGCTGGTCGAGACCTTCGTGGCCGCACTGGAGGCCCCGAAGGAGCGCAGGGAACTGACGAACGGTACGCTCACCACCCGCGTGATGCCGGAGATGCAGGCCATCGTCGAACTGTGCCGCCGCATGCGCACGGTGGCCGAGATCGCCGCGTTGCTGAAGATGCCGCTGGGTGTGGTCCGCGTGCTCCTCAGCGACCTCGCGGACCAGGGAAAGATCCGTGTGTACGGAACCGGGACCGGCCACGGCACTGGCCGGCCGGACCGCGCGCTGCTGGAAAGGGTGCTGAGTGGACTCCGCCGTCTCTGACGCCGCACGCGTCGCCCCACTCGTCGAGCCCGACGAGGAGCTCAAACCCTGGCAGACCGACCGCACCCGCGCCCCGATCGCGACGAAGATCGTGGTGGCGGGCGGCTTCGGTGTCGGCAAGACCACGCTGGTCGGCGCCGTCTCGGAGATCACTCCGCTGGAGACCGAGGCGCTGATGACCGAGGCCAGCGAGGAGCACGACGACCTCTCGGCCACGCCCGGGAAGCTCACCACCACCGTGGCCATGGACTTCGGCCGCATCACGCTCGACGACGACCTGGTGCTGTACCTGTTCGGTACGCCGGGCCAGCAGCGGTTCTGGTTCATGTGGGACGACCTGGTGCGCGGCGCGATCGGCGCCGTCGTCATGGCCGACACGCGCCGGCTGAAGGACTGCTTCCCGGCACTGGACTACTTCGAAAGCTGCGGGCTGCCGTACGTCGTCGCGGTCAACCACTTCGACGGCAGCGAGCTGTACGACCCCGAGGACGTACGCGAGGCCCTCACGATTCCCGCGCACATACCTGTCATGATCATGGACGCGCGGCGCAGGGTTTCGGTCATCGAGGTCCTGCTGGCCCTGGTGGGTCACGCGCTCGACGAGACGCCCGAATAGGGCGCCCTCGCCGGCGGGCCGACAGCAGCCGTCGTCGTCGTCCAGTAGTCGTAGGAGACACCACCCGTATGCGGAAGATACTCGTCGTCGGAGCCGGCCAGTCCGGCCTCCAGATCGCCCTCGGCCTCCAGCAGCACGGCTACGAGGTCACCCTGATGTCCAACCGGACGGCGGACGAGATCCGCTCCGGCCGGGTCATGTCCACGCAGTGCATGTTCCACACGGCGCTGCAGCACGAGCGGGACCTGGGCCTGAACTTCTGGGAGTCGCAGGCACCGAAGATCGAGGGGCTCGGCGTGTCCGTCGCCGCCCCCGGCTCCCACGACCCGGGCCCCACGCAGCGCGCCATCGACTGGGTGGGCAGGCTCGACAGGTTCGCGCAGTCGGTCGACCAGCGGGTGAAGATGGCCGGTTGGATGGAGACGTTCGCGCAGCGCGGCGGCCAGCTCGTCATCCACGGCGCCGCCGTCTCCGACCTCGACTACTTCTCCCGCGCCTACGACCTGGTACTGGTCTCGGCGGGCAAGGGCGAGCTGGTGCAGATGTTCGCCCGCGACCCGGAGCGCTCCCCCTACAGCGAGCCGCAGCGCGCCCTGGCGGTGTCCTACGTCCACGGGCTAGGCCCGCGTCCGGAGCACCCGGACATGGAGGCCGTGCGCTGCAACCTGGTGCCGGGCGTCGGCGAGCTGTTCGTCATGCCGTGCCTGACCACCTCCGGCCGCGCCGACATCCTCTTCTGGGAGGGCATCCCCGGCGGTCCGCTGGACGTCTTCAACGGCGTCAAGGACCCCGCCGAGCACCTCTCCCTCACCCTGGAGCTGATGAAGAAGTTCACGCCCTGGGAGTACGAGCGCGCCACCAAGGTCGAGCTGACCGACGCCGGCGGCACCCTGTCCGGGCGGTACGCCCCCACCGTGCGCAAGCCGATCGGCCGGCTGCCCGGCGGCGGCGCGGTCCTCGGCGTCGCCGACGTCGTCGTCGCCAACGACCCGATCACCGGGCAGGGCTCCAACTCGGCGTCCAAGTGCGCCGCGGTCTACCTGAAGTCGATCCTGGAGCACGGCGACAAGCCGTTCGACGAGGCGTGGATGCAGGCCACGTTCGACCGCTACTGGGACATCGCCCAGCACGTCACCAAGTGGACCAACGCCATGCTGGCCCCGCCGCCCGAGCACGTCCTCAACCTCATCGGCGCCGCCGGGCAGCTCCAGCCGGTCGCCGACCGCATCGCCAACGGCTTCAACAACCCGGTCGACTTCGAGGACTTCTTCTTCGAGCCGGAGAAGGCGGAGGCGTACCTGGCTCAGGTCGCGGGCGCGGTCCCCGGCCCGGCGGGGGCGTAACCCCCGCCGGCACCGGACGGCGGCTTCGGCGCGGCGCAGGAGCGCGGGGGCGCGCCGTCCGGGGCGGGGCGGCCAAAGGGGCCGGGCCGCCCGGCGCTTTCCCGGCAGGCCCCGTCGGGCTGCTCCACGGCGTACCGCACGGCGCTTGCGTCCTGCGGCGCCGCCGCCCGCGCGGTGCCGAGGGCGCCGGCGGCGACGAGCCGCCGCGCCTCGGCGACGCCGTCGCGCTCCAGTGCGGCGAGCGCGGCGAGCTGCTCGCCGTCGAGGGAGGACAGCAGCTCCTCGACGTCGCCGAGCCGGTCGCGCACGGTGTCGAGTTCTCGCTTCCTGCGCTCGGCGAGGGCGAGTTGCTCGTCGAGCGCCCTGCGGGCCTGCCGGGCCAGCTCGTCGGCCCGCCGCGCGCCGCCGGTGACGCGCCCCACCGCCTCGGCCCGCTCCCGCGCCACCTGCCCGACCACGTGGTCCTCCTCCAGGGCGTGCTGCGGGTCGCGGGCGAGCAGCAGCCGCAGGGAGGACGGAAGGCCGGTGCTGCTCTGGTACTGCTGCCGGGCCAGCCGCCCGGCCGCGCCCCGGCTGTCGTGCAGGGCGAGCCGGGCGCGGGCGAGCGCGCCGTCCAGCCGCGCCACCTCGGCGCGCTGCCACCGCAGCCGCTCCTCGGTGACGCGGTAGGCGTCGCCGGCCTGCTCGGCCTGCCGGTACAGCCGCTGAAGGTCCGTCAGCAGTCCGGCGACCGACGGCCCGGACCCGGGCGCCGCCGCCGCGGGCAGCGGCACGAGCACGGCCTGGGCCGCCACCGCGGCCGTGGACACCAGACGCAGCACCCTTCCTGACACGTCATCACCTCCGCAGCGCGGGCGGCCTCTCCGCCCGCACCGCGAGGATCACCACGCCGCGCCGCGTTCCGCGCGCCGAGCGTGCGCGAAACGGCGCAACGGTGTCACACGTCCGTGTCGCCCGGCTTGCCGCCCGGGCTCCGGCGGGTCCCCTTCCCGGCTCCCCGCCGCGACCAGGGCCACACCGGCCCGCCGCCTGCCCGGCCCTCGGGGTCGTGGACGTACTTCCAGCCCCGCGGCAGCCCCAGCCGGGTGCCGTGCCCCCGCGGCGCCAGGCGGTAGACCAGGACGGTGGGCGGCCCGCCGGCGGGATCGGGGACGGGAACGCGGTAGGTCCTGGGGGGCCGGCCGGTCAGGCCCAGCAGGACGGGCAGGACGCGGCCGTCCAGGGGGCCGCCCTCGAAGGGGATGTCTTCGCTCTTCACGGCACCAGTGTCGGCCGTCGGCGGCGCGTCAGCCCTGCTCGGCGACGCGGCGCACGATCGCCTCGGTCTGCGCGTCCCGGCGCGCGGTGACCGTCAGCACGGCCACGAACTGCTCCACCAGCCAGTCCCGCAGCTCCTCGGCCGGCGGCTGCTTGCCCTCGTCCAGCCAGATCAGCGAGGCCGCCTCCACGGCGGTGATCCACATGCGGACCGTCATCCGCAGCCGGGGCCCGGGCCGGTCGACCCCCAGGTGGCTGAGGATGTGCTCGGCGGCGGCGCGCCGCACCCCGTCGACGATCGCCGAGGTCCGGGAGGTCTCCACCACGCTGCCGCCCTGCAGCAGCGCGCTGAACCCGGCGTCGTGCTCGTCGACGAACGCCAGGTAGCGGTCCAGCGCGCGGGCCAGCCGCGGCAGCAGCGGCCCCTCGCGCGGCTCGTCGAAGCAGTGCCGCAGGTCGTCCGCCGCCGACCTGAGCGCCGCCTCGTAGAGCTGCTGCTTGCCGCCGGGGAAGTACCGGTACACCAGCGGCCGCGACACCCCGGCCGCCTCCGCCACGTCGTCCAGCGAGACGTCCTCGGGCGCACGGTGCGCGAACAGCGACAGCGCCGCCCGCAGGAGCTGGCTGCGGCGCTCCTCGACGGTGAGCCGGCGGTAGGCGCGGGTGGGGGCCTGCGGGGTCATGGCCGCAGCGTAACCGGTGCGGGCGGACGGGTCCCGGGCGTGTGGGCCGCCGGCCCGCGCGCCCGGGTGGCGGTCTTCTTCTACGCCGGCAGCCCCGGCTCCTACGCCGGCAGCCCCGGCTCCTACGCCGGCAGCCCCGGCTCCTACGCCAGCAGCCCCGACGACTTCCACAGCCGCCGTCCGACCCCGCGCAGCACCCCGATGTCGTCGAGGAAGTCGGTCAGCCGCTTGGCGCCCTGCTGCATCACCTCGCGGCGGTGCGGGCTGGCCTTGACCTGGGCCACGGCCTCGCGCTTGTCGAGGCCGACGTTGGTGTACACCTCGGGGTTGACGAAGGCGACGGAGAAGACGCGGGCGAACTCGCCGGAGGAGATGCGGGTGAACTCCTGCGACCACTTCGGCGCGGTCACCATCTGGCGCCGCAGCTCCTCGCGGGCGTACCGGACATGGCGGGCCTCCTCGATGACGTGGATCCGGGTGACGCCCCGGACCAGCGGCTGGACGCGCTCGTCGGGGAAGGTGAGCCGCTGCATCCAGTCCAGCACCTCCTCCCCGAGCAGGGTCGCGGCGAAGGAGCCGGGCGTGGTGGAGACGGTCTTGAACAGCCGGCCGAGGTGCTGGTGGAGGCGGCTGACGGGGTACCAGGGCGCGTCACCGCGGGCGATGAGCCGGGCGAACATCTTGGAGTGCCGGCACTCGTCCTCGATCTCGGTGAGGGCGTAGCGGACGTGCGCGCTGGTGGCGGCCTTGTCGTAGATGTGCCGCACCATCAGCTGCATCAGGATGATCTCGAACCAGATGCCGAGGGAGGCGAGGGCGGTGGCCTCGTGCTGGGAGAGCAGGATGCGCTGCTCCTCGCTCATCCGCTTCCACAGCGGCGTGTCGTACAGCGACACCAGCTCCGGCGGCCAGAACCACTTGCCCTCCTCGTAGGGCGCGTCCCAGTCCAGCTCCTTGTCCGGGTCGAAGGAGTGCCTGGCGGACGACTCGAGGAGCCGTTCGGCCACCTGCTCCCGGTCCTTGAGCAGGCCCAGTGCGTCGCGCAGTCCGGCGATCGCGTCGGCTTCCGTCAGGGTCGTCATGGCTGCTCCGTCTCGTTGCCCGGGGTCACCTTCACGCCTCTTATGAGACTGCCTGTCAGCAAGCTCGTCAATCCCTCGCGCAGGACTTGTTGACTCGGCGTCTACCACGTGTGAGCCTGCGAACATGCCGACCTTCGAGCTGTACGCCAACGACCCCGGTGACCCCCTGTGGCAGGTGCCCGCCTCCGGCGCGGCCCGCTTCAGCTGGGAGTACGACGACGGCCGCGACCGCCTCCTCGCCCTCTACCAGAAGGGCAAGGACAAGCAGTGGGACGGGCAGAAGCGCATCGACTGGGACCTGGAGGTCGACCCCTACGACCCGCTGGGCACCCCGGACGAGGCGCTGTCCCTCTACGGCACGAAGCACTGGGCCAAGCTCACCGACAAGGACAAGGGGGAGCTGCGCCGGCACTACGCCTCCTGGCAGTTCAGCCAGTTCCTGCACGGCGAGCAGGGCGCGATGATCTGCGCCGCGCGGATCGTGGAGTCGGTGCCCGACCTGGACGCCAAGTTCTACTCCGCGACCCAGACCATGGACGAGGCCCGGCACGCCGAGATCTACGGCCGGTTCCTGCACGAGAAGATCGGCATGGTCTACCCGATCAACGACAACCTCCAGGCGCTCCTCGGCGACACCCTGCGCGACTCCCGCTGGGACATGCCCTACCTGGGCATGCAGGTGCTCATCGAGGGCCTGGCCCTGGCCGCGTTCGGCATGATCCGCGACACCACCGACAAGCCGCTGCCCCAGCAGATCCTCGCCTACGTCATGCAGGACGAGGCCCGGCACGTCGCCTTCGGGCGGATGGCCCTGCGCGACTACTACCAGCAGCTCACCGACGCCGAGCTGCGCGAGCGCGAGGAGTTCGTCATCGAGGGCTGCCATCTGATGCGCGACCGGCTGCGCGGCGTGGAGGTCCTGGAGAACTTCGGCATCCCCAAGGCCGAGGCCGAGGTCTACAGCGAGCAGTCCGAGTTCCTCGCCCTCTTCCGCAAGCTGCTCTTCAGCCGCATCGTGCCGTGCGTGAAGGACATCGGCCTGTGGGGCAAGCGCCTGCAGCAGGCCTACGTCGACATGGGCGTCCTGGAGCTGGGCGACTCCAACCTCGACCTGCTCATGACCCAGGACGAGGAGATCGCCGAGAAGCTGGACGCGGAGCGGTTCGCGGCGGAGGAGCGGGAGCGGGTGGCGGAGGTGACGGAGGCGATCGAGGCGGGGAGGCGGGAGTGACGGGACGGCACCGCCCGCCCCGCCGCCTCCACAGCGCCGCCGCTGGACCGAGCAGCCCAGCCCTTCCGGCACCTCGGCCGTCACCGGTGCCGACGCCCCGGGCGGGAACGTCGTCCGCAGGGTGAACGCGTGCGGTGTCGGGCCGTGGGCACGCAGGTGCAGCAGGCGTTCCTCCGCCTCCGCGACCGTCGGCCGGTGTCCCGCCGGCACCCACCACAGGGCCGTCACCGCCTCCTTCAGCTTCTCGAACCTCCCCCACTGCCTTGAAGGCGTGGGGGACCCCCACCCTGCGCCGGGCCATCATCTCCCGGTGCCGCCCCCGGTACATGAACGCGGTCAGGGCGTCGACGTCCCGCCACACCGTCAAGTTGACGATCAGTCAGTCGTCGCCGAGCACGGGCACGTCGGTGGCGTTGCCACAGTCGCCCTGCAGGCGCCAGACGAAGCCGTCGGCGGCGTCGGCGTCGGCGTCGACCGGGTCGAGACCATCGACGAAGTCCTTCAACTGCGGTGATTCCAAAGGGGCTTTGAGGCGGGCGATGTTGACCTGGGCGAGTTCGTGCGCGGCCGGTGTCGGCATGGCCGGGACGACAGGTCGGCGGCCCGGGTGCCGGACAGCCCCGTCTCATCCACCGGGCACCGGCGGCCCGTTCAGCGCCGCCCGCCGGGATGCAGCACCGCCTCCATCACCGCCCGGGCGATCGGCGCCGCGACCCCGCCGCCGCTGATGTCCCCGCGCCGCGCGGTCGCGTCCTCGACCACCACCGCGACGGCGACCTTCGCCTGCAGGTCCTCCTCGCGCTGCGCCCAGGAGACGAACCAGGCGTACGGCACACCGGTGTTGCCCACCCCGTGCTGCGCGGTGCCGGTCTTGCCGCCGACCGTGGTGTGCGGGATCACCGCCGTCCGCCCAGTGCCCCTGCGCACCGCGTCGGCCATCAGCTCCCGCAGCCGCTCGGCGGTCGCCGGCCGCATCACCTGCCGGCCCGGACGGGCGCCGCCCGTGGCCACGACGGTGCCGTTGCCGCGCACCGTGCGCTCCACCAGGTACGGCGGCCTGAGCAGCCCGTGGTCGGCGACGGCCGCCGCCACCATCGCCATCTGCAGCGGCGTGGCCCGGGTGTTGTACTGCCCGATGGACGACAGCGCGAGCTGCGCCCGGTCCACGTGCGTGTCGAAGCTGCTCGGCGCCACCGCGAACGGGATGCGCAGATCCGGGTCGTTGAAACCGAACGCGGCCGCCGTGGCGCCCATCCGGTCCGCGCCGACGTCCACACCGAGCTTGGCGAACACCGTGTTGCAGGACCACGCGAAGGCGTACCGCAGCGAGGCGCCGCCGCAGCCGGACGCCTCGTTCGTCAGCGACGTCGTGGTGCCCGGCAGGCGGTAGGGGGACGGGGTCCGCGTCCGCGCGTCCACGTCGGTCACCACGCGCGCCTCCAGCGCGGCCGCCGCCGTCACCACCTTGAAGGTGGAGCCCGGCGGATAGGTCTGCCGCACCGCCCGGTTGAGCATCGGCCGGGCCTCGTCGGCGTTCAGCCGCGCCCACGCCCGCCGCGCCGACGGCCCGTTGCCGGACAGCTCGCCCGGGTCGTACGACGGCGACGACACCAGCGCCAGGATGCGCCCGGTGGCCGGCTCGATCGCGGCGACCGCGCCCCGCCGGCCGCCCAGACCGTCGTAGGCCGCCCGCTGCGCCGCCGCGTCCAGGGTGGTGACCACGTCGCCGGCCGGGTTGCCCGCGCCCGCGCCCGCGGCCCGGCCCGGCAGCGGGAGCGACGCGAGCAGCGGGTCGGTGCCCGACAGCACGCCGTCGGCGGCGTGCTCCAGGAGCGTCGTGCCGTACTGCTGCGAGGAGAAGCCGGTGACGGGCGCGTACAACGGGCCGTCGGTGTAGGTGCGTTCGTAGCGCAGCGGCTCGTGGGTGTCCCGGGAGCCGGTGACCGCCCGGCCGCCGACCACGATGTCGCCGCGCGGCTGCGCGTACCGGGCGATGGCGTCCCTGCGGTTGGCGGGACTGCGGTCCAGGGAACCGGCCTGCACCACCTGCACCCGGAAGGCGTTGACCAGCAACGCCGCCAGCAGCACCGCGCACAGCGCACCGGCGTGCCGGATGCAGCGGGTCATCGGGCCGGGCGGCCCATTGGGGACCGGCGTACGGCGCGCGCGGTCGCTCAGCCGGATCAGCAGCGCCACGATCGCCCAGTTGGTCACCACCGAGGAGCCGCCCTGCGCCAGGAACGGCATGGCCATGCCGGTCAGCGGGATCAGGCCGGTCACCCCGCCCGCGATCACGAACACCTGCAGCGCCACGATCGAGGCGAGCCCCACCGCCAGCAGCCGCCCGAACGTGTCGCGCAGCGCCAGCCCCGCCCGGTAGCCGCGCTCCACCAGCAGCGCGTACAGCACGTACACCGCCGCCAGCCCGGCCAGGCCCAGCTCCTCGCCCGCGGTGGCCAGGACGAAGTCCGACTTGGCGGCGAAGCCGATGAGGATCGAGTGGCCGAGTCCGAGGCCGGTGCCGAGCACCCCGCCGGCGGCGAACGCGAACAGCGACTGCGCGATCTGGTGGGGGCCCAGGCCCGCCCGGATGGACGCGAACGGGTGCAGCCAGTCCTCCACCCGCACGTGCACATGCGGCTCCAGCCGGGCCACGGCCACCGCGCCCAGCACCGCCAGCACCAGCCCCAGCGCGATCCAGCCGGTCAGGCCCGTGGCGACGTACAGCATCACCACGAACAGGCCGAAGAACAGCAGCGAGGTGCCCAGGTCCCGCTCCAGCACCAGCACGCCCACGCTCAGCAGCCAGATCGCCAGCAGCGGCCCGATCACCCGGCCGGCGGGCAACTGCAGCCGCCACAGGCGGCGTCCGGCGTACGCCAGCGCGCTGCGGTGGGCGGCCAGGTACGCGGCGAAGAACACCGCCAGCAGCACCTTGGCGAACTCGCCCGGCTGGAGGGAGAACCCGGCCAGGCGGATCCAGATGCGGGCGCCGTTCACCGCCGGGAACAGGATCGGCAGCGTCAGCAGCGCCAGCGCGGCCACTACGCACACGTACGCGTAGCGCTGCAGCACCCGGTGGTCGCGCAGCAGCAGCACGACGGCCGTGAACAGCAGCACGCCCAGCGCCGACCACACCAGTTGGGCGGGCGCCGCCGTGTCGTGCGGCGTCTCCAGGTCCAGGCGGTGGATCAGGACCAGGCCGAGCCCGTTGAGCAGCACACCGATCGGCAGCAGCAGCGGATCGGCGTACGGCGCGCGCAGCCGTACGGCGACGTGCGCCAGCAGCGCGAGCGCGCCGAGCCCGGCGCCGTAGCCGACGGCGCCGGGCGGGACGGTGCCGTGCCTGGCCAGGCCCACGGCGCAGTAGCCGCACACCGACAGCAGCACGGCCACCACGAGCAGGGCCAGTTCGACGCCGCGGCGCCGGAGCGGGCGGCGGACGGCGGGCGTGGGCGCGTCCGCCGCCGCCACGATGGTTCCGGCCTTGGTCATGCCCGGAACCTACCCAAAACAGGCGGGTTGTCTGGCGCACCACCGGGGTGTCCGGCGGTGGCGCCCGTCGGCATCGGCGCGGCGCGGGCCCGTTGCCGTCGCCGCGGCGCCCCGCGCCTCGCGTCCGCGCCCGCGTGCCGTCCGTGAGGAGGCGGCGCGGGGGATCGCCCCGGACGTTCTCCTCGCCGGTCGCGCCGGTCGCGCCGGTCCCGCCGGAGATCGGCGCGGCCCCCTCCCCGCGCGCCACCCGGGCGGTCTGGCTGTCCCGGGCGGCCCGGCTGTCCCGGGTGGCCCGGCTGTCCCGGGTGGCCCGGCTGTCCCGGGCGGTCCGGCTGTCCCGGGCGGTCCGGCTGTCCCGGGCGGTCCCGCCGCGCAGGCGCAGGGCGATACCTCCCCCACCTCCCAACGGGGCCGGGCCGACCGATCGCCACCTTAGGGGCGGTGACTCCCGCCCGCCCGCCGCACTGCGCCATCGGGACCGGTGCTGTGCTCCGGTGGGGGAGGGGAGGCTACTCGGCCAGTTCCTCCAGCAGCCGTGCCGTCGCCGGCCCGGCCCGCAGATAGGCGACGAACAGCTCGTTGTGCAGGGCCCACGGCGAGCGCCGGGCCCGGATCAGCCGGATCGCCTCCTCGGCCGGATGCCCGCGCCGCACGAGCGTGTGCGCGACGACCAGCCCCGACCGGTTGTACCCGTGGTAGCAGCGGACGAGCACCCGGCGCCCCGCGTCCAGCGCCTCGCCCGCCGCCTGCGCCAGCCGCATCACGCCCGCCAGTTGCGTGCCGTCCAGCGGCCCGTCCGGGATCGGCCACACCTGGTGCTCCACGCCCGGATCGGGCCCGTGCCCCGGCAGCCGCAGCAGGGTCTGCACCAGGTCGAACTCGTCCCGTACAACGGCCGGCTCCACCTGCCCCGAGCTCCCGCGGAACTCGTGCCCGCCCATCCACAGGCCGGGCACGATCTCATTCCACGGGCTCTTCGGAGCCGGTACGCCGGGCTGCTTCCTGCCGGTCCGCAACGGCGCCTCCCTGGGCTGCCCCTCCCCACCGCTGTCAAAGGTAGCCGGGTTCTTGCCCCCGCAGCACCCCGCCTGTTCCCATGGTCATGGGGGTTCCCATGGCCATGGGGGTGATCGTGCATGAGCGCACTGCGCGTCGTACCGACCCGGCGGCACGGCCAGGACCGGCTCTACGTCTGCCACGTCGACGGCCGGAACGTCGCCTGGTACGACCAGGAGGCGTCCCGGGTCAACCTGATCAGCGAGGACGACCGGGACGCCGTACTGACGGTGCTGCGGCCCTTCCTCACCGGCCCGGTCACGGTCGGTCCGCCGCCCGTCCCGACCCCCGCCGAACTGGCCCGCCTCTCCCTCCACCCCGACGACGACCTGGCGCCCAACCGCCCCGGCGAGGCCCTCCTCGTCGCCCTCGACCGCGACCCCGCCCCACCGCTGCGTCTGCGCCCCGATCCACGCCGCCGCGCCCTGACCGCCGAGCAGACCGTCGGCGACGCCCTCGACGCCCTCGACGGCGCCGGCTGGCACACCCTGCACTCCGTCCCGCTGCCCGGCGGCGACCGCATCCACCACCTGCTCATCGGCCCCGCCGGCCTCTTCGCCGTGCACAGCCTGTACGCCCGCAAGCAGCGCGTTCTCGTCGCGGACCCCATGGTCGGCGTCGGCCGCCACGAGCCCCGCCCCCTCCTGCGCCGCCTGCGTGCCGCGGCCGCCCGCGCCTCCCACGCCCTCACCGCCGAGGTGCACCCCCTGCTCGTGCCGGTCGCCCCGGCGGACGTCGTGGTCACGGTCCCCCTGCGCGGAATCCGGCTCCTGTGGGACACCGAACTGGGCTCCCTGGCCCGCTCGGGCGGTGTGCTGAAACCGGCGGACGTGGAGGCGCTGCACGCCCTGGCCCGGGACCGGAACACGTGGAAGAGGCTGTGAGGCACCGGCCGCCCGGGAGCGGGGCCGGGGCGGTCGCCCCGCCCGCCCGCGCCGCCCGGGGCCGGCCGGCGCCGGAACACGGCACCGCCGTACCGCGGCACCGCCGAGCCGCGGCGGCCGGGATCCGCCGCGCGCCGCCCGGCGGTCACGGGCGTGTCCCGCCCCGGAGCACGACGACGGGGCAGTGCGCGTGGTGCAGCAGGGCCTGGCTGACCGAGCCGAGCAGCAGCCCCGAGAAGCCGCCGCGGCCGCGGGCGCCGACCACCAGCAGGTGCGCGCCGCGGCCGGCCTCGATCAGGGCAGGGCGGATCCGGGAGCGGACCAGGCGCCGTTCCACGGTGAGGCGGGGATGGCGCTCCTGCCACGGCGACAGCGTCTCGTCCAGCAGCCGCTGCTCCTCCCCGCGGAGCCGCTCGACGTTCACCACCACGTTCAGGGGGCCACCGGGACCCTCGTAGGCCCGCTCGCTCCAGGTGTTCCACGCGTGCACCGCCACCAGGCCGGTGCCGCGCAGCGCCGCCTCGGCGAAGGCGAACCCGACGGCCGCCTCGCCCGCCGGTGAGCCGTCGACCGCCGGCAGCACGGGGCCGGCCGGGTCCGGCCGGCCGCGCACCACCATGACCGGGCAGCGGCCGTGCGCGGCCAGGTGCACGGCGGTGGAACCGAGCGGGAGACCGCCGAACGCGCCCCGTCCGCGGCTGCCGACCACGACGAGCGAGGCGGCGCGCGACTCGAACTCCAGCACCGCCAGCGGATCGCCGACGACGACCTCCCGTGCCGTCTCCAGGTGCGGCACGGTCTCGTGGGCCAGTCGCTCGGCCCTGGTCATGGTGCCGTCCACCAGTTCGCGCAGCCCCGCCGCGGCCCGGTCCCACGGGGGTCCGCCGGGCTGCAGGTGCGTGGACGGCCACCCGAAGGCGTGCACCAGGCGCAGTTCCGCGCCGCGCAGGCCGGCCTCGCGTGCCGCGGCCGCCACCGCTTCCAGGCTGGACGGCGAGCCGTCCACTCCCACGACGACCGGGTCCGGCACGGCCCACCTCCTCGTCACCCGCTGCCCGCCCCCCGTCCCAGTCTCCACCGGCGGGCGGTGCCGCGCCCGGGACGGACGCGGACACGGGCCGCCGCGGACCCGCCGGGCCGTGGCGTGGCGGCGTCCGGCGGCAAGGCCCGGCGGCAGGGGAGAGGCTGGAAGGACCTTGGAAGGACGGCGCGGCCTGCCGGCGGCGCGGGACACGGCCCGGCCGGGCGGCGGCACACCACCGGCTCCGCGGCGTGCCGCAGACAGCCACAGACAGCCACAGAGAGCCGCAGACAGCCGTGGAGCCGAGGGCCGCCCGCTTCTTGCGGGCCCTCATTGCACGGTGCGCGCTCCCGCTCGCTTCTCCGTGCCTCCTCGTGGCCCTCGGCTCACTTCCATGGCACCGCCGCCCGCCGTCTGGTTGTAGGGCCGGACGGCCCCGACCGAAGGGGCCGGCCGGCCCGCCCGGACCCCGACGGGGCGGACAGGGCCGCACCGCCCACGACCCCGCCGCGCGGGGCGGACGGGCCGCCGCGCCGATCAGGGCCAGCCAGCGGGCCGGTCCCGCAGGGACCTTCGGCCCCGTGACCGGGATCCGCCGCCGCCCGATGCTGGGACGAAGCAGGACATGTGACGCGTACCGCGCGCCTTCGTCGGTGCCGGGCGGTCCCCGGGAGGTGACGCCGATGTCCGACGCGACGACCACCGACCTGTACGAGGTCACGATGGCCATGTCCTACCTGCGGGAGGGCATGACGGCCCCCGCGACGTTCAGCCTCTTCGTCCGCGACCTGCCCGCCGAGCGGGGCTTCCTCGTCGCCGCGGGAGTGGAGTCGGCCCTGGACTTCCTGTCCGGGTTCCGGGTCGGCCCCGAGGACGTGGACGCCTTCGCCGCCGCGCTGCACCGGCCGCGGCGGGACCTCGAGCCCCTGCTCGGCCTGGAGTTCACGGGTGAGGTGCGGGCGGTGCCGGAGGGGCGGATCGTTCTGGCGGGAGAGCCCCTGCTGGAGGTGACCGCGCCGCTGCCGCAGGCGCAGCTCGCCGAGACGTACGTGCTCAACCGGCTCAGCCACCAGACCGCGATCGCCTCGAAGGCCGCGCGTTGCGTCCTCGCCGCGGCCGGGCGTCCGGTCGTGGACTTCTCCCTGCGCCGTACCCACGGCCCGCAGGCCGGGTTCCAGGCCGCCCGCCTCGGCGCGCTGGTCGGCTTCGCGGGGACCAGCAACGTGGCCGCGGCCACTGCTGCCGGCATACCCGCCGTCGGCACGATGGCCCACTCCTACGTGGAGGCGTTCGCCGCGGAGGAGGACGCGTTCCGCGCCTTCGCGCGGTCCCACCCCGGCCCGGTGACCCTGCTCGTGGACACCTACGACACCGAGGAGGGCGTCCGCGCCGCGGCGCGCGTCCTGCGGGACCTCGGCCCCGCGGCCCGGCCCGGCTCGGCCGTACGGCTGGACAGCGGCGACCTCGGGGCCCTGGCGGCACGGGCGCGCTCCCTCCTCGACGCCGCGGGCCTGCCGGACGTACGGATCGTCGCCAGCGGCGGGCTCGACGAGTACGCCGTCGACGACCTGGTCCGCTCCGGGGCCCCCATCGACGTCTACGCCGTCGGCACCCGCGTCGGGGTCTCGGCCGACGCGCCGTACCTGGACTCCGCGTACAAGATGGTGGAGTACAACGGGCGGCCGGTGATGAAGCTGTCGTCGGCGAAGGTGACGGCACCCGGCCTCAAGCAGGTGTTCCGCCGCCCCGGATACGCCGACGTGGTCGGCCTCGCCGACGAGCGGCCACCCGGCGACGGCAGGCCGCTGCTGGAGACGGTGATGCGGGACGGGCGGCGTACCGGCGACCGGCCCACGGTCGGCGCGTGCCGGGAGAGGTTCACCGCGGACCTGGGTCAACTGCCGCCGGCGGCCCGCCGGATCCGGGCGCCGGTCGCCCCGCGCGCGACGGTCTCCGACCGCCTCGACGCGCTGGCCGCCCGCGTTCGCGGCCGCATCGGGGAACGGCTGCCGGCCGCCGCCGCACGGCCCCGGCCCCGCGACGGACCGACGGACCGCGGCCGGACCGCACCGGACTGCACCGGTCCGCATCCGGGTGAATCACGGTGGGTCCACATGGAGCAATGCGAATCCACGCGAATCAACGCGAATCCATGTGAATCCACGCGAATCCATGTGAGGAATCCATGTGAGGAGAGAGCGATGCCGCACACAGCGGAATGGAAGGTTCGTCTCCACCTCTTCGAGAACGACGACGGAACGACGAAGGCGCGCATGGTGCTGCACACCGGCACCACGGAACTCACCGGCCACGGAACCGCGCGCTGCAGCCCGGCGGACCCGAACGTGCCGGAGATCGGCGACGAACTGGCGGCGGGCCGGGCCCTGAACGACCTCGCGCAGCAACTGCTGAGGCTCGCCGAGCGCGACATGGAGGGCGTGGGCGAGTCCCGGCCGAACCCCCGCCCGGTCACCGGGTGGCCCATGTGACCGGCGCCGCCGCGGGAGGACGCGCGGGATGCGCGGCGGGGCACCGCGGCTGACGCCCGCCGCCCGGCTCACCGAGCGCGGCCCCGCCCCGCCGCCGTTCACGGCCGCCGTCCGCAGACGCCGCTCAAGCCTCGGCCCATGCGGGCGATGCGGTCGACGCGCAGGGTCCTGGTGCGGATCATCGCCCATGCCTCCGGGGCGGCGCAGCCGGGGCAGCAGGCCGGGGTCGGCCCGTCCCGCGGCCCGGGCGTCCATGCCTGCCGACGCCTGCCGACCGCCTGCCGGACATGCGATCACCCGCGTCGGTCCGTCTCCGGCCGGCGGCCCTGCCGGGCCGGGGCGGCAGAGACCGTTCGCCCCCGGTCCGCCGCCGAAGGCACCGGCGGGCTTCCGGCGGCGTACCGGTGAGGCTTTCGGCGCGGCCCGGCGAAGGTTTTCAGCGATGTCCGGCCGTGTCGCCGTCAGGCCACGGTAATGCTGTCGTCGAGGTAGACGTCCTGCACGGCGTGGAGGAGTTCGACGCCCTCGTCGGTGGGCCGCTGGAAGGCCTTGCGGCCGGTGATCAGGCCGGTGCCGCCGGCCCGCTTGTTGATCACCGCGGTCCGCACCGCCTGCGCGAGGTCCCCCTGCCCGGCCGAGGCGCCGCCGCTGTTGATCAGCCCGACCCGGCCCATGTAGCAGCCGGCCACCTGCCAGCGGGTGAGGTCGATCGGGTGGTCGGTGGTGAGCCGGTCGTACAGCAGCGCGTCGGTGCGACCGAAACCCAGGGCGCGGTAGCCGCCGTTGTTCTCCGGCTGCTTCTGCTTGACGATGTCGGCCTCGATGGTCACGCCGAGGTGGTTGGCCTGCCCGGTCAGGTCGGCCGACACCGAGTAGTCCACACCGTCCTTCTTGAACGCCGCGTTGCGCAGGTAGCACCACAGCACGGTGAACATGCCCAGCTCGTGGGCGTGCGCGAAGACCTCGCTGACCTCCTGCAACTGGCGGTCGGCCTGCTCCGAGCCGAAGTAGACCGTGGCGCCGACCCCCACCGCGCCCAGGTCGAAGCACTGCTGGACGGAACCGAACATGATCTGGTCATAGCGGTTGGGGTAGGTCAGCAGCTCGTTGTGGTTGAGCTTCACGATGAAGGGGATCCGGTGCGCGTAGCGCCGCGAGACGGCGCCCAGCACACCGAGCGTGCTGGCGACCGCGTTGCAGCCGCCCTCGACGGCGAGCTCGACGATGTTCTTCGGGTCGAGGTAGCGGGGGTTGGGGGCGAACGCCGACGCCGCGGAGTGCTCGACGCCCTGGTCGACCGGCAGGATCGACACGTACCCGGTGCCGGCCAGACGGCCGTGGTCGAAGAGGGACTGCAGGTTGCGCAGCACCCGGGGCGAGCGGTCGGTCGCGGCCACGACCCGGTCGACGTAGTCGGGACCGGGAAGCACCAGGTCGTCCTTGGGGATTCCCTGGGCGGTGTGGGTCAGCAGGTCCTTCGCCTCGTCGCCCAGCAAGCCTTGGATGTCGGTCATCGTCCCGCCTCTCCGTTAGCTCGGAATGCCGGAGGCTGCAGTCAGGCTCCCGCAGCCGCCGGGCTCCTGCCAGTCCGCGTACGCCGTCCCGGCGGTCCTCTCCCCGCCGCCGCGGCCCTGCCGCGGGCTGCCGCCGGGCGACGGCGGCCGGTGGCCCGGCGGCCCGGTGGCCCGGTGGCCCGGTGGGCACGCGCCCGCCGGCACGCGCCCGCCGGCACGCGCCCGCCGGATGGATCACCGTCCCTGCCCACCGGGTGCACGAACCCCGCGTACGCACCGGCCCGAAACGGGCGGACCCAGGGACCGATGGGCCCTACTCCCGCCCGTGCCGCACCACGGAGAATGGGCTGATGCCACACAACAACGGCTCTCAGGCACTGGACCGGCAGGAATGCCTGCGCCTGCTGGCCAAGGTGCCGGTCGGCCGCATCGTGTACACCCGGCAGGCGCTGCCCGCCGTCCTGCCCGTCAACTTCTCCCTCGACCCCTCCCTCGGTCTCTCCCCCGACACGGACTCGTGCGTGCTGCTGCGCACCTCCGCCGACTCGGACCTGGCCCGTTCCGTGGACGGCGTCGTGGTCGCCTTCGAGGCGGACGAGTTCGACGCGGACGCCGAGTCGGGCTGGAGCGTGGTCGTCACGGGCCGGGCCGCCGTGGTCACCGACCCCGCCGAACACGAGCGCCTGTTGCAGACCGGCCCCCGCTCGTGGGTGACCGCGCAGGACGCGGTCTTCGTGCGGATCTCGTGCGAGATGGTCACCGGCCGACGCATCGGACAGGCCACGGACCTCCGCTGAGCCACGCGCGAACCCCACTGGGCCACGGGCGGATCGCCCTGAGGCACGGGCGGGCCCGCCTGAGCCGCGCGTGGCCTCCGCCGAGCCATGCGCGAGCACCCTGGACGGGCACCTACTGAGCCACCTGAGCCACCTGAATCACCCGAGCCACTCGAGCTACCCGAACCACTCCAGTCACCTGAGCCACACGCGGGCACCCACTGCATCACGCGTGGGCACCCGCCGAGCCACGTGCGGGCACCCGCCGAGCCACGTGCGGGTTCGCCGGGCGCGCGGACGGACGCCTCGGGGCGCCGGTGGTCGTCCTCCCAGCCCGCGGCGACGTGTCCGGGCGCGCGGGGCGCGGGGACGCCGTCCGGTCCGTAGCCGAAGCGGATCAGCAGATGGGGGCGGCACCGCCGCCATGTCCCGCCGCCCGCAGGTCCGGCCATTCCATCGCCCGGCGCAGGATCGAGGTGCGCACCCCGTCACCGTGACGCATGCGACAGCAGGGCCGACCGGTCTGCGGCCATGGCGGCATACGGCCCCGACGATCAGGCGGTTCGGACCGGATGGGACCGGCCCCCCACAGCGCCCACCTCCCCATACGCCCCTCAACGGGCGTCCGCCACCAGGAACTTCACAAGTTCCTCAGTCTTCCTCGCCCGCCCCCTCCTCGCCCAACTCCTCCCCGTCGAACGCCTGGGCGACGGCGAGGCTGTCCTCGTAGACGTGGTGCCGGGTGACGAGGCCGCCCTCGACCGTGAGATGCAGAGCGAACCGTGCGCGGTAGGCGCGTCCGGTGGAGCGGGCGGTCTGACCGATCTCACCGAGCACGACCGCGTCGTTGCCGTCGACGAGGACGCGCTCGATCCTGGTCGCCACGCGCCCGGGCACATGGTGCTCGGCGAGCTCGCGGAAGTGCGCGGTGACGTCGGCACGGCTGGAACGGTGACGGATCCACGGGGTGGCGGCACGACCGTGCTCGGCCTCCGGCCAGTCCAGCTTCCAGTCGATCCGCTCGGCGTACAGCTCCGCGATGCGCTCGGGGTCGCCCTCGCCGATCCGGCGCAACAACTCCTCCACCACGGCACGGGTGGTCTGCGGCATGACTGACGACATGTCACCTCTCAGATTGATATCCACGTCCGGTGACCAGTGACCAGTGACTGGACGCGACGAAATCACCACTGCCGACGGTCCCGCCGAACTCGCCCTCCAACTCAGCCGCACCACCATGCCCAACCGCCTGATGCCAGAGGGCCGGAGGGGACGTCAGGCGGGCCGAGGCACGATGTTCACCGCCCGGTAGTCGTACCCGTCCTGCTTGAAGCCGGGGGCTTCCCACTGGAGGTCCACCCGCTGCCCCGGCGACAGCGTGTGGAACCCCTCCATCTGGATGTGGGAGTAATGACCCCAACACCCGCCGGGAGTCTCGGGGGAATCGAGCACGCCCCACCCCTTTTCGTCATGCCACTCGCGGACAGTCGCAGTCACCATGGGCGCAACCCTACGGACTCCGCCCGCGCCGGCACACCGAAATTCCGGCGTTCCGGCTCGGAAGGCCAGCGCGCTGCAGGAGCCGTCACCGGGCTGCCCCGGGCATCGATCAACACCCTGCGCGAACAGGCCAAGGAGGTTGCTGCCGCCCGCCACGTCCTGCGGATCGAGCGGACCTCCGTCGAAGACCACAAGCAGAACTTCCGCGGCGACCCCGCGCACCAGGGCGAGCAGCACCTGCCGGAAGCAGCCGAGCCGTCGCCAAAGGAAGCGCAGTTCAGCGGCACAGGCCGAAAGAGGCTCACCGAAACACACAAGACATTGAGCCTTTTCAGAGTGGCCACCGGACGGGTGACGAGGCGGGTTCCCGCAACGCACGAGGCTCCTGCGCTGTTAAGAGAGGTGTTCGACCTCTCAACTCATCAGCACAGGAGCCGCGTTGGTTCCCTGTCCTGCCGCACTCGACCTGCCCCACGCACTCGTCGAGTGGGTCACCCTGCTCATCGTCATCCGCGAGGGTGACCGCCGCTGCATGCTGCCCCCGCACCAGCGGGCTCTCATCGGCCTGATCCACCTCCGTCGGCACGACACCCTCGCGCAGATCGCGGCCGGTTACAGGATCTCCGTGGGCCCTGCCCACGCCTACGTCACCGCCGTCATCGCCCCTCTCTCCCGGCGGGCACCCGGACTGCTGCGGGTCCTGCGGGAGAGCGACCCCGGTCACGTTCTGCTCGACGGCACGCCCGCCGCGTGCGACCGGGCCGGCGACAGCCGGGCCGACTACTCCCCAAAGCACCGCCGCCACGGCGTGAACGTGCAGGTCGTCACCGACCCCGTGGGCAGGCTGCTGTGGATCTCGCCCGCGCCGCCCGGCCGCACCCACGATCTCACCGCGGCCCGCACCCACCGGATCATCCGGATCTGCACACGCCGGGGCGTCCCCGTCCTCGCCGACCGTGCCTACGCCGGAGCCGGCCCCTGGGTGACCACACTGGTCCGACGCCCACCCCGTGGGGAACTCACCCCTGCCCAGCGAACGGCCAACCGGGCGCTGTCAGCAGCCCGAGCACCGGTCGAGTGGACCCCACTGAGGTCGCCGAACGCGCTGGCAACAGCGTTGAGGTCCTGTTGAGCCGCTACGCCAAGTGCATCGACGGTCGGCAGGAGATCGCAAACCGCAAGATCGAGGAATTGTTGCGCGAGTACGAGTGAGCGCATGTGGTGTCAGGCTTAGGCCCCCCGGACCTTATCTGGGGGCCTTATGCCATTGCTGCAGCTGACCAGGGGAAACACCCGGAGATCCGGCCCGGTCCTCCACGCTCCACTCGGCGGGCACTGCTCGGCCGTGCTGATACTGCGCTCGGACGAGCCGGATGCCGCAGTCGAAGGTGATCGCAGGAAGTTCCGCCTGGAATTTGCCGAAAAGCTATTGACTCATGACATTCAGTGCGCATCATAGTGAGTAGGCCACAACACCGAAAGAGTCACAAAGTCGATCAGGACGTCTAGTCGGCGTAGTGACTTGGACGGGATGTGGCTGAGGCCCCCGGCAAGCCGGCGCGATACCGAGGCGACAGTGACGACTGAAGCCTCAGGACACGTGCAGTACTACCGGGGACTGTTTTATGCCCTCAAAGCCTTTGCGCGGCTGGGTGCCGGTGCGGAGGTTCGGGCATGCCCACTCTCAGCGGAACCGAAGAGCAGCAGGCGTAGGCCGTTCCTGCAGGCCAGACCTACAGGGCCTTGGCGTTTTGCTAGAGCTGACCTGGGCAGACGCCCCAAGATCCTGTCCACGAATAGTCCACAGACCCCGTCCTGGGGCCGCTCGGCGCTGCATACGCCTGCACAAACACGAAGACCCCGCACTCAGCGTTTCCGCTGGTGACGGGGTCTTTGGGCACCTCATGTGGGTGCCCCCGGCAGGATTCGAACCTGCGCACACGGCTCCGGAGGCCGTTGCTCTATCCCCTGAGCTACGGGGGCGTGTCGCTCGCGGTGGTCGCGGTGACGGGTAGAACACTACCAGCTCCGACGGGGTGGTCATGAACGGGTTTGCAGGGTGGCGGGTGGGAAGCGAAGGGGGCGGGCGTCCACCCGGCGGGCCGGGGCCACCCGCACGGGGTGGAAGTGGGGAAAACCGGGACGCGGTGGCCGGTGTCCACCTACTCTCGAGTTGTGCCAGGGGCGTCGGGCCGGGTGCTTGTGGTGGACGACAACAAGGTCATCCGGCAGCTGATCAGGGTCAATCTCGAGATGGAGGGTCTCGAGGTCGTGACCGCGGCCGATGGTGCCGAGTGTCTGGACGTGGTGCACGAGGTGCGGCCCGATGTCGTCACCCTCGACGTCGTCATGCCGCGGCTGGACGGGTTGCGGACCGCCGCCCGGTTGCGGGCGGACCCGCGGACGCACCACCTCCCCGTCGCCATCGTCAGCGCCTGTACGCAGCACGAGGTCGAGAGTGGCCTCGACGTCGGTGTCGACGCCTTCCTCGCCAAGCCGTTCGAGCCCGCCGACCTCGTACGGCTGGTGCGGCGGCTGCTGGAGTACGGGCGGGGGGCGGCGGCCGCTGCCGGCCATGTGCCCGGCGGCAGCAGCAGTGGCAGTGGCAGTGTGCGTAGTGGTGCCACCGGCGGCAGCGGCGGCAGTGGTGTCGGCGGGGGAGAGGGAGCTGAAGGGGAAGTGGAAGGGGACGGGGGCTTATCCGGTGACGCGGCTGTTTCCCGGGCGCGGGACGCCTCGCTCGCCGAGCCTGCCCCGCCCTGCTGAGCCCCCAGCCCTGCCAAGCCCCAACCTCTACCGAGCCCCGACCCCCGCGGGGCGAGCCGCCCGGATGGGCACCCCCGTCCTCCTTACCGGGGCGTCCGTATCCCGGGATCTCCGCCCACCGGCTCGCCGGATCGCCCCCTTCCTCCCCTACCCTTGTCCCGTGACCCCCGTCGAGCTCTCCCGTACCGTGCTGCGCGCGGTGCGGCGCGCTGTCGACGAGGGGGAGCTGAGTGTGACCGTTCCGGAACGGGCCGTGGTCGCGCCGCCGGGGCCCGGAGGGTGCGGGGACTACGCCACCACCATCGCCCTGCAGCTCGCGCGCCCGGCGGGGCGTCCGCCGCGGCAGGTCGCCGAGATTCTGCGGAGCCGCCTGGCCGCCGCGGACGGTGTCGCCGACGTGACCGTCACCGGGCCCGGGTTCCTCAACATCAGCCTCGCCGGCGACGCGTCCGCCGGTCTTGTCGCCACCGTCCTGCGGAAGGGGCTCCGCTACGGGCACGCCGCCCGCCCGGAGGAGCAGCACCCCGCGCAGCAGGAGGAGCGGCACCCAGCGCAGCAGGCGGTCCTGCTGCGCTGTCCCCGCGAGGTGCGTGCCGTCGTCGTCGCGGACGCCGTCGCCCGGCTGCTGCGTGCCCAGGGCGCCGACGTCCGGGCGTGCTGTGCGGGGCCGCTCGATCCCGCGTGGGCGGACGCCCTCGGCGTACAACACGTGCAGTACGTACGGCACGCACGGCGCACCGGCGCCGCGGACGGTCCAGGAGACGCCGACGGTCCCGAAGGCGCCGGCGGTCACCTCGTCCGGCCCGTTCCCGCCCCCGCCGACCCCGTGCCCCTCGGTCGCGACGCCGGGCGCTGGGCCCTGCTGCACCCCGCCGGTCACGACCGGCCCCGGATCACCGAGGAGCATCTGGTCCAGCGCGAGGGCAATCCGCTGTTCCGGGTGCGGTACGCGCACGCCCGCACCCGTGCCCTGCGCCGCAACGCCGCCGATCTCGGGTTCGGCGCGCGGCCCGGTGACGTACCGGGGGCGCAGCGGCTGCTCGCCCTGCTCGCCGACCACCCCCGTGTTCTCGCCGTGGCCGCCCGCGATCGCGCCCCGGACCGTCTCGCCCGGCACCTCGTCGACGTCGCCGACGCCGTGCTGCCCCTGCTGCCCGCCGTGCTTCCGCGCGGGGAGGAGAAACCCTCGGCCGCCCACCGCGCCCGGCTCGCCCTCGCCGAAGCGGCCGGGACGGTGCTGGCCGGCGGCCTGACCCTGCTCGGCATCGACGCACCCGACCACCTCTGAGGAAGCGCACGCCACCGTCATGAGCCGTTCCGCACACCCCGCCGGGCCCCGCCACGCCGACGTCCTGCCCGAGGGGCACTACCTCGCCCCGCCCGCCGACCTCAACGCCCTCGACGCGAAGGTGTGGGCGCAGACCGTCACCCGCGACGCGCACGGCGTCGTCACCGTCGGCGGGATCGGCGTCAAGCAGCTCGCCGAGGAGTTCGGCACCCCGGCCTACATCCTCGACGAGGCCGACTTCCGCGCCCGCGCCCGCGCCTGGCGCACCGCCTTCGGGCCCGGTGCCGACGTGTTCTACGCCGGCAAGGCGTTCCTGTCGCGCGCCGTGGTGCGGTGGCTCGACGAGGAGGGCCTCAACCTCGACGTCTGCTCCGGCGGCGAACTCGCCACCGCCCTGTCCGGCGGCATGCCCGCCGACCGCATCGCCTTCCACGGCAACAACAAGTCCACCGCGGAGATCGAGCGGGCCATCAGGGCCGGCGTCGGCCGGATCGTCCTCGACTCCTTCCAGGAGATCGTCCGTGTCGCGCACATCGCCCGCTCGCTCGGCGTGCGGCAGCGGGTGCAGATCCGCGTCACCGTCGGCGTCGAGGCGCACACCCATGAGTTCATCGCCACCGCGCACGAGGACCAGAAGTTCGGCATCCCGCTGGCCGGCGGGCAGGCCGCCGAGGCCGTGCGGCGGGCGCTGCAGCTCGACGGGCTGGAGCTCATCGGCATCCACAGCCACATCGGCTCGCAGATCTTCGACATGTCCGGGTTCGAGGTGGCCGCCCACCGGGTGGTGGGGCTGCTGCGGGAGATCCGCGACGAGCACGGTGTCGAGCTGCCCGAGATCGACCTCGGCGGCGGCCTCGGCATCGCCTACACCAGCGACGACGACCCGCGCGAGCCGCACGAGATCGCCAAGGCGCTCACCGAGATCGTCGGCCGCGAGTGCGAGGCGGCCGGGCTGCGCACGCCGCGCATCTCCGTCGAGCCGGGGCGGGCGATCGTCGGCCCGACCGCGTTCACGCTGTACGAGGTCGGCACCGTCAAGCCGCTCGCCGGGCTGCGCACGTACGTCTCCGTCGACGGCGGCATGTCGGACAACATCCGCACCGCCCTGTACGACGCCGAGTACAGCGTCGCGCTCGTCTCCCGCGCCTCCGACGCCGAGCCCATGCTGGTGCGCGTCGTCGGCAAGCACTGCGAGAGCGGCGACATCGTCGTGCGGGACGCCTTCCTGCCCGCCGACCTGGCGCCCGGCGACCTCATCGCCGTGCCCGCCACCGGCGCGTACTGCCGGTCCATGGCGAGCAACTACAACCACGTCCCGCGCCCGCCGGTCGTCGCCGTGCGCGACGGTGAGGCGCGGGTGATCGTCCGCCGCGAGACGGAGGAGGACCTGCTGCGTCTCGACGTCGGCTGAGGAACGGCGGCTGAGGAACGGCGGGGCGGCCGGCGCTCGACGGCCGTCGAGCAGCCGGAAGAGGAGCGGAACGGTCGGCGAATGGTCGGCCGGCGGAAGATCTCCGGTCTTCCGTGCTGGAAAATGAAATATACGTCTCACGATCCGGACGAGAGGCGGAAACTCCCGTCCGGTGCGTGAGACTGGTGGCACCGCAGACGGTTATCAGGAAACGAGGTCGGATGATGCGTACGCGTCCGCTGAAGGTGGCGCTGCTGGGCTGTGGAGTGGTCGGCTCCGAGGTGGCGCGCATCATGACGACGCACGCCGACGACCTCGCCGCCCGCATCGGCGCCCCGGTGGAGCTCGCGGGCATCGCCGTCCGGCGGCCCGGGAAGGTGCGCGACGGCATCGACCAGGGGCTGATCACCACCGACGCCACCGCCCTCGTCAAACGCGGCGACATCGACGTGGTCGTCGAGGTGATCGGCGGCATCGAACCGGCCCGCACCCTCATCACCACCGCCTTCGAGCACGGCGCCTCCGTCGTCTCCGCCAACAAGGCGCTGCTCTCCCAGGACGGCGCCGCCCTGCACGCGGCCGCCGAGCAGCACAACGTCGACCTGTACTACGAGGCCGCCGTCGCCGGCGCCATCCCGCTGATCCGCCCGCTGCGCGAGTCGCTCGCCGGCGACAAGGTCAACCGGGTCCTCGGCATCGTCAACGGCACCACCAACTTCATCCTCGACAAGATGGACTCCACGGGCGCCGGCTACCAGGAGGCGCTGGACGAGGCCACCGCGCTCGGGTACGCCGAGGCCGACCCGACCGCCGACGTCGAGGGCTTCGACGCGGCCGCCAAGGCCGCCATCCTCGCCGGGATCGCCTTCCACACCCGCGTGCGGCTCGACGACGTCCACCGCGAGGGCATGACCGAGGTCACCGCCGCCGACTTCCGCTCGGCGAAGGAGATGGGCTGCACCATCAAACTGCTCGCCATCTGCGAGCGGGCCGAGGACGGCCGGTCCGTCACCGCGCGCGTGCACCCCGCCATGATTCCGCTGGACCACCCGCTCGCCTCCGTGCGCGGCGCGTACAACGCCGTCTTCGTCGAGTCGGACGCGGCCGGGCAGCTGATGTTCTACGGCCCCGGCGCCGGCGGCGCGCCCACCGCCTCCGCCGTCCTCGGCGACCTTGTCGCCGTCTGCCGCAACCGGCTCAGCGGCGCCACCGGGCCCGGCGAGTCGGCGTACGCGGCCCTGCCCGTGTCGCCCATGGGCGAGGTCGTGACGCGCTACCACATCAGCCTCGACGTCGCCGACAAACCGGGTGTGCTCGCCCAGGTCGCCACCGTCTTCGCCGAGCACGGCGTATCGATCGACACGGTCCGCCAGCAGGGCAAGGACGGGGAGGCCTCCCTCGTCGTCGTCACCCACCGTGCGTCCGACGCCTCCCTGAGCGGGACCGTCGAGGCGCTGCGCAGCCTCGACACCGTGCGGGGCGTCGCCAGCATCATGCGGGTTGAAGGAGAGTAACCAGCAATGACCCACCAGTGGCGCGGAATCATCGAGGAGTACCGGGACAGGCTGCCGGTGTCCGACACCACGCCGGTCGTGACGCTCCGCGAGGGCGGCACGCCCCTCGTGCCCGCGCAGGTGCTCTCCGAGCGCACCGGCTGCGAGGTCCACTTGAAGGTGGAGGGCGCCAACCCCACCGGGTCCTTCAAGGACCGCGGCATGACGATGGCCATCAGCAAGGCCAAGGAGGAGGGGGCCAAGGCCGTCATCTGCGCCTCCACCGGCAACACCTCCGCGTCCGCCGCCGCGTACGCCGTGCGGGCCGGCATGGTCTGCGCCGTGCTCGTGCCGCAGGGCAAGATCGCGCTGGGCAAGATGGGCCAGGCCCTGGTGCACGGCGCGAAGATCCTCCAGGTCGACGGCAACTTCGACGACTGCCTCACGCTCGCCCGCGCGCTGAGCGACAACTACCCCGTGGCGCTGGTCAATTCGGTCAACCCGGTGCGCATCGAGGGCCAGAAGACGGCCGCGTTCGAAATCGTCGACATGCTCGGTGACGCGCCCGACATCCACATCCTGCCGGTGGGCAACGCGGGCAACATCACCGCCTATTGGAAGGGCTACCGGGAGTACGCCGCCGACGGCGTCGCGACCAGGACGCCGCGCATGTGGGGCTTCCAGGCCTCCGGCGCCGCCCCGATCGTGCGCGGCGAGGTCGTCAAGGACCCCTCCACCATCGCCACCGCCATCCGCATCGGCAACCCGGCCTCCTGGCAGTACGCGCTCGCCGCCCGCGACGAGTCCGGCGGTCTCATCGACGAGGTGACGGACCGTGAGATCCTGCGCGCCTACCGGCTGTTGGCCGCGCAGGAGGGCGTCTTCGTCGAGCCCGCCTCCGCCGCGTCCGTGGCCGGTCTGCTCAAGGCCGCCGAACAGGGCAAGGTGGACCCCGGGCAGCGCATCGTGTGCACCGTCACCGGCAACGGCCTGAAGGATCCGGACTGGGCCGTCGCCGGTGCCCCGCAGCCGGTCACCGTACCCGTCGACGCGGCCACGGCGGCCGAGCGCCTCGGCCTGGCCTGACCGCCGCGGCCTGACCGCCACCGCCGCGGCCCGGGCGCCCACCTGCCCCGGGCCGGGCGCGGTCCGCCGGTCCCGGCCCGGGAGACCGGGCCTGGCCCAGGAGACCGGATCGTCCGTCCGGGCCGGTCCGTCCGGGCCGGCGGCCCGCCGCCGGGGCCGGGAGCCCGCCCGCTCCCCGGTCCGGGAACCCGCCCACCCGGGTGGGCACCCCCCTCGCTCCGGGCAGGTATCCCGCCCGCCCGGCCCGGGGGAGTCCACCCGCCTCACCCGGAGGGAACCACCGCCAGGTCTACGGCGTTCTCCAGCAGGGAACCCCTATGGAAGGGGCACAGAGGGCTCACGACACGCATCGTGCGCCTCCCGTGCGCCCTATGTCGCCACTGAACCTTCCTTCGATAGGCTGTACTGAACCCGCCCGCCGCATATGCCGCGGTGCCGCGCCGTCTCCGCGGCCCGGCAGCGGCCGGCACCGTTCGGCCGCCCGGCCGACCGGCCCGCAGCGGCCCAAGGGTCTCGGTACGTCGTCGAATGTCGTGCGACACCACGTTCGACACCACGCAGCTCAAGGAGAGTCATCGAGCGATGGCCGGTCCAGCCTTCCGCGCCGCCGCCGTCCGGGTGCGCGTCCCCGCCACCAGCGCCAACCTCGGCCCGGGCTTCGACGCCCTGGGCCTGGCGCTGGGGCTCTACGACGACGTGGTCGTCCGGGTGGCCGACTCCGGGCTGCACATCGACATCGCCGGCGAGGGCAGCGAGACCCTGCCCCGCGACGAGAGCCACCTGCTCGTACGCTCCCTGCGCACCGCCTTCGACGCCCTCGGCGGGCAGCCGCGCGGCCTGGAGATCGTCTGCGCCAACCGGATCCCGCACGGCCGCGGCCTCGGCTCCTCCTCCGCCGCGATCTGCGCCGGCATCGTCGCCGCCCGCGCCGTGACCATAGGCGGCGAGTCGCGACTCGACGACACGGCCCTGCTGGAGCTCGCCACCGAGATCGAGGGCCACCCGGACAACGTGGCGGCGTGCCTGCTGGGCGGGTTCACCCTCTCCTGGATGGAGAACGGCGCCGCCCGGGCCATCAGGATGGAGCCCTCGGATTCCATCGTTCCGGTGGTTTTCGTGCCCGGAAAGCCCGTCCTGACCGAAACCGCGCGCGGCCTGCTGCCGCGCACCGTGCCGCATCTCGACGCCGCCGTGAACGCGGGCCGTGCCGCCCTGCTCGTCGAGGCCCTGACCAGGCGCCCGGAGCTGCTGTTGCCGGCCACCGAGGACCGCCTCCACCAGGAGTACCGCGCCCCCGCCATGCCGGAGAGCGCCGCGCTGGTGGAGCGGCTGCGCGCCGACGGCATCCCCGCGGTGATCTCCGGTGCCGGGCCGACCGTGATGGCGCTGGCCGACGCGGACACCGCCGACAAGGTGGAACGGCTGGCCGGGGAGGACTGGGCCGCCAACCGGCTCCGTCTCGACCCGGACGGTGCGAGCGTGCTGCCGCTCGCGACCCCCGGTGGTGAGTGAAAACGTGCGACCACCGGATGTGGAGAGGGGGAATGTTTGTTGGATCCGGTAGTGTTAACCTCAAGTCTGCACCCGACCCCACCATGGCGAGGTGCCTCGTGTCCCCGTCCGGGACAGACATTCTTCCGGGAGCTCCCCAAGCCGCACCGTGTTCCGTACGTCGTACGTGGGCAGTACGCCGTACGCGGGCGCTGAGCAGGCCGCCGGGCACGCTCCGGAATCGGTGCGACCACGCCGCGTGACACAGAGACACGTGTCACGGCTCAAGGAAGCGCCATCACCAGATATCTCTTCCGCCGCTTTGGCGGACCACCGCCCCGGCACGGTCCACACAGCAAGGACCGAAGCCGGACAGCACAACCGGTCGCCGAGCCAGACAGGCCGACGTCCGCTCCAGGGAAGGACCCTTCGTGAGCGACACCACCGATCTGATGGGCGCACGTGTCGAGGAGACCGCTGCCGCGCCCGCCACGGACGCCTCCGCGCCTGCCACCGGTGCCGGGTCCCGGCGGCGCCGCGGTACCGGCCTCGAGGGCATGGTGCTGGCCGAGCTGCAGCAGGTCGCATCGGGCCTCGGCATCAGGGGCACCGCGCGCATGCGCAAGAGCCAGCTGATCGAGGTCATCAAGGAGGCGCAGGCCGGCGGGGCCTCCCAGGCCGTGTCCGGCGACGGGGGAGGCGGCGCCCCGGCCAAGGCCGAGACCGCCACCGAGACCAAGCCCCGGCGCCGGGCCACCTCCCGAACCCGTACGGGCGACGAGGCCGCCGCCGAGAAGAAGGCGGACCAGCCCGCCGAGCAGGCCGTCGCGACCCAGCAGCAGATCGAGATCCCCGGCCAGCCTTCCCCCAAGCCCGCCACCCAGCCGGAGCAGGGCGGCGCCGCCGAGGAGGCGTCCGCCGAGCGCCGCCGGCGCCGGGCCACCGCCGAGGCCGGCAGCCCCGAGACGGTCGCCGCCGAGGCCAAGGGCGAGCCCCGGGCCGAGACGCCGGCGCAGCCGCAGCAGGCCCCGCAGGGCCAGGGTGACGGCAAGGCCGACGAGGGCGGCGAGGGCCGCCGCCGGGACCGCCGCGACCGCAACCGCCGCAACAAGGGCGACGACCAGCAGCAGGGCCAGGGCCAGAGCAACCAGGGCCAGGCCGGCGGCGGCCAGCAGCAGAACCGCCAGAACCAGGGCGACGACGACTTCGAGGGCGGACGCCGGGGCCGGCGCGGCCGCTACCGCGACCGCCGGGGCCGCCGGGGCCGCGACGAGGCCGGCGAGCCGCAGATCGCCGAGGACGACGTCCTGATCCCGGTCGCGGGCATCCTCGACATCCTCGACAACTACGCCTTCATCCGCACCTCCGGCTACCTGCCCGGCCCGAACGACGTGTACGTCTCCCTCGCCCAGGTCCGCAAGAACGGCCTGCGCAAGGGCGACCACATCACCGGCGCCGTGCGCCAGCCGAAGGAGGGCGAGCGGCGCGAGAAGTTCAACGCGCTGGTCCGCCTCGACTCCGTCAACGGCATGGCGCCCGAACACGGCCGCAACCGCCCGGAGTTCAACAAGCTGACCCCGCTGTACCCGCAGGACCGGCTCCGCCTGGAGACCGACCCGGGCGTGCTGACCACCCGGATCATCGACCTGGTCTCGCCCATCGGCAAGGGCCAGCGCGGCCTGATCGTGGCCCCGCCGAAGACCGGCAAGACCATGATCATGCAGGCGATCGCCAACGCGATCACCCGCAACAACCCCGAGTGCCACCTGATGGTCGTCCTCGTCGACGAGCGGCCGGAAGAGGTCACCGACATGCAGCGGTCGGTCAAGGGCGAGGTCATCTCCTCGACCTTCGACCGCCCGGCCGAGGACCACACCACGGTCGCCGAGCTCGCCATCGAGCGCGCCAAGCGCCTGGTGGAGCTGGGCCACGACGTCGTCGTCCTGCTCGACTCGATCACGCGTCTGGGCCGCGCCTACAACCTCGCCGCCCCGGCCTCCGGCCGCATCCTGTCCGGTGGTGTCGACTCCACGGCCCTCTACCCGCCGAAGCGGTTCTTCGGTGCCGCCCGCAACATCGAGGACGGCGGCTCGCTGACCATCCTCGCCACCGCCCTGGTGGACACCGGGTCCCGCATGGACGAGGTGATCTTCGAGGAGTTCAAGGGCACCGGCAACATGGAGCTCAAGCTCGACCGGAAGCTCGCCGACAAGCGCATCTTCCCGGCCGTCGACGTCGACGCCTCGGGCACGCGCAAGGAGGAGATCCTGCTCGGCGCCGAGGAGCTCAACATCGTCTGGAAGCTGCGCCGGGTGCTGCACGCCCTGGACCAGCAGCAGGCGATCGAGCTGCTGCTGGACAAGATGAAGCAGACCAAGTCGAACGTCGAGTTCCTGATGCAGATCCAGAAGACGACGCCGGCGCCCGGCAACGGCGACTGACGCCGTCCCCCGCGGCAAGGGCCGCCCCCTTTCGGTCACGGAAGGGGCGGCCCTTCGCGCGTCGTAGGACAGGTGTACGATCACGCTCCTTCGGGCCGCTCTTCCGTATCCGGGCCCGAACATCTCATCCCGAGGGGGGACTTGCGTGGGTACACCCATGTCCGGACGCGGCCGGCACAGACGCCGGATGCGTCTCGCCCTGCCCGTCGCCGCCGCGGGCGCCGCCGCGGCCGTCACCGCCGCGCTGCTGACGTCGTCCGCCGACGCGGCCACCGCGCTGCCGAAGCCCACCGTGAAGCCCGCGGTGAGCTCCCCGTCGCTCACCGAGCTCAAGCAGCGCGTGGCCGGCGCCCTGGCCGGTGACGACACCGCCGGGCAGACGGCGAAGTCGTCGCTGAGCGCGAGCACGGGCACGAACACCGCCACCGTCGACCCGAAGATCATCGGCGGCAGCGAGACGACGATCACCTCCGCGCCGTGGATGGCGCAGCTGTGGTACCACGACAAGCGCGGCACCAGCACCGAGAGCGACGACATCGGCTTCTTCTGCGGCGGCGCCGTCGTTGCGCCGACGAAGATCCTCACCGCCGCGCACTGCGTCAAGGGCTACGACTGGCACGCCAACGGCGCCATCGTCACCGGCACCGCCCAGCTGCCCACCGACGACGGCGCGGGCGGCGCCGACCTGCACGGCGGCACCGTCACCGGCGTGTGGAGGCAGTGGAACCACCCGTCGTACAGCGCGTCGACGGTCGACAACGACATCGCCGTGCTCACCCTGCCGGTCCCCGTCAAGGCCACGCCGATCCGCATGACGACGGCCGGCGACACCGCCTCCTACGCCGCCGGGACCAGCGCCAAGCTGTACGGCTGGGGCCGCACCAGCTCCACCAGCCAGGACATCTCCCAGACGCTGAAGACGGCCACCCTGCCCCTCCAGTCCGACACCACCTGCGCGGGCTACTACGGGGCCGACTTCATCAAGGGCCACATGGTCTGCGCCGGCAAGCCCGCCACCGGCAGCGACACCGGCACCACCGCCGCCTGCAACGGCGACTCCGGCGGCCCGCTGGTGGTGAACAACCGCATCGTCGGCGTCGTCTCCTGGGGCGTGGCGGACTGCGTCCGCAAGGGCGCCTACAGCGTCTTCACCAAGGTCACCAGCTACGTCGGCGCCGCCTACCCGCGCATCGACGACACCAACCTCAGCGGCGACCACAAGGCCGACCTGTGGGTGCGCAACGCCTCCACCAGGACCGGCTACGAGAAGGACTCCCGGGGCACCTCCTTCGGCGCCCGCCAGTCCTGGGGCGACTGGGACGGCGTGAACCTGGTCCTGCAGACCGACCTGGACCGCGACGGCTACCAGGACCTGATCTACCGCGTCAGCTCCTCCGGCGACGTCCACTGGACGCACTACGTGCCGGCGAGCGGCAGCTGGGCCACCCGGCAGATCGCCGACAACTGGAAGACCCGCACCCGCATCGTCGCCCCCGGTGACGTCACCGGCGACTACCTGCCCGACCTGCTGTCCGTCGACTCCGCCGGCGTGCTGTGGATCTACCCCGGCAAGGGCAACGGCACCTTCGCCCCCCGCGTGAAGGTCTCCTCCGGCTGGAACCAGTACAACTCGCTGCGTGGCCACGGCGACTTCAGCGGCGACGGCCGTACCGACCTGATCGCCCGCAAGACCGACGGCACCCTCTACCTCTACAAGGGCACCGGCAAGGCCGGCTCGGGCGCCTTCGCCACCCGGATCAAGGTGCGCAGCTGGAGCGGCTACAACGCCTTCGACGCCGTCGGCGACGTCACCGGCGACGGAAAGGCCGACTTCCTGGCCCGCACGCCCGGCGGCACGCTCTACCTGTACCCGGGCACCGGCAAGGCCTCCAGCGAGATCTTCGCCACCCGGATCTCCGTCGGCACCGATTTCAAGCAGTACGACATCTTCGGCTGAGTCCGGGGGAACCCGCAGGTGAGCGGGCAGCCCCGAGACACCGGTGACGCAGCGTGCCCGCCGCCCCGGGCGGCGGGCACGCTGCGTCACGCACCCCTTTCCCGAGTTTTCCCGTCCGGCCATGCGGGCGACGATGGTGGGATACCGGTCGAAACAGACGGATCCCGAACCTGAGCGCCGGGGGCGGCCGACCGGACGAGAGCCGAGGAGCAGATGTCTGCCGAGAGCACGCCGGAGCCCGGGACGACGGGACCGCCCGGCACCACGGGACCCCGCCGTGCCGGGGGCCGGCGCCGCGGGCCGCGCGGCGCGCGCCGCACGGCGCTGCTGGCGCTCGCCTGGACCGCCACGGGCATCGTGGTGCTCGGCGGCACCGGGGCCGGGTACCTGTACCTCAAGCTCAACGGCAACATCCGGAGCGTCGACATCAACCAGGCGCTCGGCACCGACCGGCCCAAGAGGGCCGGCAACGGCTCCGAGAACATCCTGGTCCTCGGCTCCGACACCCGCTCCGGCGGCAACCGCAGGCTCGGCGGCGGCACCGACGACGGCACCGCACGCTCCGACACCGCGATGATCGTCCACATCTACCGGGGCCACCGGAGGGCCGACGTGGTCTCCATCCCGCGCGACACCCTCGTCGACCGGCCCGAGTGCACCGACCCCCGGGGCGAGGACCACCCCGCCGCCCGGAACGTGATGTTCAACTCGGCGTACTCCACCGGCGGCGCCGCCTGCGCCGTGAAGACCGTCGAGTCCCTCACCGGCCTGCGCATGGACCACTACCTCGAGGTCGACTTCGCCGGTTTCAAGGAGCTCGTCGACGAGCTCGGCGGCGTCACCGTCACCACCACCCAGGACATCGACGACCGCGAGAGCCACCTGCGGCTCAGCGCCGGCACCCACCGGCTCGACGGCACCCGGGCGCTCGCCCTGGTCCGCACCCGGCACGGCGTCGGCGACGGCTCCGACCTCGGCCGCATCCAGCTCCAGCAGTCCTTCGTCAAGGCCCTCGTCGACCAGGTCAAGCACCTGGGCGTGCTGACCGACCCCAAGGAGCTGTACGACCTCGCCGACACCGCGACCAAGACCGTCACCACCGACTCCGACCTCGGCTCGGTCAACTCCCTGATGTCCTTCGCAGGCGGCCTGAAGGGCATCAGCAGCTCGCACCTGACCATGGTCACGATGCCGGTGCAGTACGACAGGGCGGACGCCAACCGCGTCGTCGTCGACCAGGCCAAGGCCCGGCAGGTCTGGGACGCCCTCAGGGACGACCGGCCGATCCCCGCGAGCGCCACCAGGGGCACGGCCACCGGCGAGGCCAAGGGCGTGGTCGGCGCCGCCTCCTGACCTCGCCGCGCCCTGACCTCGCCGCCCCCTGACGGCGCGGGGCCGTGCCGGTGCGCGGCCG
Source organism: Streptomyces echinoruber (assembly GCF_014651135.1). GTDB lineage: Bacteria > Actinomycetota > Actinomycetes > Streptomycetales > Streptomycetaceae > Streptomyces > Streptomyces echinoruber. Next base: position 246,844 of record NZ_BMWH01000003.1, read on the forward strand.
AGTCGTAACCGATGGCCGTGTCGTACCGATGGCCGTGTCGTACCGGTGCGCGGCGATGTCGTGCCGTTGCGTGGCCGCACCGTGCCGCTGCGTGGCCGCACCCCGCGGACGCGGGGGCCCGGACGGCCCGGGAATACCCGGCCCCGGCCCCCGGTTTTGGGGTATGGAGCCAGTCCTGGCAGACTGGACCGTCGGCTCCGGTTCACGCTTCCGCATCCCGCGGCTGCGACCCGGCGCCCTCCCGCACCCTAGGAGATCCCTTGAAGCGCGACATCCACCCCGAGTACGTCGAGACGCAGGTCAGCTGCACCTGCGGCAACTCGTTCACCACCCGGAGCACCGTCAAGGACGGCGTGATCCGCGCCGACGTCTGCTCGGCGTGCCACCCGTTCTACACGGGCAAGCAGAAGATCCTCGACACCGGTGGCCGTGTGGCCCGCTTCGAGGCCCGCTTCGGCAAGGCTGCTGCCGCCGGCTCCAAGAAGAAGTAGCGAGCCACCGCGCCGGTCCACGGCGGCGCCCCCACGGGGCGCCCCTGGACCGGCGTTTTTGGTCGCCCGCCCACTTCCCGCCTTCGCCCGTCAGGAGCCCAAGATGTTCGAGGCCGTCGAGGAACTCGTCGGCGAGCACGCCGAGCTGGAGAAGAAGCTCGCCGACCCGTCGGTCCACAACGACCAGGCGCACGCGCGCAGGCTCAACAAGCGCTACGCCGAGCTCAGCCCGATCGTCGCCGCCTACCGCTCCTGGAAGCAGACCGGCGAAGACATCGAGACCGCGCGTGAACTCGCCGCCGACGACCCGGACTTCGCCGCCGAGGTCAAGGAGCTGGAGCAGCGGCGCGAGGAACTCACCGAGAAGCTGCGGCTGCTGCTGATCCCGCGCGACCCCAGCGACGACAAGGACGTCATCCTGGAGATCAAGGCCGGCGCGGGCGGCGACGAGTCGGCGCTCTTCGCGGGCGACCTGCTGCGCATGTACCTGCGCTACGCCGAGCGCGTCGGCTGGAAGACCGAGATCATCGACGCCACCGAGTCGGAGCTGGGCGGCTACAAGGACGTCCAGGTCGCCATCAAGTCCCGCGGCCAGGTCGAGCCCGGCCAGGGCGTGTGGGCGCGCCTGAAGTACGAGGGCGGCGTGCACCGCGTGCAGCGCGTGCCCGCCACCGAGTCCCAGGGCCGCATCCACACCTCCGCGGCCGGTGTGCTGGTCACCCCGGAGGCCGAGGAGATCGACGTCGAGATCAACCCGGGCGATCTGCGCATCGACGTCTACCGCTCCTCCGGCCCGGGCGGCCAGTCCGTCAACACCACCGACTCCGCGGTGCGCATCACGCACCTGCCGACCGGCGTGGTCGCCTCCTGCCAGAACGAGAAGAGCCAGCTGCAGAACAAGGAGCAGGCGATGCGTATCCTGCGTTCCAGGCTGCTCGCCATGGCGCAGGAGGAGGCGGAGAAGAACGCCGCCGACGCCCGCCGCAGCCAGGTCCGCACCGTCGACCGCTCCGAGAAGATCCGCACCTACAACTTCCCGGAGAACCGGATCTCGGACCACCGCGTCGGCTTCAAGGCCTACAACCTGGACCAGGTCCTGGACGGCGACCTCGACGCGGTGATCCAGGCCTGCGTCGACGCGGACTCGGCCGCCAAGCTCGCGGCGAGCCAGGCCGCCTAGCACAATCGGCTCACGCAGGGCGTCCCGCCCACGTCCCACGTCCCAGCAGCGCAGCCCTCGGAGGACCAGCGTGCAGCAGAACTTCGGGGGGCGACCCCCAAGCCCCCGCAGCTTGCTGCTCACGGAGGTGGCCCAGGCCACCCGGCGGCTGGCCGACGCCGGCGTGCCCTCGCCGCGCCACGACGCGGAGGAGCTCGCCGCGTTCGTGCACGGCGTGAGGCGGGGGGAGCTGCACACCGTCAAGGACGCCGACTTCGACGCCCGGTACTGGGAGGTGGTCGCCCGCCGCGAGGCCCGCGAGCCGCTGCAGCACATCACCGGCCGCGCCTACTTCCGCTACCTGGAACTCCAGGTCGGTCCGGGGGTGTTCGTGCCCCGGCCGGAGACCGAGTCGGTGGTCGGCTGGGCCATAGACGCCGTGCGCGCCATGGACGTCGTCGAACCGTGCATCGTCGACCTGTGCACCGGCTCGGGCGCCATCGCGCTCGCCATGGCGCAGGAGGTGCCGCGCTCGCGGGTGTACGCCGTGGAGCTGTCCGAGGAGGCCCTGGTGTGGGCCCGCAAGAACATGGAGGGCTCCCGGGTCGAACTGCGGCACGGCGACGCCCGCACCGCCTTCCCCGACCTGGACGGCCAGGTCGACCTGGTCATCTCCAACCCGCCGTACATCCCGCTCACCGAGTGGGAGCACGTCGCCCCCGAGGCACGCGACCACGACCCGGAGATGGCCCTGTTCTCCGGCGAGGACGGCCTCGACCTCATCCGCGGCCTGGAACGCACCGCGCACCGGCTGCTGCGCCCCGGCGGCATCGTCGTCGTCGAGCACGCCGACACGCAGGGCGGCCAGGTGCCGTGGATCTTCGCCGAGGAGCGGGGCTGGGCCGACGCGGCCGACCACCCCGACCTCAACAACCGGCCGCGGTTCGCCACGGCCCGCAAGGCGCTGCCGTGAGCACGCCCCGGACTTCACCCCCGCAGTACGTGTACGAGGAGGCCCGCTAGACATGGCACGGCGATACGACACCAACGACGCGACCGACCGCGCGACGGGTCTGCGCGAGGCCGCGTCCGCCGTCCGCCGTGGTGAGCTCGTGGTGCTGCCGACCGACACGGTCTACGGCATCGGCGCCGACGCGTTCAGCAAGGAGGCGGTCGCCGACCTGCTGCAGGCCAAGGGCCGGGGCCGCAACATGCCCACCCCTGTGCTGATCGGCTCCCCGAACACGCTGCACGGCCTCGTCACCGACTTCTCCGAGACCGCCTGGGAGCTCGTCGACGCCTTCTGGCCGGGCGCGCTCACCCTCGTCGCCCGCCACCAGCCGTCCCTGCAGTGGGACCTCGGCGACACCCGCGGCACGGTCGCCGTGCGCATGCCGCTGCACCCCGTCGCCATCGAGCTGCTCACCGAGGTCGGCCCCATGGCGGTGTCCTCCGCCAACCTCACCGGCCACCCGGCGCCGGAGACCTGCGACGCCGCGCAGGACATGCTGGGCGACTCCGTCTCCGTCTACCTCGACGGCGGCCCCACGCCCGGCAACGTGCCGTCCTCCATCGTCGACGTCACCGGCGAGGTGCCGCGGCTGCTGCGCCGGGGCGCGCTGTCGCCCGAGGAGCTGCGCAAGGTCGTACCCGACCTCGAGGTGGCCAATTGACGGCCCCCGAAGCGGGGCGTGGCATAGGCGAGCGGGACACCTTCCGCATCCTCCACGTCAGCACCGGCAACGTGTGCCGCTCGCCCATCACCGAGCGGCTGACCCGGCACTTCCTGGCGGACCGGCTCGGCGACCCCAGCGGCGGCGGACTGATCGTGGAGAGCGCCGGCACCTGGGGGCACGAGGGCGCGCCGATGGAGGCCAACGCGGAGGCCGTCCTCGCCGACTTCGGCGCGGACGCCTCCGGCTTCGTCGGCCGCGAGCTGCTCGACGAGCACGTCATCCGGGCCGACCTGGTGCTCACCGCCACCCGCGACCACCGCGCCCAGGTCATCTCGATGGGCCACTCGGCGGGCCTGCGCACCTTCACCCTGAAGGAGTTCACCCGCCTGGTGAAGGCCATCGACCCGGCCACGCTGCCCCCGCTGGAGGACGGCGTCGTCGAGCGGGCCCGCGCCCTGGTGCGGGCCGCGGCCGCGTTGCGCGGCTGGCTGCTGGCGCCCAGCCCCGAGGCGGACGAGGTGTACGACCCGTACGGGGCGCCGCTGACGTTCTTCCGGTCGATCGGGGACGAGATACACCAGGCGCTGGATCCGGTGGTGACGGCGCTGACCGGCGTACCCGCCCGGACGTAGCGACCGCGCACCCCGCGCGGCCCGGGCCTACAGTGGACGTACGTCACCGCCGACGCCCGGAGCCCACCATGCCGGTCACGCCCACCCTCGACGCCGACGTGCTGCGGCGGCAGGACCCCGAAGTCGCCGACCTCCTGCTGGGGGAGCTGGACCGGCAGAGCTCGACGCTGCAGCTGATCGCGGCGGAGAACTTCACGTCGCCGGCGGTGCTGGCGGCGCTCGGGTCGCCGCTCGCCAACAAGTACGCGGAAGGGTATCCGGGGGCGCGCCACCACGGCGGCTGCGAGATCGTGGACGCGGTCGAGCGGCTGGCCGTGGAGCGGGCGAAGACGCTGTTCGGCGCGCAGCACGCCAATGTGCAGCCGCACTCGGGCTCCTCGGCGGTGCTCGCGGCGTACGCGGCGCTGCTGCGGCCCGGGGACACCGTGCTGGCGCTCGGGCTGCCCCACGGCGGGCACCTGACGCACGGCTCGCCGGCGAACTTCTCGGGCCGCTGGTTCGACTTCGTGGCCTACGGCGTCGACGCCGAGACCGGGCTCGTCGACCGGGACCAGGTGCACAGCCTGGCCAGGGCGCACCGGCCCAAGGCGATCGTGTGCGGGTCGATCGCCCACCCCCGCCACCTCGACTACGCCTTCTTCCGCGAGGTCGCCGACGAGGTGGGCGCCTACCTCGTCGCGGACGCCGCGCACCCGATCGGGCTGGTCGCCGGGGGAGCGGCGCCGAGCCCGGTGCCGTACGCCGACGTGGTGTGCGCCACCACCCACAAGGTGCTGCGCGGGCCGCGCGGCGGGATGATCCTGTGCGGGGCGGAGCTCGCCGAGCGGGTGGACCGGGCGGTGTTCCCGTTCACGCAGGGCGGCGCGCAGATGCACACCGTCGCCGCCAAGGCGGTCGCGTTCGGGGAGGCGGCGACCGCGGAGTTCGCCGGGTACGCCCGCCGGGTGGTCGCCAACGCGCGGGTGCTCGCGGCGGGGCTGGCGGCCGAGGGCCTGACCGTCGTCAGCGGCGGCACCGACACCCACCTGATCGTCGCCGACCCCGCGCCGCTCGGCGTGGACGGGCGCACCGCCCGGGACCGGCTGGCCGCCGCCGGGATGGTCCTGGACTGCTGCGCGCTGCCCTACGGCGACGCCCGCGGCCTGCGCCTGGGCACGGCCGCGGTGACCACGCAGGGCATGGGCGAGGCGGAGATGGCACGGATCGCGGCGCTCATGGCGGTGGTCCTGCGCGGGGCGCCGGCCGGGAAGGAGGCCGGGGCACGCGCGCGGGAGGAGGTGCGGGAACTGGCCGGAGCGTTTCCGCCGTATCCGGGGTGAACCGGGGTAGGCGCACCCGGTACGCACCCGTACACAGCCACCCGTGGAACCATCGTGGCTACCCGGAAGTCCTCACCTGTATGCGGCGATCGCTAGGGTGTGGGGCTGAGATGGCCAGCGAGACCTGTGGGGAAGCCCGTGCGTGAATACCTCCTGACGCTCTGCATCACGGCCGCGGTGACGTACCTGCTGACAGGGCCGGTGCGGAAGTTCGCCATCGTGGCCGGCGCGATGCCGGAGATCCGGGCGCGGGACGTGCACCGGGAACCCACGCCGCGGCTCGGCGGCATCGCGATGTTCTTCGGGCTGTGCGCGGGACTGCTGGTCGCCGACCACCTCACCAACCTCAACGAGGTCTTCGCCAAGTCGAACGAGCCGCGGGCGCTGCTCTCGGGCGCCGCGCTGATCTGGCTGATCGGCGTCCTGGACGACAAGTTCGAGATCGACGCCCTGATCAAGCTGGGCGGCCAGTTCATCGCCGCCGCCATCATGGTCGTGCAGGGGCTGACCATCCTGTGGCTGCCCATCCCGGGCGTCGGCAACGTCGCGCTGACCCAGTGGCAGGGCACCCTGCTCACCGTCGCGCTCGTCGTCATCACCATCAACGCGGTCAACTTCGTCGACGGCCTGGACGGCCTCGCGGCCGGCATGGTGTGCATCGCGTCGATGGCGTTCTTCCTGTACGCCTACCGCATCTGGTACTCGTACGGCATCGAGTCCGCCGCCCCCGCCACCCTCTTCGCGGCCATCCTCATGGGCATGTGCCTGGGCTTCCTGCCGCACAACATGCACCCCGCGCGGATCTTCATGGGCGACTCCGGCTCCATGCTCATCGGCCTGGTGCTGGCCGCGGGCGCGATCTCCATCACCGGGCAGGTCGACCCGGACGCGCTGAAGCTGTTCACCGGGTCCGAGAAGGCGGCCGTGCACCAGACGGTGCCGGTCTACATCCCGCTGCTGCTGCCGCTGACGATCCTCGCGGTGCCCACCGCCGACCTGGTGCTCGCCGTGGTGCGCCGCACCTGGCGCGGCCAGTCGCCGTTCGCCGCGGACCGCGGGCACCTGCACCACCGGCTGCTGGAGATCGGGCACTCGCACAGCCGGGCCGTGCTGATCATGTACTTCTGGTCGGCGCTGATCGCGTTCGGCGCGCTGGCCTACTCGGTCAACTCCGCGTCGATGTGGATCGTGCTGGGCGTCGCGCTGCTCAGCGCCGTCGGCCTGGTGCTGCTCCTGCTGCCGCGCTTCACCCCGCGCGCCCCGCGGTGGGCCGAGCACTTCGTGCCGCCGCGCTACCGCCGCAGGCGGGCGGCCACCGCCGGGTCCGCCAACTCCCCGGTGGGAGAGGCCGGTTCGCCCTCCGACCGGGAGCAGGAGCCGCCGGTGGCGGTGATGACCGGTGTGGCGGGAGTCAACGGAGCGACCGCGCTGGGCAGTCACCGGCACCGCCCGGAACGGCGCAAGGCGGGAACGTCGCGCTGACGCCAAGGTAAGAATCTGACTAAAGCGTTGCCAAATCGTGGGGGTGCGAACACCCTCATACCAGACAAGTCACCCCAGTTTTTGCACAGACGGGCGGCTTCACACTCATGTGTGACAGCAAGCACACCGGTCAGGTAAAGACTGCATCAAATCGTTTGTGATACCGTTCACGAGAACCCGGATGGAGCCGCAGCGGCGGTCCGGCCGCCCGTCAGGTTCCTTCTCGAACCGGGACTACGCTCGTCCATGACGACCCCCCTGCTGCCCCCTCGAGTGAGCGGAGTTGCCGCCATGCCCTCCAGTGAGGCACGGAACCTGATGCCGATCGCCGTCCCCACGGCGGCTGCCGGCGTGGTCGCCGTTGCCGTCAGCGGTGCGGTCGCCGGCGGCAAGGGAGCACTTGGAGCCGCTGTCGGCACGCTGCTCGCCATCCTCTTCATGGGGATCGGCCTGTACGTCCTGCAGTGGACGGCGAAAACGCTCCCGCAGCTGTTCCAGGCCATGGGGCTGATGCTCTATGTCGCGCAGCTCCTGCTGCTCCTGATCTTCGTCGCCCTCTTCAGGGACACCTCCCTCTTCAACGCCAGGACGTTCGCGGCCTCGCTCATCGTCGCGACGGTCGTGTGGATGGCCGCTCAGGCCCGTGCGCACATGAAGAGCAAGATCTTCTATGTCGATCCGGACTCCACGAAGAGCGGGAAATCCGAGAAGTCAGGGTCTCCGTCGTGAGGAGTGGGGGCGGGACGAAGGGATGCGGGATCTCCTGCTATCGTCCGGTGCCAACTGCGGCATCGCGGGCGCGGGCATCTGAGCTGACGCCTGCTCAAGCGCGAGGCTCGAAGCCCCCCAGCCGCCCCCACATCCGTAAGACACCAGTCCAAGTGCCGATCCGCGGCTGCGTGCCGCGCCGACACAACGAGGTTGCCGTACCCATGCGTCACGCCGAAGGAGCCCGCGGTGAGTGCTGACCAGACCCAGCTCGCCTTTGACTGGAGCTGTCGGATCCTGTCCGACAACGGGTGTGGCTTTCCGGCTCCGGGCCTGCAGTCGTTCCTCTTCAAGCCGCTCGCCACGGTCGGGGGGTTCGAGTTCAACAAGGTGATGCTGCTCGCCCTCGTCACCACGATCCTCGTCGTCGGCTTCTTCTGGGCGGCCTTCGGCAAGGCCAGGATGGTGCCGGGCAAGCTGCAGATGATCGGCGAGGCCGGCTACGACTTCGTGCGCCGCGGCATCGTCTACGAGACCATCGGCAAGCGGGAGGGCGAGAAGTACGTCCCGCTCATGGTCTCGCTGTTCTTCTTCATCTGGATCATGAACATCTGGTCCGTGATCCCGCTGGCGCAGTTCCCGGTGTCGTCGATCATCGCGTACCCGGCGGTGCTGGCGGCGGTCGTCTACGTGACCTGGGTCGTGCTGACGTTCAAGCGGCACGGCTTCGTCGGCGGCTTCAAGAACCTGACCGGCTACGACAAGTCGCTCGGCGCGGTGCTGCCGCTCGTGGTGGTCATCGAGTTCTTCTCGAACGTCATCGTCCGCCCCTTCACCCACGCGGTCCGACTCTTCGCCAACATGTTCGCCGGTCACCTCCTTCTGGCGATGTTCACCGTCGCCAGCTGGTACCTGCTGAACAGCTACATGATCCCGGCCGCAGGCGTCTCGTTCGTCATGACCGTGATCATGGTCCTCTTCGAGCTCTTCGTTCAGGCCATCCAGGCGTACGTGTTCGTTCTCCTGGCCTGCTCCTACGTTCAGGGCGCTCTCGCCGAGCACCACTGATCGATCCACCGCTCCCACCCGCAAGTCGTCCGGTGGCCAACCCCCACCGGTCCGTAAAAGAGAAGGAAGAAACGGCATGTCCGCTGCCATCGACCTCGCTGCCGGCGTCTCCGGTTCCCTCGGTTCCATCGGCTACGGCCTCGCGGCCATCGGCCCCGGCATCGGTATCGGCATCATCTTCGGCAACGGCACCCAGGCCCTGGCCCGCCAGCCCGAAGCGGCCGGCCTGATCCGCGCCAACCAGATCCTGGGCTTCGCCTTCTGTGAGGCGCTCGCCCTCATCGGCATCGTTATGCCGTTCGTGTTCGGCAAGTAATCCCTTCCTACTTGCCCACACGAATCGACGAAAGGCACTGATGTGATCGCCAACCTGGTACAGCTGGCGGCCGAGGAGGAGCAGAACCCGCTCATCCCGCCCGGTCCCGAGCTGCTCGTCGGCACCATCGCCTTCGCCATCGTGTTCTTCTTCTTCTGGAAGAAGCTGCTTCCGAACATCAACAAGGTTCTGGAGGAGCGCCGCGCGGCGATCGAAGGCGGTATCGAAGAGGCCGAGGCCATGAAGGTCGAGGCCCAGAGCGTCCTTGAGCAGTACAAGGCCCAGCTCGCCGAGGCCCGGCACGAGGCCGCGCGTCTGCGCCAGGAGGCGCAGGAGCAGGGTGCCGCCCTCATCGCCGAGATGCGGGCCGAGGGCCAGCGGCAGCGCGAGGAGATCATCGCCGCCGGCCACGCCCAGATCGAGGCCGACCGCAAGGCCGCCGCGTCCGCGCTCCGCCAGGACGTCGGCCGGCTCGCCACCGAGCTGGCGAGCAAGCTCGTCGGTGAGTCCCTCGAGGACCACGCCCGGCAGAGCCGCGTCATCGACCGCTTCCTCGACGAGCTCGAGGAGAAGGCGACGCAGGCCGAGGCGGCCCGATGACCGCGCACGGAGCCAGCCGCGAGGCCCTGGCGGCCGCCCGTGAGCGCCTGGACGCGCTGACGGACGCCACGTCCGTCGACGCCGCCCGGCTCGCCGGCGAGCTGGCCGCCGTCACCGCGCTGCTGCACCGCGAGGCCGGCCTGCGCCGGGTCCTCACCGACCCGGCGCAGCCCGGAGAGCGCAAGGCCGAGCTGGTGCAGCGCCTGCTCGGCACGCAGATCGGCGGCCCGGCCGCCGACCTGGTGTCCGGCATGGTGCGCTCCCGCTGGTCGCAGCCGCGCGACCTGGTCGACGCGCTGGAGCAGCTGGCCGACCTCGCCGACCTGACGGCGGCGCAGCGGGACGGCACGCTCGACGACGTCGAGGACGAGCTGTTCCGGTTCTCCCGGATCGTCTCCTCCTCCACCGAGCTGCGCGCCGCGCTGACCGACCGGGCCGCGAGCACCGAGGCCAAGGCCGAGCTGCTGCACCGGCTGCTCGGCGGCCGCGCCAAGCCGGCCACGGAGCGTCTGGTCACGCGCCTTGTGACCGCGCCGCGGGGACGTAGCCTGGAAGCGGGACTCGAGTCCCTGTCCAAGCTGGCCGCCGAGCGGCGCCACCGGATGGTCGCCGTGGTCACCTCGGCGGTCCCGCTGAGCGACCGGCAGAAGCAGCGTCTGGGCGCCGCCCTGGCGAAGCTCTACGGGCGCCCCATGCACCTGAACCTCGACGTGGACCCCACGGTCGTCGGCGGGGTGCGGGTGCAGGTCGGTGACGAGGTCATCAACGGCTCCCTCGCGGACCGGCTCGACGAGGCCGCCCGCCGCATGGCGAGCTAGCAGCAACTCAACACGTACGTACTGATGACGGCCCTGGTTGGGCCGTGCAGGATGCAGAGTTTTTCGGGTGGGCCGCACCACCGGACCCCCAAGAAACTTCGGGCCCAACAAGGAGAGCAGGGAACCCAGATGGCGGAGCTCACGATCCGGCCGGAGGAGATCCGGGACGCGCTGGAGAACTTCGTCCAGTCGTACAAGCCGGACGCGGCCTCGCGCGAGGAGGTCGGCACCGTCACCTTCGCCGGTGACGGTATCGCGAGGGTCGAGGGCCTGCCCTCGACCATGGCCAACGAACTGCTGAAGTTCGAGGACGGCACCCTCGGCCTCGCCCTCAACCTCGAGGAGCGGGAGATCGGTGCCATCGTCCTCGGCGAGTTCAGCGGCATCGAGGAGGGGCAGCCGGTCACCCGGACCGGCGAGGTCCTGTCGGTGCCGGTCGGCGAGGGCTACCTCGGCCGTGTCGTCGACCCGCTCGGCAACCCGATCGACGGCCTCGGCGAGATCGAGACCGACGGCCGCCGCGCCCTCGAGCTGCAGGCCCCCACGGTCATGCAGCGCAAGTCGGTGCACGAGCCGATGGAGACCGGCTACAAGGCGGTCGACGCCATGACGCCGATCGGCCGCGGCCAGCGCCAGCTGATCATCGGCGACCGCCAGACCGGCAAGACCGCCCTGGCCGTCGACACGATCATCAACCAGCGCGACAACTGGCGCACCGGCGACCCGAAGAAGCAGGTCCGCTGCATCTACGTCGCCATCGGCCAGAAGGGCTCCACCATCGCCGGCGTGCGCCGCGCGCTGGAGGAGAACGGCGCGCTGGAGTACACGACGATCGTCGCCGCCCCGGCGTCCGACCCGGCCGGCTTCAAGTACCTGGCGCCCTACACCGGCTCCGCCATCGGCCAGCACTGGATGTACCAGGGCAAGCACGTCCTGATCGTCTTCGACGACCTGTCGAAGCAGGCCGACGCCTACCGTGCCGTCTCCCTGCTGCTGCGCCGTCCGCCGGGCCGCGAGGCCTACCCGGGCGACGTCTTCTACCTGCACTCCCGTCTGCTGGAGCGCTGCGCGAAGCTCTCCGACGACATGGGTGCCGGGTCGATGACCGGTCTGCCGATCGTCGAGACCAAGGCCAACGACGTCTCGGCGTTCATCCCGACCAACGTCATCTCCATCACCGACGGCCAGTGCTTCCTGGAGTCCGACCTGTTCAACGCCGGTCAGCGCCCGGCCCTGAACGTCGGTATCTCCGTCTCCCGCGTCGGTGGCTCCGCCCAGCACAAGGCGATGAAGCAGGTCTCCGGCCGTCTGCGCGTGGACCTCGCCCAGTTCCGTGAGCTGGAGGCGTTCGCCGCCTTCGGCTCCGACCTGGACGCGGCCTCCAAGGCGCAGCTCGAGCGCGGCCAGCGCATGGTCGAGCTGCTGAAGCAGGAGCAGTACCAGCCGATGGCCACCGAGGACCAGGTCGTCTCCATCTGGGCCGGCACCACCGGCAAGATGGACGACGTGCCGGTCGCCGACATCCGCCGCTTCGAGCGCGAGCTGCTCGACTACCTGCACCGCAAGGAGCAGGGTCTGATGACCTCCATCCGGGAGGGCGGCAAGATGTCGGACGACACCCTCCAGGCCGTCGCCGACGCGATCGCCGAGTTCAAGAAGCAGTTCGAGACCTCCGACGGCAAGCTGCTCGGCGAGGACACCCCGGCCGCCGCGGCGAAGTGACGTAAGGAAGGGACCTGACTCATGGGAGCCCAGCTCCGGGTCTACAAGCGTCGCATCCGATCCGTCACCGCGACCAAGAAGATCACCAAGGCGATGGAGATGATCGCCGCCTCGCGCGTCGTCAAGGCGCAGCGCAAGGTGGCGGCGTCCACGCCGTACGCGACCGAGCTCACCCGCGCGGTCGCGGCGGTGGCCACGGGATCGAACACCAAGCACCCGCTGACGACGGAGGCGGAGAACCCGAGCCGTGCCGCGGTCCTGCTGCTGACCAGCGACCGCGGCCTGGCCGGCGCCTTCAACTCCAACGCCATCAAGGCGGCCGAGCAGCTCACCGAGCGGCTGGAGCGGGAGGGCAAGCAGGTCGAGACGTACATCGTCGGCCGGCGCGGCGTGGCGCACTACAACTTCCGTGAACGGAAGATCGCGGCGTCCTTCACCGGCTTCACCGACGACCCGACGTACGCGGACGCCAAGAAGGTCGCGGCGCCGCTGATCGAGGCGATCCGCAAGGAGACGGCGGACGGCGGCGTCGACGAGCTGCACATCGTCTACACGGAGTTCGTGTCGATGATGACGCAGACGGCGCTGGACGCGCGCCTGCTGCCGCTGCGGGTGGACGAGGTCGCGCAGGAGGCCCGCCCCAAGGGCGAGCTCCTCCCGCTGTACGACTTCGAGCCGTCGGCGGAGGACGTCCTCGACGCCCTGCTGCCGCGCTACGTGGAGAGCCGCGTCTACAACGCGCTGCTCCAGTCGGCCGCTTCGAAGCACGCCGCCACGCGGCGCGCGATGAAGTCGGCCACCGACAACGCCGGTGAGCTCATCGAGACCCTCACCCGGCTTGCCAACCAGGCCCGTCAGGCCGACATCACCCAGGAAATCAGCGAGATCGTCGGTGGCGCGAGCGCCCTGGCCGACGCGACCGCGGGGAGTGACCGATAAATGACCACCACTGTTGAGACCGCGACGGCTACGGGCCGCGTCGCCCGGGTCATCGGCCCGGTCGTCGACGTGGAGTTCCCCGTCGACGCGATCCCGGAGATCTACAACGCCCTGCACGTCGAGGTCGCCGACCCGGCCAAGGCGGGCGAGAAGAAGACGCTGACCCTGGAGGTCGCCCAGCACCTGGGCGACGGCCTGGTCCGCGCGATCTCGATGCAGCCCACCGACGGCCTGGTCCGCCAGGCCCCGGTGACCGACACGGGCGCGCCGATCTCGGTGCCGGTCGGCGACTTCACCAAGGGCAAGGTGTTCAACACCATCGGTGAGGTGCTCAACGTCGACGAGTCCTACGACGGCGAGCGCTGGCCGATCCACCGCAAGGCCCCCAACTTCGACCAGCTCGAGTCGAAGACCGAGATGTTCGAGACCGGCATCAAGGTCATCGACCTGCTGACCCCGTACGTGCGAGGCGGCAAGATCGGTCTGTTCGGCGGCGCCGGCGTCGGCAAGACGGTGCTCATCCAGGAGATGATCTACCGTGTCGCCAACAACCACGACGGTGTGTCGGTGTTCGCCGGTGTGGGCGAGCGCACCCGTGAGGGCAACGACCTCATCCAGGAGATGACCGAGTCCGGCGTCATCGACAAGACCGCGCTGGTCTTCGGTCAGATGGACGAGCCGCCGGGCACCCGTCTGCGCGTGGCCCTGGCGGGCCTGACGATGGCGGAGTACTTCCGCGACGTCCAGAAGCAGGACGTGCTGTTCTTCATCGACAACATCTTCCGCTTCACCCAGGCCGGTTCCGAGGTCTCCACCCTGCTCGGCCGCATGCCCTCCGCGGTGGGCTACCAGCCGAACCTGGCCGACGAGATGGGCATCCTGCAGGAGCGCATCACCTCCACCCGCGGTCACTCGATCACCTCGATGCAGGCGATCTACGTCCCCGCGGACGACCTGACCGACCCGGCGCCGGCCACCACCTTCGCCCACCTCGACGCGACGACGGTGCTCTCCCGTCCGATCTCGGAGAAGGGCATCTACCCGGCCGTGGACCCGCTGGACTCCACGTCCCGGATCCTGGACCCGCGCTACATCTCGCAGGACCACTACGACTGCGCCATGCGCGTCAAGGGGATCCTGCAGAAGTACAAGGACCTCCAGGACATCATCGCGATCCTCGGTATCGACGAGCTCAGCGAAGAGGACAAGATCACCGTGCACCGCGCCCGCCGCGTGGAGCGCTTCCTGTCCCAGAACACCCACGTCGCCAAGCAGTTCACCGGTGTGGACGGCTCGGACGTGCCGCTGGACGAGTCGATCGCGGCGTTCAACGCCATCTGCGACGGCGAGTTCGACCACTTCCCGGAGCAGGCGTTCTTCATGTGCGGCGGTCTCGAGGACCTGAAGAAGAACGCGAAGGAGCTGGGCGTCTCCTGAGCCTCGCGCTCTTGTGGAGGGGGCGGGGCCGTCCCGCCCCCTCTGCCACGCCCCGTAGAATTGACCCCACACCCGGCACCCCCGCCGGGTGGTGACCCGAGGAGCCACCCTTGGCTGCTGAGCTGCACGTCGAGCTGGTCGCCGCCGACCGCCAGGTCTGGTCCGGCGAGGCCACTCTGGTCGTCGCGCGCACCACGTCCGGCGACATCGGCGTCATGCCCGGTCACCAGCCGCTGCTCGGTGTGCTGGAGTCGGGCCCGGTGACCATCCGTACGAGTGACGGTGGCACGGTCGTCGCCGCGGTGCACGGCGGTTTCATCTCGTTCGCGGACGACAAGCTGTCGCTGCTGGCCGAGGTCGCCGAGCTCGCCGACGAGATCGACGTCCAGCGTACGGAGCAGGAGCTGGCGCGCGCGAAGGCGGAGGCCGACACGGACGCCGAGCGGCGCGCGGACGTCCGCCTGCGGGCGGCGGCGGCGCGCTGACCACGCTGACCATGGGAGCGTCCCCAGGCCTTAAGCTCTGGGGGAGCGCCGTGTCATGACGTCACTCAGCCGCGGCGGGAACCGGCACGAGCCGGTTCCCGCCGCGGCTGAGGCGGCTACGGGTGTTCTCACAGTCCCCTTACCGAGGAGTCGAGGAGGTCGGTGCCGATGGTCCTCGCTCTGACCGTGTGCGGCGTGCTGGTCGCACTCGTGGTGGTGGGGCTGTTCATCTTCGGGCTGCGCCGCAGGCTGATCCAGCGTTCCGGCGGCACCTTCGACTGCTCCCTGCGCTGGGACGCCCCCGAGACGGGCGACGCCGGCGGCAAGGGCTGGAGCTACGGCGTGGCCCGCTACAACGGCGACCGCGTCGAGTGGTTCCGCGTCTTCTCCTACGCCCCGCGTCCGCGCCGCGTCCTGGAGCGCGCGTCGATCGAGGTGGCCGGCCGCCGCCTGCCCGAGGGCGAGGAGGAGCTGGCGCTGCTGTCGGACTCGGTGATCCTGGCCTGCCTGCACCAGGGCAGCCGGGTGGAACTCGCGATGAGCGAGGACGCGCTGACCGGTTTCCTCGCCTGGCTGGAGGCGGCTCCGCCCGGCCAGCGGGTGAACGTGGCCTGACACGCGTCTCTGCCCCCGGACGGCCCGTCCGGGGGCAGAGGTGTCTTCGCCGGGCCGCGGCCGGCTCAGAGGTTGCTGTTGATGGCGCCGACCAGCTCGCCGTCGGCGGTGTCGCCGCTGAACTCCCAGAAGAAAGCGCCGCCCAGGCCCTGATTCTTCGCCCAGGCCATCTTCCCGGCGATCGTCGACGGGGTGTCGTACGACCACCAGTTGCCGCCGCAGTGGGCGTAGGCGGTGCCGGCGACGGTGCCGGTGACCGGACAGGAGTTCTTCAGAACCTTGTAGTCCTCGATGCCCTGCTCGTAGGTGCCGGCCGCCGGGCCGGTGGCGGTGCCGCCGGGGGCGTCCTGGGTGACGCCGGTCCAGCCGCGGCCGTAGAAGCCGATGCCGATGAGCAGCTTGCGCGCGGGCACGCCGATCGCCTTGAACTTGGCCATCGCGTCGGCCGTGGTGAACCCGGCCTTCGGGATGCCGCTGTAGGAGGTGAGCGGCGAGTGCGGGGCGGTCGGGCCCTGGGCGTCCCAGGCGCCGAAGAAGTCGTACGACATCACGTTGTACCAGTCGACGTACTGCGCGGCGCCCGCGTAGTCCGCGGCCTCGATCTTCCCGCCCGAGGAGCCGTCGGCCGTGACGGCCGCGGTGACCAGGGCGGAGGAGCCGAACTTGGCGCGCAGCGCGGCCATCACGTTCCTGAAGGCGGCCGCCCCGCTGGTGTCGCAGCTCAGCCCGCAGGCGTTCGGGTACTCCCAGTCGATGTCGATGCCGTCGAAGACGTCGGCCCAGCGCGGGTCCTCGACCAGGTCGTAGCAGGACTGCGCGAAGGCCGCCGGGTTCCTGGCCGCGTCCGCGAAGCCGCCGGACCAGGTCCAGCCGCCGAAGGACCACAGCACCTTCAGGTTCGGGTACTTGGCCTTCAGCTCGCGCAGCTGGTTGAAGTTGCCGCGCAGCGGCTGGTCCCAGGTGTCGGCGACCCCGCTGACGGACTGGTCGGCGGTGAACGCCTTGTCGTAGTCGGCGTAGGAGTCGCCGATCGCGCACTTGCCGCCGGTGACGTTGCCGAAGGCGTAGTTGATGTGCGTGATCTTCGCCGCCGAGCCGGACGTCACCAGGTTCTTGACGTTGTAGTTGCGGCCGTAGATGCCCCACTCGGTGAAGTAGCCGAGCTTGACCTTGCCGCCGGGGGAGGGGTTCGGGTCGGTGCTGCCGCCGCCGGTGGTGCGGACCTTGACGGCGCCGCTGGCCGGGCCGGTCTGGTCGGCGGTGTCGCGGGCCTGCACCGTGTAGGAGTAGTCGGTGCCGGCGGTCAGGCCGGTGTCGGTGTACGAGGTGGTGGTGACGGTGGCGACCTTGGTGCCGTCGCGCAGCACGTCGTAGTTCTTGACGCCCTGGTCGTCGGTCGCCGCCGACCAGGTCAGCTTGACCGAGGTGTCGGTGACGGAGGAGGCGGTGGGGGTGCCGGGCGCGGAGGGCGGGTTGTCGCCGGGGACGGTGACATCGCCGTCGCAGCTGCCGCCGTTGAGGGTGCAGTGGGCGGGGGCGCCGGAGCCGGAGCCGTTGAAGCCGAAGGAGACGGAGGCGCCGGGGGCGAGGCTGCCGTTGTAGGACTTGTTCTTCGCCGTCCAGTGGGTGCCGGAGGACGTCACGTCCGCGTCCCAGGCGCTGGTGACGGAGGTGCCGGAGGGGAAGTCCCACTCCACGGTCCAGGAGCTGATGGCCGTGGTGCCGGTGTTCTTGATCGTCCACTTGCCTTCGAAGCCGGTGCCCCAGTCCTGGGTCTTGGCGTAGGTGGCGGTGGCGGTGGCGGTGGCGGTGGCGGTGGCGGCGGTGGCGGTGGTGGCGGCGGCCCGGGCGGGGCCCGCCAGGCCGGTCAGCCCGGCGAGGGGGAGGGCCAGCGTCGCCAGTGCGGCCGCTGCCCGGTGTCTGAAGCGCATGGCGCGCCTCCTGGATGCTCGTGGGGATTTTGTCGGGGGCATGACTAAACCGCAGTGCGGTGCGGCGAGAATAGAAAGGTCTGGACCATCGGTCAATAGGTCTGGACCAGTGCCCCGAAAGATGCGATGGGATCCCCAACTTCCCTGCGGAAGAAGCGGTTTGGGTCACGCCGCATGATGCGCCGCCGGTCCCGCCCGCCCCGCCGGACGCCCGCCGTTTCCCGTCGCGGGCCTGCCGCTCTCCGTCCCGGGCCCGCCTCCTCCCACCGCGGGCCTGCCGCTCCCCGCCGCTCCCCGGCGCCGGCCTACCGCTCCCCGCCCGGCACCCACAGCACGTCCCCCACGTCCTTGTTCGCCGTGCGCGCCAGGATGAACAGCAGGTCCGACAGCCGGTTGAGGTAGGTGGCCGTGAGAGGGTTCATGGTCTCGCCGTGGACCTCCAGGGCCGCCCAGGTCGAGCGCTCGGCCCGCCGCACCACCGTGCAGGCCTGGTGCAGCAGGGCCGCGCCGGGGGTGCCGCCCGGCAGGATGAAGGAGCGCAGCTTCTCCAGGCGCTCGTTGAAGCGGTCACAGTCCGCCTCCAGGCGGTCGATGTAGAACTGCTCGACCCGCAGCGGCGGGAACTTCGGGTTCTCCACCACCGGTGTGGACAGGTCCGCACCCACGTCGAACAGGTCGTTCTGCACGCGGGTGAGGACCTCGACGATCTCCTCGTCCAGGCCGCCCAGGGCGAGCGCGGTCCCGATCACCGCGTTGGCCTCGTTGGCGTCGGCGTACGCGGCGATGCGCAGGTCGGTCTTGGGGACCCGGCTCATGTCACCGAGGCTGGTGGTGCCCTGGTCGCCGGTCCTGGTGTAGATGCGCGTCAGATTGACCATGCGGCCAGCGTAGTTACGCTCCGGCCGTCCGGAACACGCGTGTGCCCACCGTCACGGACAGCGCGGCGAGGGCGACGGCCACCAGCGCGCCGTACAGCACGTGGGCGGTGGCGTACGAGCCGACGTAGGCGTCGCGGACCGCGTCCACCAGATAGCGCAGCGGCACCAGGCGGGAGAGCGCGTCCAGCCAGGCCGGGGCGAGCGTCATCGGGACGAGCAGTCCGGACAGCAGCATGGACGGCATGGTGAGCGCGTTGATCACCGGGGCGAACTGCTGCGGCGTGTCCACCCGCATCGCCAGGGCGTAGGAGAGCGAGGCCAGGGAGACGGCCAGCAGGGTGACGAAGGCGAAGCCGATGAGGATGCCGGGCAGCGGCGCGCGCAGGCCCATCGCGACCGCCGCCAGGACCAGCAGCACGGCCTGGAAGAGCAGCACGGTGGCGTCCCGCAGGACCCGGCCGAGCAGCAGGGCGAGGCGGCCGGCCGGGGTGACCCGTAGCCGCTCCACCACCCCCTGACTCTTCTCGACGATGATCGTGAACCCCGCGAACGAGGCGCCGAAGAGGGCGAGTTGCAGCAGCAGCCCGGGAACCAGCACCTGCCAGGAGCTGCCCCGCGCGCCGAGCGGCAGGTGGGTCAGGAGCGGACCGAAGAACAGCAGGTACAGCAGCGGCATCAGCAGGCCGAACAGCAGGGCGAAGCGGGAGCGCAGGGACTGGCGCAGGTAGCGGCCGTAGATGAGGGCGGTGTCGTGGAGCAGGGGCGGCAGTGGCATGAGAGTCCTCGGCTGGTCCGGCGGCAGTGGCATGGAAGTCCTCGGCCGGTCTAGACGGCGACGGGGGCGGTGTCCGCGGGGGCCGGGCCGCGGCCGGTGATCGCGAGGAACGCGTCCTGCAGCGAGGCGTCGGGCGAACCGCCGTAGGTGCGCTTCAGCGCGCCCGGCGTGCCCTCGGCCGCCACCGTGCCCCCGTCGACGATCACCAGGCGGTCGGCGAGGGCGTCGGCCTCGTCCAGGTAGTGGGTGGTCAGGAAGACGGTCGTGCCGTGCTCGTCGCGCAGCCGGCGCACCAGGTCCCACAGGCCGGCGCGGCTGCCGGGGTCGAGTCCGGTGGTCGGCTCGTCGAGGAACAGCACCTTCGGACGGTGGGTGAGGGCCATCGCGATGTCCAGGCGGCGCCGCTGCCCGCCGGAGAGCGCGGCCGTCCTGCGGTCGAGCAGCTCCACCAGGTCCATCTCCCGTGCCAACTCCTCGGCCCGCTCGACCGCCTGAGCCTTCGTCAGGCCGTACAGGCGTCCCTGGGTGACCAGCTCCTCCCGCGCGGTGACCTGCGGGTCGGTCCCGCCGGACTGGGCGACGTAGCCGCAGGCCCGCCGCACGCCGACCGGGTCGGCGAGCAGGTCGCAGCCGGCGACGGTGGCGGCGCCCCCGGTGGGCCGCAGCAGGGTGGTCAGCATCCGCAGGGTCGTGGTCTTGCCGGCGCCGTTCGGGCCGAGGAGGCCGAGGATCTCGCCGGGGCGGACGGTCAGGTCGATGCCGCGCACGGCCTCGACCGGGCCGTGCTGGGTGTGGAAGGTACGGGCCAGACCGGCCGTACTGATGATGGTCATGCCCCCAGAAAAACAGAGACGCTGAAAAATTGCAACGACCCCAAAATTTCAGCGGACCCAGTCAGGCGGTTAGGATGCGGGCATGACTGAGGGGCTCCGGGAGCGGAAGAAGCGGCAGACCAGGCAGTACATCTCCGACGTCGCCACGGCCCTGTTCGTCGAGCGCGGCTTCGACGCCGTCACCGTCGCCGAGGTCGCGGAGGCCGCGAACGTCTCGGTGAACACCGTCTACAACTACTTCCCGGCCAAGGAGGACCTCTTCCTCGACCGCGCCGCCGGGCTGCGCGACCGGCTCTCGCGGTGGGTGCGCGGCCGCGGCCCCGGCGAGTCGGCCGCCGGCGCGGTGCTGCGCGAGCTGCGCGAGGAGGTGGAGGCCGTCTCGCCCCGGGTCGGGCTGCTGCCGGGCTACGGCGCCTTCATGCGCGTCGTGCACGCGGCACCCACCCTGCGCTCCCGCCTGTGTGCCCTGCAGGAGGAGATCCGCGCGGACCTGGAGGCCACCCTGCGCGAGGAGACCGGCGCCGCCGACGGCGACCCGCTGCCGGAGCTGGTCGCCGGGCAGCTCGCCTGGATCCACCAGACCGTCGTCGGCCGCATCGGCCGCCGGATGCTGGAGGGCGGCACCCCGGAACAGGTGTCGCGCGAGGCGCTGGAGCTGCTGGACGACATCGAGGAGCTGCTGGGCGAGAGGGTGCTCACCTACGCCGTCCGGGGCGCGCGGTGACCCTTCCCGGTGTGATGTCCGTCATCTGAGACGTGACGCGCGTTACTAACCCGTCACACCGCCTCTCACGGGCGCTAGTGTCCGCCCGAGAGGAACCGAACACCATGTGTGAGGGAGTGGGAGTGGCAGGGAAGCTCGCCGTCATCGGGGCCGGTCTGATGGGATCCGGCATCGCCCAGGTGTCCGCCCAGGCGGGCTGGGACGTCGTCCTGCGCGACGTCACCGACGAGGCCCTCAGGCGCGGCACCGACGCCATCAGGGCCTCGTACGACAAGTTCGTCAGCAAGGGCAAACTGGAGGCGCACGACGCGGATGCCGCCCTGGCCCGCATCACCGCGACCACCGACCTGGACGCCGCCGCCGACGCCGACATCGTCGTCGAGGCGGTCTTCGAGAAGCTGGAGGTCAAGCACGAGATCTTCCGCACCCTGGACAAGCTGGTACGCGAGGACACCGTGCTCGCCTCCAACACCTCCGCCATCCCGATCACCAAGATCGCGGCGGCGACCGAGCACCCGGAACGCGTCGTCGGCACCCACTTCTTCTCGCCGGTGCCGATGATGCAGCTGTGCGAACTGGTCCGCGGCTACAAGACCAGCGACGAAACCCTCGCCAAGGCGCGGCAGTTCGCCGAGTCCGTCGGCAAGACCTGCATCGTCGTCAACCGCGACGTGGCCGGCTTTGTGACGACCCGTCTGATCTGCGCCCTGGTCGTGGAGGCGACGAAGCTGTACGAATCGGGCGTGGCGAGCGCCGAGGACATCGACCTCGCCTGCAAACTGGGCTTCGGCCACGCCATGGGCCCGCTGGCCACCGCCGACCTGACGGGTGTCGACATCCTGCTGCACGCGACCGACAACATCTACACCGAGTCCCAGGACGAGAAGTTCGCCCCGCCGGAGCTGATGCGCCGAATGGTTGACGCCGGTGACATCGGCCGGAAGAGCGGGCAGGGCTTCTACAAGCACTGATCGTCGCCCGCACCCCGGGGGGTGTCACCCCTCGGGGTGAATTCGGTATCGGTTTGCTTACAGACGGCAACCTTATCGGGCCGTATCGAGTCAGATCTTGCACACCCGCACCACCCATCACGGGCATGACGCCGCCGCACTCACGAACCACGGGGAGCGCATATGCACATCAGGGGCGACCACGCCGAGCTGGTCGTCGGGGGCCGCCTCGACGTCCGCAGCGCGGCGGACGCCCGTACGGTCCTGCACGCGGCCGTCGACGGCGGAGTCGGCGACCTGGTCCTGGACCTGTCCGAACTCGACTCCTGGGACGCCACCGGACTCGGCGTGATCATGGGGGCCCACCGGCGGGCCGGCCGCCTCGGCCGGCGCCTGGTGCTGCGCGGGGTGCCCCCGCAGCTGCAGCGCCTGCTGGTGGCCACCCGGCTGCACCGCATCCTCGCCATCGAGGGCGGCGTCGGTCTGGAGTCCCTGCCCCGCGTCTGACGCCCGGCGGGTGTGCCCCGGCGCGTCCGGGAAACCCGTCGACGAGGCCGTGAACCGTACGACTCACGCAATCCTCACAAGACCGTGATGTCCCGGACGGTTCGGTACACCGCCCTGTCGGAGATACTGGGCCAAGGTTTAAGGTTCGGTCGTCCGCTGCCAGTACCACCCTCGAGCGGGCCCGGACCAGAAGCGACAGCGCGGTGTGCGGCAAGGCCGGGAGGGGCTTCGCACTCGACGCTTTTGGGGGGCTTGAACCAATGGACCCGAACAACCCGGGACCCCAGGAGTACGGCCACGACGGCGACGGCCACCCGTCGCGTCGGCGTCCGCCCCGGGACTCCCTCGCATCCGACTTCGGACAGCACGCGCCCGCGCTCGCCCGCACGGTGCGACTCGTCTGCGGAGACCACCTGCTCACCGTCAACCCCGTCGACGGCAGTGAGATCGAGGTGTGCCCGCCCGCGGAGCGGCCGGCACGCCCCGAGAAGCGCACGGCGGCCGAGCGCGCCGAGGCCGAACGCGCCGCCCGGGCCCCCGTCCCGCCCGGCCCCGCGCAGCCGGAGCTGCCGCTGCTGGCCCGGCAGGAGCAACGCGAGCAACTGGTCCGGCTGCTGGCCCGCGGCCGCTCCGTCCGCCTGGTGGGCCCGGCCGGCTCCGGCCGCACCCGCCTGGCCCACCTGGTCGCCGAGGACTGCGAGGACCTCGCCCCCGACGGCGTCGTACGCCTCTCCGGCTTCCGGCGCACCGCCGAGGACCTGCTGTACGACCTGTTCCACGCCGTCTTCCAGGCACCCCGGCACCGGCCCGAGGCGGACGAACTCGCGCGGTACGTCGCCGAGATCGGCGCCGTCGTGGTCGTCGACGACCTGGAGTTCGGCGGCGCCGCCCTCGACGAGCTGCTGGCGGCCACCCCCGAGTGCGCCTTCCTGCTCACCGCCACCCCCGACGTGCCCGCCCCGGCCGCCGGCTCCGACGTGGAGGAGGTCGTCCTGCCCGGCCTGGACCGGGCGGTGAGCCTGGACCTCCTGGAGCGCGCCGCCGGCCGCTCCCTCACCGAGGAGGAGGCCAACTGGGGCGGCGACCTGTGGTTCGAGTCCGAGGGCCTGCCCCTGAGGTTCGTGCAGGCCGGGGCGCTGCTGCGGCAGCGCGACCGGCGCCGGGCCGACGCGTCGGCCGTCGACGAGTTCGGCGTCTTCCAGGACGCGCCCCCCGCCGACGCCGTCCCCGCCGACGCGGTCCCCGCCGACGCCGACACGGCCGGGGACGACCCCCTGCCCCCGCTCGGCGAGGCCGCCGCGCCCGCGCCGCTGCTCGCCGCCCGGCTCAGCCCCTCCGCCCGCGCCACCCTGCGGTTCGCCGTCGCCCTCGGCGGCGAGGTGCCGCACCAGGCCCACCTGCCCGCCCTCGTCGGCGACACCCACGCCGACGCCGCCCTCGGCGAGCTCGCGGGCTGCGGACTGGTCACGCCGGTCGGCTCCCGCTACCGGCTCGCCACCGGCGTCCTGACGAAGCTTCAGGCCGCCGGATACGCCGACGGGGCCGAGGAACGGGCCCTCACCGCCGCGCGGCACTACGCCTGGTGGGCGGGGCACCCCTCGGTCACCCCGGAACGGGTGTGCGCCGAGGCCGACGCCCTGCTCGCCGCCCTCGACGTCCTCGTCCCGGCCACCACGCCGTCCGAGGAGGGCGCCGACAGCCCGCCCGCCGTGCACCTGGCCCGCACCGCGGCCCCCGCCTTCGCCGCCGGCCTGCACTGGAGCGCCTGGGAGCGGGCGTTGCGCGCCGGCGCCGAGGCCGCCCGCGCCTCCGGCGAGGTCGCCGAGCAGGCGTACTTCCACCACGAACTCGGCGTGCTGGCGCTGTGCCGCGGCCGGCTGGACCGCGCCCGCGCGGAACTGGAGACCGCCATCGGCCTGCGCGGCGCGCTCGCCGACCGCCGCGGCACCGTCGCCGGGCGCCGCGCGCTCGCCCTGGTCGCGGACCGCTCCGGCAGCGCACCCGGCCTCGCCGCGGTCACCGGCGAGGACCCCGCCGCCCGCCCGGAGGAGCCCGCCGCACCGTCCCGCGGCACCCCCGCGGCCTTCCCGGCGCTGCAGCCGCCCACGCCGTCCCCCGCCACCCCGGCCGCGGCCGTCCCCCGCACACCGACGGCATCGGCCGTCCCTCGCACGCCGACGGCATCGGCCGTCCCTCGCACGCCGACGGCATCGGCCGTCCCTCGCACGCCGACGGCACCGGCGGCCCACCGGGGCCGGGGCGGCCTGCGCAGTCTGGCCCGCCGCAACCTCGCGGCCGCCGGCGCCGGTGCCGTCCTCGTCGCCGTCCTCGGCACGGTCGTCACCCTCGGCGCGACTTCCCACAACGACGCCGACGACCCCGCCACCCGGGGCGGCGTCCACCCCTCCGCCAGCCAGGACCCCGGCGACGACAGCCTCGGCGCCGACAAGGCCGCCGACACCGGCGCCCCCGCCGCCGGCCGGCCCACCGACCCGGGCCCCGACGGCACCTACGGCACCGCCGACGACCCCACGCCGAAGGCCACCGGCACGCCGTCCGACCGGCCCACCGGCGTCCACGGCAGCCCCAGCGCCACGCCGGGCACGCCGAGCGGACCGGCGTCGCCGACGTCGACGAAGCCCACCCCGCGGCCGTCGACGCCGTCGAAGACGCCGAAGCCGTCGTCCAGCCCGTCCGAGCCGTCCGGCTCCCCCTCGGCGTCTTCCTCCTCGTCGTCCTCGCCCTCCACCTCGCCGCCCGCCACGACGAACACGGCCGGCGCCCCCACCGGCACCGCCGGTTCCGCGAGCGCCCCGGCCGGCGGCGACACGGTCTCCCCGGGCGGCCGCACCGGCTCGCCGGACAGCACGGGCATGGTGATCTGACGTACCGGGATCCGACGTACCGGCCGGGACACCGGGGGCCGGGTCCGTTCGCGGACCCGGCCCGCTGCGTCGGGGCCTCACGGGCCGGGCGCGGCGGGGCGCGGCGGCCCGGCGGCACCGCTTGCCCGTCCACGGTCCGGGTACAGCGTCTGCAGGAGCGAGACACCAGCCCGGCCCGGAGTTCACCGAAAGTGACGTGCCCGTGACCCATCCCGACGGCCCCGGCGGCGACCAGGCGAAGGACGCGTGCGACGGCCCGAAGACCGTCGCGCTGGAGATCGCGGACGCCGTGGAGAGTCTGACGGCGCTGTGGTCACTGGCCGCCCAGGAGGCCGTGCTGCGGCTGTCCCTGCACCAACTGCGGGCGCTGCGGGTGCTGGAGGCCACGCCCGGCCTCAACCTCACCGGGCTCGCGGAGCGCCTCGACATAGGTCTGCCCACCGCCAGCCGCCTGTGCGACCGGCTGGAGGCGGCCGGCCTGCTGGAACGCGGCGCCCACCCGCACCGGCGCCGCGAGGTGCGGCTCGGCCTCACCCCCCACGGCCGGCGGGTCCTCGCCGACGTCGCCGACCGCCGCGCCCAGGCCCTCGCCGCGACCCTGGCCGCCATGGAACCCGCCGAACGCGCCGCCCTCCACCGCGGCATGAGGGCCTTCCTCACCGCCCGCAACGGGCTGCTGCCGCCGGCCGGGGACGCGGGGGAGTAGCCGCGCCCCGGCGGTCTCGGCGGCTCAGGTCCCCGGCGCCTGCGCGCGGCCCTTCCCGCCAGGCACACCGCCGCCGCGCCCGCCGTGGGACCGCCGCCGCCGAAGTGCCCGACGGGACCGGAGACGACGGCGGCCCCGGCTCACCCCGTCCCCGGCCGCGGTACGGGCATGCCGGCCAGCCACATCACGACGGTGACGGTGGTGCCCCCGCCGGGCCGGGTGTCGACGCGGAACTCGTGCACCAGCCGCCTGGCGCCGCTCAGCCCCAGTCCCAGGCCGCCGCCGGTGGTGTACCCGTCGGTCATGGCCAGCTCCAGGTCGCGGATGCCGGGCCCGGTGTCCACGAAGGACAGCCGCAGGCCCCGCGCCTTCCCGTGGGCCACGGGCGTGATCTCCAGGTGGCCGCCGCCGCCGTGGACCAGGGTGTTGCGGGCCAGTTCGCTGGCCGCGGTGATCAGCTTCGTCTGCTGCACCAGCCCGAACCCGAGGGCGGCCGCGGCCTGCCGTACCTGGTGCCGGGCCCAGGCCAGGTCGGCGTCCGAGCCGATCGGCAGGATCGTGGCGGCGGTGCCGGGCGAGGTCTGCATCAGCCGCCTCCCTCCGCGTCCGGGGCACGAGCGCCGGCCGGGTCCGGGCCCGACAGCAACTCCAGGGCGCGCTCGACGTCCAGGGCGGTGAGCAGACCCGGCAGGGTCAGGCCCAGCTCGACCAGGGTGATCGCGACCGCCGGCCGCATGCCGGTCAGCACCGTCCGCGCGGCCAGCAGCCGGGCGCTCGCGGCGATCTCGGCCAGGACCCGGCCGAGGTAGGAGTCGACGACCTCCACGCCGGAGATGTCGATGACCACGCCGGTGACCCGGCCGCCGGAGTGCCGCGCGATGCGCCGGGTGAGGTCCTGCCGCAGCCGCTCGGCCGTGTCGTCGTGCAGGTCGCCCTGCAGCGTGACCAGCAGGACGTCCCCCAGTGCCAGGACCGGTACCGGGGCCGCGTAGCCGGGGGACGGCACGCTCACGGCCGGCCCGCGACGGCCGGTACCGGCCCGGAGATCTCGACGTCCAGCCGCCGCAGCGCGTACACCAGCGCGTCCGACAGACGCGCCCGGGTGACGATCGCGCCGAGGTCGATGCCGAGGTGGACGATGGTTTGCGCGATCGCGGGCCGGATGCCGGAGACGACGCACTCGGCGCCCATCAGGCGGGCCGCGGCGACCGTCTTCATCAGGTGCTGGGCGACGAGCGAGTCCACCGTGGGCACGCCGGTGATGTCGAGGATGGCGTACCGGGCGCGCTCGGCGACCACGGCGTCCAGCAGGTTCTCCATGACGACCTGGCTGCGGGCGCTGTCGAGGGTGCCGATCAGGGGGACGGCGATGATGCCGTCCCACAGCTTGATCACCGGGGTGGTCGCCTCCAGCAGCTGCTGCCGCTGCCGCTCGATGAGGTCCTCGCCGGTGCTGAGCGCCGTCTCCATCACCACCAGGCGCAGCGTGCCCATGAGCAGGGCCAGCGCCAGCAGGCATTCCTGGGCCCGTGGCGCGGCCGGGTCGGGGAACTCGGCGCGCAGCAGCTCGGCGGCCGGTGCGCGCAGGGCCGCGACCTCGTCGGCGATCCGGGCGGGGGAGCAGCCGGTGCGGGCCCGGGCGGCGGCCGTCCGGCCCAGCTGCTCGCGCACGGTGCCGTACCCGGCGGCGGTGATGTCCTCCAGGCGTCCCGACGCGGCCACCGCGGCGAGCGCGTCGGCCACCGCCTTGGACGCCTCCACCGCCTCGTCCCGCGAGACGGTGAACACCGTGCGGAACAGGGGCGCGTCGGCCCAGCGCTGGGCGATCTGCTCCCGGCGCCGCTCCAGGAAGGCCCTCACCTGCTGTGCCGCCGCCCCGGGGGCCGCGTCGTGCTCCGACACTGCTTCGTCTCCCTCGCCGAGGCCGCGCGGCCCGCCCGGCGGCAGGCAACCAGCCGAATGGTTGCAGTATGGCAAACGTTAGCGCCGGCGGTGTGGCGCGGACAACACACGATCGAGGCAAGGGCGGCGGCGCGCCGGAGCGTCAGCGCCCCCGCCAGTCCAGGCACACCACCATGGCGTCGTCGTCCGGAACGGACGTGCCGCGATGGCCGGTCAGCTCCCGCAGGATGGCCCGCGGCACCTCGGCGGCCGGCAGCAGCCGCGTGGCCTGTATCGCCCGGGTCAGCGCGGTGTCGCCGTAGGCCTCGCCGCCCGGGGAGGCCACGGCGTAGACCCCGTCGCTGACGAAGACGAGCCGGTCGCCGGGCTCGACGTGGAACTCCTGCGCCACGTAGTCGGTCTCCTCGAACATGCCGAGCGGGAGCTGGGCGTCGAATGTGACGCGCTCCACCGTACCGGCGCGCAGCCGCAGAAGCTGGGGGGATCCGGCATCCACCACCCGGGCGCGCCCCGTGGCCAGTTCGAAGTCGAACATCAGGACCGACAGGTAGCGGCGGCCGCGGTAGTGGGCGTAGACCGCCTGGTCGGCCAGGGCCGCCTGGTCGGCGAGGGAGAGGCCGGCCCGGCGCGCGTTGCGCAGCGCGTTGACGGCCAGGTTGGTCAGCAGAGAGGCCTCGATGCCCTCGCCCATGCCGTTGGTGACGTACAGCAGGAGGCGGTCGGCCGTGCCGGACCAGTCGAAGTTGTCGCCGAAGATGGCGTACGCGGGCTCCAGTTGGGCGCCGAGGTCGTACTCGGGGCGGGAGCAGGAGCGGCCGGGCAGCAGCTGCCACTGCATCTCGGCGGCCAGGGTCAGCCGGTCCTTGCGCCGCACCTGCAGGTACAGGTCGGTGTCCCGCTCGGCGACGATCACCTCGTGCCCCAGCACCTCGGCGATCTCGGCCAGTTCGGGCAGGCGGTCCGTCAGGTGCTCCCCGCCGGGCAGGGTCACCGTCAGCACGCCGAGCCGGTCGCCGCGCACGGTGACGGGCAGGTGGACGCGGACCGGGTCCTTCCGGGCGTCCTCCACGAACGGCTGCTGGGCGCCGAAGGCCCGGCCGGCCGGGGTGTTGTGCACCGACTGCGGCTCCGGCGCGTGCGGCGGGCCGGACACCGGCTGCAGCACGGTCATGCCGTAGTCGGCCAGGAACAGCTCGACGGCGTGGGCGCCGTAGTGCTCGCGCAGCGCCTGCCGCACCGCGTCGAGCAGTCGGTGGGGTGCCGCCCGGCGCAGTGCGCGCTCGGCGGCCGCGAATCTGTTCACGATGATGAATGCACCAATCCTTCGTCGGGTGCTCACAGGCGGACGGAAGAGGGTAAAACAGGTGCTCGGGGGCGCGGCTTGCGCAAGTCACCGCTGGCCGGCCCGCACGCCTAGTACGCTGACGGTCATCCCGGCGCCTGTGAGAGTGTGACTGTGACTTCTTTCCGCCCCCGTCCAGAGCCGGCCGAGGTCGCGCGGGTGACCTCGAGGGCCGCGGAGTTGCTGGAAGTCCTGTGGGGGCGCGCCTCCACCGCGCCCGCCTCCGCCTCCCAGTTGCGGGTGCTGCTGATCCTCGAACACCACGAGGGCATCAACCTGCGCACCCTCGCCGACTCGCTCGCCTCCACCCCGCCCTCGACCAGCCGGCTGTGCGACCGCCTCCAGGCCGCCGGCTTCGTCGAACGCGTGACGAGTCCGCACGACCGGCGCGAGGTGCGGCTGCGGCTGAGCGGCCGGGGCCGCGCCTTCGTCGCCGACCTGCGCTCCCGCCGGGAGCAGGCGGTGCAGGCGGTCCTCGACCGGATGCCGGTCGCGCAGCGGACCGCGCTGCTGCGGGGCCTGGAGGCGTTCTGCGACGCGGCGGCGACGCAGATACACGACGCACCGCGGGCGTCGGAGTCCGGCAGCCGGACCGCCTGAGCGGACCGTCCCGACGCCGGGTTCCCGGACACCATGGCCGTTCCTTCCCCGAGCACGTCCGACACGGCTACTTTCTTGCCTCGTGTTCATGGTTGTCAAACGGCAACTGTCCGCTCCTCCTCACCGTGTCCGCCGCCGGGGCGGTCCGTCCGCCTCCGTTTCCTCCGTTTCTCTCCGGTTACCCGTGAAAGCCGCGGTCCTGCGACGCCTGTGGTCAAGATCTCCACGGCCGCCGGCCGGGGAGCGGCGAGCAAACAGGCGGCGGTGAGCGGCCGGGAACGGCGAGCGGCCCCGGGCCGGCGGTACCTACCGCCGGCCCGGGGCCGCTCGTTGGGGCAGGACGCGCGGGTGCCGGAACGTCAGGGCGCCGGAGCTTCAGGACATCGG
Source organism: Streptomyces echinoruber (assembly GCF_014651135.1). Classification (GTDB taxonomy): domain Bacteria; phylum Actinomycetota; class Actinomycetes; order Streptomycetales; family Streptomycetaceae; genus Streptomyces; species Streptomyces echinoruber. The sequence continues at coordinate 276,731 of NZ_BMWH01000003.1, forward strand.
AGCGCCGGGGCGTCGGAGCGTCAGAACAGGCGCAGCTTGTCGTCCTCGATGCCGCGCAGCGCGTCGTAGTCCAGGATGTGGCAGCCGATGCCGCGGTCGGTGGCGAGCACGCGGGCCTGCGGCTTGATCTCCTGGGCGGCGAAGATGCCGCGCACCGGGGCCAGACGGGGGTCGCGGTTGAGCAACTCCAGGTAGCGGGTGAGCTGCTCGACACCGTCGATCTCGCCGCGCCGCTTGATCTCCACGGCCACGGTCTGCCCGGCGGCGTCCCGGCACAGGATGTCGACCGGGCCGATCGCGGTGGGGTACTCGCGGCGGATCAGGGTGAAGCCCTCGCCGAGCGTCTCGATGCGGTCGGCGAGCAGTTCCTGCAGGTGGGCCTCGACGCCGTCCTTGATCAGGCCGGGGTCCACGCCGAGTTCGTGCGTGGAGTCGTGGAGTATCTCCTCCATCGTGATGATGAGCTTCTCGCCCGCCTTGTTGGTGACGGTCCACACGGCCGGCCCGTCGCCGTCCGCGGGCTCCTCCTTCAGCGTGCAGGGCGGCGACATCCAGTTCAGGGGCTTGTACGCCCGGTCGTCCGCGTGGATCGAGACGCTGCCGTCCGCCTTGACGAGGACGAGCCGGGGAGCGGCCGGCAGGTGGGCGGTGAGCCGGCCCGCGTAGTCGACGGAGCATCGGGCAATGACGAGACGCATGGTCCGCAACGCTACTCGACGGGCCCTGCACGGTGCGAAGCGCGTCCGTGCCGTCTCGTCGATCACACGCACATCTCGGTCAACTCCTGTTCAGTATTGGCCGATTGCGCCTGATGCAGCTTCGCTGTCCGGTCGTTTGCCTGGTGCCGCCCCCCTCCGCTGCCTACCGTAGTGAACGGGAGGTCGCGGCGCGTGCACACAGCGTGTCCGGTGGCGCGGGCTCCCCTATCTGTCCGGCAACCCCTGCTGGTTGGGGGTGCGAGAGGAGAACCCATGTCGCTCGACGTCTCACCGGCCCTACTCGAACAGGCCGAGCGAGGCGAGGTCGACGAAGCCGCCTTCGTCGACTGCGTCCGGACCTCCCTGCCCTACGCATGGGAGATGATCAGCTCCCTGGTGGCCCAGCTGAAGGTGGACGGTGGCAACTTCGCCGACAACCAGACGCCCCCGCCGGACGAGCAGGCGCGCGGCCAGCTGCTGCGCGCACTCGCCAGTGACGCGATACGCGGCGCGCTGCAGCGGCACTTCGGGGTGCGACTGGCGTTCCAGAACTGCCACCGGGTGGCGGTGTTCCCGCTGGACGCCTCGGCCGACGAGCCGCTGGCACGCTTCACCTCGGTGCGCAGCCAGTTGCTGAACCAGTCTCCGGAGCTGCGGGACTGCTGACGCGGAACCGCTCGCTTGCCGCTCCACTCGCGGGAGGTGCATCAGGTACTGGGGCGGCAAGCACCCGGGCCCGGTGGCACGGCCCGGGCTCGGCGGCACCACCCCGGCCGGCGCCGGCGTCCACCGGGCGACCGTGCCGGCGCCCCGCCGCCCCCCTTCGTCAACGCGTCCTTGTCATCGCGTTCTCGTCATCGCGCCCTTGCCGCCGTGTCCTTGTCGCCGTGCCTTCGGCGCCGCGGCTTCTCACCCCGCGTGCGCCACGGCGGGGCGCGCCAGCCGGGGCAGGACCTCGGCGCCCAGGCGCCGCACGTTCTCCTCCGTCGCCGCGAGGTCGCCCGAGCCCTCGAGGAGGAGGGCGAAGCGGGTGATGCCGGTGCGTTCGCTGGTGGCGGCGAGGCGGTCGGCGCACAGTCCGGGCGGCCCCACGGGGTGCAGCCCGCAGAGGAGTTCGGTGTAGGCCACCGGGTCGCGCATCCGGCGGGCCCGGCCGTCGACCGTGACGTGGGCGTCCAGGCCCTGCCTGAGCCAGCCCGGCATCGCCTTCAGCAGCGTCTCCACCGCGTCGGCGCGGGTGTCGGCGATCTGGCAGATCCCGGCCGAGACGTGCGGCGCGCCGCGGATCTCGCCGGCCGGCCGGCCCGCCGCCCGGGCGTGCCGCTGCCACAGGGCGATCATCTCGGCCTTCTCCTCGTCGCCGACGTGCATCCCCAGCAGCATCGGCAGTCCCCGCTCGGCGGCCAGCCGCACGCTCGCCGGCGAGGTGCAGGCGACCACCACCTCGGGTCCGGGTGCGTCGGTCAGCGCCTCGCACGGGCGCGGTACGACGGACACCTCGCGGAAGCGGAACCGCTCTCCCGACGCCCCCACCACCGGCTCGCGCAGCCAGCGCAGCAGCAGGTCGAGCGACTCGGGGAAACCCGTCTCGTACGCTTCGAGCCCCGCGCCGAAGACCTCCAGGTCCACCCACGGGCCGCCGCGCCCCACCCCCAGCGAGAACCGGCCGCCGCTGGTCACGTGCAGCAGCGCGGCCTGCTCGCCCAGGGCGACCGGGTGGGCGGTGGGCAGCACGCTGACGGCCGTGCCGACCCGCAGGCGCCGGGTGCGGCCGAGCAGCAGCGCGGCCAGGGTGACCGCCGACGGGCACGTGCCGTAGGGCACGAAGTGGTGCTCGGCCAGCCAGACCGTGTCGAGCCCGGCCTCCTCGGCGACCTCGGCCGAGCGGACCGCGCGGTGCAGCGCCTCCCCATGGCCCTGGCCCGGGAACTGGGCCGCCAACACGAAACTTCCCACACGCATCGCATTCCTGCTTCCTGGCTCCGACACGGAGCTCCCCCACCCGGCATAACCGGCCGACACGTGCCGAGGACACGGCCTGAGTGGAGGGATTTGCGGATTGTCTGCGGAATGCGCCGCACGGCTGTCCGGCCGCCGGCCGCCGGCGGTCCGCGAGGCCCGCCGGGGCGGTGAGTCATGAGTACCCGGGTACGGCCGCGTAGGCTGGAGTTCGCCCGAACTTCCCGTACCGGCCCGTGAGGTGTGCTGTGTCTCCGCGTCGCAACCGACCCAAGGGCGGTCCCCGGGGGACCGTTTCGTCCGGCCGGAGCGCCGAGGACGAGCGGTCCGGCCGCTACGGCGGCTGGCAGACGACGGAGAGCTGGCGGGGCGAGGAGTTCAGCGTCCGCCATGTCGCCGGGGCGAGCGCCGCGGGCAAGACCTACCGCTGCCCGGGCTGCGACCAGTTGATCCCCTCCGCGGTCCCGCACGTCGTGGCCTGGCCCGAGCACGCCGGCGTCGACGACCGCCGGCACTGGCACAAGGCGTGCTGGAACGCGCGGGACCGCCGCACTCCGGGAGTGCGGCGGTCCCGCAACGCGCCGAGGTTCTGAGGGCCGCGCCGGCCTACACGTCCCGCTTGTGCAGCAGCAGGTGCGCGGCGGCGTACCCGGCCGCCGTCAGCCCGAGCACGATCCACAGCGGGTCCCAGCCGGACGGGCCCTTCTCGTCGAGCGCGGCGCCGTAGAAGACGAAGAACTGGCTCGGCAGGGAGTACTCGAAGAGGAACTCGCGCACGCCCTCCAGCGCCCGCGAGAACATGAACAGCGCCAGGACCAGCGGCGCCAGCATGACGCCGATCATGACGGTGATGGCGCCGGCGGAGTGCCGCAGCAGCGAGCCGACGCACAGCGACAGCAGCCCCAGCAGGGCCACGAAGAGGGAGACGCCGACCGTGCCCTTCAGCCATTCCGCGCCGGTGGGCTGCCGGGCACCGTGACCCTCCAGCAGCGCCACGTCGGCGAGGGAGACCAGCGTGATGGCGACCAGGCTGACCACGAAGGCGACCGCGAAGAACACGATGCTCTTGGCGGCGAGGACCCGGCCGCGGTTCGGGCAGGCGGTCATCGTGGTGCGGATCATGCCGGTGCCGTACTCCGACGACATCGTCAGCACCCCGAGGGTGATCAGGCAGACGGAGCCCACGAGCAGGCCGAAGGCCCCGGTGCCGAGCGGGTTCTCGCCGCTGGACAGGTCCGTGTCGGTGCCGACCACGACCAGCGCGGGCAGCAGTCCCACGCCGATGGTCAGCAGTACGAACACCCCGAGCGTCCACATCGTGGAGCGCACCGAGCGCATCTTCGTCCACTCGGCGGCGATCGCGTGCCCGAGGTGCGTGCGCACGACGGGGATCGGCGAGGTGTAGCCGGGACAGGGCGGGGCGGGCGCGGTCTGCGGCAGCGGGGGCTGGGGCGTGCTCATCGTGCGTCCTCGGTGTCGGTGCGGGCGGCGGAGGGCTGCGCCGCCGCCGGCGCGGCGGCGGGCCGGTCCTGCGCGGGCCGTTCCTGCGCGGTCCTGTCCTGAGCCGCGCCCGGCTCGGCCGCGCCCTGGTCGGCCGTGGGCCGGGGCGCCGGCTGCGCGTACGGGTTGACGGGCGGCGCGGCGGGGTGCGCGGGGTGCGCGGGCGGAGTGCCGTAGGGGCCGGGCTGCGGCGGCGCGTACGGGGCGCCGCCCGCACCGGGCGGCGGCGGGGGGTACCAGCCCGGCTGGCCCTGCCCCGGAACGGGCAGCGGCGGCTGCGCGCCCGGCTGCGGCGGCGCCATCAGGCCCTCCCGCTGGTCGACCGTCGAGCGGTAGTCGACGACGCCCTGCGTCATGCGCATGTACGCCTCCTCCAGCGAGGCCTGATGCGGCGACAGCTCCCACAGGCGTACGCCGGCCTCGTGCGCGATGTCGCTGATGCGGGGCAGCGGCAGCCCCGTCACGCGCAGCGCGCCGTCCGGCTCGGGCAGCACGTGGGCACCGGCCTCGGTCAGCGCGGACGTCAGCTTCTCCCGCTGCTGCGGCTCGGTGTCGGGGGTGCGCACGCGCGCGAAGTCCGCGGAGTTGGCGGAGATGAAGTCCTTCACGCTCATGTCGGCGAGCAGTTGCCCGCGCCCGATGACGATGAGGTGGTCGGCGGTGAGGGCCATCTCGCTCATCAGGTGGGAGGAGACGAAGACGGTACGTCCCTCGGCGGCCAGGGCCCGCATCAGGTTGCGCACCCACAGGATGCCCTCGGGGTCGAGGCCGTTGACCGGTTCGTCGAACAGCAGCACCTGCGGGTCGCCGAGCAGCGCGGCGGCGATGCCGAGCCGCTGGCCCATGCCCAGCGAGAAGCCCTTGGACCGCCGCTTCGCCACGTCCTGCAGGCCCACCACGCCGAGCACCTCGTCCACCCGGCGGGCCGGGATGCCGGACATCTGGGCCAGGCACAGCAGGTGGTTGCGGGCGCTGCGGCCGCCGTGCACGGCCTTGGCGTCCAGCAGCGCGCCGACCAGGCGGGGGGCGTTGGGCAGCTCCCGGTAGGGGCGGCCGGCGATGGTGACCCTGCCGGAGGTGGGGTTGTCCAGCCCGAGGATCATCCGCATGGTCGTGGACTTGCCGGAGCCGTTGGGCCCGAGGAAGCCGGTGACCATGCCCGGGCGCACCTGGAAGGAGAGGTTGTGCACAGCGGTCTTGTCGCCGTAGCGCTTGGTCAGGCCGACTGCTTCGATCATGCTCCGCACCCATCGGAAGGATCAGGACAGCGGGGGCAGACGCCCCCGCAAGGGTTAGGAGGATATCCAGGCGCCGACGGTTCCGTTCAAGAACAAGCAAAAGGCGTAACGGTCCCGAACGAGGCCGGACGGCACGGGACGGCGGTGGCCGATCGGCACGGGACGGCGGTGGCCGGACGGCACGGGACGGCGGTGGCCGGACGGCACGGGACGCCGGTGGCCGCCCGCCGGTGACCGCCCCGTCCGTCCGTACGGTCCGTACGTGTCCGTACGGACCTTAGGCGTCGCGCCGCTTGAGCACCGCGTACCCGCCCGCGAGCGCCGCGGCCACCCACAGCACCATGATCCCCAGGCCGGCCCAGGGGCCGTACGGGGTGTCGTCGGCCGGGGCGACGACCTGCATGATGCGGCTGCCGGCCTGGTCGGGCAGGAAGCGGCCGACCCTCTTGGTGGCGTCGACGTTGCCGAGGACGTGCGAGATCAGGAAGAAGAAGGGCATCAGGATGCCCAGCGACAGCAGCGGTGAGCGCAGCATCGCGGCGACGCCCATGGAGAAGACGGCGATCAGGGTCATGTAGAGGCCGCCGCCGACGACCGCGCGCAGCACGCCCGGGTCGCCGATCGACGCCCGGTGCGGGCCGAGCATGGCCTGCCCGAGGAAGAAGGCCGCGAAGCTGGTCGCCATGCCCACGGCGAGGGCGAGGCCGGTGGCCACGGCGATCTTGGCGAGGAAGAAGGTGCCGCGCTGCGGTACGGCGGCCAGCGAGGCGCGGATCATGCCGGTGCTGTACTCGTTCGACACCACCAGCACCCCGAAGACGACCATCGCGAGCTGACCGATGTTCATCCCGGCGAAGGCGGCGAACGTCGGGTCGAAGGCGAGCCGCTGGTGCGGGCCGAGCCTGCCGACGTCGTGGCGCAGCAGGCCCGAGACGAGCATGCCGAGGGCGGCCGTGACCACCAGGGCGAGGGAGAGCGTCCACACCGTGGACGCCACTGACCGGATCTTGGTCCACTCGGAGCGGACGACGTTGCGCACGGCCACCGCCTCAGTTCCCCTTCCGCCGGTCGGCGCCCCACCGCGGGGCGGGCGTCTCGTCCTGCGCGTGGTACTCCACCGTCTGCGCGGTCAGCCGCATGAACGCCTCCTCCAGGGACGCCTGCCGCGGGCTCAGCTCGTGCAGCACGATCCGGTGCTGCGCGGCCAGTTCGCCGATCCGCTCGGCCTTGCCGTCCGCCACCTCCACATCGCCGCCCAGGGTCTCGACAACCGTGACGCCCGCCTCGTGCAGCACGTCCAGCAGCCGCTCCCGCTCGGGGGTGCGGATGCGGACGTACGACCGCGCGTTGCGCCGGATGAACTCGGCCATGGAGGTGTCGGCGAGCAGCCGTCCCCGCCCGATGACGATGAGGTGGTCGGCGGTGACGGCCATCTCGTTCATCAGGTGGGAGGAGACGAACACCGTCCGCCCCTGCGCGGCCAGCGACTTCATCAGCGTGCGGATCCAGTGGATGCCCTCGGGGTCGAGGCCGTTGACCGGTTCGTCGAACAGCAGCACCCGCGGGTCGCCCAGCAGCGCGGCGGCGATGCCGAGCCGCCGGCCCATGCCCAGCGAGAACGTCTTCGTCTTCTTCCGGGCCACCGCCGCCAGACCGACCGTCTCCAGCACCTCGTGCACCCGGCCGCGCGGAATGCCGTTGCTCTGCGCCAGGCACAGCAGGTGGTGGAAGGCGCTGCGCCCGCCGTGCCAGGCCTTCGCCTCCAGCAGCGCGCCGATGGACGTCAGCGGGTCCTTCAGCCGGTCGTAGGGCCGGCCGTCGATGCGGACCTCCCCGGCGGTGGGCCGGTCGAGTCCGAGCATCATCCGCATGGTGGTGGACTTTCCGGCGCCGTTGGGCCCGAGGAAGCCGGTGACGACCCCCGGCCGCACGGTGAACGTGAGGCGGTCGACCGCGACCTTCTCGCCGTACCGCTTCGTCAGCCCGGCCAGTTCGATCATGCGGCCACGCTAAGCCGCCCCCCGGGCACCCGCCACCCGGGCACCCGCCCCCCCGGGCGGTGGCGGTGGAGCGACACGGTGCGCCGAAGGCCCGCGCCCCTGCGCGGGGACGCGGGCCTTGGGTCACCGGCCGGGGCCGGGGCTGTCGAGGACGGTCAGCGCGACTGCTGCGCCGGCACGCCCCGGGAGACGGGCTCGTCGTCGGTCGACGGCGTACCGGTCGCCGCGACGGCCGCACCCGTGAGCGTCGCCAGCATCTCGCGGACGTTGGTGAGCTGGGCGTTGATGGAGTCGCGCCGGTTGGTGAGGGCCGCCAGCTCGCGCTCGGACTCGGAACGGATGCGCTCGGCCTTGGCGTTGGCGTCGGCCACGATGTCCTCGGCCTGCCGCTGGGCCGTCTCCACCGTCTGGCGGGCCCGGCGCTCGGCGTCGGTGCGCAGCTTCTCCGCCTCCAGGCGGAGCTGCTCGGCGCGGTGCTCGATCTCCGCGAGGCGCTTCTCGGCCTTGGCCTGACGGGCCGCCAGGTCGCGCTCGGACTGCTCGCGCCGCTTGGCGAGGTTGGTCTCGAAGTCCGCGGCGGCCTGGGCGGCCTTGGCGCGGGTCTCCTCGAAGAGGGCGTCGGCCTCCTCACGCTTGGCCTGCGCGTCCCGCTGCGCCTCGGCGCGCAGCTGGGCGGCCTCGCTCTTGGCCTTCTCGACGATCCGCACGGCCTCGTCCTCGGCCTTGGCCTTGCGCTCCGCCGCGTACGCCTCGGCGTCGTTGCGCACCTGCTGGGCCGCCGACTCGGCGAGCTCACGGTGCTGTTCGGCCGCGCGCCGCGCCTCCTCGCGCAGATCCTTGGCCTCTTCCTCGGCGAGGCGCAGGATCTTCTCGACGCGTGCGCCGAGACCCGCGTACGACGGTTCCGCATCGCTGATCTGGGCCTGCGCGTTCTGCGTCTCGAGGTGCAGCTCCTCGATGCGCTTCTCCAGCGCGGTGATGCGAGCGAGGGCGCTGTCACGGTCGGAGACGAGCTTGGCGATACGTTCGTCCACCTGAGCGCGGTCGTACCCACGCCGCACAAGCTCGAAGCCGTAGGGGGAAGTGTCGCTCATGGGGTTCCTGTCGAATGAGACCGGTGAGGTGATAGGTGGAATCCTAGGGGCCGAAGCGGCGTGTCATCGAGCGGATACAGGTTTGATCTGGAGAATGACACCCCTTTTGGGCGGCTGGGCGCCGGACGGCCGGCCGAAGATCTGGTCAAAGGTGTCAGAACACACCGGAACGCGCGTCCTGGCCACCGGTCCGCCATCCTGCCACCCGAACGGGTTGCCCGTCCCTAGCTCTCTGACGACTTGCCACCCGAACGAGTGGCACCCGCGGTGGCCCCCGCCTTGACGCCCCCGTCCTTGGGCGCCGCCGGGGCCTCGAACGACTCCAACGCCTCCAGCACATCCTGCACACGGGAGATCTCCGCGTTGATGTCCTCCCGGCGCCGCATGAGGATCTCCAGCTCGCGCCGGCCCTCCTCCACGGTCCGCTTGGCCTCGCGGATCGCCTCGGCCTTGAGCTCCTCGGCCTCCTTGATGAGCGCCGCCTTCTTCTGCTCGGCCTCCTTCAGCAGGCCCTCGGCCTTCTTCACGGCGGCGATGCGCACCTTGCCGGCCTCGGTGTCGGCCTCCGAGACGATCTCCTTCGCCTTCTTCTCCGCCTTGGCGAGCTGCTCCTCGGCCGCCTTGATCAGCGCGTCGCAGCGGTCGCCGGTCGACTTCATCGTCTCGGCGGCCTCGCGCCGCGCCCGCTCGTGCAGGTCCTCGATCTCGGCGGTGATGCGGGCCCGCAGCTCCTCGGCGCGCTCCCGGATCAGGGTGGCGTCCCGGCGGGCGCCGACGAGCAGCTCGTCCGCGTCCGTACGGGCCTTCTCCACCAGCGCGTTGCCCTCGACGGTGGCCTCGGAGACGATCCGGTCGGCCTCCTTGCGGGCGGCGCCGACCATGGTGTCGGCCTGCGCCTCCGCGTCCGCCTTCGTCTTGACGGCCTGCTGCTGCGCCTCGGTGAGCAACTTGTCGGCCTCGGCGGTGGTCTCGGTGATGAGTTTGTCGACCTGCTCGGCGGCCTCCGAGCGGCGCTTGTTGGCCTCCTTGCGGGCCTCGTCGAGGGTGCGCTCGGCCTCCTCGCGGGCGGCCGCGGTGACCCGCTCGGCCTCGGCCTCGGCCTCCGCCCGCAGGCGCGCGGCCTCCTCCCGGGTGCGCTCGGCGTGCGCCTGCGCGGAACCGACGGCCTCGGCGGCCTCGGCGCGCAGCCGCTCCGCCTCGTCGGTGGCGTCCGCGAGCAGCTTCTCCGCCTTGGCGACCGCCTCCGTACGCACCCGGTCCGCCTCCGCGGCGGCCTCGGCGCGGGCCCGGTCGGCCTGGGCGGTGGTCTCGGCCAGCATCCGCTCGGCCTCGGCGGTGGCCTCCGTGATGAGGGTGTCGGCCTGCGCGGCCGCGTCGGAGCGGATGCGGTTGGCGTCCTCGCGGGCCTCGGCGCGGGTGCGGGCGGCGGCCTGGTCGGCCTCGGCGATGGTGTCCGCGGCCTCGGTGCGGGCCCGCACCGCGTGCTCGTCGGCCTCCGAGCGCACCCGCTCCGCCTCGGCCATGGCCTCGGCGAGGGTGCGCTCGGCGAGCGCCTTGGCGGCCTCGGTCTCCTCGGCGGCCTCGCGGCGGATGCGGGAGGCGTCCTCGCTCGCCCGGTCCCGCTCGGCGTAGGCGTCGGCGCGGACCCGGTCGGCCTCCTCCTGGGCCTCCCGGCGGGTGCGCTCGGCCGCGTGCTCGGCGGCGGAGCGCAGACCGGCGATCTCCTCCTGCGCCTGCTCGTGCAGCCCGGCGACGGAGTCGCGCACCTGCTGGGCGTGCTGCTCGGCCGCCGACACCAGCTCGGTGGCGCGCCGGTCGGCCTCCTGCACCAGGCGGCGGGCCTCCGCGTCGGCCTCCTCCACCCGTCGGCGCGCGGCGGCCAGCAGCTCCTCGCTCTGCTCGCGGGCCCGCTCGCGCTCCTGGTCGGCCTCCTCGCGGGCCGCGCCGAGCAGCTCCTCGGCCTCGCGGCGGCGCCGGTTGGCCTCCTCCTGCGCCGCGGCCAGCGTCTCGGACGCCTCCTGGCCCAGCCGCTCGGCGGCGGCCTGCGCCTCGGCGCGCACCCGGTCGGCGGTCTCCTGCGCCTCCGTGCGCAGCCGCTCGGCCTCGGCGGCGGCCTCCGAACGCAGCCGTACGGCGACGGCCTCGCCCTCGGCGCGGGCGGCGGAGGCGTCCGAGGCGGCCTCGGTGCGCAGCCGGTCCGCCTCGTCCTCCGCCTGCTGCTGCAGCGTGCGGATGCGCTCGGCGGCCTCGCTGCGCAGCCGCTCGGTCTCCTCGGCGGCCTCGCGCCGGATGCGGGCGGCCTCCTCGCGGGCCTCGGCGAGGGCCTGCTCGGCGGCGGCCAGCCGCTGCTCGGCCTCCGCCTGCAGCCGCGCCAGCTCCTCGGCGGCCTCTGCCTGCCGGGCGGCGACGGCCCGCTCGGCCTCCTCGCGCAGCTCGCGCGCGGCCCGCTCGGCCTCCTCGCGGATCCGCTCGGCCTGCTCGGTGGCCTCCGCGCGCTCCTTCTCGGCCTCCTTGCGGGTGCGCTGCAGCACCTCGTCGGCCTGCCGGCGCAGCGTGGTGGCGCGCTCGATGGCCTCGGTGCGCACCTTCTCGCTGTCGGTCTGCGCGGTGGTGCGCAGCTCGTCCGCGTCGGCCTTCGCCTTGGCCAGCAGCTCCTCGGCGGTCCGGGCCGCCTCCTCGATCTGCGCCACGGCCTCCTTGCGGGCCTCGGCGCGGATCTTCTCGCCCTCGGCGACGGCCTCGGCGCGCAGCTGCTCGGCCTCGCCGCGCAGCCGGCGGGCCTCCTCCTGCAGCTCGACCGTCTTGGCGCGGTACTCCTTGGTGTCGTCCTTGGCGGCGCCCTTGAGCTGCTCGGCGATGTCGTGCGCCTCGGCGCGCAGCCGGTCCGCCTCGGCCTCGGCCTCCCGGCGGATCCGCTCGGCCTCCTCGGCGGCCGCCCGGGTGGTCTGCCGGGCGTCCTCCTGCGCCTTGTTCAGGACGTCCTCGGCGGTCCGGGCCGCCTTGGACAGCTGGGTGGCGGCCTCCTCGGCGGTGATGCTGCGGGCCTTCTCGGCGGCCTCGGCGAGCAGCTTCTCCGCCTCGGCGCGGGCGTCGGCGACCAGCTGCTCGGCCTCCGCCCTGGTCGTCTCGGCCTCCTTGGTGGCCTCCTCGACGAGGCGGGCGACCTGCTCCTTGGCGACGCGGGTGCGCTGCTCGTTGGCGGACTCGGCACTGGCCAGGGCCTTGGCCGCGGCCTCCTTGGCCTCCGCGACCAGCTTCTCGGCCTCGGCGCGCGCCTCGCGCAGCGCGGTCTCGGCCTGCGCCATGCGCTCCTCGGCGGCGCGGCTCAGCTCGGCGGCGCGCCGGCGCGCCGCCTCCGACTCCGACACGCCGGCGGCGCGCAGCTGCTCGGCGTGCTCGGTGGCCTCCTGCGCCTGCGTGGAGGCGGCGTTGAGGAGGCGTTCGGCCTCGGCGCGGGCGCGGCGCAGCACCTGCTCGGCCTCCGCGCGGGCGGCCTCGGCCTCGCCCTGGAGGCGCTGGCGGGCCTCGGCGGTCAGCCGCTCGGCCTCGGCGCGGGCGGCGGCCAGGGCCTGCTCGGCCTCGGCGCGGGACTCCTCCAGCAGCCGGCGGGCCTGGGCCTCGGTGCGGGCGCGCAGCTGCTCGGCCCACGCCACGTTCTCGTTGACGTGTGACTCGACGGTCTGCCGGCGCTCGGCGAGCTCCTGGTCGAGCTGCTGGCGGCGGGCCACGGCCTCGGCGTGCAGCTCGGCCTGGAGGCGGGCGGCCTGCTCGGCGTGCTCCTGCAGGATCCGCTGGGTCTGGGCGCGGGCCTGGCTCAGCTCCCGCTCGGCCTCGGCGCGGATCTGGTCGGCCTGCATCTGCGCCTGGCGCAGCAACTGCTCGGCCTGGTAGCCGATGTCGGCGCTGTCGTAGGCGGGCCGGGACATGATGGTGCGGCGCGCCTCGTGCAGCTTGGCGCGCAGCACCTCGACCTGGTAGCCGAGGTCCTCGGCATGCTGGATCGCCTTGTCCCGCTCGGTCTTCAGCCGCTTCATCTCGGCCTCGAACCGAGTCAGGTGGTCGACGTCAGCCGCCGGCTCTCGCTCCTGGCTCTCGTAGCCCCGCACTGCGCGGTCCCATCCGTCCCCTGGTCGCAAGTCTCCCAAACGAGCTCCGTCCATACGCGGAACGGGGCTCCCGGGGAATGGTGTCAGATGGGCGGCGGAGCATGGGCTGTTGCCCCGTCGCGCGACCCCCGAAACCCGGACCCCGGTATGCGGCCACCCCCCGAGAGAAGGCGACCGCACCCAACCCTACCGGCCCCTTCGTACGAGGGTCAGTGCGCAGACGACTCAACAGGCGCGGAAGTGACCAGTTCCGTCAGGACGCCGTGGCAGTCCTTGGGGTGCAGGAAGGTGATCCGCGACCCCATGGAACCGCGTCGCGGCTCGTCGTACAGGACGCGCACGCCCTTGCCCCGGATCTGCTCGGCGTCGCCGTCCACGTCCGCGGTGCCGAAGGCGATGTGGTGGACGCCCTCCCCGTTCTTCGCCAGCCACTTGGCGACGGTGGAGTCCTCCCGGATCGGTTCCAGGAGCTGGAGGTAGGAGGAGCCGCCGTCCGAGGTGTCGTTGATCTTGAGCATGGCCTCGCGCACGCCCTGCTCTTCGTTGACCTCGGTGTGGAACACCTCGAAGCCGTATGTGGCCCGGTAGAACTCGACAGTGGCGTCGAGATCGAAGCAGGCAATCCCGATGTGGTCGATTCGCGTCAGCATGGAATCAGTGGAGCGCTGTCGGGATGGTTACGCAACGTGCGCGCGATCACACCGACGGCCCGATGACGGCCCGGACTACCCCTCAGTACATTCGAAGTAAACCCTCGTTCACTCCTCGGCTCGCTCGAGCTGGAAGGGGATCTCACCTCATGGCTGCAACGAACGGCACGACCTCCGTCATCGTCGCGGGTGCCCGCACCCCGATGGGGCGGCTGCTCGGCTCGCTGAAATCCTTCTCCGGAGCCGACCTCGGCGGCTTCGCCATCAAGGCCGCCCTCGACCGTGCGGGGATCGGGGGCGACCAGGTGCAATACGTGATCATGGGCCAGGTGCTGCAGGCCGGGGCGGGGCAGATCCCGGCGCGGCAGGCCGCGGTCAAGGCCGGCATCCCGATGAGCGTCCCGGCGCTCACCATCAACAAGGTGTGCCTGTCCGGCCTCGACGCGATCGCGCTCGCGGACCAGCTCATCCGCGCCGGCGAGTTCGACATCGTCGTCGCCGGCGGCCAGGAGTCCATGACCAACGCCCCGCACCTGCTGCCCAAGTCCCGTGAGGGCTACAAGTACGGTGCGATCCAGATGCTCGACGCGATGGCGTACGACGGCCTGACCGACGCCTTCGAGCACATCGCGATGGGCGAGTCGACGGAGAAGCACAACACGCGGCTCGGCATCGGCCGGGCCGAGCAGGACGAGATCGCCGCCCTGTCCCACCAGCGTGCCGCCGCCGCCCAGAAGAACGGCGTCTTCGAGGCCGAGATCACCCCGGTGGAGATCCCGCAGCGCAAGGGCGACCCGGTCCTGTTCAGCCAGGACGAGGGCATCCGCCCGGAGACCACGGTCGAGTCGCTGGCCAAGCTGCGCCCGGCCTTCAGCAAGGACGGCACCATCACGGCCGGCTCCTCCTCGCAGATCTCCGACGGCGCGGCGGCCGTGGTCGTGATGAGCAAGGCCAAGGCGCAGGAGCTGGGCCTGGAGTGGATCGCGGAGATCGGCGCCCACGGCAACGTGGCCGGCCCGGACAACTCGCTGCAGTCGCAGCCGTCCAACGCCATCCGGCACGCGCTGAAGAAGGAGGGCCTGGAGGTCTCCGACCTCGACCTCATCGAGATCAACGAGGCGTTCGCTGCGGTCGCCGTCCAGTCCATGAAAGATTTGGGCGTTACCCCCGAAAAGGTGAACGTGAACGGTGGCGCGATCGCCCTCGGCCACCCCATCGGCATGTCCGGTGCCCGCATCGTGCTGCACCTGGCGCTGGAGCTGAAGCGCCGGGGCGGCGGCGTGGGCGCGGCCGCGCTGTGCGGCGGCGGCGGCCAGGGCGACGCGCTGATCGTGCGGGTGCCGAAGGCCTGAGTCCCCTCTCGACCGACCTCTTGACGTGAACGGAGCTGTGATGCAGGACGTCTCCTCTCTGGTGGCCCAGGCCAGGGAAGGCCGGCCACGGGCCGTCGCCCGGCTGATCTCCCTGGTGGAGGGGGCGTCCCCGCAGTTGAGGGAGGTCATGGCGGCCCTGGCGCCGCTGACCGGCAACGCCTACGTCGTCGGCCTGACCGGCTCCCCGGGCGTCGGCAAGTCGACCTCGACGTCCGCGCTGGTGTCGGCCTACCGGCGGCAGGGCAAGCGGGTCGGCGTGCTCGCCGTCGACCCGTCGTCGCCGTTCTCCGGCGGCGCGCTGCTCGGCGACCGGGTGCGGATGTCGGAGCACGCCTCCGACCCCGGCGTCTACATCCGCTCCATGGCGACGCGGGGCCACCTGGGCGGCCTCGCGTGGGCGGCGCCGCAGGCCATCCGGGTGCTGGACGCGGCCGGCTGCGACGTGATCCTGGTGGAGACGGTCGGCGTGGGCCAGTCGGAGGTGGAGATCGCCTCCCAGGCCGACACCAGCGTGGTGCTGCTGGCGCCCGGCATGGGCGACGGCATCCAGGCGGCGAAGGCCGGCATCCTGGAGATCGGCGACGTGTACGTCGTCAACAAGGCCGACCGCGACGGTGCCGACGCCACCGCGCGCGAGCTCAACCACATGCTCGGCCTCGGCGAGGCCCGCGCCCCCGGCGACTGGCGCCCGCCCATCGTCAAGACGGTCGCCGCCCGCGGCGAGGGCGTCGACGAGGTCGTGGAGGCGCTGGAGAAGCACCGCGCCTGGATGGAGGAGCGAGGCGTCCTGGCCGAGCGCCGCCTGGCCCGGGCCGCCCGCGAGGTCGAGACCATCGCGGTGACCGCGCTGCGGGAGCGCATCGGCGACCTGCACGGCGACCGCCGCCTCGGCGCGCTGGCCGAGCGGATCGTCGCCGGCGAGCTGGACCCGTACCGGGCGGCGGACCAGCTGCTGGAGGAGCTCACGCAGGGCTGAGCACGACCCCGGGGG
>NZ_BMWH01000003.1:292358-370714 GCF_014651135.1 Streptomyces echinoruber
ACGGGTGTCGGCCGCCGGCTCTCTGCGTTGTCGCGCGGGCGCGCCGGGCCGCGTTGTACGTCCCTGCCGCGTTCGCGTCCCGACACGCCGTCATACGCCTCTGTCGCGCCCGCTTCCCGACCTGCCGGTGTCCCGGCCCCGCGGCCCTGCTCCGGCGCTCCACACGCCGTCGTGCGCTCCTGTCGCGCCCGTGTCCTGGCATGCCGGTGGGGTCTGCCCCTACGGCCCCCGCTCCGGCGCTCCACGCGCCGTCGTACGCCCCGTCGCGCCCCGCACCCGAAAACGCCGGCGGGCGGGGCTCCCTGAGGCCCCGCCCGCCGGCGTGTGAAGTATCGGGGGCTTCATGTGCCTACAGGCGCCCCCGCAGCCCCCGCAGGTGCTCCGCGACGGGTTTGAGGGCCTTGTCGAGTTCGGTCAGGGACTCGGGGGAGAGCAGGTCGATGAAGTGGCGGCGTACGGAGGCCACGTGGTGCGGGGCGACCCTGCGCATCGTCTCCATGCCGTGCTCGGTGAGGACGGCGTACAGGCCGCGGCGGTCGGACTCGCAGTTCTCGCGCCGGACCAGGTGCGCGTTCTCCATCCGCGTGATCTGGTGGGAGAGGCGGCTCTTGGACTGAAGCGTGGCGGCCGCGAGGTCGCTCATGCGCATCCGGTGGTCCTCCGACTCGGAGAGGTTCACCAGGATCTCGTAGTCGTTCATCGTCAGGCCGAACGGCTGCAGGTCCTTCTCCAACTGGTAGGTCAGCAGCTTGTTGACCTCCAAGTGGGTGCGCCAGGCGCACTGTTCCTGATCCGTCAGCCAGCGTGTGGCCGTCTCGGTCTCCATGAATGAAGTCTACCTAAGAAGTTGAAAGGCGAACTAACTGAACTGGTCTGTACGGGGTTGTAAGGGTGTGCACACGTTCGATGTCACACTCCGCAGACTACCGCTCACAGCCCGAAGCGGCGCTGGAGGTCCCCCAGCTGTCCGGGAAGACGCGGTAGCCCCGCAGCCGGTCCGGCCGCCCCCGGCGCCCCGCTGCCGGGCACCCCGGGCTCGGGCGGCACCGCCCCCGTGTGCTGCTCCGGCATCAGCGTCTCGGTGGACTGCAGCAGCACTGTGCCGGTGCCCACGAACTCGAACTGGTGCTCCTCCCCGGAGACCCCGCCCAGGCCCGTCAGTGCACGTAGACCGCCCAGTACGCCGGTCAGGTACCCGTGGTCGTAGTGGTGGCACGGCGACGGGCAGTCCGCCCAGCCGACCAGCGCCTGCGGGTCGACCCGGATGGGGGGTTCCATGAACACCACCGGGCCGTTGGACGCGGCCACGAATCTTCCGGTTCCGATCAGTGTCAGGAAGCCCGGAACGATCGACTGCTTCAGCGCGAGACTTGGCTGAAAAGCGAGCAGATTGCCCGAGCGAATGGTCAAGTTCCCGTCGTCCAGGTCATAGGAGTTCACGTCGAAGGCCCGGTCGGCGAGGAGCATCTTGCCGCTGCCGGAGGCCACCACCCAGTCGCTTGCGTGCAGAGGCGAATGGAACGATGTGCGCACCAGGCGGTCCAGACGGCCGTGCCCGATGCCGTTGAACTCGATCGCCCCGTAGTAGGCGATCATCTTCCCCTTCTGCAGGAACCACTCGTTCCCCTTGAGCTCCACGCAGAAGGTGTAGTTGTTCACGTTGTCGTCGGCCGGCAGCGTCACCGGGTCGTACACCACGGGGCCGGCCCCCGGCCGCCCCGGCTGCCCTGCCTGTCCCGGATGCCCCGGCTGCCCCGAATGCGCGGTCACAGCTTCTCCTCCGAGGCCTGGACGAACACCACACCGCTGCCGCTCAGC
Source organism: Streptomyces echinoruber (assembly GCF_014651135.1). Classification (GTDB taxonomy): domain Bacteria; phylum Actinomycetota; class Actinomycetes; order Streptomycetales; family Streptomycetaceae; genus Streptomyces; species Streptomyces echinoruber. The sequence continues at coordinate 294,177 of NZ_BMWH01000003.1, forward strand.
TCCAGCTGGAACGCCTCGCCGGAGCCCCGGCCCACCATGTCCCGCCAGCCCAGGGCCGTGGTGAGCCTGTTGTGCACGTCGCCGTGGTGGGCGACGTAGGCCTGCGGGTCGACGTGGACCGGGCGCTGCGGGGTGATCGGGAGTTCGATGACGCCGCCGTGCGCCATCACCGCGACCGCGCCGTGGCCCTGCAGCGTCGTGGTGAACAGGCCCTGCCCGGAGACCTGGCCGCGCACCATGCCCATGACACCGCCCTGCGAGCCCAGGAACACCGTGCCCTGCCGCAACGTGCCCTCGAAGGCGAGCAGCCGGTCGGCCTCGACGTACAGGGTGTCGCCGGTCAGGCGGACGACGTGCACGTGGTGGCCGCCGTGCCCGAAGAAGACCGTGCCGCTGCCCTCGACGGTCATCAGCGGCGTGTCCTCGTTCGCGAGCCGGCGCCCGATCATCGACATGACGCCGCCCTGGCCGCCCCGGACGTTCGGGGTGAACGTGACCTCGCCCCGGTAGGCGAGCATCGCGCCGCGCTGGCTGAACAGCCGCTGCCCGGGCGCGACGGTCGCCTCCACCATCTTGGAGTTGATCTCGCGGAAGGCCATGTCACACGTCCCCCGCGATCGTGTTCCGCTCGCTGGGCTGGACGTAGACGAGCCCGTCGCCCTCGAAGCGGATCTGGAAGGCCTCGCCGCCGCCCTCGCCGAGGAACGTGCGGAAGGTCACACCGGACTGGAAGGACTGCCGCAGGCTGCCCTGGTGGGCGACGTACGCCCCCGGGTCCACGCTCAGCGGGTACTGCGGGGTCACGCGCAGCACCACCGCCGGCCCGTCCGAGGTGATCGCCGCCTGCCCGTGCCCCTCGACGGTCGTCGTGAACAGCCCGTTGCCCTGCGAGGCCCCGCGCAGCCCGGTGAACGTCGTCCCCGTGCGCAGCCCGGCGTCGGTCGCCAGCAGATTGCTCGCCTCGACGTACAGCTTGTCCCCCTGGAGTGTCACGAGGTTGATCTCACTGGCGCGGTCGGCGAACCAGCACGTGCCGTGCCCGCGCACCTCCATCACGGTCATCTGCTCGCCGGTCAGCCGCCGCGTCACCATCCCGCGCAGCCCCTCACCGCCGCCGCTCAGTTTCTTGAACGCCATCTGCCCGTCGTACGCGACCATCGAGCCGTTCTTCGCCTTCACGGCGTCCCCGGCCATCTCGACGGCGAGCACCTTGCTGCCCTGGAGTCGGAACATCGCCACGCAGCGAAGGTAGCCGCAGCCCGGCTCCGCCGACAGGCCCGCAGGGCGCCGGAGCGACGCCGATGGGCCCTTTGGGCGGTGCCGATGGGCCCTGTGGACGGCGCCGGACGCGAGCGCGGTCCGGGTCCGGCACGTAGGGTGACGCCATGGCGGGCGAACGGGATCTGACCAGGCTGCTGTCCGGGATGCGGCCGGAGCTGCGTCCCGGGCGGTACGTGTTCACCACCGTCGAGGGCGGTGTGCCCGACGGCGTGACCCCGGTGGTCACCGTCGCCGAGGACGAGGGCCTGACGGTGGTGCTGCGGCAGGAGGAGGCGGACGCGGCGGGGCTGCCGTACGGCCATGTGGCCGGGTGGATCACGCTGCGCGTGCACTCGGCGCTGGAGGCGGTCGGCCTGACCGCCGCGGTCTCCCGCGCCCTGGCCGACGCGGGCCTGAGCTGCAACGTCATCGCCGGCTACCACCACGACCACCTGTTCGTGCCCTACGACCGCGCCACCCTGGCGGTGGCCGTGCTGGAGGACCTGGCCGGCCGCGCCTGAGCCCGCCCGGGGCCGGTGCGGGGGACGGCGCCGCCGTTTGCCACAATGGGGGCGCTTGTGCTTGCGTTCACAAGCGCTGTCGCCGTCGTACCCCCACCGAAGGTGAACTGTGGACATCAAGACCGCCACCGCCCTGCGCCGCCTCCGTCTGGTCTCGGTCCCCGAGGCCGTCTCCTACCTGCTGCTGCTCGTCTGCTCGGTGCTGAAGCGCACGACGGACTTCGACGCGGTGCCCGTGATGGGCTTGGTCCACGGCATCCTGTTCCTCCTGTACGTGCTGTTCTGGGCCGACGCCTGGAACCGCACCAAGTGGGACCGGCGGACCGCCGGCTTCTACTTCGTCCTGGCCGTCCTGCCCACCGGCGGCTTCTTCGCCGACCGCAGGCTCGAGCGCGAGGCCGAGGACGCCGTGATCGCCGCCCGGGCCCGCCGCGAAGGAGTGGTCAACGCATGATCGTCGCCTTCTCCGTGACGCCGCTGGGCGTCGGCGAGGACGTGGGGGAGTACGTCGCCGACGCCGTCCGGGTGGTCCGCGAGTCCGGGCTGCCCCACCGCACCGACGCGATGTTCACCTCGATCGAGGGCGAGTGGGACGAGGTGATGGACGTCGTCCGGCGCGCCGTGGCTGCCGTGGAGGCGCGGGCGCCGCGCGTCTCGCTCGTGCTGAAGGCGGACATCCGGCCGGGTGTGGTGGACGGGCTGACGTCGAAGGTCGAGACCGTCGAGCGGTACCTCGCGCAGGACTCCGGGCAGTCCCGGCAGTCGTAGCCCGTGGCCCGTGGCCCGTGGCCCGTAGCCCGTAGCCCGCGGTCCGTGGCCGCGGGCGGGGTGCGGGCGGCAGCCGGCCGAAGGACGACCGAAAAGCGAGACGGAGCTGACCGGCATATGACCGGCCGGTAAGGTCGGAGACGTGCCGAAGCCCCTCAGTCTCTCGTTCGACCCCATCGCCCGCGCGGACGAGCTCTGGAAGCAGCGCTGGGGAAACGTGCCGTCCATGGCCGCCATCACCTCGATCATGCGGGCGCACCAGATCCTGCTCGCCGAGGTGGACGCGGTGGTCAAGCCCTACGGCCTGACATTCGCGCGCTACGAGGCGCTGGTGCTGCTCACCTTCTCCCAAAAGGGCGAACTGCCGATGTCCAAGATCGGTGAGCGGCTCATGGTGCACCCCACGTCCGTGACGAACACCGTGGACCGGCTGGTGAAGTCGGGTCTGGTCGCCAGGAAGCCCAACCCCAACGACGGCCGCGGCACGCTCGCGGTGATCACCGACAAGGGCCGCGAGGTCGTCGAGTCCGCCACCCGCGACCTGATGGCCATGGACTTCGGGCTCGGGGTGTACGACGCGGAGGAGTGCCGGGAGATCTTCGCGATGCTGCGTCCGCTGCGGATCGCCGCGGGCGACTTCGCGGAGGGGTAGCGCGGGGACGGCCGCAGGGCGGACGGCCGCAGAGTGGACGGCCGCAGGGTCGCCGAAGACCTTCCGAAACGGGCGGTTACGCTCGTCCTCATGAAGAAAGCTGTGCTGACCCGCTACCGCGTCATGGCCTACGTGACCGGTGTGCTGCTGGTCCTGCTCACCCTCGGCGTGATCGCCAAGTACGGGCTGCACCTCGACGGCGCCGCCAGGTTCACCACCGTCGTCGGCATCGCGCACGGCTGGCTGTACGTGGTCTACCTGGTCTTCGCCTTCGACCTGGGCTCGAAGGCGAAGTGGCCGGTCGGGAAGCAGCTCTGGGTGCTCCTGGCCGGGACCGTTCCCACCGCCGCCTTCTTCGTCGAGCGCAAGGTCACCCACGAGCTCGAGGCGCGGTTCGCCAAGGCGTCGCCGGCGGCCGCGAAGGCCTGAAGGCCGCGCCGCCGCACCGGGGCCCTGCGCCGCCGTACGGGGCCGGGGCCGCACCGCCGTACACCTGTACGGCGGTCTGCCATCGACATTTACTAGGACGTCCAAGTAAATTCGATGGTATGGACGCTGACGCCATCGAGGAGGGCCGCCGCCGCTGGCAGGCCCGTTACGACGCCGCACGCAAGCGCGACGCGGACTTCACCACGCTCTCCGGCGACCCCGTGGAGCCGGTGTACGGGCCGCGGCCCGGGGACAGGTACGAGGGCTTCGAGCGGATCGGCTGGCCCGGAGAGTTCCCCTTCACGCGCGGGCTGTACCCGACCGGTTACCGCGGGCGGACGTGGACCATCCGGCAGTTCGCCGGGTTCGGGAACGCCGAGCAGACCAACGAGCGCTACAAGATGATCCTGGCCCGGGGCGGCGGCGGGCTGTCCGTCGCCTTCGACATGCCCACGCTCATGGGCCGCGACTCCGACGACCCGCGCTCGCTCGGCGAGGTCGGCCACTGCGGGGTGGCCATCGACTCGGCGGCCGACATGGACGTGCTGTTCCGGGACATCCCGCTGGGCGAGGTCACGACCTCCATGACGATCAGCGGGCCCGCCGTGCCCGTCTTCTGCATGTACCTCGTCGCCGCCGAACGCCAGGGCGTCGACCCGTCCGCGCTCAACGGCACGCTGCAGACGGACATCTTCAAGGAGTACATCGCCCAGAAGGAGTGGCTCTTCCCGCCCGAGCCGCACCTGCGCCTCATCGGCGACCTGATGGAGTACACGACGGCGAACATCCCCGCCTACAAGCCGCTGTCGGTCTCCGGCTACCACATCCGTGAGGCCGGCGCGACCGCCGCCCAGGAGCTGGCGTTCACGCTCGCGGACGGCTTCGGCTACGTGGAACTGGGGCTCAGCCGCGGCCTGGACGTCGACGTCTTCGCGCCCGGCCTGAGCTTCTTCTTCGACGCGCACGTCGACTTCTTCGAGGAGATCGCCAAGTTCCGCGCCGCACGCCGCATCTGGGCCCGCTGGATGCGGGACGTCTACGGCGCGAAGAGCGAGAAGGCGCAGTGGCTGCGCTTCCACACCCAGACCGCCGGCGTCTCGCTGACCGCGCAGCAGCCGTACAACAACGTGGTCCGTACGGCCGTGGAGGCGCTCGCCGCGGTGCTCGGCGGCACCAACTCGCTGCACACCAACGCCCTCGACGAGACCCTCGCGCTGCCCAGCGAGCAGGCCGCCGAGATCGCGCTGCGCACGCAGCAGGTGCTCATGGAGGAGACCGGGGTCGCCAACGTCGCGGACCCGCTGGGCGGTTCGTGGTACGTCGAGCAGCTCACCGACCGGATCGAGGAGCAGGCCGAGAAGATCTTCGACCAGATCAAGGAGCGGGGCCTGCGGGTGCACCCCGACGGCCGGCACCCCATCGGGCCGATGACCTCCGGCATCCTGCGGGGCATCGAGGACGGCTGGTTCACCGGCGAGATCGCCGAGTCCGCGTTCCGCTACCAGCAGGCCCTGGAGAAGGGCGACAAGAAGGTCGTGGGCGTCAACGTCCACACCGAGTCCGTCACCGGCGACCTGGAGATCCTGCGGGTCAGCCACGAGGTCGAGCGCGAGCAGGTGCGGCTGCTGCGCGAGCGGCGGGCCGCCCGGGACGAGGCGCGGGTGCGCGCCTCGCTGGACGCCATGCTGGAGGCGGCCCGCTCCGGCGCCAACATGATCGAGCCGATGCTCGAGGCCGTGCGGGCCGAGGCGACGCTGGGGGAGATCTGCGGGGCGCTGAAGGAGGAGTGGGGGACCTACACCGAGCCCGCCGGGTTCTGAACGGCCGCGGGGGCGCGGCGGGCGCGCCTGTCGCACCCGCCGCGCCCCCCGCGCTTCTCTACGCCCCCTGCGCTTCCTGCCGCCTTCGCTGCGCCTCCCGTGCCCTCCGCTGCGCCTTCTACGCCTCCAGCGCCTTCTGCGCCTCCTGCGCGGACGCGTCCACCAGCCCCCGCAGCAGCAGCCGCGTGAAGCCGCGCACCCACTCCTCGTCCGCCGGTTCCGCGCTGACCAGGGTGCGGTGGACCACCGCGCCGGCCACCACGTCGAAGATGAGGTCGACCGTGCGGGCGGCCTCCTCCGGGTCGTTCTCGGGCGGGAGTTCGCCGCGGGCCTGGGCGCGTGCCCGGCCCTCCAGCACCAGTCGCTTCTGCCGGTCGACGATGGAGGCGCGGATGCGCTCGCGCAGGGCCGCGTCCCGGGTGGACTCGGCGACGACGGCCATCAGGCCGCTCTTGGCCTCGGGGCGGCTCAGGATCGCCGCGAACTGCAGCACGGCGCCCTCGATGTCGGCGGCGAGGCTGCCGCGGTCGGGAAGCCGCAGTTCGTCGAAGAGTTCGGCGACGGCGTCGACGACGAGTTCGTTCTTGCCGGCCCAGCGGCGGTAGAGGGTGGTCTTCGCCACTCCGGCGCGCGTGGCCACGTCCCCCAGGGTGAGCCTGGACCAGCCCAGTTCCACCAGGGCCGCGCGGGTGGCGGCCAGGATCGCGGCGTCCGCCGCGGCGCTGCGGGGACGGCCGGTGCGCCCGGCGGGGGTGGTGCGGGTCTGCATTCTTCGACGATAACCGGCCGTTGCGGCCCGGCCGTGAGGGAGATCACCGGGATCCGGTTCCGCCGGGGCACCTGGTGCCATTACGCTACGGGTCGTAGCGTAAGCGCGGGGGCCACCCGTGCGAGCGACGACCACACGCACCGACACACGCACCTCGGCGCCCGGTGGGGACCCGGCGCCGTACCACATGCACGGCGGCACGGCCGCGCCGACCACGCCGGGCACGCCCGGCCGGAGACCGGGACGCGGCACACGCACGCGCGGAAACGGGGGAGGATAGACGCATGCAGCCACGGAACATGTCCATGAGCGGCGTCGTCGACCTCGCCGCGGTGAAGGCGGCCCAGGAGGCCAAGGCCAAGGCGGAGCAGGCGCGCGCCCAAGCGGCCCGGCAGGGCGGGCCGGCGGCCGTCTCCCCGGCGGACCTCGTGATCGACGTCGACGAGGCCGGGTTCGAGCGGGACGTCCTGCAGCGCTCCACCGAGGTCCCGGTGGTGCTCGACTTCTGGGCGGAGTGGTGCCAGCCCTGCAAGCAGCTCAGCCCGGTCCTGGAGCGGCTCGCCGTCGAGTACAACGGGCGGTTCGTCCTCGCCAAGATCGACGTCGACGCCAACCAGCTGCTGATGCAGCAGTTCGGCATCCAGGGCATCCCGGCGGTCTTCGCGGTGGTGGCCGGCCAGGCCCTGCCGCTGTTCCAGGGCGCCGCGCCCGAGCAGCAGATCCGCGCCACGCTCGACCAGCTGGTGCAGGTCGCCGAGCAGCGGTTCGGGCTGACCGGCCTGACCGTCGACCCCGATGCCCGTCCGGGCGGCGGCGAGGCGGCCGCGGCCCGTGCGGCGGGCCCGTACGACGGCCCGCTGAGCGCGGCCGCGCAGGCCCTGGACGCCGGCGACCTGGGCGGTGCCATCCAGGCGTACAAGAACGTGCTGGCCGAGGACCCGGGCAACGCCGAGGCGAAACTGGGCCTGGCGCAGGCCGAGTTGCTCCAGCGGGTACGCGACCTGGACCCGCAGCGGGTGCGCCGGGAGGCCGCCGAGAAGCCGGACGACGTACAGGCGCAGATCGCCGCCGCCGACCTGGACCTGGTGGGCGGGCACGTGGAGGACGCCTTCGGGCGGCTCATCGAGACGGTGGGACGGACCAGGGGCGAGGACCGGGACGCCGCGCGGGTGCGGCTCCTGGAACTGTTCGAGGTGGTCGGCGGCGACGATCCGCGGGTGACCGCGGCCCGTCGCGCGCTGGCGCGCGCCCTGTTCTGAGCCGGCGCGCGGGGCGCGCCGGGCCCCGCGCGCGGCCGGGCGCCGAACGCCCACTTCTGTGGGGCCCGTGTGAAAGGTTCGTCGGCGAGACGCCGCAGCGGCCGCGCTTTACCAAATCTTGGTAATCGCGGCCGCTGTTACTCGCAGTACATCACGGCTGTTGTTCTGCCTGGTTATGTCCAAAGATCAACAGTTTTGCCCTCCCGGCAAGGGCGACGGTGTGTCGCCGTCCGGGACCGTTGAGTCGTTCCATGGTTATCCGGCCGTTACTAGCGAGTAACGAACCCCCTTGTGCGCGCGGCGAGAATGCACCACGATCGGCCACGCTCGGTCCTCTCCCGTACCCCGACATCCGGTCGGGTCACGGGACGTCTGGGTCCCCACCGAGCAGAGCCGACGCCGCCGGCGCCGGCTCTTGGGCAGGGGGGTCTTCGTCCACCCGGCGAAGCCTGCCCAGCAAGGTTGTGCGTGATGCGTGTCAGGCGCGACCAGTGGTTGTCGCTCGGGGGTGAACGCCGGTGGTTCGGGCGCGGATTGGCGCCGCCGAGCGCGGGCGCTCTCCTTCCCGAGGACGTAGCACTTCTCCCATCCCTGCCCGGCTGACCCTCCATCAAGAGGCCGGCCGGAGGCAGGAGATGTACGTCCGAGAAGGAGGAAACATGGAGTCCCAGGTGCGTGGCGGGACCAGATGGAAGCGGTTCGCCGTGGTCATGGTGCCCAGCGTGGCCGCCGCCGCGGCGATCGGCGTCGGACTCGCCCAGGGCGCGCTGGCCGCGTCCTTCAGCGTCTCCGGCCAGCAGTTCAAGGTGACGGCCGGACACCTCGAGGGCACCGGCTTCGCCCAGTACGGTGGCATCGACAGCGGCTACACCTCGACCGACGGCAAGAACAAGACGGCCCACCCGGTCGCGATCTCGTCGTTCAAGAACGCCGAGATCACCAAGATGTGCCAGTCGGTCAAGACGGACATCCCGCTCCTCGGGGCGGTCTACCTCCGTCTCGAGGCCGGTCCGGACGCCGACCACAAGGTGCAGGCCGAGAACCTCTACATCGACGTCGCCCAGCTCGACGCCGACGCCACGTTCAAGAACATCGACATCGGCGTGGCGGTCAAGGACCAGTCCAAGGGCCCGGCGGTGAAGAGCGGCGAGAACGTGCTGCCGGGCGGCTTCGCCCAGCAGGCCGACTCGGCCGACCTCACCAACGTCAGGCAGACGGCGTGGGCGACCACGGCCGGCACCTTCAAGCTGAGCGGCCTGAAGATGCGCCTCGGCACGGACCCGAAGATGGAGTGCTACTGACGGCTCGCGCCGTCGGGGCGCCCTCGGGCAACTGAGGCCAGGGGGCGGGGAGACGGTCGTCTCCCCGCCCCGTCCACCCGCCGATGCGCTGCATCGGGTCGGGCACCACGACCCACCTGCACTTCCGGCTTACGTCCACCCCATGGGAGACCCATGGCCGAGCCGGTAGTACTTCCACCGGACCCAGGGAGCTGTTTTCCATGAGTGCCGAGACCCCGGTCCAGAGCGTCGGGGGCTTCTCCCGTACGCGTCTGCGGTTCCGTGAGTGGCGGGGCAGCCGGCCGTTCTGGGCGGGCCTGTTCACCATGCTCGGCGGAGTACCGATCGCCTACTTCCCTTACGCCACCCTGAAGTTGGGCACCATGTCGATCACCATGGCGACCACCGCGGGTGCCGGCTCCCTGATCATCGGCGTGCTGCTGGTCACGCTGGGCCTGACCATGTGGTTCCAGCAGGCCACGCGCACCTTCGCCGGCGTCGCGGCGATCATCCTCGCCCTGGTGTCCCTGGTGGTGTCCAACATCGGCGGATTCGTCGTCGGCTTCCTGCTCGCGCTGACCGGCGGCGCGCTCGCCGTCTCCTGGGCGCCGGGCAAGCCCGCCGCGGAGCAGGGCGCGACGGCCGGCGGGCAGAGCGGCCCGGACGCCGGCGGTGCCGCCGGACCGGCCGGCGACGCCCCGGCCGCGGCCCCCGGCGAGCCCGCGCCGCCGTACTTTTCGAAGGAAGCCCCCCAGGGCGGCGACGCGCACGGTGCCGGGACCGAGAACCACGACGGGGGGTACCGTGTCCGCTGACGAGGTCCGTGACGGGGGCGGCGCCGACCCGGCGCGTGCGAGAACGGGACCGCGTCACGCCGCGCCCAGGAAGCCGCTGTTCACCCGCTTCCAGATGCCGGCCGGCAAGGCGATAGCCGTGGCCGCGATGCCGACGGCGGTCCTCATGGGGATGGGGTTCACGCCGACCCTCGCGCTCGCCGCCGACCACCCCTCCGCGACGTCGTCCCGGAGCCTGACGGCCGACGAGTACAAGGACTGCGTCGCGGCGCTGGAGGACTCCCCGACCGCCTCCCCGACCGACTCCGCCGGCCCCTCGCCCTCGGCGAGCGCCTCCGGCGGGGACTTTGCGACCCCCTCCCCGTCGGCGTCCCCCGAGGCGGGTACGGCCGACACGCAGAAGTCCGCGCGGAAGTCCGCGGACAAGTCCACGGACACCGGCGGCTCGCCGGGCTCCTCGGACACCACGGGCACCGCGGGCAAGACCTCTTCGCCGGATTCAGGTTCCGACGACAAGGCCACGCCCGCCCCGTCCGCCTCCGCGTCCTCCTCGGACACGGCGACGGCGTCCTCTTCGGCCCCGTCGGCCCCGTCGGGCGGCGGGGGACTGCTGGACTCCCTCGGCGACGCCCTCACCGGTGTCCTCACCGGCGGTTCCGCCTCCGGATCGGCAGGCCCGACCGGCTCGGACACGTCGAGCGCGAGCCCCACGCCGTCCGCCTCGCCCTCCGCGCGCCCGACCGGGGACACCGCCGCCGGCTCCGGCACCGCCGAGGACACTGTCGGCAAGGCCGCCGACACGGTGAAGGGCACTGTGCGGGGCGCCGCCGGCACCGCGACCGGGGCGGCCGGGGACACCGCCAAGGCGGCGGAGCGGGCCGCCGGCGCGGCGACCTCCTCGGCGAGCCCGAGCCCGAGCGCGAGCGCGAGTTCCAGCCCCAGACCCAGCCCGTCGGAGAGCGCGAGCCCCTCCGCCAACTGCCCGGCCGCCACCGACGCCGAGGGCGGCGTCGAGGACATCGCGGCGCTGCCGGACGACCCCTGGTACCTGCAGGCCAGCTCGCTGCTGCTGAAGGGCGCCGACTACAAGGGCGTGGTCAAGGTGCGCACCGCCAACGGCACGGTCAAGAGGGTCCTGAAGTACGTCATCTCCGGCGGCACCGACATCGGCGACCTGCACCAGATCGTGAAGGACCGGCAGACCGGCAAGACCTACCACGTGCAGGCGGCGAAGGGCTCGACGTCGACGATCCGCGACGGCGACACGGTGATGTACACCGAGTCCATCTCCGGAAACCTCCTCGGCCTGGTCCCGGTGACGTTCGACCCGGACCACCCGCCGCCGCTGAACATCCCGCTGATCTACTTCACCCACGTCAAGGTCACCCAGGCCGGCCAGTTCGGCGGGACCCTGACCGTCCCGGGGCTGCACCAGTACATCGACTGACGCCGACTGACGCCCCGCCCGAGGCCCGTTCCGGGAGCCGCACACACTGAGGGCGCCCCCTTGCCGCAGGGGGCGCCCTCAGCGCCGTACGCGGGCCTTGTGGGCCCGGCGCACGCCCCGGGTGCTGTCCCAAAAGGCCCGGGGAGTGCGGGGTCGGTCGGCGGGGTCAGTCGCGGGAGCCGCTGCCCAGGTGGTGGACCCGGACCATGTTGGTGGTGCCGGGCACGCCGGGCGGGGAGCCGGCGGTGATGACGACGACGTCGCCCTCGTTGAAGCGGCCCAGCTTGACCATCTCCTGGTCGACCAGCTCGACCATCTCGTCGGTGCTGTTGACGAACGGCACGACGTGCGGCTCCACGCCCCAGCTCAGGGTGAGCTGGTTGCGGGTGGCCTCGTCCGTGGTGAACGCCAGGATCGGCTGGGCCGCGCGGTAGCGGGACAGCCGGCGGGCGGTGTCGCCGGACTGGGTGAAGGCCACCAGGCCCTTGCCGCCGAGGAAGTCGGCGATCTCGCACGCGGCGCGGGCCACCGAACCGCCCTGGGTACGCGGCTTCTTGCCCGGCACCAGCGGCTGCAGGCCCTTGGAGAGCAGCTCCTCCTCGGCCGCGGCGACGATCTTCGACATCGTCTTGACGGTCTCGATCGGGTAGGCGCCCACGCTCGACTCGGCCGACAGCATCACCGCGTCGGCGCCGTCCAGGATCGCGTTGGCCACGTCGGAGGCCTCGGCGCGGGTCGGGCGGGAGTTGGTGATCATCGACTCCATCATCTGGGTCGCCACGATCACCGGCTTGGCGTTGCGCCGGCACAGCTCGATCAGGCGCTTCTGCACCATGGGGACCTTCTCGAGCGGATACTCGACGGCGAGGTCGCCGCGGGCGACCATGACGCCGTCGAAGGCCATCACGACCTCCTCCATGTTCTGCACCGCCTGCGGCTTCTCCACCTTGGCGATGACCGGGACGCGGCGGCCCTCCTCGTCCATGACGCGGTGGACGTCGGCGACGTCCTTGGCGTCCCGGACGAAGGACAGCGCGACCAGGTCGCAGCCCATGCGCAGGGCGAAGCGCAGGTCCTCGACGTCCTTCTCGCTCAGCGCGGGGACGTTGACGGCCGCGCCGGGCAGGTTGATGCCCTTGTGGTCGGAGACGACGCCGCCCTCGATGACGATCGTCTTCACCTCCGGGCCGGCGACCTCGACGACCTTCAGCTCGACGTTGCCGTCGTTGATGAGGATCTGGTCGCCCTTGGCCACGTCGCCGGGCAGGCCCTTGTAGGTGGTGCCGCAGATCGTCTTGTCGCCCGGAACGTCCTCGGTGGTGATGGTGAACTCGTCACCGCGCTCCAGTTCGACCGGACCCTCGGCGAAGGTCTCCAGGCGGATCTTGGGGCCCTGCAGGTCGGCGAGGACGCCGACCGGCCGGCCGGTCTCCTTGGCGGCGGCACGCAGGCGGTCGTAGCGGGCCTGGTGCTCGGCGTGCGAGCCGTGGCTGAAGTTGAACCGGGCCACGTTCATGCCGGCCTCGATCAGGGCGACCAGCTTCTCCTGGGTGTCGACCGCGGGGCCGAGAGTACAGACGATTTTCGAACGGCGCATAGGGCGATCCTATCGGTTTGTTTCGCTACGGAATATTCCGTCTGGCGGAAGATACAAATGGGCGGCTTCCCGCTCAGGCGTGAAGCCGTACCCGTTTTCCACCCTCTTTCATCCGTCCTTTCCGACCAGTGCGTAGGTCTGGGTCGCGATCTCCCATTCCTCGTCCGTCGGCACCACCGCGACCGCCACCCGCGAGCCCTCGGGCGAGATCAGGCGCGGCTCGTCGCCGCGCACCGCGTTGCGCCCGGCGTCCACGGCCAGGCCCAGCTCCTCCAGGCCCGCCACCGCCGCCGCGCGCACCTCGGCCGCGTTCTCGCCGACGCCCGCGGTGAAGGCCACGGCGTCCACGTGGCCGAGTACCGCGTAGTAGGCGCCGATGTACTTCTTCAGGCGGTGAATGTAGATGTCGAAGGCGAGCTTCGCGCGTTCGTCGCCCTCGCCGCGCCGGCGGAGGATCTCCCGCATGTCGTTGTCGCCGCACAGGCCGATCAGACCGCTCTTCTTGTTGAGAAGAGTGTCGATCTCGTCGGCGGACATTCCGCCAACACGCATCAAATGGAAGATGACGGCCGGGTCCAGGTCGCCCGACCGCGTCCCCATCACCAGCCCCTCCAGAGGCGTCAGCCCCATGGAGGTGTCCACGCACCGGCCGGCCCGCACGGCGGAGGCGCTCGCCCCGTTGCCCAGGTGCAGCACGATCAGGTTCACGTCCTCGGGTGCCCTGCCCAGCAGTTGTGCGGTGGCCCGGGAGACGTAGGCGTGCGAGGTGCCGTGGAAGCCGTAGCGGCGGATGCGGTGGGCGTCGGCCGTTTCGGTGTCGAGGGCGTAGCGGGCCGCCGACTCCGGCATCGTGGTGTGGAAGGCGGTGTCGAAGACGGCGACCTGCGGCAGGTCCGGCCGCAGCGCCCGCGCGGTGCGGATGCCGATGAGGTTGGCCGGGTTGTGCAGCGGCGCCACCGGGATGAGCCGCTCGATCTCGGCGAGGACCGTGTCGTCGATGACGGTCGGCTCGGTGAAGGACATGCCGCCGTGCACCACCCGGTGGCCGATGGCGGCCAGGTCGGGGGAGTCCAGGCCCAGCCCGTCCCGGGCGAGTTCGGCCGCCACGGCCTTCAGCGCCGCGTCGTGGTCGGCGATCACTCCGGTGGTCTCCCGGGTCCCGCCGTCGCGCGGGGTGTGCCGGAGCCGGGAGGTCTGCTCGCCGATGCGCTCCACCAGACCGACGGCGAGCCGGCGGCGCCCGCGCGCCTCGCGCATGTCGATCAGCTGGTACTTCACCGAGGAGGAGCCGGAGTTCAGGACGAGGACACGGGTTGCTGCCACGGGAGCTGGTGCTTTCTGGTCGGGGCCGGGGAGTTCGCGGGCGGTGAGGGGGAGTGGGCGGGTGGTGACGGAGGGTTCGCGGGCGGTGGCCGGGAGTGCCGGGAGTGCCCGGCGGGGTCCGAGGGCCCGGGCCCCGGGGACCGCCCGCCCCGGAGCCACGGCCTCGGCCCGCGCGGCCCGAGTGGCCCGGGCCGCCCGTACGCCGTCAGCCGGCGGGCGTCTGGGCCTGGATCGCCGTGATCGCGACGGTGTTGACGATGTCCTGCACGAGGGCGCCGCGGGACAGGTCGTTGACCGGCTTGTTCAAGCCCTGCAGGACCGGTCCGACGGCGATGGCGCCGGCCGAGCGCTGCACGGCCTTGTAGGTGTTGTTGCCGGTGTTGAGGTCCGGGAAGATCAGCACGGTGGCCTGGCCGGCGACCTCCGAGTCCGGCAGCTTGGTCGCCGCGACCGACGGCTCCACGGCCGCGTCGTACTGGATCGGGCCCTCGATCTTCAAATCCGGCCGGCGCGAGCGGGCGATCTCGGTGGCCCGGCGCACCTTGTCGACGTCCGCGCCGGTGCCGGAGGTGCCGGTGGAGTACGACAGCATCGCGATCCGCGGCTCCACCCCGAACCGCCGCGCGGTGGTGGCCGACTGCAGGGCGATGTCGGCGAGCTGCTCGGCGTTCGGGTCGGGGTTGACCGCGCAGTCGCCGTAGACGAGCACCCGGTCGGCCAGGCACATGAAGAACACGGACGACACGATGGAGGTGTCCGGCCTGGTCCTGATGATCTCGAACGCGGGCCGGATGGTCGCCGCGGTGGAGTGCACCGAGCCCGACACCATGCCGTCGGCCAGGCCCTCGTGGACCATCAGGGTGCCGAAGTAGTTCACGTCGGAGACGACGTCGTAGGCCAGCTCCACGGTCACGCCCTTGTGGGCGCGCAGCGCCGCGTACCGCTCGGCGAAGCCGTCGCGCAGGTCGGAGACGGCCGGATCGATCAGCTGGCTGTCGCCGAGGTCGATGCCGAGGTCGGCGGCCTTCTTGCGGATGGTGTCGACCGGGCCGAGCAGGGTGAGGTCGCACACGCCGCGGCGCAGCAGCACCTCGGCCGCGCGCAGCACGCGCTCCTCGGTGCCCTCCGGCAGCACCACCCGGCGCCGGTCGGCACGGGCCTGCTCCAGCAGCTTGTGCTCGAACATCATCGGCGTGACGCGGCCGCTGCTGGGCGCGGAGACCCGCTTGTCCAGGTCGGCGGTGTCGACGTACCGCTCGAACAGGCCGAGGGCGGTCTCCGCCTTGCGCGGGGTGGCCGCGTTCAGCTTGCCCTCCAGGGCGAACAGCCGCTCGGCGGTGGGGAAGCTGTTGCCGGGCACGGAGATCACCGGCGTGCCCGGCGCGAGGCGGGCGGCCAGGGTGAGGATGTCGTCGCCGGGCACCTCGCCCAGGGTGAGCAGCACGCCGGCGATGGGCGGGGTGCCCGCGCTGTGCGCGGCGAGCGAGCCGACGACCAGGTCGGCGCGGTCGCCCGGGGCGACGACCAGGCAGCCCGGGGTCAGCGCGTTGAGGAAGTTCGGCAGCATCGCGCCGCCGAAGACGAAGTCCAGCACGTCCCGGGCCAGCCCCGAGTCGTCGCCGAGGACCACCTTGGCGCCGAGGGCCTGGGTGATCTGCGCCACCGTCGGGGCGGACAGCGCGGGCTCGTCGGGCAGCACCCAGCAGGGCACCGGCAGCCGGTCGGCGAGCCGGTCGGCGATCAGGTCGCGGTCCTCGCGGGCGACCCGGTTGACGACCATGGCGAGCACGTCGCAGCCCAGCGTGTCGTATGCCCGGTAGGCGTTGCGGGTCTCGGCGAGCACGGACTCCACGGTCTGCCGGCGGCCGCCGACGACGGGCAGCACGGAGGCGCCGAACTCGTTGGCCAGCCGGGCGTTGAGGGACAGCTCGTCCGGGAGCTGGGTGTCGGCGAAGTCGGTGCCGAGGACGAGCACCACGTCGTAGTCGTCGGCGACCCGGTGGAAGCGGTCGACCAGCACCGACACCAGCTCGTCCGTGCCCTGCTCGGCCTGGAGCACGGAGGCCTCCTCGTAGGACATGCCGTAGACCGTCGCCGGGTCCTGGGCGAGCCGGTAGCGGGCGCGCAGCAGCTCGAACAGGCGGTCCGGACCGTCGTGGACGAGCGGACGGAAGACGCCCACCCGGTCGACCTGCCGGGTCAGGAGCTCCATGACGCCCAGCTCGACGACCTGGCGGCCGTCGCCGCGGTCGATCCCGGTCACGTACACGCTGCGGGCCACGCCTGCTCTCCGTTCCGTCTTCTTCGTCTTCGTGTTCGTGTTCGTGTTGGTCTTCGTGTTGGTCTTCGTCTTCGCCGGCGTTTCGTCTTCGCCGGCCTGACGGGTGCCTGAAGGGGGCGTCCCGTGAGGGGGGCCGTCCCGTGATGTGGGGTGTCCCGTGCCGCGGGCCGTCCCGCGCCACGGGCCGTCCCGATGCTGCGGGTCACCCGTGACGCGAATTACCCGTGATGCGGGTCGCCCGTGACGCGAGTTACCCGTGATGCGGGTCACCCGTGATGCGGGTCACTCGTGCGTCACGAAAACCGCCCACCGAGGTGAGAAGAACCCTCTTGACGGTACCCCCGAGGCCGGGCGGGGCGCCCACCAGGACGCCTCGGCGGGCGCCCCGGGGGCCCTGCGGAGCATGAAACAATCGAACCCGGCTCCACCGGTATCCACAGCGAGCAGGAGATGACAGCCACGATGCGCATCGGAGTTCTCACCGCAGGCGGCGACTGCCCCGGCCTGAACGCAGTGATCCGGTCAGTCGTGCACCGCGCCGTCGCGCACTACAGCGACGAGGTCATCGGCTTCGAGGACGGCTACGCGGGCCTGCTGGAAGGCCGCTACCGCGCCCTCGACCTGAACGCCGTGAGCGGCATCCTCGCCCGCGGCGGCACCATCCTCGGCTCCTCCCGCCTGGAGCGCGACCGGCTGCGCGAGGCCTGCGAGAACGCCTCCGACATGGTCCGCGAGTTCGGCATCGACGCCCTCGTCCCGATCGGCGGCGAGGGCACACTGACCGCGGCGCGCATGCTGTCGGACGCCGGGCTGCCGGTGGTCGGCGTACCCAAGACCATCGACAACGACATCTCCTCCACCGACCGCACCTTCGGCTTCGACACCGCCGTGACCGTCGCCACCGAGGCGATGGACCGCCTGAAGACCACCGCCGAGTCCCACCAGCGCGTGATGGTCGTCGAGGTCATGGGCCGGCACGCCGGCTGGATCGCCCTGGAGTCCGGGATGGCGGCGGGCGCGCACGCGATCTGCCTCCCCGAGCGCCCCTTCGACCCCGCCGACCTGGTCAAGATGGTCGAGGAGCGCTTCGCCCGCGGCAAGAAGTTCGCCGTGATCTGCGTCGCCGAGGGCGCCCACCCCGCCCCGGGCACCATGGACTACGGCCACGGTGAGATCGACAAGTACGGCCACGAGCGCTTCCAGGGCATCGGCACCGCCCTCGCCCACGAGCTGGAGCGGCGCCTGGGCAAGGAGGCCAGGCCGGTCATCCTCGGCCACGTGCAGCGCGGCGGTACGCCCACCGCCTACGACCGGGTCCTGGCCACCCGCTTCGGCTGGCACGCCGTGGAGGCCGCCCACCGCGGCGAGTTCGGCATGATGACCGCGCTGCGCGGCACCGACATCGTGATGGTGCCGCTCGCGGAGGCGGTGACCGAACTGAAGATGGTGCCGAAGGACCGCATGGACGAGGCGGAGTCGGTCTTCTAGGCCGACAGGCCGCCATGGAGACGCCATGGAGATCCGACGTGGGCCGGTCCGGTCACTCAGCCGAGCTCTGCGGTCGGGAAGGGCGGGGCGCTGTGTTCTCGCGTCGCTTTGTTCCCCGCGTCGCTTTCTTCGCGCAGCGCCTGATCACGCGCTGCGCACGTCGAGGAGCGCTGCGACCCCGTCGATGGCACCCATGAGTTCATGGCCTGGCTCGCGAGGCGGAGCCGTCGGCTGTCCTGTTCCGCCGGCATGACGGTCACCGACACCATCCATCGGCACGTGCTGAAGTCCCCGGTACCGGGCCCGGACCCCGGCCACCGGGATGGGCGGCGAGATCCGCGACAGCCCCTGGGCCGCCGCACTGGCCGATGACGTCCTGGACGGCCGGCCGAGGGGCATGCGGCTGATCATCCGCGCCGAAAGCGAAACGGTGCACCGACTGCGCCGACGGACCGTCACGCAAGGTCGAGGCCAGGAGCCCAGGAGTTGATCCGGGCCCCTGTCCATGGTGGTACCGGGATCACGCGGAATTCCGCTCGTAGTCGAGGACGATGCGGCAGTCCTCCTTGAGGATGCCGTGTCCTGCGGGCAGGTCGTCGAGGAGCGCGCCTGCCGGAAGGACGGTCATGTGCGGTACGGCGGTACGGTCCTGGCTCCAGGCGGTGATGTGGGAGACGAGACGGCGCGCCAGGTCCGGGCCATCCGGCCCGTAGCCGACCGCACCGAGCCGGAAGGGGCGCTGCGCCGTGTCGTCGTCGCGCTGGACGATCAGGTAGGCCAGGGAGCCACCGACGACAACGGCCGGGCTGCGGACGGGGATCGCAGGGCGCCGGACGCCTTGGCCGAGAGCCTCCTGGGTGACTTCGATGCGGCACACGGAGTCGTCGAAGGCCGTGGCGCGCAGCCAGATCCCGTCGAAGCTCTCGTCGCCGGCCACGTGGGCGTTCGACCATTCCTCGGTGAAGGGGGAGGCGAACACGTCGGCGAGGAGGCCGGAGTCCACGGCCTGGTCCTGGTCGTAGTGGAGACGAATGGTGCCGTCGGCCAGTTCGGCCGTCCGTTCTCCGTTCTGGCCGATGACGGGAACGAAGCCGCACAGTTCCATGCCGTCGGAGACCAGCCTGCCGCCCTGGCGGGTCAGGGCGACGGAACGGGTCTGCCCACGCCAGCGGAGCGGCAGGACAAGCCGGCCGCCGTCCGCGAGCTGCTGCCACCATGGGGCGGGCACGTCCCAGATGCCGACTGTGGCGATCATCCGATCGTAAGGACCGAATTCGGGTGCGCCCCTCAGGCCGTCGCGCTCCATGACTCTGACGCGCTCGTATCCCGTTCGGTTCAGCGCCTCTCGCGCATGAAGAGCGACGTCGGCGTCGATGTCCACAGTGGTGACCTCCCCTTCGGGGCCGACGAGTTCGGCCAGGAGCGCGGCGTTGTAGCCGGTGCCGGCACCGATCTCCAGGACGTGCTCCCCCGGCTGTGCGTCGAGCTGGGCGAGCATCATCGCGACGACGGACGGCACTGACGCGCAGGACAGCGGCTGTGGCCCGCTGGGGTTGTCCTTGATGGTCACGGCCTGGTCGGTGTACGCGTCGGCGGGATCGAGCCCCGGCAGGTGCTCTTCCCGGTGAACGGTGCGCAGGGCGCGCTCCACAGCGGCCGGGAGCGGCCGGTCGGCGACGATCCGGTCCACGAGCTGATTGCGCCGGTCGTCGACGGTCGGGGTGTCGTTCACGGAGTCCCTTTCAGACGAGGAGGAGGCAGGTGTCCCACCCCGGGCAGACGGGGTGGGAGGCGTTGAGGGCGTGGTGTGTCAGGAGGATGCCTGCGGCGCCGGTCAAAAGCCCCGCGCTCTGCGACAGTGCACCTTGTGTCAGGCGAGAGGCGAATCGCTCACGCAGATGCGGGAGACGGTTACGGAGGGTGATGCCGGAAGTGCCGTCGAGGGGCATCATGAAACCGGCTTTTGGGCGAACTCGCTTAAAATTTGGGAGAGTTACGGGAGGAAGCCGACCACATCCAGGTCGATCGGGGCCTGACCGAGCGGGACCGGCAGGAGTGGGTCATCGCCCGCTCACTGGTCGGTGAGGTACTGGCCTCCATGGAAGAGACCAGGCAGGGCCACGCCCAGGGCGATCGGGCAGCGGTGGCCGCGGAGAGCAGTCCGGGGGAAAACCGTCAGCGGCGAAGTCGCAGGTGCCGGTGTGGTGTGAGGGGCTGACCCGGTCGGTGCTGTGAACCCTGCGCCTGGCCAGGCTGACAAATATTTAGATTGACGGCGTGCAGTCAGCGATGAACGTTGAAGCAGCGTCACAAATGACGCGCTTCACACCAACTCCCCGCTGACCACGGGGAGAACAGGGGGAACACATGTTTCACAAGACTTCCGTCAAGACAGCACTGTCTGCTACTGCCGTCATATCGGCCCTGCTGATCCCGGCAGCCGGTTCCGCGTCCGCCGCGTCCCACGCATCCGGGCAGAGTGTCACAGCACGGGCCGACAGCTTTGACGCCAAGTGCAGGAGCCACAGCCGCACCTACATCCTGAAGAAGTACTACCGAGGGCCCCAGTTCTTCACCCTGCGCTGTGGCACCAGGGCATGGGGCTGGAAGCACATCAAGGCGCGGCACGGCTGGAACAGTACGAGGGACCGGAAGATAGACGCTGCCATCTGGTCCGGGGACCCCAATGGCCGCGGTGGTTACTCCACCTACCTCAATCAGTGCCCGCGGGTGGAGAAGTTCCGCACGATCATCGGTACTCCGGCCGGGACCAACGACCTCCTGACGGCGTACAAGGTCGATCAGTCGGCCGTCGCCGGTGCTGCTCGCTGCTGAACGCGGTGTTGGGGCGTGGGCCGAGATGAAAGAGGGTGGTTGCCCCCTATGGAGGAACAGACGCCAGCCGAGCAGGCCCTGAGTCGCTCGTACGTCACCGCTGACGGACTGCGTTTCGATGTCACCAAGATGTCGGTCGAACACCATCCGGACCGCAGCGCGACGTTGACGTACTGGCTGACTGTAGGCCGCCAAGGCCACCCGGATGAACGTTGGGTGGTTGCCCTCCCCTGGGACGACAAGTCCTGGGTGGATGTGCTCACCTCGCCCGCGCCCTCTCCCGACCGACTGCGGCAGCTCGTGCACCTCGTCCATGCCCATCTGGAAGAGTGGTGGGACACGAAGGGGCACAACCGGCAGTCGGCGAAGATGGGACGGCGGCTTACCTGACCCTCTCGCACCCGACGCCGACGCGGGTATGTGGGCGTCACGGCCTCGACGGACCGGCACGCAGCAGCCTGCCGAAAAGTGAGCTGACCCCGGTTTCGTGGAGTCCCTGAAGCCAGGCTTGTGATCCTGGCCCGAAGGAGAACCACGAGCAGCGCCGGCACCACGTAAGTACCCGGACGAGCTCGCGAGCGGGCCGTGCGTGAGGTCCGCGCCACCGGCCGCCTCATCGCGCACGTCGCGAAGGACTTGGGCATCCACAAGGAGGCCCTGCGCGACTGGGTCCGCCAGGCCGAGGCCGACGCCGGTGAGCGGGACGACCGGCTGACCACCGCCGAGCGCAAGCTGGATCCAGCCGGCCTGGTCGGAATCTCGTGCATCGCGGACGGCCCGGACGCGTGGTTCGCCGAAGCGGTGCTCGAGCACGGCGGGAGCCTCGAAGTCGTTGTACCGGCCGAGCAGTACCGCGAGAGTCTCCCCGAGAGTCACTGGCCGGTCTATGACGAGCTGATGCGCCGTGCTGCGGAAGTGCACCGCACCGGCATGACCGCCTCGGACGCTCACGCACACATGGCGGGCAGTGAGGTTCTTGTCGACCTGGCCGACATGGTGTTCGCCGTCTGGGACGGAAAGCCCGCCCGGGGCTACGGCGGTACTGCCGACGTGGTGTCGTACGCGCAGCGGAACGGAGTCCCGGTGCGCGTCTTGTGGCCGGAAGGCGCCAGCCGTTAGTGCCCGGCGCCAGTCGGCGACCGGTTGCCCAAGGGCGTGTACGTGTGGAAGAGCGACATGCGGGCGGGCAGCACGCCGGCTGCGAGGCCGGGTCCACAAACCCGCAGGCCGGATCTATGCGAGCCCCCAACCGGTACGGACCTGTTCGGGCCTTGCTCTACAGCAGGTGATCGGCTTCGCCTGCCTTGACGGCTCGGATGAGGGCGCGGAGCGCCTCGCGTGAGTCGACGAGGGGGCGGTCTTCCTGTCCGGCGATGGCGATGTAGGCGTTGCCGGCGGGGTCGGTGCCTATGCGGAAGCAGTTGTTGCCCTCCGCGCAGAAGGGATCTTCCCAGGTGATGTCGGTCATGGGGGCGCTCCTGGAGATCGTCGGCCAGTGAGTGGATGAGGCCGCGGGAAGCGGACAGCTCCGCGAGGGCTCGGATCGGTGGGATCTACAGCAGGTGATCGGCTTTGCCTGCCTTGACGGCTCGGATGAGGGCGCGGAGCGCCTCGCGTGAGTCGACGAGGGGGCGGTCTTCCTGTCCGGCGACGGCGATGTAGGCGTTGCCGGCGGGGTCGGTGCCTATGCGGAAGCAGTTGGCGCCTTCCCCGCAGAAGGGGGCTTCCCAGGTGATGTCGGCCACGGTGTTTCCTTTTCGGGTTCCGGGTCAGAGTCGGCGGGCGATGGAATGGATCAGGTCCCGAGAGTTCTCGGGGCTCAGGGTATGGGCGTGCCACCAGTCCAAATGGGCACGGTACTTGGCAAGTTGAGCCTCGGCGTGGGTGAACTCGCCGCCGTGCGCGGAGTCGAGCTGCACCGTGTCCAGTTGCGGGACGGCACCGTGCGCGTAGAGCACCGCGTGTCCGGCGCCGGGGAAGGCGCCCGCCTCGACCGGGAGGACCCGTAGTTCGACGTTGGGGCGTTCGGAGACCTCGCACAGGTGCAGGAGCTGCTCCCGCATGGTGCGGCGTCCCCCGAACTGCATGCGCAGGGCCCACTCGTGCACGTACGCGACGTAGTCGACGGGAGCCGGCTGGTCGCGGTCGAGCACCTGCTGCCGCCGCAGACGCTGCACGACGCGGAGTTCGATCTCCGAGGGCGGCAGAGCCGGGAGCGCGGCGGCAAAGATGGCGCGGGCGTACTCCCCGGTCTGCAGCAGTCCCGGGACGTGCACGGTCTGGTAACTCCGTAGCCGTGTGGCGAACCACTCCAACTCGGCGACGTCCAGGAGCCCCTGCGGCAGCGCACCCCTGAACTGGTGCCACCACCCCCGCCGGCGGGTGTCGGCCATCGCGACCAGCGCCTCGACATACGTCTTGTCCGCGCACTCGTAGTTGCCGGCGAGCATCCGGATCCGTTCCGGCGAGATGGCGCGGACCCCCGCCTCCATGTTGGACACCTTCGTGCGGTCCAGTCCCAGCAGTCCGGCGGCGTACTCCGTGGTCCGCCCGGCCGCGAGCCGCATCCTGCGCAGTTCGGCGCCCAGGCGCTTCTGGCGCTCCGTCGGTGCGGGCCTTGTCGGCATCGATGCCCTTTCTCCCGGCGAATCGGGGCCAGTCTGCCCTGCGTGGTGACGCAGATCCAACTCGTTGGAGGCAATGAGCGCGATTAGGTGGCACACGTTCCCCCAACTTCTCTACAGTCAGTGATGAGCCGCTTACGGCATGGGGTCGTCGGAAGTGCATCGCGCGAGCCTGCCCGCGTCCTCCTTCCCCGGGAGGGGCGGGCCCGCGCCGGGGAGACGGGCCACCGGCCGCCGGTCGAGTCGTCGGCTCATCCGGAATCCTCCCTGCCTGAACACGCGAAGGAGTCGCCGTGCCCGCATCCGTGACCGTCTCGGCCTGCCCGCTCTCCACCGACGAACGCCCCGCCCCGCCGCCGTCCCCCGACACGCTCGCCTACAGCTTCACGCTGCCCGCCGGACCGGTGAGCCCACGCATCGCACGGACGACCACCCGTGCCGTCCTCCAGACCCACGGCTTGGCGGACATGACGGACGCGGCCGTCCAGATCGTCTCCGAACTGACCGCCTGCGCCTGCCGGTTCGCGCCCGACGACGAGGTGTACGTGTCCCTGCGGTACCGGGACGGGGCGCTGCGGGTCATCATCTACGACGGCCACGCCCGGCACGTCCACCCCCGGCTGGCGGCGACCTGCGACGCGCGGCGGCGGGCGGCGCTGCGGGTGCTCGGGTGCATGGTGCGGGCGTGCGAGGGGGAGTGGGGGTTCGGAGAGGCGCGGGAGCCCGGGGGTGGGACGCGGATGTGGGCGGTGGTGCCTTGGCGGGGGGCTCGGGGATATGCGGGGGGTTAGTCCGGTTCCGGCAGCTCGGCGGCGCGGGTGCGGGCCTCGGCGGCTTCACCCGGGGCGTTGGCGCGGGTGTAGGCGCCGGCGGCCTGGAGGTAGGCGGTGCGGGCCTCGGCGGGGCGGTGGGCGGCCGCGTGGGCGTGGGCGAGGTGGTAGAGGATTTTCCCCTCGCCGTGCCAGTCCTCGACTTCCCGGAAGATCTCCAGGGACCTGTCCCATGCCTGGATCATCTCTTGTGTCCGGCCCGCCTCCCGCAGGGCGGCGCCCAGGTTCCCCCACGTCATGGCCTCGCGGTGGCGGTCCCCGACGGTCTGGAACAGTTCGCGGGCGTGGACATGGGCGTCGATCGCCTCCTGGGCTCGGCCCGCGTCCCGCAGGGCGTTGCCGAGGTTGGTCCACGTCATGGCCTCGCGGTGGCGGTCCCCGACGGTCTGGAACAGGTCGCGGGCGTGGACATGGGCGTCGATCGCCTCCTGGGCTCGGCCCGCGTCCCGCAGGGCGTTGCCGAGGTTGGTCCACGTCATGGCCTCGTGGCGGCGGTCCCCGACGGTCTGGAACAGGTCGCGGGCGTGGACATGGGCGTCGATCGCCTCCCGCGCTCGGCCCGCTTCCTGCAGGGCGGCGCCGAGGTTGTTCCACGCCCCGGCCTCGCGCAGCCGGTCCCCGGCCCGATGGGCGGCCTCCCGCGCGGCCTGCGCGACGGCGATCCAGTCGTCGAAATACCGCCGCCAGGACAGGTACTCCACCAGGTACTCGGCCAGCCGCACCGCCGTCTCCGCGAACCGCTCCTCCCGCGCCCACCCCACCGCCGCCACCAGCCCGGCCCGCTCCCCGTCCAGCCACGTCAGCGCCTGCGCCCGGTCCGCGAACCGCTCCGGCTCCGCCCTCCCCCGCAGCCACTGCAACCGGGCGTCAGCCGCTTCCGCCCACCGACAGTAGAACTCCAGCACTCGCTCCCGCGCCGCCTCCCCCTCCTTCTGCAACTCCGCGTCCGCCGCCACCACACCTGCCCCGAACGCCCGCACCAGGTCGTGCACCCGCCACCGCACGGCCGAAGCCGGCCCGCCGACGGGCCGCACCGGCGTGACGAGGTGCGCGGCGGCCAGCTCCTCCAGCAGGCACAGCGTGGTCTCCGTGCCGAGGTCGGCCAGGGCGGTGATCGCTTCCGTGCCCGTTTCCGCACCCGGCGCAAGGCAGAGCAGGCGCAGCAGCCGGGCCTGGTCGGGCGGCAGGCGGTGGTACGACGTCTCCAGTACGGGACGCAGGACGAGTGAGCGCCCGTACAGGTCGGTGCCGGGACTGCCCCTGTCGAGAACCGTAGTCGGATCGCCGGCCTTCCGGATCTCGGTCACCAGGGAGGCGATGTCCCGGTGGCGTCGTCGGCGCAGCATGCCCGCGGCGATCTGGAGGGCCAGGGGCAAGTGGCCGCACAGGTCGGTCAGTTCGCGCAGGGCGTCGGGTTCTCGCGCCGGGCGGTCGTCGCGTTCGTCGGTGTCGCGCAGGGCCCGTGTCACCAGGGCCATGGAGTC
This sequence comes from Streptomyces echinoruber, assembly GCF_014651135.1. GTDB lineage: Bacteria > Actinomycetota > Actinomycetes > Streptomycetales > Streptomycetaceae > Streptomyces > Streptomyces echinoruber. Next base: position 319,638 of record NZ_BMWH01000003.1, read on the forward strand.
GTCCGGGTCGAGGGCTTCGAGGTCGATGAGCCGTACCGGGAGGGCGTCGGGGCGGTCCCGGGAGGTGATGAGCACCCGGTGGTGGTCGGTGCCGGGCAGGAGCGGCAGGTACTGGGACGGGGCGGAGGCGTTGTCCAGGATCAGCAGCGTCCGGTCCCGCCGTTCGGCGAGCAGGGCGCGGTAGGCGTCGTACTGGCGTTCAGGCGTCGGCGGGAGATCGTGGTCCCGTACGCCGAGCGCGTCGAGCAGGGCCAGGACCGCTTGGTCGGCGGTCACCGGGTCGTCGTCGTAGCCGCGCAGGTCGACGAAGAGCGTCCCGCCCGGGAACCAGCCCCGCGCATGGGCCTGATGTGCCGCCTCCAGAGCCAGGGCCGTCTTGCCGATGCCGCCCATGCCGGTGACGGCGGAGATCAGGACGGCGGTGTCGTCCGAGGAGTCGGGCGAGAACAGGGGGAGCAGGCGGTTCAGTTCCGCCGACCGGCCCGTGAAGCCGAGGGGGCGGGGCGGCAGGGTCGCGGTCGCGCGGGGGACCGGGCCGTGGACGGTGCCCCTACCGGCGTTCGTCCCGCTTGCCGGTGACGGGCCCGTGGAAGGTGCCGTAACGGAAGTCGATGTGGTCCCCGCCGTACGTCGCCGCTCCGTCGTCCCCGCGTCGATGGGGACCCTCCTCGGAGTCGGAGGAGCCCGGGGAACCCGCGCGGGGCAGGTGTTTGCGCAGTACGGCCATCGTCACGGCCGCCGCCTGTTCGGCGGCGCGCTGCTGCGAGCCCGAGGCGTCGGCCCTGCGCTTGCCGGCGTCGGCGCGGTCGCTGATGCCCCGGATCACCAGGGCGTCCACCTTGCCGTTCAAGTGCGCCGCGTGGGCCGCCCCGGAGCCCTCCATCTCGATCGCGCCGGCGTCGTTGTAGCTCCTGCGGAGGAACCGGGCGATCTTGGATTCGGCGTCCGCCAGGACCACGTCGCCCGTGGCGATCGGCATGAAGTGCGCCCGCACGTCGGGCATGTCCCGCACGGCGGAACGGGCCGCCTGTTCCAGCGCGTGCGAGCCCGGCAGGGCCTTCGGCCGGACCAGGAAACCCTCAGGCGTCTGCTTGCCGCCGTGGATCTCGTACACCTGCGTGCCCACGACGACATCGCCGATCCCGACGTCGTCCTTCAGACTGCCGGCGACACCGACGAAGAACACGGCTTCGGGGCGCAACCAGTTGATGAGCTGCGCGGTGAGGGCGGCGGCCCGCTCGGCGCCCATGCCCAGTTCGGCGAGGGCGACTTGCCAGGGTGTGCCGGACAGTCGGCCCTTCTCGACACGGGTTCCGCCGGGGTGGACGAGTTCGCGCCGGTCCTCGACGTGCGCGCGTACGGCGGCGTATTCGAGGGGGAGCGCGGTGAGGACGAGGACGGTGGGCTGGGTATCCGGCACACTCATAAGGTACGCCGGGGGAGGGAAGCCGAGTGCCGGAACAGAACGTCACGGTGGGGCAGTTGTTGCTCGCCGAGTACCAGAGCGTGAAGGACGAGCAGAAGGCGCGGATCGGGTTCCGGGACAACCTGCTGTACGTCACCCTCACCGTCGTCGCCGCCGTCATCGCCGCGGCGGCCCAGGCGAAGCAGGCCGCCATGCTGCTGGCGATGCCGCCGGTGTGCGTGGTGCTCGGCTGGACGTACCTCGTCAACGACGAGAAGATCTCGGCGATCGGACGGTACGTGCGCGACGAACTCGGGCCCCGGCTCACTCAACTCGCCGCGGCCGAAGACGACTTCGCCGCCTTCGGCTGGGAGATGGCGCACCGGTCCGACGCCCGGCGCAGGTCCCGCAAGGTCGTCCAGACCCTGGTGGACCTGACGGCGTTCTGCGTGGTGCCGCTGGCCGCGCTGACGGTGTTCTGGGTGGACGGCACCGGCGGAGGGTCGCTCGTGGCGGTGTCGGTGCTGGAGGCGCTCGCCGTGGCCGGGCTCGGCACCCAGCTCGTGCGGTACGCGCGTCCGGCACCAACGTCCGCCTGACGCCGTAACGTTGACCCACGTACGACAGCGACGGGCGGGGCGGGCACATGGAAGCGGCGTTGCTTGCGGCGCTGGCCGAGGGCGCGGGCGGGGAGGCCGGGCGCCGGGCGGTGCGGGAACTGGCGCGGACGGTGGGGCGGGACGCCGACGCGTCCGCCCGGGAGCTGGCGGAGGCGGCGGGGGACCCCGCGTGGCGGGAGGCCGTGCGGGAGTGGGGGGACGGGCTCGCCGCACTGCTCGCCGCCGATCCCGACACCGCCAGGGCCGTCGTACGGGCCATGGAGCGGCACGCGCCGGGCAGCGCGGCGTCCTGGTACCACGGGGACCACACCGACTTCCGGGGCGGGGTCTTCCTGCGCGAGGTGGTCGGCGTCCAGATCGTGGTCCAGCAGGGCGGGGGCGCCGCCGCGCCCGAGGCGCTGGCCGGCCTGCCGCCGAGACCGGGCGGCTTCTCGGGCCGGGAGACGGAGACGGCGGCGCTGCTGGACGCCCTGGACCCGGCCGGGACGCAGTCCTCTGCATCCCCGGCGGTCCTGGTCGCCGCCGTGTCCGGGCTCGGCGGCATCGGCAAGACCGCGCTGGCCGTCGAGACCGCGCACCTGGCCTGCGAGCGGGGCTGGTTCCCCGGCGGGGTCCTCTTCGTCGACCTGCACGGCTACGACCCGCAGCCCGTCACCGCCGACCGGGCCCTGCAGGCCCTGCTGCGGGCCCTCGGCGTCCGGCCGGAGCACATCCCCGCGACGGCGGACGAACGGGCGGCGCTCTACCGCTCGACGCTGGCCGCGCGGGCCCGGGAGCGCGGCGCGGTCCTCGTCCTGGCCGACAACGCCTCCTCCCCGGACCAGGTGCGGCCCCTGCTGCCCGGCGACACCCGGCACCACGTCCTGGTCACCTCCCGGGACCGGTTGCCCCAACTGGGCGCGCGGCTCGTCCCCTTGGACCAGCTCTCGCCGGAAGAGGCGTACGAACTCCTCGACCGCGCCCTGCGGATCGCCGACCCGCACGACACCCGGATCGCCGACGACCCCGAGGCGGCCGAGCGGCTCGCCGGCCTGTGCGGACACCTGCCGCTGGCCCTGCAGATCGCGGCCGCCCTGCTGGCGGAGGATCCGGGCATGCCGGTGACCGAACTCGTGGCGGAACTGGGCGAGTCCCACGACCGCCTCGACCACCTCGACGACGGTGAGCGCAGCGTCCGCGCCGCCTTCGAGCTCTCCTACCGCCGCCTGCCGCCCGACCAGGCCCGACTGCTGCGCCTGCTCGCCCTGGCGCCGGGACCGGAGGTGAGCGACCAGGTCGTCGCCGCGCTGGTGGGGGCCGAGGCGCCTCCGGTACGGGAGTTGAAGGCGCTGGCTCGTGCCCACCTCGTCGAGCGGGGGAGGGGGCGCGGGTGGTGGCGGTTGCACGACCTGGTGCGGGTGTTCGGGGCGGGTGTGGTGGCACGGGATGCGGTGTTGCGGGAGGAGGGGGAAACGGCGCGGGAGCGGGTGCTGGAGTTCTACTGCCGGTGGGCGGACGCGGCCGATGCCCGGTTGCAGTGGCTGCCGGGAATGGCGGAGCCGGAGCGGTTCGCGGACCGGGCGCAGGCGCTGGCGTGGCTGGACGGGGAGCGGGCCGGGCTGGTGGCGGCGGTGGGGTGGGCACGGGAGGAGCGGTTCGCGGAGACGGCGGTGCGGCTGGCCGAGTACCTGGTGGAGTACCTGTCCTGGCGGCGGTATTTCGACGACTGGATCGCCGTCGCGCAGGCCGCGCGGGAGGCCGCCCATCGGGCCGGGGACCGGCTGCGCGAGGCCGGGGCGTGGAACAATCTCGGCGCCGCCCTGCAGGAAGCGGGCCGGGCGCGGGAGGCGGTCGACGCCCACATGCGTGCCCGCGACCTGTACCAGGCCGCCGGGGACCGCCACGGCGAGGCCATGGCGTGGACCAACCTCGGCGCCGCCCTGCAGGAAGCGGGCCGGGCGCGGGAGGCGGTCGACGCCCACACCCGCGCCCGCGACCTGTTCCAGGCCGTCGGGCACCGCCACCGCGAGGCCATGGCGTGGAACAACCTCGGCAGCGCCCTGCAACGGGCGGACCATGTGCAGGAGGCGATCGACGCCCACACCCGTGCCCGCGAGCTGTACCATGCCGCCGGGGACCGCTACCGCGAGGGCACGGCGTGGAACAACCTCGGCATCGCCCTGCGGCGGGCGGGCCGGGTGCAGGAGGCAATCGAGGCGTACGCCAAAGATCTGGAGATTTGCCGGGAATTCGAGGACTGGTACGGCGAGGGGCAGACCCTGTACAACCTGGCCTTCGCCCACAAGGCCGCCCACCGCCCCGCCGAGGCCCGCACCGCCTACCTCCGGGCCGCCGACGCCTACACCCGCGCCAACGCCCCGGACGAAGCCGCCGAAGCCCGCGCCGCAGCCGCCGAACTCGCCGAACCCCCCTCTACCGCCTCCTCCCCGCCCCCGACACCCACCGATACACCAACTCCGGCCTCCCCACCTGCCCGTACAACGGCCTCCGCTCGGCCCGTCCCGCCTCCACCAGGTGCTCCAGGTACCGCCGGGCCGTGATCCGCGATATCCCCACGGCCTGCGCGACCCCCGCCGCCGTCAGTCCCTCCTCGGCCTCCCGCAGAGCGACCGTCACCCGTTCCAGCGTGGGCGCGCTCAGCCCCTTGGGCAGGGCCGCCGGCCCCGGCGCCCGCAGCACCGCAAGCGCCCGGTCGACCTCGTCCTGACCGCTCGCCTCGCCCGCCCCGGCCGCCGCCCGGAACTCGGCGTACCGCACGAGCCGGTCCCGCAGGGTCGCGAAGGTGAACGGCTTGAGCACGTACTGCACCACCCCCAGTGACACGCCCTCCCGGACCACCGCCAGGTCCCGCGCCGACGTCACCGCGATGACGTCCGCGTGGTGGCCGGCCGCCCGCAGGGTGCGCGCCAGGTGCAGCCCGTGCACGTCGGGCAGGTGCAGGTCGAGCAGGAGGAGGTCCACCGGCATGCGCTCCAGCGCGCGCCGCGCCTCGACGCCGGTGTGGGCCTTGCCGACGGCGACGAACCCCGGCACCCGGCCGACGTACATCACATGCGCGTCCGCGGCCACGGGGTCGTCCTCCACCACCAGGACGCGTATCGGCCCCTGATCCTCCCGGTCCTTCCGGTCCCCCTGCTTCCCCCGGTTCTCCTGGTCCCCCCGCCTCCCCCGACTCGCCTGGCCCGTCATGCCTCACCTCCGGAAACGGCGCCCCCTGCGACTGCGTCCGCGGGCGCGGCGGTGTCACCCGCGCCCTGCAGCGGCACCCGCAGCGGCAGCCGTACCTCGAAGAGCGCCCCGCCCCCGTCGGCCTGGGCGACCGACAGGCTGCCGCCGTGCCGGTGCACGGCCTGCCGGACCAGGGCCAGACCCAGTCCCCGCCCGCCCGGCCCGGCCGGTTTGGTGGAGAAGCCGCGCCGGAAGACGAGGTCGGCGTGGGCCGGGTCCACTCCGGGGCCGGTGTCGCCGACGCGCAGCACCAGTTCGGCGTCCTGCCGCGTGCGGGCGGTCACCGTCACCGTCACCCGCGCCGGTGTGCCGCCCTGCGCCGCGTCCACCGCGTTGTCGATCAGGTTGCCGAGGATGGTGACCAGGTCGCGGGCGGGGAGGGTGGTGGGGAGCACTCCGTCGTCCAGGCGGCTGTCCGGCGACACCACCAGCTCCACGCCCCGCTCGTTGGCCTGCGCGGTCTTGCCCAGCAGCAGGGCGGCGAGGACGGGCTCGCTCACGGCCGCCACCACCTGGTCGGTGAGCGCCTGGGCGAGTTCCAGTTCCGCGGTGGCGAACTCCACCGCCTCCTCCGCCCGGCCCAGTTCGATCAGGGACACGACCGTGTGCAGGCGGTTGGCCGCCTCGTGCGCCTGGGAGCGCAGCGCCTGCGTGAAGCCGCGCTCCGAGTCCAACTCGCCCATCAGGGACTGCAGTTCGGTCACGTCCCGCAGCGTCACGATGGTGCCGCGGCGCTCCCCGCCGGACACGGGGGAGGTGTTGACGACGATCACCCGGTCCGCGGTGAGGTGCACCTCGTCCACCCGCGGCTCGGAGGACAGCAGGGCGCCGGTCAGCGGCGCGGGCAGGCCGAGGTCGGCGACCCGCCGGCCCACCACGGTGTCCCGGGGGCCGAAGCCCAGCAGCTCGCGTCCGCCGTCGTTGACCAGCGCCACCCGGTACTGCCCGTCCAGCATCAGCAGGCCCTCGCGCACGGCGTGCAGCGCGGCCTGGTGGTAGTCGTGCATGCGGCTCAGCTCGGCGGCGTTCATGCCGTGGGTGTGCCGGCGCAGGCGCGCGTTGATGACGTACGTGCCGATCGCGCCGAGGGCGAGGACCCCGGCCGCGACACCGAGCAGCGCGGTGAGCTGGTCCTGCACCCGGCGGCTGATGGCCTCCACCCGGATGCCGGCGCTCACCAGGCCGACGACGTGCCCGGCGTCCTCGATCGGGGCGACGGCGCGGACGGAGGGGCCGAGGGTGCCGGTGTAGGTCTCGGTGAAGGGCCTGCCGTGCTGGGCGGGCGCGATGTGGCCGAGGAAGCGCCGGCCGATCTGCTTCTCGTCGGGGTGGGTCCAGCGGATGCCCCGCGGGTTCATGATCGTGACGAAGTCGACCCCGGTGTCGTGCTGGACGCGCAGCGCGTAGGGCTGCAGCCGCGCCGTCGGGTCCGCGGTGCGGGCGGCCGCCCGTACGGAGGGGGAGTCGGCGACCGAGCGGGCCACCGCCATGGCCTGCCGGCCGGCCGCGTCCCGGGCCTCGTCGCGGTCGCTGACGTAGGTGAACAGCGCGTACCCGGCGACGACGAGCGCGAGCAGCACGGCCTGCATGGCGAAGAGCTGGCCGGCCAGGCTGCGGGGCCCGGGGAGCCGGGGCATACGGGGTGCGCGCATGGCACTCAGTCTGCCTCCGCGGGTCTGTGGGCGAACCTCCGCGTCTCCAGGTGAACGGACTCCGGGTCCTCCGGCGAGCGGACTCCGCGTCTCCCGTGCCCCACTCCGCGTCTCCCGGTGAACTCAATGAACGGAAGGGTGACCGCCCTCACACAGCGGGAGATAGTCACGGCAATCCCCGTAGGGCAACCCCCGGACGTGAGCCGCACGCCGGTGATGCCGACAGCGTCGTCAAGGAGGGCCGCCGTGACCAGCACGACCGATACGGCACCTGCCGCACCCGCAGCCAGGCGGGACCGTACCCACTACCTCTACATCGCGGTGATCGTCGCGGTGCTCCTCGGCGTCGCCGTGGGATTCGCCGCACCGGACTTCGCCAAGGAGCTCAAGCCGATCGGCACGGGCTTCGTGAACCTGATCAAGATGATGATCTCGCCGATCATCTTCTGCACGATCGTCCTCGGCGTCGGCTCCGTGCGCCGGGCCGCGAAGGTCGGCAAGGTGGGCGGCCTGGCGATCGGCTACTTCCTCGCGATGTCGTTCGTGGCGCTGGCCATCGGCCTCGTGGTGGGCAACATCATCCACCCCGGTGACGGGATGCACCTGACCGAGGCCGTCAAGGGCGTCGGCCACGAGCAGGCCCAGGGCGCCAGCGAGAGCACCCAGGACTTCCTGCTCGGCATCATCCCGACCACCCTGGTCTCGGCCTTCACCGAGGGCCAGGTGCTGCAGACGCTGCTGGTGGCGCTGCTCGTCGGGTTCGCGCTGCAGGCCATGGGTGGCAAGGGCGAGCCGGTGCTGCGCGGCGTCGAGCACATCCAGCGGCTCGTCTTCCGCGTCCTGGCCATGATCATGTGGGCGGCGCCGGTCGGCGCGTTCGGCGCGATGGCCGCCGTCGTCGGCGAGACCGGCATGGACGCGGTGAAGGCCCTGGCCACGATCATGCTCGGCTTCTACGTCACCTGCGTGCTGTTCGTCTTCGTCGTCCTCGGCACGCTGCTGCGCCTGGCCACGGGGGTCGGCCTGCCGGCGCTGCTGAAGTACCTGGGCCGCGAGTTCCTGCTGATCCTGTCCACGTCGTCGTCGGAGTCCGCGCTGCCGCGGCTGATCGCGAAGATGGAGCACCTGGGCGTGGCCCGTCCGGTCGTCGGCATCACCGTGCCGACCGGGTACTCCTTCAACCTCGACGGCACGATGATCTACCTCACCATGGCCTCGCTGTTCATCGCCGACGCCATGGACCAGCCGCTGTCGATCGGCGGGCAGATCACTCTGCTGCTGTTCATGATGGTCGCCTCCAAGGGTGCCGCCGGCGTCACCGGCGCGGGCCTGGCCACGCTGGCCGGCGCCCTGCAGTCGCACAAGCCCGCGCTGGTGGACGGCGTCGGCCTCATCGTCGGCATCGACCGCTTCATGAGCGAGGCGCGCGCCCTGACCAACTTCGCCGGCAACGCCGTCGCCACCCTGCTCATCGGCACCTGGACCGGCGAGGTCGACAAGGAGCGGGTGCGCCGGGTGCTCGCCGGCGAGCTGCCCTTCGACGAGCGGACGCTGCTCGACGACGCCTCCGGCGACGGCGCCCCGAAGCACCTGCCGGAGCAGCGCGAGGGCGGCGAGAAGGAGCTCGCCACGGCGTAGGCGCGCGAGACCGCCACGACGCAGGTGCGCACGCCCTCCCGGACTCCGGGCGGCGGTGGAACCTCACCTCGTCGTCCCGCCCGCCGGGCCCGGTCGAGACGCCGGGCGGTCAGGCCCTCCCCGTGGCCCGGCCGCCCGGCTCTGCGCGCTTCAGGGCTGCTGACCCGGGGTTTCGGGGCCGCTGCCCCAGGACTTCAGGGCCGCTGACCCGGGATTTCAGGCCCGCCCGCTCAGGGCGCCGCCAGCCCGTGCTACCAGTTCCGCCGCCCGCTCAGGGCCCCGCCGGCCGCCGCCCGCTCAGGGCGCCGCCAGCCGTGCCACCAGTTCCGCCGCCGGCGCGGCGGGCACGCCGGAGGCGGTGAGGAGGGTGACCGCGGCGGAGCGGCCCGCCTCGCGCGGTGCCAGCAGGCCGTCGTTGACCGCCTCCATGAGGGCGAACAGCAGCTGTTCGTGCACGTACGCCAGGGCCGGGGCGGGCAGCGGGGAGGTGAAGACGCCCTCGTCCAGGCCGCGCTGGAGCAGGCGTTCGGCGTCGGCGCGGACGGGGGCGAGGCGTTCTCGGATGCCCTGCATGGTGACCGTGCGCTGGGCGAGCGCGACCAGCAGCCGGTAGCGGTCGGCGATCTCCCACACCTTCAGCACCGAGCGGGCCACCGCCTCGGCCGGGTCCGCCACGCCCTCCCGGGCTTCCGCGTGCGCCGCGGCCACCGCCTCCAGGGCGTCGTCGACGAGCGTGCTGACCAGCGCCTCGCGGCTCGGGAAGTGCCCGTACACCGTGCGTCGTACGACGCCGGCGGCGCGCGCGATCTGGTCCATGGACGCGTCGGGGTCGCGCAGCAGCTCGGCGAGGGCGACGTCGAGGATACGGCGCCGGTTGGTGCCGGCGCGGCTGGTGGTGCCCTGGGTCATGGCTGCCATTGTGCCCTCCCAACGATTTGCACAGCGTTGTGCAGTGGGCGTACATTGCACATCGTTGTGCAACTGCACAGCAGTGTGCAAGTAGTGCGCGAGCAACCTCGTGCAGGAAGGCGACACCCTGGCCATGCGACTCGTCCTGACCGAACCGGTCGACCAGATGGAGCGGCCCTACGCCCGGCGCTGGTGGGCGCTCCTCGTGCTGTGCCTGAGCCTGCTGATCATCGTGATGGCGAACACCGCCCTCACGGTCGCGGCCCCCGACATGACCCGCGACCTCGGCCTGACCAGCGCCGACCTGCAGTGGGTGATCGACGGCTACACCGTGCCGTACGCGGCGCTGATGCTGCTGCTCGGCGCGGTCGGCGACAAGTACAGCCGCCGCGGCGCGCTCCTGCTCGGACTCGTCGTCTTCGGCGGCGGCGCGGTCCTCGGCTCGCTCGTCGACAGCGCCGCGGCCGTCGTCGCGGCCCGCGCGGTGATGGGCGTCGGCGCCGCGCTGATCATGCCGGCCACCCTGTCCCTGCTGGCCGCGACCTTCCCGCGCCGCGAGCGCGCCCGCGCCATCACCCTGTGGACCGCGACCGCCGGCCTCGCCATCGCCGCCGGCCCGCTGGTCGCCGGGGCGCTGCTGGAGCACCACGGCTGGGCCTCGACGTTCCTGATCAACGTGCCGGTCGCCGCCGTCGCCCTGGTCGGCGCCCTGGTCCTGGTCCCGCCGTCCCGGGCCGGCCACCACGAGCGGATCGACTACATCGGCGGGCTGCTGAGCGTGGTGTGGATCGGCTCCCTCGTCTACATGATCATCGAGGGCCCGCACTTCGGCTGGGGCGCCCGGGCGGTCACGGCGGCGGTCGTGGCGGGCGCGGGGCTGGTCCTCTTCGTCCTGTGGGAGCTGCGCCACCCGCGCCCGGTCCTCGACGTGCGCCGCTTCACCGCCCGCCGCTTCGCCGGCGCCAACCTCGCCGTCGCGCTGTTCTTCCTCGCCGTCTTCGGCGCCTTCTACTACCTCACCCAGCACCTGCAGTTCGTCCTCGGCTACGACGCCCTGCAGACGGGCCTGCGGATGCTGCCGCTGGCCGGCGCGGTCTTCGTCGGCTCGGCCCTGACCGGGTACCTCACCCCGCGCCTCGGCATGAGGCCGACGGTGACCGCGGGCATGGTCGGCGGCACGACCGCCCTCGCGCTGCTCACCCGGATCGACTCCGGTTCGTCCTACGGCGACTTCGTGGCACCCCTGGTCGTCCTCGGCCTGGCGATCGGGCTCGCGCTCTCGCCCTGCACCGACACGATCATGGGCTCCTTCCCGGAGGCCGAACTCGGCGTGGGCGGCGCCGTCAACGACACCTCGCTGGAACTCGGCGGCTCCCTCGGCATCGCCATCCTCGGCTCGCTGCTGTCGACCTCGTACGCCGACCGCCTCGCGGACGCCACCCGGGGCAGCGCGCTGCCGACGGGCGCGCGGGAGACCGCGCAGGACTCCGTCGGCGCCGGCTACCAGGTCGCGCGGGCCGTCGGCGCCAAGGCCCGGCAGCTCGCCGAGCAGGCCGCGCACACCGGCGACCCGCAGCAGGCCGCCGCGCTGAAGGCGCAGGCCGGGCAGCTGTCCGCCGGCTCCCGGCAGATGGCGGACGCGGTCGGCTCCGCCTTCTCCGACGCCGTCGCCCACACCAGCCTGGTCGGCGCGGTGATCCTCGGCGTCGGCACGATCCTGGTCGCGCTGCTGCTGCCGCGCCGCGAGCGGCCCGCCGGGCAGCCCACCGCGCGGTCGGCCGAGCAGTCAGCCGAACGGCCCGCCGCGCGGCCCGCCGAGCAGTCAGCCGAACGGCCCGCCGGGCAGCCCACCGCGCGGCCCGCCGAGCAGTCAGCCGAACGGCCCGCCGAACGGTCCACCGAAAGGCCCGCCGGGCAGGCCACCGAACGGCCCGCCGAGCAGCGGTCCGCCGCGCAGTCCGCCGGGACGCGGCAGCGGCAGGAGGAACGGGCGGGCGCCACCGGGACCTCCTGACCCGGCTCCCCGCGGACCGCCGCCCCGCCCGCATCCACTAACGTGCCGTGCCGGAACCAACCGGGACGGCACGTCCGTCCCTGCAGTTCATCCATGAAGTGCGTGGGAGGCACGGGGGAAGATGAGGATCGACTGGAACCGGCGCACCTGCGCCCGCCGCGGGCACGTGACGTACGCCCCCGACGACCCGCGGCTCAGGATCCGGCTGCACGCGCAGACGGCGGTCGGCGAGGTGTGGCGGTGCCTGCGCTGCGGCGACTTCGTGCTCGGCGAGCCGCACGGCTCCGGGCCGGCCGCCGAGGCGCCGCTGGTGCCGCGCGGCAAGGTGCTGCGCGACCTGTTCGTCCTGCGCTTCCTCGCGATCGAGCGGGCGCTGCGCGGGGTGTTCGTGGTGCTGGTCGCGGTGGCGGTGTGGAGGTTCAGCAACAGCCAGGACGCGGTGCGCCGCCTCTTCGAGGAGTACCTGGACGTCTTCCGCCCGGTTTTCCGCCACTTCCATTACGACCTTGACCACTCGCCGCTCGTCGACTCCGTCCGGAAGGTCTTCGGCTACCGGCACTCCACGCTGCTGACGGTGGCCGGACTGCTGCTCGCCTACGCGCTGGTCGAGCTCGTCGAGGCGGTCGGGCTGTGGTACGCCAAGCGCTGGGCGGAGTACCTGACCGTGGTCGCCACCGCCGCCTTCCTGCCGCTGGAGGTCTACGAACTCACCGAGCACGTCAGCGGGCTGAAGATCGCCACGCTGGTGCTGAACGTCCTGGCGGTGCTGTACATCGCCCTCGCCAAGCGGCTGTTCGGCCTGCGCGGCGGCCGCCGCGCCCACGAGGAAGAACGGCGCAGCGCCTCGCTACTGGAGGTGGAGGAGTCGGCGGGAACGGCGACGCCGGTCCCCTAAAACCCTTCGGAACCCTCTTCCCGGAGGCAGGACCCTTTCCCCTTGAGCTTCTCCCCCCGGGCTCCTCCCCCTGGAAGTCCTTCTCCTGGAACTCCTCCGCTCCCTCCTGGAACTCCACGAACTCCACCCCGCGGCCGCGCTTGCCCTGACGCAAGCGTCAGGGCCTACCGTCGTCGGCATGCGCATCGGTGAACTGGCGGCACGGGCCGGGACGACGACGCGGGCACTGCGGTACTACGAGGCGCGCGGGCTGCTGCCCGCGCGGCGGGACGCTGGGGGTGCCCCCTGCTCGAGCGAAGCCGAGAGCTTGCCGAGAGCTTGGGGGAGGGCACCGGACGTACGACGAGAGTGATCTGAGGCTGCTGCGGCAGATCAGGACGCTGCGGGACTTCGGGTTCGACCTGGAGGAGACGCGGCCCTTCGTGGAGTGCCTGCGCGCCGGGCACCCCGAGGGCGATTCCTGCCCGGACTCGCTCGCGGTCTACCGGCGCAAGCCGGCCGAGCTGGACGCGCTGATCGGGGAGCTGCGGTCGGTGCGGGCCCAGGTCGGGGCGCAGCCGGCGCGGGCCGAGGCGGCGGCCCTGGAGAGTCCGGAGCCGCGGTGCGAACGGGGAGGGCCGGGAGGACGAGGAGGGTCGCCGAAGTGACGGACGCGGATTTCCGCGCGCAGGTGCTGGACGCACGGCTGCCGGTGCTGGTGGAGTTCACCGCCGGCTGGTGCCCGCCGTGCCGGCAGATGGGGCCGGTGCCGGCCGCGCTCGCGGCGGAGGAGGGCGAGCGGCTGAAGGTGGTCCGGCTGGACGTCGACACCAATCCCGAGACCACCCACGCCTACAAGGTGCTGTCGATGCCGACGTTCATGGTGTTCCGCGACGGTGAGCCGGTGCGGTCCATGGTGGGCGCCCGGTCCAAGCTGCGGCTGCTCCAGGAGCCGGCGGACGTGCTCTGAGCGCCGTACCGCCGCCCGGACGACCACCCCCACGGGCCGGAGAACGGAGAAATCCCCCGAGCAATTGCGCTCGGGGGATTTTTCTGCGTATTCTCAGGGATTCGTGACTTCAACTTCCGGAAGTCACGGAGAAGTTCAGTGAGCACAGTATATCCGGGCGGGAGCGGAATTGTCAAACACCGAATTTCCGGACGATGAATTGCGGCACGAGCAGGAATTCATCGACGGGCTGTACGCGCGGGTGGACGCGCTGCGCGACGCGGCGGAGGCGTCCGTCACCGAGGCGCTAGCGCAGGGCGACACGCCCAGGCAGGCCAGGCTGGAGCGGGACATCCGCGTCGCCGAGCGCTCGCGGCTGCTGGCCGCGCTGAACGCCGTGGACGGCTCCCTGTGCTTCGGCCGGCTCGACCTGGCCGACGGCACCGTCCACCACATCGGCCGCATCGGCCTGCGCGCCGACGACGCCGAGCGCACCCCGGTGCTCATCGACTGGCGGGCCGACGTCGCCCGCCCCTTCTACCTGGCCACCGGCCACACCCCGATGGGGCTGCGCCGCCGCCGGCACATCTCCACCCGGGGCCGGCGGGTGACCTCGCTGCACGACGAGATCCTCGACCTCGGCGACACCACCCGCACCGGCCACGAGGACCCCACCGGCGACGCCGTCCTGCTCGCCGCGCTGAACTCCGCGCGCACCGGCCGCATGAGCGACATCGTGCGCACCATCCAGGCCGACCAGGACCGCATCATCCGCGCCCCGCACCGCGGCGTGCTGGTGGTGGAGGGCGGCCCCGGCACCGGCAAGACCGCCGTCGCCCTGCACCGGGCCGCCTACCTGCTCTACGAGCACCGCGAGCTGCTCGCCAAGCGGGCGGTGCTGATCGTCGGCCCCAACCCGGCGTTCCTCGGCTACATCGGCGAGGTGCTGCCCTCCCTCGGCGAGACCGGCGTGCTGCTGTCCACCGTCGGCGAGCTGTACCCCGGCGTGCGGGCCACCGCGAAGGACACCCCCGAGGCGGCCGCCGTGAAGGGCCGCGCGGAGATGGCCGACGTGCTCGCCGCCGTCGTCCGCGACCGCCAGGCGCTGCCCGACCCGGTCGTCGCGATCGAGCACGAGCGCGAGATCCTGATGCTCGACGACGGCCTGGTGAACGTCGCCCGCGAACGCGCCCGCGCCGCGAAGCTGCCGCACAACGTGGCCCGCGAGCACTTCGAGGGCCACATCCTCAACACGCTCACCGAGCTGTACGCCGAGCGCATCGGCACCGACCCCTACGACGGCTCCTGCCTGCTGGACGCCGGCGACCTCACGCAGATCCGCGACGACCTCGCGGAGAACCCCGAGGTGTGGGCCGCCATCGACCGGTTGTGGCCGGTGCTGACCCCGCAGCAACTGGTCGCGGACTTCCTCGCCGCACCCGACGGCTACCTCGCGCCCGAGGACGCCGACGCCGTCCGCCGCCCGGTGACCCGCGCGTGGACCGAGGCCGACGTCCCGCTGCTGGACGAGGCGGCCGAACTCCTCGGCGAGGACGACCGGGCGGCGCGGCTGCGGGCGGAGCGCGAGCGCGAGCAGCGGGTGGCGTACGCGCAGAGCGTGCTGGACGTGTCGTACGCCTCCCGCACCTACGAGTTCGAGGACAAGGAGGAGGACGACCCGGAAGCCTCCGAGGTGCTCGCCGCGCACGACATCATCGACGCCGAGCGGTTCGCCGAACGCCACGAGGAGGCCGACCACCGCTCCGCCGCCGAGCGCGCCGCGGCCGACCGGACCTGGACGTTCGGGCACATCATCGTCGACGAGGCGCAGGAGCTGTCGCCGATGGCGTGGCGGCTGCTGATGCGGCGCTGCCCGACCCGCTCCATGACTCTCGTCGGCGACCCGGCGCAGACCGCCGAGGAGGCCGGCGTCGGCTCCTGGGACGAGATCCTGCGGCCGTACGTCGAGGACCGCTGGACGCACACCCGGCTCGGTGTCAACTACCGCACCCCCGCGGAGATCATGGAGGTCGCGGCGGCCGTCGTGCGCGCCGAGGACCCGGGGTTCGAGCCGCCGCGCTCGGTGCGCTCCACCGGGGTGCGGCCCTGGGCGCGCGCCACCGGCGACCTGCCCGGCGCCGTCGCCGAGGCGGTCGGCGAACTCACCCCCGCCGAGGGCCGGCTCGCCGTCATCGCCCCGCGTGAGCTGCACCGTGCCCTGGCCGCCCGCCTGGACGGGGTCACCGCGGGCGCCGAACCGGACCTCACCCGGCCCGTCGTCCTGCTGGACCCGCGGCAGGCCAAGGGCCTGGAGTTCGACTCCGTCCTGGTGGTCGAGCCGGGCCGGTACGGCACCAGCGACCTGTACGTCGCGCTGACCCGCGCCACCCAGCGGCTCGGCGTGGTGCACACCGGCGACCTGCCGAAGGCGCTGGCGGACGCGCTCGCCTGACGTACGTACAGGCGCTTCGTACAAGACACGTAACAGTCGGCGGCGTGGTGACTCCGCGTGTACGCCCGATGCGGTAAGCGTGGGCGCGGGGAAGCCGACGCCTGTGCCACCGCGCCCGCCGACCGTCCGCTGCCGGCGGAGCTGCCTGCGGAACCGCTGCTCACCGCGGAGTTCGACACCGACCCGGGCGCGGTGTACACACGGCTGCGGCGGCGCTGGGGACCGGTCCCACTACGTGCGCCCCCTGCTGCTGATGGTCACCACCAAGCTGTACGGCTGCCCGGCCGCCCCCGGCGACGGCGGTGACGGCGGCGACGGCGACGACGACCCTGCCCGGCCCGTCGCCGACCGCCAGGCCCGGGGGCGGCCGGCGGCGCTGCGGTGGCTGATGCCCGGCGGGCGGGCCTGACCGGGCACCGGCGCGATGACCGGGCACCGGCGCGGTGACCGGGCACCGGCGCGGCGCCCGCGGGCCTACGCCGGCCGCAGCCAGACCGTCGCCAGGGGCGGCAGCGTCAGGCGGATGCTGGCCGGGCGGCCGTGCCAGCCCTGGGGCTCGGGCTTGACCGCGTCGGGGTTGACCACGTCGCTGCCGCCGTAGCGGGCCGCGTCGGTGTTGAGGACCTCGCGCCAGGCGGGCACGTCGTCGGGGACGCCCAGGCGGTAGTCGTGCCGGACGACGGGGGAGAAGTTCGACACCGCCAGCAGCGGGGAGCCCTCGTCGTCCAGGCGCAGGAAGGCGAAGACGTTGTCCTCGGCGGCGTCCCCGACGATCCACTGGAAGCCGTCGGGCTCGGTGTCCAGCCGCCACAGCGCCGGGGTGGCCCGGTAGACGGTGTTGAGGTCGCGCACCAGGTCCAGCACGCCCCGGTGGTCGGCCTCGGCGCCGTACCCCGGGTCGAGCAGCCACCAGTCCGGGCCGCGCTCCTCGGACCACTCCGAGCCCTGCGCGAACTCCTGCCCCATGAACAGCAGTTGCTTGCCCGGGTGCGACCACATGAAGCCCAGGTAGGCGCGCAGGTTGGCGCGCTGCTGCCACCAGTCGCCCGGCATCTTCGACACCAGCGAGCCCTTGCCGTGCACGACCTCGTCGTGGGAGATGGGCAGCACGTAGTTCTCGCTGTAGGCGTACACCATCGAGAAGGTCATCTCGTGGTGGTGGTACTTGCGGTGGATGGGCTCGTGGCTGATGTACTGCAGCGAGTCGTGCATCCAGCCCATGTTCCACTTCAGCCCGAAGCCCAGGCCGCCGAACCCGCTCGGGCCCTTGTGGTGGGTGGCGCGGGTGACGCCGTCCCAGGCCGTGGACTCCTCGGCGACGGTGACCACGCCGGGGCAGCGCCGGTACACGGTCGCGTTCATCTCCTGCAGGAACGCCACCGCGTCCAGGTTCTCCCGGCCGCCGTACACGTTCGGCGTCCACTGGCCGGGCTGGCGCGAGTAGTCCAGGTAGAGCATGGAGGCCACGGCGTCCACGCGCAGCCCGTCGATGTGGAACTCCTCGCACCAGTACAGGGCGTTGGCGACGAGGAAGTTGCGCACCTCGTTGCGGCCGTAGTCGAACTCCAGCGTGCCCCAGTCGGGATGGGCGGCGCGCAGCGGGTCGGAGTGCTCGTACAGCGGCCGCCCGTCGAACTCCGCCAGCGCCCAGTCGTCGCGCGGGAAGTGCGCGGGCACCCAGTCCATCAGGACGCCGATGCCGGCCTGGTGCAGCCGGTCGACCAGGTACTTGAAGTCGTCCGGGGTGCCCAGGCGGGCGGTGGGCGCGTAGAAGCCGGTGACCTGGTAGCCCCACGAGCCGCCGAAGGGGTGCTCGGCGACCGGCATCAGCTCCACGTGCGTGAAGCCCAGGTCCCGGACGTAGGCGGGCAGCACCTCGGCGATCTCACGGTACGTCAGTCCCGGCCGCCAGGACGGCAGATGGATCTCGTACACGGAGAACGGCGCCTGGTGCGCCGGGCGTTCGGCGCGCCGCTCCAGCCACTCCTGGTCGCCCCACTCGTGGTGCGAGGCGAAGACGACGGACGAGGTCCTCGGCGGCACCTCGGTGCGGCGGGCCAGCGGGTCGGCGCGCAGCGTCTTCGAGCCGTCGGGGCGGGTGATCTCGAACTTGTACAGCTCGCCCTCGCCGATGCCGGGCACGAACAGCTCCCACACCCCGGACGAGCCGAGCGAGCGCATCGGGAAGCCGGTGCCGTCCCAGAAGTTGAACGTCCCGGCCAGCCGCACGCCGCGGGCGTTGGGCGCCCACACCGCGAACCGGGTCCCGGTGACGCCGTCGTGGGTCATCGGGTGGGCGCCGAGCACCCGCCAGAGCTGCTCGTGCCGGCCCTCGCCGATCAGGTGCAGGTCGAACTCGCCGAGCGTGGGCAGGAAGGAGTAGGCGTCCTCGATCTCCTGCACCGTGCCCTCGTACGTCACCTGCAGTCGGTAGCGCGGCACCTCCTGGAGCGGCAGCAGCCCGGAGAAGAAGCCCTCCCCGTCGTTGTGCAGCTCGGTGCGCTCGTCGCCGACCAGGACGCCCACCGACAGGGCGTACGGGCGGAAGGCGCGGACCGCGACGCCGCCGGGCACCCGGTGGGCGCCGAGCACGGAGTGCGGGTCGTGGTGCGTGCCGTTCAGCAGCCGCTCGCGGTCCCAGGGGGCGACGGCGGGGGAGACCGGCGTCTGCTCCGCCGCGGGGGCCGGCGGCGGGGCGGCCTGCCCGCCCACGGCCTTCTTCTGCGCGGGGACCTTCTTGGCGGCGGTCTTCTTGGCCGTGGTCTTGGCCGTGGTCTTCTTGGCGGCGGTCGTCTTCGCCGCGGCCGTCTTGGCGGCGGCGGTCTTCTTGGCGGTGGTCTTCTTCGCGGCCGCCTTCGTCGTGGCCGTCTTCTTCGCGGGCGCGGTCTTCGCCGCCACCGCCTTCTGCGTCGCGGTCTTCTTGGCCGTCGCCTTCTTCGCCGTCGCTTTCTTCGCCGTGGTCTTCTGGGCGGCGGCCTTCTGCGCGGTGTCCTCGGCGGCGGTCCGCTCCGCGGGCGCGTCCTGGCCGGCCGCCGTCTTCGCCGCCGTCCTCCTCGTCGTGGCCCTGGTGGCCTTCCGCACGGGCGCGGCCGTCTTCCCGACGGCCTTCTCGGCGGCCTTCCGCACGCTCTTCGCGACGCTCTTCGCAGCCTTCTCAGCCGACTCGGCCGTCTTCTCGGCGGCCGTCGTGTTCGGGTCCGAACCGTTGGACGGGGGGCGGGGAGTCACGGGCGGAGCCTCCTCGGCGAGGGGGAGATGAGGTCGGGTCGGGTTCACATCAGGTGGAACGAGAGGACAGGGCCAGACGGCGCACCGCGGCGAGCGGCACCGGCAGCCAGTCCGGCCGGTGCCGGGCCTCGTAGACGACCTCGTAGATCGCCTTGTCGGTCTCGCAGGCCCGCAGCAGCACCGGGTCGTGCCGCGGGTCGCGGCCGCCGACCTCGGCGTACCCGGAGCAGTACGCGGCCCGGCAGGCCTCCGCCCATTGGGGAGCCGGGGTCCCGGCCGAGTGCGCGGCGTAGTCGAACGAGCGCAGCATGCCGGCCACGTCCCTGAGCGCCGGCTGCGGCATCCGCCGCTCGGCCAGCGGCCTGGCGGGCTCGCCCTCGAAGTCGATCAGCGACCACTCGCCGGACGGGGAGCGCAGGCACTGCCCCAGGTGCAGGTCGCCGTGGACGCGCTGCGCGGTCCAGGTGTGGCCCTCCTCGGCGAGCTGCCCCAGCGCCTCGAAGGCCGACAGCAGGCCGGGGACGTAGGGGTGCAGCGTCGGCACGGCCTGCGCGGCGGCCTCCAGCCGTTCGATCATGCCGTCGACCAGCGCCCGCATCTGGAGGTGGCCGAGAGTCACGGTGGGCAGCGCCCGCGCGAGCGCGGTGTGCACCTCGGCGGTGGCCCGGCCCAGCGCCCGTGCCTCGGCCTGGAAGTCCTCGCCCTTGGCGAGTTCCCGCAGCGCCAGCTCCCAGCCGTCCGTGGCGCCCTGCACGAACGGCTGCAGCACGCCGAGGACGTACGTGGTCTCTCCCGGGTACGCCGTGGGGTACGGCTCCTCGGACTCCGCGGGCGCCGCCTGCGCCGGGACGCCGTCGGCGGCGTCGGCCAGCATCCACGCCACCGGGGCGGGCACCCGCGCGCAGCCCTGCCGGGCCAGCGCCAGCGGCAGCTCCAGGTCGGGGTTGACGCCGGGCACCACCCGGCGCAGCAGCTTGAGGATGAACGTATCTCCGTACACCACCGAGGAATTGGACTGCTCGGCGGTCGACACGCGCGGCACCAGGCCGGGGCGGATGTCGCGGTCCGGGTCCTTCTCAAAACGCAGCCCGCCGATGCGGTCCTGGGTGCGCAGGGCCTCCAGGAGCAGTTCGGCGGGCCGGGTGTCGTAGAGGGCCTCGTACACCGTGCGTCCGGCCAGCGGGCCCTCGGTCAGGTGGCCGATCAGCGCGGGTGCCAGCCGGGGCGGCAGCGCCTCGCGCACTCCTATCAGGAGCTGGTAGGTGTCGCCGGGATGGCCGTGCGGATCGGGCGGGGCCGCCGTCTGCGGTGCCGCGGCCGGCGGCTGGTGGGCGCGCACCAGCAGGTGGTACAGGCCCAGCTTGGCCGTGGGCGGCAGCAGCTCGGTCGCCGACACCAGGGAGAACCCGGTGACCGGACGCCCCTTGCCCGCGAACCAGCGCTGCCTGGGCAGCCACTCCCGCAGGAGCGGGTCGAGGGACGCCAGGAGTCCGGGAGGGGTCGTGACCGAGTGTGTGACGGCTTCCGACATGGCGTCACGTCCTTTCCCCGAAAAGGCGCGGGCGGGGGTTTACTGATGCGTGCCCCGGGCGGGACGGAGGAAACGCCCCGCCCGGTCGCGCACGCGCGGTGAGCCGCTCTTTACGCCGCGTCCCGGCGCAGCCGGAACCAGTAGAAACCGTGCCCCGACAGCGTCAGCAGGTACGGCAGCTCCCCGATGGCCGGGAAGCGCACCCCGCCGAAGAGCTCGACGGGGTGGCGCCCGGCGAACGCCTGCAGATCCAGCTCGGTGGGCTGGGCGAAGCGGGAGAAGTTGTTGACGCACAGGACGAGGTCGTCCTCGTATTCGCGCAGGAAGGCCAGGACGGCGGGGTTGGAGGAGGGCAGTTCGGTGTAGGAGCCGAGTCCGAAGGCGGGGTTCTGCTTGCGGATCTCGATCATGCGGCGGGTCCAGTGCAGCAGCGAGGCGGGGGAGGCCATGGCGGCCTCGACGTTGGTGACCTGGTAGCCGTGGACGGGGTCCATGATCACCGGCAGGTAGAGGCGGCCGGGGTCGCAGGAGGAGAAGCCGGCGTTGCGGTCGGGGGTCCACTGCATGGGGGTGCGCACCGCGTCGCGGTCGCCGAGCCAGATGTTGTCGCCCATGCCGATCTCGTCGCCGTAGTACAGGATCGGGCTGCCGGGCAGGGACAGCAGCAGGGCGGTGAACAGCTCGATCTGGTTGCGGTCGTTGTCCAGCAGCGGGGCCAGGCGGCGGCGGATGCCGATGTTGGCGCGCATGCGGGGGTCCTTGGCGTACTCGGCCCACATGTAGTCGCGCTCCTCGTCGGTGACCATCTCCAGGGTCAGCTCGTCGTGGTTGCGCAGGAAGATGCCCCACTGGCAGCCCGACGGGATGGGCGGGGTCTTGGCCAGGATCTCGGAGACGGGGTAGCGGGACTCGCGGCGCACGGCCATGAAGATGCGCGGCATGACGGGGAAGTGGAAGGCCATGTGGCACTCGTCGCCGCCGGTGGCGTAGTCGCCGAAGTAGTCGACGACGTCCTCCGGCCACTGGTTGGCCTCCGCCAGCAGCACCTTGTCCGGATACTGGGCGTCGATCTCGCGGCGCACCCGCTTGAGGAAGGCGTGCGTCGCCGGGAGGTTCTCGCAGTTGGTGCCCTCCTGCTGGTACAGGTAGGGCACCGCGTCCAGGCGGAAACCGTCGATGCCCAGGTCCAGCCAGAACTTCAGCGCGGAGATCATCTCCTCCTGCACGGCCGGGTTCTCGTAGTTCAGGTCCGGCTGGTGGGAGAAGAACCGGTGCCAGTAGTACTGCTTGCGCACCGGGTCGTAGGTCCAGTTGGACACCTCCGTGTCCACGAAGATGATCCGCGCGTCCTGGTACTGCTTGTCGTCGTCCGCCCACACGTAGTAGTCGCCGTAGGGCCCGTCGGGGTCGCGGCGGGACTCCTGGAACCACGGGTGCTGGTCGCTGGTGTGGTTCATGACGAAGTCGATGATCACGCGCATGCCGCGCTGGTGGGCGGCGTCGACGAACTCCACGAAGTCGGCCAGGTCGCCGAACTCCGGCAGTACGGAGGTGTAGTCGGAGACGTCGTAGCCGCCGTCCCGCAGGGGGGACTTGAAGAACGGCGGCAGCCAGATGCAGTCGATGCCCAGCCACTGCAGGTAGTCGAGCTTGGCCGTCAGGCCCTTGAGGTCACCTACGCCGTCGCCGTTGCTGTCCTGGAAGGAGCGGACGAGAACCTCGTAGAAGACCGCGCGTTTGAACCACTCGGGATCGCGGTCCTGGGCCGGAGTGTCCTCGAAGGTGTCCGGAACCGGCTCGTTGACGCTCATATTGTGGGTGACCCTCCGATCTGCGGGGTGGACGGTCGCAGGACGGTGAAGATATGCGCGGGCCGGTGACCCGGTTCGAGACGCACATAGTTGGCCCTGCCCCAGTGATAGGTCTCGCCGGTGAGCTCGTCGCGCACCGGCACGGTCTCGTGCCAGTCCAGGCCGAGACGCGGCATGTCCAACGAAACCGTCGCCTCCTGGGTGTGGTGCGGATCGAGGTTGACTACCACCAGAACCGTGTTCGAACCCCGGCGTTTCGAGTACGCGATGATCGCGTCCTGGTCGGCGTGGTGGAAGTCCAGATCACGGAGCTGCTGCAGGGCCGGACTGCGGCGGCGGATGTCGTTGAGTTTGGTGATCAGGGGGGCGATGGTGCGTCCCTCGCGGGCGGCGGCCTCCCAGTCGCGGGGTTTGAGCTGGTACTTCTCGGAGTCCAGGTACTCCTCGCTGCCCTGGCGCAGCGGGGTGTTCTCGCACAGCTCGAAGCCGGAGTAGATGCCCCAGGTGGGGGAGAGGGTGGCGGCCAGCACCGCGCGCGCCTCGAAGGCCGGCCGGCCGCCGTGCTGCAGGTAGGCGTGCAGGATGTCGGGGGTGTTGGCGAAGAAGTTGGGCCGCATGTAGCTCGCGGCCTCGCCGGTCAGCTCGGTGAGGTACTCGGTCAGCTCCTGCTTGGTGTTGCGCCAGGTGAAGTAGGTGTAGGACTGCTGGAAGCCGATCTGGGCCAGGGTGTGCATCATCGCCGGCCGGGTGAACGCCTCCGCCAGAAAGATCACGTCCGGGTCGGTGCGGTTGATCTCCCCCAGCACCCGCTCCCAGAACACCACCGGCTTGGTGTGCGGGTTGTCCACCCTGAAGATGCGCACCCCGTGGCCCATCCAGTGCCGCAGGATGCGCACCGTCTCCGCCACCAGCCCGTCCATGTCCGCATCGAAGGCGATGGGGTAGATGTCCTGGTACTTCTTGGGCGGGTTCTCCGCGTACGCGATCGAGCCGTCGGGGCGGTGGTGGAACCACTCCGGGTGCTTGTCCACCCACGGGTGGTCCGGGGAGCACTGCAGCGCGAAGTCCAGCGCCACCTCCAGGCCCAGGCCGCGGGCTTGGTCCACGAACCAGTCGAAGTCCTCCAGGGTGCCCAGCTGCGGGTGGATCGCGTCGTGGCCGCCCTCCGGCGAGCCGATCGCCCACGGCACCCCCACGTCCTGGTCGGTGGCGGTCAGGGAGTTGTTGCGGCCCTTGCGGAAGGTGGTGCCGATCGGGTGGATGGGCGGCAGGTAGACCACGTCGAAGCCCATCGCGGCGATCGCCGCCAGCCGCCGCGCGGCGGTGCGGAAGGTGCCGTGCGGCCGCTCGGGGGTGCCCTCCGAGCGCGGGAAGAACTCGTACCAGGCGCCGTACAGCGCCCGCTCCCGCTCCACCAGCAGCGGCAGCGGCGCGGAGGCGGTCACCAGCTCCCGCAGCGGATATCGCGCCAGCACCCCGTCCACCTCCGGCGTCAACGCCCCCGCCAGCCGCGAGGCCGCCGGGCGGCCGGTGTCCCGCAGGGCGTCGACCGCGGCCAGGACCACGTCCCGCTGCCCGCCGTCCTCGGGCACGCCGGCGGCGGCCCGCTCGTACAGGCGCGCGCCCTCCTCCAGCATCAGCTCCGTGTCGATCCCCGCCGGGACCTTGATCCGGGCGTGGTGCCGCCAGGTGCTGATCGGGTCTCCCCAGGCCTCCACGTGGTACGTCCACAGTCCGGGCTCGCCGGCGGTGACGCGGGCGCCCCAGCGGTCGGTGCCGGGCGCCAGCTCGCGCATCGGGGTCCAGGGGCCCGGGCGGCCCTGCGGATCGCGCAGGACCACGTTGGCGGCGACGGCGTCGTGGCCCTCGCGGAACACGGTGGCCGAGATCTCGAACGTCTCACCGGTGACCGCCTTCGCGGGCCGGCGCCCGTGCTGGACCATCGGGCGGACGTCGAGGACGGGAATGCGGCCGACGGCCGTTTCCGCGACGGGCGGGCCGGTAGGGGTGGTGCCGGTGGTGGTGGATGGTGCCGAGTGGTGCGAGGCGGGCATGACCGCTCCTGTCCGCGTCAACGAGGGTGTGGGCGGATGTGGTGTGGGGAGGTGGTCCTACGGGAGGTACCGGTGAGGTTTCCCGGTGGAGCCTTCCCACCCTCTTCGGGTGGGCAATCCGGCACTTTGTTAACTACTCACGCGTTTGTCTGCGCACAAGACCGGCCTGGTCGAGTAAGAGACAGCTGTGATCAGGTGTGAGCCTGGGGTGAACGGGAACGGCAACAGAGTGCCAGGATGTGCCGACACCCAGGAACCACGCCGTACCGGCCCCGGCTGCCGATACCGTCATGGTTGACGACGGGACGCACAGCGCCGTGCGTCCTTCTCCACGCGCCTGCCGAGGTGGAATGTGAAGGCGATCCGTCGACTCACCGTCCGTCCCGTTCTTCCCGAGCCCCTGCGACCACTGAACGATCTGGCGCGAAACCTGCGCTGGTCCTGGCACGCCGAGACCCGTGACCTCTTCCAGTCCATGGACCCGGAACGCTGGGCCGCCTCGGGCGGCGACCCGGTACGGCTGCTGGGCAGCGTACCCCCCGCGCGGCTGGCCGAGCTGGCCGCGGACCGCCGCTTCCTGCGCCGCCTCACCGCGGCCGCCGACGACCTGCACGACTACCGGACCGGCGACCGCTGGTACCAGGCGCAGAGCGCCGAGCTGCCCGCCGCCGTCGCCTACTTCTCCCCGGAGTTCGGCGTCACCGCCGCCCTGCCGCAGTACTCCGGCGGCCTGGGCATCCTCGCCGGCGACCACCTGAAGGCGGCCAGCGACCTCGGCGTGCCGCTGATCGGCGTCGGGCTGCTGTACCGGCACGGCTACTTCCGCCAGTCCCTCTCCCGCGACGGCTGGCAGCAGGAGCACTACCCCGTCCTCGACCCGCACGAGCTGCCCCTGGCGCTGCTCACCGAGGCCGACGGCACTCCCGTCCACGTCACCCTCACCCTGCCCGGCGGCCGCCCGCTGCGCGCCCGGATCTGGGTCGCCCGGGTCGGCCGGGTGCCGCTGCTGATGCTCGACTCCGACGTGGAGGAGAACGACCTGCGCGAGCGCGGGGTGACCGACCGGCTCTACGGCGGCGGCAGCGAGCACCGGCTGCTGCAGGAGATGCTGCTCGGCATAGGGGGCGTGCGGGCGGTGCGGACGTACTGCCGCCTGACCGGTCACCCCGAGCCGGAGGTGTTCCACACCAACGAGGGGCACGCCGGGTTCCTCGGCCTGGAGCGGATCGCCGAGCTGTGCGGGCAGGGGCTGGACTTCGACGCGGCGCTGGAGGCGGTGCGCGCGGGCACGGTGTTCACCACGCACACGCCGGTCCCGGCCGGCATCGACCGCTTCGACCGGGAACTGGTCGCCCGCCACTTCGGGCCGGAGGCGGAGCTGCCCGCCATCGAGGTGCAGCGGATCCTCGAGCTGGGCATGGAGACCTACCCCGGCGGCGAGCCGAACCTGTTCAACATGGCCGTGATGGGCCTGCGCCTGGCCCAGCGCGCCAACGGCGTGTCGCTGCTGCACGGCCAGGTCAGCCGGGAGATGTTCGCCGGGCTGTGGCCGGGCTTCGACCCCGAGGAGGTGCCGATCACCTCCGTGACGAACGGCGTGCACGCGCCCACCTGGGTGGCGCCCGAGGTGTTCCGGCTCGGCGCCCGGCAGATCGGCGCGCACCGCACCGAGGACGCCCTCACCGTGGGCGGCTCCGAGCGGTGGGACTCGGTGGCCGACATCCCCGACCGGGACATCTGGGAGCTGCGCCGCGACCTGCGCGAGCAGCTCGTACTGGAGGTGCGGGCGCGGCTGCGGGCGTCCTGGCGGCAGCGCGGCGCGGGCGAGGCCGAGCTGGGCTGGATCGACGGCGTGCTCGACCCGGACGTGCTGACCATCGGCTTCGCGCGGCGCGTGCCGTCGTACAAGCGGCTGACGCTGATGCTGCGCGACCCGGACCGGCTGATGGAGCTGCTGCTGCACCCCGAGCGGCCGGTGCAGATCGTGGTGGCGGGCAAGGCGCACCCGGCGGACGACGGCGGCAAGCGGCTCATCCAGGAGCTGGTGCGGTTCGCCGACGACCCGCGGGTGCGGCACCGGATCGTGTTCCTGCCCGACTACGGCATGGCCATGGCGCAGAAGCTGTACCAGGGCTGCGACGTGTGGCTGAACAACCCGCTGCGGCCGCTGGAGGCGTGCGGCACGTCCGGCATGAAGGCGGCTCTCAACGGCTGCCTCAACCTGTCCGTGCTGGACGGCTGGTGGGACGAGTGGTACCGGCCCGACTTCGGCTGGGCCATCCCCACCGCCGGCGGCCCCGGCACCGACCCCGACCACCGCGACGACGTGGAGGCCGCCGCGCTGTACGACCTGCTGGAGCGGCGCGTCGCGCCCCGCTTCTACGAGCGCGGCCGGGACGGGCTGCCCGAGCGGTGGATCGAGATGGTCCGCGAGACCATCGGCCACCTCGGACCCAAGGTGCTGGCCGGGCGCATGGTCCGCGAGTACGTCGAGCGGCTCTACACGCCCGCCGCCCGCTCCCACCGCGCGATGACCCCCGAGGCCGCGCGCGAGCTGGCCGCCTGGAAGGCCCGGGTCCGCGCCGCCTGGCCGCAGGTGACGGTCGACCACGTCGAGACGTCCTCCGCGGCCACCGCCACGGCCGAGCTCGGCACCCCCCTCGCCCTGCGCGTGCGGGTCGGCCTCGGCGAGCTCGGCCCCGAGGACGTCGAGGTGCAGGCGGTCTCCGGGCGGGTCGACGAGGAGGACCGCATCACCGACGCCGAGACCGTCCCCCTCAAGCCCTCCGGCGGCCCCGACGAGGACGGCCGCCGGATCTACGAGGGCTCCCTCGCCCTGGACCGCACCGGCCCCTACGGCTACACCGTCCGCATCCTGCCCGCCCACCCCCTCCTGGCCACGGCGGCGGAACTGGGCCTGGTGACCGTGCCGTCGGAGGAGGCGGTGGGGACGGCGGGAGTGCTCATGCGGTGAGGGGCCGCGGGGCGCCGCCCGGGCCGCCGGGGGAGCCTGTGCCGCCGGGGGAGCCCGGGCTGCCGGGGGAGCCCGGGCTGCCGGGGGAGCCCGGGCTGCCGGGGGAGCCCGGGCTGCCGGGGGAGCCCGGGCTGCCGGGGGAGCCCGCGCCGCCGGGGAAGCCCGCGCCGCCGGGGAAGCCCGCGCCGCCGGGGAAGCCCGCGCCGCCGGGGTGCCTCACGGCTCCGCGGCGGACGCGCACAGGCGGCGCAGCACCTTGCCGCACCGCCGGGCGTAGGCGTGCTGGAAGCCGCGGGTGGCGGGGCCGCCCGCGCGGGCGTACCACGTGGCGGGGCGGCTGAAGGCGGTGACGGTGAGCCAGACGGTGCCGTCGCCGGTGCGTTCCACGAGGAAGGCCTCCTCGCCGGACTCGGGGTGCCCGGCGAGGGTGCCGTAGGCCCAGCCGGCGCGGCGGCGTTCCTCCACGGCCCACACCACGCGGCACGGCGCCTTGATCACGGCGGCGAGGGTGACGGTGACGTCGACGCCGGGGGCGGCGCGGTCGGCGCCGGCGTCGATGCCGACGCCGACCGCGCGGTGCAGCTCCCAGGTCATCACGGCTTCGGCGGCCCGGCGGAAGACGTCCTCGCCCTCACCGATGCGGGCGCGCACGTGCAGGAGGCGGAAGCCCGGCGGGCAGGCGTCGGGGCCCTGGCGGGTGGCGCCGACTTCCTCGTACGTGAAGGACATGGGGCCCAAGCCTAGGGCGGCACCCGGAGTGCCTGCCTCCCGGGTGCCGCCCGTGTCAACTCGACGTGTGTCAGTTGACGTTGACCGCGCTCCAGGCCGCGGCCACCGCGTTGTACTCGGTGCTGCCGGAGCCGTACAGGGCCGCCGCCGCGTTCAGGGTCGCCGTGCGGGCGCCCTTGTAGTTCGTGGTCGACGTCATGTACGTGGTCAGCGCCTTGTACCAGATCTGCAGCGCCTTGGCGCGGCCGATGCCGGTGACGGTGGAGCCGTTGTAGGTGGGCGAGTTGTAGCTGACGCCGTTGATGGTCTTGGCGCCGCTGCCCTCGGAGAGCAGGTAGAAGAAGTGGTTGGCGACGCCGGAGGAGTAGTGGACGTCCTTGTTGCCGACGGAGGAGGACCAGTAGTCGGCGGAGGCGCCGTCCTTGCTGGGCTTGTCCATGTAGCGCAGCGGGGTGCCGTCGCCGTTGATGTCGATCTTCTCACCGATCAGGTAGTCACCGGGGTCCGAGCTGTTGTTGGCGGAGAACTCCACGCCGGTGCCGAAGATGTCGCTGGTGGCCTCGTTCAGGCCGCCGGACTCGCCGGAGTAGTTCAGGCCGGCGGTGTTGGAGGTGACGCCGTGGCTCATCTCGTGGCCGGCCACGTCCAGCGAGGTCAGCGGGTGGGTGTTGCCGGAGCCGTCGCCGTAGGTCATGCAGAAGCAGTTGTCGTCCCAGAAGGCGTTGACGTAGGCGTTGCCGTAGTGGACGCGCGAGTAGGCCGCCTTGCCGTCGTTGCGGATGCCGTTGCGGCCGAAGGTGTTCTTGTAGAAGTCCCACGTCACCTGTGCGCCGTAGGCGGCGTCCGCGGCCGCGGTCTGGTCGGTGGAGGAGCTGGAGGCGACTCCGGTGCCCCAGACGTCGTCCGCGTCCGTGAACAGGGTGCCCGTGGACGAGCTGCTGCTGTGCTTGAGGTTGTACGTCTTGTGGCCGCCGCGGGTGGTGTCGTAGAGCTGGTACGTCGAGCCCGACAGGTAGGTGTTCAGGCCGACCGTGCCGGAGTACAGGGTCTTGCCGGTGCCGGTCTCGATGCCCTGGTACTCGTAGAGCTTCTTGCCGGTGGCGGCGTCGGTGATGACGTGCAGCTCGTTGGGGGTGCCGTCGTCCTGCAGGCCGCCGACGACGGTCTCGTAGGCGAGGACCGGCTTGCCGCTCGCGGCCCAGATCACCTTGCGCGGGGCGGAGTCGGCGGACGTCCGGTCCGAACCGGCGGCCTTCGCCGCGGTCAGCGCCTGCTTCTCGGCCTTGGCGGCGGTGATCTGCGGCTTGACGGAGGCGACCTTGACGGCGGCCTTCGTCGCCTTGGTGACCCCCTGGACGGCGCCGGAGGGCGCGGTGTGGACGATCAGGTCGCCGCCGAGGACGGGCAGGCCGGCGTAGGTGCGTTCGTAGCGGGTGTGCACCGTGCCGTCGGCGTCCTTCACGACGTCCTTGACGACCAGCTTCTCCTGCGTGCCGAGGCCTATGCGCCGGGCGGTGTCTGTGGTGTCGGCCTGGGCCTTGTGGATCAGGGTGGTGCGGGCCGCGGCGGACAGCGCGGTCGGTGCGGCGGCGAGGGGGGTGCGGCCGGCGGTGTCCGAGGCGGTGGGCTGGGCGGAGGCGCTGGTGGTGAGGCCGGTGGTGAGGAGGGCTCCGGCGGCGACCGCGGTGGCGATGGCCAGGGTGGTGCGCCTGTGACGCGCGTAGCGGGGAGTCACACAAGCTCCTTCGGTGGGGGATTCCGGGCGGCCGTGGGGCAACCGTCCGGATCGTTGGTGAAGTTGCGGTGCATGTGCGGCGGCGCAGGAAGAGTGACACTCAGGACGCGTACATGTCATTCCCCTGACGTGATGTTGGCTCAAAATCGACTGCCGGATGAACGTTGCGTGCGTGTAAACGGCCCGGCCCCGGCGGGCGTCCCGGGGCCGGGCCGGCCGGTTCGCCCGGCTTACGGGAAGGTCAGCTTCCAGCCGTCGAGGTACCCGGTGTCGTACGTCGCCTGGTCCTGCACCCGCAGCTTCCAGGTGCCGTTGGCGGGCTCCGAGGAGGCGTTGACCGTGTACGTGGCGTGCACGTCGTCCGCGGAGTCGGTGGAGCTGAAGTTCTTCAGCCGGTACGCCGTGCCCGACGGCCCGACGAGGTCGATCACCAGGTCGCCGCGCCAGGTGTGCACGATGTCGACCGTGACCTGGAGGTTGGACGGGGCGTTGCCGGTGCGTCCGGAGACGGTGATGGACGAGGTGACCGCCGGGCCGTTGTCCGGGATCGACACATCGGCGGTGCTCTCGTACGTGGTCCCGGTCCCGCCGCCCCCGGAGCGCGAGCCGACGTTCACCGCGGCCCACGCGTCCTGCACCGCCTTGTACTCGGCGCTGGAGGTGCCGTACAGCTCGCCGGCCGCTGCCAGCGTGCCGGTGCGGGCGCCGGCGTAGGTGGTGGTGGAGGTGAACTTCGTGGTCAGCGCCCGGTACCAGATCTGCAGCGCCTTGTCCCGGCCGATGCCGGTGACCGGAAGGCCGTCGTACGTCGGCGAGTTGTAGCTGACGCCGTTGATCACCTTCGTGCCGCTGCCCTCGGAGAGCAGGTAGAAGAAGTGGTTGGCGACGCCGGAGGAGTAGTGGACGTCCTTGTTGCCGACGGAGGAGGACCAGTAGTCGGCGGAGGCGCCGTCCTTGCTGGGCTTGTCCATGTAGCGCAGCGGGGTGCCGTCGCCGTTGATGTCGATCTTCTCGCCGATCAGGTAGTCGCCCGGGTCGGCGGCGTTGTTGGCGGAGAACTCCACGCCGGTGCCGAAGATGTCGCTGGTGGCCTCGTTCAACCCGCCTGATTCACCGGAGTAGTTCAGGCCGGCGGTGTTGGAGGTGACGCCGTGGCTCATCTCGTGGCCGGCCACGTCCAGCGAGGTCAGCGGATCGGCGTTGCCGGAGCCGTCGCCGTAGGTCATGCAGAAGCAGTTGTCGTCCCAGAAGGCGTTGACGTAGGCGTTGCCGTAGTGGACGCGCGAGTAGGCCGCCTTGCCGTCGTTGCGGATGCCGTTGCGGCCGAAGGTGTTCTTGTAGAAGTCCCACGTCACCGCGGCGCCGTAGTGCGCGTCCGCGCCGGCGGTCGCCGCGTTGGAGTTGGTGCCGTCGCCCCAGGTGTCACTGGACTGGGAGAACAGCGTGCCGGTGCCCGAGGTGCCGTGGTTGAGGTTGTACGTCCTGTGGCCGCCGCGCGCGCCGTCGTTGAGCGTGTACGTCGAGCCCGACAGGGTCGTGGTGAGCGGCACCTGGCCGCTGTAGCGGGTGTTGCCGACGCCGGTCTCGACGCCCTGGTAGCGGTAGAGCTCCTTGCCGGTGGTGGCGTCGGTGATGACGTGCAGCTCGTTGGGGGTGCCGTCGTCCTGCAGGCCGCCGATGACGGTCTCGTGAGCGAGGACCGGCTTGCCGCCCGCCGCCCAGATCACCTTGCGCGCGCCGTCCGCCGCGGACCGGGTGCCGCCCAGCGCCCTGGCCTGCCGCACGGCCTGCCGCTCGGCGGCCGCGCCGGACACGCGGGGGGTGAGGGTGGGCACCTTCAGGGCGGCCTTGACCGCCTTGACGACGCGCTCGGTCCGCCCCGACTTGGCGGTGTCGACGATCAGGTCGCCGCCGAGGACGGGCAGGCCGGCGTAGGTGCGTTCGTAGCGGGTGTGCAGGGTGCCGTCGGCGTCCTTCACGACGTCCTTGACGACCAGCTTCTCCTGCGCGCCCAGGCCGAGGTCGTGGGCCGTGCGCGCCTTCGTCGCCTCCGCGTCGCGCAGCAGCTCGGCGCGCTGCGAGGGGGTCAGCTTGACGGCCCGGTGGGCCGGGTCGGCGTGGCCCGGGACCGGCCGGGCGGGGGCGGCGCTCGCGGCGCCCGTCTGGACGGCGGCGGCGATCAGCGCGGCGACGCCGGCCAGGGCGACGCCGGCGGCGCGGCGGCGGGGGGCGGGGGAGGCGGATCTGCCGGAGAGGGTGCGTCTGCCTGCGGAAGTGCTTCTGCTCACCACTGACTCCTTCTGCGCGGCCGCGGGACACGCGGCCAGGGGAGATCCGGACGGCGGGGTGTCCGTCCGGGCAGAACGGGGTGGAACAGGTGCGGATGCCGGCCGGCCACAGCGATGGAGCTGTGCAGGTGCTGTGGGGTTGCTGTGGTGGGGCCGTGGGAAGGGTCGCAGGGGATCCCGCTTTCTGTCAGGAGCGCGTCAGAAATTTGGCTGGAAATCGTTCGTTGACCGGTTGTTCATGTTCGCTATGCGGACTGTTGGCCGCGGCGCCACCGTCCGGCGCGCCCGGATCTCCACGGGCGTCGATCGCGTCCCCGCAGTCGTCGATCGCGCCCCCGCCGACGCCGATCACGTCTCCGCAGGCATCGGTAGCGTCTCCGCAGACGCCGATCACATCCCCGCAGGCGCGGCGCACGCCGCCGCCCCCCCGGCGCGCGCTTACGCCAGGCTGTCCCGCCAGGCCCGGTGCAGCTCGGCGAACCGGCCCGTGCCGGCGACGAGTTCGGCCGGAGTGCCGTCCTCCACGACGCGGCCGTGCTCCATCACCAGCACCCGGTCGGCGATCTCCACCGTGGACAGCCGGTGGGCGATGACGACGGCGGTACGGCCCTTCAGGACCGTCTCCATGGCGCGCTGCACGGCCCGTTCGCCGGGGATGTCGAGGGAGCTGGTGGCCTCGTCGAGGACGAGGACACCGGGATCGGCGAGCAAGGCTCTTGCGAACGCGACGAGTTGGCGCTGTCCGGCGGAGATGCGGCCGCCGCGCTTGCGGACGTCGGTGTCGTAGCCCTCGGGCAGGGAGGTGATGAAGTCGTGGGCGCCGATGGCCTTGGCGGCCCGCTCGATCTCCTCGCGGGACGCGTCCGGGCGGCCGATGGCGATGTTCTCGGCGACGGTGCCGGAGAACAGGAACGCCTCCTGCGTCACCATCACCACCCCGCGCCGCAACTCGGCCGTGGCCAGGTCGCGCAGGTCGACGCCGTCCAGCAGGACCCGGCCCTCGGTGGGGTCGTAGAAGCGGGCGAGCAGCTTGGCCAGCGTCGACTTGCCGGCGCCGGTGGAGCCGACCACCGCGACGGTCTGCCCGGCGGGCAGGGTCAGGTCGAAGCGCGGCAGGACCTCGCCGCCGGTGCGGTAGGCGAAGCGGACGCCGTCGAAGACGACCTCGCGGCCGGGGTGCTCGGAGGCGAGCGGCGGCAGCGGCCGGGGAACCGGCGGCTCGGGCACCGACGGGGTCTGGGCGAGCAGGCCGGCGATCTTCTCCAGGGAGGCGGCCGCCGACTGGTAGGAGTTGAGGAACATGCCGAGCCGGTCGATCGGGTCGTACAGGCGGCGCAGGTAGAGCACCGCGGCCGCCAGCACGCCCAGCTCCAGCGACCCGGCCGCGACCCGGTGGGCGCCCCACAGCACGATCCCGGCGACGGCGGTGTTGGCGACCGTGCGGGAGCCGACGACGTAGCGGGCCATCTCCAGCATGCCGTCGCCGTTGACGCGTTCGTGACGCCGGTTCAGGGCGCGGAACTCGGCGTCGTTGGCGGCCTCGCGGCGAAAAGCGCGCACCGGGCGGATGCCGTTCATCGTCTCCACGAACTTCACGATCACCGCCGCGATCGCCGTGGACCGGGCGCGGAACACCCGCCCCGCGCGCCGCCGGTAGCGCCGCACCAGCAGGTACAGCGGCGCGAACGAGGCCACCGCCACCGCGCCCAGGCCGAGATCCAGCCACATCAGCATCGCCGTGATGTACACGCACGACAGCAGGACCATCACCAGCTCCTGCAGCCCGTCGTCGAGGAGTTCGCGCAGCGACTCCACGTCCGTGGTGGAGCGGGAGATGAGCCGGCCGGAGGTGTAGCGCTCGTGGAAGTCGACGCTGAGCGCCTGCGCGTGGCGGAAGATGCGGCCGCGCAGGTCCAGCAGCACGTCCTGGCTGACCCGCGCCGAGGTGACCACGAACGCCGACTGCAGGGCGCCGGAGGCGAGCGCGCACAGCAGGTAGCCGGCCGCCACCGCGATCAGCGGGCCCCGGTCGTGGCGGTCGCGCAGGGCGGGCACGGCGTGGTCGATGGCGTAGGCCACCAGCAGCGGGCCGGTCTGCACGGCCGCCTGCTGGAGCAGCAGCAGGAGGGTGGTGACGGCGACGCGCGCCCGCAGCGGCGCCAGCAGGGAGCGCAGCAGGCCGGCGGTGGCGCCGGGCGGCGTGGGCAGGACGTCGCGGTCGAAGGGGTCGCCGGTGTCGCGGGGCGGCTCCGGCGCGCGGCCGGCGGCGGGGGCGGGCGGCGGGGAGGTCCCCTGCCCGGGTGCGTCCGACAGGTCGGGGGAGGGCGCGGTCATCGGGCGGCCTTCGGTTCTGCTCGGGCGTCGCCCGCCATCAGGTGGGCGTACTCGGCGTTGCTGCGCAGCAGTTCGTGATGGGTGCCGACGGCGGCGATGCGGCCGCGGGAGAGCAGGGCGACGCGGTCGGCGAGCAGCACGGTGGACGGGCGGTGCGCCACGATCAGCGCCGTGGTGCCGGCGAGGACCTGCCGCAGCGCGGCCTCCACGGCGGCCTCCGTGTGCACGTCCAGCGCGGACAGCGGGTCGTCCAGGACCAGGAAGCGGGGCCTGCCCACCACCGCCCGGGCCAGCGCCAGCCGCTGCCGCTGCCCGCCGGACAGGCTCAGTCCCTGCTCGCCGACCTGCGTGTCCGTGCCCTGCGGCAGCGCGTGCGCGAAGTCCGCCTGCGCCACGGCCAGCGCCCGGTGCAGCTCGGCCTCGCCGGCGTCCTCGGGCGCGCCCATGAGCACGTTGTCGGCGACGCTCGCCGAGAACAGCGTCGGCTCCTCGAACGCGACGGCGACCCGGGCGCGCAGCTCCCGGCGGGACAGGCGCCGGATGTCGACGCCGTCGAGCGTGATGCGGCCCGCGGTCACCTCGTACAGGCGGGGGACGAGCGCGGTGAGCGTCGTCTTGCCGCTGCCGGTGGCGCCGACCAGGGCCATGGACTCGCCGGGGCGGATGTGCAGGTCGACGCCGTCCAGGACGGGCGGGGAGCCGGGGGGAGCGTCGGGGTAGCGGAAGCGGACGCCCTCGAAGCGCAGCCCCCCGTCCGCCTCGAAGCGCGGCCCCCCGTCCGCCTTGACGCGCGGCCTCCGGTCCGCCCCGAAGCGCGATCCCCCGTCCGCGCGGGCCGCCGGCCGCCCGTCGGCCGGGCCTGGCCCCTCCTGCGGATCAGCCTCCGGAGCCTCCCCCGGATCCGCCTTTGGAGCCTCTTCCGCATCCGCCTCCGGCTCCGCGTCCATCACCTCGAAGTACCGCTCCGTCGCCGTCGCCGCCTCCTGGCTCATCGCCAGCAGGAAGCCGATGGAGTCGACGGGCCAGCGCAGCGCCAGCGCGGTGGACAGGAACGCGACCAGCGTGCCGGCGGACAGCTCCCCGTCGGCCACCCGGACGGCGCCCACCACCAGGGCCGCGCCCACGGCGACCTCCGGGAGGGTCACGATGACGCCCCAGATGGCCGCCAGCAGCCGCGCCTTGCGCAGCTCGGTGCCGCGCAGGGTGCGGGACAGCTCGCGGAAGGCGCGGGCCTGGCTGCGGTGGCGGCCGAAGCCCTTGACGACGCGGATGCCGAGGACGCTCTCCTCGACGACGGTGGTGAGGTCGCCGATCTGGTCCTGGGCGAGCCGGGCCGCGGCGGCGTACCGCTTCTCGAAGACGACGCAGGTGACCACGACGGGGACCGCCGGGCCGAGGACCACCAGCCCCAGCACCCAGTCCTGCGCCAGCATGATGATCACGCCGACGACGAGGGTGACCCCGTTGACCAGCAGGAACGTCAGCGGGAAGGCGAGGAACATGCGGAGCAGCATCAGGTCCGTGGTGCCCCGCGAGAGCAGCTGGCCGGACGCCCACCGGTCGTGGAAGGCCACCGGCAGCCGCTGCAGGTGCCGGTAGAGGGCGGCCCGCATCTTTGCCTCCACGCCCGCCAGGGGCCGCGCGACGAGCCACCGCCGCAGCCCGAACAGCAGGGCCTCCCCGAGCCCGAGGAGCAGCAGGTACAGCGCGCCGAGCCGGACGCCGGCCGGGTCGCGGTGGGCGATCGGGCCGTCCACCAGCCACTTCAGGACGAGCGGGATCACCAGCCCGGCGCAGGAGGCGACGATCGCCACGAGGGCGGCACCGAACAGCCGCAGCCGCACCGGCCGCACGTACGGCCACAGCCGCAGCAGCGTCCGCACGGCGGACCGGCCGGGGGCGTCCGGGGTGGTGGCACGTGTCGTGGGCATCAGGGGCGAGCCTACGGACCGGCACCCGCGACGCCCACCGAGTTTCGGCCCGGTCCGGCTCCTCCGCTGGTCCTACGACCCGCGGGCGCGCGGCCGTACCACCGCGGGCGCGCGCCCGTACCACCCCATCGGCCGGCCGGGTGATGCGCGGCCCGGCGGCGGCCCCGGAGACGGGCGGCCCCGGAGGCGGCGGTCCGGGAGAGGGCGGCCCCGGAGAGAGCGGCCCCGGCGGCGGAACCCGTCAGCCCGCCCGCAGCAGCAGCACGGTCCGCTCCGGCACGGTGATCGCCGAGCCCGCGGGGTGCGTCACATCCGGCGGACCGGCCTGCTCCTCCCGGGCGGTGTCGACCACCACCTCGTACGACTCCGCCCACGGCGGGCCGGGCAGGACGAAGCTCACCGGCCGCTCCCCGGCGTGCAGGACGATGAGGAAGCTGTCGTCGAGGATCTGCTCGCCCCGCTCGTCGCGGCCGGGGATGTCCCGGCCGGAGAGGTACATGCCCAGGGTGGCGGCGGGGGCGAACCAGTCCCCTTCCGTCATCTCCGTGCCGCGCGGCGTGAACCAGGCCAGGTCCCGCAGGCCGTCCGCCGCCTGCGGCCGGCCGGAGAAGAAGGCGCGGCGGCGCAGCACCGGGTGGCGGTGGCGCAGCGCGATCAGGCGCGCGGTCAGGTCGCACAGCGCCCGCCAGCCGGGGTCGTCCAGCAGGCTCCAGTCGACCCAGCCGACCTCGTTGTCCTGGCAGTAGGCGTTGTTGTTGCCGCGCTGCGTGCGGCCCAGCTCGTCGCCCGCGACCAGCATCGGCACGCCCGTCGACAGCAGCAGCGTGGTCAGCAGGTTGCGCAGTTGCCGGCGGCGCAGGGCCCGTATGCCCTCGTCGTCCGTCTCGCCCTCCGTCCCGCAGTTCCAGGAGCGGTTGTCGTCGGTGCCGTCGCGGTTGTTCTCGCCGTTGGCCTCGTTGTGCTTGCGCTCGTAGCTCACCAGGTCCCGCAGGGTGAAACCGTCGTGCGCGGTGATGAAGTTGACCGAGGCGTACGGCCGCCGCCCGCCCCACGCGTACAGGTCGCTGGAGCCCGACAGGCGGTAGCCCATCTCCCGCACGTCCGGCAGCGCGTGCCGCCAGAAGTCGCGCACGGCGTCGCGGTAGCGGTCGTTCCACTCCGTCCACAGCGGCGGGAACGCGCCGACCTGGTAGCCGCCGGAGCCGATGTCCCAC
Organism: Streptomyces echinoruber; assembly: GCF_014651135.1. Taxonomy (GTDB): domain Bacteria; phylum Actinomycetota; class Actinomycetes; order Streptomycetales; family Streptomycetaceae; genus Streptomyces; species Streptomyces echinoruber. The sequence continues at coordinate 357,208 of NZ_BMWH01000003.1, forward strand.
GGCTCGGCGATGAGCTTCACACGGCGCAGCACCGGGTCCTGGGCGATGACCGCGAGAAAGGGGGAGAGCATGTCGACGTCGTGCATGGAGCGGGCCAGCGCCGCCGCCAGGTCGAAGCGGAAGCCGTCCACGCCCATCTCCGTCACCCAGTACCGCAGCGAGTCGGTGATCAGCCGCAGCACGTGCGGCTGCACGACGTGCAGGGTGTTGCCGCAGCCGGTGTAGTCCGCGTACCGGCGCGCGTCGCTCTGCAGGCGGTAGTAGCGGCGGTTGTCGATGCCCTTCAACGACAGCGTGGGGCCGTACTCGCCCGCCTCCGCCGTGTGGTTGTAGACCACGTCGAGGACGACCTCGATGCCGGCCGCGTGCAGCGCGCGCACCATCCGCTTGAACTCGCCGACCTGCTGGCCGGTGGTGCCGGAGGCGGCGTAGCCGGCGTGCGGGGCGAAGTAGCCGATGGAGTTGTAGCCCCAGTAGTTGCGCAGGCCGCGGCGCAGCAGGTGGTCCTCGTGCGCGAACTGGTGCACCGGCAGCAGCTCCACCGCCGTGACGCCCAGTCCCACCAGGTGCTCGATCGCCGCGGGGTGGGCGAGGCCGGCGTACGTGCCGCGCAGCTCCTCGGGGACGCCGGGGTGCAGTTTGGTGAAGCCGCGCACGTGCAGCTCGTAGATCACCGAGTCCGCCCACGGCGTCTTGGGGCGGCGGTCGTCGGACCAGTCGTCGTCATCGTGGACGACGACGCCCTTGGGCACGTACGGCGCCGAGTCCCGCTCGTCGCGCACGGTGTCGGCGACCGACTGGTCGGGCCAGTCCCGCACGTGCCCGTACACCTCCGGCGGCAGCCCGAACTCCCCGTCCACCGCCCGCGCGTACGGGTCGAGCAGCAGTTTCGCCGGGTTCCAGCGGGCGCCGGTCCACGGGTCCCAGCGGCCGTGCACCCGGTAGCCGTAGCGCTGGCCGGGCATCACTCCGGGGACGAAGCCGTGCCAGATCTCGTGCGTCAGCTCGGTCAGCCGGACCCGGGTCTCCCTGCCCCGGTCGTCGAAGAGGCACAGGTCGACGGCCTCGGCGCCGCCCGCCCACAGCGCGAAATTGGTGCCGGCCACGCCGTCGGGCCCGGTGTGGAAACGGGCGCCCAGCGGCACCGGGGCGCCGGGCCGCACGGGCACGGCCGGGAGCGGCGCGCCGCGCCGCGCGCCGTCGACCAGGACGGCCGGGCGCCCGTCCTCGGCGGCGCGCTGGGCGGCCACCGCCTCCTGCTCGGCTGCGCTGGACACGTTCGGCCTCCTGGCGGCTCGTGGCACGACGGGGAGCGCACGGCGTCCCGGCCGCGGCTCCCCTGCGCGTCCTCCTCCCCCTGTTCTGCCCAGAGCGGGGCTCGCACTCACGTTTCCCCGGGGGCGGGCATGGTCGTTTCCCACCGGCGAGGCCGGTCGTTGGGCACCCCGTGAGGCACGTACAAGGACGCGTGCGGCGCGCGTGGGTCGCGCTGACCGCGGCAGTGACAGTGGCAGGGGCAGGACTGATCGCCGGGACCGCCGGCTGCGCCGCGGACGGCGCGCACCGGGCGCGGGGGGCGCTCGGCGCGCCCCCGGCGGCCGGGGACACCGTCCGGCCCCCCAGGGACGACGGCAGCCGGGACGTGCGCCCCGGGCGGCGGTTCACCGCCCGGGTCCTGCCCGGGAACCACGCCACCGTCGGCACCGGCATGATCGTCTCCCTGCGGTTCGACCGGAGGATCGGCAACCGGGCCGCCGTCGAGCGCGCCGTGCGCGTCACCGCCCGGCCCGGCGTGGAGATCCGCCCCCACTGGTTCGGCCGCACCCGCCTCGACTTCCGCCCCCGCCGCTACTGGCGGCCCGGCACCCGGGTCACCGTCGACCTGCGCCTGGAGGACGTCGAGGGCGCGCCCGGCGTCCACGGGCCGCGGCACCGCACCCTGACCTTCACCGTCGGCCGCAGCCAGGTCTCCGTCGTCGACGCGGCGCGGCACGTCATGCGGGTGCGCCGCGACGGACGGCTGCTGGCCACCGTGCCGATCACGGCGGGCGGGCCGGGGACCGCCACCTACAACGGGAAGATGGTGGTGACGGAGAAGTTCGCGGTGACCCGCATGAACAGCCGCACGGTCGGCTTCGGCGGCGAGTACGACATCAAGGACGTCCCGCACGCCATGCGGCTGACCGACTCCGGGACCTTCGTCCACGGCAACTACTGGTCCGGCGACGCCTTCGGCCGGGTCAACGTCAGCCACGGGTGCATCGGCCTGCGCGACGTCAGGGGCGGCTCCTCCGGCACCCCGGCGGGCTGGTTCTACGACCGCAGCCTCGTCGGGGACGTCGTCGAGGTCGTGCACAGCGCCGACAAGAAGGTCGCTGCCGGAAACGGCCTCGGAGGGTGGAACATGGACTGGGAGACGTGGAAGGCGGGCAGCGCGGCCGGATGACTCCGCGGGGCCGCTCCCCGGGGACCCCCGGGACCCCCGGGACCCCGGGGACCGCCGGGGACCTTCGGAGGAACGGCTGAAGGGCCACGGCGGGCACCGCTTCCCCGGGGGAGCGGCAACCGTCCCCACCGTGATCGAAGTTGGGACGGAACGGTGACATGCGCGGCCCGCCGATGCCGCTCGATCGGCGGTTACTATGCGCCAAAGTGCGCGCGGGCCCGGCGCAGCGGGGGCCCGGGGAGGGGAATAGGGACGTGAACGTGCGACCGATATCGGGGGCGTCGGCGGGAGCGCGGCGGGGGGCCGTGGCGGTACTGGCCGCGGCGCTGCTCCTCACCGTCGGCGCGTGCGGCGGCGGGGACTCCGGCTCCGGCGACGGCAAGGGGGGCAAGGGCGCCGGCTCGGCCGGGAAGCCGCGGGCGGTCGTCACCATCGCGCCGAAGGACGGCGCCAAGTCGGTCGACACCAACGGCGCGCTCGAGGTCGGCGTCAGCAAGGGCAGACTGACCGACGTCGAGGTCAAGGACACCAAGGGCCGCGCGATACCCGGGAAGATACGCGGCACCACCTGGACACCCACCACCCATCTGGCCGCCTCCACCACCTACCGGGTGCACGCGGTCGCCGAGGACTCCGCGGGCCGCCGGGTCACCCGGAACTCCACCTTCACCACCCTGACCCCGAAGAACACCTTCGTCGGCATCTTCACCCCCGAGGACGGCTCCACCGTCGGCGTCGGCATGCCGTTCTCCGTCCGCTTCACCCGGGGCATCACCCACCCGGACGCCGTCGAGAAGGCCATCAGGATCAAGACCGAACCGGCCGTCGACGTCGAGGGCCACTGGTTCGGCAACGACCGCCTCGACTTCCGCCCCGAGAAGTACTGGAAGCCCGGCACCAAGGTCAGCGTCCGCCTCGACCTCGACGGCGTCGAGGGCCGCGACGGCGTCTACGGCAAGCAGTCCAAGACCGTCTCCTTCACCGTCGGCCGCAGCCAGGTCTCCGTCGTCGACGCGAAGAAGCACACCATGAAGGTGATGCGCGACGGCAAGGTCGTCAAGACCCTCCCCGTCACCACCGGCAAGCCCGGCTACGACACCTGGAACGGCCAGATGGTCATCAGCGAGAAGCTCGTGGTGACCCGTATGAACGGCGAGACGGTCGGCTACGGCGGCGAGTACGACATCAAGGACGTGCCGCACGCCATGCGCCTGACCACCTCCGGCACCTTCATCCACGGCAACTACTGGGGCGGCTCCGCCTTCGGCAACTACAACGCCAGCCACGGCTGCGTCGGCCTGCGCGACGTCAAGGGCGGCAGCACCGCCACCCCGGCGGGCTGGTTCTTCACCCACTCGATCATCGGCGACGTCGTCGTCGTCAAGCACTCCCACGACCGGACCGTCGCCCCGGACAACGGGCTCAACGGCTGGAACATGTCGTGGCAGGAGTGGAAGTCCTGAACTTCGGGCACTGGGCCCCCGGACCCTGAGCTCCCCGGATCCCGGACCCGGACCCGGGGTTCGGGTCCTGAATACCGGGCCCTGAACCCCGGCCCCCCGAGCCTCACCGGCCGGCGGCCCCGGCGTGGCGTACGCCACCGGAGCCGCCGGCCGCCCGATGTGAGCGACGGCACCGAGCCGATCGCCGTTAGCCGGCGTTAACCTGCTGGGCATGACCGTCTCTCTGGAAGTCGCCGAAGGCGTCGGGACGCTGCGCCTGAACCGCCCGCCGATGAACGCGCTGGACATCGCGATGCAGGACCGGCTCAAGGAGCTCGCCGAGGAGGCCGCGCGCCGCGAGGACGTGCGCGCGGTGGTGATCTACGGCGGCGAGAAGGTGTTCGCGGCGGGCGCGGACATCAAGGAGATGCAGGCGATGGACCACGCCGCGATGGTCCTGCGCGCCCGCGCCCTGCAGGACTCCTTCACCGCCGTGGCCCGCATCCCCAAGCCGGTCGTCGCCGCCGTCACCGGCTACGCGCTCGGCGGCGGCTGCGAACTCGCCCTGTGCGCCGACTACCGCATCGCCGCCGACAACGCCAAGCTGGGCCAGCCGGAGATCCTGCTCGGCCTGATCCCGGGCGCCGGCGGCACCCAGCGCCTCGCCCGCCTGATCGGGCCCTCCAAGGCCAAGGACCTCATCTTCACCGGCCGCCAGGTCAAGGCGGACGAGGCCCTGGCGCTCGGCCTGGTGGACCGGGTCGTCCCGGCCGCCGACGTCTACACCGAGGCGCACGCCTGGGCCGCGAAGCTCGCGCAGGGCCCGGCGATCGCGCTGCGCGCGGCCAAGGAGTCCGTCGACACCGGCCTGGAGACGGACATCGAGACCGGCCTCGCCGTGGAGCGGAACTGGTTCGCCGGGCTGTTCGCCACGGAGGACCGCGAACGCGGCATGCGCAGTTTCGTGGAGGAAGGACCCGGCAAGGCGAAATTCGTCTGAAGTCCTTGCAGTTGACGGGATGTCTGGTTCCGGCCCTCGGTGAAGCGGTTTATGGCAGCCTTAACGCAGCCTTAAGCCTGTCTTGCCGAGGGAGCCGGTCGATTGTCTCCTTTCGAGGCGTCCGCGCAGCTCAGTGGGGCTGCGGAGGACTCCGAAGTGCCTTTGGCGTATGCCGGAGGGCCCTCTCGAAACAATTCGCTCCGGGGGGTGGATTCGCCCGGAACGGCCCACGGGCTCACCGGGGACGGCCATGATGGGGGCATGGCGGGGCTGGAGGGCATCGAGCAGCCGCGGGGAGACGGTCGCGCAACCGCACCACGCTGGTCCCCCGCGGCCGAGGACGAACGGGGGCTCAAGGCGCTGGAGTTGTACGGCAACCCGACGGAGGCGGAGGTTCCGCTGCCGTCCCGCCCGGAGTCCGCCGCCACCGCCCGCCGCATCGCCCAGGTCGTCGTCCTGCGCCAGTGGGGCCTGGGCCCCCAGCTCACCGAGGACGCCGTCCTCCTCGTCTCCGAACTCGTCGGCAACGCCGTACGGCACACCGGTGCCCGCGTCTTCGGTCTGCGCATGCGCCGCCGCCGCGGCTGGATCCGCGTCGAGGTGCGCGACCCCTCCCGGGGCCTGCCCTGCCTGCTGCCGGTGCAGGAGATGGACGCCGGCGGCCGGGGTCTCTTCCTCGTCGACAAGCTCGCCGACCGCTGGGGCGTGGATCTGCTGCCGCGGGGCAAGACCACCTGGTTCGAGATGCGGATCGCCGACCACTGACCCGTGCCGGACCGACCACTGCTCCGTGCCGGACCGGCCACTGCTCCGTGCCGGACCGGCCACTGCTCCGTGCCGGACCGGCCACTGCTCCGTGCCGGACCGGCCACTGCTCCGTGCCGGGACGGCCGCCGACCCGTGCCGGGGACGGCCGCCGACCCGTGCCGGGGACGGCCGCCGACCTGTGCCGGGGCGGCCGCCCGCGACGGCGGGCCGGTCCGCAGCCGGGCGCATCCCCCGTACAGACCAGACGGAACAGCTCATCACATTACTTCCTCTCACAAACCGTCCTTAAATGGACGGGTGACCACGATCGACCGCCGGACGGTGCTGCGCGCGGGTGCCGGGCTCGTCGCCGCGGGCGCCCCGGCCGCCGGCTGCGCCGCCCCCGGCGCCGACCCGCGCACCCCGTCCACCTCCCCGCCCCAGCCCCCGCTCCCGTCTCCGTCCCCCTCCTCGTCCGCTGCCGCTCCGCCCGCGCCCCGCCGCTTCCCCGGGCAGCCCGCGCAGATCACCCACGGCCCCCGCGACCGGCCCCGGGTCGCGCTCACCTTCCACGGGCAGGGCGACCCCGCGCTCGCCCGCGCCCTGCTGGCGGCCGCCGAGACGCACGGCGCCCGCCTCACCGTGCTCGCGGTCGGCAGCTGGCTGGACGCCCACCCCGAGATGGCCCGCCGCATCCTCGACGGCGGCCACGACCTCGGCAACCACACCCAGCGCCACGTCGCGGTCAACGCGCTGCCCGAGATCGAGGCCCGCGCCGAGATCACCGGCTGCGCGCGGCGCCTGCGACGGCTGACCGGATCCGTCGGCACCTGGTTCCGCCCCTCCCGCGCCCCCACCGCCTCCCCGCTCGTCGCCCGGCTGGCCCGCGCCGCGGGCTACCCGCACGTGCTGTCGTACGACGTCGACTCGCTCGACCACACGGCGCCCGGCGCCGCCGCCGTCACCCACACGGTCCTCGGCGCGATCCGCAACGGGTCCGTGGTCAGCCTGCACTGCGGCTACCCGGACACCGTCGCCGCGCTCCCCGGCCTGCTGCACGCCCTCGACCGCCGCGGCCTGCGTGCCGTCACCACCACGGAGCTGCTGAGCTGATGCCCCCCACCCGACTCGCCCGCGCCCTGGCCGCCGCCACCGCCCTCACCGCCCTCGCCGCGCTGCCCGCCTGCGGCGGCGGCTCCACCCCCCACAAGAACGAGGCCCTCGGCAGCCGGGCACCCGTCAGGCCCGCGCCGAAGAAACCGGCCGTCGACGGCCTGCCCGGCATGCCGCCCGTCCTCGACCCCAAGGACGTCTACGCCGCCGACCGCCCCGGCAGACTCTCCCCGGTGGTCAAGGGCTTCCCGTCCCGCGTCTACGTCCCCAACACCAACTCCGACACCGTCTCCGTCATCGACCCGGAGACCTACCAGGTGATCGAGACCATCCCGGTCGGCGCCCAGCCCCAGCACGTCGTGCCGTCCTGGGACCTGAAGACCCTGTGGGTCAACAACGACCGCGGCAACACCCTCACCCCCATCGACCCGCGCACCGGCAAGGCCGGCAAACCGGTCGACGTGCACGACCCGTACAACCTGTACTTCACGCCCGACGGCCGGTACGCCGTCGTCATGGCCAGCCTCGACCGCGAACTGGTCTTCCGCGACGCGCACACCATGCGGCGCGAGAAGACCGTCCCCGTCCCCTGCTACGGCGTCAACCACGCCGACTTCTCCCGCGACGGACGCTACTTCATCGTCTCCTGCGAGTTCAGCGGCGAACTGCTCAAGGTCGACACCGAGAAGATGAAGATCGTCGGCCGGCAAAAACTGCCCCTGCACGGCGCCATGCCCCAGGACGTGAAGATCTCGCCCGACGGCAAGCGGTTCTACATCGCCGACATGGTGGCCAACGGCCTGTGGATCCTCGACGGCGACACCTTCGGCAAGCCGTCCTTCCTGCCCACCGGCAAGGGCTGCCACGGCCTGTACGTCAGCCGCGACTCCCGCGAGATGTACGTCTCCAACCGGGGCGAGGGCACCGTCTCCGTCTTCGACTTCGCACGGGGCGAGGTCACGAAGAAGTGGCACCTGCCCGACGGCGGCAGCCCCGACATGGGCGGCGTCTCCGCCGACGGCAGGGTGCTGTGGCTCTCCGGCCGCTACCACTCCGAGGTGTACGCCATCGACACCCGCACCGGCGCGCAGCTCGCCCGCATCAAGGTCGGCAGCGGCCCGCACGGCCTCGCCGTCTACCCCCAGCCGGGCCGCTACTCCCTCGGCCACACCGGCATCTTCCGCTAGCCGCACACCGCCGCCGCGCCCGCCGCTTGAGTCTCCACCCACGGGAAGGCCCACACTCGCAGACGTGACCGACGACGGGAGTGGACTCCTCACCATCGGCGACCTCGCCCGGGCCACCGGCCTGACCGTGCGCACCATCCGCTACTGGTCCGACGTGGGCGCCCTGCCCCCGGTGGCCCGGTCCGCGGGCGGCTACCGCCTCTACGACGCCGCGTCCGTGGCCCGCCTGGAACTCGTGCGCACCCTGCGCGAGCTCGGGCTCGGCCTGGACGACGTGCGCCGGGTGCTGGCCGGCGAGACCACGGTCGCCGAGGTCGCCGCCGCGCACGTGGCCGCGCTGGACGCGCAGATCCGGGCGCTGAAGGTGACCCGCGCGGTGCTGTCGACGGTCGCCCGGCGGGGATCGAGCGCACAGGAGATGACCTTGGTGAACAGGCTGGCACGGCTGTCGGCGGCGGAACGGCGGCGGATCATCCGGGAGTTCGTGGACGAGACGTTCCGGGGACTGGACACGGCCGACCCGGTGATCCGCGAGCGCATGCTCGACACCGCCGCGGACCTGCCGGAGGACCCGACGCCCGAGCAGGTGGACGCCTGGCTGGAACTGGCCGAGATGCTGCAGGACCCGGAGTTCCGGGCGCGGATGCGGCAGGCGGCCGAGTTCAACGCGGCCGACCGCCACCGCGCGCCCGACACGCCTCCGGGCGCCTCCCTGTGGTTCGCCCGCCGCCTGATCCAGCTGGCGGCACGGGCCCGGGAACGGGGCATCGCCCCGGAGTCCCCTCAGGCCGAGGAGGTGCTGCGCGACCTGCTGGGCGACGCCGACCGCACGGCCGTCCTGGAGCGACTGGAGGCGGCGACGAACGACAGGGTCGCCCGCTACCGCGAACTGATCGCCGTCGTGAAGGGTCGGGGACCCCTGCCCGCCCACCGCGAGGAGTTCGCCTGGGTGGTCGCCGCACTGCGTGCGCGCGCCGCCGGTTAACCTGACCTGCGTCGCCGCGACAGCGGACACGCAAACCGTGAGACAAGACAAGACGAGACAAAAAGGGGCGGACCGGTGGCGGACATCGACATCGAGGAAGCACGCAAGCAGTTCCAGCGCATCGATGCGGACGGTGACGGCTTCATCACCGCAGCCGAGTTCAAGTCCGCCCTCGCCCAGGGCGGCGACTGGAACGTCACCGAGGCGGTCGCCGAGGCCATCATCGCCAGCCGCGACCTGAACGGCGACAAGGTGCTGTCGTTCGACGAGTTCTGGGCGCACCTGAACAAGTGAACCGGGCAGAGGGGGCCCGTCCGGCGCCGGACGGGCCCCCTCGCCGTGTTCCGCGACACCCGGCCCGCTCTCGCGCCCGTCGCCGGAGCCGCACGCTCCGCCGCCCGGGCCACGGCGCCCGGCACGGTGGGGACGCGGGCGGGTGACGGCGCACAGCAGGTGATCCGCGGCGCTGCGGGCGGAGCCGGAAAGGGCACGCTCGGCCTGCTGCGGCGGCAGGGCGGGGCCGGCGCGCCGTCCGGGGAATTCGGCCACCCGTTTGTCGCGCCCGGGGAATAGCGGGTCCCGTCTCCGGGTTGCCGCCGGTCATACGGGGCCGCCCGGCCTCCGTGGAACCGCTCCCGGAACGACGGGACGACGAGACGAGGCAGAGATGAAGATCGGCATCATCGGCGCGGGAAACATCGGCGGCAACCTCACCCGGCGGCTCACCGCCCTCGGCCACGACGTCTCCGTCGCCAATTCCCGCGGCCCGCGCACCCTCACCGGGCTGGCCGAGGAGACGGGGGCGACACCCGTCCGGGTCGAGGAGGCGGCCCGCGGCGCCGAGGTCGTCGTCGTGACGGTCCCCGTCAAGGCGGTCCCCGGCCTGCCGTCCGGCCTGTTCGACGAGGCCGCCGAGGGCGTCGCCGTCATCGACACCGGCAACTACTACCCGCAGCAGCGCGACGGCCGCATCGCCGCGATCGAGGACGAGGATCTCACCGAGAGCCGCTGGACCGAACGGCAGCTCGGCCACCCCGTGATCAAGGCGTTCAACGGCACCTACGCCCAGGACATCCTCGACCGCGGCCGGCCCGCCGGGCACCCCGACCGCATGGCCCTGCCCGTCGCCGGCGACGACGAGGCCGCCAAGCGCAAGGTCCGCGCGCTGATCGACGAACTCGGCTTCGACACCGTGGACGCCGGTGGCCTCGACGACTCCTGGCGCCAGCAGCCCGGCACCCCGGTCTACGGCCTGCGCGGCGGCACCGACGCCGTCGTCAAGGCCCTGTCGGAGGCGTCCCCGCAGCGGCCGGCGGAGTTCCGGGGCTGACCGCGGCGTTCCGCGCCGCCGCCTACGGCGTCGCCCAGTCCCGCAGCGCCGCCTTGCTCGCGAAGTGCGCCACGTCCCGGTCCACCGGGTCGCTGGTGTACTGGTGGAAGAGCCACTTGGCCTTGATGCGGGGCTTGCCGGCCGTGACGTAGTCGGCGATCCACAGGCCGTCGCCGGCGTAGGACGTGGTGTCGACATTCAGCCAGAAGTGGCGGTTGCAGTAGAGCACCACCCGGTGGTGCGGGCGCAGGTGCTTCAGTTTGCGGATGAAGGCGTCCTTCTCCGCGTTGGAGGCGTGGGTGCCGTCTCCGGTGGTCTCCCAGTCGACGGCGAGGATGTCGCCGGACTTCTCGGGGGCGTGGGAGAGGAAGTACTCGGCCTGGGCGGTGAGGTTGCCGGGCCAGAGGAAGTGGTAGAAGCCGACGACGAGCCCGGCGTCGCGGGCGCGTTTGGTCTGGGCGGAGAGACGGGGGTTGACGTACGAACGGCCCTCCGTCGCCTTGACGAAGACGAAGGAGAGGCCGTCCGTGCTGTACGAGGCGGACTGGTACGCGCTCACGTCGATGCCGCGCAGCATGGGGAACTCCTTGACATGCCGTGGGGGGACAGGAGTTGGTAGTTGTTTGATGTCCCGTCCCGGCGTGCTTGACGCGTCCGCGCGGCCGGTGCGTACCGGATTCTCAGCTTCGGGCGGTCACCGACCCCAGGACGGCCGCCGACTTGGCCGACCAGTCGGAGGTGATGAGGCTGGCGTGGTGCGCGGCCAGCAGGGAGAGGCGGGCGGCGACCTCGGCGTCGGTGGGGTCGGTGGAGGAGATCGCGGGGGAGACGCCCGCCGCGTCGGTCATGATCAGAATGTAGTGGTTCGCGGAGTAGAACGACGTGTCGTAGCCGTTGTCGAGGTACGTGGCCGCGTTCCCGTCGAAGAACACGAACCACGGCCGGATGGAGGCGTCGTAGCGGCTCGTGCGCGGGTCGCCCGGCTCCGCGCCCAGGACGGCGGGGAAGGCCTGGGCCTCGGAGAGGGTGCCGGCCGCCTTCAGGTCGCGCAGGTGGTCGGCGTACTCCTCGTCCGTCCAGTAGGAGTCGAAGGGGTTGGCCTGCTCCACCGTGCCGGGGATCAGTTCGAAGATCACCTTGCCCTTCAGGGCGTCCCGGGTGGGCCAGGCGTCGGCCCGGGCGGCCGCGTCCAGGGTGGCGTACGCCGAGCCGAGCAGGTCGGACGGCTTGTAGACGATGCCGCCCAGCTTCTGTCGCACCAGGGTGTCGAACTCGTCCGGTCCGAGGCCCCCGTTGTTGTTGAAGCCGTTCTTCATCTCCACCTTGAACACGATGGGCCGGTGGTCGGGGTGGAGCTGGTGCCAGGCGGCGATGTTGTCCAGGCAGCCGCCGAAGTCCTGGTTGCGGCTCTTGCTGTACAGCTCGCCCGGGGTCTTCGCCGCCTCGCAGTTGTTGTCGTTGCCCAGCGGGTTGCTGTGGCTGACCCGCCAGCGCTTGCTGAGGCTGTCGGTGTAGACGTCCAGCTCCAGCAGCGAGGCGCCGGAGTCCAGCGCCTGCGCGAAGTAGGGGTATTTCGCCTTGTCGTAGGCGTTGTGCGTGCCGATCGCGGTCGTGCCGGCGTACGTGGGCGACGCCGCCTCGGCGTTGCCGGGTACCGCCACCAGCAGGGCGGCGGCACCCAGCAGCCCCGCCAGCCGTCTCACCGTGCGCATGCAGAAACACCCCTTCGCTGTCGCCGAGTTGGCGGCAGCGTAGGGGAGACCGGTTACCGCGCGGTAGCCCCTGGAGGAACGTAAGTCACGCCCGGCGCAACGGAGTTCAGCACTCGATGATGTTCACCGCGAGTCCGCCCCGCGCCGTCTCCTTGTACTTCACCGACATGTCGGCGCCGGTCTCCTTCATGGTCTTGATGACCTTGTCGAGGGAGACCTTGTGGGAGCCGTCGCCGCGCATGGCCATGCGGGCGGCGGTGACGGCCTTGACCGCGGCCATGCCGTTGCGCTCGATGCACGGGATCTGGACCAGGCCGCCGACGGGGTCGCAGGTGAGGCCGAGGTTGTGCTCCATGCCGATCTCGGCGGCGTTCTCCACCTGTTCGGGGGTGCCGCCGAGGACCTCGGCGAGGGCGCCGGCCGCCATGGAGCAGGCGGAGCCGACCTCGCCCTGGCAGCCGACCTCGGCGCCGGAGATGGAGGCGTTCTCCTTGAACAGCATGCCGATCGCGCCGGCCGCGAGGAGGAAGCGGACCACGCCGTCCTCGTCGGCGCCGGGCACGAAGTCGAGGTAGTAGTGCAGGACCGCGGGGATGATGCCGGCCGCGCCGTTGGTGGGGGCGGTCACCACCCGGCCGCCGGCGGCGTTCTCCTCGTTGACCGCCATGGCGTAGAGCGTGATCCACTCCATGGCGTGCGCCTGCGGGTCGCCCTCGGCGCGCAGCTGGCGGGCGGTGACGGCGGCGCGGCGGCGCACCTTCAGGCCGCCGGGCAGGATGCCCTCGCGGGACAGGCCGCGGGCCACGCACTCCCGCATCACCCGCCAGATCTCCAGCAGTCCGGCGCGGATCTCCTCCTCGCTGCGCCAGGCCCGTTCGTTCTCCAGCATCAGGGAGGAGATCGACAGGCCGGTCTCGCGGGTCAGGCGCAGCAGCTCGTCGCCGGTGCGGAACGGGTACTTCAGGACCGTGTCGTCCAGCTTGATGCGGTCCGCGCCGACCGCGTCCTCGTCGACGACGAAGCCGCCGCCCACCGAGTAGTAGGTCTTGGCCAGCAGTTCGCCGCCGTGGGCGTCGTACGCCCGCAGGGTCATGCCGTTGGCGTGGTACGGCAGCGCCTTGCGGCGGTGCAGGACCAGGTCGGCGTCGAAGTCGAAGGCGATCTCGTGCTCGCCCAGCAGCTTCAGGCGGCCGTTCCGCCTGATGTCCTCCACCCGCTGGTCGGCGGTCTCCACGTCCACCGTGCGCGGGGAGTCGCCCTCCAGGCCGAGCAGGACGGCCTTGGGCGTGCCGTGGCCGTGGCCGGTGGCGCCGAGGGAGCCGTACAGCTCGGCGCGCACCCGCGCCGCCCGGGGCAGCAGCCCCTCGTTGCGCAGGCGCCGCGCGAACATGCGGGCGGCGCGCATCGGGCCGACCGTGTGGGAGCTGGACGGGCCGATGCCGATCGAGAACAGGTCGAAGACCGAGATGGCCACGGTGACTCCTCACTGCGGGGTGGTGCAAGGGGGCGAAGGGGTGGTGCGGGGTGGTGCGGGGGTGGGGCGCC
>NZ_BMWH01000003.1:370722-452260 GCF_014651135.1 Streptomyces echinoruber
CGGGCGCCGCGGGCTTCGTGGGCCCGCGGCGCCCCGGGGACGGCCCGTTACTTCTTCAGGCCGGGGTACAGCGGGTGCCGGTCGGCGAGCGCCGTCACCCTGGCCCTGAGCGCCGCCGCGTCGTACGACGGCTTCAGCGCCTCGGCGATCACGTCCGCGACCTCGGCGAAGTCCTCGGCCCCGAAGCCGCGGGTGGCCAGTGCCGGGGTGCCGATGCGCAGGCCCGAGGTGACCATCGGCGGGCGGGGATCGTTGGGGACCGCGTTGCGGTTGACCGTGATGCCGATCTCGTGCAGCCGGTCCTCGGCCTGCTGCCCGTCGAGCTCGGAGCGGCGCAGGTCGACCAGGACCAGGTGGACGTCGGTGCCGCCGGAGAGCACGTCCACGCCCACGGCCCTGACGTCGTCCCGCACCAGGCGCTCGGCCAGGATCCGCGCCCCCTCCACGGTACGGCGCTGCCGGTCGCGGAACTCCTCGCTCGCCGCGACCTTGAAGGCCACCGCCTTGGCGGCGATCACGTGCTCCAGCGGACCGCCCTGCTGCCCGGGGAAGACCGCGGAGTTGATCTTCTTGGCGAGGTCGGCGGTGGACAGGATGACGCCGCCGCGCGGGCCGCCCAGCGTCTTGTGGGTGGTGGTGGTGACCACGTGGGCGTGCGGCACCGGGTTGGGGTGCAGCCCGGCCGCGACCAGGCCCGCGAAGTGCGCCATGTCGACCATCAGGTACGCGCCGACCTCGTCCGCGATGCGGCGGAACGCGGCGAAGTCCAGCTGCCGCGGGTAGGCGGACCAGCCGGCCACGATCAGCTTCGGCCGGGTCTCCTTCGCCAGCCGCTCCACCTCGGCCATGTCGACCAGGCCGTCGTCGCCCACGTGGTAGGGGACGACGTCGTAGAGCTTCCCGGAGAAGTTGATCTTCATGCCGTGGGTCAGGTGCCCGCCGTGGGCGAGGCTGAGACCCATGATCGTGTCGCCGGGCTGCAGCAGCGCGAACATCGCGGCCGCGTTGGCCTGCGCGCCCGAGTGCGGCTGCACGTTGGCGTGCTCGGCGCCGAAGAGCTCCTTGACGCGCTCGATCGCGATGCGCTCGACGACGTCGACGTGCTCGCAGCCGCCGTAGTAGCGGCGGCCGGGATAGCCCTCGGCGTACTTGTTGGTGAGGACCGAGCCCTGCGCCTCCATGACCGCGACCGGCGCGAAGTTCTCCGAGGCGATCATCTCCAGCGTGGACTGCTGACGGTGCAGCTCGGCGTCGAGGGCGGCGGCCACGTCCGGGTCGAGCTCGTGCAGGGGCGTGTTCACAAGGGACATGCGGATACGACTCCTCAGCCGGCCGCGTGCTCGGCGTACTCGGCGGCGCTCAGCAGGTCGGACGGCTCCTCGGTGACGCGCACCTTGAACAGCCAGCCGCCCTCGAAGGGCGCGGAGTTGACCAGCGACGGGTCGTTCACCACGTCCTCGTTGATCTCGACGACCTCGCCGGTGACCGGGGAGTACAGGTCGCTGACCGACTTGGTGGACTCCAGCTCGCCGCAGGTCTCGCCGGCGGTGACCGTGGAGCCGACCTCGGGGAGCTGGGCGTAGACGACGTCACCGAGCGCGTTGGCCGCGAACTCGGTGATGCCGACCGTGGCGACGCCGTCCTCGACGGGCGACAGCCACTCGTGCTCCTTGCTGTAGCGCAGGTTCTCGGGGGTCTGGGACATGGCCTGAATTCTCCTGTAGGCAGGGGAGTGTGATGAAGAGGGATCTGCCGGCGGTGCCGCGGGCACCTGCCGCCGGGCGGGCGCCGGTGAGCAGGGGAAAGGGGGAAGAGGCGCGGGGCGCGCGGGGCGCCCGCGTCCGGTGTTCTGCTTCTGTTCTGCTTCCGCCGCTTGTACCAGTGTTCTACTTCTGCCGCTTGTAGAAGGGCAGCGCCACGACCTCGTACGGCTCCTGGCTGCCGCGGATGTCCACGCGCACGCCCGGTGTCCCGGGCGCCGCGTGCGCGGCGTCGACGTAGGCCATCGCGATCGGCCGGCCCAGCGTGGGGGAGGGGGCGCCGGAGGTGACCTCGCCGATCACCGTGCCGCCGGCGGTGACCGCGTACCCGGCGCGCGGGACGCGGCGGCCCTCGGCGACCAGGCCGACGAGGACGCGGGGCGGGTTCTCGCGGGCGCGGTCGGCGGCCTCGCGCAGGGCCTCGCGGCCGACGAAGTCGCCCTCCTTGTCGAACTTCACCACCCGGCCCAGCCCGGCGTCGAACGGCGTCAGCTCCGTCGACAGCTCGTGCCCGTACAGCGGCATGCCCGCCTCCAGGCGGAGCGTGTCCCGGCAGGCCAGCCCGCACGGCACCAGGCCGGCGTCCTCGCCCGCCGCGGTCAGCGCCTGCCACAGCTCCACGGCGTGCTCCGGCTGCACGAACAGCTCGAAGCCGTCCTCGCCGGTGTACCCGGTGCGCGCGATCAGCGCCGGGACGCCGGCGACGGTGCCGGGCAGCCCGGCGTAGTACTTCAGGCCGTCCAGGTCGGCGATGGGGGCACCTCCCTGGTCGAGCGAAGCCGAGACCTTGGGGGAGAGAGACTTCAGGATGCCGGGCGATTCGGGGCCCTGGACGGCGAGCAGGGCGTAGGCGTCGCGGTCGTCGCGCACCGCGGCGTCGAAGCCGGCCGACCGCTCGGTGAGCGCGTCCAGGACCACCTGGGCGTTGGCGGCGTTGGCGACGACCAGGTACTCCTGCTCGGCGAGCCGGTAGACGATCAGGTCGTCGAGGATGCCGCCGTCGGCGCGGCAGATCATGGTGTAGCGGGCGCGGCCGGGGCGCAGCGCGGCGAGGTCGCCCACGAGGGCGTAATTGAGCAGGGCGCCGGCCTGCGGGCCGGTGACGGTGATCTCCCCCATGTGGGAGAGGTCGAACAGGCCGGCCCGGGTGCGCACGGCGGTGTGCTCGTCGCGCTCGGAACCGTAGCGCAGGGGCATCTCCCAGCCGGCGAAGTCGGTCATCGTCGCACCCAGCGAGCGGTGCAGCGCGTCCAGCGCCGTGCGGCGCGGCGCGGGGGCCGCGGAGGGTGCGGGGGATTCGGGGGATTCGGGGGATGTGGGGAATTCGGCAGTGCTCATCAGCAGGGGTCTCCCAGGACATGACGGGCGAGGACGGTCGTCGGTCCTCCCCATCTGTCATCGGAACCTGAGAGGTTCACCCTGACCGCCCGGCGCGCGGACGGCCACGGCTTGCACCTTGGGTGGAGCCGCCGTGCCCCGGCGGCCCGCTTTCCAGATGTGCCTCGCCCGCGCGGTAACGGGGCCTGAGAGATTCAAGGGAGGGACTTGCTCCTTCGGCGCCCGGGCACTCGTACGGAAGGCGTACGCACCCGGGACTCTCCCGCGCGGATTCAAACGGCCGGTATGCAGTTGGCGGCCACATCATCGCACGACCCGCCGCCGGGTGGCAGCCCCGTCCGTGACCGGCCTGTGACGGGACGCGGACGGAACCGCGAGAGACCGGCATTACCTTCTCTTTACACTCGGTGGGGAGGGGCCCCGGGACCCGTTCAGGAGGAGGACCACGGTGGACAGGACCACGGCGCACGCGACGACCCCGGCTCTCGCGCTGCCCGAGCCGGCCCCCGCCCTGATCGGGCGGCCGTCCGCCCCGGCGCGCGCGGGGCGGGGCCGTCCCGCTCCGGTCGTCCGCGACCTGCGCGAGCGCGACGGGCGCGGCCCGCGCGCCCTCGTCTTCGGCCCGTGCGACGTCGTCGTGGTCAGCGGCCTGCCCGGCAGCGGCAAGTCCACCCTGATGCGCCGCACGGTGCACGGGCGGCGCGTCGACTCGCAGGACACCCGCGACCGCTGGGAGGCCCGCCTGCCCCGCGTCCTGCCGTACGCCGTCTACCGTCCCCTGGTCCGCCTAGCCCACTACGCCGGGCTGCGCCGCGCCCTGCGCCGGGCCGGGGGCGTCGTCGTGCACGACTGCGGCACCCAGGCCTGGGTGCGCGCCTGGCTGGGCCGCGCGGCCCGCCGCCGCGGCGGCGCGCTGCACCTCGTCGTCCTCGACGCCACCCCCGAGGAGGCCCTCGCCGGCCAGCGCCACCGCGGCCGCGGCGTCTCCCGCTACGCCTTCCTGCGCCACCGCCGCGCCACCGCCCGCCTCCTGCGCGCGGTCGAGCGGGGCACCCTCCCGGCGGGCTGCGCCTCCGCCGTCCTGCTGGACCGCCGCGCGGCGGACACGCTGCGGCGGATCGCGTTCGGGGAGTCGTTCGGGGAGTGAGGACGGGGCGGTGAGGGGCGGCGGCACCGGGCGGGGGAGAGTCGGGCACCCGCCGGACCCGCTGGGCGACAGGGCGTCGGCCGCCCGGCGCCAGGGGGCGGCCGTCCGGATCCGGTCCCGCACCGGCCGCATCGTCGTATCTCCGTACCGGTTAGCCTTTCCAGCCACAGAGAGTGGTTCCCGGCAGGCGGTAGGCAGATGGACTTTGCGGCGGACTATCCCGCGGACTTCCCGGCGCAGGCGCACCCCCACCCGCACGGCGGGTGGCCCGGCAACGAGCTGGAGGAGGTGCTGTCGGCGTCGCTCGGCGTGCCTGCCTCGCCGTCGGTGACCGGCCGCATCATCGAGGTGCTGGGCCGCAGCTTCGTATGGGTGCCGCTGCCCAACGGCGGCGGCCCGCACAGCGGCCCCCTCGACCTGCCCGCCCTGGAGCTCGACGGCCAGGCGTACGTGCCGGTGTTCAGCTCCGAGGAGCAGTTCCGCCGGGTCGCCGGCGCGCACATGCCGTACGCCATCGCGCCCGCCGTGGAGTTCGCCCGCGGCCTGCCCCCGCAGGCCGGCATCGCGATCAACCCGGAGGGAGTGGTCGGCATCCCGCTGCCGCCGCCCGCGGTGGCCGAGCTGTGCCGCGCCGGGCGCACCCCGCTGGACGGCTCGGTGAGCGGCGCCCGGGTCCGGCTGTTCGAACCGGACTGGCAGGACGACCCGGTCGACTTCCTCTCCGCCGCCTCCGCCGAGTTCGCGGCCACCGGCGTCGTGCTCAGCGCCCGCCGCTGCCTGGCCGCCATCGAGACCGCCGACCCGGTCATGTTCGTCGGTGTCGAACTCTCCCAGCGGGAGGGCGTCGAACTCTCCCAGCGGGAGGGCGTCGAACTCTCCCCGTGGGAGGGCGACCTGCGCGCCCGCCCCCTCGACGCCCTGGGCCGCGCCCTGGGCCGCGTCCCGGTCCGGTGGCCGGTCAACCTGGTCCTGCTCGACGTGGCCCAGGACCCGGTGGGCGACTGGATGCGGCAGAAGGTGCGCCCCTTCTACCAACTCGGTTACTGAGGAGCCTCGTTCGCACCCCTGGCACCCGGCCGCCCGAGGAGCCCGGCCCCGCCCCCCGAACCGGGGTAAGTGCCCGGCCGCCGGGCGGCCTTAAGCTAGGGACAGGCTCGGTCGAGGGGCACGAAGGGCGGTACAAGGTGAGCGCTGGCGGCACGGCCGCGGCCGGGCAGGTCGAGCACATGCTGCGCCAGGTGACGCCGGGGCGCTACGACGCCTACGAGGCGCTCCTGCGCGCGCTCGCGACCCCGGCCGCCGGCCAGGTCTGGATGCTGCTGTGGCACGGCCAGGCCGGCTCTCCGGACGCCCGGTACGGCCGCATGGAGGTCGACGGCCACAGCTACGCGCCCTGCGTCACCTCCGCCCAGGAGCTGTCGGCCAGCGGCTGGAGCCGCTCCTGCGAGGTCGTCGACACCGTCGAGATCGCCCGCGCGCTCTATCCCGACCACTACGGCCTCTGGCTCAACCCGCACGCCCCCGGCGGCGGCGTCGGCGTGCCCTGGCCGGACCTGCGGCGCATCGCCCTCGGCCTGGACCGGCACCCGGCGGGCCCGCTGCGCCTGTCGGAGCCCGCCGTCGAGGTGCCGCAGTTCTACGCCCTGCTCACCCAGGCCGCCCACCGCACCCCGGTCGTCCGCTCCCTGCGCCGCGCCTGGGTGCAGCCCGCGCTCGGCGCGCCCTACCTCGCCGTCGGCCTGGACGTGTACGACGCTTCCCCGCAGTCGGTGGAGGCGGTGCGCGCCATGATGCGGCAGGCGGTCGCCGCCCTCCCCGACGGCCTGCCGGTCTCCACGGTGGTGATGTCCGACGTCCACGACCCGGTCGTGCTGTGGCTGCGGGCCCACGCCCGGCCCTTCTACGACCGCGAGGCCCACGCGGCCCCGGCGCAGGCCCCGGCGGGCGGGTACGGCTACCCGTCGGCGCCCGGCCGCTACTGAGCCCGGCGTGTGCCGGGTGCGCCGGCCCGTGTTCCCGGCCCTGTGGTGGGCGGCTTCCGGCCGTCCCGTACCGGACGCCCTTCTTCGCGCGTAGATAAGGGGAGGTTGCCACCCTGCGTGGCAGTATGTCCGGGTGTGTCCGTGTCCGCCCCACGTAAATCGCTGTCCGGATAACGGAAAACCCCAGACAGCATCACGGTTGCGCATCCATTCGCCGCCAACTCTGGCAACAGATCGCCGAACCGTTGAAGACTCCCGCACCAAGGGGCTGCGCGCCCCTGTGTACAACCGACTGAACATGCCGCCACCGCGGCAAGTCCTGGCCGGCCACCGCCGGTTGAGAGGGGTCCCTGCCAGATGACGGCACCATTGCACGAGCCGGCCGCGGAAGCAGCCCCGAACGCGGTCGAGGAAGCGGCGGTCGCAGGCACCGCCGCCAAGGCCGTACAGGGGCGTTCGCTGGGCCGGATCGCCTGGGAGCGCCTGAAGCGGGACAAGCTCGCCCTGACGGGCGGCGTCGTGGTACTCGTCCTCATCGTCGTCGCCGCCCTGGCTCCCGTGCTCGCGCACCTGTACGGCCAGGACCCGGACGCGCACCACGAGAACCTCATCGACCCGCTGTTCGGCACCCCCACGGGTTCCCTCGGCGGCATCAGCGGCGAGCACTGGCTCGGCGTCGAGCCGGTCAGCGGCCGCGACATCTTCGCCCGCATCCTCTACGGAGCCCAGATCTCGCTCCTGGTCGGCTTCCTGTCCGCGCTGGTCGCCGTGGTGCTCGGCACCGTGTTCGGCATCCTGGCGGGCTTCTTCGGCGGCTGGGTGGACTCCCTCATCAGCCGTGTCATGGACGGCCTGCTCGCCTTTCCCCAGCTGCTGTTCATCATCGCGCTGGTCTCGGTGATGCCGACCTCCATGCTCGGGCTGACCGGCACGGGCGTGCGCGTGTTCGTGATGATCATGGTCATCGGCTTCTTCGGCTGGCCCTACATCGGCCGCGTGGTGCGCGGCCAGACGCTCAGCCTGCGGGAGCGCGAGTACGTCGAGGCGGCCCGCTCGCTCGGCGCGGGGCGGCTGTACATCCTCTTCAAGGAGCTGCTGCCCAACCTCGTCGCCCCGATCATCGTGTACACGACGATGATGATTCCGACCAACATCCTCACCGAGGCGGCGCTGAGCTTCCTCGGCGTGGGCGTCAAGCCGCCCACCGCGTCCTGGGGCCAGATGCTGTCGAACGCGATCGACTACTACGACTCGGACCCCATGTACATGGTGGTTCCGGGTGTGGCGATCTTCGTCACCGTGCTGGCCTTCAACCTCTTCGGTGACGGCGTGCGCGACGCGCTGGACCCGAAGGGCTCCCGCTGACCTGCCGTACCCCCAAGCGACCCGTGGCACCTGGCACGGGGTCTCTCATCTAATCCGGAGGATCCGAGATCGTGACTACCCAACGCACCTCAGGGCGGCACAAGCAGGCCATGGCCGCTGCCGCCGTGGTCGCCGCGCTGCTGACCACGGCGGCGTGCGGCGGAGGCGGCAACGACGGCGGTTCGGGCAGCGGCGCGGCCGGCTTCAACGCCGCGAACAACAAGGTCGCCCAGGCCTCGGCGGCCAAGAAGGGCGGCGAGCTGAAGTTCGCCGCCGCCCAGGACGCCGACTCCTGGGACACCACGCGCGGTTACTACGGCTTCATGTGGAACTTCGCGCGCTACTACAGCCGCCAGCTGGTCTCCTACAAGACGCAGCCGGGCGCCGAGGGCGCGCAGCTCACGCCCGACCTCGCGACCGACATGGGCAAGGTCTCGGACGGCGGCAAGACCTACACCTTCACCCTGCGCGACGGCATCACCTGGGAGGACGGCAAGCCGATCACCTCCAAGGACGTCAAGTACGGCATCGAGCGCATCTGGGCGCAGGACGTCCTCTCCGGCGGCCCGGTCTACCTCAAGGACGTGCTCGACCCCAAGGGCGAGTACAAGGGCCCGTACAAGGACAAGGCCGCGGACAAGCTGGGCCTGAAGGCGATCGAGACGCCGGACGACAAGACGATCGTCTTCCACCTGCCGAAGCCCAACTCGGACTTCCTGCAGATGATCGCCCTGCCCTCGGCCTCCCCGGTCCGCCAGGACAAGGACACCAAGTCCAAGTACGGCCTGCACCCCTTCTCCTCCGGCCCGTACAAGTTCCAGTCGTACGCGCCGGGCAAGTCCCTGGTGCTGGTGCGCAACCCCAACTGGAAGGCGTCCTCGGACCCGATCCGCAAGGCGTACCCGGACAAGGTCAGCATCAAGTTCTTCACCAACGCCAACGACCTCGACGCCCGTCTGGTCGCCGGCGACTACGACCTCGACCTGAACCAGACCGGCATGTCGCCGCAGGGCCGCACCACCGCCCTGAAGCAGCACAAGGCCAACCTCGACAACCCGGTCTCCGGCTACATCCGCTACGCGGTCTTCCCGCAGAGCGTGAAGCCGTTCGACAACATCCACTGCCGCAAGGCCGTCATCTACGGCGCCGACCACGTCTCGCTGCAGACCGCGCGCGGCGGCCCCGTCGCCGGCGGTGACATCGGCACCAACATGCTCCCGCCGTCCGTGGCCGGCGCCGAGGGCCAGAAGTACGACCCGTACCAGATGGCCGGCAAGAACAAGAACGGCAACGCCGCCCTGGCCAAGCAGGAGCTGAAGGCCTGCGGCAAGCCGAACGGCTTCAGCACCACCATCGCGGTGCGCAACAACAAGCCGGCCGAGGTGGCCACCGCCGAGTCCCTCCAGGCGTCGCTGAAGAAGGTCGGCATCAACGCCCAGATCGACCAGTACGACGGCTCGCAGACCACCGGCATCATCGGCAGCCCCTCGAACGTGAAGAAGAAGGGCTACGGCATCATCATCATGGGCTGGGGTCCGGACTTCCCGACCGTCCAGGGCTTCGGCATGCCGCTGTGGGACAGCAAGTACATCCTGCAGAGCGGCAACAACAACTACGCCCTGATCAAGGACAAGAAGATCGACGGGCTGTTCGACCAGTACATCGCCACGATGGACGAGGGGCAGAAGGCCAAGATCGCCACGGAGATCAACCACAAGGTGATGGAGGGCGCGTACTACCTGCCCTTCGTCTTCGAGAAGTTCATCAACTGGCGTTCCTCGCGCCTGGCCGACGTCTACACGTCGAACGCGTACAACGGCATGTACGACTTCGTCAACCTCGGCCTGAAGTCCACGAAGTAACCCCGGCACACCCGCCGTACGGCACGAAAGGCAGGTGAAGGCCGGCGCGGCGTGACCGCGGGCCGCCGGAAGACCTCCGGCGGCCCGCGGTCCGCGGCGGGCCGTAAGCTGTGCTCGCTTACCTCATCAGGCGGCTGTTCGCCGCCGCAGTGATGCTCGTGGTCGTCGTCCTGGCGGTCTTCTGCATCTTCTTCGTCGTCCCCAAGTGGGCCGGCGTCGACATCGCCACGAGCTTTGTCGGCAAGCAGGCCGACCCCGCGGCCGTCCAGGCGGTGCGGGAGAAGCTGGGTCTGGACGACCCGATCTACAGCCAGGTGTGGGAGTTCTTCAAGGGCATCTTCGCGGGGCGCACCTACGCGGCCGGCGGCGATGTCACGCATTGCGCCGCGCCGTGCTTCGGCTACTCCTTCCGCAGCGAGCAGGCCGTGTGGCCGGTGCTGACCGACCGGTTCCCGGTCACCCTGCAGCTGGCCCTCGGCGCCGCCGTGCTGTGGCTGGTCTTCGGCGTCGCGGCGGGCGTCCTCTCCGCCCTGAAGCGGGGCAGCCTGTGGGACCGCAGCGCGATGGTCGTCGCCCTCGCCGGCGTCTCGCTGCCCATCTACTTCACGGGCCTGCTCAGCCTGGCGATCTTCGTCTACGGGCTGAAGTGGTTCAACGGCGAATACGTGCCCATCGACGAGAGCTTCACCGGCTGGCTCGGCGGCATGATCCTGCCCTGGGTCACGCTCGCCTTCCTGTACGCGGCGATGTACGCCCGCATCACCCGGGCCACCATGCTGGAGGTGCTCGGCGAGGACTACATCCGCACCGCCCGCGCCAAGGGCCTGCGCGAGCAGGTCGTCATCCGCAAGCACGCCATGCGCTCGACGATGACGCCCATCCTGACCATGCTCGGCATGGACCTCGGCGCCCTGATCGGCGGCGCGGTGCTGACCGAGACCACGTTCAGCCTGCCCGGCCTGGGACAGAAGGTCCTCGACGCCATCAAGAACCAGGACCTGCCCTTCATCCTGGGCGTCACCCTGATCACCTCCCTCGCGGTGCTCATCGCCAACCTCGTGGTGGACGTCCTGTACGCCGTGATCGACCCCCGAGTGAGGCTCGCATGACCGAAGTCAGCAAGAGCGGAGCGGTGGTGGGCGAGCCCACCGTCACCTCGTCCGCCCCGACCGCCTTCCTGGAAGTGCGCGACCTGAAGGTGCACTTCCCCACCGACGACGGCCTGGTGAAGTCCGTCGACGGGCTCAGCTTCCAGCTCGAGAAGGGCAAGACGCTCGGCATCGTGGGCGAGTCCGGCTCCGGCAAGTCGGTGACCTCGCTCGGCATCATGGGCCTGCACACCGCGGGCCAGTACGGCAAGCGCAAGGCGCGCATCTCCGGCGAGATCTGGCTGAACGGCACCGAGCTGCTGTCCGCCGACCCGGACGAGGTGCGCCGGCTGCGCGGCCGCGAGATGGCGATGATCTTCCAGGACCCGCTGTCCGCGCTGCATCCGTACTACACCATCGGGCAGCAGATCATCGAGGCCTACCGCATCCACCACGACGTCGACAAGAAGACCGCCCGCCGCCGGGCGATCGAGATGCTCGACCGGGTGGGCATCCCGCAGCCGGACAAGCGGGTGGACAACTACCCGCACGAGTTCTCCGGCGGCATGCGCCAGCGCGCGATGATCGCGATGGCGCTGGTGAACAACCCCGAGCTGCTCATCGCGGACGAGCCGACCACCGCCCTGGACGTCACCGTGCAGGCGCAGATCCTCGACCTCATCCGCGACCTGCAGAAGGAGTTCGGCTCCGCGGTCATCATCATCACCCACGACCTGGGCGTCGTCGCCGAACTCGCCGACGACCTGCTGGTGATGTACGCGGGCCGCTGCGTCGAGCGCGGCCCGGCGGAGAAGGTGTTCTACGAGCCCCGCCACCCCTACACCTGGGGGCTGCTCGGCTCGATGCCGCGCCTGGACCGCGAGCAGCAGGAGCGCCTGGTCCCGGTCAAGGGCTCCCCGCCCTCCCTCATCAACGTCCCCTCGGGCTGCGCCTTCAACCCGCGCTGCCCGTACGCGGACCTCCCGAAGGACAACGTCACCCGCACGGTGCGCCCCGAGCTGACCGAGGTCGACAGCAAGCACTGGGCCGCCTGCCACCTGACGAAGGAGCAGCGGGAGCGTATCTGGACCGAAGAGATTGCGCCGAGGCTGTGAGCGAGAACCCCAAGGACACGGCTGTGACCACGCCCGCCAAGAGCGACGGCACCAAGGCGACGGCCGCCGGCGGCGCCACCCTCACCAAGGACGCCGCCGACGGTGACGTCCTGCTGAAGGTGACCGGCCTGCAGAAGCACTTCCCCATCAAGAAGGGCCTGCTGCAGCGCCAGGTCGGCGCCGTGCACGCGGTCGACGGCATCGACTTCGAGGTGCGCCGCGGGGAGACCCTCGGCGTGGTGGGCGAGTCGGGCTGCGGCAAGTCGACGATGGGCCGGCTGATCACCCGGCTGCTGGAACCGACCGGCGGCAGGATCGAGTTCGAGGGCCGGGACATCACACACCTCGGCGTGGGCGGCATGCGCCCGCTGCGCCGCGACGTGCAGATGATCTTCCAGGACCCGTACTCCTCCCTGAACCCCCGTCACACCATCGGCACCATCGTCGGCGCACCCTTCCGGCTGCAGGGCGTCGAGCCCGAGGGCGGCATCAAGAAGGAAGTGCAGCGGCTGCTGTCGGTCGTGGGGCTCAACCCCGAGCACTACAACCGCTACCCGCACGAGTTCTCCGGCGGCCAGCGCCAGCGCATCGGCATCGCCCGCGCCCTCGCGCTCAACCCCAAGCTGGTCGTGGCCGACGAGCCGGTCTCCGCGCTGGACGTGTCGATCCAGGCCCAGGTCGTCAACCTCCTCGACGACCTGCAGCAGGAGCTCGGCCTGACGTACGTGATCATCGCGCACGACCTGTCGGTCGTCCGGCACGTCTCGGACCGGATCGCGGTGATGTACCTCGGCAAGATCGTCGAGCTGGCCGACCGCGACCAGCTCTACAAGTCGCCGATGCACCCGTACACCAAGGCCCTGCTGTCGGCGGTGCCGATCCCGGACCCGTCGCGCAAGTCGGCCAGGAGCGAGCGCATCCTGCTCAAGGGCGACGTGCCCTCGCCGATCTCGCCGCCCAGCGGCTGCCGGTTCCACACCCGGTGCTGGAAGGCCACGGAGATCTGCCGCACCACCGAGCCGCCGCTCGCCGAGCTGCGCCCGGGGCAGCGGGTCGCCTGCCACCACCCGGAGAACTTCGCGGACCAGCAGCCGCAGGACACCGTGCTGCTGTCCGCCGCCAAGGAGGCGGCGGAGCTGGTGTCCGACGAGGTGCTGGCCCAGTCGGCGGAGACGTCGGCGGCGGTGGCGGCGGAACTGGAGGGGCCGGCGGAGCCGGCGTCCGGCGAGTCCGTCTCGAAGTCCGCCGGGTCCGCCGAGTCCTCTTCGGAGTCCGGCGAGTCCGTCTCGAAGACTGCCAGGTCCGCCTCGGAGGCCACCGAGCCTGCCTCGAAGTCGACCGAGCCGGTTTCGAAGTCCGTCTCGAAGCCGACCGAGCCCGTTTCGAAGTCCGTCTCGAAGTCGACCGAGCCCGCTTCGGAGTCCGCCGAGCCCGCTTCGGAGTCCGCCGAGTCCGCCTCGGCGGAGCCGGCCTCCGTCGACGTGTCGAAGACCGACCGCCGGGAGGCGGCGGGGGAGACCGGCCGTCAGGAGTCCGCGGAGGAGAGCGACGGTCAGGAGTCAACTGACAAGTAGGGCATGACGAGTTGGCAAAGTCATGCCCATGACCGAACGGGAGAGGCCACAGTCGAGGGTGTCCGTCCGACCGGCACACGCCTGAAAGGGACACCCCGTGGCACTCTCCCGTTCGGCACGTTTAGCGGCCGTGGTCGCCACCGCGACCGCCGCGTTCTGCACCGTCGCCGCCGCCCCCGCCCCCACCCCGGGCGCCCCGGGCGTCGGCGACTCCTACTTCCCGCTGCTCGGCAACGGCGGCTTCGACGCCCGCCACTACGACCTCGACGTCGCCTACGACCCCGCCACCGGGCGTCTGGACGGCCGCACGACGCTGGCCGCCCGCGCCACGCGGACCCTGTCCTCCTTCGACCTCGACCTGCAGCAGCTCCAGGTCACCCGGGTCGAGGTGAACGGCAGACGCGCCGGCTTCACCCGCGACGGCGACGAACTGCGCGTCACCCCGCGCGGCGTCCTCGCCGCGGGCCGCACCTTCACGGTCACCGTCACCTACGGCGGCGTCCCGCAGCCGCTCGGCGGCCCGATCATCTTCGGCTCCCCCTACGGCTGGATGAAGACCGCCGACGGCGTCTTCGTCGCCTGCGAGCCCAACGCCGCCTCCACCTGGTTCCCGTCCAGCGACCACCCCTCCGACAAGGCCACCTACGACATCCGGATCAAGGCGCCGAAGGGGCTGACCGCGGTCTCCAACGGCCGGCTGGTCTCGACGTACGACAAGGGCGGCTCGACGTACACCCACTGGCGCGAGGCGCGGCCCATGGCGACCTATCTCGCCACCGCGACGATCGGCCGGTTCGACGTGCGCACCGGCCGCACCCCGGGCGGCGTCCCGATCTACGTGGCGACCGACCCGGCGCTGGCGGACGCGAGCACCGTCGACGTCTACGGCGTCACGGCCGCGGCCACCGACTACTGGTCGCGGATCTTCGGGCCCTACCCCTTCGAGGAGACCGGCGCGATCGTCGACGACATGCCGCAGGCCGGGTTCTCGCTGGAGGTGCAGTCCAAGCCGGCCTACTCGGCGGTGCGCAACGAGACGACGATCGTGCACGAGCTGGCCCACCAGTGGTTCGGCGACTCGGTGTCGGTGGCCCGCTGGAAGGACATCTGGCTCAACGAGGGCTTCGCCACCTACGCGCAGTGGCTGTGGGAGGAGCACAAGGGCACCCGCACCGCGCACGACGCCTTCCGCGCCGCCTACGACGCCCGGCCCGCCGACAGCGCCTTCTGGCGGATCACCGTGGGCGACCCGCAGCGCGACACCATGTTCTCCTCCGCCGTCTACCAGCGCGGCGCGATGACGTTGCAGATGCTGCGCGAGCGCATCGGCGACCGGGCCTTTTTCCGGCTGCTGCCCGCCTGGACCGCCCGGCACCGCTACGGCAACGCGAGCACGGCCGACTTCGTCCGCCTCGCGGAGGAGATCTCCGGCCGGCGGCTCGGTGATCTGTTCCACACCTGGCTGTTCACCACCGGAAAACCAGCCCTGTAGGGCACCCTGACCTGGGTTTGTAAGGCGCACGACCCAGGATGGGTAAGAATGTAAGGGTGCTCCAGCAACTGTTCAGCCCCTCCGTCCAGCACACCCTCGACCTGGTGGGCATCTTCGTCTTCGCCATCTCCGGCGCGCTGCTGGCCGTCCGCAAGAACTTCGACGTCTTCGGCATCGCCGTGCTCGCCGAGGTCACCGCGCTGGGCGGAGGGCTGTTTCGCGACCTGGTCATCGGCGCCGTACCCCCGGCCGCCTTCACCGACCTGGGGTACTTCCTCACCCCGCTGCTCGCCGCGCTCCTCGTCTTCTTCCTGCACCCCCAGGTGGAGCGCATCCAGGCCGCGGTCAACGTCTTCGACGCGGCCGGCCTCGGCCTGTTCTGCGTGGCCGGCACCATCAAGGCCTACGAGCACGGGCTCGGCCTCACCTCCTCGGTGACCCTGGGCCTGGCCACCGCGGTGGGCGGCGGGGTGCTGCGCGACGTGCTCGCCAACGAGGTGCCGTCCCTGCTGCGCTGGGACCGCGACCTGTACGCGGTGCCCGCCATCGTCGGCGCGACGATCGTCGCCCTGTGCCTGCGCTGCCACGCGCTCACTCCGGTGACCACCACGCTGGCGGTGGTCACCGCCTTCGTGCTGCGCCTGCTCGCGATGCGCTGTCACTGGCGAGCGCCTCGTGCGTGGAACCGCCGGTCGACCGTGACGGAGGAGTAGCGCCGGCCCGGACCCGGCCGGCCCGGGCCTGGCCCATTTCCTCGGTCAGCCAGCGGAAGGCCGGCACGATCTGCGGCCGCCACAGCGCCATGGTGTGCCCGCCGGCGCTCCTGGGGAGGAAGACCACGTGCACGGTCGTCGGCGCCTCGGCGATCCGCCGCAGCGCCAGGGCCGCCTCGTAGCCGTCGTGCGGCTGCCCGGACTCGTACAGCGCCACGGCCGGCGGGGCGAGCGCCCCGCGCAGCAGCAGGTAGGGGTTGTTGGCGGCGCGCAGGGCCGGGGTCTGGGCGGCGAGGGAGCCGGGCTCGCCGCTCGGGTCGTTGTAGCCGGACATGCTGATCGCGGCCCGGTAGCGGTCCGGGTGGGCGACGGCCAGCTTGGTCGCGCAGTGCCCGCCGGCCGAGTACCCGGCCACCGCCCAGCCCGCGGGTGCCGGCGCGGCGCGGAAGGTGTCCGTCACCATCCGCGGCACGTCGACGCTCAGCCAGGAGTCGGCGTTGACGGTGCCCGGGATGTTCGCGCAGCCGGTGTCCGCCCCGGCCAGCAGGTTGGTGCGCGGCGCCACCAGGATGAACGGCGCCACCCTGCCGCTGCGCATCAGCGGCAGCAGCTGCTCGTGCACCCTCAGCGACCCGAACCACGCCTTGGCCGACCCCGGGTAGCCGGGCAGCAGCTCCACCACCGGGAACCTGTGGTGGCGGTAGGCGGGCCGGTCGTACTGCGGCGGCAGCCACACGTACACCTCGGCGTTCACGCCCGACACCCGGCCCCTGAGCTGGGTGACGCGCACCCCGCCGGCGGCCCGCATGCCCGGCCCGGTCGCGGCGGTGAACACCGCCCGCTGCCGGGGCAGGTGCTCCAGGGGGATCCCGCCGGTGCCGTCGGGGCCGAGGTCGGCGGCCTGCTGCACGTGGTCGCCGGTGCCGAACAGGTCGGCCCAGTTGTCGTAGAGGTCGTTCGCGTTGTTCACCAGTACGAAGACCAGAGTGACGGCCGTGCCCTGGGCGAACAGCAGCATCAGCACCCGGGCGGCGGCGCGCAGCACCCGGGGCCCGCGCAGCCGCGACCACAGCATGAGCGGCAGCACCAGGGCGACGGCGGTCAGCGCGACGACGGTGTAGAGGAACGGAGTCCCGGTCAGGCTCATGCCCTAACAGAGGCCTTCCGGCGGCCGAAGGTTGACGGACGACACGGACACTTACCAGGAAATTGCCCAGATCTCACTTCCGCGGCAGTCGAAAGCTACCGCTTAGTAATTTCTTCTTGTACTGTTCAGCCATGCCCGAAGCAGCCACCGCACGCGCCGCGCACGCGACCGTCGGCGACAGCGAGTTCGACCGCGACACCGCGGTCACACCGCGCGAACCCGGCGTCTACGACACCGACCTCTCCGCCGGCTGGACCGTCTTCGACGCCGTCAACGGCGGCTACCTGCTGGCCCTGCTGGGCCGCGCCCTCGGCCACGCCCTGCCGCACCCGCACCCCTTCACCGTCACCGCGCACTACCTGACCGCCTCCCGGCCGGGCCCCGCGGTGATCCGCACCCAGCAGGTCCGCACCGGCCGCACCCTCTCCACCGGCCAGGCCTCGCTGCTCCAGTACGACGACGAGGGGCGCGAGGTGGAACGCATCCGCGTCCTCGCCTCCTACGGCGACCTGGCGGCCCTGCCCGACGACGTCCGCACGACGGCCGAACCGCCCGCGATCCCGCCGCTCGAACGCTGCCTCGGCCCCGAGGACGGCCCGGTCCCGCTCTCCGGCAGCTCGCCCATCACCGACCGGCTGCGGGTCAGGCTGGACCCGGCCACCGTGGGCTGGGCGGTCGGCGCCCCCTCCGGGCGCGGCGAGATGCGCGCCTGGTTCGGCCTCGCCGACGGCCGCGACCCCGACCCCCTCGCGCTTCTCCTCGCCGTGGACGCCCTGCCGCCCACCGCCTTCGAACTCGGCCTGACCGGCTGGGTCCCCACGGTGGAACTCACGGTCCACGTCCGCGCCCTCCCGGCACCCGGCCCGCTGCGGGTGTCCATCACGACGCGGAACCTCGCCGGGGGCTTCCTGGAGGAGGACGCGGAGGTGTGGGACACGCGGGACCGCCTGGTGGCGCAGTCCCGGCAACTGGCGCGGGTACGGCTGGGGTGACCCGGCCGGGGTGAGCCGGCTGGGGTGATCCGGCGGGGGCGCGCCGGCGCCCCGCGGGGTGACCCGGCGTGTCCCCGCCGCCCGGCCGCCGCGATGGTCCCTTCGGGGCTCGGCCGGTCGGCGGGGAGGCCCCTCCCCGGGGCTCAGCGGCCGGCGAGCGGCGTCCTGCCCAGCCACGCGGCCAGCTCGCCGTACACGCCGCCGCCGGCCGGGGGCTCGACCGCCGCGGCGAACGGCCGGCTCGCGTCCCGCTCCGCCTCCGGCAGCACCCGCCGCGCCACACCCAGCGCGAACCCGGCGAGTTCGTCGTCGAGTTCCAGCGGGTGCCCCAGCGCCTCGGACAGGTCCCAGGTGTGCGTCACGGTCTCCATGACATACCCCGACAGCGCCTGCCACCCCGGCACCTCGCCCCACGGCACCCGTACCGGCGACCGCATCCGCCCGTCCGCCGACCAGGCCCGGATCGCCCGCGTCCGGGCCTCGTCGTACGCGGCGGCCCACGCGTCGTCGGCCACGTCCCCGGCGACCGGCTCCAGGGCGAGCCCGTCACCGCCCTCCCCGACGACCGCGAACCGCCGGGTGACGCCGACGACGTGGCTCAGCAGCGCCCGGACGTCGAACTCGCTGCACGGCGTCGGCGCGGTCAGCTGCTCCTGCCGGACGGTCTTGATCAGCGCCACGGCCTGCTCGGTGGCGCGGGCGTAGACGGGACGGGGGTCGGGAAACCCGGAAGACCCGGAAGACCCGGAAGACTCGGAAGACCCGGAAGACTCGGAAGACACGGAAAACCCGGAAGACCCGGAAGACTCGGAAAACGCGGTGCTCATGACGGTCCTTTCGGAAGGGCTCTCGTCGGTGACGCTCCCGAGCCTCGCCCCATAACCTGACAGTTCCCGTCAGCATTTGCCGGGCCGTCCGCGCCCGGTGATCCTGGTGCCGTGAAGTCCGACCGGCTGCTGTCGATCCTGCTGCTCCTGCAGACCCGCGGGCGTGTGCCCGCGGGTGAGCTCGCCGAGCGGCTGGAGGTGTCGGTGCGGACGATCTACCGCGACGTGGAGGCGCTGTCGGCGTCCGGCGTCCCCGTCTACGCCGAGCGCGGCCGGCACGGCGGCATCGCCCTGCTGCCGGGCTTCCGCACGGACGTGACGGGGCTGACCGAGGACGAGTCGCGGGCCCTGTTCCTGGTGGCCGCGCGAGGCGCGCACACGGCCCTCGGCCTGGACGCGGCGCTCGGTTCGGCGCTGCGCAAGGTGCTGGCGGCCCTGCCCGCGCCGCACCGGCCCGCCGCCGAGCTGACCAGCCGCCGCATCCTGGTGGACGCCACCCGCTGGTGGGGCGGCCCGCAGCGGGCCGTCGACCTGGACGTGCTGCGGGACGCGGTGTTCGCCGACCGGCGCCTGCGGCTGCGCTACCGGCACAGCGGGCAGCGCGCGCCCCGCACGTACACCGTCGATCCCTACGGCCTGGTCGCCAAGGCGGGTGTGTGGTACCTGGTCGCCGACCGGCGGGGCGCGCCGCGGCTGTTCCGCGCCGACCGGGTGCAGTCGGCGCGCCTGCTCGACGAGCCCGTGCGGCGGCGGCCCGGAGTCGAACTGGCCGATGTGTGGGAGGTGTTGCGCCGTCAGGTCGAGGAGCGGTCCGGCGGCATCGACGTCACCGTGCGGGTGCGCCGCGATTTCCTCGACATGTTCACGCGCGTGACGGCCGCGTACCTGGCCGAGCCGCCCGACGAAGACGGCGGGGACGACGAGGACGGCGAGGGGGAGTGGGTGACGGTGCGGCTGTCGTACGGCTTCGTCCGCGAGACCCGCCAACTGCTCGCGTTCTCCGACCGGGTGGAGGTGCTCCAGCCGCCGCAGGTGCGCGCGGAACTGGCGGCCGCCGCCGCGTCGGTCATGGAGCTGTACCGGCGCCCGGCCCGGCCGGAGGGCTGAACCACCGGGCGGGACGGGGTGTTCGGGACGTGCTCGGCCGGCGCCTTTGGCGGGCAGGCCCGGCTGCCGAGCGGACGGGTGACCGGGTACGGACCGGGGCGCGGTCCCCGCCGGTCACTCCAGCCAGTGTCGGCGGCCGATGCTGATGAGCCGCAACTGGCGGGCGGCGAGCCGGGTGACGCGGTCCCGTTCCTCGGCGGGCGCGTCCAGGGCCTCCAGGAACAGCGAGGCCGTGATGAGCATCTGGTCGACGTAGAGGGTGGCGAGCATCAGCAAGTCGTCCGCGCTCCAGCCCTCGGACACGGGGTCCTTGGCCAGCTCGTCCCTCACCTCCTCGGCGAACCGCTCCAGTTGGGCCCGTATGGCCTGCCGCACCGGCTGCACCCCGCCGTGCCGCTCCCGGGCGACGAAGCGGACGTGCGCGGGGTGCGTCTCCACGTGCCGGGCGATCAACTCCACGGTGCGGTCGATGCGTTCGGCGCTGTCGCTCGCCGTGGACACCGTCGTCCGGATCATCGGGTGCAGGCTGCCCAGCGCCTCCTCCACCAGCGCCACGCCGAGGTCCGCCGTGGAGCGGAAGTGCCGGTAGAAGGCGGTCGGGGCG
Organism: Streptomyces echinoruber; assembly: GCF_014651135.1. Classification (GTDB taxonomy): domain Bacteria; phylum Actinomycetota; class Actinomycetes; order Streptomycetales; family Streptomycetaceae; genus Streptomyces; species Streptomyces echinoruber. The sequence goes on from NZ_BMWH01000003.1 coordinate 390,836, forward strand.
ACCCCGACGGCGCGGGTGACCTCCCGCAGGCCCAGGCTGCTCAGGCTCTGCTCCTCCAGCAGGACCAGCGCCGCGTCCAGCAGCGCCTGACGGGTCTTCTGCTTCTGCGCCTGCCGGATGCCGAGGGTGTGACTCATGCCATGCAGTTAACAACTGTTCTCTGGAATGGGAAAGCCGTACGGCGCGCTAGACTGGAAAGTCAGTGAACAACTGTAACTACAACCGTTCACCGAGATGTCGCGAGAGCGGTCTTCCGTTCTCTCGGAGGGGCTCGAAGGGGGGTCTTCCGCATCATGCTGTTCCTCGTCGCCGCCCTGCTGCTGCTCGGCATGCTGCTGGGCACCGTCGCCCACGCGCCGCTGGGCTTCGACGTCGTCGCCGGCGCCGTCATCGCCGTCTGGCTCGCCGTCTTCGCGCTCCGCGAGCGCCTCGGCCGCCGCCGCGGCCCGTCCACCCGCTGACCACCGTCCCTGACACCGTCCCTGGCACGTCCGACCGTCGGGAGCTGACCACCATGCACCTCACCGCACCGGCCACCCGCCGGACCGGCATCCGCGACACCGACGGCATGGCCGTCGCGTCCTTCGTCCTGGGCCTGCTCGGCCTCCTCGTCCTCAACGTCTTCCTCGGCCCCGTCGCCATCGTCCTGGCCGCCGTCGCGCTCTGCCGTGGCACCGGGCGCCCCGGCCGCGCCCTGCTCGGCCTCACCCTCGGCGTCGCCGACCTGGTCGTCCTGGTCGCCTTCATGCAGGCGGACCAGTCGATCTCCTGGAGCTTCTGACTCCTGGAGCTTCTGACTCCCGGGGCTTCCGAAGCCTCCGGGCGGGGGAAAGCCGCGTGAGAAGCGCCGGTGGAGCGGGCGTGACCGCCGGGCGAGGCGGTCCAAGGGGTGCGGGGGCGGTGGGGACGCCCCGGCCCGGCGCGGGCAAGGCGCGCACGCGGCCGCGGTAAGGCGCGCACGTGGCCGCGGTAAGGCGCATACGCGGCCGACGTCGGCTACAGCAGGCCCGTAGAATCGGCCTCACCATGGCATACCTCGACCACGCCGCGACCACCCCGATGCTCCCGGAGGCGGCAGAGGCGCTGACCGCCCAGCTGGGGGTCACCGGCAACGCCTCCTCCCTGCACGCATCGGGCCGCCGGGCCCGCCGCACGGTCGAGGAAGCCCGTGAATCCCTCGCGGAGGCGCTCGGCGCCCGCCCCAGCGAGGTCGTCTTCACCTCCGGCGGCACCGAGGCCGACAACCTCGCCGTCAAGGGCCTGTACTGGGCCCGCCGCGACGCCGACCCGGCCCGCACCCGCATCCTGACCAGCCCCGTGGAGCACCACGCCGTCCTGGACGCCGTCCACTGGCTGGGCGAGCACGAGGGCGCCACCGTCGAATACCTCCCCGTCGACACCTACGGCCGCGTCCACCCCGAGGCGCTGCGCGAGGCGATCGCCCGCCGGCCCGACGACGTCGCCCTGGCCACCGTGATGTGGGCCAACAACGAGATCGGCACCATCCTGCCGATCCGTGAACTCGCCGACGTGGCGGCCGAGTTCGGCGTCCCGCTGCACTCCGACGCGGTGCAGGCGTTCGGCCAGGTCCCGGTCGACTTCGCCGCCTCCGGCCTCGCCGCCATGACGATCTCCGGTCACAAGATCGGCGGCCCCTACGGCATCGGCGCCCTGGTCCTGGGCCGCGAGCACACCCCCGTGCCGGTGCTGCACGGCGGCGGCCAGGAGCGGCACGTGCGCTCCGGCACCCTCGACGTCCCCGCCGTCGCCTCCTTCGCCGTCGCGGGCCGCCTGGCCGCCGAGCGGCGGGAGTGGTTCGCCCGCGAGATCGGCGCCCTGCGCGACGAGCTGATCGCCGCGGTGCGGGCGGCGGTGCCGGAGGCGATCCTGGGCGGCGACCCGTCCCCCCAGGGCCGTCTTCCGGCCAACGCGCACTTCACCTTCCCCGGCTGTGAGGGCGACTCCCTGCTGCTCCTGCTCGACGCGCAGGGCATCGAGTGCTCCACGGGCTCCGCCTGCACCGCCGGCGTGGCCCAGCCCAGCCATGTCCTCCTGGCCACCGGCACCGACCCCGACCTGGCCCGCGGCACCCTGCGCTTCTCCCTCGGCCACACCTCCACCCGGGCCGACGTCGAGGCCCTGGCCAAGGCCATCGGCCCGGCGGTGGAACGGGCGCGCGCGGCCGGACTGACGTAGGAACCGGCCGGTCGGGCGCGCGTCGTCGTGGCCGTCGCCGCCTGTGCCGGCCGGGCGCACGTCGCCGCCGGTGCAGGTCAGGTGCGCGCCGCCGCCCGTGCCGGTCAGGTGCGCGTCGCCGTCGCCGCCCGTGCCCGCCGCACCAGGCGCAGGTACCGCTCCCAGTCCCAGTGGGGCCCCGGGTCGGTGTGGTCGGTGCCCGGCACCTCCACGTGGCCGATGATGTGCCGCCGGTCCACGGGGATGCCGTAGCGCGCGCATATCGCGGCCGTGAGCCGCGCCGACGCCTCGTACATCGCGTCGGTGAAGGAGGAGGCGCGCTCCACGAACCCGACGTGCTCGATGCCGATGCTGCGTTCGTTGTACGCGCGGTTGCCCGCGTGGAAGGCGACGTCCAGCTCGCGGATCATCTGCGTGATCCCGCCGTCGGCCCGCACGATGTAGTGGGCGGCGGCCCGGTGCCCGGGGTCCTGGAAGACCTTGACGGCACTGGCGTAGCCGCCCTGGGTGACGTGGACGACGACCATGTCCACCGGATAGTCGGCCGGGCGGTCCGCACGCCGGTAGTTGGCGGGGGAGGCCGCCACCCAGCGCGCGCCCCGGAAGTCGACCGCGCCCGGCGTCCGCGGCTTGTCCACGCCCGGCGTCCGCCACCACAGCCGCGTCAGCTCGTCCCGGGCCAGCACGCCCGCCCCGGCCACGGCCACCGTCCCGCCCACGAGCAGCGCCCGCCGCCCCGGCAGCCGCCGGGACGCACCCCGCGTACCGCCGGCACCGTCCGTGCCGCGCCTCTCGCCGGCACCGTCCGTGCCGCCGTCCCCGTCACCCGTGCCACCCGTGATCGCTCCCACGTGCCGTGTCGCCCCCATGCCCGGCCAACGGACATCCGGCCGCCCGGGTTCCCGCCGCCCCGTACCCTGGAAGGGTTATGACTGACACCCCGCAGCGCTCCCGCCCCCTCCGCGTCCTCGCCGCCATGTCGGGCGGGGTCGACTCCGCCGTCGCCGCCGCGCGCGCCGCGGAGGCCGGCCACGACGTCACCGGCGTCCACCTCGCGCTCTCCGCGAACCCGCAGTCGTTCCGCACCGGCGCGCGGGGGTGCTGCACCATCGAGGACTCCCGCGACGCCCGCCGCGCCGCGGACGTCATCGGCATCCCCTTCTACGTGTGGGACCTCGCCGACCGCTTCCGCGAGGACGTCGTCGAAGACTTCATCGCCGAGTACCGGGCCGGCCGCACCCCCAACCCGTGCCTGCGCTGCAACGAGAAGATCAAGTTCGCGGCGCTGCTGGACAAGGCGCTCGCGCTGGGCTTCGACGCCGTGTGCACCGGCCACTACGCGCGCATCGTGACGCGCCCCGACGGCACCCGCGAGCTGCACCGCGCCGCCGACCTGGCCAAGGACCAGTCGTACGTCCTCGGTGTGCTGGACGACAGGCAGCTCGCGCACGCGATGTTCCCGCTCGGCGACACCCCCACCACCAAGGAGGAGATCCGCGCGGAGGCGGAGCGCCGCGGTCTCGCCGTCGCCAAGAAGCCCGACTCGCACGACATCTGCTTCATCGCCGACGGCGACACCCGGGGCTTCCTGGCGAAGCGGCTCGGCCGGGCCGAGGGCGACATCGTCGACGAGGCCGGCAACCGGCTCGGCACGCACGAGGGCGCGTACGGCTTCACCATCGGCCAGCGCAAGGGCCTGCGCATCGGCACCCCCGCCCCCGACGGCAAGCCCCGCTACGTCCTGGACATCTCCCCGGTCACCAACACGGTGACCGTCGGCCCCGCCTCCGCGCTGGACGTCGTCGCCCTCACCGGCATCCGCCCCCGCTGGTGCGGCCCTGCCCCCACCGGCCCGGGCACCTACACCGCCCAGCTGCGCGCCCACGGCGACGAGACGGAGGTGACCGCGGAGCTCGTCGACGGCGAGCTGCGCGTGACCTTCGCCGAGCCGGTCCGCGGCGTCGCCCCCGGCCAGGCAGTCGTGCTGTACGACGGCACGCGCGTGGTGGGCTCGGCGACGATCGCGTCCACCACGCGCGCGACGGCGGCGGTGTAGCCCGCGGCACTTACTGAGCCACTTACTGCGCGAAGAACTCCGCCAGCACCGGAGCCAGCACGTCCGGTTCCACCATGTGGCTCTGGCCCGCCAGGACCCGGTACGTCCCCTCGGGCACCCCGTCGGCGACCGCGCGGGCGGCCGCGCGCAGCGGGCCGGGGCTCGCGCCGCCCGCGAGGGACAGCACCGGCACGCGGATCGCGGCCAGCACGTGCGCGGGCACCCTGCCGTCGCCCAGCACGGCGTCGTCGTACGCCAGGCTCGGCGCGACGGTCTCCAGGCCGGCCCACATGGGGGACTGGCGGGCGTTGCGGATCATCTCCGGTGCCAGGCCGGTCAGCCGCAGGAACAGCTCCACCGCGTCCCCGCGCCGGCCCCGACCGAGCGCCGCGGTGAGGTCGCGGGTGTACTGCTCGCGTTCCCGTACGGCGCGGTCGTCCATGGCGAACGGCGGCTCGTACACGGCCACCCGCCGCAGGGGCAGTCCGCCCGCCGCGGCCCGCAGCACCAGCGCGCCGCCCGACGAGATGCCGTACAGCGCGGCCTCGCCGCCCACCGCGCCGATCACCGCGGCCAGGTCCTCCACCTCGCGCTCGACCGCGTACGGCGGGATGTCGCCGCTCGCGCCGCGGCCCCGGCGGTCGTACAGGACCACGGTGAAGCGGTCCGCGAGCCGCGCGGCCAGGGGGGCGAGCGTGGCGCCCGTGGACAGCGCACCGCTCACCAGGACCACCACGGGCCCCTGGCCGGTCACCCGGTAGGCGAGGGAGGTGCCGTCGTGGGAAGTCGTCTCCTTGTCCATGCCGAAGCAGACTGCCCTACGGCGCGGACCTCGTCGGTCACGACACGTCGGCCTCGTAGAAGCAGAGGTGGTCCTTGATCTCCGCGACGCCCGGTTTCGGGTCCGGGTAGGCCCACACCAGGTCGGGCGCGTCCGGCAGCGACCAGTACGTCGCCGTGCCCTTGAAGGGGCAGTGGGTGCGGGTCTCGGAGGGGGTGAGCAGGTCCAGGCGGACGTCCTCGGCGGGGATGTAGTACCGCACCGGGCAGCCCGTCTCGCGCAGCACCAGGGGACGGTCGGTCTCCGCGAGCACCTGGCCGCCGTGCACCACACGCACGTGCTGATCGCCCTTTTCGACGGTGATCCTGTGTCCTTCGGTCATACCGGGACAGCGCCGGGCGGCTTCCGGTTGTTCCCGTCGCGCGGACCCGGATGTTCCCGCCGCACGGCCCCGGGCGTCCTCGTTGCACGGTTCCGGACATCCCCGCCGTACGGTGGTCCCCATGCGTATCTGCGTCTTCCTCTCCGCCGCCGGCCTCGACGACCTCCCACCCGTCACCCGGCCACCACCCCTCAACGACGGCGCAAGCGCCGGCCCCTCCTACGCGCCCCGCCCGGGAGTTCGCCGAACCGCTCGGCAGGGGCGGCCACACCCTGGTGTGGGGCGGGCTCCGACGCGGGGCTGATGAAGGTCGTCGCCGACGGGGTCGAGGAGGCGGGCGGGCAGTTGTGCGGGGTGTCGGTGGAGTTCCTGGCGCACAAGGTCCGCCCGGGGGTGGACGAGATGGTGATCGCCAAGGATCTCGCCATGGGGGTGCCCCCACGCCGTTCAGGCAGTGGGGGAGGAAGAAGCCGCTGCTGGAGAAGGCCGACGCCGTGGTGATCATGGTCGGCGGGACGGGCACGCTGGACGAGGCCACCGAGATCCTGGAGCTGAAGAAGCACGGCCACACCGGCAAACCCGTCGTGCTGCTCAGCAGCGCCGGCTTCTACGACGGTCTCAAGGAGCAGTTCCGGCGCATGGAGGACGAGGACTTCCTGCCCCGGCCGCCGGCCGACCTGATGTTCTTCGCGGAGGAACCGGCGGACGCGCCGGCCTACCTGGAGGAGAACCAGGGCGTGGGGTGAGCGCCGGGCGGCACCGGGCGGGCGCAGGGTGAGGATCTGGCGGCCGCCGGGTGGTGCGACCATGGCGGGCATGGCTACACATGTGATCACCGGTGCGGGTTCCGGCATCGGCGCGGCCGTGGCCCGCCGCCTCCACGAGCGCGGGGACGACCTGGTGCTGCACGCGCGCGACGCGGCGCGCGCGAAGGAGCTGGCGGCCGCCTTCCCCGGGGCGCGCACCCTGGTCGGCGACCTGGCGGACCCGGACCGGCTCTCCTGGGCGTTCTCCCACCAGGCGCTCCCCGAACGCGTGGACGGCCTGCTCCACATCGCCGGGGTCGTCGACCTCGGCCCGGTGGGCGAGTTGAGCACCAAAACCTGGCACCACCAGCTCAACGTCAACCTCGTCGCCCCCGCCGAGCTGACCCGTCTCTTCCTGCCCCAGCTGCGTGCCGCACGCGGCCACGTCCTCTTCGTCAACTCCGGCGCCGGCCTCAGCGCCCACGCCCAGTGGGCGGCGTACGCCGCCTCCAAGCACGGCCTCAAGGCCCTCGCCGACGCGCTGCGCCAGGAGGAGCACCCCCATGGCGTCCGCGTCACCTCGATCTACCCCGGCCGCACCGCCAGCCCCATGCAGGCCAAGGTCCACCAGCAGGAGGGCAAGCCCTACGATCCCGCCCGGTGGATCGACCCCGAGTCCGTCGCCACCACCGTCCTCATGGCCCTCGACCTGCCCCGGGACGCGGAGGTCCACGACCTGACGGTCCGGCCGGGGTGCTGACCGGGCGGGACTCCGACCAGCCGGGGTGCTGACCGGGTGGGGCGTTGACCGGGCGGGACTCTGACCAGCCGGGGTGCTGACCGGGTGGGGCGTTGACCGGGCGGGACTCTGACCAGCCGGGGTGCTGACCGGGCGGGGCCGCAGCCGGCTCCACCGGCCGCCGCCCCGACTCCGCCGACCCCGCCGGTCCCGCAACCGGCGCGCCGGCGCAGGCTTAGGCTTCCGGGGTGAGCGAAAACAGCGAGTTCAGCTTCGGTGCCGCCACCGGCGTCGGCTCCCTGCCCGGCGACGACGTCCGGGAGGCCGTCAAGACCGTCACCGGCACCTTCGAGGACTTCCCGTTCCTGCCCGAGCTGCCCGCGCGGGGACCCGGCGCCGACATGATCGGCCGGACCGCGGGGATGCTCGTCGAGCTGTACGCGCGCGTGGAGCCCAGCGGCTGGCGCGTCGGTGACCGGCCCGGTCGGGACAGCCGGCGGGCCCGGTCCTGGCTGGGCGAGGACCTGGACGCGCTGGAGGAGTTCACGCAGGAGTACGAGGGGCCCCTGAAGGTGCAGGCGGTCGGGCCGTGGACGCTCGCCGCCCACCTGGAGCTGAAGAACGGCGAGGCGTTCCTCTCCGACGCCGGCGCCTGCCGGGACCTGGCCGCCTCCCTCGCCGAGGGGCTGCGCCTGCACCTGGCGGAGGTGCGACGGCGCGTCCCCGGCGCCCGGCTGGTGCTCCAGCTCGACGAGCCGTCGCTGACCGCGGTGCTGGAGGGGCGCGTGAAGACCGCCAGCGGCTACCGCACCCACCGCGCCGTGGACCGGCAGGTCGTCGAGGCGACGCTGCGCGACGTCGTGGGCGCGCACGGCGCCGGGCCGGTCGTGGTGCACTCCTGCGCCCCCGGCGTCCCGTTCGCGCTGCTGCGCCGGGCCGGTGCCGCCGCCGTCTCCTTCGACGCTTCGCTGCTCACCGAGCGTGACGACGAGGCGATCGGGGAAGCCGTGGAAGGGGGCACCCGGCTGTTCACCGGTGTCGTGCCGGGCACGGACACCGCGTTGTCAGACCCTGCCGGTAGCGTCATGGGTGTCAGAACGCTGTGGCGCAGGCTGGGGCTGCGACCCGGGCTTCTTCCGGACGCGGTCACCGTCACCCCGGCGTGCGGGCTCGCGGGGGCCACCCCGCAGTACGCGCGCCGGGCGCTGGCCCACTGCGTCCGGGCGGCGAGGTCCCTCGCGGACAACCCAGAGTAACGGGAGGACAACACGGTGGCCGGCGACAAGCAGGCGGAGACGACGGCGGTGCCCGCCGAGGCGCGCGAGCGGCACGCGCGGCTCGCCGAGGAGATCGAGGAGCACCGCTTCCGGTACTACGTGAAGGACGCTCCCGTCATCAGCGACGCCGAGTTCGACCAGCTGCTGCGCTCCCTGCAGGACTTGGAGGAGCAGTACCCGCAGCTGCGCACCCCCGACTCGCCCACCCAGAAGGTCGCGGGGTCCTACGAGACGGAGTTCACGGCCGTCCGGCACAGACAGCGCATGCTGTCCCTGGACAACACCTTCAACGACGACGAACTCGCCGCCTGGGCCGATCGCGTCGCCAGGGAACTCGGCGACCAGGAGTACCACTTCCTGTGCGAGCTGAAGGTGGACGGCCTCGCCGTCAACCTCACCTACGAGCGCGGCCGCCTGGTGCGCGCCGCCACCCGCGGCGACGGCCGCACCGGCGAGGACATCACGCCCAACGTGCGCACCATCGCGGAGATCCCCGAGCGCCTGCACGGCGACCGGGTCCCGGACCTCGTCGAGATCCGCGGCGAGGTCTACTTCCCGATGGAGAAGTTCGAGGAGCTCAACGCCCGCCTGGTCGCGGCCGGCGAGAAGCCCTTCGCCAACCCGCGCAACGCGGCGGCCGGTTCGCTGCGCCAGAAGGATCCCCGCGTCACCGCCTCCCGCCCGTTGCACATGGTGGTCCACGGCATCGGCGCCCTGGAGGGCTTCGACGGCCTCACCCGCCTGTCCCAGGCCTACGACCTGCTGAGGACGTGGGGCCTGCCCACCTCCCCGCACAACCGCGTGGTCGACGACCTCGACGGCGTACGGAAGTTCATCGCCCACTACGGCGAGCACCGCCACTCCGTGGAGCACGAGATCGACGGCGTGGTCGTCAAGCTCGACGAGATCCCCCTGCAGGGACGGCTGGGCTCCACCTCGCGCGCGCCGCGCTGGGCGATCGCGTACAAGTACGCGCCGGAGGAGGTCAACACCAAGCTCGTCGACATCCGCGTCGGTGTCGGCCGCACCGGCCGGGTCACGCCGTACGCCCAGGTGGAACCGGTCACCGTGGCCGGCTCGGAGGTCGAGTTCGCCACGCTGCACAACCAGGACGTCGTCAAGGCCAAGGGCATCCTCATCGGCGACACGGTGGTGCTGCGCAAGGCCGGTGACGTCATCCCGGAGATCCTCGGCCCGGTCGTCGACCTGCGCGACGGCAGCGAGCGGGAGTTCGTGATGCCGTCGGAGTGCCCCGAGTGCGGCACGCCGCTCAGGCCGATGAAGGAGGGCGACGTCGACCTGCGCTGCCCCAACGCGCGCGGCTGCCCCGCCCAGTTGCGCGAGCGCCTGTTCTACCTCGCGGGCCGCAAGGCGCTGGACATCGAGCACTTCGGGTACGTCGCCGCGACCGCCCTCACCCGGCCGCTGGAGCCCGAGCAGCCGCCGCTGAAGGACGAGGGCGACCTGTTCGACCTCACCGTCGAGCAGTTGCTGCCCATCAAGGCGTACGTGCTGGACCAGGACAGCGGCCTGCCCAAGCGGGACCCGAAGACGGGCGAGGAGAAGGTCGTCACGGTCTTCGCCAACCAGGAGGGCAAGCCCAAGAAGAACGCGCTGGCGATGCTGGAGAACATCCAGGCCGCCAAGCAGCGCCCGCTCGCCCGCATCCTCACCGCCCTGTCGATCCGTCACGTCGGCCCGGTCGCGGCCGAGGCGCTGGCCCGTGCCTTCCGGTCCATCGACCGCATCGAACAGGCATCCGAGGAGGAGCTGAAGAACACCGAAGGCGTCGGTCCGATCGTGGCCGCGGCGGTCAAGGAGTGGTTCGCCGAGGAGTGGCACCAGGAGATCCTGCGCAAGTGGCGGGCGGCCGGCGTCCGGATGGAGGACGAGGGCCCCGCGGACGAGGGGCCGCTCCCGCTGGAGGGGCTCACGGTCGTCGTCACCGGCACCCTGGAGCGCTTCACGCGCGACGGCGCCAAGGAGGCGCTGCAGAGCCGGGGCGCCAAGGTGACCGGTTCGGTGTCGAAGAAGACCTCGTTCGTCGTTGTGGGTGACAACCCCGGGTCGAAATACGACAAGGCGGTCCAGCTCAAGGTTCCGGTCCTGGACGAGGACGGGTTCGGCGTCCTGCTGGAACAAGGGCCGCAGGCCGCCGCCGAAGTCGCCGTTCCGACCGGGGAGTAGCGGTTGAAGGCCACCCGATCGGCGCATATCAGATGCATACGGGTGGCTCGGGCGCATTCGGGCAACCGCTTGCGACCGCTGCCCGTGCGAGCCGTCCGCGGCCTACTGTTGAGGGGTGCGCCTGCCGTGCCCAGCTGCGGTTGGGGCATCCCCGTGCCGCCGAGGAGCACGGGGACGGGTTCTTCGACGCGGAGCCGCTGATGGTTGTCGGGCAACGGGCCGCGTGGCGTGGGCACCGCCGGCCGTGAGAGGGACGGGAATGGAACCGACCGAGAGCGCCGCCCCGGACGCCCGGCTGCGCCCGCGCCGCCGCACGGGCGCGGGACGGGGCAGCCGGTGGACGGTGCGCCCCGCGCAGCGCCCGGACGCCCGGGGACGCACCGCCGCGCAGCACCCCGTGACGGAGCGCCACGCCCCCGCGCGGGTCACCGCCGGACACACCGCGCCCCCGCCCGCCGCGGTGCCCGCGCCGCCCACCGCGGCGGCCGGACTGCCGGACGCGGAGCACGGGCGGCACCCGTCCCGGCCGGCGCTGCCCGCGGCCGTCGTCGCCGCGGCCGGCCTCGCGCTGGGCGCGGGCTTCTACCGGGCCGTCACCGGCGACCACGCCCTCTTCCCGTCCGGCGCCACCGGCTGGTCGCTGGCCGTGCTGACCGGCGTGATCGTCGGCCACCTCGTCATGCTCGGCCGCTCCCGCTGGTGGGGCGGCACCGGCTCGGGCGCCGCCCTCACCCTGGCCGTGCTGCTGCTGTACGGCTGGCTGCCCGCCGGCCTGGTCAGCCTCACCGTCGTCGTCCTGGTCGGCATCGCCCGCCGCCACCGCTGGCGCCAGGGCGTGCTGCACGGCGCGGTGGACGTCCTCGGCATCGGTGCCGGCGCGCTGGTGCTGGCCGCCGTGGAGCGCGTACCGACCGTCGAGCGGCCCTGGGACCCGCACACCTGGAGCCCGTACACCGCGCCCGAGGTGGCCCTCGTCGCCGTCGCCTACCTGGCGGTGACCCGTGCCCTGCAGTGGTACCTGCACACCCCGCGCCCCGGCGGCCTGCCCACCGTGGCCCGCACTGCCCTGGTCAGGCACGGCCTGGTCGCCATCGCGCTGCTCGGCATCGCGCCGCTGGTGTGCGTGGTGGCGGTGGCCGAGCCGGTCCTGCTGCCGCTGTTCGCCATCCCGCTGATCGCCCTCGACTCCACCCTGTGGATCGCCCGCGCCCGGGCCGAGGAGCAGTTGCGCGACCCGCTCACCGGCCTGCCCAACCGGCAGTGGCTGCTGGAGCGCATCTGGACCGCCCTGGACGACGCCGAGCGCATCGGCGCCCGTGCCGCGCTCGTGCTGATCGACCTCGACCGCTTCCGGTCCGTCAACGACACCCTCGGGCACCTGGCCGGCGACCGGCTGCTGCTGCAGGTCGCCGACCGGCTGCGGGCGGCGCTGCCGCGCGGCGCGGAGACCGCGCGGCTGGGCGGCGACGAGTTCGCGGTGTTACTGCCGGTCGCCGATTCCACCACGTCCGCCACCCGCATCGCCCGCTCCCTGGTGTCCGCGCTGGGCTCCCCCCTGAACCTCGACGGCCTCACCCTCGTCCTGGAGGCCAGCGCCGGCGTCGCCGTCTTCCCCGACCACGCCCTGGACGCCGAGGGGCTGCTGCGCCGCGCGGACGTGGCGATGTACCAGGCCAAGCGGGACCGCACCGGCGTGGAGGTGTACGAGTCCAAGCGGGACTCCAACACCCCCGACCGGCTCGGCCTGCTGGGCGACCTGCGCCGGGCGCTGGACGCGCACGAGGTGCAGCTGCACTACCAGCCCAAGGTCCGCTTCGACGGCCAGGTCGCCGGCCTGGAGGCGCTGGTGCGCTGGGTGCACCCGGAGCGCGGGAAGGTGCCGCCGGACGAGTTCATAGCGATCGCCGAGTCCTCCGGGCTGATGCCGCACCTGACCGAGTACGTCCTGGAGACGGCGCTCGCCCAGGTCGCCGCGTGGCGCGCGCAGGGGCTGCAGGTCCCTGTCGCCGTCAACGTCTCCCCGCGCGACGTGCACACCCCCGGCTTCGCCGGCTCCGTCGCCGCCCGCCTGGCCCGGCACGGCGTCCCGGCCGGCGCGCTCCAGCTCGAGATCACCGAGCACGTCCTGCTGGAGGACCCGCAGCGCGCCGCCGACACCCTGCACGCCCTCACCGGCCACGGCGTGAAGATGTCCCTCGACGACTTCGGCACCGGCTACTCCTCGCTGGTGCACCTGCGCCGGCTCCCGGTGAGCGAGCTGAAGATCGACCGCTCCTTCGTGGCCCGCCTTGCCGTCGACACCGAGGACGCCGAGATCGTGCGCTGCACGGTCGACCTCGCCCACTCCCTCGGCCTGCTCGTGGTCGCCGAGGGCGTCGAGGACGACGAGACCTGGGAGCGCCTGCGCGACCTGGGCTGCGACGCCGTCCAGGGCTGGCTCGTGGCCGCCGCCATGCCCGCCGACGAGACCACCGCCTGGCTGCGCGCCCGCGGCTCGCGCGGCTGGCAGCGCCCGGCGGCGGCCCTGCCGGCGGCCACGACGTCGGACGACCCGGGCCGGGTCGGATAGCGCACGGGCGTCCGTCCGCCCCGCCGTCCGCCCGCCGCCGTCGAAACTGCTCGCCGACCGCGGCGCCCGCGCAGGAGCGTTTGCACAGTGGCGCCTACGCAGGGGCGCCGTCCACGGTGCGGGCGGCCGGGGCCCGGGAGCGGGCAAACCGTTTCACGGCCACCGGGCCCCGCCCCCTAGGATTGGGCCCAAACCACACACACTCACCCCAGAGGATCGCTGCATGCCTGGCATCACGCGCGAGGAGGTCGCCCACCTCGCCCGGCTGGCGCGTCTGGAGCTGAAGCCCGAAGAGCTCGACCACTTCGCAGGCCAGCTGGACGACATCATCGGCGCGGTGGCCCGCGTCAGTGAGGTCGCCGACCAAGACGTCCCGCCGACCTCCCACCCGCTGCCGCTGACGAACGTCATGCGCGCGGACGAGGTCCGTCCGTCGCTCACCCCCGAGCAGGCGCTCTCCGGCGCCCCGGCCCAGGAGCAGCAGCGTTTCAAGGTGCCGCAGATCCTGGGGGAGGAGTAGCCCGCCATGACGGACAAGAACAGCATCATCCGGCTCACGGCCGCCGAGATCGCCGGGAAGATCGCCGCCGGCGAGCTCACCGCCGTCGAGGTGACCGAGGCCCACCTGGCCCGCATCGAGGCCGTCGACGAGAAGGTGCACGCCTTCCTGCACGTCGACCGCGAGGGCGCCCTCGCGCAGGCCCGCGCCGTCGACGAGAAGCGGGCGCGCGGCGAGAAGCTCGGCCCGCTGGCCGGCGTGCCGCTGGCGCTGAAGGACATCTTCACCACCACCGGCGTCCCCACCACGGTCGGCTCGAAGATCCTGGAGGGCTGGATCCCGCCGTACGACGCCACGGTGACGAAGAAGCTCAAGGACGCCGGCGTCGTCATCCTCGGCAAGACCAACATGGACGAGTTCGCCATGGGGTCCAGCACCGAGAACAGCGCCTACGGCCCGACCGGCAACCCGTGGGACCTCACCCGCGTCCCCGGCGGCTCCGGCGGCGGGTCGAGCGCCGCCCTGGCCGCGTTCGAGGCGCCGCTGGCCATCGGCACCGACACCGGCGGCTCCATCCGCCAGCCGGCCGCCGTCACCGGCACGGTCGGCGTGAAGCCGACCTACGGCGGCGTCTCCCGCTACGGCATGGTGGCGTTCTCCTCCTCCCTGGACCAGGGCGGGCCGTGCGCCCGTACGGTCCTGGACGCGGCGCTGCTGCACGAGGTGATCGCCGGACACGACCCGCTGGACTCCACCTCCATCGACGCCCCCGTCCCGCCGGTGGTCGAGGCCGCCCGCAACGGCACCGTGCGCGGCACGCGCGTCGGCGTGGTGAAGCAGTTCCGCGGCGAGGGCTACCAGGCCGGTGTGCTGCAGCGGTTCGACGAGGCCGTGGAGCTGCTGAAGGAGCTGGGCGCCGAGATCGTCGAGCTGGACTGCCCGTCCTTCGACCTCGCGCTGTCGGCGTACTACCTGATCGCGCCCTCCGAGTGCTCCTCCAACCTCGCCCGCTTCGACGGCCTGCGCTACGGCCTGCGCGTCGGCGACGACGGCACGCGCTCCGCCGAGGAGGTCACCTCGCTGACCCGCGAGGCCGGCTTCGGCCCGGAGGTCAAGCGCCGCATCATGCTGGGCACGTACGCCCTGTCCAGCGGCTACTACGACGCCTACTACGGCAGCGCGCAGAAGGTCCGCACCCTCATCAAGCGGGACTTCGACACGGCGTTCGAGCAGGTGGACGTCATCGTGTCGCCCACGACCCCCACCACCGCCTTCCCGATCGGCGAGCGCGCCGACGACCCGATGGCGATGTACCTGGCCGACCTGTGCACCATCCCGGCCAACCTGGCGGGCAACGCGGCCATGTCCCTGCCCTGCGGCCTGGCCCCGGAGGACAACCTGCCGGTGGGCCTGCAGATCGTCGCCCCCGCGATGCAGGACGACCGCCTCTACCGGGCCGGCGCCGCCATCGAGGCCGCCTTCGTGGAAAAGTGGGGCCACCCGCTGCTCGAGGAGGCTCCGTCGCTGTGAGTGCACTGTCCAAGGCCAAGGGCTTCAAGAAGTCCAAGTCCGGTACGTACCTGTCCATGGCCGCCACCGCGTTCGGCGCGTTCGGTGCCGTCAAGCAGATCAAGAAGGCGCGCGCCGAGCAGGACACGCTGCGGCTGATCGACGCCGTGGTGACCGCCGCCGGCATCGTCACCGGCCTCGCCGTCCTGTACCGCGAGCTGAAGCGGCTGGACGACGACGACGTCCTGCTGGGCTGAGAGGGAAGTTTCACCGTGACCACCACGACCGACCTGGTGCCGTACGAGGACGCGCTGGCGTCGTACGACCCCGTCATGGGCCTCGAGGTCCATGTCGAACTCGGCACCAAGACCAAGATGTTCTGCGGCTGTTCGACGGCGCTGGGCGCCGAGCCGAACACCCAGACCTGCCCCGTCTGCCTCGGCCTGCCCGGCGCGCTCCCGGTCGTCAACGCCACCGGCGTCGAGTCCGCCGTCAAGATCGGCCTCGCGCTCAACTGCGAGATCGCCGAGTGGTGCCGCTTCGCCCGGAAGAACTACTTCTATCCGGACATGCCGAAGAACTTCCAGACCTCCCAGTACGACGAGCCGATCGCCTTCAACGGCTACCTCGACGTGCAGCTGGAGGACGGCGAGGTCTTCCGCGTGGAGATCGAGCGCGCCCACATGGAGGAGGACACCGGCAAGTCCACGCACGTCGGCGGCGCCACCGGCCGCATCCACGGCGCCTCCCACTCCCTGCTGGACTACAACCGCGCCGGCATCCCGCTCATCGAGATCGTCACCAAGCCGATCGTCGGCGCCGGCGAGCGCGCCCCCGAGGTGGCCAAGGCGTACGTCCGCGAGCTGCGCGAGGTCATCCGGGCGCTCGGCGTGTCCGAGGCCCGCATGGAGATGGGCCAGATGCGCTGCGACGTGAACCTGTCGCTGATGCCCAAGGGCTCCGGCACGTTCGGCACGCGCTCGGAGACGAAGAACGTCAACTCGCTGCGCTCCGTGGAACGCGCGGTGCGCTACGAGATCCAGCGCCACGCCGCGGTGCTCGACGGCGGCGGCACGGTGGTGCAGGAGACCCGGCACTTCCACGAGGACACGGGCACGACCACCTCGGGCCGTACCAAGGAGGAGGCCGAGGACTACCGGTACTTCCCCGAGCCGGACCTGGTGCCGGTGGCGCCCTCCCGCGAGTGGGTCGAGAAGCTGCGCGCCGCCCTGCCCGAGCTGCCGCTGGTGCGCCGCAACCGGCTGCGCGAGGAGTGGGGGATCTCCGCCACCGACATGCAGGCGATCCTCAACGCCGGCGCGCTGGAGCCGATCGTCGCCACGATCGACGCCGGCGCCGACCCGGCCGCCGCCCGCAAGTGGTGGATGGGCGAGCTGGCGCGGCACGCCAACGAGTCCGGCAAGGCCCTCGACGAGCTGGCGATCACCCCGCGGCAGGTCGCGCGGGTGACGGAGCTGGTGGCCGCCGGCGATCTGAACGACAAGCTGGCCCGCCAGGTCATCGAGGGGGTGCTCGCGGGCGAGGGCGACCCCGACCAGGTCGTCGAGAAGCGCGGCCTGAAGGTCGTCTCCGACGAGGGCGCGCTGTCGGCGGCCGTCGACGAGGCCATCGCCGGCAACCCGGCCGTCGCCGACAAGATCCGCGGCGGCAAGGTGGCCGCGGTCGGCGCCCTGGTCGGCGCGGTCATGAAGGCCACCCGGGGCCAGGCCGACGCGGCCCGCGTCAAGGAGCTCATCCTGGAGAAGCTGGGCGTCGGCGAGGGCTGAGCGGGGCCGCGCGGGACAGCGGCACCGGATGCGGGGCGGGCCGGAGGTCCGCCCCGCATCCGGTTTCCCCGGCGGGACGCGCTACGCTCCCGCGGCATGAACGGACGCGCTGATTCCGACACCCGCCCCGGCAAGACCGAGTCGGCGCAGGACGTGGCGGCGGCCGGCCCGACGGAGGCCGGCCAGGACCCCGCACCCGAGAAAGCCGAGGAGGCCGGCACACCCGGCGGGTTCGACGCGCCCGACGAGCCCGACAAGCCCGACGAGGGGGAGGTCCACGAGGCCGCCCGGCGGGCCCGGTGGACGGCGGCCGGGTCCGGGGGCCTGCTCACCCTCGCGGGGCTCTGCGCGGCCCTGCTGCGCCTCACCGGCGCCGCGCCCGCCGTCGCCCCGGCCGCCTACGCCACCGGGGCCGCCGTCTGCGCGCTCGCCACCGTCCTCGGCTTCCGGGGCCGCACCCGGCGGGCGCTGTGGCTGCTGATCGCCGGGGTGATGGTGATGGCCGTCGGCGACCAGTTCGACTGAGACGGCACGGCGGTACGGCGGTATGGCGGTATGGCGACACGGTGGAGCCGGTACGGCGGGAGGCGGCGAGAAGTTCCCGGGGCGCGGCCGCACTGCTGTGAAAGGTGCCACCGGAGGCGACAGAGTTCACGGAATTGTCCTGTGAGCCGCCTCCCACTCCTGTGAAGAAGGCCACGAACCCGACAAACGATCACCACCTCCTGCAAGAGTGTCTCCGCATTGCTCATGCACTCTTTGCGGGCCGTTCATTTCATGAACGACTGTTCCCGGCCAAAGATCCACACATCGTCACTCTGGGAGCACGTTCGTGGCACCCCTCGCGCGTTGGTGCGTCCGGCACCGCCTGCTCGCCGTCCTGCTCTGGCTCCTCGCCCTCGGCGGGGTGACCGCGGCGGCGTCGGTGGCCGGACCGGCGTACTCGAACGACTACGCGGTCCCCGGCACCGAGGCGAACCGCGCCGGTCAGCTGCTGGAGAAAGGTTTCCCCGGGCATGGCGGCGACAGCGACACCGTCGTCTGGCACACCCCGTCCGGCACCGTCCGGGCCGCCGACGTGGAACAGGCCATGACCCGCACCCTGGACCGGATCGCGGACCTGCCCGGGGTGGCCGCCGTCGCCAGCCCCTACCAGGGCCAGGGCGGCGGCCGGATCAGCGGTGACGGGCGCACCGCCTACGCCACCGTCACCTTCGACCGCCCCGCCAAGGACATCCCCGAGGACCAGGCGCGGGCCGTGGTCGCCGCGGCGAAGGCCGCCGAGACTGACGGGCTGCAGGTCGAGCTGGGCGGCAACGCCGTCGCGCTCACCCAGTCCTCCGGCGGGCACACCGCCGAGGCCGTCGGCGTGGTCGTCGCCGCCGTGGTGCTCTTCCTCGCCTTCGGCTCGCTCGCCGCCTCCCTGCTGCCCATCGCCACCGCCCTGGTCGGCGTCGGCACCGCCTGTGCCGGCATCGGACTGCTCGGCCACGTCATGGCCGTCGCCGACTTCGCGCCCATGCTCGGCCTGCTCGTCGGGCTCGGTGTGGGCATCGACTACGCGCTGTTCATCGTCACCCGCCACCGGCGCGGCCTGAAGCGCGGCCTGAGCGTCACCGAGGCTGCCACGAACGCCGTCGCCACCACGGGACGCGCGGTCGTCTTCGCGGGTGCGACCGTTTGCATCGCGCTGCTCGGGATGCTGGTCCTCCGCCTCGACTTCCTCAACGGCGTCGCCGTCGCCGCCGCGCTGACCGTCGTTCTGACCGTCGCGGCCTCGGTGACCCTGCTGCCCGCGCTGCTGTCGTTCATCGGCCCGCGCGCCCTCAGCCGCCGGGAGCGGCGCCGGCTCGCCGAGCACGGGCCGCGGCCGGAGCTGCCCACGGGGCTCGCGGCGCGCTGGTCGGCGTTGGTGGAACGCCACCCCAAGGTGCTCGGCGCCCTCGCCGTGGCCGTCGTCACCGTCCTCGCCCTGCCCACGCTCTCCCTCCACCTGGGCACCTCCGACCAGGGCAACGACCCCGCCGCCTCGACCACCCGCAAGGCCTACGACCTGCTCGCCGACGGCTTCGGACCCGGCGTCAACGGCCCCCTCACCCTGGTCACCAAGGTCCGCGGCGCCAAGGACCGGCTCGCGCTGGACAACCTCGACGCCACCCTGCGCGCCACCGACGGCGTCGCCGCGGTCACCCCGGTGACGTACAACACCCGCGGCGACACCGCCCACCTCACCGTCGTGCCCGCCTTCGCGCCCCAGTCGCAGCGGACCAGCGCACTCGTCGACCGGCTGCGCGAGCGGGTGCTGCCCCGCGCCGAGGCCGGCACCTCCCTCGACGTGCTCGTCGGCGGCGTCACCGCCGGCTACGACGACTTCGCCTCCGTGATCGTCGGCAAGCTGCCGCTGTTCGTCGGCGCCGTCAT
Source organism: Streptomyces echinoruber (assembly GCF_014651135.1). Classification (GTDB taxonomy): domain Bacteria; phylum Actinomycetota; class Actinomycetes; order Streptomycetales; family Streptomycetaceae; genus Streptomyces; species Streptomyces echinoruber. The sequence goes on from NZ_BMWH01000003.1 coordinate 409,985, forward strand.
CGGGCTGGGCTGCGTACTGCTGCTGCTCGCCTTCCGATCGGTCGGCATCCCGCTGAAGGCCGCCGCCATGAACATCGCCGCGGTCGCCGCCGCGTTCGGCATCGTCGTGGCGATCTTCCAGTGGGGCTGGGGCAGCGAACTCCTCGGCCTGGGCCGCGCCGGGCCCATCGAACCCTTCCTGCCCGTGATCATGGTGTCGGTCCTCTTCGGCCTCTCCATGGACTACCAGGTCTTCCTGGTCAGCCGGATGTACGAGGAGTGGCTGGAGACCGGCGACAACCGCCGTGCCGTCCGCGTCGGCCTCGCCGAGACCAGCCGCGTGATCAACTCCGCGGCGGTCATCATGATCTCCGTCTTCCTCGCCTTCGTGCTCAGCGGCGACCGCACGATCGCGATGTTCGGCATCGCGCTCGCCTCCGCCGTCGCCCTCGACGCGTTCGTCCTGCGCACCCTCCTGGTGCCGGCCCTCATGCACCTGCTCGGCGGCGCCAACTGGTGGCTGCCCCGCCGGCTCGACCGGTGCCTGCCGCGCATCAGCATCGAACCGCCCGAGTGCCGCGCCGCCCATGAGAGGCCGGCCGCCGCGACGGACGCCGAGGCGGCGGACGTCCTGGCGGAGCGGACGGAGGAGCGGAAGCGGGATGTACGCGATATCCCTGGGTGACGACGGCGCCGAACTGCGGCCGCTGGAGCCCTGGCACGCCGAGGAGTTCCTCGCCCACCTGAACCGGGGCCGGGAGTTCATCAACCGGCACATCGCCTTCGGGGCGGACGCCACCGACGTGGACTCCGCTCGGGCGGTGCTGCAGTCGTACGCCGACAAACGCGCGGCCGACAGCGGCTTCCTGCACGGGCTGTGGCGGGAGGGGAAGCTGGTCGGCGGGCTGTTGTTCCGCGTCTTCGACGCCGCGCGCGGCATCTGTGAGCTGGGCTGCCGGCTGGAGCCGGCGGGCACCGGACGGGGACTGGTCACGCGCGGCGCGCGGGTGCTCGTCGACTGGGCGTTTGACGAGCGCGGCATGCACCGTGTGGAGTGGCATGTGTCGTCCGCCAACGAGGCCGGCATCAACGTGGCACGGCGGCTCGGCATGACCCGCGAGGGAGTGCTCCGCGAGAGCCACCCGTACCGGGGCGTGCGCCAGGACATCGAGATCTGGTCGGTGCTCGCCCCCGAATGGCGTGCGGCACGCGCGCACACCGGTCACCACGACCGTTAAGAAACCTCTCAGACTACGTCCGTACGGTGCGAGGCATGGGAACCAAGACTGGAGACGAGGCCGGGGCCACGGCGGAGACCGGGGCGACCGAGGCCGCCGGGGCCGCCGGGGAACGGCACGACGAGGAGGCGGCGGACCGCACCGGGACCGACGCCGGGGCGCAGGCGGCGGAGGCGGACGCCGCGGTGGCGGAGGACGACGCCGGCGCCCGGCAGGAGCCCGCGGGCCCCTCCGGCGTCGGGCAGGGCGCGGGCGCCGTCGTCTCCGCCGTGCTGGGCCTCGTCTCGCTCACCGGCGGCTGGATCGGCACCGTCGCCGGTGCGCGCGAGCAGCTCATCGGCCAGCTGCAGACGTCCACCTCCGCGACCGTCGCCCAGCAGATCAAGGAGGTCTACGGCGACGCGTGGCGGACCACCGCCCTGTGGGCCGGCCTGTTCGCCCTGGCCGCGCTGGTCACCGGCGTCGTCGTGCTGGCCAGGCCCGCCTTCGGCGCGCCCGGACGGCCGCAGGCCGCGTGGATCAAGTCGGTCGCCTGGGCGGGCGTCACCCTCGGCGTCGTCGGCCTGCTGCTGGCCGTTCTGAAGTACACCGGCGTGCTGCTCGGCCTGCCGTCGGCGAGCTGAGCCGCGCGGCGCACCGCCTCCGGGGCGCGACCGCTTCCGCGGCACGCACCGCTCCCCGCGAGGCGCGGGCCGGCGTGGCGTCTTAGTCCGGTGAGGGGTCTCAGGACACCGCCTTACGGCGGGTCTTGGGACCCCTCACGTGTGTCTAAGACCCCGCCGGCCACCGAAGATGCGGAACTCTCCCGATGTGGCCCACCCCCCTGGGACCGGAGGCTTGAGGCGTCGCGGAAAGCGGCACCGACACCGGCACCGGGACCGGCACCAGAACCGGCACCAGAACCGGCACCGGTCCTTCCACAGGGAGACACGATGTTCGCCTACGAACTCCACCAGGCCCGCTCCGCCGACCTCCTCCGCGAGGCCGCCCGGCACCGCCTCGCCCAGGAGGCCCTCCGCCACCGCCGCTCCGCCACGCGCCACCGGGCGCAGGACCGCTCCCCTACCGACCGGTCCCGGCGGCACTGGTTCACGCGGGCCGCGTGAGCGCGGGGGAGGCCCGGCCGGCGGCCGCCGCGGCCCCGGGCGTCCTCGCGACGCCGCCCCGGCGCCCCCGGGCGGTGCCCGCCGCGGCGGCGGACACCGCGTCCGCGGCGGCGGACACCGCACCCACCCCGGCAGCGGGCACCGCGCCCACCCCGGCAGCGGGCACCGCGCCCGCCGCGGACCGTGCCGCGCGGCCCGCCGCGGGCTCTGCCGTGCGCAAAACCAGTGCCGGGCTGTCGGACCCCCGTGCCATGCTCGGGGCCGTGGAGACAAGGTCCGTCAGTCCGGTGTTCGTCGGTCGCGACGACGAGTTGGAGATGCTCGACCAGGCGCTCGCCCGAGCCGGCACGGGGGAGCCGCAGACCCTGCTGATCGCCGGTGAGGCGGGCGTCGGCAAGACGCGCCTGGTGGAGGAGTTCGCCGGCGCGGCCGGCCGGCGGGGGGCCGTCGTGGCGCTCGGCGGCTGCGTGGAGATCGGCGCGGACGGGCTGCCGTTCGCCCCGTTCTCCGCCGCGCTGCGCGCCCTGCGCCGGGAGCTGCCCGGGGAACTGGCCGCCGCGGCCGCCGGGCAGGAGGAGGAACTCGCCCGGCTGCTGCCGGAGTTGGGCCAGGCCCGCGCGGGACGGCACGACGAGGAGGGCATGGCCCGCCTGTTCGAGCTCACCGCGCGCCTGCTGGAGCGCGTCGCCGCCGACCGGACCGTCGTCGTCGCCCTGGAGGACCTGCACTGGGCCGACGCCTCCACCCGCCACCTGCTCGCCTACCTGCTGCGTACCCTGCGCACCGGCCGCCTGGTGGTGCTGGCCACCTACCGCTCCGACGACATCCACCGCCGCCACCCGCTGCGCCCGCTGCTCGCCGAACTGGACCGGCTGCGCACCGTCCGCCGCCTGGAGCTGCGCCGTTTCACCCGCGACGAGGTGGCCCGCCAGATCGCCGGCATCCTCGCCGCCGAACCCGACCCCGACCAGGTCGACGACATCTTCCGCCGTTCCGACGGCAACGCCTTCTTCGTCGAGGAACTCGCCGTCGCCGCGGCCGAGGGCGGCTGCGCCGGACTCACCGACTCCCTGCGCGATCTGCTGCTGGTCCGCGTGGAGGGCCTGCCCGAACCGGCCCAGCGCGTGGTGCGCGTCGTCGCCGAGGGCGGCTCCCGCGTCGAGTACCGGCTGCTCGCCGCGGTGGCCCGGCTCGCCGAGGACGACCTCATCGAGGCGCTGCGGGCGGCCGTGAACGCCGGCATCCTCACCCCCACGCCCGACGGCGACGGCTACCGCTTCCGGCACGCCCTGGTCCGCGAGGCCGTCGCCGACGACCTGCTGCCCGGCGAGCGCTCCCGCCTCAACCGCCGTTACGCCGAAGCCCTGGAGGCCGACCCGACACTCGTCCCCGCCGACGAGCGCGCCACCCGCCTGGCCAGCTACTGGTACCACGCCCACGACCCCGCCAAGGCCCTGCCCGCCGTCCTGGACGCCTCCGTCGAGGCCCGCGCCCGCCACGCCTACAGCGAGCAACTCCGGCTCCTGGAGCGGGCGATGGAGCTGTGGGACGCCGCCCCGCAGGAGGTGCGGGCCACCCTGCGCCCCGTCGACCACGCCGAGGTGTATCCCCCCTGCGGCCGTGACCCGCAGGCCGCGCCCCTGCGCTACCTCGACCTCATGGCCGAGGCCGCCGTCGCCGGACGCTTCTGCGGCGAACGCGAACGCGCCCTGCAGATCACCAAGCGCGCCCTGCGCCTGCTCCAGGACGAGGGGGACTCCTCCCCCGGCTCTCAGCCGGGTCCGGGCAGCGGGGACTCCCACCGCGCCGCCTGGTTCTGGATCCAGCGCTCCCGTCTGGTGCAGTCCCTGGCCCGCGGCGACGGCTGGCGCGAACTGGCCACCGCCCAGGAGCTGATGCGCGGCCTGCCGCCCTCGGAGGTGCACGCCGAGGTGCTCGCCAACGTCGCCAACTGGTCGATGCTGCACGCCCCCGGCCCGGACGCGCTGTCCGCCGCCGAGCGGGCCGTGGAGTACGCGCGCATGGTCGGCGCCCGCGAGATCGAGCTCAACGCCCGCCTCACCCTGGGCGGTCTCACCGTCGACGCCGGCGATGTAGAGGCGGGTCTGGCCGAGATGCGCGAGGTCATCGAGCGGGCGCTGGCCGAGGGCGTGCCGCAGGTCGCGGCCCGCGCCTACGTCAACCTGCCCTCCGAGCTGGAGTCGGTGGGCCGCAGCCGGGAGGCCGTGCCGATCCTGGAGGAGGGCATCGCCTTCACCCGCCGGTTCGGCCAGGTGGACTCCGAGGCCTGGGTGTGGGGCAACCTGTCCGACTCGCTGTACTCGCTCGGCCGCTGGGACGAGGCCGCACGGGCCGCCGCGCAGGCGCTGTCGGTGGGGCACAGCGCCAAACCGCAGGGCACGGGCGCGTTCAAGCTCGCCCACATCTCCCTCAGCCGCGGCGACGTGGCCGCCGCCGCCCGGCACCTGGCCGCCGGCCGCGCCCACTTCGGCACCCACGACCCCATGCCCCAGCAGTGGATCCCCGAGGCCCGCGTCGCCCTCGGGGTCGCCGTCGGCGAGGGCCGCTTCCTCGACGCCCGGGAAGCCCTGGTGCGCGCCCTGGACGCCGGGTTCCCGCCGGGCACCCACCGCTACGCCTGGCCGCTGCTGCGGGCCGCCGCCACCGCCGAGGCCGACGCCCGTGCCCTGCCCGCCGCCGCGCCGGGCCGCGCCGGGATCCTGGAGCGGCTCACCGAGGCGGTCCGCACCACCACCACGGGCGCGCCCGTCTGGGACGCCCACCAGCAGTGGGCCCGCGCCGAGTTGCACCGCGTCACCGGCCGGGACACCCCCGACCTGTGGAACGAGGTGGTCACCGCCTTCGAACGTCTGGAGCGGCCCTACGACCTCGCCCGCGTCCGGTACCGCCTGGCCGCCGCCCTGCTCGCCGCCGGCGACACCGACCGGGAGCGGGCCACCGAGCTGCTGCGGCTGGCGCACGCCGTCGCCAGCCACCTGGGCGCGCGTCCGCTCGCCGAGGCCGTCGCCCTGCTCGCCCAGCGCGCCCGCCTGCCGCTCGCCCGCGACCCGCGGCCGGCGTCCGCCGACCCCGCCGACGCCCTCGGCCTGACCAGCCGGGAGCGGGACGTGCTGCGCCTGGTCGCCGCCGGCCGCACCAACCGGCAGATAGCCGAGGAGCTGTTCATCTCCCCGAAGACGGCCAGCGTCCACGTCTCCAACATCCTCGCCAAGCTGGGCGTCTCCGGCCGCGGCGAGGCGGCCGCGGTGGCGCACCGGGTCGGGCTGGTGGCGGAGGAGTCCGGTGACCGGCTGGTGGCGGGATGATGGACGGGGACCCGCGGACCGCCGGTCCGCACCGTGCTTCCCCGGCCGCCCCGCGGCCCGGAGAGGAGAACGATGTTCAACGTCTTCGAGGAACTGTTCGCACCGGGCCGCAAGCACACCCACGACGAGGAGAAACGGCTGGAGCTCAGCCGTGAGGAGGTGGGCGACAGCGACCCCGGACGCGGGCCGATAGACCTCGCGTCGGGCAAGGCCGTCATACGGCTGCCCCGGCGCGCGCGGAACGAGGGGTGACGGGGGCGCGCCTCACGTCACCCGCAGCTCCAGGATCCGGTCGTCGCCCCGGCGCGGCCGGCCCCGGCCGTCGGTGTTGCTGGTCACCAGCCACAGCCGGTCGCCGCCCGCCGGCACCACGGTGCGCAGCCGGCCAAAGTCGCCGGTGAGGAACGCCTGCGGCGCGGCCGAGGTGTGGGTGCCGGCGAGCGGAACGCGCCACAGCCGCTGCCCCCTCAGGGCGGCCATCCAGACCGAGCCCTTGGCGTAGGCGATGCCGCTGGGGGAGGCGTCGTCGGTGTGCCACTGGGCGACCGGGTCGTGGTACCGCGGGTCGCCGGACCGGCCCTCGGCGTCCGGCCAGCCGTAGTTGCCGCCCGGTGCGATCGCGTTGAGCTCGTCCCAGGTGTCCTGGCCGAACTCGGAGGCGAACAGGCGCTGCCTGCCGTCCCAGGCCAGGCCCTGCACATTGCGGTGGCCGTAGGTGTACACGACGGAGCCGGGGAACGGGTTGCCGGGCGCGGGCTCGCCCTCCGGCGTCATCCGCAGGATCTTGCCGCCCAGCGACTTCCGGTCCTGCGCCAGGTCGCGCTCGCCGCTCTCGCCGGTGCCCGCGTACAGCATCCCGTCGGGGCCGAAGGCGATCCGGCCGCCGTTGTGGATGGCGCCCTTCGGGATGCCCTTGAAGACGGTGTCGGGCGCGCCGAGCTGCTCACCGGCCGGCTTCTTCGCGTCGTACAGCATCCGTACGATGCGGTTGTCCGAGGCCGAGGTGAAGTACGCGTAGACCATGTGGTCGGAGGCGTAGTGCGGCGACAGGGCGATGCCGAGCAGGCCGCCCTCGCCGGCCGGCGACACCCCCGACACCTCGCCCAGTACCGTCTTGCGGCCGCTGCCGGTGTCGATCCGGGTGATCGTGCCGTCGTCCCGTGAGGAGACCAGCAGGTCCCCGTCGGGCAGCGGCGCCAGCCCCCACGGCGTCTTCAGGCCGTCCGCGACGGTCCGCAGCACCTTCACCGACCCCTTCGCCGGCGGTGTCTCCTCCGCCGCTCGCCCAGGGGCCGACGCCCCGGCGCCGGCGCGGCTCGGCGCCGTACCGCCGTGGGACGGGCCCGTGCCGTCCCCGGAGCAGCCGGCCGCCAGCAGGAGCGACGCCGCGGCCAGCGCGGTCGCCACAGCTCGACGTTGCACGATCGTGGTCCCTTCGGCAGGGGTGCTCTCCCTGTCAGACATCGCTCGCCCCTCAGGAGTTCCCGGCCCGGGGAATGTCGCACGAACCGGGGAACGGCGCGGCGCACCGGAGGCGCACCGGCGGACGGCCGGAAAGCCACCCCGGGGCACAACCGCGTCCGCCCCGCGAAGCCCCTCAGCCCCGGGCCCCCAGTCCCGGGCCCCTCAGTCCCGGGCCCCTCAGTCCCGGGCCCCTCAGTCCCAGGCCCCTCAGTCCCAGGCCCCCCAGTCCCAGGCCCCTCAGTCCCAGGACCCCTGCGCCGGCGGCAGCTCCGCCACCTCCGCCAGGTCCTCCCGGGTCAGCCGCAGGCGCGCCGCGCCCGCGTTCTCCGCCACCCAGCGCTCGTGCTTGGCGCCCGGGACGGGGACGACGTGGCGGCCCTGGGCGAGCACCCAGGCGAGGGCGACCTGGGCGGGGGTGACGTGCTCGCCGTGGCGGCGGGCGATGCGGCGCAGGCCGGCCACGATGGGCTGGTTGGCGGCCATCATCTCGGCGGTGAAGCGGGGGTGGCGGGCGCGCACGTCGTCGGGTTCGAAGCCCTCGCCGGGCGTCAGGGTGCCGGTGAGGAAGCCGTTGCCGAGGGGCATCGCGGCGAGGAAGCCGACGCCGCGCGCCTCGCACCAGGGCAGCAGCGTCTCCAGCGCCTCCGGGGACCACACCGACAGCTCGGCCTGCACCGCGGCGACCGGGAAGACCTGCTGCACCCGCTCCAACTGCCGGATCGTCGCGTCGTACAGGCCCGTCCCGGGCCGGCGCGCGGCCCGCGCGCCCACCGCGCACAGCCCGAGCGCCCGCACCTTCCCGGCCCGTACGAGTTCGGCCATCGCGCCCCACGTCTCCTCGACCGGCACCTCCGGGTCGGCGCGGTGCAGCTGGTAGAGGTCGATCACGTCGGTCTGCAGCCGGCGCAGCGAGGCGTCGCAGGCGCGTCGGACGTACCCGGGGCGGCCGTTGGCCACGATGTGCTGCTCACCCACCAGCAGGCCGACCTTGGTCGACACGAAGGCGTCCCGGCGCCGCTCCTTGAGCACCCGCCCCAGCAGCAGCTCGTTGGTGAACGGCCCGTACATGTCGGCCGTGTCCAGCAGCGTCGAGCCCAGGTCCAGCGCCCGGTGCACCGCCCTGAGCGACTCCTCGCCCCGCTGCCGCGAGGTGCTGTACGCCCAGCTCATCGGCATGCACCCGAGTCCCACGGCCCCCACCGAGAGCGCCGCCGCGCCGATCGTCCTGCGCTCCACCTGCTCGTTGCCCTCCCTCTCCAGCCACCCCAACCTAACCTCTGCGCCCCGGGCGCACTGACATAGCCTGCGACCATGAGTGCTGCTGACGTGTGGCTGCCCCTACCGCCCGAGGAGATCGAGGGGCTCCCCGAGGGGCCGCGGTACCTGTTCTGGGACGGCGCCGAGGAGTTCCCCGCCGACCCGGCCGACTGCGTCTTCTACGTCGTGCCCTACATGAAGCCGTCGCAGGTCTGCCGGCGGCCGCTGCCGCGGATGCGGTCGGTGCGGGTCGTGCAGACCCTGTCGGCCGGCGTCGACCACGTCGAGCCGGGCCTGGCCGACCTGCCCCCCGGGGTGCTGCTGTGCAACGCGCGCGGCGTGCACGAGGCGAGCACCGCCGAGCTGACCCTCGCCCTGATCCTCGCCTCGCTGCGGGGCGTGCCGGACTTCGTGCGGGCCCAGGACCGCGGGGAGTGGCTCGGCGGTTTCCGGCCGGCGCTCGCCGACCGGACCGTGCTCATCGTGGGGTACGGCTCGATCGGCGCCGCCATCGAGGACCGGCTCGCGCCGTTCGAACTCGCGCGGGTCCTGCGCGTCGCGCGCTCCGCGCGCACCACGAAGCGCGGTCCGGTGCATCCGCTCACCGATCTGCCCGCGCTGCTCCCGCAGGCCGACGTCGTCGTCCTGTCCACCCCCTTGACGGAGCAGACGCGCGGACTCGCGGGCGCCGACTTCCTGGCCCGCATGAAGGACGGCGCCCTCCTGGTCAACGTCGCCCGCGGCCCCGTCGTCGACACCAAGGCCCTGCTGGCCGAGCTGGACAGCGGCCGCCTCACCGCCGCCCTCGACGTCACCGACCCCGAGCCCCTGCCCCCCGAGCACCCCCTGTGGCGCGCCCCGGGCGTGCTGATCACCCCGCACGCCGGCGGGCCGACGTCGGCGTTCCTGCCGCGCGCCCGGCGGCTCCTGACCGGCCAGTTGCGCCGGTTCGTGAACCGGGAGCCGCTGCGCAACGTGATCCTGACGACGGGTACGACCACCGCGTAATCCGGTTCGGGCACCCTGCGCAACCTTCCGGACGCGGTGGGTACCCGCATATCCGCTGGTCGTCACGGAGCGTAGAGAAGCTATGTCCCTGAGTGACGATACTGGTGTATCGTCCCGACAGGGGCTGCGCCGCGCACCGTTCGGCGCCAGGGGATGGACCTTTCGGACTGTGAGGGGGGCGACGGACGATGCACGGCCTGTGGACCAACGATCCGACGCGGAAGAGCCGCCGCCGGCGGCCCTGGCACGCGCCCGCACGCAGACGCGGCCACCACGGCAGCCATCACCACGGCAGCCATCATCACGGCGGTCACCAGCACGGCGGTCACCACCACCGCGGGAACAGCGGCCGCCGCAGGCACACCCCCCCAGCACACCGGGACCCCCGGGACTCGGGAATGCGGACCGGGAGGGACCGGTGAACACCTTCCCCACCACAGTCGCCTCGTCCGCCACGCGGGCGCCCGCGCGGACGGCCACACTCGACGAAGCCCGGCGCGCGCAGACCGCGCCGGGGACCCCACGACCCGAACCCCCCGCCCCCGGCGGCACCGGTGTGCGCCGCCGGCTCCTGCTGGCCCTGGTGTGCGCGGGGTACGCCGTCGGCGCCGCGTCCGGCTGGGGCTCGCCCGAACTGGCCCTGTTCATGGGCGACTTCGGGCTGGCCGCCGCGGCCGGCACCGCCGCGGTGTCCTGCTTCCGCTACGCGCGCAGCCGCCGGGCCCGTTTTCGAGCCGCCTGGCTGCTGTTCGCCCTCTCCTCGGCGATGGCGGCGCTCGGCAACGCGGTCTGGGGCTGGTACGAGGTCGTGCTCGGCCGGCCCGTGCCCGCCCACAGCTGCGCCGACCTGTTCTTCCTGTGCTTCGCGCCGCCCGCGATCGTGGGCCTGCTGGTGCTCGCCAAACGGCCCGCGAACAAGGCCGGCTGGGTGTGCCTGGTGCTGGACGCCTGGCTGATCGCCGGTTCCCTGCTCACGCTGGCGTGGAGCCTGGCGCTCGCCCGGGAGGCCCGCTCCGGCGGGGAGAACGTCGCCCACACCGCGCTCTCCCTGGCCTACCCGCTCCCTCGACATCGCCCTGGTGAGCATGGTGCTGGTGCTGCACTTCCGCCGCTCGGCGGTCAACCGCACCGCCGTCAACACCGCGGTCGGCGCCCTCGCCCTGACGGTGATGTGCGACGCGCTGTTCACCTCGCCGCTGCTGCACAGCACCTACCACTCGGGCCAGTTGCTCGACGCGGGCTGGTTCGCCGGCTCGCTGCTGCTGGCGTACGCCCCGTGGGCGGCACCCCGGCGCGCCGCCGAGACCGCCAGCCGCGACGGCACCGACGGGCAGGAGCACACCGCGCACGACCACCCGTTCGGGCCGCGGCGCACCGCGCCCGGCGGCCACGCCCACCCGCCGCTGCCCGACGGCGACCCCGGCCGGCACCCTGCCGCCCGGCCCCTGGCCGGCTCCCTGTCCGCGCTCACGCCGTACCTGGCCGCCGCCGTCTGCACCCTGGGCATCCTGTACAACGTCCTCAACGGCCGCAGCCTGGAACGCGTCTCGCTGATCACCGCCGGGACGGTGATGCTGACCCTGGTGGTGCGGCAGGGCATCATGCTGCTGGAGAACATCAAGCTCACCCAGGAACTGGCCGAGAAGGAGAACCACTTCCGCTCCCTGGTGCAGGACTCCAGCGACGTCATCATGATCGCCGCGCCCAACGGCGTCCTGCGCTACGTCTCCCCGGCCGCCGCCGGCGTCTACGGGCGGCCCGCGGAGGAGCTCGTCGGGACCGAACTGGCCCACCTCATCCACCCCGAGGACCTCGGCTGCGTCCTGCACGAGGTGCGCCGCTTCCTCGCCGCCGACCCCGTCGAGGAGCCCACCACCCGCATCGAATGCCGCTTCCGCTCCGGCGCCGGCGGCTGGCTCAACGTCGAGTCCACCGTCAACCGCCACCACGGCGGCCTCATCCTCAACAGCCGGGACGTGACCGAACGCGTGCGCCTGCAGGCCCAGTTGCAGCACAACGCCGAGCACGACCCGCTCACCGACCTGCCCAACCGCACCCTGTTCACCCGGTGCGTGCAGCAGGCCCTCTCCGGCCGCCGTGCCTCCGACCGGGGCGTCGCGCTGCGCGGCACCGCCGTGCTCTTCATCGACCTCGACGGCTTCAAGGCCGTCAACGACACCATCGGCCACCAGGCCGGGGACGAACTGCTCGTCCAGGCCGCCCGCAGGCTCCAGGACGCGGTCCGGCAGGGCGACACCGCCGCCCGGCTCGGCGGCGACGAGTTCGCCGCCCTCATCGTCGGTGACGGCACCCGCGACCACGCCGCCCGGGAACGGCACATCCTGGAGCTCGCCGACCGCCTCAGGGTCACGCTGTCCCAGCCCTACCTCATCGACGGCAACGATGTCCGGGTCAACGCCTCCATCGGCGTCGCCTTCGCCGAACCCGGCCTGTCCGCCGGTGAGTTGCTGCGCAACGCCGACCTGGCCATGTACCGCGCCAAGGCGGCCGGCAAGGGCCGCGTGCAGTTGTACGCGCCGCAGATGCAGCAGGACGTCGTACGCCGGGCGGAGCTGGCCACCCGGCTGCGCTCGGCCCTGCACCAGGGGCAGTTCACGCTGCTGCACCAGCCCGTGGTGCGCCTCGCCGACGGCCGGATCACCTCGGTCGCGGCGCAGGCCCGCTGGCGCTCCTCGCAGGGCGTGCTGTTCACGCCCGCCGAGTTCCTGCGGGTGGCCGAGGACGGCGACCGGACCGCGGAGCTCGGCCGGTGGCTGCTCAAGGAGGCCGTCGAGCAGGCCGCCGAGCGCACCGCGACCGGCCTGGCCGTGCCCGTGGTGGTGCGTCTGAGCGCCCGGCGCCTGCTGGACCGCGCGACGCCGCCGGACTCCGTCGAGGCCCTGCTGGCCCGGCACGGGCTGCCGTCCGGGGCGCTGGTGATCGAGCTGTCCGACATCGGCCCGAAGGTGTCCCTGGACGAGCTGGAGCGCCGCCTGTGCGCCCTGCGCCGCCTGGGCGTGCGCATCGCGCTGGACGGCTTCGGCGGCGACTGCGCCGCCGTCACCGCGCTGCGCCGGCTGCCGCTGGACGTCCTCAAGCTCGACCGCGGCCTGGTCGAGGGCGTGGTGGAGTCCGCGCGCCTGTACAAGATCACCAGCGGGCTGCTGCGCATCGCCGGCGACCTGGGCCTGCAGTCCGTGGCCGAGGGCGTGGACCTGCCCGAGCAGGTCGTCGCGCTGCGCGAGATGGGCTGCACCCACGGCACGGGCATGGCGTTCTCCGGTCCCCTGGACGAGTACCGGCTGCGCCGGGCGCTGGCCGCCGGCCACTACCCGGTGCCGCGCGAGCCGGCCGAGCCGGCCTTCGCGGGCGGCGGAGCGCCGGCCTTCGGCGGCGGCCTGCCCGCCGTGCTCGGCGGCGGCGCCGGCGCGGCCCTGGGCGGCGGCACGCCCGTCCTCGGGGGCGGCACCCCCGTGCTCGGGGGCGGCGCGCCCGTCCTGGGCGGCAGCACGCCCCTGGCGGGGGGCGCGTCCGTCCTGGGAGGCGGCACGGCCTTTCGCCCACATGATGAGACTCCCGTCCCACCCACTTGACAGTGGGTGCGTGCCGGGGGGAGGGTCTGTGCCATGCGCACCCGAATTCTCGTACTTGGACAGCGCGTCGGCTGAGCTGGGACCCACCGGAGGATGATCCGGACCACCCAGCGACCTCGTCGGCGCGCTCCCCTCGCTTGCCCTGTGGCACGAGGGGTTTTTTGTTGCACGGGCACCTGTCGAACCGCAGTCCACCCCGCGGGACCATCCCGCGGGCCCATCCCACGACACTCGCTACAACCTCAGCATCGAGACAACCTCAGCATCGAGAAGAGAATGCCGATGACCGAGCAGGCCACGGGGGCCCCGCATCCGCAGCCGCGGCCCCGAACCGGAGGACACCAGTCCGCGCCCGAGCACGTCACGGGTGCGCAGTCCCTCATCCGCTCTCTCGAGGAGGTCGGCGCCGACACGGTATTCGGCATTCCCGGCGGTGCGATCCTTCCCGCCTACGACCCGCTGATGGACTCCGGCCGGGTGCGCCACGTGCTGGTGCGGCACGAGCAGGGCGCCGGCCACGCGGCCACCGGCTACGCCCAGGCCACCGGCAAGGTCGGCGTGTGCATGGCGACCTCGGGCCCGGGCGCGACGAACCTGGTCACCCCGATCGCCGACGCGCACATGGACTCGGTGCCGCTGGTGGCGATCACCGGGCAGGTGGCGTCCTCCTCGATCGGCACGGACGCCTTCCAGGAGGCGGACATCGTCGGCATCACCATGCCGATCACCAAGCACAACTTCCTCGTCACCAAGGCGGAGGACATCCCGCGGGTGATCGCGCAGGCGTTCCACATCGCCTCCACCGGCCGCCCCGGCCCGGTCCTGGTCGACATCGCCAAGGACGCGCTGCAGGCGCGCACCACCTTCTCCTGGCCGCCGGTGATGGACCTGCCCGGCTACCGTCCGGTGACCAAGCCGCACGCCAAGCAGATCCGCGAGGCCGCCAAGCTGATCACCTCCGCCCGGCGGCCGGTCCTCTACGTCGGCGGCGGCGTGCTGAAGGCCCGCGCCACCGCCGAGCTGAAGGTGCTGGCCGAGCTGACCGGCGCGCCGGTGACCACCACCCTGATGGCGCTGGGCGCCTTCCCCGACGACCACCCGCTGCACGTGGGCATGCCCGGCATGCACGGCAGCGTCACCGCCGTCACCGCGCTGCAGAAGGCCGACCTGATCGTCGCCCTCGGCGCCCGCTTCGACGACCGCGTCACGGGGAAGCTCGACAGCTTCGCGCCGTACGCCAAGATCGTCCACGCCGACATCGACCCGGCCGAGATCGGCAAGAACCGCGCCGCGGACGTGCCGATCGTGGGCGACGCCCGGGAGGTCATCGCCGACCTGATCCAGGCGGTGCAGAAAGAGCACAGCGAGGGCCACCAGGGCGACTACTCCGCCTGGTGGGCCGACCTGAACCGCTGGCGCGAGACCTACCCGCTCGGCTACGACCTGCCTGAGGACGGTTCCCTGTCCCCGCAGCAGGTCATCGAGCGCATCGGGCAGCTCGCGCCCGAGGGCACGATCTTCGCCGCGGGCGTGGGCCAGCACCAGATGTGGGCCGCGCACTTCATCCGGTACGACCGGCCGGGCACCTGGCTGAACTCCGGCGGCGCCGGAACCATGGGCTACGCCGTCCCGGCCGCCATGGGCGCCAAGGCCGGCGCGCCCGACCGCACCGTGTGGGCGATCGACGGCGACGGCTGCTTCCAGATGACCAACCAGGAGCTGACCACCTGCGCCCTGAACAACATCCCGATCAAGGTCGCCATCATCAACAACGGCGCCCTGGGGATGGTCCGCCAGTGGCAGACCCTGTTCTACAACCAGCGCTACTCCAACACCGTGCTGCACTCCGGCCCGCACGACGTCAACCCGCAGGCCCGCGGCACCCGCGTCCCGGACTTCGTGAAGCTGGCGGAGGCGATGGGCTGCTACGCCGTCCGCTGCGAGGACCCCGCCGACCTCGACAAGGTCATCGAGGAGGCGAACTCCGTCAACGACCGGCCCGTCGTGGTGGACTTCATCGTCCACGAGGACGCGATGGTGTGGCCGATGGTCGCCGCCGGCACCTCCAACGACGAGATCATGGCCGCCCGGGACGTCCGCCCCGACTTCGGCGACAACGAAGACGACTGAGCGAGGAAGAGAGCCCACGAGACATGTCCAAGCACACGCTCTCCGTCCTGGTGGAGAACACGCCGGGCATCCTCGCCCGCATCGCCGCCCTGTTCTCCCGGCGCGGCTTCAACATCGACTCGCTCGCGGTCGGTGTCACCGAGCACCCGGACATCTCCCGCATCACCATCGTGGTGAACGTCGAGGACCTGCCGCTGGAGCAGGTCACCAAGCAGCTCAACAAGCTCGTCAACGTGCTGAAGATCGTCGAGCTGGAGCCGTCGCAGTCCGTCCAGCGCGAACTCGTCCTGGTGAAGGTGCGCGCCGACAACGAGACGCGCTCGCAGATCGTCGAGATCGTCCAGCTCTTCCGCGCCAAGACCGTCGACGTCTCCCCGGAGGCCGTCACCATCGAGGCCACCGGAAGCAGCGACAAGCTGTCGGCCATGCTCAGGATGCTGGAGCCGTACGGCATCAAGGAGCTGGTCCAGTCCGGCACCATCGCGATCGGCCGCGGCGCCCGCTCCATCACGGACCGCTCGCTGCGCGCGCTCGACCGCTCGGCGTAATCCGGCGCGTCATCCCGCGCCCCGGGCGGCCGGTGACCCGCCGGCCGCCCGCATACGGGTGCCGTGTGCGCCCGTATACCGAGACCCTGAGACCTCCCGCCCGCCCACCGTCATACGGTGGGAGCACCATCTGCACACCAAGGAGAGAACACAAAGTGGCCGAGCTGTTCTACGACGACGACGCCGACCTGTCCATCATCCAGGGCCGCAAGGTCGCGGTCATCGGCTACGGCAGCCAGGGCCACGCCCACGCCCTGTCGCTGCGCGACTCGGGCGTCGACGTGCGCGTCGGCCTGCACGAGGGCTCCCAGTCCAAGGCCAAGGCCGAGGAGCAGGGCCTGCGCGTGGTGACCCCGGCCGAGGCCGCCGCCGAGGCCGACGTCATCATGATCCTGGTGCCGGACCCGATCCAGGCCCAGGTCTACGAGGAGTCCGTCGCGCCGCACCTGAAGGACGGCGACGCGCTGTTCTTCGGCCACGGCTTCAACATCCGCTTCGGCTTCATCAAGCCCCCGGCGGGCGTGGACGTGTGCATGGTCGCCCCGAAGGGCCCGGGCCACCTGGTGCGCCGCCAGTACGAGGAGGGCCGCGGCGTGCCCTGCATCGTCGCCGTCGAGCAGGACGCCTCCGGCAGCGCCTTCGCCCTCGCCCTGTCCTACGCCAAGGGCATCGGCGGCACCCGCGCCGGCGTCATCAAGACCACCTTCACCGAGGAGACCGAGACCGACCTGTTCGGCGAGCAGGCGGTGCTGTGCGGCGGCACCGCGGCGCTGGTGAAGGCGGGCTTCGAGACCCTGGTCGAGGCCGGCTACCAGCCGGAGATCGCCTACTTCGAGTGCCTGCACGAGCTGAAGCTGATCGTCGACCTCATGTACGAGGGCGGCCTGGAGAAGATGCGCTGGTCGATCTCCGAGACCGCCGAGTGGGGCGACTACGTCACCGGCCCGCGCATCATCACCGACGCCACCAAGGCCGAGATGAAGAAGGTCCTCGCCGAGATCCAGGACGGCTCCTTCGCCCGTAACTGGATGGACGAGTACCACGGCGGCCTGAAGAAGTACAACGAGTACAAGCAGCAGGACTCCGAGCACCTGCTGGAGACCACCGGCAAGGAGCTGCGCAAGCTCATGAGCTGGGTCGACGAGGAGGCGTAAGCCTCATCCCGAGGGGCCGGAGCAGCGCTGCTCCGGCCCCTGCCGCGCACCGTGGGCGATGCCCCGGCCAGGTGTTGTCCAACCCGTAGTGTCACGGACGGGTGATCCTTCCGGAGCGGAGCGGTACGACGACCGATACGCCACTACACTGCTGCACCAATACGCGTTCAGGCCCACAGCGTCGTGCGTCTTCCACGCGGCTTGTCTCCCCACCTCCTCCCGCCTGCGGCCGTCGGGACGGCCGTCCGCATGCATAGGACCTGCGAGGACTCACGTGAGCTCGAAACCTGTCGTACTCATCGCTGAAGAGCTGTCGCCCGCGACCGTCGACGCACTGGGCCCGGACTTCGAGATCCGGCACTGCAACGGCGCCGACCGAGCCGAACTCCTGCCCGCCATCGCCGACGTGGACGCCATCCTGATCCGCTCGGCCACCAAGGTGGACGCCGAGGCGATCGCCGCGGCCCGCAGGCTGAAGGTCGTCGCACGGGCCGGCGTCGGCCTGGACAACGTCGACGTCTCCGCCGCCACCAAGGCCGGCGTGATGGTCGTCAACGCCCCCACCTCCAACATCGTCACCGCCGCCGAGCTGGCCTGCGGCCTGATCCTGGCCACCGCGCGCAACATCCCGCAGGCCAACGCCGCGCTGAAAAAAGGCGAGTGGAAGCGCAGCAAGTACACCGGCGTCGAGCTCGCCGAGAAGACCCTCGGCGTCGTCGGCCTCGGCCGCATCGGCGCGCTGGTCGCGCAGCGCATGTCCGCGTTCGGCATGAAGATCGTCGCCTACGACCCCTACGTGCAGCCGCCGCGGGCCGCGCAGATGGGCGTGAAGATGCTGACGCTGGACGAGCTGCTGGAGGTCTCCGACTTCATCACCGTCCACCTGCCCAAGACGCCCGAGACGCTGGGCCTGATCGGCCACGAGGCGCTGCGCAAGGTCAAGCCGAACGTGCGGATCATCAACGCCGCGCGCGGCGGCATCGTCGACGAGGAGGCGCTGTACTCGGCGCTGAAGGAGGGCCGCGTCGCCGGCGCCGGCCTCGACGTGTTCGCCAAGGAGCCGTGCACCGACTCCCCGCTGTTCGAGTTCGACCAGGTCGTGTGCACCCCGCACCTGGGCGCGTCCACCGACGAGGCGCAGGAGAAGGCGGGCATCGCCGTCGCCCGCTCCGTCCGCCTCGCCCTCGCCGGCGAGCTGGTCCCGGACGCGGTCAACGTCCAGGGCGGGGTCATCGCCGAGGACGTCAAGCCCGGGCTGCCGCTCGCCGAGAAGCTCGGCCGCATCTTCACCGCCCTGGCGGGCGAGGTCGCGGTGCGGCTGGATGTCGAGGTGTACGGCGAGATCACCCAGCACGACGTCAAGGTGCTCGAACTCTCCGCCGTCAAGGGCGTGTTCGAGGACGTCGTCGACGAGACGGTGTCGTACGTCAACGCCCCGCTGTTCGCCCAGGAGCGCGGTGTCGAGGTGCGGCTGACGACCAGCTCGGAGGCGACCGAGCACCGCAACGTCGTCACCGTGCGCGGCACCCTCGCGGGCGGCGAGGAGGTGTCGGTCGCCGGCACGCTCACCGGACCCAAGCACGTGCAGAAGATCGTCGCGATCGACGACTACGACGTGGACCTGGCGCTCGCCGACCACATGGTCGTCCTGCGCTACGAGGACCGTCCGGGCGTCGTCGGCACCGTCGGCCGCATCCTCGGCGAAGCCGGCATCAACATCGCCGGCATGCAGGTCTCCCGCCGGGCCGCGGGCGGCGAGGCGCTCGCCGTCCTCACCGTGGACGACACGGTGCCCGCCGGGGTGCTGAACGAGCTCGCCACGGAGATCGGTGCCACCTCCGCCCGGTCGGTGAACCTGGCCTGAGGCCTTCGGCAACGCCAACGCCGTACGGGCCGACCGGTGTCGGCCCGTACGGCGTTCTTGCATGCCCTACTTCTTCCCGGCCTCGATCCTCCGCAGCGTGGCCGCCGCCCCCACCGCGGCGAGCGCCAGCAGCACCGCCCCGGCGACCGCCGCGCCGTGCATCCCGCGGGTGAACGCCTCCCGGGCCGCGGCGAGCAGGCTTTCACCGGTGCGGCCGGGCAGCCGGGTGGCCGCGGCGAGCGCGCCGCCCAGGGTCTGGCGGGCCGCGGCGGGGGCCGTGGAGGGCATCTCGTGGCGGTAGACCGCCGTACCGATGGAGCCCAGCACCGCCATGCCGAGCGCGCCGCCGAACTCGGTGCCGGTCTCCAGGAGGGAGGAGGCCGTGCCCGCCCGCTCCGGCGGGGCGCTGCCCATGGCCAGGTCGGTCAGCTGGGACATCACCGCCACTATTCCGCAGGCGAGGACACCGGCCGCGGCCAGGGTGAGCCACAGCGAGTCGGTGCCGGTGAGGGCGAGGAGCGCGTAGCCGGCCGCCGCGACGGCGAAGCCGCCGGCGACGACGTGCGCGCGGTGGACGCCCCGCTGGACCAGCCGGGTGGTCACCGGCGCGGCCACCCCGATGAACACCGACGGCAGCAGGCTCCACAGCGCGGCCGCCAGCGGGCTCTTGCCCAGGACCGACTGCAGGTACTGGGTGGTGAAGACGGCCGAGCCCATCATGCCGAACGCGGAGAGCAGGGTCAGGACCAGCGACGGCGGGAAGCCGTGGGCGCGGAAAAGCGCCGGCGGGATCAGCGGGGAGGCGGCGGTGCGCTGCCGGCGCACGAACAGGGCCGCGCAGAGCAGGCCGAGCGCGAGGGAGACGACGTACTGCGGCCGCCATCCCTCGGAGGGGATCTCCTTCAGGCCGTAGACCACGGGGAGCACGGCGGCCAGCGACAGCGGGACGCTCGGCCAGTCGAAGCGGCCGGGCTCGGGGTTCTTCGACTCCGGGAGCAGCACCGGGCCCAGGAGCAGCAGCAGCGCCATCGCGGGCAGGTTGACGAGGAAGACCGAGCCCCACCAGAAGTGCTCGACCAGGACGCCGCTCAGCACCGAGCCCAGGGCGATGCCGCCGGTCATCACGCCGGACCACAGGCCGATCGCCTTCGCCCGCTCGGCGGGGTCGGTGAACATCGTGCGCAGCAGGGCCATCGTGGACGGCATCAGGGTGGCGCCGCCGACGCCGAGGACCGCGCGGGCCGCGATCAGCGTCTCCGCGCTGCCGGCGTAGGCCGCGAGCGCCGAGGTGCCGCCGAAGGCCGCGGCTCCCAGGAGGAGGAGCCTGCGGCGGCCGATGCGGTCGCCGACGGCGCCCATCGTCATCAGCAGGCCGGCCAGGACGAAGCCGTAGACGTCGAGGATCCACAGCTGCTGGGTGCCGCTCGGCCGCAGGTCCGCGCCGATCGCCGGGAGGGCGAAGTACAGCACCGACACGTCCATCGAGACCAGCAGCAGCGGAAGCATCAGCACGCCGAGCGCGGTCCATTCGCGGCGGCCGGCGCGGGCGGGGGCGCTCCGGGCGCCCGGCGGGGTGGTGGTCGTGCTCGTCGGGTTCGTCATGCCGGGAACTGTACGGGCGTTTTAAACGGCTGTCTAGTACGGCCGTATAAAACTGCTGTCTGGGTCGCTTGTCTGGGTCACTTGTCTGGGACGTATGTCTGAAACGGGCTAGGGTGGGCCCATGGGACACCGCGAGGATCTGCTGGAGGGCGCCAAGCGCTGCCTGCTCGCCAAGGGCTTCCTGCGCACCACGGCGCGCGACATCGTCAAGGAATCGGGCACCAACCTGGCGTCGATCGGCTACCACTACGGCTCGAAGGACGCGCTGCTGGCGGCGGCGTACGTCTCCCTGATCGAGGAGATGGGGGACCGGTTCGACCCGGGCCGGGGCGCGGGCGGCGCGACGACGGCGCCGCCGGGGTCGCTGGAGCGGTTCCGGGAAGTGTGGGACAACATCATCCGCGCGCTGCCGGAGTCCCGCGCGATCTGGCTGCTCAGCTTCGAACTGATCCTCCAGGGCGACCGGGTCCCGGAGCTGCGCAAGCTGCTGGTCGAGGCCCAGGAACAGGGCCGCTCCGGCATCGTGCCGCTCTTCACCGGCATCCCCGAGGACGAGCTCGACGCGGAGACCGTCGACACCGAGGGCCGCTTCTACCAGACCCTGCTGCAGGGCCTCATGGTCCAGTGGCTCTTCGACCCCGGCTCCGCCACGGACGCCGACCGGCTGACGGAGGGACTGCGCCGGGTGATCGGCCGGGTGATCGCGGGGACGGGCGGCGATGACCGGACGGGATGAGACCCGGCCCGGCCGGCCCGCCGAACGCGCCCGCGTCGTCGACCGCGTCACCCGTGCCGCCGCCGCCCGCCCGGACGTGATCGGCCTCCTCCTGGCCGGCTCCACGGCCCGCGGCACCGCCCGCCCCGACTCCGACGTCGACCTCGTCCTGCTCACCACCGACCCGGCCCGCTACGCCGACGGCGCCTGGACGGACGCCCTCGGCCTGGGCACCCGGCTGCGCACCCGCTCCTGGGGCGCCGTCACCGAATGGCGCTACGCCACCGCCTCCGGCCTCGAAGTCGAGATCGACGTCGGCTCCCCGGACTGGGCCCGCACCGACCCCGTCGACCCCGGCACCCGGCGGGTCGTCACCGACGGCGCCCGGCCGCTGCACGACCCGCGGGGCCTGCTGGCCGCGCTGCTGCGCGCCTGTACGCCGTAGCCGACCGCGCTGCTGTACGCCTGCACGCCGTAGCGGCCCGGGGCCTGTGCGCCGTAAACGGCCCGGGGCCTGCACGTCGTAGCCGGCGGGCCCGGGGCCGCCCGGGCCGCCGGCTACAGCCGTGCCCCCTTCAGCGCCATGTGCAGCAGCAGCCGGTCCTCGCCGTCGTCCAGGTCGAGGCCGGTGAGCTGCTCCACGCGGGAGAGGCGGTAGTAGAGGGTCTGACGGTGGATGCCCAGCTCGGCGGCGGTACGGCCGGCCTGGCCGGCGCAGTCGAGGTAGACCTCGGCGGTGCGGGCGAGGTCGCGGTGGGCGGGGGAGAGCAGGGCGGCCACGGCGAAGTCGCGGGGGGCGTCCGGCGGCAGCGCGGTCAGCAGGCGGTAGGGGCCGATGCGGGACCACTCGGCCACCGGGCCCAGCCGCGGCTCGGCGAGCGCCGCCCGCGCCGCGCCGGCCGCCTGCCGCCACACCGTGTCCAGCCCGGCCAGCCCCGAGCCCGGCTCGCCGACCCCGGCGGCCACCGCCGGCCGGTGCCCGCCGGACGCCGGAGGGACGGGAAGCGCGGCCGCCTCCTTCAGCAGGCGCGAGGCGGCCGTCAGCGCCGGGGTCCGCACGTCCGTCGAGCGCAGGCGGACCAGGACGGCCAGGCTCAGCGCGGTGGCGCCCCAGGGCAGGGTGCACAGGGCGGTCGCGTGCGGAACCGTGCGCGCCGAGGGGGCGTCCTCGGGGTCGGCGGACGGCCAGGGCGCCACGCACACCAGCGTGTGCGGACCCTCGCCGCGCGGCCCCAGGGCGGTACGCAGCGCGGCCACCGCCATGTCGGCCTGCCAGCCGCGCTCGGCGGTCAGCACCGCGCGCAGCTCCCGGCTCAGGTCGGCGCCGTGCTGGACCTCGTCGGCGAGCAGCGCGCCGATGCGCGCCGTCACCTCCATGGCGGCGGCCAGTTGCCGCTCGCCCGGCCCGGGGTCGGAGTCCAGCAGCCACACGTAGCCGAGGACGACGCCCCGGTGGCGCACCGGCAGGCAGATCCGCCCCCGATAGACCCCGGCCTGAGGGTTGGGCGGGATGCGGACCGGGCCGGTGGCCCGGGTGATGCCGAAGCCCTCGAACCAGGCGCGGACGGCGGCGGTGGAGCGCCGGGTGAGGATCGAGCGGGTGCGCACCGGGTCCAGGGCCGTCGGATCCAGGTCGCCCTCGCTGTCGTAGGCACCGAAGGCGATCAGCTCGAAGTCCCGGTTCTCCAGGGTGGCCGGGGCGCCCAGCAGCTCGGAGATCTCGTCGACCAGCTCCTGGTAGTCCGCTCTGTAATCCGACGTCACTTGGGCATTCTGCCGCAGGCCGGGCAGGTCTTCATACATCTGTCGGAGATCCGGGGCACGGATGCGTGACAGCTGTCGATGGCCGAGGATCGGAGGGATCCTTAGGTTTCACGGTGGTTCTCCGTGCCGTACCCGACCCGTCGGGTTCCGGCCATCTGCTGCTGTTGTTGGAGGTGCCCCGTGCTGGGTCCCGTGATTCTCGCCGCGTCGCGCAGCGACCGGATGCGACGCCTGATCTCGGCGGCCCCGGTGACCAAGCAGGTCGTCGACCGCTTCATCCCGGGCGAGACGGTCGACGACGTCCTGCCGATCGTGAAGGACCTCGCCGACCGCGGGCTCGAGCTGACGATGGACGTCGTCGGCGAGGACATCACCACCCCCGAGCAGGCCGCCGCGGCCCGCGACGCCTACCTGGAGCTGATCGAGCGGCTCGGCCCGCTGCAGCTCGGCACCCGCGCCGAGATGTCCGTGAAGCTGTCGATGTTCGGCCAGGCGCTTCCGGGCGGCCACGAGCTGGCGCTGACCAACGTCCGCCCGGTCGTCGAGGCCGCCGCCGCGATCGGCACCACGGTCACCCTCGACGCGGAGGACCACACCACCCTGGACTCGATGTTCGCCATCCACGAGGAGCTGCGGAAGGACTTCCCGCAGACCGGATGCGTCATCCAGGCCTACCTCTTCCGCACCGAGGCCGACGCCCGCCGCCTCTCCGCCGCCGGCAGCCGCGTCCGCCTGGTCAAGGGCGCCTACAAGGAGCCCGCGTCGGTCGCCCACCAGGACAAGCGCGAGATCGACAAGGCGTACGTCCGCATCCTGCGCACCCTCATGGAGGGCGACGGCTACCCGATGGTCGCCACCCACGACCCGCGCCTGATCGCCATCGCCGAGGAACTCGCCCGCCGCGCCGGACGCAAGAACGACCAGTACGAGTTCCAGATGCTGTACGGCATCCGCACCGAGGAGCAGCAGCGCCTCGCCGCCGAGGGCCACCGGGTACGCGTCTACACCGCCTACGGCACCGACTGGTACGGCTACTTCATGCGGCGCCTGGCGGAGAAGCCGGCCAACCTGCGCTTCTTCCTCCGGAGCATGATCAGCCATGACTGACGCAACGAGGCTGTGCCGCGGCATCGGCCGGGGGTCCGGGGGTTGTCCCCCGGGAAGGCGCAGTATGAGGCGCCTGGCGGAGAAACCGGCCAACCTGCGCTTCTTCGTCCGGAGCATGATCAGCCATGACTGACGCAACGAGGCTGTGCCGCGGCATCGGCCGGGGGTCCGGGGGTTGTCCCCCGGGAAGGCGCGGTATGAGGCGCCTGGCGGAGAAACCGGCCAACCTGCGTTTCTTCGTCCGCTCGCTGGTCAGCAAGGGCTGAGCCCGCACCACACCGCTCACGCAAGGAGACACGGATTCCATGGACGCTGTGACCCAGGTCCCCGCCCCCGTCAACGAGCCGGTGCACGGCTACGCCCCCGGCTCGCCCGAGCGCGCCCGGCTGGAGGCCAAGCTGAAGGAGCTGGCCGACAACCCGGTCGACCTGCCCTGCACCATCGGCGGCGAGAAGCGGATGGGCGGCGGCGAGGCCTTCCAGGTCGTGCAGCCGCACAACCACAAGGCCGTGCTCGGCACCTACCGCAACGCCACGCGGCAGGACGCGAAGGACGCCATCGACGCGGCCCTGGCCGCCGCGCCCGCCTGGCGCGCGCTGCCCTTCGACGACCGCGCGGCGATCTTCCTGCGCGCCGCCGAGCTGCTGGCCGGCCCGTGGCGCGAGACGCTCGCCGCCTCGACCATGCTCGGCCAGTCCAAGACCGTCCAGCAGGCCGAGATCGACACCCCGTGCGAGCTGGTCGACTTCTGGCGGTTCAACGTCCACTACGCCCGCCAGATCCTCGCCGAGCAGCCCGCCGCCAACTCCCCGGGCGTGTGGAACCGCCTCGACCACCGCCCGCTGGAGGGATTCGTCTACGCGATCACGCCCTTCAACTTCAGCGCCATCGCCGGCAACCTGCCGACCGCGCCCGCGCTGATGGGCAACGTCGTGGTGTGGAAGCCGTCCCCGACCCAGACCCACGCCGCCGTGCTGCTGATGCGGCTGCTGGAGGAGGCGGGCCTGCCCAAGGGCGTCATCAACCTCCTCACCGGCGACGGCATCGAGGTGTCCGAGGTCGCCCTGAACCACCCGGAGCTGGCCGGCATCCACTTCACCGGCTCGACCAAGACCTTCCAGTACCTGTGGAAGACGGTCGGCGCCAACATCGAGAAGTACCGCTCCTACCCGCGCCTGGTCGGCGAGACCGGCGGCAAGGACTTCGTCGTCGCCCACCCGAGCGCGGACCGCGCGGTGCTCAAGACCGCCCTGATCCGCGGCGCCTTCGAGTACCAGGGCCAGAAGTGCAGCGCCACCTCCCGCGCCTACATCCCGGCGTCGATCTGGAACTCCGGCTTCAAGGAGGAGTTCTGCGCCGAGGTGGACGGCATCACCATGGGTGACGTCACCGACCTGTCGAACTTCATCGGCGCCGTCATCGACGAGCGCGCCTTCGCCAAGAACAAGGCCGCCATCGACCGCGCCCAGCAGGACCCGTCCTGCACGATCGTCGCGGGCGGCACCTACGACGACTCGGTCGGCTGGTTCGTCCGCCCGACGGTCATCGAGTGCACCGACCCGGAGAACGAGGTGTTCCGCACCGAGTACTTCGGTCCGATCCTCGCGGTGTACGTCTACGAGGACGACAAGTACGAGGAGATGCTGACCCAGATGGAGTCGGTCTCCGACTACGCGCTGACGGGCTCGGTCATCGCCAACGACCGTGCGGCGGCCGCGTACACGGCCGAGAAGCTCCGCTTCGCCGCCGGCAACTTCTACATCAACGACAAGTCCACCGGTGCCGTCGTCGGCCAGCAGCCCTTCGGCGGCGGCCGCGCCTCCGGCACCAACGACAAGGCCGGCGCCCCGCAGAACCTCCTGCGCTGGACCTCCACCCGCGCCATCAAGGAGACCCTGGTCCCGCCGACCGACTACACCTACCCGCACATGGGCTGACACACCGTCAGTGAACCGGGCGCGGGCCGCCGTCGCGTGGACGGCGGCCCGCGCCCGCGCGTTTCCCGTGTTCTCGTGTTCAGGTGTTCCCGTGTCCCCGTGCCGGGGTTGTGTCTCCGTACCGGCCTTGCTCCCGTATCGGACTCCTGCCCGCACCGGGTTCATACCGGCGCGATGCCCATGCCCCGCACCGGGCCCATACTGGCGCGATGACGGCTCGCTTGCGCCTGCGCACCGCCCACACCGCCGACCTCGCCCCCGCCGACCTGCGGGACATCCGCGCCCTGCTGGACGAAGCCTTCCACGGGGACTTCACCGACGAGGACTTCGAGCACGGCCTCGGCGGCATGCACGCCCTCCTGCACGACGCCGCCGGGCTCGCCGCGCACGGCGCCGTCGTCATGCGGCGCGCCCGGCACGCGGGGCGCTGGCGGCGGATCGGGTACGTCGAGGCCGTGGCCGTACGGGCCGACGTGCGGCGGCGCGGGCTCGGCGGCCGGGTGACGGAGGTTCTGGAGCGGATCGTGGACCGGGCCTACGACGCCGGCGCGCTGTCCGCGAGCGAGGAGGGCGCCCGGCTCTACGCGGCGCGCGGCTGGCGGCTCTGGCCGGGCCGGATCTGCGCCCTGGGACCCGGGGGCGTCGTGCGCCTGCCGGAGGAGGAGGGCTGCGTGTACGTCCGCCCCGCCCTCGCCGGTCCCCTCGACCCGCCGGACGAACTGGTCTTCGACTGGCGGGACGGGGACGTGCTGTAGAGAAAAGCCCAGGTCGCGGCGGTGTGAGGCAGGGCACTGTCTCAGATAGTAGGAAGTCCGAGTAATTGTGGAGACAGCCGCGTGCCGCTGCCCTAGCTTTGTAAGAGCCGAACGTCTCGCTCCCATCCAGCGAATGGCGGCTGTGAGCCGGCCCCACGCAGGCGATCCCTGCGGCCGCAGCTCCCCGCCCCTTCCGGCGTCTCGTTATCCGTTCCTTTTCCTGCACGCCCCCTCGTGTGCCGAAGGAGTCGATTCCCATGGCCGAGACGACCGTCCGCCGCCGCGTCCGCCACGTCTCCCGTACGAGCGAGTCCGACCGCAAGAACGCCGCTGCCGCGCTGCAGCGCGCCCTCGACCGCCGGGACAACGGCGGCCAGACGGGCCACTGAGCGCGCTCCGCGGGTCCACGGGTCCACGGGTCCGTGAGTTCGCGGACCCGTGGGTTCGCGAGTCCGGAAAGACTCCCGGGAGCCCGGAAAGCCCGGGAGTCGCACCCGATGAGGTGAGGTGCGGCGGGGCGCCGCGGCCGGGAGTCTCCGGCCGTCCGGATTCGCCAGCTCGCTGGGTTCGCCGGACCTGCCGGGCCGTCGAAGTGCCTCCTGCCGGAAGCCGTGTCCGGGACCCCCTTCCGCCCGTCGGCGCCCGCCCCCGCACGCGGGCGAACGCCCGCCCCGCGTACGGGCGAACGGGTGGGAAACGACGGCAGGTTGTCCACATGACGGACAACGCGTGTCAACGCATGGGACGAGGAGTAGGGTGCCGGCATGTCTCGCAGCATCAATCTCGCAGTGATCCCCGGTGACGGCATCGGCCAGGAGGTCGTGACCGAAGGCCTCAAGGTCCTGTCCGCCGCCCTCCCGCAGGATGTGAAGCTGGAGACCAAGGAGTACGACTTCGGCGCCCGGCGCTACCACGCCACCGGTGAGACCCTCACCGACGCCGACCTGGAGCAGCTCAAGCGGCACGACGCCATCCTGCTCGGCGCCATCGGCGACCCGTCGGTGCCCTCCGGCGTGCTGGAGCGCGGCTTCCTGCTCAAGCTGCGGTTCGCCTTCGACCACCACGTCAACCTGCGCCCCAGCAAGCTGCTCCCGGGCGTGGCCACCCCGCTGGCGGGCAACCCGAAGATCGACTTCATCGTGGTGCGCGAGGGCACCGAGGGCCCGTACACCGGCAACGGCGGCACCCTCCGCAAGGGCACCCCGCAGGAGGTCGCCACCGAGGTGTCCGTCAACACCGCCTACGGCGTCGAGCGCGTCGTCCGCGACGCCTTCGCCCGCGCCCAGGCCCGCCCGCGCAAGAAGCTCACCCTGGTCCACAAGAACAACGTGCTGACCTTCGCGGGCCACCTGTGGACGAACGTCTTCCACAAAGTGGCCGAGGAGTACCCCGAGGTCACCACCGAGTACATCCACGTCGACGCCGCCACCATCTACCTGGTCACCCAGCCCGAGCGGTTCGACGTCATCGTCACCGACAACCTCTTCGGCGACATCATCACCGACCTCGCCGCGGCCGTCTCCGGCGGCATCGGCGTCGCCGCCAGCGGGAACATCAACCCCTCCGGCGAGTACCCCTCGATGTTCGAGCCCGTGCACGGCTCCGCGCCCGACATCGCCGGCCAGGGCAAGGCCGACCCCACCGCCACGGTCCTGTCCGTCGCCCTGCTGCTGCGCCACCTCGGCCACGACGCCGAGGCGACCCGCATCGAGGACGCGGTCGCCGCCGACCTCGCCGAGCGGGCCGCGCTGCCCGCCCGGTCCACCTCCGAGATCGGCGACGCGCTCGCCGTACGCGTAGCCGGCTGACCCGCCGCGCTGCCGCAAGCCGTCGGGTCGCATCCGCGCCCGGCGGCTTCTCTCCGTCCCCGCCGGGTGCCACCATCAACCCCTGGGTCGCTTCACCCCCATTCCTTCGGCCGTCGGCCCCGCGCGATAATCGGACGCGGAGCCGCGGAATGAGGGAAAGCTCGGACGTCCTAGCACCGGCCGGAGACGGTCGTGCCGGGAGAGGAGCGCGGCCCGTCACGACAACCGGTGAAGGACAACCACTCATGACGACGCCCACGATCGAGCTCAAGCCCTCCGCCCACCCGCTCCCCGCCGCCGAGCGCGAGGCCATCCTGGCCAACCCCGGGTTCGGCCGTCACTTCACCGACCACATGGTGACGATCAAGTGGACGGAAGGGCGCGGCTGGCACGACGCGCAGCTCGTTCCGTACGGGCCGATCTCCCTCGACCCCTCCACCCACGTCCTCCACTACGGCCAGGAGATCTTCGAGGGGCTGAAGGCCTACCGTCAGCCCGACGGCTCCGTCGCGGTCTTCCGCCCCGAGGCCAACGCCCGCCGCTTCCGCAACTCCGCCCGCCGCATGGCGATGGCGGAGATGCCCGAGGAGCTGTTCCTCGCCGCCCTGGACGCGCTGCTCACCCAGGACGCCGACTGGGTCCCGCCGCACGGCGGCGAGGAGTCCCTCTACCTGCGGCCGTTCATGTTCGCCACCGAGACCGGGCTCGGCGTCCACCCGGCCAACGAGTACCTGTTCATGCTGATCGCCTCGCCCTCCGGCGCCTACTTCGCCGGCGGGGTCAAGCCGGTCACCATCTGGGTCGCCGAGGACCTCTTCCGCGCCGTCCCCGGCGGCACCGGCGCCGCCAAGACCGGCGGCAACTACGCCGCCTCCCTGCTGCCGCAGGCCGAGGCCGCCCGGCACGGCTGCGACCAGGTCGTCTACCTCGACGCGGTGACCCGCACCAGGGTCGAGGAGAGCGGCAGCATGAACATCGCGTTCGTCTACGGCGACCGCATCGTCACCCCTGAGCTGACCGGCTCCATCCTGGAGGGCATCACCCGCGACTCCCTCCTGCAGGTCGCCCGCGACCTCGGCTACACCGCCGAGGAGGGCGTCGTCACCCTCCAGCAGTGGCGCGAGGACGCCGCCTCCGGCGCCCTGACCGAGGTCTTCGCCTGCGGCACCGCCGCCGTCGTCACCCCGATCGGCACCGTCAAGACCAAGTCGGACACCTGGACCCACGGCGACGGCACCCCCGGCCCGGTCACCCTCCGGCTGCGCGAGGCCCTGCTGGGCATCCAGCGGGGGCTGACCGAGGACAAGCACGGCTGGATGCGCCGGATCGGCTGACCCGCCGGCGGCGTCCGGCGCCGCGGACGTCTTCCTTGAGCACGCTGGGGGCCGCCCCGGGGGGACTGTTGGTTCCAGGAGTCGTTGCAACACCCCAGTTCAAGGGGTGCGACGGACTTCGAGATCCGTAAGGACCGGACGAAGCCGCAGGGCAGGAAGAAGCTCACCCGGGAGCGGGAGGCATACTCCCGGCTCATGCGGCAGGGTGTGAGCAACCGGGAAGCGTGCCGGATCGTCGGGATCGACGAGCGGACCGGCCAGAAGTGGCGCAACGGGCGTCACGCATACGGAAACCGGAAGGCGCTGCCACCGATCAACGCGATGACAGCGCCTTCCGGGCCGTCCCGGTACCTGTGCGAAGCGGACCGCATCCACCTCGCCGACCGGCTGCGGGAGAAGGCCACGGTGCGGGCGATCGCCGCGGAGCTGGGCCGCAGCCCGTCCACCATCAGCCGCGAGATCGGACGCAACCGCCATCCCGGAAGCGGGGCCTACCGCCCGCACGCGGCCCAGGCGCGCGCGGACGCGTGACCGGGAGACCGGAACGTACGGCGATCATCCGTCCGTGACGTGAATCGGCCGCCTCGGCGGGGCAGTTACGGCGCATGGGACGACACCACTGGAAGAGGATCTGGATCGGCTCGGCCGGCAACATGGTGGAGTGGTACGACTGGTTCGTCTACGCCAGCTTCGCCACCTATTTCGCCGGGGCCTTCTTCCCCTCCGGCAACCCCACCGCCCAGCTGATGAACACCGCGGGCATCTTCGCCGTCGGCTTCTTCATGCGCCCGGTCGGCGGCTGGCTGCTCGGCCGGGTCGGCGACCGGCGGGGCCGCAAGGCGGCGCTGACGCTGACGGTGACGCTGATGTCCGCGTCCGCGATCCTGATCGCGATCGCGCCGACGTACGCCGTCGCCGGCTACGGCGGCGCCCTGGTGCTGCTCCTCGCCCGCCTGCTGCAGGGCTTGTCGGTGGGCGGCGAGTACGCGGCCAGCGCCACCTACCTCACCGAGGCGTCCGAACCGCGCCGGCGCGGCTTCGCCTCCAGCTTCCAGTACGTGTCGATGACGGCCGGGCAGATCGTCGGCCTCGGCCTGCAGATCCTGCTGCAGCGCACCCTGTCCGACGAGGCCCTGCACAGCTACGGCTGGCGCATCCCGTTCGTCGTCGGCGCGCTCGGCGCCGCGGTCGTCTTCTATCTGCGGCGCAGCATGCTGGAGACGGAGGTGTACCAGGAGGACGCCACCGGCGCGGAGCAGCGCGGCACCCTGCGCGCGCTGTGGCGGCACCGGCGGGAGGCGCTGCTGGTGATCGCGCTGACGATGGGCGGCACGGTCGCGTACTACACGTACACCACCTACCTGACCAAGTACCTGTCGAACACGGCGGGCCTGCCCCAGCAGACCGCCACCTTGGTCTCCTTCACCGCGCTGATCGTCTTCGCCTGCCTGCAGCCGCTCGCGGGCGCCCTGTCCGACCGCGTCGGCCGCCGCCCGCTGCTGATCACCTTCGCGGTCGGCTCCACCCTCCTGACCGTGCCGGTCATGACGCTGCTGAAGCACGCGGACGGCTTCTGGCCCGCCCTCGGGCTGGCCCTGCCGGCGCTGGTGATCGTCACCGGGTACACGTCGATCAACGCGTGCGTCAAGGCGGAGCTGTTCCCCACCGGGGTGCGCGCCCTGGGCGTGGCGCTGCCGTACGCGCTGGCCAACGCGGCGTTCGGCGGCACGGCGGAGTACATCGCGCTGTGGTTCAAGAACGCGGGGGCCGAGTCCGGTTTCTACTGGTACGTGGCGGCCTGCGCCGCCGTCTCCCTGGTGGTCTACATCACCATGCGGGAGACCAGGGACCTGGATCTGAAGCGGGTCGAGGCGGGTGAGTCCGCGTCCCTGACGCCCGCATCCTGAGACGGTCGGTGAGCCGGGGGCGGGAATGTGCCAGACTGCCCCCGTGCTCTCGTTCGCCGTGATTATTGGCAGCAGGCGCGCCGGTCCGCAGTGACCGCCACGTATGACCAGGTACGGGCGGCCACCGTCGTCCTCGACCCGCGCGCAGACCTCTCGCACCCGCGAGGGGTTTTTCTTTTTCCCGGCCCACCCGCAGCCGGGAGGAAGGCGCGAGGGGCCTTGGGAGGGACGGTGGAACCGGTCATTCCGGTAGACCGATTTCCAGTATCAGGAGCCTTGAAGATCATGACCGAGACGGCAACCAGCGAGCTCGACGACTCCTTCCACGTCTTCGACACCACGCTGCGCGACGGCGCGCAGCGCGAGGGCATCAACCTCACGGTCGCGGACAAGCTGGCCATCGCCCGGCACCTGGACGACTTCGGCGTGGGCTTCATCGAGGGCGGCTGGCCCGGCGCCAACCCGCGCGACACGGAGTTCTTCGCCCGCGCCCGGCAGGAGATCGCCTTCCGGCACGCCCAGCTGGTCGCCTTCGGCTCCACCCGCCGCGCCGGCACCACGGCCGCCGAGGACCCGCAGGTCAAGGCGCTGCTCGCCTCCGGCGCCCCGGTGATCACGCTGGTCGCCAAGTCCCACGACCGGCACGTCGAACTGGCGCTGCGCACCACCCTCGAGGAGAACCTGGAGATGGTCCGCGACACCGTCTCCCACCTGCGCTCCCAGGGCCGCCGGGTGTTCGTCGACTGCGAGCACTTCTTCGACGGCTACCGCGCCAACCCCGAGTACGCCAAGGCGGTCGTGCGGACGGCGCACGAGGCCGGCGCCGACGTGGTGGTGCTGTGCGACACCAACGGCGGCATGCTCCCGGCGCAGATCCACGCCGTCGTCTCCACCGTCCTCGCCGACACCGGCGCCCGCCTGGGCATCCACGCCCAGGACGACACCGGCTGCGCGGTGGCCAACACGCTGGCCGCCGTGGACGCCGGCGCCACCCACGTGCAGTGCACGGCCAACGGCTACGGCGAGCGCGTCGGCAACGCCAACCTGTTCCCGGTCGTGGCGGCGCTGGAGCTGAAGTACGGCAGGAAGGTGCTGCCGGAGGGCAGACTGCGCGAGATGACGCGGATCAGCCACGCCATCGCCGAGGTCGTCAACCTCACCCCCTCCACCCACCAGCCCTACGTCGGCCTCTCGGCCTTCGCGCACAAGGCCGGCCTGCACGCCTCCGCGATCAAGGTCGACCCGGACCTGTACCAGCACATCGACCCCGAACTGGTCGGCAACACCATGCGCATGCTGGTCTCCGACATGGCCGGCCGCGCCTCCGTGGAACTGAAGGGCAAGGAACTCGGCATCGACCTCGGCGGCGACCGGGAACTGGTCGGCCGCGTCGTCGAGCGGGTCAAGGAGCGCGAGCTGCGCGGCTACACCTACGAGGCCGCCGACGCCTCCTTCGAACTGCTGCTGCGCGCCGAGGCCCAGGGCCGGCCGCTGAAGTACTTCGACGTCGAGTCCTGGCGCGCCATCGTCGAGGACCGCCCCGACGGCACCCACGCCAACGAGGCCACCGTCAAGCTGTGGGCCAAGGGCGAGCGGATCGTCACGACGGCGGAGGGCAACGGCCCGGTCAACGCGCTGGACCGCGCCCTGCGCGTCGCGCTGGAGAAGATCTACCCCCAGCTCGCCAAGCTGGAGCTGGTCGACTACAAGGTCCGCATCCTGGAGGGCAGGCACGGCACGCAGTCCACGACCCGCGTGCTGATCTCCACCTCCGACGGGGCCGGCGAGTGGTCCACGGTGGGCGTCGCCGACAACGTCATCGCCGCCTCCTGGCAGGCCCTGGAGGACGCCTACACCTACGGCCTGCTGCGGGCCGGCGTGGAGCCGGCCGAGTAGCCCCGGCCACCGGCTCACCGCAGTCTCCACTTCTGGTTGGCGGCGCCCGTGCAGCTCCAGATCTGGGCGCGGGCGCCGTCGGCGGAGGAGTTGTCCGTGACGTCGAGGAAGTCGAGGAAGTCGAGGAAGTCGAGGAAGTCGAGGCACTTGCCGGCCGGGATGTTCACGACGTCGCCGGTGGTGGCGTTGTACGACCACTGCTGGGC
This sequence comes from Streptomyces echinoruber, assembly GCF_014651135.1. Lineage (GTDB taxonomy): Bacteria > Actinomycetota > Actinomycetes > Streptomycetales > Streptomycetaceae > Streptomyces > Streptomyces echinoruber. The sequence goes on from NZ_BMWH01000003.1 coordinate 443,683, forward strand.
GCCGGTGCCGTTGCAGTCGTAGAGCTGCACCTTGGCGCCGTCGGCGGTGGAGGCGCCGGTGACGTCCAGGCACTTGCCCAGGGCCTGGATCGAGCCGTCCGCCCTCACCGTCCACCGCTGGGCGGCGCTGCCGTTGCAGCCGTGGAGCTGCACGGCGGTGCCGTTGGCGTTCGAGGCGCCCGCCACGTCCAGGCACTTGCCGGCCAGGCCGACGAAGGAGCCGGACTTCTCGCCGCCGCCGGACTGGGTGCCGGACCAGGTGAAGGTGACCGAGGTGCGGCCCGGGACCGTGTAGGTGGCGTGCCGGCCGCCCCAGCCGATCGTGACCGTCCGCGCGCTCGTCGCGCCGTTGTAGGCGATCAGCGCCTTGCTGCCGTCGGGGTTGCGCCAGGCCACGTTGGGCAGCGCCGTGGAGGCCGTGGAGGCGATGCGCCGGGCGCCGGGGCGGACGAACTTGGTCAGGTGCCCCATGTCGTAGTACTCGACGGTGTAGTCGACCTGCCCGCTGCGGCCGTCGCCGTTGTGCACGGTGACCAGGCCGGTGCAGGTGCCGCAGCCGCCGTTGTGCGGGCCCATGTTCTGGTCCACCGCCAGCGACCACTTGGTGACCGACTTCGCCCAGTTGCGCGTGTAGTCGACGATGTTGAGCATGTCCTCGCGCTGCTGGTCGGCGATCCAGGTGCCGCCGGAGTGCTCGGTGCCGAAGGCGTCCAGCGCCGGGTACCGGTTGTGCACGCTCGTCTGCTGGGTGACGTCGCCGCCGTAGCCGTGCCAGGCGATCCCGCCGAAGTTCGGGTGGGAGCGGACGGCCGGGTCGTCGACGGTCCGGGCGGCGTAGGAGTCGTAGGTGTCCCAGTTCCAGTCGTGCGCCAGCACCTTGGTGGTCAGCCCGGCCGCCTGCAGCTTGGGCAGCAGCTCGTTCTTGGTGAAGTAGGCCAGGCCGGAGGCGTTCCAGCTCATCGACGGGTAGCCGGAGCAGCACGTCGGCTCGTTCTGCGCGGTGACGTAGGAGACGTGGATGCCCTGGTCCTGGTACGCCTGCAGGTACTTCACGAAGTACGAGGCGTAGGCGCCGTAGTCCTCCGCCTTCAGCCAGCCCCCGTTGAGCTGCCCGCTGTCCTTCATCCAGGCCGGCGCGGTCCACGGCGAAGCCATCACCGTCAGCTGCGGGTTGAGTTGGAGCGCCTGCCGGGTGAGCGGCACGACGTCCGCGAGGTCGTGGGCGAGGGAGAAGCGGGTGAGGCCGGGGTCGGTCTGCCCGGCCGGCACGTCGTCGTAGGTGTAGCCGTAGCGGGCCAGGTCGGAGGCGCCCATCGGGTTGCGCAGGAACGACAGTCCGATGCCGTCCGTGGGCGAGAACAGCTTGCGCAGGGTGGCGTCCCGGGTGGCCGGGGACAGCGCGCCGCTGCTGTTCAGCAGCCAGGCCGCGGTGTCCGTGAAGGAGGCGCCGCCGCCGGTGAAGGTCTGGTAGCGGGTGTTCTCGTCGACGGTGATGTGCTCGCCGCTGCCGCCGCTGCCGGCCTGGAACGCGAACGGGGCCTGCGGCTGAAGGCCGCGTACGACGTGGCGTCCGGCGCCGTCGTCGGTGGTGGTCAGCCACGCGGTGACCTGCTCGCCGGAGGCGTGTGCCGACGGGGCGTCCAGGGCGCAGAGTCCGGCGCCGGCCAGCAGACCGGCCAGCAGGAGCCGTGCGGACCGTGCGGGTCTTCTCATGGTGCGCCGCCCTTCCGGGGTGTGGGGGGTGGGGGAGTGGGGCGTGCGAGCCGTGAGTAAATGACGGCTCCGCAGGTGCGTCAAGGGGTCGCGCATTCACCAGGCGAACGCTCAACAACCGTGATCCGGCCGCCGGTTGACCGTGTACCGGTTCCGGCGCCGAGTCTTGACGCCCCGGTGATGCCCCAGTTAACTCACGGCGTGAACTAAGTCGTGCGCGCATCCGAGCGGCCACGTGTCGCGTCCGCGGACCCCGAGAGCCAAAGGGAAGGTCATGCGAAGAACCGCCCTGCTCGCCTCCGGCGCCCTGCTCGCCGCCCTGCTCCCCCTCACCGCCGCGGGCGCCTCGGCGGCCGACGACCCCGCACCGGTCCCCGTCGACCGCTTCGAGGGGGAGGTGCCCTTCGCCCACCAGCCCGCCGAGTCCATCTTCACCTGGGGCGGCGACGCCGACGACCCGCCCGTCCTGCGGCTCGCCGCCCGCGCCGACGTCCCCGAGGGCGAGCGGGTCCTCGCCGGCGGCTACGACATCAGCGGCTACGGCGGCTTCACCCACGACTTCGCCGCGGACCGGCCGGCCCACGACTGGTCCGCCCACCGCGGCATCCGCTTCTGGTGGGAGGGACACGGCACCGGCCGGAAGACCGCCTTCGAGATCAAGGACGGCGGCGCGCACGGCGAGGCGTCCGAGCTGTGGACCACCTCCTTCACCGACGACTTCACCGGCTGGAAGCGGATCGAGCTCCCCTTCACCGACTTCACCTACCGAACGGACTACCAGCCCGTCGGCGGCATCGACCACGTCCTCGGCCTGACGCGGATGTGGGGCTACGCCGTCACCCTCCCGGCCGGCTCCCGGGGCGACTTCGCCATGGACCAGGTGGAGCTGTACGGCCGGGCCGACCCGTCCCTGCGCGCCTCCGTCACCACCGACGCCGCCGTCCACCCGGTCAAGGAGGGCGGCACCGCCACGGTACGGGTCACCGTCGCCACCACCGGCTCCGCCCCCCTCGACGAGCCCGTCACGGTCGCCTACGACACCGCGGGCGGCACCGCCACCGCCGGCACCGACTACACGCCCGTCTCCGGCACCCTGACCTTCCCCGCGGGCACCGCCTCCGGCGCCACCCGCACCCTCACCGTGCGCACCCTGAAGGACAGGTCCGCCGAGACCGCCGAGACGATCCCGCTGAAGCTGACCGTCGACGGCGCCAAGGCCCCCGCCGAGACCCCGCAGGTCGTGGTCGACGCGCACGGACTGCCGTACCTGGACAGCAGGCTGCCGGTGCGCGAACGCGTCGCCGACCTGCTCTCCCGCATGTCGCTGCGGGAGAAGGCCGGGCAGATGACCCAGGCCGAGCGGGCCGCCCTGACCGACCCGGGCGACATCGCCACCCACGCCCTCGGCTCGCTGCTGTCCGGCGGCGGCTCCACCCCGACGCCCAACACCCCCGAGGCGTGGGCGCGGATGATCGACTCCTTCCAGCTGCGCACGCGGGCCACCCGCCTGCAGATCCCGCTGATCTACGGCGTGGACGCGGTGCACGGCCACAACAACCTGGCCGGCGCGACGATCACGCCGCACAACATCGGCATCGGCGCCACCCGCGACCCCCAACTGGCCGAGAAACTAGGCTCGGTGACGGCCAGTGAGGTCCGCGCCACCGGCATCCCCTGGGACTTCGCGCCCTGCCTGTGCGTCACCCGCGACGAGCGCTGGGGCCGCTCCTACGAGTCCTTCGGCGAGGACCCGGCCCTGGTGGAGTCCCTGGAGACCGTCGTCCAGGGCCTCCAGGGCCGCGCCGACGGCCGCGGCCTGAGCCGCGACGACAAGGTGCTGGCCACCGCCAAGCACTTCCTCGGCGACGGCGGCACCGCCTACGGCTCGTCCACCACCGGCACCTACACCATCGACCAGGGCGTCACCACCGTCACCCGGCGGCAGTTGGAGGCGATCCACCTCGCGCCGTACGTCACGGCCGTCGGCCGGGGCATCGGCTCGGTCATGCCGTCGTACTCCTCGCTCGACCTCGTCGGCGACGGCAGGGGACCGGTGAAGATGCACGCCCGCGCCGACATGGTCACCGGCGTGCTCAAGCAGCGCCTGGGCTTCGACGGCTTCGTCATCAGCGACTGGAACGCCGTCGACCAACTCCCCGGCGACTACGCCGCCCAGGTCCGCGCGTCGGTCGGCGCGGGCGTCGACATGATGATGGTGCCGTACACCTACAAGGAGTTCAGCGCGACGCTGGCCGACGAGGCGAGGGCCGGCCGGATCGACGAGAAGCGGATCGACGACGCCGTCTCGCGCATCCTGACCCAGAAGTTCAGGCTGGGCCTGTTCGAGCACCCCTACGCCGACACCACCGGCGCGAAGGACATCGGCTCCGCCGCGCACCGGGCCGTGGCCCGGCAGGCCGCCGCCGAGTCGCAGGTGCTGCTGAAGAACACCGGCGGCCTGCTGCCGCTGCGGAAGGACCAGAAGGTGTACGTCGCCGGATCCAACGCCGACGACCTCGGCAACCAGACCGGCGGCTGGACCCTCACCTGGCAGGGCGCCTCCGGCACCCACACCACGGGCACCACGATCCTGCAGGCGATGCGGAAGGCCGGCGGGAACGTCACCTACTCCAAGGACGCCTCCGCGCCCACGGCCGGCTACGACGCGGGCGTGGTCGTCGTCGGCGAGACCCCGTACGCCGAGGGCGTCGGCGACGTCGGCAACGGCCACGACCTGCGGTTGTCCGCCGCCGACCAGGCCGCCGTGGACAAGGTGTGCGCGGCCATGAAGTGCGCGGTGCTGATCGTCTCCGGCCGCCCGCAGCTCCTCGGCGACCGGCTCGGGAGGATCGACGCGCTCGTCGCCTCCTGGCTGCCGGGCACCGAGGGCGACGGCGTGGCCGACGTCCTCTACGGCCGCCGCCCCTTCACCGGGCAGCTCCCGGTCACCTGGCCGAGGTCCGAGGCACAGCTCCCGATCAACGTCGGGGACGCGTCCTACGACCCGCAGTTCCCCTTCGGCTGGGGCCTGACCACACTCACCAAGATCCCGGCGGGCGGCGAGGCGCGGCTGAGGGCGCTCGCGGCGGCGGCCGCGGCGGCCGAGCGGGCGGGCGCGGACCGCACCGGCCGCGCCCTGGTCGCCCGGGCCCGGCTGATCGTCCAGCAGCGGGTGCGGGACCGGATGACGCAGGCGGTGGCCCAACCCTTCGCCGCCGCCGACCACCTGCTGCTGACCGGACGGTACGGAGCGGCCGCGGCGCACCTGCTGCGGGCCTACCGCGCGGCCGGCTGAGCCGGGGGAGGGAGGGGGTCCCGCAGACCCCCTCCCCCCAGCACCCGTGCCCGTATTTGTGATGCTTCGGGTAGCTTCGAGATATGAAGGCCGTCATACGGACCCGAAGCCTCCCCCCGCTGCTCGCGGCCCTGCTGCTCGCGGCCCTGGCCGTCCTGTGGCCCGCCGCCCCGCGCGCCGGGGCGGCCACCACCGCGCCGGGCGTCACGAGCGTCTCGGAGATCGCGCGGGCACTGCGCGAGAACCCCGTCTACGTCGACCCGGCCGCCTCCGCGCACCTGTCCCGGGGCGACGCCGACGCCCTCGCCCGGCGGATCAGGAACGCCGACAAGCCCCTCTTCGTCGCCGTACTGCCCGCCGGCTACCCCACCCGCAACCTCTTCACCGACCTGCGCACCGCCACCGGCGTCACCGGCCTGTACGCCGTCCGCCTCGGCGACCGCTTCGACGCCCGCGCCGACCACGTGGTCCTGCCGAGGACCGCCGTGCGCAACCTGGTCACCAGCGTCGAGGGGGAGGACGCCAAGGCCCAGCTCGACGACTTCACCGACCGCGCCCTGGCCACCATGGGCGGCTCGGCGCCCGCCACCTGGGGCTCCTCCGACAGCGGCGGGGTGTCCACCACCGCGCTGGTCACCACGGCGGCGGTCCTCGCGGCCGGCGGCGTGGGCGCGTACACCCTCGTCCGCCGCAGCCGGCACCGCCGGCAGGCCGAGCAGCAGGCCGCCCTGGAGAAGCTGCGGGTCGTCGTCGACGAGGACATCACCGCCTTCGGCGAGGAGCTCGACCGCCTCGACTTCCATCCCGCCGAACCCGGCGCCGACGACGCCATGCGCGCCGACTACGAACGCGCCCTCGACGCCTACGAGCAGGCCAAGACCCTGATGGCGCAGGCCCGCCACCCGGAGGACGTGCGAGCGGTCACCCAGACCCTGGAGGACGGCCGTTTCTCCCTCGCCCAGCTCGCCGCCCGCCGCGCCCACCGCCCGCTGCCCGAGCGGCGCCCGCCGTGCTTCTTCGACCCGCGCCACGGCCCGTCCGTCGCCGACGCCCCCTGGACGCCCCCGGGCGGCGCACCCCGCGACGTCCCGGTCTGCGCCGCGGACCGCGTCCGGCTGGCCGAGGGCCGTGACCCGGTGATCCGCGAGGTCGACACCGACTACGGCCGCCGCCCCTACTGGGACGCCGGCCCCGCCTACGGCCCCTGGGCCGGCGGCTACTTCGGCGGCGGCCTCCTGCCCGGCCTTCTCGTCGGCACCCTGCTCGGCAGCATGATGGCGGCACCGGCGTACGCGGCCGACTACGGCGCGGGCTACGGCGACTTCGGCGGTTACCAGGGCGGGGACGTGTCGGGGGGCGACTTCGACTCCGGCGACTTCGGAGGGGACTTCGGCGGCGGGGACTTCGGCGGCGGGGACTTCGGCGGGGGCGGCGACTTCGGCGGCGGGGGCGGGGACTTCGGGGGAGGTTTCTGACAGGGCCGGTCCGTGCCGGCGCCGGCACGGACCGGCGCCGGCCGTCGGTCGCCGGCCGCGGCGGGGGAGGCGGCGCTCAGGCGGTCTTGCGGATCGCGGAGACGTCGAAGTCCAGCTTGATCTTGTCGGAGACGAGCACGCCGCCGGTCTCCAGGGCCGCGTTCCAGGTCAGGCCCCAGTCGGAGCGCTTGATCTCGGCCTTGCCCTCGAAACCGACGCGCTCGTTGCCGAAGGGGTCCCGCGCGGCGCCGTTGAACTCCACGTCGATGGTGATCGGCCGGGTGGTGCCGAGGATGCTCAGGTCACCGGTGATGCGGTACGCGTCCTCGCCCAGGGCCTCGGCCTTGGTGGAGCGGAACGTCATGGTCGGGAACTCGTCGGTCTTGAAGAAGTCCGCGCTCCTGAGGTGCCCGTCGCGGTCGGTGTTCCCGGTGTCGATGCTGTCCATCGTCACGTCGAGGGAGGCGGTGGACCGGGACGGGTCGGTGCCGTCCAGGTGGAGGGTGCCGGAGAAGTCCTTGAAGCTGCCCTTGACGTTCGTGACCATCGCGTGGCGGACGGTGAAGCCGATGGTGCTGTGGGCCGGGTCGATCTCGTAGGTGCCGGTCAGCGCGCCCAGGTCGGTGGCGGTCATGGGGCCCTCCTCACTGAATGTTTAATCTTGAACTATCCATCCATGTCGACCGTATCTCCGACCCGTTGAAATTTCAACAGCCTTGTGTCGCGTGTCCCGGCGATTTCCGGCTTCCTCCGTCCGGACTCTGGCCAACGCGCGTAGACCTCGGGCACCATCTCTGCCTGCACCACCTGCACAGCCGCCCCACAGGAAGCACGGCCCGCCGCAGGAAGGGTTTCGCATGAAGGTCACCAAGGTCGTGACGGCCCTGAAGGCCATGAGAGTCACGAAGATCCGCTCCGTCCTGACCGCCCTCGCCCTGGTCGTCGCCCCCGGCGTCGCCGTCGTCGGCACCGCGTCCGACGCCTTCGCCGTCACGAAGATCAGCCACGCGACCGCCACCTCGATGTTCCGCGAGGTCGGCATCACCTGGTCGTCGTCCGGCAACTGCTCCGACCGCAACAACCCGACCTGTACGTCGTTCGAGCAGCTCAACCTCGCCACCGCCCAGGGCGCCCAGACCCTCAAACGGGCCAGCGGCTGCGCGCTGAACATCACCGGCGGCACCGAGACCGGCCACGCCTCGGGCACGTACTCCCACTGGAACGGCTACAAGCTCGACTACAGCAAGTACACCTGCATCGGCAGCTACATCAAGAACACGTTCAGCTACATCGGCCTGCGCGGCGACGGCGCCCCGCAGTGGAAGTCCGCCTCCGGCAACATCTACGCCGACGAGGGCAACCACTGGGACGTCCTGTACTACAACTGCGGCGGCTGCTGACGCCGCCGGCGAGCGGATCCGCGCAAGGCCCGCCCGCCGCGCCCTCCCGGCCGCCGCCGCTCTGCCGGCGGCGGCCCTTCTCCCGGGCGCCGCCCGTGCCGCCCGTGCCGCGCGCCGCCGACCGCCACTGGCCGACCGCCCTCGCCAACGACGCCGCCGACCGCGCCTGCCGGGCGGTGGCCGTGCCCGCGGCGGGGCTGACGGCGGCCGCCTTCCGGCAGGCGGGTACGGTGGGTGCGCCCACCGCGTCGTACGGGCCGACGGCAGGGTCGAGGTCCTCGCCGCGGGGCGCCGGCTCCGGCTGCGCGTCACTCCGGGGAGGGTATGCGACACGCTGGAATGCGAGGTGGCCCCGCCCTGAGCGATTTGTGGGAGGGCTACAACGCCCAGGCCCTCTGAGCAGTCAGAACGGCTGCATCCCCGTTCGGTTCTGTTCACTGGTACCAGGAAAACGCTCCGGAGACTGTACGGAGTCGACGGCTCGCATTCCGCCGTGTCCTTCGTAAGGTCACTACATGACCGTTTTGGATGAGGCACCGGGTGAGCCGACGGAGGCGCCGAGCGAGCCGGCCGACGCACGCGGGCGCGTGGCCGAACTGCACGAGATCCGTGCGCGGGCGGTGGCGGGCCCCGGTGAGAAGGCGACCCAGGCGCAGCACGCCAAGGGCAAGCTGACGGCGCGCGAGCGCATCGAG
>NZ_BMWH01000004.1 GCF_014651135.1 Streptomyces echinoruber
TTGCCCTGCGCATCCGCCGACGCACCCGTGTCGTACGACCGCCGGTCCGCACCCGCACCCGCCATGTCAACTCCCCTCCGTCTGATTCCTGTTGCAGGCCCGGTCGTCAGCGGAACCGTGCCGCGTCGAAGTTGGCCGCCGCCATCTGCTGGCGCGCGTTGTCGCCCTGCTCCTGGTCACCCGTGCCGAACGCGCTGTCCATGCCGGACTGACCGCCCAGGATCGCCGACAGCGAGGAGTTCAGCTCACTGGCGATCTGGTCCGCCCGCGCCTTGAACTGGTCGAACATCGCCCGGCCCGTGCCGTTGAACTTCCCCTCCAACGGCTGCGCCGCCTGCACCAGTTGGCGCACCAGCGACCCCAGGTCGTCCGACGAACCCCGCGTGTCCCGCACCAGGTTCGACAGCGTCTGTGCACCCATGTCGAACTTCACGTCCGAACTCCCTCCGTTCAGTGCCCTGTTATCTCTATCAGCGCCGCGTTCCCCGCCGTGCTCCGGGGCCCCGACTCTCACGGAGGTGTTACAAAGCCACGCCGGTCGCGGCTCACCGCTCCGTCACCGTGCCGCTGCCGCCGTCGGCCCCTCCCGGCAGATCAGCAGCAGGGCCCGGTCGTCGTTGACGTCCTTGGCGACGGCCTCGATGAGGTGCCAGGCGGCGCCGTGGAAGCCGCCGGCGACGTAGCGGTCGGCCTCGCCGGTGAGGCGGTCGATGCCCTCGGCGATGTCGCGGTCGGCGGTCTCGACGAGGCCGTCGGTGAAGAGCATCAGGACGTCGCCGGGGCGCAGGGTGCCCTTGACGGGGTCGAACTGGGCGCCGTCGTAGACGCCGAGGAGGGGCCCCTCGGCGGTCTTCTGCTCCCAGCGGCCGCTGCCGGCGCTGAGCTGGAGCCCGGGCGGGTGGCCGGCGGAGTACAGCTCGTAGTCGCCGGAGTCGAGGTCGAGCACGAGGTGGATGGAGGTGGCGAAGCCCTCTTCCCACTCCTGGCGGAGCAGGTAGCCGTTGGCGGCCGGCAGGAAGGCGTGCGGGGGCAGGCTGCCGAGGAGGCCGCCGAAGGCGCCGGAGAGGAGCAGGGCGCGCGAGCCGGCGTCCATGCCCTTGCCGGAGACGTCCGTGAGGACGACCTCCAGGGTGCGGCCGCCGTTGGTGCGGGCGGCGACGACGAAGTCGCCGGAGAAGGACTGGCCGCCGGCCGGGCGCAGCGCCATCTCGCGGTGCCAGCCCTCGGGGAGGCTGGGCAGCTTGCTCTGGACGCGGATGCGTTCGCGCAGGTCGAAGAGCATGGTGCCGCCGCGCCGCCAGGGCACGCCGACACGGCTGCGGAACTGGGCGAGCAGGAGGCCGAAGAAGCCGGAGGCGGCGACGACGAGGACCACGCCGGGTGTGACGCGGGAGGGGCCCTCGGTGTAGGGGCCGAGGCGGACCGACTCGACGATCAGCGCGGTGGCCGCGGCCGCGTACAGGCCGAGCAGGCTCGCCGGGCGCAGCAGCAGGCCGCCGACGACGATGGGCAGGATCAGGGCGGCCGGGGAGCACCACACCGGGTTGGCGAGGGTCACCGCCGCGATCAGCGGGACGGTCAGCAGCAGGCCGGTCAGGGCGACCCAGTCGGAGGCGTCGCCGCGGAAGTAGTCGACCGCGGTCCGGCGCACGCCGGTGCGGGCCCGGTGCCACTGTCTCTTCAACCGGGCCGTGAGCGTCTCTGTCTCCGAGCGCCGCTCGCGTCGCTGCTGTCCTGCTGTCATTGGTTCGGGACCCTATCCATCGGACCGGTCGCTTGGCACGGGAGGTCCCACTTGTCCCCCGCCCGGGCCCGACTCCTCTGGTATTCAGTGAACTTGACGCGCGGCCGGAACGCTGCCACCCCGCGGTAAATTGCACGAACCTCTCGCTTCGGCGGGGCCCGGCGGCGGGGGAAATTCGATGGCTCGTCCCGCATTGCCCTGGTAGGCATGGCCCATGGGGACTGACGGTACGACCGGCACGGCGAGCGGCACGGCGACCGGCGCGGTGACGGGCGGAATGACGGGCGCGGTGACGGGCGCGGTGACAGGGTCCGGGGCGCGGCTGCGGGTGCTGCGGCCAGAGGAGTGGGACGCCTTCTACGACACCCTGGTGCGGGCCTTCGGCGGCGTCGTCGCGCCGGAGGAACGGGAGCTGGACCGTTCCCTCACCGAGTTCGGGCGCTTCCTCGGCGCCTGGGACGGGGACGCCTGCGTGGGTACGGCGGGGGCGTTCACCTTCCGTGTGACCGTGCCCGGGGGCGCGTCGGTGCCGGCGGCCGGCGTGAGCATGGTCAGCGTGGCGGCCACGCACCGGCGGCGCGGGCTGCTGACGGCGATGATGCGGCGCCAGTTGGACGACGTGCGCTCCTGGGGCGAGCCGCTGGCGGTCCTCACCGCCTCCGAGCCCGGCATCTACGGCCGGTTCGGTTACGGCGCGGCCACCTCCTGGCTGGGCGCCGACATCGACACCGGCCGGATCGCGCTCGACGTGCCGGCCGGCACGGACGGCGTACGGCTGCGCTACGCGGCGCCCGCCGACGTGCTGGAGGAGTGCGAGGCGGTGTACGCGCGGCTGGTGCCCCGGCGCCCGGGCATGCCGGCCCGGCGGCCCGGCTGGGCGCGGGCGCAGATCTTCGACCCGGAGAGCGAGCGGGACGGGGCCTCCCCGCTGCAGTGCGTGGTCGCCGAGCGGGACGGCGAGGTCACCGGATACGCGCGCTTCCACGTGAAGCTGGGCTGGAACGACGACGGACACGACGGCACGGTGGTCCTGAAGGCCCTGGACGCGCTGGACCCGGTGACGGAGGCGGCGCTGTGGCGGTTCCTGTTCTCTATCGACCTCACCTCGACGCTCACCGTGCGCAGGCGGCCCGTCGGCGACGCCTGGCAGTACCTGGTCTCCGACATACGGCGCTGCCGGGTGCGGCTGCGGGACGCGTTGTTCGTACGGCTCGTGGACGTGGGGGCGGCGCTCGCGGCGCGGACGTATCGGGCGCCGGTGGACGTCGTGTTCGAGGTGGCCGACCCCTTCTGCCCGTGGAACGCGGGGCGTTGGCGGCTCACCGGGGACGCGAAGGGGGCGTCCTGCGAGCGGACCGGGGACGCGGCCGACCTCGTGCTGTCGGTGCGGGAGCTGGGGGCGGCGTACCTGGGCGGCGTGTCCCTGACGGCCCTGGCCGCCGCCGGGCGGGTGGCGGAGGTGCGGGCGGGCGCGCTGGCGGAGGCGTCGGTGGCGTTCGGGTCCGAGGTGGCGCCGTGGCTGCCGCACGGGTTCTGAGGCAGAGGGTTCCGAGACCGGGGGTTCCGAGACCGGGGTTCCGAGGCCGGGGTTCCGAGGCCGGGGGTTCCGAGGCCGCGGCGGGGGTGACCGCCCGGGCGGTGTTCCGCCGGTGCCTCCCGCGTCGGCGTTTTCCTTCGCCGGCGCCTCTGTTGCCGGTGCCTCTCCGCCTCTCCCGTCCGCGCTTCTCCCGTCGGCGCCTCTCCCGTCCGTGCTTCTCCCGTCGGCGCCTCTCCCGTCCGCGCTTCTCCCGTCGGCGCCTTCCAGGTCAGTGTTTCTGGCAGGTGGGGCACCAGAAGAGGTTGCGGGCGGCGAGGCCGGCCGTGCGGATGCCGGTGCCGCAGACGTGGCAGGGCCGGTCGGCCCGGCGGTAGACGTACACCTCGCCGCCGTGGTCGTCGACGCGGGGCGGGCGGCCCATCGCCTCCGGGGTGTGCTCGGGGCGGACGGTGTCGATGCGGTTGGCGCGCACGCCCGCGCGCATCAGCTCCACCAGGTCCGTCCAGAGCGCGTCCCACTCGGCGGGGGTGATGTCCCGGCCGGGCCGGTAGGGGTCGATGCGGTGCCGGAAGAGGACCTCGGCGCGGTAGACGTTGCCGACGCCGGCGACGACCTTCTGGTCCATGAGGAGGGCGGCGATCGGTATACGGCTGCGGCGGATGCGGGCGTAGGCCGCCGCCGGGTCGGCGTCCGGGCGCAGCGGGTCCGGGCCGAGGCGGGCGTGCAGGGCGTCCTTCTCGGCGTCCGTGATCAGGGCGCAGGTGGTCGGGCCGCGCAGGTCGGCGTAGGAGGTGTCGTCGGCCAGGCGGAGCCGGACGGTGTCCGTGGGCGGGGGCGCGGGGGCGTCGCCGAAGGCGACCTTGCCGAAGAGGCCGAGGTGGATGTGGATCCAGTCGCCGGGCCGGAAGCCGAGGAAGAGGTGTTTGCCGTGGGCGTCGGTGGTGTGCAGCGTCGTGCCGTCGAGCAGGGCGGCGGCGTCGGAGAACTTGCCCTGGGGGCTGCTGACGCGGACGGCCGAGCCGGTGAAGCGGGCGTACTCCCGCGCCAGGCGGTGGATGGTGTGCCCTTCCGGCACGGTGGCTGGTTCCTTTCGTGCACGTGCGTGCGCGGCCCGGCGCGGGCGGCGCCGGGCCGCGGGAGGGCCGGCGGCCTCAGTCTCCCTGCGGGTGGTGCGCCGGGATCGGCGGCAGCTCCCCGTCCGTCTCGTACGCGGACAGCATGCCGATGCGCCGCACGTGCCGCTCGTCGCCCGAGAACGGCGTGTTGAGGAAGACCTCGACGAACTTGGTGGCCTCCTCCGTGGTGTGCATGCGCGCGCCCACGGCGACGACGTTGGCGTTGTTGTGCTGGCGGCCGAGGGCGGCGGTCTCCTCGCTCCAGGCGAGGGCGGCGCGTACGCCCTTGACCTTGTTGGCGGCGATCTGCTCGCCGTTGCCGGAACCGCCGATGACGATGCCGAGGGAGTCGGGGTCGGCGGCGGTGCGTTCGGCGGCGCGGAGGCAGAAGGGCGGGTAGTCGTCCTGGGCGTCGTAGATGTGGGGGCCGCAGTCGACGGGGTCGTGACCCGCCGCCTTCAGCCACTCGACGAGGTGGTTCTTCAGTTCGAAGCCGGCATGGTCGGAGCCGAGGTACACGCGCATGGCTCCGAGTGTGACACGCGTCCTTCCCGCCCGTCGTCGCGGGTCGACGGGCCGTCATAACCCCGGTGACCTCCCATTTCGCCGCAACCCGGTCGGGAATGTGACGAAGCTAACATGAGCGATCAAGAAAACGTCGCGTAACGATACGGATTCAGAGGTTCCGGAATCCGTACACCTTGGATTCACTGGACCGGCTCGTACCCCCGTGTACGAGACACCCCGTACCCGAAGAGGGCCGAAGTCGCACAACGGCGTGCTCCCGCGGTACGGAAGGACAGCTACCCGGCGCAAAGGAAACCCGTTTCATGACGTCGCAGCCGACCCAGTCGAAGGCCGCACCCGGCCCCGGCGGCCACGGAAACCCCGGCGGATCCGGACTCAAGGCCGGGCTCAAGAACCGCCACCTGTCGATGATCGCCATCGGCGGCGTGATCGGTGCGGGCCTGTTCGTCGGTTCCAGCTCCGGCATCAACGCGGCCGGCCCCGGCATCCTTTTGTCGTACGCCCTCGTCGGCGCCCTCGTCGTGCTCGTGATGCGCATGCTCGGCGAGATGTCCGCCGCCAACCCGACCTCCGGGTCGTTCTCCGCGCACGCCGACCGCGCCCTCGGCCCCTGGGCCGGGTTCACGATCGGCTGGCTGTACTGGTTCTTCTGGGTGGTCGTCCTCGCCGTGGAGGCCACCGCCGGCGCCAAGATCCTCAACGGCTGGGTCCCGGCCGTTCCCCAGTGGGGATGGGCGCTGATCGTCATGATCGTGCTGACCGCGACCAACCTGGTCTCGGTCGGCTCCTACGGCGAGTTCGAGTTCTGGTTCGCCGGCATCAAGGTCGTCGCGATCGCCGCGTTCATCGTCATCGGCGGCCTCGCGGTCTTCGGCGTGCTGCCCGGCGTGCACAGCGACAAGGCGGGGCTGGGCAACCTCACCGCCCACGGCGGCTTCCTGCCGCACGGCCCCGGCGCCATCCTCACCGGCGTGCTGCTGGTCGTGTTCTCCTTCATGGGCAGCGAGATCGTCACGCTCGCCGCCGGCGAGTCCGCCAACCCGCAGCAGGCGGTGACCAAGGCGACCAACAGCGTGATCTGGCGGATCGCCGTCTTCTACCTCGGCTCGATCCTCGTCGTCGTCTCCCTGCTGCCCTGGAACGACAAGTCGATCACCGAGAAGGGCTCCTACGTCGCCGCCCTGGACTCCCTCGGCATCCCGAACGCCGGGCAGATCATGAACGTGATCATCCTGACGTCGGTGCTGTCCTGCCTGAACTCCGGGCTCTACACCGCCTCCCGCATGGCCTTCTCGCTCGGCGAGCGCGGGGACGCGCCCAAGGCGTTCGCGCGGACCACGGCCAGCGGTGTGCCGCGGACGGCGATCCTCGCCTCGGTGGTCTTCGGCTTCGTCGCCGTGTTCTTCAACTACAAGTTCCCGGACACCATCTTCCTCTTCCTGGTCAACTCCTCCGGCGCCGTCGCCCTGTTCGTGTGGCTGGTGATCTGCTTCTCCCAGCTGCGCATGCGGCGGATCATCCAGCGCGAGGCGCCCGAGAAGCTCCTCGTGAAGATGTGGCTGTACCCGTACCTGACCTGGGCGACGGCCGCGCTGATCGTCCTGGTGCTCGGATACATGCTCACCGACACCGAGCACGACGGCCGGGAGACCGTGCTGCTGTCGCTGCTGGTCGCGGCGGTCGTGCTGGCCATCGCCTTCGTGAAGGAGAAGGTCCGCGGCGGGCGGGCGCAGTCGGCCCCGGCCGTGGAGTCGCAGGCCGCGGCGGACGAGGTCGCCGCACGCTGACCGTCCCGGTCCTCGCATCGCTGTGAGGGAGTCCCGCGCCGCGCGGGGCTCCCTCACGCATGTCGCGGCACGGGCCGGGCCAAGCCGGGCCGGCCATCAGGCTGCGGTCGCGGAAAACATGACGGCCGGTGTCAGGTGACGGCGCCGGTCCGGGCCCCGTGAACGGCACGAGGACCTCCGGCGCGGACCCCTCCCGCAGGACTCCCCCGGCTTCCCCCTGCTCCGCCCCGGCAGCGCCGGGTACGCCGGTGAACTCGCCGGCTTCCGGACCGGATTCGGCCGGAGGCCGGGTGTCGTGGTGCCCGCCCGGCAGGCGCGTGACGTACACCGGCGCCGACGGCGCGGAACTCGTCGCGCCGTTGCGCTCGCTGGGGCCGGTGCTCCCCGACTCGCTGCGCGTGATGCCGTACGCCGAGAGCCACACCATCCACAGCGACCCGGACGTCCCGCACGCCTACTACGGCGACAGCGCGGTCCTGCGCGACCTGGACACCGGGGCGGCCGCCGAACTGCCGGTACGCGCCGGGCCGGACGCGGGCACGAGGTGCGTCGTGCGGGTCAACCACCTGGGCGGGGCGCCGGCCCGGTGGCCCGCCCCGAACGCGGTTCCTGGCTCCCCCACTACTGCCCGAACGGCGTGGGGGTACCCCCAGCCGGGCGGTTCCTGGTGCGGCTGCTCGCCGTGGGCGGCCGGGACACGGCCCGCGCGGTGGTCGGCCCGGCCCTCGCCCTGCTCGCCCCGATGCCGCCCGGGCGGTCGCCGAACTTCACCTTCGGCGCCGGGGACCGCGGCGAGCGGCGGTACGAGGCTGTACGAGCTGTACGAGCCGTACGAGGCGGTACGAGCCGGAGACGGCGCATACGAGCCGGAGACGACGAAGAGGCTCGCCGGGCTGAAGGCCGCGTACGGCCCGGCGAACCTCTTGTGCGGGAATTACTGATGACGTTTTCAGCGCTTGACGAGCCGCCAGGCGGTGGGCAGCAGGCCCATCGCCAGGGCCGCCTTCAGCGCGTCGCCGATCAGGAACGGGGTGAGGCCGGCGGCGATCGCCTGGGAGGCGGTCATGCCGGTGGCGAGGGCCAGGTACGGCACGCCGACGGCGTAGATGACCGCCTCGCCCAGCAGCATCGCGCCCGCCGTGCGCCAGGCCGAGCGGTCGGCGCCGCGCCGGGCCAGGGCGCCCACCAGGGCGGAGGCGAGCAGCATGCCGAGGATGTAGCCGAAGGACGGGGCGCCGGCGCCGGAGCCGCCGTCGGCGAACCACGGCACGCCGGCGACGCCGGCCAGCGCGTACAGGGCCAGGGAGAGGAAGCCGCGGCCGGTGCCGAGCGCGGTGCCGACCAGCAGCGCGGCGAAGGTCTGCCCGGTCACCGGCACCGGCGAGCCCGGCACCGGCACGGAGAGCTGCGCGGCCAGACCGGTCAGCACGGCGCCGCCGACGACGAGGGCGGCGTCGCGGACGCGGGCACCGCCCTGCTCGAGCGGAGCCGAGAGCTTGGGGGCCGGAAGGAGGTCGGCGAGGACCTGCCCGGGACGGGCGGCGGGGGCGGCGGTGCTCATGGGGACTCCCCGGGGTGGTGTCGGCAGAGTGGGACACGGTGACGCTATACCGGCGCCCGAGTTCCGATCACCGTCGGCGCTCGACAAAGGACGGAACGGGGCCTTCGTGTCCTTCGCACAAAGGGCGGTCAGTACACCTGACGGGGCGTGACGCCGGTCACGGAGGTGGCGTGGGCACTGCCACGCGGAGCGGCCGTGCGGCATCTGTAGGGTTTCGCCAAACGGGTCGCGCCCGGTCCGCGGAGTCCTTCCCCGGGAGGGGGAGCCCCGCCGGCCGCGCCGCCCGTAACCGGAGTTTCACCCTCCGTATGCCCGTCGTCCGCATCGTGGGCGGTTTCCCCGCGCCTGCGGGGCGACCGCCCAGACTGTGGGCGCTTTTACCCGCTGCCGTACTGGACGAACTCGCATCATGCCCAGCACCAACGTCAAGGCTCCGCCCCAGCCGGACGCCGCCCTCTCCCACGGCCTGAAGCAGCGCCACCTGTCGATGATCGCGCTGGGCGGGGTCATCGGCGCCGGCCTGTTCGTCGGCTCCGGGGCGGGTATCGCCGCCGCCGGCCCGTCGATCGTCCTCGCCTACGCCCTCTCCGGTGTCCTGGTGATGCTGGTGATGCGGATGCTGGGCGAGATGTCGGCCGCGTACCCGTCGTCGGGCTCCTTCTCCGCGCACGCCGAGCGGGCGATCGGCCCGTGGGCGGGCTTCACCGCGGGCTGGTCGTTCTGGGTGCTGCTGTGCACGGCGGTCGGCCTGGAGGGCATCGGCGCCGCGAAGATCGTCACCGGCTGGCTGCCGGGCACCCCCGAGTGGGTGTGGGTGGCGCTGTTCATGGTGGTCTTCTGCGGCGCGAACCTGGCCGCGGTGCGCAACTTCGGCGAGTTCGAGTTCTGGTTCGCCGCGCTCAAGGTCGGGGCGATCACCCTGTTCCTGGTACTGGGCGTGCTGGCGGTCGCGGGCGTGCTGCCCGGCACCGACTCCCCCGGCACCAGCCACCTGACCGACTTCCTGCCCCACGGCGGCCAGGGCCTGGTCGTCGGGCTGCTCGCCTCCGTCTTCGCCTACGGCGGCCTGGAGACCGTCACCATCGCCGCGGCCGAGTCCGAGAACCCGGTGCAGGGCGTGGCGCGCGCGGTCCGCACGGCGATGTGGCGCATCGCCGTGTTCTACATCGGCTCCATGGCCGTCGTCGTCACCCTCGTGCCGTGGAACGCGCCCGAGGTCGTCACCCGCGGCCCGTACGTGGCCGCCCTGGACCGCCTCGGCATCCCCGGCGCCGGTCAGTTGATGAACGTCGTGGTCCTGGTGGCGCTGCTGAGCGCCATGAACGCCAACATCTACGGCTCCTCGCGCATCGCGTACTCGCTCGTGGAGCGCGGGCACGGCCCGAAGGCACTGGGCCGGGTGTCCGGCGGGGTGCCGCGGCGCGCGGTGCTGGCCTCGTGCGTCTTCGGCTTCCTGTGCGTGGTGCTGAGCTACTGGCGGCCCGACGACGTCTTCCCCTGGCTGCTGAACATGATCGGCGCCGTCATCCTCGTCGTGTGGATCATCATCGCCGTCTCCCAGCTCCGCCTGCGCCGCCGCCTGGAGCGCGAGGCGCCCGAGCGGCTGACGGTGCGGATGCGGGCGTACCCGTACCTCACCTGGGTGGCGCTGGCCGGCATGGCGGGCGTCCTGGTCCTCATGGCGCGGCAGCCGGAGACGCGGGTGCAGCTCTACTCGACCGGCGGGATGACGCTGGTCCTGGCGGCGGCCGGCCTCCTGTGGCAGCGGGCGCGCGGCAGGAGCTGACCCCGGCCGGCACGCGAAGGGCCTCCGCGCACATCGGTGCGCGGAGGCCCTTCGCGTTTCCGTCGTGCGACTGTTGCCCCCGACGAGCCGCATGCTGATAACTTGCACCTGCAAGTCAGTTGCAATAAGAGGCCCGAGGGGACCCGCATGCCCGTCTACACGCTGCCCGACCTGCCGTACGACTACGCCGCGCTGGCTCCCGTGATCAGCCCCGAGATCATCGAGCTGCACCACGACAAGCACCACGCGGCGTACGTCAAGGGCGCCAACGACACGCTGGAGCAACTGGCCGAGGCGCGGGACAAGGAGCAGTGGGGGGCCATCAACGGCCTGGAGAAGGACCTCGCCTTCCACCTCTCCGGCCACATCCTGCACTCCATCTACTGGACCAACATGTCCGGCGACGGCGGCGGCGAGCCGGACGAGAAGGACAGGGTCGGCGAGCTCGCCGAGGCCATCCGGGAGTCGTTCGGCTCCTTCGCCGCCTTCAAGGCGCAGTTGTCCAGGGCCGCCGCCACCACTCAGGGCTCCGGCTGGGGCGTCCTGGCGTACGAGCCGCTCAGCGGGCGCCTGATCGTCGAGCAGGTCTACGACCACCAGGGCAACGTCGGCCAGGGCTCGACGCCGATCCTGGTCTTCGACGCCTGGGAGCACGCCTTCTACCTGCAGTACCGGAACCAGAAGGCCGACTTCGTCGAGGCGATGTGGCAGGTCGTCAACTGGCAGGACGTGGCCCGGCGTTACGAGGACGCCACGTCCCGCGGCAACGCGCTGCTGCTCGCGCCGTAACGGCGCCCCCGCCCGTCCTGCCTCGTGATCGTCTTCTCACCCGTCACGCGGGCAGGGCCGCAGGGAGCGGGGCGGTCCCGCGCGGACGGATGCGCGGGACCGCCCCGCTCACGTACCGGGCACGTCGAGGGGCACGCCGGGGAACACGCCGACGGGCACGTTGAGGGAGAGCAGGGACGCGGTGTCCCCGTCGAGGCGCAGTTCGGTGAGGTCCGCGTTGCGCAGGCGCGGGAAGACGCGGCGGTAGTCGCCGAGCGGGATCGACAGCAGCCGGCACAGCACCAGGCGCAGCAGGGTGTTGTGCGCGACGACCAGAACCCGTGCGCCGGGGTGCGCGCCGGCGACGCGGCGCAGGGCGGCCGCCCCGCGCTCGGCGGCGGCCCGGGGATCCTCCGCGCCGGGGAAGGGATGCGCCACCGGATCGGCCCGGAACGCCGCCGCCCGCTCCGGCTCCTCGGCCGCGAACTCGGCCAGCGTCCGCCCCTCCACCACCCCGAAGTCGCACTCCCGCAGGTCCGGTTCGCGCCGCGGGACGAGCCCGAGGGCCCGGCAGGCCGGCTCGGCGGTCGCCACGGCCCGGGACAGCGGGGACGTCCAGACCGCGGCCACGGGGTGGGCGGCCGCCCACCGCCCCAGCGCCTCGGCCTGGGCCCGCCCGGTGCCGGTGAGCGCGACGTCGCTGACTCCGGCGTAGCGGTTCTCGGCGTGCCAGATGGTCTGCCCGTGCCGGGCGAGGAACAAGGTGGTGGCCATGGACGGCAGTATCCCCACCTGAGCCGGACCGGACCGGGCCGGGCCGGACCGTGCCGGACCAGGCCGGGCCGGACCGTGCCGGACCAGGCCGTGCCGGACCAGGCCGGGCGTTCTATCCACCCGCCCGGCGCAGGGCGTGCCGCGCGAGCGCCTCCGGCAGCCAGCCGCGCCCCCGCAGCTCACGCACGAGGCGGGCGTACGGCTCCAGGAACCGGGCGCTGTGCCCGGACCGCGGCTCGACGACCGTGCGGAGGCGCACCATGGCGCCGGCCGCCTCCGCCAGGGTCGGCGCCGCTCCCGTCGCGTACGCCGCCAGCACCGCCATGCCCAGCGCCGCCTCCGTCCGCTCGGGGACGCGGGCGGGGCGGCCGAGGACGTCGGCGCGCAGCTGGTTCCAGTAGGCGCTGCGGGCGCCGCCGCCGGTGAAGGTGAGGGGCCCGTCGAGGGGGGCGCCGAGGAGGTCGAGGCAGTCCAGGCAGAGGCGCTCGGCGAAGGCGACGCCCTGCAGCAGCGCGGCCCACTCCTCGGCGTCCCCGGCGGGCTCGCCGAGCAGGAACGCGGTGGCGTCCGGCGCCAGGAACGGGAAGCGCTCGCCCCGCGACACCAGCGGATAGGCCAGCGCCCCGGACGGCTCGTACGCCGCCGCCCGCCGGTCCATCTCCCCCGGGTCGGCGTCCGGGAACCGGGCGGCCAGCGCCCCCGCGCCCACCCCCGACGCGCCGCCCGGCAGCCACCTGCCGTCCGGCGCGCGGTGGTGGTAGAGCACGCCGGACGCATCCCGCACGGGCTCGCGGGCGACGCCCTTGAGGACCAGCGTGGTGCCCAGCACCGAGTTCCAGGCGCCCTCGGTGAGCGTGCCGGAGGCGAGCTGCGCGGCGCAGCCGTCGGTCATCCCGGCGACGACGGGCGTGCCGGCGGGGACGCCGGTGGCCTCGGCGGCGGCCGGGCAGACCTCCCCGAGCCGCGTGCCGGGGCGCACCACCTCGGGCAGCGCGTGCTCCGGCACGCCCAGCGCGTCGGGCCACGCCTCGCGCTCCACGTCGTAGGCGGTCTTCAGGGCGTGGCTGGAGTCGGCCGGCACCCGGCGGCCCACCAGCCGGGCGGTGATCACGTCCGGCTGGTGGGTGATCCGGCCCTCCCCGTACGCCCGGTACGCCCGCAGCAGCCACCGCGCCTTCGGCAGCGCCCAGGTGTCCTGCACCGCGAGCCCGGCCGCCCGCGCCCGCGCCGCCTCACCGGCCGCGCGGGCGTCGTCGTACATGAGCGCCGGGGTGAGCGGCCGGCCGGCGCGGTCGGTCAGCAGCACGGTCCCCGAGGTGCCGCACACCGCCAGTCCCCCGATGCGCGCCCGCACCCCCCGCACGGCCGTCCGGGCCGCCGCGCACACCGCCGTCCACCACTCCCGCGGGTCCTGCTCGTGCCGCTCCCCCGCGCGCCGCCCGGCCAGCGGGGCCGAGCCGGCGCCGAGCACCGTGCCGTCCGCGGTGACCAGCAGCGCACGCGCGCCCTGCGTGCCGAGGTCGATTCCCAGCCACGCCTCACCCTCATCGGCCATTCGGGCCCTTCCTCTCCCACGCGGTGTGCACGAGCGGTTACGCGGAACGCCGGCAGAGCACATCATGTCCGTGAAACGGAGGTGCCCATGAGCGAACCCGTGCGGGTGGTGGCCGCCGGCGACCACTTCGTCCTGCCGGGCCTGATCGCGCAGGCGGTCGGCAAGGAACTCTCCGACGAACGCCCCCACGAAACCCGCGAGGTGATGCTCGGCTGGCCGCTGGAGCCGTTCGGCCCGGTCGCCGAGGTGGCGGAGGCGAGCGACGCCGAGGACGAACTGATCGAGGCACTGGCGGGGGCGCAGGTGCTGGTCACCCAGATGGGCCCGGTCACCGAACGTGTCCTGGACGCCTGCCCCGGCCTGAAGCTCGTCGTCGTCTGCCGGGGCGGCCCGGTCAACGTCAACCTCGACGCCGCCAAGCGGCGCGACGTCCGCGTCTGCTACGCGCCCGGCCGCAACGCCGCCGCCACCGCCGAGTTCACCCTCGGCCTGATGCTGGCCGTGCTGCGCCGCATCCCCCAGGCCCACGAGCTCCTCGCCCGGCGGCGCGGCTGGGAGGGCGCCGCGTACTACACCTACGAGCACAGCGGAGTGGAGCTGGAGGACCTGCCCGTCGGACTGGTCGGCCACGGCGCGGTCGGCAGCCGGGTGGCGCGGGTGCTGTGCGCGTTCGGGGCGCAGGTGATGGTGTACGACCCGTACGTGCGCGGCGAGGTGCACGGACTGCGCCTGGGCTCGCTCGACGAGCTGCTGCGCCGCTCCCGCGTCGTCACCCTGCACGCCCGGCTGACCGCGCAGACCCGGGGCCTGATCGGGGCGCGCGAGCTGGCGCTGCTGCCGCAGGGCGCGGTGCTGGTGAACGCGGCGCGCGGAGCGCTGGTGGACGAGGCCGCGCTGTGCGCCGCGCTGGGAAGCGGGCACCTGGCGGGGGCCGCGCTCGACACCTACGCGCACGAGCCGCCGCCGCCCGACTCGCCGCTGTTCGCCCACGCCGACCGGCTGGTCCTCACCCCGCACCTGGGCGGCGCCAGCCGCGCGGTCGCCGAGAAGGCGGCCCGTATCGCGGCCGAGGAGGTGGGCCGCTGGGTGCGCGGCGAGCCGCTCGCGCACTGCCTGACCTGAGCCCCGGGCCCGGGACGGGCCCCGAGCCGGAGGAGCCGCATGTACGTCGGGATCGATGTGGGCACGTCCGTGGTGAAGGCCGCCGCGTTCGACGTCGGCGGGCGGCAGCTCGCCGTCGAGGCCCGCCCGGTGGGCCTCGCCCTGGACGGCGGGCGGGCCGAGCAGGACATGGACGAGGTGTACGGCGCGGTCGTCGCCGTGCTCGACGCGCTCACCGCGCGCGTGCCGGAGCCGGTGGAGCTGGCCGGGCTGACCGGGCAGGGCGACGGGGTGTGGCTGGTCGACGCGGCCGGGCGGCCGGTGCGGCGGGCGCTGTCCTGGATGGACGGCCGGGCGCACGCGCTGGTCGGCCAGTGGCTGGCGGACGGCACCTTCGAGGCGGTGTTCCGGCGCACCGGCAGCGCCCTGTTCCCCGGCTGCCCGGGGCCGCTGCTGGCCTGGCTCGACCGGCACGAGCCGGCCGCGCTCGACGCCGCGGCGAGTGCCCTGTACTGCAAGGACATGGTGTTCCAGCGGCTGACGGGGGTGCGGGCGACGGACGTGTCGGACGCGTCGATGCCGTTCCTCGACCCGCGCACCCGCACGTACGACAACCGGGTCGTGGAGCTCCTCGGCCTCACCCACCGCCGCCGCCTGCTGCCGCCGGTCAGCGACCCGGCGGCGGTGGCGAAGACCCGCGGCGAGGGCCTGCCCGCCGGGACGCCGATCGCCGACGGCCCCTACGACCTGCCCGCCTGCGCGCTGGGCGCCGGGGTCACCGCGCCCGGCGACGGGCTGCTGATCGTCGGCACCTGCCTGGCGAGCCTGGTCGCCACCACCGAGCTGGACCTCACCGGGGAGCCGGCCGGGCTGTACATCTCCACCGACCGCCCCGGCCACTGGCTGCGCGCCATGCCCGCGATGGTCGGCACGGCCGCGCTGGACTGGGTGCTCAAAACGACGGGCGTGCCCCTCGCGGACGTCGACGGGCTGCTGGCCCAAACGCCGCCCGGCGCGCACGGGGTGCGCGTCCTGCCGTACTTCGCGTCCTCCGGGGAGCGCGCCCCGTTCGTGGAGCCGCGGCTGCGCGCCGAGCTGACCGGCGTGTCCCTGGAGACGACCCCCGCCGACCTGGTCCGCGCCACCTGCGAGGGCATCGGCCACGCCGCCCGGCACTGCCTGCGGGCCGCGGGCCTGACCGGCTCCCTCGCGGTGTGCGGCGGCGGCACCCGCAGCCCCGCCTGGATGCGCCTGCTCGCCGACGTCCTCGGCCGCCCGCTGCGCATCGTCGAGGGCGAGGTCGGCGCGCGCGGCGCGGTCCTGGCGGCGGCCGGCCGGCACGGCGTGGACCTCGACGCGGCCGCCTGGACCCGGCCGGCGGCGATCGTCGAGCCGGACCCGGCGCGGGCGGCGTACTACGCCGGGGAACACGAGGAACACCTGCGGCGGCTGGGGGAGGCGCGGGAGCGGGTGCGGGGGTGAACCGCGGGCGGGCGCGGGCGGGTCCCCGGCGGGCGACGCGGCGGGACCGATTCCGGGCTGCCGCCCGCCCACCGCCGGCGCCTACGCTGCCCACACACCGCCGGTGCCCACGCTGCCCACCACGCCGCCGGTGCCCACGCTGCCCACCACGCCGCCGGCGCCTACGCTGTTCCCACACCGCCGGCGCCCGCACCGGCCGGGTCGCGGCGCGGCCCGCGCGGCCACCGCGGTCCGTCCACGCGGTCCGTCCACGCGGTCCGTCCACGCGGTCCGTCCACGCGGTCCGTCCACGCGGTCCGTCCACGCGGTCCGTCCACGAGGAGGCGCTCATGGCGCACGTACGGTGTCCGAGTCCCACCTGCCACGACACGTTGCAGGACTTCCGGGACCTGCGGGGCGAGGCGGAGATCGCCGCGGCCGAGGCGGCCCTGCGCCCGGTGCTGGGGGACGCGTTCTTCGCCCCGACGGCGTACCACCGCTGCCAGGGCGACGGCTGCCGCCGGGTGCAGAAGAAGACCAACTGGCGCGTCGGCGCCTACCTGCCGCCGGAGTTCTGACGGCGCCCCCGCCGGCGGGTGCCGCCCGCGCGTCTCACAGGTTGCTGAAGTCCGGCCCCTTGACGCGGGTCCTCTTGATCTCGTAGAAGCCCGGCACCGACGCCACCGCGAGGGTGCCGTCCCACAGGCGGGCGGCCTCCTCGCCCTTGGGGGCGGGGGTGACGACCGGGCCGAAGAAGGCGACCTCCTGCCCGTCGGGGCCGGGGACGGCGATGACGGGGGTGCCCACGTCCTGGCCGACCTTGTCGATGCCCTCCTTGTGGGAGGCGCGCAGCTCGGCCTCGAACTCGAAGTCCTCCTGCTCGGCGTAGTCGATGAGGCCGGCGGGCAGGCCGACGTCGGCGAGGGCGCCGGCGATGGCCTCCAGGGTGGGGCCCTCGCCGTTGTTGTGGATGCGGGTGCCGAGCGCGGTGTACAGCGGGCCGAGGACGTCGTCGCCGTGCTTCCGCCAGGCCGCGGTGACCACGCGCACCGGCTGCCAGGCCTTGGTGGCGAGCATCTCCCGGTACTCCGCGGGCAGCTCGTCCAGCTTGTTCTCGTTGAGCACCGCCAGGCTCATCACGTGCCAGCGGACCTCGATGTCGCGGAGCTTCTCCACCTCGAGCACCCACCGGGACGTCATCCACGCCCACGGGCACAGCGGGTCGAACCAGAAGTCGACGGGGGTCTTGGCGGAGGCGGACGCGCTCTCGGACATGGTTCTCCCTCAAGGGTGCGGAACGGCGGCTGAAAACTTTCCCTCGACGGCAACACACCCGGTCGCCGCACCATTCCCCGCGGTGATTCCCGCGGTGATTCCCACGGTGATTCCCGCGGGGAATGGTGCGGTGATTCCCCGCTGTGCCGCATCGGGGGCTCGTGGCAGGATCGGTGCTGTTCAGCCGTACTCGTGACGCCCGAGGGAGTCTGCCCGTGCCCGGTGAGAACCTGTCCCGCGACGAGGCCCGGGAGCGGGCCGCCCTGCTGTCCGTCGACGGCTACGAGGTGTTCCTCGACGTGCGGTCCGCGGTGGGCGACTCGCCCGGGGGTGAGGACGCCGGGGCCGGCCCGCGCACGTTCCGCTCGGTGACCACGATCCGCTTCCGCTGCGCCGAGCCGGGCGCCGGGACCTTCGCCGACCTGATCGCGCCGCGCGTCACCGCGGTCTCCCTCAACGGCCGCGACCTGGACCCGGGCGAGGTGTTCGACGGCTCCCGCATCCAGCTCGAGGACCTGGCCGCCGAGAACGAGCTGGTGGTGGACGCGCAGTGCGCCTACTCCCGCACCGGTGAGGGCCTGCACCGCTTCGTCGACCCGCAGGACGGCGAGGTCTACCTCTACACGCAGTACGAGCCGGCCGACGCCCGCCGTGTCTTCGCCACCTTCGAGCAGCCCGATCTGAAGGCGCCGTTCCGTTTCGAGGTGCGGGCGCCGGAGGGCTGGACGGTGTGGAGCAACGGCACCGGCGAACTGCACGACGGGGTGTGGCGGTTCGCGGAGACCAAGCCGATCTCGACGTACATCACGTGCGTGGTCGCCGGCCCGTACCACTACGTGACCGACACCTACGAGCGCGAGCTGCCCGACGGCACCCGGCTGCGCATCCCGCTCGGCGCGCTGTGCCGCAAGGGGCTGGCGCCGCACTTCGACGCCGAGGACGTCTTCCTGATCACCAAGCAGGGCCTGGACTTCTTCCACGACCGCTTCGACTACCCGTACCCGTTCGGCAAGTACGACCAGGCGTTCGTGCCCGAGTACAACCTGGGCGCGATGGAGAACCCGGGCCTGGTGACCTTCCGCGAGGAGTACATCTTCCGCGGGAAGGTGACCCAGGCCTCCTACGAGAGCCGGGCCAACGTGATCCTGCACGAGATGGCGCACATGTGGTTCGGCGACCTGGTCACCATGGAGTGGTGGGACGACCTGTGGCTGAAGGAGTCCTTCGCCGACTTCATGGGCGCCTTCGCGCTGGTCGGCGCCACCCGCTTCACGGGCGGCTGGATCACCTTCGCCAACCGCCGCAAGGCGTGGGCCTACCGCGCCGACCAGCTGCCCTCCACGCACCCGATCACCGCCGACATCCGCGACCTGCAGGACGCCAAGCTCAACTTCGACGGCATCACCTACGCCAAGGGCGCCTCGGTGCTCAAGCAGCTGGTGGCCTACGCCGGGCAGGAGGCGTTCCTGGAAGGCGCCCGCCGGTACTTCAAGCGCCACGCCTACGGCAACACGCGCCTGGGCGACCTGCTGTCGGTGCTGGAGGAGACCAGCGGCCGGGACATGACGGCCTGGGCGCGCGCCTGGCTGCAGACCGCCGGGGTCAACTCCCTCACCCCGCAGGTGCTGCTGGGCGAGGACGGCCGCGTCGCGGAGCTGGCGGTGCTGCAGGAGGCGCCCGAGGCGCACCCCGAGCTGCGCCCGCACCGGGTCGCGGTGGGCCTGTACCGGCGCACGCGGGACGGGGCGCTGGAGCGGTACGCGCGCGCCGAGACGGACGTGGCGGGCGCGCGCACGGTGGTGGCCGAACTGGCCGGGGCCGAGGCGCCGGAGCTGGTGCTGGTCAACGACGAGGACCTGACGTACTGCAAGACCCGCTTCGACGACACGTCCCTGGCGACCCTGCGCGCGGGCCTGGGCGACCTGACCGACCCGCTGGCCCGCGCCCTGTGCTGGTCGGCGGTGTGGAACCTGACCCGGGACGCGCTGCTGCCCGCGCGGGACTTCGTGGACCTGGTGCTGCGGTTCGCGGGGCGGGAGTCGGAGATCGGCGTGCTGCAGATGGTGCACGCCTGGGCCGAGTCGGCGCTCGTGCACTACGCGGCGCCCCAGTGGCGCGAGACGGGGGCGCGGCTGCTCGCCGAGGGCGCGCTGCGCGAGCTGCGGGCGGCGGCGCCGGGCAGCGAGCACCAGCTCGCGTGGGCGCGGTTCTTCGCGCGCACGGCCGTGAGCGAGGAGGACTTCGCGCTGCTGCGGGGCCTGCTGGACGGCACGGAGTCGGTGGACGGCCTGGACGTCGACCAGGAGCTGCGGTGGGTGTTCCTGGAGCCGCTGGCCGCGCACGGGGTCGCGGACGAGAAGGCGCTGGCCGAGGAGCTGGCCCGGGACGACACCGCCTCCGGCCGGCGCCACCAGGTGCGCTGCCTGGCCGCCCGGCCGCTGCCCGAGGTCAAGGCGCAGGCGTGGGCGCAGGTGGTGGAGTCCGACGCGCTGTCCAACGCCCTGGTGGAGGCGACCATCGCGGGCTTCGCGCAGCCCGCGCAGCGGGAGCTGCTCGCGCCGTACACGGAGAAGTACTTCGCGGCCATCGAGCGGGTGTGGGCCGAGCGGTCCATCCAGATCGGCATGGACGTGGTCCGGGGCCTGTTCCCGTCCCTGCAGTCCACGCCCGAGACGCTGGCGGCGGCGGACGCCTGGCTGGAGTCGCACCGGGACGCGGCCCCGGCGCTGCGCCGCCTGGTCCTGGAGGCCCGGGACGACCTGGCGCGGGCACTGCGGGGGCAGGCGTGCGACGCGGGCGCGCGGGGGTGACGGGGCGGGCGTGCGACGCGGGTGCGCGGGGATGACGGGGCAGGCGTGCGACGCGGGTGCGCAGGGGTGACGGGGCAGGCGTGCGACGCGGGCGCGCAGGGGTGACGGGGCAGGCGTGCGACGCGGGCGCGCGGGGATGACGCGGGCGCCGGGGTCCGCGAAGACGACAGGGCGGGCCCGCGACGCGGACGCGGGGGTGACGGGGCGGGCCGGCGCCGGGGACCGGACCCGGTCGTCAACAGCCGCTTGACCGTTGACCAGGGCTCGGGGGTTCCGTGACCGTTACGAAATCACGGACATCGCAGCCGTGACCCGGCCGGGACCCGGCCCGGACCTGCCCCTTTCGGCACCCGAACACCCGTCCCGCACAGCGGAGTTGTCCGGGATTGTCGACGAGCGTGTAACAGCGGTTACGGGCCGGGGCGGGCGCGGCAGGCTCCCGGGCATGAACCACGACACCCCGCTCTCCCCCCACCCGTCGAGCCACCTCTGCGACGGCCGGCTCCGGTTGACGACCGCCGCGCGGTTGCGCGCGCACGGGATCTCCGCCGCCGAGACGAGCGCGCAGTGCCGTCCCGGCGGCCCCTGGCAGCAGTTGCTGCCCGGTGTGGTGCTGCTCCACCCGGGGCCCCCGACCGGCGAGGAACGGGTGCACGCGGTGCTGCTGTACGCGAGCCGGCCGCCTTCGGCCGGGCCGGCACCGGGCATCCCGGCCCAGCCGGAGGCGCGCAAGGCGCCCCGCCCGAAGCCGGCGGAGGCGATGGTCACGGGGCCGGCGGCGCTCGCGCTGCACGGTTTCGGCTCGGCCCCGCCGCTGCCGTCGCTGCACCGTATCGACGTGCTGGTGCCGCGCCCGCGCCGGCTGCGCTCGACGGGCTGCGCGCGTGTCCTGCGCACCGCCGACCTGCCGGTCCCCGAGCAGGTCGCCGTCCCCCCGGCTCCCGGCTCCGATCGGGCGGAGAACATCCTCGTGCCGGTGGCGCCGGTGCCGCGGGCGCTGGCCGACGCGGTGGCCGACCTGACGGACGCCGTCGTGGTCGGCCGCCTGCTCACCGAGGCGGTGCGCGGCGGTCACTGCGAACCGGCGGCGGTGGTGAGGGAGTTGACCCGGGCACGGCTGCTGACCCGACCGCACGTGGTGGACGCGGTGAGCGCGCTGCTCACGGAGAGCCGCGCGATCGCCGAGGAGCGGCTGTACCGGATGGTGCGCGAGTACGGCCTGCCCGAGCCGATGTGGAACGTCGACCTGCGCCTGCCCGGCGGCCCCCACCTCGGCGGTGCCGACGCCTACTGGCCCGAGCACGCGGTCGCCGTCGAGCTGGACACCCGCGTCTCCCGCCACGACGACGAGGCCCTGGAAGCGGAGTACGCCCGCAGGCGGGAGCACCTGGAGCGCCTGGGCGTCACCGTCGTGCGCCTCTCGCCCCGCGGGCTGCGCGAGTCGCCGGAGCAGCAGGCCGTCGTCGTGCGGACGGCGCTGATGGCCGCGACGGACCGCGACCCGGCCGCGTACGTCGTGGTGCTGCCCCGGTAGGGACCCGGGAAGGCGCCGGGAAGCCCCGGGGAAGGGGCGTCCCCGGATCCCCGGGAGGGCCGCCGGGGCGCCGGCGGCCCTCCCGCGTGCGCGGGTGGCGTCGCGTCGGCCCTTCTTCAGTCGCGTCAGCCCTTCTTCAGCAGCAGCTCGGTGTTGCGGTCCTCCGGGTCGCCCGCCAGGGCCCGGTTGGCGCCGGGGGCGTTGAAGGCCAGCTCGCGGTAGAGGGCGGCGAGGCCGGTCTGGGTGAGGTCGGCGAAGTCGGTGCGGTGCGGGGCCGCGGACTCCACGAGGGTGGTGAACAGGGAGAGGGTGCCGTCCTTGTTGTCGGCGATCTCGATGATGCGGGCGAGGTGGGGGTGGTCGACGTGGGAGGCAGTGGAGATCTCCCAGAAGGAGCGGCCGTCGGGGGCGGAGCGGGGGGTGATGACGTTCCGGTGGATGTGCCCGTTGACCCAGGCCAGGACGTTGGGGTGGCTGCCGAGCAGGGCGATCACCTCGGCGCCGTGGTGGCGGCGCTCGCCGGGGCGGGCCGGGTCGGGGCGGGTGTTGGTCATCGTCTCGCTGGTGTGGTGGCTGAAGACGACGGCGTAGGAGTCCCGGTTGTCGCGCAGCGTCCGGTCCAGCCACTTGAGCTGGGCGGTGCCGATGGAGCCCGCGTAGTGGCCGCCGGGGTCGGTGGTGTCGAGGCTGATGCCGATGACATCGTCGGCGATGCGGAAGCTGTAGTACTGGGTGCCGGCGTCGAGGTTGGCGGAGGAGTAGCCGTGGCCGACCGGGCCGAGGCCGGCGTGGGCCGGGTCGAGGTGGGCCTTGAGGTAGTCGGCCGGGGTGTACGGCGCCCGCTTCTCGTCCGGGGTGACGGGGCGCGCGGCGCGCGCGTGGGCCTTGAGGAAGTCGTGGAACCGCACGCCCTCGGGGTCCTTGGCGTTCTTGATGGCGTCCTGCAGCTTCTTGGCCTCGGTGGCGGAGACGCTCATCAGCTTCCGGCCGCCGATGGCGGCCTCGGCGAGGTAGGGGTCACCGTGGGAGCCGTAGCAGCCGAGCGGCAGGGCGTCGTGGTTGCCGACGGTGGAGTACCAGGGCAGGTTGAGGCCGGGGCTGCGCACCTCGCGGATCGCGGCGGCGAGGAAGCCGTGCAGGTGCGGGAAGCCGAGCTGCTTGTCGGCGTCGCGCAGGCTCGCGTCGGCCTGCCAGTACAGCTTCAGGCCGCTGTTCTGGACGCCCTCGTAGTGGCGCGGGTCGCCGGAGTTGGGGGTGATGCGGCCGCCGCTCATGACCTTCATGAACCATTCCAGCTCGGACCGGGCGTTGTTGTCCGTGTTGTCGCCGGTGGTCATGACGAAGTGCAGCGGGGCGCCGGTGGCGGGCGCGCCGCGCAGCGCGTTGATCCGCTCCACGAGCGAGATCGCGCCGTGCACGGTGAGCGCCTCGTGCGGCCGCCAGGCGCGGACGTCGTGGGCGCGCAGGTACTCCAGGCGCAGCGGGTGCTGCACGTCCGCCAGGTGCAGGTCGGTGAACTGCACGAAGGCCGCCAGGACGGTGCGGCGGTCGGCGCGGCGGGAGGCGGGCGCGGCCGGTTCGCCGCGCACGACGCGCTTCCAGCCGGGGCCGTCGCCGAGGCGCCGGTAGCCGGTGGAGGTGCGCGGCGCGGCGACGGTGGCGAGCGTGGTGCCCTTGGTGTAGGGGGCGAGGGGGGCGGGAGGGGCCTTTCGGGAAGAGGCGGCGGGGGCTTCGCCGTCGCCGGCGGTGCGCTGCCGCGGCACCGGCGTGCCGTCGGTGGGGCGCAGGGCGTAGCCGACTCCCGCGGAGAGGGACACGGCTCCGGCGGCGGCGAGGACGGAACGGCGGTGGACCCCCGGCACGGAGCCGGTCACGGTGTGTATGCGCGACATGGCGCGGCCTCCCGGAGTGCGAACGCGTCGGCAGGGGTCGCGGGGCGCGACCCCTGCCGCGCATCCCGCTCGCTCCGGATGCTTGGCATCGGGGATGACCTGCGCGTGAACGCGGCGGCAACGCGCAGCGCCGATCACCGTACGTGGATCTTGTCCTACCCTGCGCGTTCACGTCCGCTCGGCGGGCGGCAGGAAGACGGTCACTCCGTGTTCATCTTGCGGGGTACCCGACCGGTGTCCGGGCGCTGCCGCCACAGGGCGAGCCCGGCGTCGACCATGCCGGTGCGGGCCAGCGCGGGCACCGCGTCGAGGGGGTGCCAGGCGGCGAGGTCGGTGGAGCCGCCGGTCTCGGCGCGCAGAGCGCCGCCGAGGAGACGGACCTCGTAGAGGACCTGCACGGCGTGGTGGTCGACCGTACGGCGCAGGCGGCGGCGCGTCGTGCGGCGGTGGGCGTCCACGCCGAGGAGACCGGTGACCTCGGCGAGGTACCCGGTCTCCTCCTCGACCTCGCGCAGCACGGTGTCGTGAGGGTGCTCGCCGTGTTCCATGCCGCCGCCGGGCAGGGTCCAGCGCCGGGTGCCGTCGCGCGCCACCCAGCGGGCCAGCAGCAGTTCCCCCTCGCGGACGCACACCGCGTAGGCGCCCACCCTCAGTGTCCGTCGCATGCCACGACGTTACGGCACGGGCGGGCCGGGCGGTGAGCACTGCGGCGGCGGCCGGCGTGAGGGACGGGGGTCCGGGAGCGGGCGCCCGCTCCCTTTCGCCGCCGGCGCCCGTCCGTTCGGTCGCAGGCGCCCGTCCCTTCGGTCGCCGGCGCCCGTCCCTCCAGTCATCGGCGCCCGCCCCTCCGGTCGCCGGCGCCCGTTCCTCCTCATCCGCCGGGGCGGTTGAGGGTGCGGGGCATCCGCCGGGGCAATCGAAGGTGCGGGTCATCCGTCGGGGCAGCCGAGAGTGCGGGCGGCGGGCAGGGCGCGGGTGATCCAGGCGCGTTCGCGGGCCACCGCCGCGTCGCCGACCGCCCACAGCGGCGCGCCGCGGCGCGGGACGCCGACGAGGACGTGCTGCCCGCCGCGCGGCCGGGGCTCGGCGTCCGGGCCGAGGACGACCTCGGCCTCGGGCCCGCTCCGCTCCGGCCGGTAGGAGCGGGTCACCCGGACGGTGACCCGGACCCGGTCGGTGCCGGGGACGGGGGCGACGGCGGCGACCGTGCCCTCGGCGACGAGGCGGGCGCAGGCCAGGTAGTGCTCCGGCCCGGTCCCCTTGGCCGCGGAGGCCGCCTTGTCCGCGCTGCCGCCGGCCGCCGTGTCCGCTCCGCCCCGGACGGCGAGCCGGCCCAGGCCGAGCACGACCGCGCAGGCCGCGGCGGCGGCCAGGGTGCCCACGGCGAGGGCGCGCACACCGGGGTGGACGCGCCGGCGCGCGGGCGGGCGGACCAGCGGACGGACGGGCGGACGCGAGGGTGCGGGCGCCGGGACGGGCCCGGATCCGGGGGCGGGCAGCGCAGGCGCCGGGGCGAGCCCGGGCCCAGGGGCGGGCGACGCGGACGCCGGGGCCTGTCCGGATGCGGGCGACGCGGGCGCCGGGGCGGGCTCGGGCCCGGAGGCGGGCGACGCGGACACCGGGGCCGACCCGGAAGCGGGCGACGCGGACGCCGGGGCCGGCCCGGATGCGGGCGACGCGGGCGCCGGGGCGGGCCCGGGCCCGGGGGCGGCGGGGGCGGGTGGCGCGAGCGCGTCGCCGAGGAGGGCGAGCTGCTCGCGCAGGACGGCCACGTCGGCCGCGGCGGCCCGGTACTCGGCCAGGACGGCGGGGTCGGCGCGGGCCTCCTCCGGCAGCGGCTCGCCCGTGATCGCGGCCATCAGCGCGTCCCGGGGGGCGTCCCCCGCACCGGTTCCGTTCCCGGCCACGTCACACCACCTCGTCCTCGTGCAGCCGGTCGCGCAGCGCGCGGACCGCCGTGTGCAGCCTGCTCTTGACGGTGCCCTCCGGGACGCCGAGCTGCTCGGCGATGGCGCGCACCGGCAGGTCGGCGTAGAAGCGCAGCACGATCACCTGCCGCTGCGCGTCGGGCAGGGCGTCCAGGCCGCGGGCGACGGCCAGGGAGAGCAGCCGGCCGTCCTCGCCGGAGGGCTGGTGGTCCACCGGGCCCAGCGCGGACAGGCGCTCCCCGAGCCGTTCCTGGCGGCGGCGGGCCCGGTGCCAGTCCATGGCGAGGTTCGACGCCACGACCGCCGCCCACGCCGCGACGTCGCGCGGCGCCTCCCGCCCGCTCGCGGCCCGCTCCAGCAGCCGTAGGCGGACCTGCTGCACCCCGTCCAGCAGGTCCGCCTGCGGCACCCCGCCCAGGGCGAGCACCGCCCGCACCCGGCGTTCCAGGGCCGTGTCCAGCGGATCGCCCTGGTGCTCCCCGGCTGCATCGCCCCGCCGCTCCCCGGCCGCCCCGGGCGCATCGTCCCGGTGCTCCCGGCGGCGGTCCGCCCGCCGGCCGGGGCGCGCTCCTCCGCGCAGCACACGCCACCCCCTCACCGCGTTTCCCCTACGACGCCGGGGCGGGCGGAAACGTTCGGCGCGGCGCCACGGCGGCGGCGAGGCGTACGTCACACTCCGCATGACACTCCGAATGGGCCGGAGGGCGCCGGGGCAGGTGCGCGGCAGCACGGCTTGCGGCGTCGGTCCCCTTTTGGGGGAATTTCTGCAGCTCCCTCGGGGCTGCGGCGGCAGGACCGCGGCCGTGTCCCGTCCCCCCGGCGTCCCATTCCCCGAGCCGGCGGGCCAATGAAGTGGACAGCCGGGCCGGGGTCGGACGCATCATGGACGGGCCGCCGCCAGGCACACACGCACGTACGCAGCACAACAACGCAGCACAACGCAGTACCAACCCAGCACCAACGCAGAGGGAGTCGCCGTGAGGGTCGGAATCGTCGGAGCCACCGGTCAGGTCGGCACGGTCATGCGCAGGATCCTCACGGAGCGGAACTTCCCCGTCGACGAGCTGCGCCTGTTCGCCTCCGCCCGTTCGGCCGGGCGCGTCCTGGACGGCGTGACCGTGGAGGACGCGGCGAGCGCCGACTACTCCGGCCTGGACATCGTGCTGTTCTCCGCGGGCGGCGCCACCTCCAGGGCCCTTGCGCCGAAGGTGGCCGCCCAGGGCGCCGTCGTGATCGACAACTCCTCCGCCTGGCGGCGCGACCCCGAGGTGCCGCTGGTGGTGTCCGAGGTGAACCCGCACGCCGTGGCGCGGCGCCCCAAGGGCATCATCGCCAACCCGAACTGCACCACCATGGCCGCGATGCCGGTGCTGAAGCCGCTGCACGAGGAGGCCGGCCTGGAGGCGCTGGTCGTCGCCTCCTACCAGGCGGTGTCCGGTTCCGGTCTGGCGGGCGTGGCCGAGCTGCACGGGCAGACGCAGAAGGTGGTCGCCGAGGCCGACAAGCTCACCCACGACGGGGAGGCCGTCGACTTCCCCGAGCCGGCCGTCTACAAGCGCCCGATCGCCTTCAACGTGCTGCCCTTCGCCGGCAATCTCGTCGACGACGGCCTCAACGAGACCGACGAGGAGCAGAAGCTGCGGCACGAGTCCCGCAAGATCCTGGAGATCCCCGGGCTGAAGGTCTCCGGCACCTGCGTGCGCGTGCCCGTCTTCACCGGCCACTCCCTCCAGGTCAACGCCCGCTTCGCCCGCCCGATCACCCCGGAGCGCGCCACCGAGCTCCTCGCCGGCGCGCCCGGCGTCGCCCTGACCGACATCCCCACCCCGCTCCAGGCCGCCGGCAAGGACCCCTCCTTCGTCGGCCGCATCCGCCGCGACGAGACCGTCGAGCACGGCCTGGCCCTCTTCATCTCCAACGACAACCTCCGCAAGGGCGCGGCCCTCAACGCCGTCCAGATCGCGGAGCTGGTGGCGGCGGAGCTGAACAAGTAGCCGTCCGGGACGCGGCGGGCGGCCACCGGGGCCGGTGACCGCCCACCGCGTCCGCGCGTTCACAGCGCCAGGTGCCGTCTCAGGGCGGCGTCGATCTCCGTCATCCGCTGCCGGGGCACCCTGCCGACCCGCTGGAGCACACGCTCCGGGGCGACGGCCCGGACCTGCTCGCACTGCGCCTTGGAGTCCTTGGGAAGACGGCTCTCCTCGGCGCTCAGGAAGACCTGGAACGTGAGAACCCGCGCGGTGTTCGAGGTCAGTGGCACCACGGTCACGGCACCACGGTCACGACACCCCGGTCACGACACCCCGGCCGTGGTGCTCCGCGGACCTGTTGCGGACCTGTGGGCACCGTCGTTGGACACGATCACCGCGGGCCCGGCCTCGTCGGCCTCGCCGCCCCGGGCCGGCTCCAGGTCGATCAGGCAGATGTCACCGCGCCTCATCGGCGATCCCGTCACCGGCCGTCCGGTCCCACAGGGCGGCGTCCTCACTCGTGTCCCACTCGGCGAACGCCTCGGTGTACTCCTGCTCCAGCCGGGCGGCCCGCAGAAGGCCGACGGCGGCGTGTATCACGGCGGACCGGGATGCGGCGCCGGTCCTCATGGCGTACTCGTCCACGAAGGCGACGTCCTCCTGCGGCAGGCTCACGCTGATCTTCACACCTTCGATGCTGCTCGAGTATGACCACGGTTACCACCGGCCGGCCGTGCCACGATGCAGGGGTATCCCCACGGCAGGGCCCTGATCGTCGTCCGGCGGAGACGTCCCGTGGAAGGATGGCGCGACCGACACATCACGAGGAGATGACCGCGTGCCTGGCACAAACCTGACTCGCGAAGAGGCGCAGCAGCGGGCCAAGCTGCTCACCGTTGACTCGTACGAGATCGAACTCGACCTCTCCGGCGCGCAGGAGGGCGGTACCTACCGGTCCGTGACCACGGTGCGCTTCGACGTGGCCGAGAAGGGGGCCGAGAGCTTCATCGACCTGGTGGCGCCGACGGTGCACGAGGTGCGGCTCAACGGCGACGAGCTGGATCCGGCCGAGGTCTTCCGGGACTCCCGGATCGCCCTTCCGGGGCTGCTGGAGGGCCGCAACGTCCTGCGGGTCGTCGCCGACTGCGCGTACACCAACACCGGCGAGGGCCTGCACCGCTTCGTCGACCCGGTCGACGACCAGGTGTACCTGTACACCCAGTTCGAGGTGCCGGACGCCCGCCGCGTCTTCGCCTCGTTCGAGCAGCCGGACCTGAAGGCCACCTTCCAGTTCACCGTGAAGGCGCCGCAGGGGTGGACGGTCGTCTCCAACTCCCCCACACCGGAGCCGCAGGACAACGTCTGGGTCTTCGAGCCCACCCCGCGGATCTCGACGTACGTCACGGCCCTCATCGCCGGCCCGTACCACTCCGTGCACAGCGTGTACGAGAAGGACGGGCAGAGCGTGCCGCTCGGCATCTACTGCCGCCCCTCGCTCGCCGAGCACCTCGACTCCGACGCGATCTTCGAGGTGACCCGGCAGGGCTTCGACTGGTTCCAGGAGAAGTTCGACTACCCGTACCCGTTCAAGAAGTACGACCAGCTGTTCGTGCCGGAGTTCAACGCGGGCGCGATGGAGAACGCGGGCGCGGTCACCATCCGCGACCAGTACGTCTTCCGGTCCAAGGTGACCGACGCGGCGTACGAGGTGCGCGCGGAGACCATCCTGCACGAGCTGGCCCACATGTGGTTCGGCGACCTGGTCACCATGGAGTGGTGGAACGACCTGTGGCTGAACGAGTCGTTCGCCACATACACCTCCATCGCCTGCCAGGCCGCCGCGCCCGGCTCGAGGTGGCCGCACTCGTGGACCACGTTCGCCAACTCGATGAAGACCTGGGCCTACCGGCAGGACCAGCTGCCCTCCACCCACCCGATCATGGCGGACATCCGCGACCTGGACGACGTGCTCGTCAACTTCGACGGCATCACCTACGCCAAGGGCGCCAGCGTCCTCAAGCAGCTCGTCTCCTACGTCGGCGAGGACGCGTTCTTCCGCGGCGTGCAGGCGTACTTCAAGCGCCACGCCTACGGCAACACCCGCCTGTCCGACCTGCTGACCGCCCTGGAGGAGACCTCCGGCCGCGACCTGCGGACCTGGTCGCGCAAGTGGCTGGAGACGGCGGGCATCAACGTCCTGCGCCCCGAGATCGAGACCGACCGGGAGGACGGCACGGGCGTCATCACCTCCTTCGCCATCCGCCAGGAGGCCCCGGCGCTGCCGGCCGGCGCCAAGGGCGAGCCGGTGCTGCGGCCGCACCGCATCGCGATCGGCCTGTACGACCTCGACGACGCCTCCGGCAAGCTGGTGCGCACCGACCGGATCGAGCTGGACGTCGACGGCGAACTGACCGCCGTGCCGCAGCTCACCGGCCGTACCCGCCCGGACGTCGTACTGCTCAACGACGACGACCTGTCGTACGCCAAGGTCCGCCTGGACGAGAAGTCCCTCGCGGTGGTCACCGAGCACCTGGGCGACTTCGAGGAGTCGCTGCCGCGCGCCCTGTGCTGGGCGTCGGCGTGGGACATGACGCGGGACGCGGAGATGCCGGCCCGCGCCTACCTGTCGCTGGTGCTGTCCGGCATCGGCAAGGAGTCCGACATCGGTGTCGTGCAGTCGCTGCACCGCCAGGTGAAGCTGGCGATCGACCTGTACGCCGACCCGGCCGCCCGCGAGGCGCTGCTCGCGCGGTGGACGGAGGCCACGCTGGCCCACCTGCGGGCCGCCGAGCCGGGCGGCGACCACCAGCTCGCGTGGGCGCGGGCGTTCGCGGCGACGGCCCGCACCCCGGAGCAGCTGGATCTGCTCCAGGGGCTGCTGGACGGGTCGCAGAGCATCGAGGGCCTGGTGGTGGACACCGAGCTGCGCTGGGCGTTCGTGCAGCGGCTGGCGGCCATGGGCCGGTTCGGCGAGGCGGAGATCGCCGCCGAGTACGAGCGGGACAAGACCGCCGCCGGTGAGCGGCACGCGGCCACCGCGCGGGCGGCCCGCCCGACGCCCGAGGCCAAGGCGGAGGCGTGGGCGTCGGTCGTGGAGTCCGACAAGCTGCCCAACGCCGTGCAGGAGGCCGTCATCTCCGGCTTCGTCCAGACCGACCAGCGGGACCTGCTCGCGCCGTACACCGAGCGGTACTTCGAGGTCGTCAAGGACATCTGGGAGTCCCGCTCGCACGAGATGGCCCAGCAGATCGCCGTCGGCCTGTACCCGGCGATCCAGGTCGACGAGGACACGCTGCGCCGCACCGACGCCTGGCTGGAGTCCGCCGAGCCCAGCCCGGCCCTGCGCCGCCTGGTCCTGGAGTCCCGCGCGGGCGTCGAGCGCGCCCTGCGGGCGCAGGCGGCGGACGCGGCGGCGGGCGCGGCCGGGTCCGGGGCGTAGCGGGGGCGGGTCTCGCGGCCTTACGGCTCCCACGACTCCTACGGCTCCTACGACTCCCACGGGTCCTACGGGTCCTACGGCGCGGAGGGCGCCCGGTCTACGGCGAGGAGGGCGCCCGGTGCGGAACCGGGCGCCCTCCTTCCGTCGTGCGGCTCTGTGCTGTCGTACGGTCCGGTGCCGTCGTGCGGTCCGGTGCCGCCGCGAGGCCGAGTTCTCCGTACGGTTCGGTGCCGGCGTGCGGCCGGTGTCCGGGCCGCCGGTGGGCGGGCCGCCGACGGACGGGGGCCGCGACGGCAGCCGGCCCGCCACCGTCGCGGCGAACGCCAGGGCCATGCCCGCCAGTTGCAGCGGCGTGAGCGCCTGCCCGAGCGCGGCCCAGCCGACCGCGGCGGCGGTC
Organism: Streptomyces echinoruber; assembly: GCF_014651135.1. GTDB lineage: Bacteria > Actinomycetota > Actinomycetes > Streptomycetales > Streptomycetaceae > Streptomyces > Streptomyces echinoruber. Next base: position 30,963 of record NZ_BMWH01000004.1, read on the forward strand.
AGCGGGGAGAGCGGGCCGAGGAGGGGCTGCGGCTGGTCGACGAGGCGGTCGGTGCCGGGCTCGCCGAGCAGACCGCGGTCCTGTCCGTGCTCGACGCCGAACAGGCCGGCCGGCCGGCCGATCTGCTGCGGGAACTGCTGCTGGCGACGGAGGGCGGCCCGGACGGCGCGTGAGCGGGGCGCCCGACGGCCCCGGCCCACGTTTGCGCGGCCGTCTCTCCTCAGCGGCCCACGGCGCCCATGTTCGCGCGACCGGCGTCTCCTCAGCGGCCCACGTGCGCGGTCAGCGCCTCCTCGACGGCCCCCGGGGCGGCGTCCTCCGCCGCCCAGGCCACGTAACCGTCGGGGCGCACCAGCACGGTCGTACGGCGGTCGCTCGCCCAGTGCCGTACCGCCAGCCGGTCCGCGCGGCCGGCCCCCTCCCCGGGGGCGTCCGGCGACCTGGGGGTGACGAGGACGAAACGGCCGCCGCGCAGGGCCTCGTACAGGCGGGTGCCGCCCGCCAGGGCGAGGTCGGGGGCGCGCAGGCCGACCGCGCGGTGGGCGCCGCGCGGGGCGCGGTAGCGGTAACCGACGCCGGTGATCTGGCCGACGGCCCTGCGCCGGACGGGGGCGACCGTGGTCAGGGCGGTGGCGAGCGCGGCGCGCAGCGCCAGGGTCCAGGGGCGCTTGGCCATGGACAGGCGGACGATGGCGCCGCTGCTGCGCAGGACCGAGCGGCCGACGGGGTGGCGCTCGGCCTGGTAGGTGTCCAGGAGCGCCTCGTCCGCGTGGCCCTTGAGCACGGCGGCCAGCTTCCAGCCGAGGTTGGCCGCGTCCTGCAGGCCGGTGTTCATGCCCTGGCCGCCGGCCGGGCTGTGCACGTGCGCGGCGTCCCCGGCGAGGAAGACCCGGCCGACGCGGTAGGCGGGCGCCTGGCGCTCGTCGCTGTGGAACCGCGACGTCCAGCGCGCGTCGTGCATGCCGTAGTCGCGGCCGAGCGCCAGCCGGGTGATCTCCTTGACCTCCGCCAGGTCGACGGGGGTGTGGTCGGGAACGTCGCGACGGCGGTGCCAGCAGATGACGCGGTGGTAGCCGTCGCCGAAGGGGGCGAGGAACGCGAAGGCGTCTCCGGTCGCGTCGACGGTCAGCAGCGTCCCGGGCGGCTCGGCCAGCCGCACGTCCGCCAGCACCACGGAGCGGATCACCGAGCGGCCGGGGAAGGGCAGGCCGACGGCGTCGCGCACGGTGCTGCGCATGCCGTCGGCGCCGACGGCGTACGCGGCGCGCAGTGTCTCCGTGGCGCCGCTCGCGGCGCGCACCTCGACGGTCACGCCGTCCGCGTCCTGGGTCAGCCCGGTGACCTCGCTCTCGTACCGGAACTCCGCGCCGGCCTTCGCCGCCCACCGCCGCAGGACCTTCTCCACCTCGTACTGCGGCAGGACGAGGACGTGACGGAAGCGGGAGCGGAGGGTGGTCAGGTCGAGGGTGAGGCGCTCGTAGAGGCGGAGCCGGTCGAGGGGGCGGCCGACCGCCTCCAGTTCGTCGGCCAGGCCCCGGGCGTCGAGCTGTTCGAGGGTGCGGGCGTGCAGGGTGAAGGCGCGGGAGAGGTTGCTGATGTGGTGGGGGCGCTTCTCCAGGACGGTCACGGGGACACCGGCGGTGGCGAGGTCGCCGGCCAGGAGCAGGCCGGTGGGGCCGGAGCCGACGACGATCACACGGGAGGTGGGGGACGCGGGAGGCGTGAGGGGGGCGGTGCTGTCGGTGCGGTAGTCGCCTGCGGTGCTGCCGGGGTCAGTGGTGCCGCTCATGACGAGCCTCCTGAGTGCCGGGACCGGGGGCCGGGTGCTGAGTGCTGAGTGCTGAGTGCTGAGTACCGGGTGCCGGGTGCCGGGTGCCGCTTGCCAACGTCTGTTCGCCCACACTGGTTTGCCGTCATCCGTTGGACCACGCTCGTTGGCCAACATTTGTTGACGAACACTTGTTGGCCAACGATTGTTGGCCGACGCTTATTGGCCAACATCCGCTGGGCAACACCCTGCCGGTCAACGCCTGCCGGCCAACACTCGTTCGCCAACGGCTGTTGACCAACAGATGTCGACAACCGTACGCCCGCGACTCTGGACGAGTCAACGGTTGTTGGCCTACGTTTGTTGGCATGACTGCCGGTACCCACGCCACCAGCGGCCCCGCCCGCCGTTCCGACGCGACGCGCGCCGCGATCCTGCACGCCGCCCGGGAACGCTTCGCCGCCGACGGCTACGAGCGGGCCACCATCCGGGCCATCGCCCGGGACGCGCGCATCGACCCGTCGATGGTGATGCGGTACTTCGGCTCCAAGGACGGCCTGTTCGCCGCCGCCGTCTCCTTCGACCTGCGGCTGCCCGACCTGGGCGCGGTGCCGCGCGAGGAGGCCGGCCGTACGCTCGCGGGCCACTTCGTGGACATGTGGGAGGAGAACGGGGAGCTCACGGCGATGCTGCGGGTCGGCGCCACCAACCAGGGCGGCGCCGAGCGGATGCAGGAGATCTTCCGGGACCAGTTGCTGCCGGCCGTCCGGCAGGTCTGCCCCGACCCGGAGCAGGTCCCGGCACGGGCCGCGCTGTGCGCCGCGCAGGTGCTGGGGCTGGCGCTCACCCGTTACGTGCTGCGGTTCCCGCCCGCGGTGGCGCTCAGCCGGGAGGAGGTGGTGGCCTGGATGGGTCCCACCCTCCAGCGCTACCTCACCGCGCCCAGCCCCTGAGCCTCCGGCACGTCATGCAATGCACGGGCACGGCCTCCGAGCCGGGCCCACGGCGGGCCCGGCGCGGCAGGGCCGGGAGGCGGGCGTCCGCCGGAGCGGGCCGAGGGCGGGTGGAGACGGGGTCCGGTGCAGGCCGGTTCCCCGTGGCCGCCGCCCCGGGCGGATGGGTGTGCGCGGGTGGGTGCGCGGCGACCCGTGGAGCGAAGGCCCCTCAGGCCTTCGCGTCGGCCTTGGTGCTGATGTTGGAGCTGGTGACGTCCTGCTTCTTGTGCGACTTGTCGAGGAGGACGACCAGCCCGGTGATCACGGCGAAGATCAGCGCCGGGAGAGCGACGTAGAGGCCCAGCGTCTGGATGACGCTCAGGCCCTTGCCGGGGTCGTCGCCGTCGTCGCGGGTGAGCGCGAGCGCGGGGGACGACATGAGCAGCATCATCAGCGTCGTACCGGCCGCCAGGGCGCCGGCGCGCAGGGCGTTCTTCTTGTCCACGGGGCAAAAGTAGCGAACGCCCGAAGCGGACACGCGGCCGGGGTGCCGTATCGGCCGCCGCACCTCACACGGCCGGCCCCCTCGGCGCCTGCCCGCGGTCGCGACCGCGGCGCCGCCGTACGCCTTCCGTCCCGCGGCCCCGCGCCCCCACGGCGCCCCGCATCCCTACGGCGCCCCCGCGCCCTCCTGCGGCCCGCCCCCGCGGTCCCGCTCCGCCCGTCTCCCCTCGCGCAGCACGTCGACGAGGGCGTGCAGGCGCGGGGAGGCGGCGAGGTCCTCCAGGGTGACCGGGCGGGCGTCGGCGTCGGCGATGGGCAGGCGCCAGTTGGGGTACTGGTCCCAGGTGCCGGGGAGGTTCTGCGGCCGGCGGTCGCCGACGGTGTCGGGGAGCCAGACGCCGACCATGCGGGCGGGGGTGCGCAGCAGGAAGCGGTGGACGGCCTGGATCTCGGCCTCCTCCTCGGCGGCGCAGTGCCCGCCGCCGGTGTCCCGCAGCAGGCCGAGGCCGGCCAGCACCTCCAGCCACTCGCCGGTGTCGGCGGCGGCCTCGGCGCGTTCGTGTTCCAGGGGGCGGGTGAGCAGGCCGAGGCGGTGGCGGAGGTCGACGTGCTCGCCGGTGAGGCGGGCGGCGGTGGGCGGCAGGTCGTGGGTGGTCGCGGTGGCGAGGCAGTCGGCGCGCCAGCGTTCGGGCGGCAGCGGCCGGCCGTCGCCCTCCCAGTCCCTCTCGAACCACAGCACGGAGGTGCCGAGCACGCCCCGCCGGTCCAGGGCCTCCCGCACGCCCGGCTCGACGGTCCCCAGGTCCTCGCCGATCACCACGGCCCCGGCGCGGGAGGCCTCCAGGACCAGGACGGCGAGCATGGCCTCGGCGTCGTAGCGGACGTAGGTGCCCTCGGTGGGCGGCTTGCCGTGCGGGATCCACCACAGGCGGAACAGGCCCATGACGTGGTCGATGCGCAGGGCGCCGGTGTAGCGGAACAGGCCGCGCAGCAGGTCGCGGTAGGGGGCGTAGCCGGAGGCGGCGAGGCGGTCGGGGCGCCAGGGCGGCAGGCCCCAGTCCTGGCCGCGGGCGTTGAAGGCGTCCGGCGGGGCGCCGATGGACATGGCGGCGGCGAAGTGGTCCTGCTGGGCCCAGGCGTCGGCGCCGCCGGGGTGCACGCCGACGGCGAGGTCGTGCACGATCCCGACGGGCATGCCGGCCTCGCGGGCGGTGCGCTGGGCGGCGGTGAGCTGGCTGTCGGTGAGCCAGGCGAGGTGGCTGTGGAAGTCGACGCGGTCCATCAGCTCGGCGCGGGCGCGGGCGGTCTCCGGCGAGCGCGGGTCGCGCAGGCCCGTGGGCCAGGTGTGCCAGTCGGGGCCGTGGACCTCGGCGAGCGCGCACCAGGTGGCGTGGTCCTTCAGGGCCTGTCCCTGGGCGGCGAGGAAGTCGCAGTAGGCGGCGCGGCGGCCCGGTCCGAGCGGCACTTCGCGGAGGAGTTCCAGCGCCTCCCGTTTCAGTTCCCATACGGCGTCCCGGTCGATGAGCCGGCCCTTGTCGAGGACGTCGGCGCGCTGCCGGGCGGCCCGCTCCAGCAGCGAGCGCAGCCGGTCGCGGTCCTCGATGTGGGCGAACTCGGGGACGTCCTCGATCCGCAGGTGGACGGGGTCGGGGAAGCGGCGTGAGGAGGGGCGGTAGGGGGAGGGGTCGGTGGGGGTGCCGGGCACGGCCGCGTGCAGCGGGTTGACCTGCACGAACCCGGCGCCGAGCGCCCGCCCGGCCCAGCCGGCCAGTTCGGCGAGGTCGCCCAGGTCGCCCATGCCCCAGGAGCGGGTGGACAGCAAGGAGTACAGCTGGACGAGGAAGCCCCAGGAGCGGGCGGCGGGCGTGGGCAGCCGGTCCGGGGCGACCACCAGGTGGGCGTGCTGGGTGCGGCCGTCGGGGGCGGTGGCGGTGAGCCGGTGCACGCCGGGCGGGAGCAGGTCGGCGGCGGCCCGGGTCTCGCCCTGCTCGGTCCGGATGCGCAGGCGGGTGCCGGCGGGCAGCGCGGCCAGCGCCTCGGGGGTGCCGCCGCCCCAGCACACCACGGTGGGCGGCAGCAGCCGCTCGCGCAGCTCCGCCTCCCGGGCGGCGAGCGCGGCACGGGTGGCCTCGGGGGTGGCCGCGTCCACGCCGAGCGCGGCCAGGGCGGCGACAACGGCGTCCTCGCAGGCCGTGACGGTGCGGTCGGGCGAGGGGCGGTAGGAGGTGGCCACGCCGTGCAGCCCGGCGAGCCGGGACAGGTCCCGGGGTAGTTCCCGCGGCGGTTCCTGGGCGGGCGGCCCGGCGGGCCGGGGGGCGGTCATCTACAGCCCCGGGCCGTAGTGGTCGGCGTCGGCGTCGGACTCGCTGGTCAGGGGGGAGGCGTCGGCGAGCGGGGGTTCGCTGGTGAGGGGCTCGGCGTCGGGCAGCGGCGGTTCGCTGGTCAGCGGGGCCTCGGCGCAGGTGCCCTCGGAGTTGAGCGCGCGGACGTACGGGTCGGGCGCGGATTTGCCGCAGGGATCGTGCGCGGGTTTGCCGCAGGGGTCGGGTTCGGGCCGGGCGGGGGCGGGGAGGGCGGCGGAACAGGCCGGTGCGGGCACGGGGGCCTCCTTGTCGAGTACGGCATCAGGCGGCTTACCGCAGCCCTACCCAATGGGCGCGACGGCAGACGTCCACGATCTCACAACGTGTCCCTGGTCACATCGTGTTCCGGCGTCCGGTCCCCAGTCCGGGGCAAAGGCGGCGCAACGACCCACCGTCGTTGACACCCGCGCCGCGTGGATGGTGGGCTCGATGATCCTGTGGGGAGGACGCCGGACACCCGGGGCGCCTCCGCGGATCAGGGGCGAGCAGCGAGGAGGGGGGTCGCTCGGTGCGGCTTCGGCGTGGTGGCGTACGGCGTGCGCAGGCGTGGATCGGGCGCGCGGGCGCGCAGCCGGCGCGCGGGGATGCGCTCGGGGATGTGCGCGGGGATGCACGAGCCGGACGTGAAGGCGCCCAGCCGGCGCGCGGAGATGCGCGGACGGGGAGTGAAGGCGCGCCGGCCGGGCGCGGGAGTGCGCAGGCCGCGCGCGGGGACGCGCGGGCTACGCGCGCAGGCGCCCCGGTCCGGCGCGGCGCGGGGGCGGCCGCCCTGGCGTTCGCGGTCGTCGCCGGCGCCCTCGGCACGGCCCCGGCCGCCGTCGCGGCCCCGTCGCCGGGCGACGCGTCCGGCGCCTTTCCGGAGCAGTCGGCCGCGCCGGACGTCGCGGTCTGGCCGCGCCCGCAGTCGCTGCGCGTCACCGGCACCCCGGCGGTGGTGACGCGGCACGCCGCCGTGGTCGCGGACGCGCACGCGGACCCGTACGCCCTGGACGCGCTGCGCGCGCTCCTGCGCCGCGCCGGCGCGCACACCGTCACCACCCTCGACCCCGGTGCCCCCGTCCCGGCCGGCGCCCTGGTGGTGCGGGCGCGCACCGACGCGCAGGCCCCCGACGTACGGGACCTGCCCTCCGGCGGCTACCTGCTCACCGTCGGCGCCGAGGCCGTCACCCTCACCGGGGTCGGCGAGGACGGCCTGTTCCACGCCGTGCAGACCCTGCGGCAACTGGTCCGCGCCGACGGCACGATCGCGGGGGCGACGGTCCGCGACTGGCCGGGGACGGCGGTGCGCGGCGTCGCGGAGGGCTTCTACGGCACCCCGTGGACGCAGCGGCAGCGGCTGGCGCAACTGGACTTCCTGGGCCGCACCAAGCAGAACCGCTACCTGTACGCCCCCGGCGACGACCTGTACCGCCAGGCGCGCTGGCGCGAGCCGTACCCGGCGGCGCAGCGGGCGGCGTTCCGGGAGCTGGCCGAGCGGGCCCGGCGCAACCACGTCACGCTCGCCTGGGCGGTGGCCCCCGGCCAGTCGCTGTGCTTCGCCTCGGACGCGGACCTGCGGGCGCTGGCGCGCAAGCTGGACGCGATGTGGGCGCTGGGCTTCCGGGCGTTCCAGCTGCAGTTCCCGGACATCAGCTACACCGAGTGGCACTGCGGCGCGGACGCCGACCGGTTCGGCTCCGGCCCCGAGGCGGCGGCGCGCGCGCAGGCGCGCGTGGCGAACGCGCTCGCCCGGCACCTGGCCGAGCGCCACCCGGGCGCGGCGCCGCTGACGGTGCTGCCGACCGAGTTCTACGAGGACGGCGCCACCCCCTACCGCACGGCGCTGGCCGGCGCGCTGGACGCGGACGTGGAGGTGGCGTGGACCGGCGTCGGCGTCGTCCCGCGGACCATCACCGGACGCGAACTGGCCGGGGCGCGGGCGGCGTTCGGCGGGCACCGGCTGGTCACCGCGGACAACTACCCGGTCAACGACTACGCCGCCGACCGCCTCTTCCTCGGCCCGTACACCGGCCGCGAACCGGCCGTCGCCGCCGGTTCGGCCGCCCTGCTCGCCACCGCGATGCAGCAGGCCGAGGCGTCCCGCATCCCGCTGTTCACGGCCGCCGACTTCGCCTGGAACCCGCGCGCCTACCGCCCGCAGGAGTCGTGGCGGGCGGCGATCGCCGACCTCGCCGACGGCGACGCCCGGCGCGCCGAGGCCCTGGCGGCGCTGGCCGGCAACGACGCCTCCTCCGTCCTCGGCGGCACCGAGTCGGCGTACCTGCGCCCGCCGATCGAGGACCTGTGGCGGGCGCGGGCGACGAACGACCCGGCGGCGAACGAGGCCGCCGAGCGGCGGCTGCGCCACGCCTTCACGGTGCTGCGCGAGCTGCCCGAGCGCCTCGGTGACGACGGCCTGGGCCGGGAGGTCGCCCCGTGGGCCGAGCAACTGGCGCGCTACGGCGCGGCGGGCACGGCCGCACTGGACATGCTGCGCGCCCAGCGCACCGGCGATCCGGGCGCGGCCTGGGCGGCCTACCGCGACCTCGGCCGGCTGCGCGCGGAGCTGGGGCGCGGCCGCGTCACGGTGGGCCAGGGCGTGCTGGACCCGTTCCTGGCCCGGGCCGCGCGGGCGTACGCCTCCTGGGCGGGCCTGGAGCGCGAGCCGGCCGCGTCCCGGGGCGGCGCGGGCGACGGCCGGACCGTCCGCCTGCCGCGGGCCCGTGCCCTGGAGGCGGTGACGGTCCTGACCGACCCCGGCACCACGGGCGACGTGGAGGTGCACGTGCCCGGCGAGGGCTGGCACCGGGTCGGCGCCCTGTCCGCCACGGGCGCCACGAACGTCGCCGCACGCGCGCGTGCGGACGCCGTCCGCGTCACCGGCCCCTCCCCGTCCCGCGTCCACCACCTGGTGCCGTGGTACGCCGACTCGGCGCCCGCCGCCCTGGAGCTGTCGCGGACCGAGGCGGACCTGCCGGCCGGCACCACCGCCCGGGTGGCCACCGCCCGCCTGACCTCGCTGCGCCCGGCCGACGCCCACGGCAGGCTCACCGTCGAGGCGCCGCGGGACATCCGGGTCCACGTGCCGCGGGGCCCCCTCACGGTTCCGCGCGGCACGACGCTCGACGTCCCCGTCGAGGTGACGGTCCCGCACGGCGCGTCGGCGCGCTCGTACACCCTGCGGCTGTCCTTCGCCGGTGTCACCCGCACCGTCACCGTCCGCGCCTTCCCGCCCACCGGCGGCCCCGACCTGGCCCGTACCGGCACCGCGCGTTCCTCCGGTGACGAGACCCCCGACTTCCCCGCGTCGGCGGCCATCGACGGCAACCCGTCGACGCGCTGGTCCTCCCCGGTGGACGACGGCGCCTGGTGGCAGGTGGAGCTGCCCCGCCCGGCCCGCCTCGGCCAGGTCGTCCTGCACTGGCAGGACGCCCACCCCGCCGCCTACCGGGTCCAGGTCTCCCCCGACGGCCGCCACTGGCGCACCGCCGTCTCCGTCCGCTCCTCCCGGGGCGGCCGCGAGGTGCTGCGCATGGACGAGCGGGACGTGCGCCACCTGCGCGTGCAGGGCGAGAAGCGGGCGACGGCGTACGGGTACTCGCTGTGGTCGGTGGAGGCGTACGCGGTGACGGACCGGCCCGCCCGGCACTGAACGGTCCTTTCCAGGGCTTCTCCGGAGGGGCGCGTCGGGCTGGCCCCTTCGGGAGACGGACCTGACCGGCCCCTTCGCGGAGACGCGTCCGGCCGGCCCCTTCGGGAAGACGGCCGGAAGTTTTCCCGTCCCACTATTCACTCAGTACATGTACTGAGTACATACTGATCATCATGAGCACCCGCCACATCCTGCTGGGGCTGCTCGCCGCCGGGCCGAGCCATGGCTACGACCTCAAGCGGCGGCACGACGAGCGCTTCCCGCAGGCCCGCCCCCTCGCCTACGGGCAGGTCTACACGACCCTGCAGCGCCTGGTCCGCGACGGCCTCGCCCGGGTGGAGGGCACCGACGCGGACGGCGGCCCGGAGCGGACCCGGTACCGCGCCACCGACGACGGCGTGCGCGAACTGGCCCGCTGGACCGCGCAGCCCACCCCGCCCGCGCCGTTCGTGACCAACGAGATCTTCGCCAAGGTGGTCGTCGCGATCCTCACCGGCGGGGACCCGGCCGCCTACCTGCGGGCGCAGCGCGCCGCCCACATGGCGCGGATGCGGGAGCTCACGGCGCTCAAGACCGACCCGGGCGCGGACCTGGCCACCGTGCTCTCGGCGGACTACGCCCTCAACCACCTCGACGCCGACCTGCGCTGGATGACCACCACCGCGGCCCGGCTCACCACTTTGACCGCGGAGGTCGACACCGCATGACGGACATCGGGGGGCCGCCGCAGGCGGCCACGGATTCCGGCAGACCGCTGCTGGCGGCCCGGAACCTGACCAAGACCTACGGCAGAACGCACGCGCTGCGCGGCGCCGGCATCGAACTGGCGGCCGGGGAGATCCTCGCCGTCACCGGCCCGAGCGGCAGCGGCAAGTCCACGCTGCTGCACTGCCTGGCGGGGATCGTGCGTCCCGACGGGGGTGAGGTGACCTACGGCCGGGAACGCCTGGACCGCCTGCCGGAGGAGCGGCTGAGCGAGCTGCGCCGCACCGAGTTCGGGGTGGTGTTCCAGTTCGGCCAGCTGCTTCCGGAGCTGACCGCGCTCGACAACGTGGCGCTGCCGCTGCTGCTGGCCGGGACGGCGCGGGCACGGGCCCACGAGCGGGCCGGGGCCTGGCTGGAGCGGTTCGGGGTGCGCGGGCAGCAGGACCTGCGGCCGGGGGAGCTGAGCGGCGGCCAGGCCCAGCGGGTGGCGCTGGCGCGGGCGCTGGTCACCGGCCCGCGGGTGGTCTTCGCGGACGAGCCGACCGGAGCGCTGGACTCCCTGGCGGGCGAGCAGGTGATGTCCGCCCTGGTCCGCACGGCCCGCGCGGACGGCACCGCGGTGCTGCTGGTCACCCACGACGCCCAGGTCGCCGCGTACGCCGACCGCGAGGTCCGGATGCGCGACGGCGCGGTGGCCGGCGCGGAGGTGACGTCGTGAGCGACGGGAACCTCGGGGCGGATCTGCGGCTGGCGTGGCTGCTGAGCCGCGGCTCGGACCGGCGGGAGTGGTGGCGGGCCGGGCTCACGGCGCTGGGCGCGGCCCTGGCGACCGGTTTCACGCTCGCGGCGGTCGCGGTCGCGTCGGTCCAAGGGCAGGTGAACGCGCCCATCGGCGGCGGCCTGCTCGACCGGCCCGGCGAGCGCTCCGGAGTGGTGCTCGCGCTGCTGCTCCTGCTGATCCCGGTGCTCGGTCTCCTCGGCCAGGGCGCCCGCGTCGGCGCCGTGCACCGCGACCGGCGGCTGGCCGGGCTGCGGCTGGCGGGAGCGTCCCCGGCGCGGGTGCGGCGGATCGCGGCACTGGAGACGGGCCTGGTCTGCCTGCTGGGCTCGGCCCTGGCCACGGCCGGAGCCGTACCGCTGCTGCTCGCGGCCTGGCACCCGCCGGCCCGGGTGTGGGCGGGCGCGGCGCTGGTCGCCGCGGCGGTGCCGGTGCTCGGCGCGCTGGTGAGCGTGGTCGCGCTGCGGCGGGTCGCGGCCTCTCCGCTGGGAACGGTGCGGCGGGTGCGCCCGGAGCGGGGGCCGTCCGCGGCGTTCCCGGTGGCGGCGGTACTGCTGGTGGCCGTGGGCCTGCTGGTGACTCCGGAGGCGTTCCGCGGCGTCCTGACCGCGCCGCTCCTGGTGACCGGGGCCGTGGTCGCCACGGGCGCGGGCGCGCTGTGGCTGACCGGCGCCGCCGCGCGGCTGACCGGCCGGCTGCTCGCGGCCCGCACCGGGCGGCCCGCGGTGCTGATCGCGGCGGAGCGGCTGCGCCAGGATCCGTGGGCGGCGGCCCGCACCCACGCGGCCGTGCTGCTGGTGACGGTCGTGGGGACGGGCTTCGTCGGCGTGCGCCAGGCGTTCCTGGCCGACCTGCGCGGCAAGCCGGAAACGCTCACGACGGACCTGTCCTTCTACACCACGGGACTGGACCTCACCGCCGCCGCGATCCTCGTCGCCCTGGTCCTCGCCCTGGCCGCGCTCGCCGTCGGCACCGCCGAGTCCCTCGCCACCCGGCGCCGGGAGCTGGCCGCGCAGGCCGCCGCCGGGGTGCCCCGCGCGGTGCTGGCCCGGGCCCTGCTGCTGGAGACCGCCCTGCCGCTGGCGCCCGCGCTGCTGGTGGCGGGCTGCGGGGGCCTGGCGATCGGCGTCTGGTACGCGGCCGTCAACGGCACCCGCACGATGCCGTACGCGGCGCTGCTCGTGCCCTTCGGGGTGTTCGGCTGCTGCCTGCTGGCCGCGGCGGCCTCCCTGCCGCTGCTGCGGCGCTCGGTACGGCCGGGCGAACTGCGCCACGCGTGAGCGGCCGGACGAGCTGCGCCACGCCGTTGCGCCACGCGTGAGCGGCCGGCCCCGGGGCACGGGGGACCCCGGGGCCGGCCGCCGGCATGCGAAGGCCCGGATCTCAGGCCGATATGCCGTCGATCCGGGCCAGGACGTCGTCCGCGCCGTACGGCTGCAGGTAGGGCAGCCAGCGCGGGTCCCTATGGCCGGTGCCGATGATGCGCCAGGCCAGACCGGTCGGCGGGGCCGGTTTGTGGCGCAGGCGCCAGCCGAGTTCCACGAGGTGGCGGTCGGCCTTGAGGTGGTTGCAGCGGCGGCAGGAGGCCACCACGTTGTCCCAGACGTGCTTGCCGCCGCGGGAGCGCGGGACGACGTGGTCGACGCTGGTGGCGACGCCGCCGCAGTACATGCAGCGGCCCCCGTCGCGGGCGAAGAGCGCCCGGCGGGTCAGAGGAACGGGCCCCCGGTAGGGAACCCGCACGAAACGCTTGAGCCGGACCACGCTGGGTGCGGGGACGGTGACGGTCGCGCTGTGCAGGTAGGCGCCGGACTCCTCGAGGCAGACGGCCTTGTTCTCGAGGACGAGGACGAGCGCGCGGCGGAGCGGTACGACGCCGAGCGGCTCGTACGACGCGTTGAGGACCAGGACATGCGGCACGGTGCCTCCTTGTACGCCGGCGGCGCGTGGCTCGCGCCGGGACGATCTGCAGTCAGTCTCCCCTCCGGCCTGGTGAACGCGCCACCATGTCCCGGTAACGGGCTGGGAGTGTTTTCGACCACACCTGATGTGTCCCCCGCTTCGCGGCCGGTTCAAGCCCGCGTGAGTTCGGTCTCTCCCGCGGTCCTCCCCGCGACTTCCCGACGATCCCCACACGGTCCCCCGCTAATGTGGTGGTTCTGCCCGACCGGTGACCTTTCCGTGACCTGATCGACACCCGAAGCGCATCCGCACCGGGGGCAGCCGCCGCACCTGGAGGTACCTGCCGTGTCCCTGCCCGACGTCCTGCCGGCCGCCGGTTCCGCGCCGTCGCCGCTACCGTCGCCGTCGCCGTCCCCGACGACGGATCCGGCGGTCGCCACGCTCCAGGACGCCCAGCAGAGCGCCACGAACGCCGCGAGCTGGGTGGAGCAGAACTGGTCCACCTGGCTGGCCATCGGCCTGCGGGTGCTGCTGATCCTCGTCGTCGCGGCCGTGCTGCGCGCGGTGGTGCGGCGGGCGATCACCAAGCTCATAGAGCGCATGAACCGCACCGTGCAGACGGTGGACGGCACCGGGCTGGCCGGCCTGCTGGTCAACGCCGAGCGGCGTCGGCAGCGCGCGGCGGCCATCGGCTCGGTGCTGCGCTCGGTGGCCAGCTTCCTGATCATGGGCACGGCCGCCCTGATGATCCTCTCCGCGTTCGAGATCAACCTCGCGCCGCTGCTGGCGTCCGCCGGTGTCGCCGGTGTGGCGATCGGTTTCGGCGCGCGCAACCTGGTGACGGACTTCCTCTCCGGCGTGTTCATGATCCTGGAGGACCAGTACGGCGTCGGCGACACCATCGACGCGGGCGTGGCCACCGGCGAGGTCATCGAGGTCGGCCTGCGCGTGACCAAGCTGCGCGGCGACGGCGGCGAGATCTGGTACGTCCGCAACGGCGAGGTCAAGCGCATCGGCAACATGTCGCAGGGCTGGTCGGTGGCGAACGTCGACGTCACCGTCCGCGCCGACGAGGACCTGGACCGGCTCAAGGCCACGCTCGACCAGGTCGCCGAGAAGATGAGCAAGGAAGAGCCCTGGAACGAGCTGCTGTGGGGTCCGGTGGAGGTCCTCGGCCTGGACAGCGTGCTGCTCGACTCCATGGTGGTCCGCGTCTCCGCCAAGACGATGCCCGGCAAGTCCCTTTCCGTCGAACGCGAGCTGCGCTGGCGCATCAAGCGCGCCTTCGACGCCGCCGACATCCGCATCGTCGGCGGCGCCACCGCCACCGCCGAGGAGGACCCGGCGCCGGCGCCGGACCCGACGGCCGCGGTGACACCCCCCTCGGCCCACGCCGACCCGGAGTCCCCGCAGGCCCAGGCGGCCGCACCGATCACCCCGCAGCGGCAGGCGGCGAAGTAGCGGCCGGCCCTGCGGGAGACGGGAGAAAGGCGGAGGCGGTCCGGGGAGACCCGGGCCGCCTTTCCTTGTTCGTTCCTCCTTGTTCCGCGGCGTTCTCCGCGGCGGGGGCTCTCCGACGGGTCGAAACGATTCGGCACACCCGTTCGAGTGAAGGTGGGCCGCGTTCCGCCGCCGGGACCGGTCGTCGGCTCCATCGTTCTGCCAGGGCTGCCGGGGCAGCCCGCGCGGACGCGGCCCGGCACCAGTGCGAAGAGGAGACCAGCGATGAGCGCCGAACCGGTCCTGGAGCGGTGATGACGCAGGTGGACCCCATCGACCTGTTGAGCGCGATCGAAGAGGCGTCTCCGACGCCGATTCGACCCGAGTACGTCGAGGGGACGGTCATCGTGCCGCCGCGACCTGACGACCACCACAACGACGGCGCCGGCGAGCTGTCCTTCCAGTTCCGCGCGGCCGGATTCCGCCTCGTCGGCTTCGGTAACGGCTATCGGGCCGCCAACAAGGACGGCACCACCATGGCCCTGCTCGTCCCCGACTTCTACGTCCGCCGCCGCAAGGCCTCCGCACTCGACGAGTCCTACCGCAGGGCGCACAAGGGCTGGTATCCCGTCGACATGATCGCTCTGGTCGGGGAGGTCACCTCGACCAACCACTGGGCGGACACCGGTCCCAAACTCCGCACCTACGCCGCCAGCGTCCCTGTCCACGTGCTCGTCAACCGCACCACCAAGACGGCCCACTGCTGCACGACGCCGATCCTCCCCGGCGACGACCCCACCAAGGCTCATTACGACGACGAGACCGAGGTCGGCCTCGGTGAGCCGCTGCCCCTCCCGGACCCGTACCCCGCCCTGGACACGGCCCCGTTCCTCGGCGACCTTGGGGACTGACGTCCACAGGAGCGTCCCGTCCGTCCGACCGCGCCCCGTGCACGGGCCGGCCCGCCGGGCTCACCAGGCTCACCGGAGGAACCGCCCGTGAAACTCGCCGTGGTCGGCGGAGGCTCGACCTACACCCCGGAACTCGTCGACGGCTTCGCGCGGTTGCGCGACACCCTGCCTGTGACGGAGCTGGTGCTCGTCGACCCGGCGGCCGACCGGCTGGAGCTCGTCGGCGGCCTCGCCCGGCGCATCCTCGCCCGGCGGGGGCACGGCGCACGGGTCGTCACGACGGACGACCTGGAAGCGGGCGCCGACGGAGCCGACGCCGTGCTGCTCCAACTGCGCGTCGGCGGACAGGCCGCCCGCGAGCGGGACGAGACCTGGCCGCTGGAGTGCGGGTGCGTCGGCCAGGAGACCACCGGCGCGGGCGGCCTGGCCAAGGCGCTGCGGACCGTGCCGGTCGTCCTCGACATCGCCGAGCGGGTGCGCCGCACCAACCCGCGCGCCTGGATCGTCGACTTCACCAACCCCGTCGGCATCGTCACCCGCGCCCTGCTGCGGGCCGGGCACCGGGCCGTCGGGCTGTGCAACGTCGCCATCGGCCTGCAGCGCAAGTTCGCCGCCCTGCTGGAGGTCGCCCCCGCCGACGTCCACCTCGACCACGTCGGCCTCAATCACCTCACCTGGGAGACCGGCGTCCGCCTCGGCGGCCCCGACGGCGCCGACGTCCTGCCCCGGCTGCTGGCCGAGCACGGCGCCGCGATCGCCGCCGGCCTGCGGCTGCCGCCCGAGCTGCTGGAGCGCCTCGGTGTCGTGCCGTCGTACTACCTGCGGTACTACTACGCGCACGACGAGGTGGTCGCGCAGCAGCGCGGCGAGCCGTCCCGGGCCGCCGAAGTGGCCCGCATGGAGCGGGAGCTGCTGGCGATGTACGGCGACCCGGCGCTCGACGAGAAGCCCGCGCTGCTGGCCAAGCGGGGCGGCGCGTACTACTCGGAGGCGGCCGTGGACCTCACCGCGGCGCTGCTCGGCGGCGAGCGGGCCGGCCCGTACCAGGTGGTGAACACGTACAACAACGGCACGCTGCCCTTCCTGGACGACGACGCGGTGATCGAGGTGCCCGCGGCCGTGGGCCCCAAGGGGCCGGCCCCGCTGCCCGTGCCCGCCGTGGACCCGCTGCACGCCGGGCTGATCGCGCACGTGGCGGCGTACGAGGAACTGGCGCTGCGGGCCGCCCTGCACGGCGGCCGGAACCGGGTCTTCCGCGCACTGCTCGCCCACCCCCTCGTCGGCCGGTACGCCACCGCCGAGGCGCTCACCGACCGGCTGCTCGCCCACAACCGGGAGTACCTGCCGTGGGCGTGAGCGTCCTGGCGATCGACGCGGGCAACAGCAAGACCGACGTCGCGGTGGTCACGGCGGACGGGGAGATCCTGGCCACCGCGCGCGGCGGCGGCTTCCGGCCCCCGGCGGTCGGCACCGAGGCGGCGGTCGACACGTTGGCGAAGGCGGTGCGGGAAGCCTTCACGGCCGGGGGCGTCACCCGCGTCACCCACGTCTCCGCCTGCCTCGCCAACGCCGACCTGCCGGTGGAGGAGGAGCAGTTGACGGCCGCGCTGCACGCGCGCGCGTGGGGCGCGACGACCGAGGTCCGCAACGACACCTTCGCCCTGCTGCGCGCCGGGCTCGACGAACCCAGGGGCGTCGCGGTCGTCTGCGGCGCCGGCATCAACTGCGCCGGCCTGCGGCCCGACGGACGCACCGCCCGCTTCCCCGCCCTCGGCCGCCTCTCCGGCGACTGGGGCGGCGGCTGGGTCCTCGCCGAGGAGGCCCTGTGGCACGCGGCCCGCGCCGCCGACGGCCGCGGCGCCCCCACCGCCCTGGCCCGCACCCTCCCCGCCCACTTCGGCCTGCCCGCCATGGACGACCTCGTCGAGGCGCTGCACCTGGGCCGCATCCCCGCCGCCCGCCGCCACGAGCTGGTCCCGGTCCTCTTCACGACCGCCGCCGCCGGCGACCCGGTCGCCCGCTCCCTCGTCGACCGGCTGGCCGACGAGGTGGTCACCCTGGCCGTCGTCGCCCTCACCCGCCTGGACCTCCTCGCCGAGGAGACCCCCGTCGTGCTCGGCGGCGGCGTCCTCGCCGCCGGGCACGCCCGCCTGACGTCCCGTATCGAGGAGCGGTTGGCGGCCCGCGCCCCGAAGGCGGTGCCGCGGGTGGTGCGGGCGCGACCGGTGCTGGGGGCCGCGCTGCTGGGGCTGGACCGGGTGGGGGCGGGCGCGGAGGCGCGGGACAGGGTGCGGGCCCGCTTCGCGGACGGCGCACCGTAGGCACGCGGGTGCCCCGTGGCGCCGTGGGCGCGGAGTCCTGTGGGCGAGCAGGTGTCCCGTAGCACCGTGGGCGCGGAGCCCCGGAGCCCCGTAGGCGCGCAGGTGTCCCGTAACCCGTGGGTGCGGGTGCCCCGCCCCGCGGCGGCCCGCCGGCGCCGCCCCTGGCGGGGAACCGATCCCCCTCCCGCGGCGTATCAACAGGCAGGGTGCGCATGTCCGTCCCGCCAGCGATACTTGCGGGCGACACAGGACCAGGGGGGAGGTCGCAGTGACACACCCGCCGACGACCGCCGCGGCGCCGCCGGGCCCCCGCACGTCCCCCGCCCCGGCTCCCCCGCGCCGCACGGCCTTCGCGGAGGGCGTCGACCGCCTGCGCGCGGCGGCCGTCACCGAACCCGGCCGGCTGCGCACCATCGGCGCCGTCCTCGCCCTCCTCGTCGTCGCGTTCGGCGCCGTCACCGCCTGGCAGACCACCGGCCGCGCGACCGCCGCCGACGACGTACTGACGAGCAGTCAGCCGCTCAGTTCGGACGCCGCCGACATCTACCGCTCCCTCGCCGACGCCAACACCAAGGCCACCAGCGGCTACCTGGCGGGCCCGAACGAGACGCGGCGGACCCGCGCCGCGTACGAGAAGGACATCCGCACGGCCGCCGCGAAACTCGTCACCGCCGCCGCCAACTCCGACCCCGGCTCCCCGGCCGCGACGACGATCGCGGAGCTGAACACGCTGCTGCCCCGCTACAAGGGCCTGGTGGAGGCGGCCCGCGCCAACAACCGGCAGGGCTTCCCGGTCGGCGGCGCCTACCTGCGCGAGGCCAACGACACGATGCAGCACCGGATGCTGCCCGCGGCCGAGGCCCTGTACGCCAAGGAGAACCAGCGCCTGCTCGCCGACTACGGCGACGCGACACCGTACCCGTGGGCCGCGATCGGCCTCGGCGTGCTCGCGCTCGGCGCGCTGGCGTGGGCGCAGCGCCGCCACTACCTGCGCACCCACCGCGTCCTCAACCCCGGCCTGGTCGCCGCCACGGCCGCCACCGCCGTGGTCCTGCTGTGGCTCGTGGCCGGCCACGGCGTCGCCCGCGCGGACCTGAAGCACTCCTACGACCGGGGCGTGCGCTCCCTCGCGGTGCTGTACGACGCCCGCGTCGCCTCCCTGAAGGCCCGCAGCGACGAGAACTTGACCCTGGTCAGCCGCGGCGCGGAGACCAAGCGGCTCACCGACGGCACCGCCGAGGACGCCTACGCCTGGGCCTGGGACCGGGAGATCGCCCGCCTGGGCGGCAAGCTGCGCCGCGCGTCCGTGCTCGCCGACGACGCCGCGGGCCGGCGGCCGGTGCACACGGCGGACAGTTCGATGCGGGAGTGGCGCTCCCGCCACGAGAAGGCGCGCGCGAAGAACGACGCGGGCGACTACCAGGGCGCCCGCGACCTGGTGGTCGGCACGGACGCGAAGACGTCGACGACCGTGTGCTTCGACAACGTCGACGCCTCCCTCGCCGCGGCGCTGGTGCACGAGACCGACCAGTTCCGCGCGGCCGCCCGCGACGGCCGGGACGCCCTGACCGGCCTGCCCGCCGGCTCCGTGGTGCTGGCGCTGCTCGGCACCGCGAGCGCCCTGCTGGGCATCGGGCGCAGGCTGTCGGAGTACCGGTGAACGGCGGGGACGGCCGGGGCACACCCGGAGAAGGGGTGGCCATGGGAGGGACGGCCATGGGAGGGACGGCCATGGGAGGGACGGCCATGGGAGGGGTGGCCATGGGAGGGAAGGCCGGGAAAGGGGGCGTGATGCTGTGGGCGCGACGGCTGCGGACCGGACTGCGGGGCTGGGGCGGAGTGGGCGCGATGGCTCTCGTGTGCGCCCTGGCGCTCGCGTTCGCGCTGCTGCTGCCGCTCCTCGGCTCCCGCGCGGACGGTTCCGCCGGCGGCCCGCCCGGGCAGAGCGGGCAGAGCGGACCGGGCGGGCAGAGCGAACAAGGCGGGCAGGGCTGGCCGGGCCCGGCCCGGGGCACGCAGGCCCGGGCCGGGCGGTGCGACCACCCGCAGGACCGGAGCCCGTCGCCGGCGGACACCGAGGGCGCCGCCATCAGGGCCATCAAGGCCCGCGGCTACCTCGTGGTGGGCGTCGACCAGAACAGCTACCGGTGGGGCTACCGCAACCCCAACGACGCCTCCGGCGAACTGGAGGGCTTCGACATCGACCTGGCCCACGCCATCGCGAAGGACCTCCTGCACGACGAGAAGCTGGTGCAGTTCCGGGCCATCCCCACCAACGAGCGCATCACCGCGGTCGAGGACGGCCGCGTCGACATGGTGGTGCGCACCATGACCATCACCTGCGAACGGCTCGAGAAGGTCGCGTTCTCCGCGCCGTACTTCCTCACCGGCCAGCAGGTGCTGGCCCCGAAGACCTCGCCCGTCCACGGCTACGGCCCGAGCCTCGCCGGCCGCAGGATCTGCTCCGCGGACGGCTCCACCGCGCACGACAGGCTCGTCCGGGACCGCAGGGAGCACCGGCTGCCGGCCACCGCCGACATCTCCACCGTCGTCCCCAACCAGCTGGACTGCCTGGTGCGGCTCCAGCTCGGCGAGGTCGACGCGGTGGTCACCGACGGCGCGCTGGCCGCCGGCCAGGCCGCGCAGGACCCGACGGTGGGGCTGAAGGGACGCCGCTTCACCACGGACTACTACGGCGTGGCGATGAACCGGAAGGCGACGGACCTGGTGCGCCGGGTCAACCTCATACTGGAGGACTACCGCAGGGACGGCGGGTGGAAGGCGTCGTACGACAAGTGGCTCGCGCCGACGCTGGGTAGGACGTCGGAGTCGGCCACTCCGCCCGCCGTCCGGTACCGGTGACGGTCCGTCACCCGGTGCGTGGCGGCACCCGGGTGCGGGCGGCCGGCACAGGACCGACGGAAGACCACAGCAGCGAGGGGTGATCGATGGGCGTCGCGGGACCCCCCGGGTCGGTGATGGACCGGGACGAGGTGGACCGTGCGCTGGCGCGGCTCGGCGCGGAGCACGAGGCGATCGAGACCTCTCTCCTCGCCCTGCAGGACCACGCGGGCCGCCGTCTGCTGGAGGGCGCCGAGCTGACCGGCGTCACCAAGGAGCGCTGGGCGGCCACTGAGGCGGCGATCGCGCTGCTGTGGGCGTACTTCGACGCCTACTCCGACACGCTGCGCACCGCCCGGGAGGTGCGCTCCCGCCGCCGCTGGTCCAGCCGCGAGGACCTGGCGGAGCTGACCGAGCTGCTGCGCGGCGAGTCCGTGACCGTCGCCGGCGGCGCCGCGGCAGCGGCCGGGGCGGGGGCGCCGGCCGGCCCGGCCGCCCGCCTCAGCGAACGCTTCACCCTCGCGGAGCTGGTGGAGCGGATGAACGAGCTGTACGCGTCGTCGCTGGACATGGTGGTCGCCGCCGACGCCGTGTGGTCGGCGCTGCCCGCCCGCGTCGACTTACTCGCCGCGGAACTGCAGCGCACCCGGCAGCTCGCGCACTCCGTGGGCGTGCGCCCCGGCGAGCACCCGGCCGGCGACGACCTGGAGCGCATCACGCGCGCGCTGACGCGGCTGCGCGAGCAGGTCGTCTCCGACCCGCTGGCCTTCTGGACCCCCGCCCGGGGCTCCTCCGCGCCGGGCGGCGGCCGGCCGGACACCACGGTCTACGACCGCGAGGCGCGGGCGCTGGAGGAGGTGCGCCGGGAGATCGACGCGGTGCTCGCCGTCCGCAAGGACGCCGAGCAGCGGATCGTGAAGCTGCGGGACGTGCTCTCGCGCGCCGACCGCACGCTGGCGGAGGCCCGCACCGCGCGCGGCGAGGTCCTGGCGAAGATCGCCGCGACGGAGGTGCCCGTGGTCAGCGGCCCGCCGACGGCGCTGCAGGAGCAGCTGACGCTGGCCGCCGAGTACCGCCGGCAGGGCCGGTGGCACCGCCTGTCCCCGCTGCTGGACCGGCTGGAGCAGCAGGCGGAGGACGAACTGAAGCGGGCGCGCGAGCAGTTGACGGCGGTCACCGCGCCGCTGGCGGTGCGCGCCGAGCTGCGCGGCCGGCTGGACGCGTATCGGGCGAAGGTGGCCCGGCACGGCCTGGCGGAGGACCCGCTGCTGATCGAGCGGTACGACGCGGCGCGCCGCATGCTGTGGAGCGCGCCCTGCGACCTGCGGGTGGCGGAGCAGGCCGTGCTGCGCTACCAGCGGGCCGCCGCCGAGCTGCTCGGCGACACCCGGCGGGCGGGCGACCAGGGGGAGGGATCATGAGTCAGGCACCGGGCGGAGCACCGGCCCAGGCACCGGGCGGGACATCGGGCGGGCCATCGGGCCGGGCGCCGGGGGAAGCACCGGGCCGCGGCCCCGCGGGCCGGGCGCCGCAGACCTGCCGGCGGCCCGGCTGCGGGGGCACGTACGAGGACGTCGGCGGCGGCCGGCTGTACTGCGACACCTGCGGGCTGGCCCCCTCCCCGGCCCCGGCGGCCTCCCCCGCGGCGGCCGCCTCCGGCGGCGGTTCGCAGCCCGGTGCCCGCGGCGGGAGCGCCTCCGGCCCGTCCTCGCAGTCGTCTCAGTCGTCTCAGTCGTCCCGGTCCTCTCGGTCGTCCCGGTCGTCGAGGTCCCGCCGGTCGGTCTCCGGCCGCCTGTCGCGCTCGGTGTCCGGCGGGTCCGGCGGGCGTTCGGTGTCCGTGCGCAGCTCCGGCTCCGCGGCCGGCCCGGCCGGCCGGGGCCGGCTCGGGGCGGGGCTGGTGGAGGTGCCGCCGATCCCGCGGCCCGACCCGCGCGCGATGGTGCTGGCCGACCCGGAGGTGCCCGAACGCAGACGGTTCTGCTCGCGTGCCGACTGCGGGGCGCCGGTGGGCCGTTCGCGCGGCGACCGGCCGGGCCGTACGGAGGGCTTCTGCACCACGTGCGGTCACCCGTACTCGTTCGTGCCGAAGCTGCGGCCCGGTGACGTGGTGCACGGCCAGTACGAGGTGGCCGGCTGCCTCGCGCACGGCGGGCAGGGCTGGATCTACCTCGCCGTCGACCGCGCGGTCTCCGACCGCTGGGTGGTGCTCAAGGGCCTGCTCGACACCGGCGACCAGGACGCGATGGCCGCCGCGATCTCCGAGCGGCGCTTCCTCGCGGAGATCGAGCACGCCACCATCGTGCGGATCTACAACTTCGTCGAGCACCTCGACCAGCGCACCGGCTCCCTCGACGGCTACATCGTCATGGAGTACGTCGGCGGCAAGTCCCTGAAGGAGATAGCCAACGCGCGCCGCACGCCCGACGGCCGGCGCGACCCGCTGCCGGTGGAGCAAGCCTGCGCCTACGGCATCGAGGCCCTCGACGCGCTCGGCCACCTGCACAGCCGCAACCTGCTGTACTGCGACTTCAAGGTCGACAACGCCCTCCAGACCGAGGACCAGCTCAAGCTGATCGACCTGGGCGCGGTGCGCCGCATGGACGACGACGAGTCCCCGGTCTACGGCACGGTCGGCTACCAGGCGCCCGAGGTCGCCGAGGCGGGCCCGTCGGTCGCGTCCGACCTGTACACGGTGGGCCGTACGCTGGCCGTGCTGACGTTCGACTTCCAGGGCTGCACCACGGTCCACGCCGCCTCGCTGCCCGACCCCGACGGCGTCGAGATCCTCCGCCGCTACGAGTCCTTCCACCGGCTGCTGGTGCGCGCCACCGACCCCGACCCGGCCCGCCGGTTCGCCTCCGCGCAGGAGATGCAGGAACAGCTCACCGGTGTGCTGCGGGAGGTCGTCTCCCTGCAGACGGGGCGGCCGCGGCCGGCGCTGTCGACGCTGTTCGGACCCGAGGTGCGGGTGACGGACACGGAGCTGTTCCCGCCGCTGGAGGGGGAGGTGTCGCGGCTGGGCGCGCGGGAGCGGCGCGCCCGGCGCCGCGCCCCCGCGCCGGGCGGTGCGGCGATTCCCCCGCCGGGGGCCGCCGCGGCGCCCGCGTCCGCGCGGTCCCGGCCGCTGGTGAAACCGGTCGACGCGGCCGCGGCGGCGCTCGCGCTGCCGGTGCCCCGGGTGGACCCCGCCGACCCCAACGCCGGGTTCCTGGCCGGCCTCGCGGCCCTCGCCCCGGCCGAGCTGCCGGGCGCGCTCGCGACGGTCCCGGCCCCGTCGACGGAGACCCGGCTGCGCGAGGTGCGCGCCCGCCTGGAGAACGGGGAGGCGTCCGCCGCGCTGGAGACGCTGCGCGCGCTTCAGTCGGCGGCGCCCGACGACTGGCGGGTCGTGTGGTACCGGGGCGTGGCCGCGCTGGTGACGGGCGATCACGAGGAGGCCGCCGTGTCCTTCGACGCGGTCTACGACGCCTTCCCCGGCGAGATCGCGCCCAAGCTGGCGCTCGGCCTGTGCGCGGAGGTGCTGGGCCGGCCGGACAACGCCGCCGAGTACTACCGCCTGGTGTGGTCCACCGACCCCAGTCACGTCGGCGCCGCCTTCGGCCTGGCCCGCGTCCGGCTCGCCGCCGGCGACCGGCGGGCGGCCGTGCGCACGCTGGAGTCCGTGCCGGAGTCCTCCATCCACTACACCGCCGCCCGCGTGGCGGCGGTGCGCTCCCGGCTGCGTCAACGCACCGCCGCCGCCTGCGACCCGCCGTTCCTGGACGACCTGACCGCCGCGGCCGCGCAGGTCGAGGCCCTGGACGCGTACGGTCTGGACCCGGCGCGGCGCTGGCGGCTGGCGGCGGAGGTGCTCGGCGCGGCGCTGGACTGGGTACTCTCCGGGGGCCGGGCCGCGCCGGACGGGTCGTCGCCGCCCGCCCGCCGGACACTGCTCGGCAGCGACCTGGACGAGCGGGGGCTGCGCTTCGCTCTGGAGCGCTCGTACCGCACGCTGGCCCGGCTCGCGCCCGGCGGCGAGGAGAGGATCGACCTGGTGGAACGTGCCAACCGTTACCGCCCCCGGACGTGGGTGTAGTTGATGTCGCAGATGCCCCAGCAGGCCGCCCTGTCGAGGTGCCCGAGCTGCGCGGAGCCGCTCGAGTCGGGTGACCGTTTCTGCGGCGCGTGCGGATACGACCTGTCCGCCGCGCCCGCACCGCCGCAGGACACCCCGACGCTCACCATGCACCACCCCGTGCCCGGCACCGGCGGCACGGCACCGCACCCGCCCGCGCCGGGCGGCCCCGCGGGTGCGGGCGGTGCCGCGGGCCCCGTCAGCTCCGCCGGACCCGCGGGCGCCGCCGGACAGGTGTGGCCGGCGGCGCCGCAGACGGACGGCTCGGGGGGCCGGCCCCCGGTGCACCTGCCGGCGGACCTGCCGCGCACGGACTTCGGCGACGGCTCTCCTCCCCCGCCGGACGCGCCGCGTCCCCCGGCGCCCGACGCACCGGCGGGTGACGCATCGGCAGGTGGCGTACCGATGAATGGCGCACCGGTGGACGGCGCACCGATGAATGGCGCACCGGCCCCCGACGGCCGGCCCGCCGGGCCGCACCCCGCCGGGCCGGCGACGGACGCCTCCGGCGTGCGGTTCGACCGGCCGCCGGAGCCGGAGGAGTACCCGCTCGCGCCGCCGGACCCGCGCGTGGCCGCCGACCTCGCGGCCTGGGCCGGGGGCGCGCCCGGCGACGCGGCACAGGTGTGCGTGGCGTGCCGCGTGGGCCGGGTGGACGGGGACGGCTACTGCGAGCACTGCGGGCACGCCCAGCCGCGCGAGCGTGACCACCTGGAGCAGGAGTCCGGCCCGGTCGCCGCGGTCAGCGACCGGGGCCTGCGCCACCACCGCAACGAGGACGCGTTCGCCGTCGGCCACAGCGCGCTGCCCGACGGCAGCGCCGCCGCCGTCGCCGTCGTCTGCGACGGGGTCTCCTCGGCGACCCGCCCCGACGACGCCTCGCTCGCCGCCTCCCGCGCGGCCCTGGAGTCGCTGCTGGCCGCCCTGCCCCGGGGCACGCATCCGCAGCAGGCCCTGCACGAGGCGATCGTCGCCGCCGCGCACGCCGTCAACTCCCTCGCCGACGAGCCCGCCACGGCCCGCGAGCACGCCCCGCACCAGAACGCGCCGGCCTGCACCCTGGTCGCCGCGGTCGTCACCCCGAGCCTGCTGGTGGTGGGCTGGGTCGGCGACAGCCGCGCCTACTGGGTGCCCGCCGACCGCACCGCGCCGCCGGCCCGGCTCACCGAGGACGACTCCTGGGCCGCGCAGATGGTCGCCGCCGGGCTGATGAACGAGGCCGAGGCCTACGCCGACGAGCGCGCCCACGCCATCACCGGCTGGCTCGGCGCCGACGCCTACGAGCTGGAGCCGCACACCGCCGCCTACAAGCCGGACCGGCCGGGCGTGGTGGTGGTGTGCACCGACGGGCTGTGGAACTACGCGGAGGCGGCCGAGGAGATGGCCGAGGCCGTGCCGCCCGACGCCGCCGTGCGGCCCCTGCACGCCGCCCGGGTGCTGGTCGGCCACGCCCTGGACGGCGGCGGCCACGACAACGTAACAGTGGCCGTCCTGCCGTTCCCCGCTCCGCCGCCGGGGGCAGGATCCGCCTGAGGACGGGTGCGGGGCGTATCACGGGGCGCGCCGGAGCATCACCCTCACGGGGAAGCACCACGGGGAAGCGGCGCCGGACCGGAGGGGACCGGTCCGGCGCACCGACATCGCCCCTGGCACGGCGCGGGGGGCACGAGGGGGATCCGAAGGCATGGCCAATTTCTCGAAGTCGAACGTGCCGCAGTTCTCGGTGGACGTGTACCAGAACGAGTTCCTGCCGGAGGGCGGCCGCACAGTCGACGCCATCGTCACGGTGACCGCGACCGGCGGCGGCACGACCGGGAGCGCGGTCACCACGCCCCGCCTCCACGCGCCCGGCCGGGCCCCCTCCGCCGCCGTGGTGATCATGGTCGACTGCTCGGGTTCGATGGACTACCCGCCGGCGAAGATGCGCCACGCGCGCGAGGCCACGGCCGCCGCAATCGACGTGCTGCGCGACGGCGTGCGGTTCGCGGTGGTCGCCGGCACCCACCAGGCGCAGGAGGTCTACCCGGGCAACGGGCGGCTGGCCGTCGCCGGCCCCGTCACCCGGGACCAGGCCAAGCAGGCGCTGCGCCGGCTGGGCGCGGGCGGCGGCACCGCCATCGGCACCTGGCTGCGGCTCGCCGACCGCCTGCTGTCCTCGTCGGACGCGGACATCCGGCACGGCATCCTGCTCACCGACGGCCGCAACGAGCACGAGTCGCCCGAGGACCTGCGGGCCACCCTGGAGACCTGCGCGGGGCGGTTCACCTGTGATGCGCGCGGCGTGGGCACCGACTGGGAGGTGAAAGAGGTCACAGGGATCGCCTCCGCCCTGCTCGGCACCGCCGACATCGTCGCCGACCCGGCCGGCCTGGCCGCCGACTTCACCCGGATGATGGAGACGGCGATGGGCAAGGAAGTCGCAGACGTCTCCCTGCGGCTGTGGACCCCGGTCGGCGCGACCGTCCGGTTCGTCAAGCAGGTCGCGCCCGCCGTCGAGGACCTCACCGGCCGGCGCACCGAGGCGGGCCCCCGCTTCGGGGACTACCCCACCGGTTCCTGGGGCGACGAGTCCCGCGACTACCACGTCCGCATCGAGGTGCCGCCCGCCTCCGTCGGCCTGGACATGCTCGCCGCCCGCGTCCGTCTGGTCGTTCCGCAGCCTGACGGCGGCGTCCGGGACCTGGGCGCGCAGGGCCTGATCAAGGCCGTGGGGACGGACGACGTGGCCGCCTCCACCGCGATCAACCCCCAGGTCGCCCACTACACGGGCCAGGCGGAACTCGCCCAGGTCGTACAGCAAGGGCTCGATCTTCGCAAAGCGGGAGACATCGACGGAGCGACGGCCAAACTGGGCCGGGCCGTCCAGCTCGCCCACGCCTCCGGGCACGCGGACACTGCGAAACTCCTTGCGAAGGTGGTGGACGTCGTGGACGCCGCGGCAGGTACTGTGCGACTGAAAGCGAAGGTCGAGGAGGCCGACGAGATGACACTCGAGACTCGGTCGACCAAGACTGTTCGTGTAAAGAAGTGACGTGGCAACCGCCAGGGAATGAGCGAGCCTGACCCCCTTGGGGTTGGAGAAATCCGGTCGGAAGGACCGGAAAGGAGAGGGGGAAGCGCCGACATGCCGACCTGCCCGAACGGACACCAGTCGGGTTCCGACGACTGGTGCGAGGTCTGCGGTCACCGCATGGCCGGTGCCGTGCCTCCGCCTCCGCCGCCTCCGGCCGGCGGATACGGCTTCCCGCCCGCGCCGGGCGCGGGCGGCGGATACGGCGGCGGTCCCGGCACCCAGGCCGGCGGCCCGCCCGACGGCCGGCCGGGTGGCCGCCCGCACCCGTCCGCCGCGCCGGACCCGGAGCCGGAACTGTGCCCGCAGTGCCGCACCCCGCGCGAGGGCGGTGCCCCGTTCTGCGAGGAGTGCCGCTGGAACTTCCTGACCAACACGGCCACCTCGTACACCCCGGCCGCCCCGCCGCCGGCCCCCGGCCCGCGCTTCCCGCAGCCGCCCGGCCCGTCCTACGGCGGCGCCGAGGCGTACGAGTACCGGGGTTCGCGCCCGTCGCAGGTGAACCGGCCCGCCGAGCCCATACCGCCGAGCCCGCCCTACGGCGACGGGCCCGCCGGGCCCACGGGCTCCTCCGGCTTCGGCGGGGAGGGTCCCTCCTCCGGCTTCGGCGGGGAGGGTCCGCGCCCGTTCTCGCCGCCGCCCGGCCCGAACGCCCCGTCCTCCGGCTCCGGCCCATTCGGCCCCGGCAGCGCCGGTGGTCCGGGCGGGCCCGGCGCGCCCGGTGGGCAGGGAGGTCCCGGTGGGCAGGGAGGCCCGGGCGGTCCCGGGGGCGCCGCGCAGGCCTACCAGCGCTCCGGCCCGCCGGCGCCGCCCGCGTTCCCGCAGGAGACCGACCGCCCGCAGCCCGGCGGCGGGTCCTCCTACGGCGGTGATGACGACTGGGTGCTCTCCCCGCCGTCGGCTCCCGGCCCGGCCTCCCCGCATCCCGCGGGCCCCGGCGGCCACGCGGGACCGGGCGGGCCCGGCGGACCGGGCGGGCCGGGAGGTCCCGGCGGGGGCTACGGCTACCCGCAGCCCGGCACCGGCCACGCCCCGCCGCCGCCCGGCCCCGCGCAGCCGCAGCAGCCGGCCGTGTGGACCGCCACCATCGCGCCGGACCGCGAGTACTTCCTGTCGATGATGCAGCGCTCCGGCCCCGAGGCGGCGGGCCTGAACCTGCCCGCGTACTCGCCCGAGCAGCAGCGCACCCTCACCGGCAACCAGGTCACCATCGGCCGCCGCCGTCACTCCACCGGTGACACCCCCGACATCGACCTGTCGGTGCCGCCGGAGGACCCGGGCGTCTCCCACCAGCACGCAGTGCTGGTGCAGCAGCCCGACGGAAGCTGGGCCGTCGTCGACCAGAACTCGACCAACGGCACCACCGTCAACGGCTCCGAGGAGCCCATCCAGCCCTTCGTGCCGGTCCCGCTGCAGGACGGCGACCGGGTCCACGTGGGCGCCTGGACGACGATCACCATCCGCCGCCGGCCGCCGCAGTAGCGCCTCGGCGGGCCGTACGCCCGGTCCCTACTCCGGCAGGGGCCAGGCGTACGGCCCCTCGGGGTCGTCCAGCCAGGCCCACTCCCGCTCGCCGCGCACCGCGACCCCGTACCGCTCGCGGACCGGCTGCCCCTCCCGCTCCCACAGGTCGTACGCCTCCCGCGGGCCGAGGCGGCCGCGGGTGAGGGCCAGCAGGAAGCGGAACAGTTCGCTCTCCCGGGCCCGGGGCGGCAGCCCGCCCAGGTCCGGCACCGCCGGCTCCGGGCCGCGCGGTACGCCGCGCAGGGGCACGAAGTAGGCGGGCGTGGGCAGGAAGCGGCCCTCGGCGTGGTCCGCGTCGCGGACGGCCAGCAGGACCAGGCCGGTGGCGAGCGGGGTGAGGACGCGCCCACCCGGGCGGCACTGGGCGAGCCAGGGGCGCGGGATCGACGGCAGCGCACAGGTGGCGACGATCCGGTCGTAGGGGGCGTGCTCGGGCACGCCGCGGGCGCCGTCGCCGGTGACGACGCGCGGGCGGTACCCGGCGGCCGCCAGGTGCCGGCGGGCCGACTCGGTGATCTCCGGGTCCAGGTCGACGGTGGTGACGTGGTCGTCGCCGAGCCGGTGGGCGAGCAGCGCCGCGTGGTAGCCGGTGCCGGTGCCGATCTCCAGGACGCGATGGCCGTCCGCCACCTCCAGCGCGGCCAGCATCACCGCCATGAGGGAGGGCTGGCTGCTGGAGGACACCAGCTCGCCGTCGCGCAGCCGGGTGGCCAGCGGAGCGTCGGCGTACGCCCCGCGCACCCACTCCTCGCGCGCCCCGGGGTCGGGGCTCTCGCCCCACAGCCGCCGGTAGCCGCCCTTCCCGGCGACGTAGTAGTACGGCACGAACAGGTGCCGCGGCACCGCCTCGAACGCCTCCCGCCAGCGCGCGTCGCCCCGCCACACCCCGCTGCGCCCGAGCTGCCGCACCAGCTCCGCCCGCGCCGCGGCGGCGATGTCGTCGAGGTCCGCGCCCATGTCTCCACTGTGCGGCGCCCGGCGGCGCGAAGCGAGCACCGGGCGGCGGTCCTACGCCCGGAGTCCTCCGCCGGGCCGTCTGAGACCATGGACGGGTGAAAGAGATTCGGCGCGGCACGCTTCAGGAGCAGACCTTCTACGAGCAGGTCGGCGGCGAGGAGACCTTCCGCCGGCTCGTCCACCGCTTCTACCAGGGGGTCGCCGAGGACCCGCTCCTGCGGCCCATGTACCCGGAGGAGGACCTCGGTCCGGCCGAGGAGCGTCTGCGGCTGTTCCTGATCCAGTACTGGGGCGGCCCCACCACCTACAGCGAACGGCGCGGCCACCCCCGCCTGCGGATGCGGCACGCCCCCTTCGCCGTCGACCGGGCCGCCCACGACGCCTGGCTGAAGCACATGCGGGTCGCCGTGGAAGAACTCGGCCTGCCCGAGGAACACGAGCGGACGCTGTGGAACTACCTGACGTACGCGGCCGCCTCGATGGTGAACACCCCCGGCTGACACCCCGCCGGCGCCGCGGACCGCAAGGGTGGTCAGGGTGCCGGGAGGGCGGGAGGGGCTGGCGGCCGGTGCGCCGGGAAGGCGGACGGGCGGTCAGTGCGCCGGGGAGACGGACGAGCGGTCAGTGCGCGGCCCGGCGGACGCTGACGTCCAGGGCGGGCATGCCCGAGCGGCGCACGGCGACCGATCCGTAGGGGGTGCGCAGCCGCAGCCACGGCCCGGACGACAGCAGCGCGGGCTCGTCGTCGCCGCAAGCGGCCGGGGGCCTGAGGAAACCCAGCGCCTGGGCCGCGTGCACGGCCCGCACGGGCAGCGGGGTGTCGCCGACCGTCCGGGACCAGATCTCCCGCCCCAGGCGGTCGAGTTCGCCCCGGGTGCGCCGCTCGGGCGGCAGTTCCCCGGTGCGGGAGCGGAACTCGGCGACCGCGGCGGCGACCGTCGCGCACAGCGCCTGGGCCGTCGGCAGCCCCGGCTCCGGCCGCCAGCCGCCGCGCGGCGGCAGCACGCCCGCCCACGGCGGCCCGGTGACCGCGGCCGGGATCCCGGCGGTGGCCGCGGACTCGTCCACGGCCTCCAGCAGTTCACCGGCGGAGACGGTGACGTCCAGGGTGACGTCGAGCCCGTTCTCGTACGGCTTGGCCAGCCGCACCGGGCGAATCGCCAGGACCTCGAAGGAGGGCGGGCGGCCGAACACGGCGAGCGCCGTGCCGACCGCCTGCAGGCGCACTGCCGCTCCGCGGTCGTAGTGGAGCAGCCGGGAGAGGAAGGCGGCGAGGTCGGCCGCCTCCCGCTCGTCGGCGAGGTGCAGGACGGTCATGCGGCGACGGCCCCGCCCTCGCCGTGGGCCGCGTCGTCCTGGAACTTCTCCAGGAACTCCCGCTCGTCGGGCGTGAGTCGGCGCGGCCGCTGGGCGTCGAAGTCGAACGGCACGATCACCGTCGAGGCCCGGGCGTAGACCGTCTCGCCGTCCTTCACCTCGTAGGCGAGGGTGAAGGAGGCCGCCCTGATCTCGGTGACCCACAGCTCCACGTCCACCGGCTCGTGCCGGTGGACGAGCTGCCGCTTGTAGTCGATCTCGTGACGGGCCACCACCGAGCCCCGCTGGAACTGCTGGTCCGGCCGGAACAGGAAGTCGATGCGCGCCTCCTCCAGGTAGCGGAGGAAGACCACGTTGTTGACGTGGCCGTACACGTCCATGTCCGACCAGCGCAGCGGGCAGCGGTAGAGGTGGCGCAAGATCAGCCCCGAGTGAGCTTGCGGTAGGTGGCGCGGTGCGGACGCGCCGCGTCCGGGCCGAGCCGCTCGATCTTGTTCTTCTCGTACGCCTCGAAGTTGCCCTCGAACCAGAACCACTTGGAGTTGCCCTCGTAGGCGAGGATGTGCGTGGCCACGCGGTCGAGGAACCACCGGTCGTGCGAGACGACCACGGCGCACCCGGGGAACTCCAGCAGGGCGTTCTCCAGGGACGACAGGGTCTCCACGTCCAGGTCGTTGGTCGGCTCGTCCAGGAGCAGCAGGTTGCCGCCCTGCTTGAGGGTGAGCGCGAGGTTGAGGCGGTTGCGCTCGCCGCCGGAGAGCACCCCGGCCGGCTTCTGCTGGTCCGGGCCCTTGAAGCCGAACGCCGAGACGTAGGCGCGCGAAGGCATCTCCACCTGGCCGACGTTGATGTAGTCGAGCCCGTCGGAGACGACCTCCCACAGGGTCTTCTTCGGGTCGATGTTCTCGCGGGCCTGGTCGACGTAGGAGATCTTGACGGTGTCGCCGACCTTGATCGTGCCGGAGTCGGGCTGCTCGAGGCCCTGGATCATCTTGAACAGGGTGGTCTTGCCGGCGCCGTTGGGGCCGATGACACCGACGATGCCGTTGCGCGGGAGGCTGAAGCTGAGGTCGTCGACGAGGACCTTGTCGCCGAAGGCCTTGTGGAGGTGCTCCACCTCGACCACCACGTTGCCCAGGCGCGGGCCCGGCGGGATCTGGATCTCCTCGAAGTCCAGCTTCCGCATCTTCTCGGCCTCGGCGGCCATCTCCTCGTAGCGCTGCAGACGCGCCTTGGACTTCGCCTGACGGCCCTTGGCGTTGGAGCGGACCCACTCCAGCTCTTCCTTCAGGCGCTTCTGCCGCTTGGCGTCCTTCTGGCCCTCGACCTTGAGGCGGGCGGCCTTGGTCTCCAGGTAGGTGGAGTAGTTGCCCTCGTAGGGGTAGGCGCGGCCGCGGTCCAGTTCGAGGATCCACTCGGCGACGTTGTCCAGGAAGTACCGGTCGTGGGTGATGGCCACGACGGTGCCCTGGTACTTGGCTAGGTGCTGCTCCAGCCACTGCACGGACTCGGCGTCCAGGTGGTTGGTGGGCTCGTCCAGCAGCAGCAGGTCGGGCTGCTGCAGCAGCAGCTTGCACAGGGCGACGCGGCGGCGCTCACCGCCGGAGAGGTTGGTGACGGGCCAGTCGCCGGGCGGGCAGCCCAGGGCGTCCATGGCCTGCTCCAGCTGGGAGTCGAGGTCCCACGCCTGGGCGTGGTCCAGCTCCTCCTGGAGCTTGCCCATCTCCTCCATCAGCTCGTCGGTGTACTCGGTCGCCATCTGCTCGGCGATCTCGTTGAACCGGTCGAGCTTGCCCTTGATCTCGGCGACACCCTCCTGGACGTTCTCCAGGACGGTCTTCTCCTCGTTCAGCGGGGGCTCCTGCAGCAGGATGCCGACGCTGTAGCCGGGGGAGAGGAAGGCGTCGCCGTTGGACGGCTGCTCGAGACCGGCCATGATCTTCAGGACGGTCGACTTACCGGCACCGTTCGGGCCGACGACGCCGATCTTGGCACCCGGGAGGAAGTTCAGGGTGACGTCGTCGAGGATCACCTTGTCGCCGTGCGCCTTGCGCGCCTTGCGCATGGTGTAAATGAACTCAGCCAAGAGAAACCGTCCGGCAGCTTGAAATCTGGCAGTGGGCAGACACACCCATCTTGCCGTATCGCCGGGCACCGGGGGAAACCGCCTGATGAGGGCCTGTCCGCGGGGTGTGCAGCGGCCCCAGGCGCCGGACGGGGCGCACCGGAGCCGCGGTACGGGGAGTCGCCGGCCGGCCACTCGCTGTTGAGTTGACAAGGTGCGCCGAGCCGGCGAGGTGCCGCCGTCCCGGCCGGCCCGGTCCCGTGGGTTCGGCCCCGGTCGGCCCGGTCCCGTGGGTTCGGCCCCGGCCGGCTCGGCCCCGGTCGGCCCGGTCCCGGTCGGCTCGGCCCCGGTCGGCTCAGCCCCGGCTGGCCGTGCTCCTGCCGCGGAGCAGCAGCAGGACCGTGCCGCCGATCAGCACCAGGCCGATGGCCACGCCGGCGATCAGCGGGGTCACGGCGGAGCCCCCGGTCTCGGCGAGGTCGGTGCCGTCGGAGGCCAGTCCCGCGGTGGCGGGGCTCGGCTCGCTGAGGGTCTGGGCGGTCAGGCCGCTGTCACTGCTCTGCGTCCGGCAGTCCAGGACGCCGGCGAAGCGCTGCCGGAAGCCGTGCGGCCCGCTGACGGAGAAGTCGTAGGGCTGGTCCTCCTGCAGGGGGACCGTCACCGCCCGCGAGGCGCCCGCGGCGATGCTGTGGCGCACGCCCATCAGCTCGAAGACGAACTCCTCGTCGCCCCTGTTGACCGCGGTGATCTCAAGGGCGCCCTCGGTGCAGTTCCGCGCCGCGGACAGCGCCGGTATCGCCCCCTGCTCCGCCCAGGCGGCGCTCGCCGCCGCCGACACCGTCGACTCGCTGGAACCGGCCAGGATCTGGGTCTGGCTGCGGCTGTCGGAGACCAGGGCGCGGCCCACCGGCACCGTGGTGGAAGCCTGCACGGTCAGCTCCGCGCTCCCGTCGGCGGCGTCCGCGGGCACCTCGACGTAGAGGCGGCTGCCGTCCGCCGCGGACGTGACGGCCCGGCCGGCGGCGTCCACGATCCGCACCCCGCTGATGGCGGCGTCCACCGGCGGGGTCACCGTGACACCGCCGGCGTTGGTGTGCACGGTGACCGGGCCGATCCGCTCGCCGGGGTGCCCGGAGACGGCGGGCGGGTCCAGGACGAGCGAGGCCTGCGGCTCCGGCATCTTTCGCGCGCTGCCGACCAGGTAGTCCGCGAGCTTCTCGGCCTGCGGGTCGGCGGCCTCGACGTCGGCGTGGTCGGAGAACCGCCAGACGGCCACCTGCGTGCCGGCCGCGGCGTCCTGCTCGGTGAGGCCCTGCGCGCCGGCCTGGCGGGCGAGCGCCGCGAGGTCGTTGACCTGCGGGTAGGAGTGCTGCAGGATCCAGCGGATCCGGCCGGCGTCCTTGTTGGCGCCGAGGCTGGTGCCGCTCCAGGGCATCTCGTGGTACCGGGCGTCGCGCTGCGTGGGGGCGTGCAGGTCGACGCCGTAGGTCTGCAGGGTGCCGCCGCCGTCGACGGACATCTCGAACAGGCCGGCCGCCACCTCCTGGTCCCCGCCGTCGGCGTGCACGACGGCGGTGCCGTAGATCTTCAGGCCGCCCAGGGTGGCGGCCGCCCCGCCCTGGACCTGCGGGGCGCCGTCCTCCTCGGCGGCCGCCGGTGCGGCGGTCAGGACCCCGGTGCCCAGGACACCGGCGGTGAGGAGTCCGGTCAGGAGGGTCGCGGCGGCCCGGCGGACCGCCCCTCGCCTGTGCACGGGCGGCGCCGGGGACGCCGGGGGCGCAGAGAACGGAGCAAGCACA
Source organism: Streptomyces echinoruber (assembly GCF_014651135.1). Lineage (GTDB taxonomy): Bacteria > Actinomycetota > Actinomycetes > Streptomycetales > Streptomycetaceae > Streptomyces > Streptomyces echinoruber. Next base: position 65,908 of record NZ_BMWH01000004.1, read on the forward strand.
GAATTCCCCTTCAAGCAGGACCCGTCGGCGTGGGGGGCACGGTCCCACCAGCAGAATCACGGGCCTCGGAAGCCACGGGAGCCCCGAGAGCCATGCCCGGCATCCTAGGGATCACTGGGCACCCGGCCTCACGGTCATATGGTCGGATGACCGATCCGACTCGGAATCGTTATCGCCAAGATCGCTTGCCGCCACGGCTCGTCGACAGATTCTCTGCACATCCCCTGGCGCAAGTCCCGGCCGGCACGGGGCCGTTGCCCCACGGGCCACGCCCCCACCGGTCGCCGGCCTCCCCTGACGTCAGGTCACCGCCGCCGCCTGTGGACCCGGTTGGGAGGACCCGGCCGACGGCGTCTCCCACGACGGCTCCGGCCGCCGCGCTCCCGTCGCCGTCCCCGTTCCCGTCGCTGTTCCCATCCCCGTTCCCGTCACCGTCCCCGTTCCCGTCGCCGCGTCCTCCGGCTTGCCCGGGCGGCGGAAGGCCGAGGTGCCCCGGGCCAGGTCGTGGCCGATGGCCACCGCGTCGATGTCCGCCGAGGTCCAGTTCTGCCCCTCGCGCGTTTCCGAACGCACCCTCAGCCGGCCCTGCACGACGACGGGGTCGCCGACGCCCAGGGAGGCCGCCGCGTTGGTGGCGAGCTGACGGTTGGCCCAGACCGTGAAGAAGTTGGTGTGGCCGTCGGCCCAGGCGTTCTTCTCGCGGTCCCAGTACCGCGCGGTCACCGCCAGCCGGAACCGGGCGGAGGCGCCCGACGCCGTCTCCCGGTAGACCGGCTGGGTCGCCACGTTGCCCACCGCGCAGACCATGGTCTCGTTCATCGCGTTCCCCTCCCTCTTCCCCGCCCGGGCACTCGCGCCGGGCGGACGCGCATACGGGCCCGTCCCGTACGGCGGTGTCTGCCGCGGCCGTCGCGTCCTTGCGACCGCCGCCCGATCAGACTGCCTCCATCGGCCCGAGCCCGCTGCGCCCTGTGGACCACCGCTCGCCTGTGGACAACTCCCTCACCCGAACGGGGCCCCGCCCGCCCTCACGGGGACCCGCCCGCCCTCATGGGGACCCGCCCGCCCTCACGGGGACCCGCCCGCCCTCATGGGGACCCGCCCGTCCTCATGGGGACCCGCCCGTCCTCACAAAGGGCCGCCCGCACGAGGGGCCGCCGCACGAGGGGCCACCGGTCCTCACGAGGGGCCGCCGGCCCACCGGCCGCCCGGGCAACGGCCGTTGCCCGCCCACGGGTGGGCCCGCGTCCCCGGTCGCCCCGGCGGATGGCCCCCGTCGCCTTCCGCCCCCCACCCCTGTCACCGCCCCTTTGCCTCCGTCGCCTCCGTCACCGCTTCCCGACCCCCACCCCCACCCCCGCCACCCGCGCGAACTGCTCCCGCACCTCCCGGTACCGCAGCAGTTCCGCCGCGATCGGATCGAGCACCCGGGCCCGCCCGCACCCGGCCGCCGCCTCCCGTAGCCGGCGTTCCGCGTCCTGCCCGTACCGCCGGGCCGGGCCACGGGCCGCCATGCGGCACCCCCACTCCACGAGCGGCCCGCCCACGATCCCGCACACCATCAGCAGCACCGGCACACCGAGGTTGGGCGCCATGACGCCGACGATCTGCCCGACCAGCCACAGGCCGCCGACGACCTGCAGGAGCGTCATCGACGCCTGTGCCAGTACGGCGGCGGGCCACCAGCCGGGCCGCGGCGGCCGCCCCGGCGGCAGGCCGGCCCGGGCCGCGAGCTCGTCCAGCGCCTCGGGCAGCCCCTGGGCGCCACGGGCCGCGGCCTCCCGCACCGCCTGCGCCCAGGGCGTCGGCAGCCCGGCCGAAGCCCGGTCGGCGACGGTGCGCACCGCCTGCTCGACGCGCTGCCGCGCGGTGGCCTCCTCGTCCGCCTGGGCGCGCAACGGCAGCCGCCCGGTGGGAGGTTCGCGCCGGTCCTGGACCCACCGCCACAGCCGCAGCCACGGCGTGCCGCACGCGCGGTTGGCGTGCCGCAGCCAGGCCCGCTCCGCGGCCTCGCCCGCGGCGGTGGCGCCCACCGCGTCGGCGAGCCGCGCGGCGAACTCCTCGCGCGCCTGCTCGCTCAGCCCGGCCCGCCGCCCCGTGGTGTACACGGGTCGCAGCCGGGCCGCGGCCACGTCCACGTCCGCCGCGATCCGGCGCGCGGCGGCCTTGCGCTCGGCCACGAACTCGGCCAGCGCCTCCCGCAGATCGCCCACGCCGTCACCGGTGAGCGCGGACAGCGCGAGCACGGTGGCGCCCGGCTCGCCGTACTCCCCCAGCGCGATCCCGTCCTCGTCGAGAAGCCGCCGCAGGTCGTCCAGGACCTGTTCGGCGGCCTCGCCGGGCAGCCGGTCGACCTGGTTCAGGACGACGAACATGACCTCGGCGTGGCTCGCCATCGGGCGCAGGTAGCGCTCGTGCAGCAGGGCGTCGGCGTACTTCTCCGGGTCGACGACCCAGACGACGGCGTCGACGAGGGCGAGGATGCGGTCGACCTGCTCGCGGTGCTCGACGGCCACCGAGTCGTGGTCGGGCAGGTCGACCAGGACGAGCCCGCGCAGCCGCGGGTCGCCCTCGCCGTTGTGCACCGGCCGCCGCCGCAGCCGCCCCGGGATGCCGAGCCGGTCGATGAGGGTGGCCGCGCCGTCGCTCCAACTGCACACGATGGGCGCGGCGGTGGTCGGGCGCCGTACGCCCGTCTCCGAGATGGCCACCCCGGCCAGCGCGTTGAACAGCTGCGACTTGCCGCTGCCGGTGGCACCCGCGAGGGCGACGACGGTGTGCTGCCCGGACAGCCGGCGCCGTGCCGCCGCCTCGTCCAGCACCCGGCCGGCCTCGGCGAGGGTGCGGCCGTCGAGACGGGCCCGGGAGAGCCCCACCAGCTCACGCAGCGCGTCCAGCCGGGAGCGCAGCGGCCCGTCGTACACCAGCGGCGCCACGGTCCGCGCGGCGGACACCCGGGTCTCCACCAGGGCGGGCGGCTCCGCGCCGCCGGTCCCGTTGCCGGTCCCGGTCACGCGGCGGGCGATCAGCCCGTCGTCCCAGGCATCCGCGTCCGCGGGGGCGGCGGCCGGTTCGCCGCGTCCGCCGGGCACGGGGGCCTCCGTATGTCCGCCAGGCGCGGGGGCCTCCGTACGGCGCGCGGTGCCCTTGCCGTCCGGCACGCGCGCGTGGCTGTCGCCCGCCGGCTCGCTGGGCCTGGGCGGGCGCTCCGCGCCGACGGGCCGGACGGCCTCCTCACGCGCGGCCACGTCCTGCGCCCCGCCCGGCGTCCTGCCCGGCGTCCTGCCCTGCGCGGTGTCCTGCGTCTCGTCCCCGTCCTGCGCGATGTCCTGCGTCCCGCCCTGCGCGGTGTCCTGTACGGCGTTCTGCACGGCGTCCTCTCCGGTGTCCGTCCCGGTCTGCTTCCCGGCGTCGCCGCCGGCGGAGGCGCCCGCGTCGCGTCCCGGCGCGGAACGGTCGTGGTCGTGTCCCTGGGCGCGCTGCTGGTCGTGGCCCCGGTCATGGGAGTGCCCAGGACCCTGGCGGTGGTCAGGGACCTGAGGACGATCCGGAATCCGAGGATGATCCTGCCCCTGAGGACGGTCCGGAACCTGGGAACGATCCGCGGTCTGAGGATGCTCCGTCCCCTGGGAAGCATCCGGTACTTGGGAACCATCCAGTACTTGGGAACGGTCATGGGCGTGATCACGGGCCTGGGCGCGGTCCTGATCGTGGTCGTGGTCCGTGACGGCGGTCACGGGTCACCTCTCCTTCTGCAGTACGGACAGCGCGGCGATGAGTTCGGCCTGGGGCTCCGGCGTGACCGCCAGGGCGTCGAGCGGGGCGAGGCGGCGTTCGCGTTCGGTGTGCAGGACCCGGTCCACACAGTCGTTGAGGAGCCGTACGGCGCGGTCGCGCAGCCGCAGCGCCCCATGCGCGCCGATCCGCTCGGCGAGCCCCTCGCCCGCATTGCGCGCGCGGCGCCCGCCGAGCAGCGCGGTGGCGACGAGCGCGGCGACGACCTCGGGGTCGGGTGCGACGCTGCGGTCGAGGATGCGCACCTCCTCCTCGGCGTACTCCTCGATCTCCCGGCGCCAGCGCCGTACCGCCATCCCGATGCGATGCTCGACGCTCTCCGGAGCCGGGTCGCGGCCGACCAGCTCCGGGCCGGCGGCGGCCGGTTCGTTCCGCCAGGCCGCGTCCACGCGCTCGTCGGCGGCGGTGACGGAGCACAGCAGCAGCGTGCCGAGGCTCTCCACCAGCGCGTCGAGCAGCTCGCCCGCGGTGCAGTCGAGGGGGAAGGCCCGCCAGCGCTTGAGGGCGTCACCGGCGAGCACGTAGCCGGACTGCAGCCGCCCCCGCACACGCGCGTACTCCGTGTCGTACGCGCTCTCCACCGCGGCCGTCAGTCGCAGCGCGGCCGAGTGCTGGGCGGCGGCGGCGCTCGCCAGCTCCACCAGCCGGGGCTTGAGCGAATCGAGGATGCCCCGGACGGTGCGGGCCATGGCGTGCCGGCGGGCCGCCGGATCCTGGGCGTGGTGGACGAGCCAGGTGCGCAGCGCGGCCACCGCGGTGGCGGGCAGCAGTCCGCCGCCCCAGGCGGACTCGGGCAGTTCGGGCACGGTGAAGCGCGGTACGTCGCCGAGGTCGGCCTTGGCGAGCAGCGCGCCGTACTGCCGGGACACCTCGGCGACCACCTGGTGCGGGACGCGGTCCAGGACGGTGACGAGGGTGACGTCGTACTCCTTGGCGGTGCGCAGCAGGTGCCAGGGCACCGCGTCCGCGTAGCGGGCCGCCGTGGTGACCATGATCCAGATGTCGGCCGCGCAGATGAGCTCGGCGGCCAGGACCCGGCTGTCGGCGGCGAGGGAGTCGATGTCGGGCGCGTCGAGGAGGGCGAGGCCGCGCGGCAGCGTGTCGACGGTCTCCACGCGCAGCACCCGCCCCGGTTCCTCGTCGGAGAGCAGCAGGTCCTCCCCCGGTTCCGGCCGGGGCACCCACACACGCGTGAGGTCGGGCAGCACGCGCGCCCCGCTGAACCAGTGATGGTCCTCCGGGTGGCACACCAGCACCGGCACGCGCGTCGTCGGCCGCAGCACGCCCGCCTCGCTGACCCGCCTGCCGACGAGGGAGTTGACCAGGGTCGACTTCCCGGCACCGGTGGAGCCCCCGACCACGGCCAGCAGCGGCGCATCGGGCTCTCTCAGCCGGGGGACCAGGTAGTCGTCGAGCTGCGCCAGGAGTTCGTCGCGGTCTGCACGCGCCCGTGGAGCGCCCGCCAGGGGCAGCGGGAAGCGTGCGGCGGCGACGCGGTCGCGCAGGACGGAGAGTGCGTCGAGCAGCTGAGGCCGTACGTCCAAGGTCACCACAGGCGAAGAATGCCCAACTTTAGGGGAATTCTGAAGCATATAGGCATGTCTGCGCGCCGTCGGAACACAAGGGGCGGAAGCGACAACCGGGACAGGGTCGCAGTCGAGGCATAACGAGTACACAACACCCGACGCGTGAGGCGCCCAAAAGCGATGCGCGATTCGCACCTGCCTGCGATTATCGGGACCGCTTCACCGAACCTCCACATCAGGCCACGGAGGCGAAGCATCAGGGGCGGGGAGCGGGGAGCCCTATCCTTGTCCCGGCACCGTCACAGCCGGCCCCCGTAGCTCAGTGGATAGAGCAGGCGCCTTCTAAGCGCTTGGCCGCAGGTTCGAGTCCTGCCGGGGGCGCCCACCACTTCTGGCCAGCGAAAACGCGGCAGAGGTTCTTTCGCGTCCGGATGCACATCGTTCTGACAGCAAGCGCCTTGGCTGTCCACGGTTGCGGGCACAAGGCCAAGCGCTTGGCCGCAGGTTCGAGTCCTGAGTGAGCACACTGAGCGAGCACACTGAGCGAGCACACTGCCGGGGCGCAAACGCCCGCTTACCAGCGGTGGTCTCGGTTCCCCCGGATGCCCCGGCGAGGCACTCGATAGGGTGCTGCTCCGCCGGGAGGGGAGGGCGTCGACGTGCGGCTTCGTTGTGTGGTGCTGGACGACTATCAGGGTGTGGCGACCGAGTGCGCCGACTGGTCGGTGATCGAGGACCGGGTCGAGGTGATCGCCCTGCGGGAGCACCTGGACGGGGAGGACGCGCTGGCCGCCGCCCTCGCGGACGCCGACATCGTGGTGACGCTGCGGGAGCGGGTGCCCTTCCCCGGCTCGCTGATCGCCCGCCTGCCCCGGCTGAAGCTGCTCGTCGCCTCCGGGATGCGCAACAGCGTCATCGACTACGATGCCGCCCGCGCGCACGGCGTCACGGTGTGCGGCACGGCCAGCTCCTCCACCCCGCCCGTCGAACTGACCTGGGCGCTGCTGCTCGGCCTGGCCCGCGGCATCGTCCAGGAGAGCCACGCCCTGCGCACCGGCGGCCCCTGGCAGTCCACCGTCGGCGCCGACCTGCACGGCCGCCGGCTCGGCCTGCTCGGCCTCGGCCGGATCGGCAGCCGGGTCGCCCGGGTCGGGCTCGCCTTCGGCATGCGGGTGAGCGCCTGGAGCCAGAACCTCACCGCGGAGCGTGCCGACGAGGTCGGTGTCGAGCTCGCCCCGTCCAAGGAGGAGCTGCTGGCCGGCAGCGACTTCGTCTCCGTCCACCTCGCCCTGAGCGACCGCACCCGCGGCCTGCTCGGCGCGGCCGAACTCGCGCTGCTCAAACCGACCGCCTACCTCGTCAACACCTCGCGCGCGGCGATCGTCGACCAGGACGCGCTGCTGGCCGCCCTGTACGAGGGCCGCATCGCCGGCGCCGCCGTCGACGTCTTCGACGGCGAGCCGCTGCCCTCCGGTCACCCGATGCGCACCGCTCCGCGTCTGCTGGCCACGCCCCACCTCGGCTACGTGTCGCGGGCCAACTACGAGACGTACTACGGCCAGGCGGTGGAGGACATCCGGGCCTATCTGGCGGGCTCACCCGTACGGGTGCTGCCCTGATCCCGCGCGCCCGGGTGGCACGGCACGGCGCCCCGTTCCGCGCCGCCCGTCACCACAGTGCGCCCACTGGGCCAACGCCGTCTCCGGGAAGGGTGATCCGCGGCCGGGTTCCGTGACCGCCGATCATCCGCCGCGTTGAAGGGTGAGTGCGGCCGCGCTCCTGCCGCCGCACTCACCGAGAGAAGAAGGAGTACGTGATGTCGCGCATCGCGAAGGCGGCCGCCGTCGCGCTCGGCACGGGTGCCGTCGTCCTCAGCGGAGCCGGCCTGGCCTCGGCCGACGCCAACGCCGGGGCCGCGGCCGTCGGCTCGCCCGGCGTCCTGTCCGGCAACGTCGTCCAGGTTCCGATCAACGTGCCGATCAACCTGTGCGGGAACACGGTCGACGCCCTTGCCCTGCTCAACCCGGCCTTCGGCAACACCTGCGTCAACGACGGCGGGAAGAAGCACGACGACAAGCACAAGGGCGAGCACGAGAGCAAGGACGAGGGCAAGAACGGTGGCCGCCACGGCGGTTACGGCCACTGACGTCACCGCCCGCGTCACCCCCGCGGGCGTGCGTCCCCTGCGTACACGCGCCCCGCACGGAGAGCCCCGGCACTCGAGCGCCGGGGCTCTCCCGTTGCCGCCGACCGCTTGACCGCTGACCGCCGACCGGCGTCGGAACCGGGCGTGGCGGGGTCGGGCGTGGCGGAGTCAGGCGTACTGGTAGAGGTGGCTGTGGTCCTCCAGCTCGGCGGGCGTCACGTCCCACGGCGGCAGCTTCTCGTGCCGGGACACGATCCGGCCGTGCTGCCCGTCGGCCGGCGGAGGCGGCTGCTCGGGCAGGTAGCGGGCGTCGCCGTGGCGGCGCTGCCAGCGGGACCACTGCAGGTCGACGAAGGCGTGGTGCAGCCAGAAGACCGGGTCGTTGACGGACGCCCCGCCCACCATGGCCCCGCCGACCCAGCGGTGCACCCGGTTGTGGTTGCGCCAGGACGCCTCGCCCTGCCCGGCGCCCCATCCCTCCAGCTTGCCGCGGAAGCCCCCGGTGACCGTCGAGTCCCAGGGGTCGGTGTCGTACACCGGGTCGGACAGCGCCCACTCCAGTTCGCGCCACGTGGGCAGGTCGACGGGGTCGCGGGCACGGCCGAGGTCCCGGGTGAGGAACCCGGCGTCCGTCACCCCTTCCCGGATGGGCCAGCGGCCGTTCCGGTGGGCGAACGGCCCGGTCATCACCTGGTGGTCGAAGCGGCGCCCGTTGCCGCCGAGCAGGTCCTCGGTCCACGGCGCGGCGGTGGGGCTGCGGTCGCGCGTCCAGTCCCAGTACGGCACGGTCACCGACGCGTCCACCCGTTGCAGGGCGCGCTCCAGCTCCAGCAGGAACATGCGGTGCCAGGGCAGGAAGGACGGCGCCATGTGGGCGGTGCGCAGGCCGTTCTCGCCGTCGGGGACGAAGTGCTCGATGTGCGTGCGCACGAACTCGTCGTACTCTCCGCGCCGCTTGACCTCCAGCAGCGCGTCGACGAACCGGCGCCGCTCGCTGCTGGTCAGCGTGCCGACGTCCTTACGCGTGTACACCACGCCGGCTCCCCGAATGCCCCCTGTGCCCCGTGTCTCCCCTACACCCCGTGTCTCCCGTGCGCCCCGTGTCTCCCGTGCGCCCCGCGGGTGCGGTGCGTCCCGCGCGTGCGGTGCGTCTGTCCTCGCGCAGCCGCTCCCCGGGGCCCAGTTCGGCGACCGCGGCGCGGGCCGCCTCCAGGGGTGTGGGGTACGAGCAGTAGTGGTCGACCATGCTGAGCCAGGTGCCGTCGGCGCGGCGCATCAGGTGCAGCGGCCGTCCGTCCACGGTCACCCGCCAGCGGCCGCCGGTCGCGGCGGACGGCGGCACGCCGCGGATACGACGGCCCAGGTGCACCTCGTCGAAGCCCACGCCCCGCGCCGGACGCACGGGCCGCGACGCGGCGACGGCCGGTGCCGCGGCGAGCGCGGCGGCGCACGCCAGCAGCCTGCGCACCGCGGCCCGCCGGGTACGGCCCTCGCGGCCCGCCGCCGCCCCGGCCGCGCCCTGCGGCTCCGGCTGCCCGGTTCCGCCGACCCCGACACTCATTCGGCTCACTCCTCTCCTCGCCCGACACCTCGCCCTGCACCTCGACCTGCACCTCAACCAGTGCTCGACCGGTGCCGCGTCCGGCGCCCCTTTTCCGGCCCGCGCGGCACGCGACGGGCAGGGACCCACAGCGGTAACCGGCCGGCGGGGCACGAGGTCACCGTCGGAACGGGTGAAGGCAGGCGAGGGAGGACGGAACGACAGCCCGGACCGTGGACCTGGACCGTGGACCCGGACCGTGGACTCGAATCGTGGACCCGAATCGTGGACCCGGACCACGAGCCCGGATGACGAACCCGGACGACGAGCCCGGGCCGCGAGCCCGGACCACGGGCCCCGGCTACAGACCCGGTCCCACGCCCATGTCGGCCGTCGGCCGTCGGCCCGGTCCGCAGCTCCGGCGTGAGGACGCCGGCCTGCGGCGGCTTGAGGCAGGGGAGGCCGAAGCGGCCGGCGTCGGGGGCGGTGAGAGGGGCGGGTACGGCAGCTCCCTGCCGTCGGGGGCCGGACCGCTCCAGGCGGTGATGCCGATCGTGCCCGGGTCGGCCGGACGGGGGACGCGGGTTTCGCTCGGGGCGGGGTCACCGCGCGACGGTCTCGGCGGCCGGGGACGGACCGCGGACAGGCCGCGGACAGACCGGGACGGCGGCGAGGGCCGGCCCCGCGGTGTTGCGGGACCGGCCCTCGCCACGCCCGGAACGCTCAGCCGCGCAGCGGCAGACCGCCGAGCAGGTTCTCGTTCTGGTTGAGCGCGGTGGTGACGTCCTTGACGTGGCTGAGCACCGAGTTCTTGTTCTCGGTGTCGAGGGCGTCCGACTGGTGCTGCAGCGGCGTCACTTGGATGCGGCCCTTGGTGAGCGAGTTCACGGCGCCGTTGAGGCTGGTGGGCGCCTCGTCGGGGGTGTCGTACGCGAACGCGGGCGCGGCGGCGCCGACGAGGACGATGGTTCCGGCGACGACGGCGGCAGCCTTCAGGGGCTTCATCGTGGTCCTTTCTTCGGCGACGTCGGCCGCCTCGGGAAAGCATCGGGAGACTCGACAGAGCCTCGGGGAATCTGACGCCGTGTCCAACGATCTCCTCGTCCCGGGGAAACCCCCGGACGAGGAACTCGTACGGCCGGATCAGGAGGCCGGCAGCTCCATCCCCGGCCAGGAGGGCGACGAGGTCGTCCACCACGCCGGTGACGACTTGGGCGACCTGGGCGACCTGGGCGGCGTCGCCGGAGGTGGCGGCCCCGAGGAGCCGACCGTCGCCGGCCCGCAGCACGGCGGTGAGCCGGTCGGTGACCGGAGTGAGCGTGCCGCCGCCGTGCGCTCCGAGGCTTTCGGCCCGCGTCCGCCGGAGCCCACCCGTCCCGGCACCGCGCTCACCGGAGCCCGCCCGCCCCGGCACCGCGCCCGGCGCGGGGGCGGCCGGATACCGCGGGCGAGCCAATGACACCCGCCCGCCTTCGGGGAAACACGCAGCGGCCGTTCTCGCCGGGACTGGCCCCGGCGAGGACGGCCGAACAGGTGAGGATCCGCGTCGACGTCAGCGGTTGATCCTCGTCGGCGTCAGCGGTTGACGCAGACGTTGCCGAACGCCGGGTTCAGCAGGGCGCCGATGTTGACCGTGTTCCCGCAGATGTTGATCGGCACGTTGACCGGGACCTGCACGGCGTTGCCCGACAGCACGCCGGGGGAGTGGGCGGCGACGGCACGCGCGCCGGCGTCGGCGGTGGCCACGCCGGCACCGCCGGCGACGGCCGCGACGGCGGCGGAGGTCAGGACCAGGCCCTTCGCGATACGCGACATGGAAAGGCGCTCCTTGGGATCGACTGGGATCGACTGGGATCGACTGGGATTCGATACAGACATTCGGGCGGGGATGCCCGGCGCTGTGCCAACGCGTGGCGCGCGCCGGGGTTGCGGCACCGATGGAGTGATGTCGGCAGAGTCCGTCTTTGACCTCGCCGACACGCTTGTCAGGTTTCGTCCGATTCATTCGTTTTGTGGCTAGAGTGACGCACCGTCCGACGCACCCCTCGCAAGCACCCGGCGCGCAGGACGCCCCCGGGGCCGCGCGAGGTGGCCCGGCGCGGTCACGCATCCCTGTGCGGCCTCACGGATCGACGAAAGGGCACCGCCGCTCATGCGCACATCCCCCGGTCCGCTGCTGCGCCGTGCGGCAGCGGGCGCCCTCGTCCCCGCCGTGCTCTGGGCACCCGTCGGCGCCCGGGCCGCCGCGCCGGCGCCCGCCGTGAAGTCCGGGAGCGTCCCGTTGACCCAGCGGTACCACGCCCTGCAGCACGGCGGTGTCGTCCGCGCCGCCAACACCACCGTCAGCTGCCGCACCGTGCAGGCGGCGGCCGTGCGGCCGTCCTGCCCGGCCGTCCGGGCGGGCGCGCAGGCGGTCAACGGCGCCCTGGACATGTTCTACGTCGACGTCGACCACGACCCGAACACCTACAACTCCTCCCGTGCCGAGCTCCGCCTGCCCGCCGGCTCCCGGGTGACCTACGCCCGCCTGTACTGGGGCGGCAACCTGCGGGTCGGTGAGCAGAAACCCCCCAGGGACAACCGCCGGGTGCTGATCGCCGAACCCAGCGGCGCCTACCGGCAGGTCCTCGCCGACACCGTCGTCGGGCACCGCACGGCGCTCGGCGCGGACGCCTTCCAGGCCTCGGCCGACGTCACCCGGCTGGTGCGCGTCAGCGGCCCCGGGATGTACACGGTGGCGCAGGTCAACGCGGCCATGGGCCGGTCGGCGGCGGGCGCGTGGGGCGGCTGGACGCTGGTGGTGGCGTACGAGAAACGGGCGGAGCCGCTGCGGCACCTGTCGCTGTGGGACGGTTTCGAGGCGCTGTACGGCGGCCGGAGCCGCGAGATCCGGCTGCGCGACCTGACCGTGCCGCGCGGCGCGCGTGGCCTGGCCGGTCTGGTCGCCTACGACGGGGACCGCGCCACGCGCGGCGACGCGCTGACGTTCACGCCATTCACCCGGGCCCCGGCCGGCGGGTCGAAACACCACGACGGGCGCTCCCGTTCGGCGCACCGCCCGTCGTCCGTCCCCCTCCGCGGCCCGGCCAACCCGGGCGACGACGTCCTGAACTCCACGATCAGCGAGCCCGGCTCGCGCCCGGCGCGGCGCGAGCCGGCGTACGCCACCACGCTCGGTTACGACTCCGACGTGTTCGACCTGACCCCGGCCCTGCGGCGCGGCGGCGCCCGGCCCGCCCTCCGGCTCGTCTCCCGGCGGGACGTGGTGTGGAGCGGCGTGTTCTTCACCGCCGTCGACGCACGGCGGTGAAGAACACGCCTTCCCTGCCGCACACCGCCCCTGCCGTGCACCGTCCGTGCCCGAGCACCCCGTGAGCGAGGAAACCGCGCATGCACCAGTCAACTCCCGCCCTCCGGCCGCGGGTTCTGCACCTCGCGCAGCCCGTGGACGGCGGTGTCGCCCGTGTCGTGACCGACCTGGTGCGGGCCCAGCTCGCGGCCGGCCTGCACGTCTCGGTCGCCTGCCCGCGCAGTGAACTCGCCCGGCGCCTGCGGGAGTCGGGCGCCGACGTGTGGCACTGGCGGGCGGGCAGGGCACCGGGGCCCGCGCTGCCCGCGGAGGTGCGCGGCCTGGCCCGGGTCGTGGCCGCCGTACGGCCCGGCCTGGTGCACGCGCACAGCGCGAAGGCCGGGCTCGCCGGGCGGCTGGCGGTGCGCGGGCGGATCCCCACCGTCTTCCAGCCGCACGCCTGGTCCTTCGAGGCGGTCGGCGGGGCCACCGCCGCGCTCGCGCTGCGCTGGGAGCGGTGGGCGACGCGGTGGACGGCGCGCGTGGTGTGCGTGAGCGAGGCGGAGCGCGCGCGGGGCGTGCGCGCCGGGATCCGCGGGCGGTGGAGCGTCATCCCCAACGGTGTCGACCTCGGGCGTTTCGCGCCGGGTCCCACCGGCGCCGCAGGAGCCGCCGAAGCCGTCGGCGCCATCGGAGCCGCCGGCGCCGTCCGCGCCGGGCTGCCGCAGCTCGACGGCATCGGCCCGGACGCGCCGCTGGTGGTGTGCGTGGGCCGGTTGTGCCGGCAGAAGGGACAGGACGTCCTGCTCACCGCCTGGGAGCGGGTCGCGGCGCGGGTGCCCGGGGCGCGGCTGGTGCTGGTCGGCGACGGGCCGGACGGCGACGCGCTGTCGGCCCGCGCCCCCGGGTCGGTGCTGTTCGCCGGCGCCGTCGCCGATCCCGTGCCCTGGTACCGGGCCGCCGACCTGGTGGTGCTGCCGTCCCGGTGGGAGGGCATGGCGCTGGCCCCGCTGGAGGCGATGGCCTGCGCGCGGCCCGTCGTCGTGACGGACACCGGCGGCGCGCGCGAGAGCCTGCCGCCCGGCGCGGCGGCGCACTGCCTGGTCCCGCCCGAGGACCCCGGGGCCCTGGCCGAAGCCCTCGTCGGCCTGCTGCTGGACGCGCCGCTGCGCGCGTCCCTCGGTGCCCTGGGGCACCGGCACGTGAAGTCCACGCACGACGTGCGGCACACCGCCGAGCGGGTCGCGGCCCTGTACCGCGAACTCCTCAGTCACCAGCACGTGGTGCCCACCGAGTACAGGGAGTTCATCCACTCGTGACTGCGGAACGCATGGAAAGTCCCGTCCCCTCCCCCGGCACCCAGCCACGCGACCACACCCTCCCGGGGCTTTCGTCCGTCTCGGTCCTGCCGCCGCGCGGCGGCGCCGCCGGTTTCCGGTTCCCCGCCGGGCGCCGCGCCCCGCTGCGGCCCCCCTCACCGGTGCCGCTGCTGGCCGCGGACGGCACCGCCGCGGTGGTCGGCGCGCTCGCCCCGGGCGGTGCCGCGCCCGACCCGCTGCCGGCCGTCGCGCTGCTCGTCGGCGTGCTGCTGCTGAACGCGCAGGGCCGCCTGTACCGCAGCGCCGCCGTGCCCGCCGTGCTGGACGAGCTGCCCGCCGTGTGCGCCCGGATCGCCGTCGTCTGGACCGCGTTGGCCGCCGCCCTCGCCGCGTACCGCCCCGAGGCGGCGCTCGGCGCGACCGCCCTGCTGACGGGCTGCGCCGCACAGGCGGCGGCCGGCTGCCTGCTGCGCGGCCTGGTGCACTGGCGGCGCCGTACGGTCCTGCGGCGCCGGCCGCACACCGCTCTCGTCATCGGACCGGAGGCGACCGCGCAGCGGGTGGCCGCGGCGGTGCTGCGCCACCCGCGCTGCGGGATCCGCCCGGTCGGCGTGGTCGCCGAGCAGCCCGGGGAGGCCGGCGGGCTGCCGGTGCTCACCAGCGGCGAGGAGGTGGAGCGGGCGCTCATCCAGAACGCGGTGCGCGTGGTGCTCGCCGTCCACCCCGCCGTGCGCACCGAGCAGGGCCCGCTGCTGCGGGCCCTGGCCGAGTCCGGCTGCGCGGTGTGGGAGGTGGACGCGGACCACCCGTCGTACGAGGACGGCCGGCCGCGGGAGCGGCGGGAGCAGCTCGCCGGGTTCTCCGCGCGGCGGCTGGCGATGGTTCCCGGGCGGCGCGGCAGCGTCGGCAAACGGGTGCTGGACGTGCTGGTGTCCGGGACGCTGCTGCTGGTGGTCAGCCCGCTGCTGCTGGTGTGCGCGGTGGCGCTGCGGGCGGCGGACGGGCCGGGCGTCGTCTTCCGGCAGGAGCGCGTCGGCAAGGACGGACGGCCCTTCACGCTGCTGAAGTTCCGCACCCACCGCCCGGCCGACCCGCACGAGTCGGCGACCCGGTGGAGCGTGGCCGACGAGCACCGGATGCGCGGCTTCTGCCGCTTTTTGCGCCGCACCTCGCTGGACGAGCTGCTGCAACTGTGGAACGTGCTGCGCGGCGACATGAGCCTGGTCGGCCCGCGGCCCGAACGGCCGTACTTCGTCACCCAGTTCAGCCAGACCTACCCCGGCTACGCGGCCCGCCACCGGATGCGCGTCGGGATCACCGGGCTGGCGCAGGTCCACGGGTTGCGCGGCGACACCTCGATCGAGGACCGCGCCCGCTTCGACAACTCCTACATCGACACCTGGTCGCTGTGGCAGGACGTGTGCATCCTGCTGCGCACCGCGGCGGCGCTGGTGCGCCCGACGGGGAGCTGAGCCGATGCGTCCCTTCCGGGTCACGGCGCCGCCCCCGGTCCTGGCCGTGGTGGCCGTGGTCGCCCTGCTGGGCCTGCCGGCCGCCCCGGACGGCGCGGGCGGGGCCGGACCGGCCGACCTGGCCTCCGGGCTGGTGGTGCTGTTCTGCGCGCTGCTGCTGGTACGCGCCCGACGGCGCCCGCTGACCTGCGAGGCGGCCGTGGTGCTGGGGCTGCCGGTGGCCGGGGTGGCGCTGGCCGCCGCGGGCGCCACCCCGCCCACCGGGCTCGCCGGGCTCGTCCGCTACCTGCAGGTCTTCGTCCTCGTCCCGGCCGCCGTCGTGCTGCTGGTGCGCAACCGGTCCGACGCGCGGCTGCTGGCCTGGTCGATGGTCGGGCTCGCGCTGTGGCAGGGCGCGATCGGCGTGCAGCAGTACGCCACCGGCACCGGCGCCTCCTACCAGGGCGAGGACATCCGGGCCGTGGGCACCTTCGGGCCCGGTGACGTGATGGGCATGGCGACGACGGTGTCGTTCGGGCTGGTGTGCGCGGTCGGGCTGGCGCTGGGCCGTACGGCCGGACGCGCGCGCTGGATCGCCGCCGGCTGCGCGCTGCTGCTGCTGCCGCCGCTGGCGGTGTCCTTCAGCCGCGGCGCGTGGATCGCGACCGCCGTGACGTGCACCGTGCAGCTGGTGCTGGCCGGGCTGCGGCGGGCCCTGACCGTGGCCGCGGCGGTGACGGCCGCGGCCGTGGTGCTGGTGGGCGGCCTCGGCGTGGGCAGCGCCCTGCTGCAGCAGCGCTTCACCAGCATCACGCAGGTCACCGCCGCGCCCGACCAGTCCGTCACCGACCGGTACACCCTGTGGGCGGCCGCCACCGGCATGTGGCACACCCACCCGCTGACCGGCGTCGGACTGAAGAACTTCCCGCAGTACCGCGACGGGTACGCCTCCCTCGCGCTGTCCTCCGGCAGCGACACCGGGGGCGCGGGCGCCGCCTTCCGCAGGCAGCCGCTGCTGTCCCCGCACAACATGTACCTGCTCGTCCTGAGCGAGCAGGGCGTCCTCGGGCTGCTCGCGCTGGCCGGGAGCTGGCTGGCGCTGCTGGTGTGCGCCCTGCGCGGCCTGGTCCGCGTGCGCCGCCGGGCCGCCGCCGGCCTGGACTGCGCGCTGCTGGCCTGCGGGCTGCTGGTGTGGCAACTGGTCGACTTCTTCTACTCCGACATCGGCGGGCCCTCCACCGTGCTGAGCGCGGTGTGCCTCGGGCTGGTGGCCTGGTGGGCGCTGGTCGGCGGCGAGCGGCCCGGCCGGGCGGACGACTCCGGCGCCCGCGGGTCCGGTCCGGTCCGCCGGGGCGCCGAGGAAGCCGGGGTGCGATGAATCCGGCCCCGTCCCGTCCGTCCCGTCCGCCCCGTTCCGCCGAACCGGCGACGACGGCGTCGGCGTCGGCGGCCCCGGTGCCCCCGGTGCCCCCGGTGCCCCCGCTCTCCCAGTCATCCCAGTCATCCCAGGCGTCCCAGGCGGCCGCGGTGGCGGCCGCGGTGGCGGCACCGCCGGCGCCCGCCCGGCCGGCCGCGCCGGCCCCCCAGGGCGCCGCCCGCCCGGACCCCCCGGCACCGGACCGCCCCACCCCTTCCGGCACCGCCCCCGGCCACCCGGCTGCTTCCGGCACCGCCCCCGACCACCCCGGAGACCCCAGGCCCTCCCGTCGCTTCCTCGCCCGGGCCGCCCTCGTCACCGCCGTCCTGTCGCTCGCCGGCGCACTGCTCGGGCTGGTGCGCGACCAGGCGCTGGCACGCCTGTTCGGCGCCGACAGCGCGACCGACGCCTTTCTGGTCGCGTGGACGGTGCCGGAGTTCGCGGCCACGCTGCTGATCGAGGACGGGCTGGCGTTCGCGCTGATCCCGGCGTTCAGCCTGGCGCTGGCGCGGCGGGCGCGGGACACGGCCGGGGACCCGGTGCGCGCGCTGGTCGCCACCACCCTGCCCCGGCTGACGCTGGCGTTCGTCGCGGTGGCCGCGCTGGCCGCCGGCGCGGCCCCGCAGCTCGTGGCGGTCCTCGCCCCGGGCCTGCCCGACCCCGCGCTCGCCGTGGACTGCACCCGGCTGACGGCGACCTGCGTGCTCACCTTCGGCCTGGCCGGGTACTGCAGCGCGGCGCTGCGGGCGCACCGCCGCTTCCTCGCCCCCGCGGCGATCTACGTCGCGTACAACACCGGCATCGTCGCCGGGATGCTGCTGCTCGGCGGCCGTTGGGGGGTGCGCGCGGCGGCGGCCGGGGTCGCGGCCGGCGGGTGCCTCATGGTCCTCGTACAACTGCCGTCCCTGCTGAGGGAGTTGCGGCGTCGTACGACCGCCGGCACGGCGCCGGGGGGCGCCGACGGGCGGCCGATGGGGCTGGCCCTGATGGGGAGCGTGCTGCTGTTCGCGCTGAGCCGCCAGTCGCAGGTGCTGGTGGAGCGGTTCCTCGCCTCCGGTCTGCCCGCCGGGGCGATCTCGCACCTCAACTACGCCCAGAAGGTGGCGCAGATGCCGATGGTGCTGTCGCTGATGGTGTGCACGGTCACCTTCCCGGTGGTGGCGCGGGCGCTGGCCGACGGCGACCTGCAGCGGGCCCGCGACCGCGTCGAGCGGGACCTCGCGCTGGCGGCGAGCCTGGTGCTGTACGGCGCGGCCGCGGTGATCGCGTGCGCCCCGCAGATCATCGAGGTCCTCTTCCAGCGCGGCGCGTTCGGGCCGCAGGACACGGCGGCGACGGCGGGCGTGATGCGCGTGTACGCCCTCGGGCTGCTCGGCCAGACGCTGGTGGGCGTGCTGGCGCGCTCCTACTTCTCGGCGGGCCGGCCCACCTGGTACCCGGCAGCCGCGATGGGCGCCGGCCTGGCCGCCACCGCGCTTCTGGGCGCCGCGGCCGTGGGCACCTGGGGCGTGCTGGGGATCGCCGCCGCCAACGCCGCCGGCATCACCTTCACCGCGGTCCTGCTGCTGGCCGGCACCGGCCGGCGCGGCGTGCCGCTGCGCGCCCGGCGCGTGCCGGGCGAGCTGGCCCGGCAACTGGCCGCGGCGGCGGGCGCGACGGCGGCCGGGGCGTACGCCGCGCACCTCGTGCGGGCGCCCCTGCCGTCCCTCGCCGCCGGCGTGCTGACCGTCACCGCCGTCCTGCTGCCGCTCGGCCGTGTCCTGGGCGCCCACGGCCTCGTCTCCGTCCTCGGTTCCTCCCTCGGTTCCTCCCTCAATTCCTCGCGGATCCCGCCGCGCGCCCTGAGCATCCTCCGTTCCCTCACCCGAAGGCTCCCGCATGGTTCACGCTGATCCGGCCGGCACCGGCCCCGTCCCGTGGGTGGCGATGTACCACTCCGTGGGCGACTGCACCGACGACCCCTACCGCATCACCGTCACCCCCGACCGCCTCGACGAGCAGCTGCGCCGGCTGCGCCGGCGCGGTCTGCGCGGCGTGTCCGTCGCCGAGCTGCTGGCCGCCCGCGCCCGCGGCGAGGGCCGCCGCCTGGTGGGCCTGACCTTCGACGACGGGTACGCCGACTTCCTCGACCACGCGCTGCCGGTGCTGCGCCGCTGGGAGTGCAACGCCACCCTGTTCGTGCTGCCGGGCCGGTTCGGCGGCGACAACGCCTGGGACCCGCTCGGCCCGCGCAAGCCGCTGCTGACCGCCGACGGCGTCCGGCGCGCCGCCGCGGCCGGCGTCGAGATCGGCTCGCACGGCCTGACCCACGTCGACCTCACCCGGGCCGACGACACCACGCTGGCCGCCGAGACCGCGCACAGCCGCAAGCTCCTCGCCGAGCTCCTCGACGCGCCCGTGGACGGCTTCTGCTACCCCTACGGCACGCTCGACGCGCGCGCCGTCGCCGCCGTGCGGGACGCCGGGTACGCCTACGCCTGCGCCATCGACCCCGGCCCGCTCACCGGTGTGCACGCCCTGCCGCGGCTGCACGTCGGGCAGCGCGACACCGCCTGGCGCCTGGCCCTGAAGTACCGGCTGCACCGGCTGCGCCGCCGCCCGGTGGAGGGCGTGTGATGCGGGTCCTGCACGTCATCACCGGCCTCGGCGTCGGCGGCGCCGAGCAGCAGCTGCGGCTGCTGCTGCGGCACCTGCCGGACGTGCGCGCCGACGTCGTGACGCTCACCAACCCCGGCCCGGTCGCCGACGGGCTCGCCTCCGACGGGGTGCGCGTGGTGCACCTCGGCATGGGCGGCAACCGCGACCTGACGGCCCTGCCCCGCCTGGTCCGCGTCATCCGCGCGGGCGGCTACGACCTGGTCCACACCCACCTGTACCGCGCCTGCGTCTACGGCCGGCTCGCCGCGCGCCTGGCGGGGGTGCGGGCCGTCGTCACCACCGAACACTCCCTGGGCGCCTCCCAGATGGAGGGCCGGCCCCTCGGCGCGGGCGTGCGCGCCCTGTACCTGGCCACCGAACGCCTGGGCCGCACCACCGTCGCCGTCTCCCCCACCGTCGCCGAGCGCCTGCGCCGCTGGGGCGTGCCCGCGCCGCGCATCGTGGTCGTCCCCAACGGCGTTGACATCGACCGCTTCCGCTTCGATCCGGAGCGCCGCCGCACCGCCCGACGCCGCCTCGGCCTGTCCGACGACGCGTACGTCGTCGGCGGCATCGGCCGCCTGGCCCCCGGCAAGCGCTTCGACGTCCTGATCCACGCCCTGGCCCGCCTGCCCGCCGACTGCCGGCTGCTGCTGGTGGGCGGCGGCCCGCAGGAGACCGTGCTGCGCCGCGCCGCCCACCGCGCGGGCGTCGCCGACCGCGTGCTGTTCGCCGGCGAGCGCCCCTGCGTGCCCGACGGCACCCCCGGCCCCGACCTGCCCGCCCTCGCCTCCGCGATGGACGTGCTGGCCTCGCCCAGCCCGGAGGAGTCCTTCGGGCTGGCCGTCGTGGAGGGGCTCGCGGCCGGCCTGCCCGTGCTGTACGCGGCCTGCCCGGCGCTGGAGGACCTGCCGCCGCACAGCGCGCCCGGCGCCCGCCGGGTCACCGGCGGTCCCGAGGCGTTCGCCGCCGCGCTCGCCGGTCTGCGCGCGGCCGGCCCCGCGCCCCGCACGGTCCCGCCGGCCGCCGAGCACTACGCCGTCACCCGCAGCGCCGCCCGCCTGCGCGAGGTGTACGCGGCCGCGCTGGCCGGCGCGCCCCGCCCGTCCGCACCGTCCCCGTCACTCCTGGGAGCCCGTTCCGCATGACCGACACACCCTCCCGCCTCCCCCGCCGGCTGGCCCGCCTGGCCGCCCTGCCGTCGTGGACCCTGCTCGCGGCCGGCGCCGTCACCGGCGGACTGCTCGGCGGCGCCTACGGCGCGCTGAAGACGCCCACCTACACGGCCACCGGCTACGTCATCGCCGTGCCGGAGGACAAGTCCGACCCGGCCGCGGCGTCCGGCTTCGCACAGGCCTACGGCCGGGTCGCCACCCAGCTCGCGGTGCTCGGGGACGCCCAGGTGTGGGCCGGGGTGCCGCTGCGCACGCTGGAGGCCGGCGTGCGCACGGCGACCTCGCCGGACGCGCCGATGGTCGCCGTGTCGGCCACCTCCTCGCGCCCCGACCTCGCCGTCGACATGGCCAACGCCGTCACCCGCTCCCTGGTCCGGCACGCCGCCGACAGCAAGAAGGACACCCACGTCACCCTGGTGCCGTTCTCCCGCGCGGTGAAGCCCACCGAGCCGTCCTCGGCGCCGGCCTCCGTGACCGGCCTGGTCGGCGCGAGCGCGGGCGGGCTGCTCGGCGGCCTGGGCCTGCTGGTACGGCCCCGGCGGTCCGCGCCGCAGGAGGCGGCACGCTCCGCCGCGGTGCCGGGCCCGGCCCACGCCGCCGACGTGCACGGCCGGTCGTGAGGGCCGCTCCGGCGCCGCCCCCCGTCCGTCCCCGGGGGCTGGTCCGTGTCACCAAGAGCGCCACCGAGGTCGCCACCGAGGTCGTCACCGACCCGGCCGTCTTCGCCGGCCTGGCCCCGGAGTGGGAGCGGCTGTACCGGCGGTGCGGTACGGCGACCCCGTTCCAGAGCCACGCCTGGCTGCACTCGTGGTGGCGGTCGTACGGCCGGCCGGGCCGGCTGCGGCTGGTGCTGGTGCGCGACGCCGGCGCGGACGGCGCACTGGTCGCCGCGGCGCCGCTGATGCTGCGCCGCGGCCCGGTGCCCGCGCTGGTGCCGCTGGG
Organism: Streptomyces echinoruber; assembly: GCF_014651135.1. Taxonomy (GTDB): domain Bacteria; phylum Actinomycetota; class Actinomycetes; order Streptomycetales; family Streptomycetaceae; genus Streptomyces; species Streptomyces echinoruber. Next base: position 87,145 of record NZ_BMWH01000004.1, read on the forward strand.
CGGGGCGATCTCCGACTACGGCGACGTGCTGCTGGACGACGAGCGGGCGGACGGGGCGGCCGCCGCGCTCGCCGCGGCCCTGTGGCCCGCGGCCCGCACCGCGCTGGTCGACCTGCGCGAGGTGCGGCCGGGCGGCGCGGCGGAGCGAGTGTACGCCTGCTGGCGCGGCCCGCGCCGCCGCCTGGCCGACTCGCCGTGCCTGGAGCTGCCCGCCGTCCCGGTGGCGGAGCTGGCCGCCCGGCTGCCGTCGGCCAAGGCGGCCCAGCGGGTGCGGGCCAAGCTGCGCCGGCTGGCCGCGCTCGGCGTGCAGCACCGCGTCGTGCCGGCCGGCGACCCGGAGGCGGTGGCCGCGGCCCTGCACCGGCTGCTGGAGCTGCACCGGCTGCAGTGGCAGGGCCGCGGGGTGACCCCCGAGCACCTGCGGTCCCGGTTCCGCGAGCACCTGGTGCGCTCCGCGGTGGCCATGGCGCGCTCCGGGGACGCGGTGGTCACCGAGTTCCGCCTGGACGGCGAGGTGGCGGCCGTGAACCTGACCCTGCTGGGCGGCCGCCTGGCCGGCGGCTACCTGTACGGCGCCCATCCGCGGCTGCGGGAGCACAAGGCGGACGTGGCGGTGATGCTGCTGGACGCGTGCGCGGAGCACACGGCCGCGACCGGGCACCGCACGCTGAGCCTGCTGCGCGGCGACGAGCCCTACAAGCACCACTGGCGTCCCGAGCGGGTCGTCAACCAGCGGCTGCTGCTGGCCCGCCGCCGCACCGCCCCGCTGCTGTCGGCGGTGGCCTGCGACGTGGCCGTGCGGCGGCGGGGCAAGGCGCTGCTGCGCCGGATGCGGGAGCGTGACGATGGCTAGCGGGTGCGGGGGCACCGCGCACCGGGCGCCGGGTCCGTGGCCGCCGCGTGCGGGGTCGTCAAGGGCCCGGTCGTCGGGTGCCCGGCTGTCGGGTTTCGGACCGTCAGGTACCCGGCCGTCAAGGGCCCGGTCGCCGGGCGCGGGTTCACCAGTGGAAGCGCAGGCACAGCCTGCCGCCGACCCAGTGCCCCACCCAGTCGCCGAGGTCCGGCAGGGAGCAGTGCGCCGGGTGCCGGGCGGCCGACGGCTCGGCCCCGCCGGGGGTGGGGGTCGGGGTCGGGGTGGGGGTCGGGGTCGGGACCGGGAGGGCCACTCCGGTCGTACGGCCGAAGAGAACGGAGCGGTAGACCTGGGCCGCCCTGGGGTTCGCGCCGCACTGCCACACGCCGTGCGGGCAGTAGTCGGTCAGCGTCTGATAGAGGGGTTTGTGCTCCTCCATCCAGGCGAGCATGCGCCGCATGTATTCGGCGTTGTCACCATTGCGAAAAAGACCCCATTCAGGATAGGAAATGGGTTTGCCGTGGGATTTGGCGAAGTCCACGTGCGCCTGCAGCCCATAGGGCTCTTTCACCTGCTCGTCGAATGACAGTCCACGCGGTTGGTCATAGGCGTCCATGCCGATGATGTCGACCGTGTCGTCCCCGGGATAGCACTGCGTCCAGGGAACGGCGTCCCGGCCCCGGCTCGGGGCGAAATCGAACCGGAATTTCTGGCCCGACACCGAACGCATGGTGGTGACGATTCTGTTCCAGTACTTCTTCCAGGCCTCCGGGTCGGGTCCGCAGCGATGGGTGTACGTGGTGCCGTTCATCTCCCAGCCCAGCACGAGCACCGTGTCCGGCACCCCGAGGCCGACCAGCCGCCGGGCGAGGGCCCGGAAGTGGTGATCGAAGGCGCCGGCCGCGCCCTGGCGCAGCAGTGCGCGCACCTCGTCGTCGGGGACGCCCTCCTCGTTGCGCTCCTGCAGGGGCACGTTGAGGACGAGCATCCGGTCGTTCCGCCGGCGCCGCCAGGCCGCCCACGCCTCGAGGAAGCCGGGGGAGCCCTCGATGTCGCTCCAGCTGTTGCCCGGCAGGTAGGTGTGGCCGACACGCAGGTCGGCGCCGCCCAGCCAGCTGCTGAGGTCGGCGAGGCGGGCCACGCCGCGGGCGTCGGAGTCGAGGAAGGCGCCGAAGGCCGGGAGCTGCTGGGGCGGCATCAGGGAGACCGGCGGCTGCGGCGGCGCGGGCGGGGTGACGCCCGGCGGATACGGCGGGAGCAGGAGGTCCGGCACCGGCGGGACGGCCGACGGGGTGACCGGCAGGGTGTCCAAAGGGGTGACCGACGGGGTGACCGAAGGGACGGCGGACGCCGGAGCATCGGTGAGCCGCGGAGCTTCGGTGGGCCCCGGGGCGTAGGTGGGCGCCGGACCGCCGGAGGCGGGAGCGGGAGGGACGGCGACCCGCTCCGCGCCCTCGGCGAACCCCGGTCCGGAGACCAGGACGGCCGTCGTGACGGCGGCCGCCGCGACGGCCGCCAGCCGCCGGGTGGGGGCCCGTCGCTGCTGTGGGGTCATTGCCTGCTCCTTCCGCGTACTCGCCGGCCGACGCGCCCGGCCTTTCCGGCCGCCTTTCCGGGGCCTGTTTGACACTCAGTCACATGAGGGGCCACCACGCCACCGGCCCTGCCGTATTCCTGCTGCTTTCGAGTGCCCCGCTCGCCCACACGAGTGAATGACGTCAAAGGAATGAATTACGTGTCCCTGTTCGACATCCGGGTCCCCGCCGTGCTGCTGCGGATCGACCGGAATCCCTTTCACCACGGAACGCTGGGCGCCGTACGGTCGCTCGGGCGCGCCGGCGTGGAAGTGCACCTCGTCGCCGATTCGGCGGGAAGTCCCGTGCGCGGTTCGCGTTTCGTGCGCCGGATGCATCCGCCGCCACCGCCCGGCGCCTCCGCCCACGACATCGCCGCCGTGCTGCGCCGGGTCGCCGGCCGTGTCCGGCGCCCCGCCGTGCTGGTCCCGATGGACGACGCGAGCGCCATCGCGGTGGGCCGCATGCGCGACGACCTCTCCCCCCTCTACCTGCTGCCGGACGTGCCGGCCGGGCTGCCCGAACGCGTCGCCGACAAGGCCGAACTCGCCGCGGTGTGCGCCGCGGCGGACGTGCCCCACCCGGTGACCCTGGTCCCCGACAGCCCGGCTCGGGCGGCGGCCGCCGCCCGGGAGCTGGGGCTGCCGCTGGTGGCCAAGTGGAGCCGACCCTGGCTGCTGCCGCCGGGCAGCGGGCTGCGCAGCACGATGGTGCTGCACTCCGCGCGGGAGGCGCGCGAGCTGTACCTGCGGTCCGCGGAGGCGGGCAGCCGGCTGCTGCTTCAGGCCCACCTGCCGCCCGGGCCGAACGGCGACTGGTTCGTCCACGGGTACGCCGACCGCTCCGGCACCGTCCGGGCGGGCGGATCCGGCCGCAAGCGGCGGGCCTGGCCGCGCGGGGCCGGTCTGACCGCGGTGGGCTGCTGGACGCCCAACCCGCAGGTGCAGGCGCTCGCCGAGCGGCTCACCGACGCGCTCGGCTACCGCGGCATCTTCGACCTGGACTTCCGTCGTTGCGCCGCCACGGGCCGCTACCACCTGCTGGACTTCAACCCGCGCCCCGGCGCCCAGTTCCGGCTGTTCGCCGACTCGGCCGGACTCGACGTCGTCCGGGCCCTGCACCTGGACCTGACGGACCGTCCCCTGCCCGACGGGGCGCCGCTGCCGGGGCGGGAGTTCGTGGTGGAGAACTACGCGCCGCTGGCCGCGCTGCGGCCCGCGCCGGGCGGGCGGGAACTGGCCTGGCACGCCCGCGACGACCTCGCCCCCGGCCGCGCGCTGTGGACCTTGTGGGGCGGCCATGTCGCGCGCCGCCTGCTCGCCCGCCTCGCCGACGGCGGCACGGGCCCGGCCGGCACCGCGCCGACCGGCACCGCGCCGACCGGCACCGCGCCGATCGGCACCGCGCCGGCCGGCACCGCCCCGTCGACCGGCGTCTCCGCCGCCTCTCCAGCCCCGCCGGTCTCTCCAGTCCCGTCGGCCTCCCCAGGGCCGGCGGGCTCACCGGTCCCCCCGGTCTCCTCCGCGTCCGACGTCTCCGACGTCTCCGACGACTCCGACGATGAGAAAGCGAGCACTTGCTGATGTACGACCTGTTGGTGGTGGGCGCCGGCCCGTACGGCCTGTCCATCGCGTCCCATGCCGCGGCCGCCGGTCTCGACCTGCGCGTCTTCGGCCGTCCCATGGCGTCCTGGCGCGACCACATGCCGCGCGGCATGTTCCTGAAGTCGGAGCCGTGGGCGTCCAACCTGTCCGATCCCCAGGGCCGTTGGAGCCTGGAAGCGTACTGCGCGGGCCAGGGCGTGGCCGCCCGGCACGCCAAGCCGATCCCGGTGGAGACGTTCGCGTCCTACGGCCTGTGGTTCGCGCACCACGCCGTGCCGGCGGTCGACGAACGCACGGTGACGCGGGTGTCGGCCCGGCCGGAGGGCTTCGAGGTGGTCACCGAGGACGGCGAGGTGCTGCACGCCCGCACCGTCGCCCTGGCCGTCGGTGTCATGCCGTTCGTGGAGATCCCGGCCGTGCTGCGCCACCTGGACCCGGCGCTCGTCACCCACAGCAGCCACCACAGCGACCTCGACCGCTTCCGCGGCGGCGACGTCACCGTGATCGGCGGCGGCCAGGCGGCGCTGGAGACGGCGGCGCTGCTGGCCGAGCAGGGCACGCGGGTGCGGGTGCTGGCCCGTGCCGACCGGCTGTACTGGAACGACGTGCCGCCGCCCTGGGAGCGCCCCTGGTGGCAGTCGCTGCGCTCCCCGCACAGCGGTCTCGGCCCCGGCTGGCGCAACTGGTTCTACGCCGAGCGCCCCGGCCTCTTCCGCCGGCTGCCGGAACCGACCCGGGCGCGCATCGCCGCCACGGCCCTCGGACCGGCCGGCGCGTGGTGGGTGCGGGAGCGGGTCGAGCCGCACGTCGAGGTGCTCCTCGGCCACCAGGTGACGGCCGCGCATCCGGCCGGGGACGGTCTGCGCCTGCGGATCACCGGCGCCTCCGGCGCGACACGCACCCTGGAGACCGGTCACGTCATCGCGGCCACCGGGTTCCGCGCCACCGCCGACCGGCTCGGCCTGCTCTCCGCCGACCTGCGTGCCGGCCTGGTCACCGCCGCCGACGGCGCCCCCGCCGTGGGCCGCTCCTTCGAGTCCTCCCACCCCGGGCTCTTCCTGGCCGGCCTCGTCACCGCCTCCGGCTTCGGCCCCGCGATGCGTTTCGTCCACGGCGCCGGCTTCACGGCCGGGACGCTGGTGCGCGGCGTACGGCGCCGGCTGCGCGCGCTGCCGCGCGGTACGGCGGGCGGCACGGTGGTCCCGGCGCCGGGAAGTCACGTGCGGCCGGTCACGCCGGGGGCGCCGGCCGGAGCGCGTCCGTAGGAGAGAGTCCCGCGCGTGCGAGAGCCCGTCGCGCGGGGCGTGGATGCGGGTGAGGCCGCCGGACGTCCGGCGGCCTCACCCGTTCCCGCGGTGGTGCGGGGTGCCGGCGGAAGCGTCAGCGGCGGGCCGCGGCCCGGGCACGGCGGTACAGGACCGTCCCGGCCGCGACGAGGGCTGCGCCGGTGCCGGAGGCGCCGAGGAAGGCGTTGCCGCCGGAGGCGCCGAGGAGGGCGCCGCTGCCGGTGTCGGCGAGGAAGGCGGGGCGCGGGTCCGGTTGCTCGCCGCGCGGTGCCGGGACCGTCCGCCCGTCCCTCGGCGGGGGCGTGCGCCTGCCGTGCGCGGGAGGCGTGTCCTGGGAACCGTGGCCGCCAAAGGGGGCGTTGGCGCAGGAGTCGCCGAAGGACGGGTTCAGCAGGCCGACGACGTCGACCGTGTTGCCGCAGGCGTTGACCCGCAGGTCGACGGGGACCCGTACGTCGTTGCCGGCCGCGACACCGGCGGAGTTCCGGGCGGAGTCGTCCGCCTGCGCGTCGGCCAGGGCGGGGCTGCCGTACAGGGACAGAACGCTTGTCGCGGCCGCGGCCGCGCACACTCCCCTGCTCAAGGTCTGTCGCACTCTCGTTGTTCTTCCTGAGGTTGTTCCTGAAGTTGTTCCTGAGAAAAGCCCGCCGGAAGCGGGCGGAAGCGGGAAAGGGCCGGCCTGGGAACGGAACAGGCACGTTCCGAGGCCGGCCGGGGCACAGCCGGGGGCTGTGTTCCGTGCGGTTCGTCAGCGGTTGATTTCGTCAGCGGTTGATGCAGACGTTGCCGGCCGCCGGGTTCAGCAGGCCGACGATGTCGACCGTGTTGCCGCACGCGTTGACCTGGAGGTTGACCGGCACCTGGACCACGTTGCCGGAGAGGACGCCGGGGGAATGGGCGGCGACGGCGTCGGCGTCGGCGTCCGCGAACGCCGGGGCGGCACCGCCGAGAACCAGGATGGCGCCCGCAACGACAGCAGCGCTCTTCTTCATGTGTGTTCCCTTCTCTGGGTCATGCCTCTGGGACGGCCGGAACCGAGTGAGCACGACGACGCGAACGAGCCGCCGCGCTGAACGAGGGATAGACGCAGGAGGACGTCACGAACGCGGCTCGTAGGACAATTCACTCGGCTGCCCCGTGTCACCACACGTTCACCCCCGAAGATCACCCTCAAGGACACCGCCGGGAAAAGCCTTGCGGAAAGCTCTGCGGAAAAGCCCTGCCCTTTCCTCGCAGCGAGGCGTTTCCCACGGCTCCTACGGCCTCATCAACCCGGCGGGAGGGTTTTGGTTGCGGGTGGTCACCCGGTCGGCGGCCGGCGTCCGCGGACGCCGGAAGATCGGTGGTACGGCAACTCGGCGGACCGTCGTCGTGTCAGCCGCCGTACAGGGCCTCGATCTCGGCGGCGTACGCCTGCGCCACCGCGTGCCGCTTCACCTTCAGCGACGGGGTCAGCATGCCGTTGTCCTCGGTGAACTCGCCCTCGACCAGCCGGAAGGCGCGGATGGACTCGGCGCGGGAGACGGCCTGGTTGGCGTGGTCCACGGCCTTTTGCACGTAGTCGCGCATCCGCGGGTCCCGCACGACCTCGGACACCGGGGTGTCGGCGGGCAGGCCGCGCACGGCCAGCCAGTGGGCGACCGCGTCGGGGTCGAGGGTGATGAGGGCGGCGACGAAGGGGCGGTTGTCGCCGACGGCCACGCACTGGCCCACGGGCGGGCGGCTGCGCAGCCGGTCCTCCAGGACGGAGGGGGAGACGTTCTTGCCGCCGGAGGTGACGATGATGTCCTTCTTGCGGCCGGTGAGGGTGAGGTAGCCGTCCTCGTCGAGCCGGCCGAGGTCGCCGGTGGCGAACCAGCCGTCCCTCAGCACCGCCTCGGTCGCGGCCGGGTCGTTCCAGTACGACGCGAAGACCACCCCGCCCCTGACGAGCACCTCGCCGTCGTCGGCGATGCGCACCGCCGTGCCGGGCACGGGCCGGCCGACCGTGCCGGGGCGGGGTACGAGGGGCGGTACGACGGTGGCGCCGGCGGGCGGTCCGGGCGCTAGGACACCACGTCCTTGCGGGCGAAGGCGCGGAAGGCCAGCGCCGTCAGCACCAGCGCGTAGGTGACGGACACCGAGGCGCCCTGGACCATCCCGGACCACTCGGGCCGGGGCTGGACGGCGTCCACCCAGGCGAACTGCCAGTGCGCGGGCAGGAAGTCGCGCCAGTGGCCGAGGGCGGTCACCGCGTCCAGGACGTTGCCGACGATGGTCAGGCCCACCGCGCCGCCGACCGCGCCCAGCGGCGCGTCGGTCTTCGTCGACAGCCAGAACGCCAGCCCCGCGGTGACCAGTTGGGAGACGAAGAGGTAGGCGACGACGACCACCAGGCGCTGGGCGGCCGTGCCCGGCGCCAGTTCGCCGCCGGTGGGTATCCGCAGCGGACCCCAGCCGTAGGCGGCGGTGCCGACGGCGAGGGCGACGAGCGGGAGCAGGACCATCGCGGCCAGGCCGAGGGCGAGGCCGACGGCGAGCTTGGAGGTGAGGAGGCGGGCGCGGGGCACGGGGGCGGCGAGCAGGTAGCGCAGGGAGGACCAGTTCGCCTCGGAGGCCACGGTGTCGCCGCAGAACAGCGCCACCGGGATCACCAGCAGAAAGCCCGCGGAGACGAACAGGGTGACCGCGGCGAAGTTGGCGCCGGACGCGGTGGCGGTGTCCATCAGCGTCACCCGGCCGTTGCGGGCGCCGGGGTCGCCGCCGAGGGCGAAGGCGGCCACGAGCACGAACGGCAGCGCGGCGAGGATGCCGCCCATGACCAGGGTGCGGCGCCGCTTCACCTGCCGGACCAGCTCCACCCGCAGGGGCAGGGTGCGGCCGGGCCGGTAGCCGGGGGCGGCGCCGGCGGGCCCGGTGCGCCCGGTGTGCTCGGCATGCCCGGTGTGCTCGGCGGGCCTGGTGTGCTCGGCGCGCGTGCTCATGCGGAGCCTCCGATCAGGGTGAGGAAGGCGTCTTCGAGGCGGCGGTGCGGGCCGACCGACGCCACCGGCACGTCCAGCCGGACCAGTTCGGCGACCAGGTCGTGGGCGCCCGCCCCGGGGGCCAGGCGGACCACCAGGCCGTCGTCGGTGCGCACGGCGGAGGCGACGGCCGGCAGGGCGGCCACCTTCTCCACGACCGGCTCCGCCACGGGTGCGGCGGTGCCGACCAGCAGCGTGTCGCCGGAGCCGATGATCTCGCGCACCGGGCCGGCCCGGACCAGGCGGCCGCGGTCCATGACCACCAGGTGGGTGCAGGTCTGCTCGACCTCCGCCAGCAGGTGGCTGGAGACGATCACCGTGCGGCCGCCGGCCGCGTAACGGATCATCACCTCGCGCATCTCGCGGATCTGCGGCGGGTCCAGGCCGTTGGTGGGCTCGTCGAGGATGAGCAGGTCGGGCAGGCCCAGCATGGCCTGGGCGAGGGCCAGGCGCTGGCGCATGCCCTGCGAGTAGGTGCGCACCGCGCGGTCGATGGGGTCTCCCCCGTTCGAGCGCGGCCGGGAACTCGGGGAAGCCCCGCCGAGCCCGGCGATCTCCAGGGCCTCCTCCAGGTGGGCGTCCTCGGGCGGGCGGCCGGTGGCGCGCCAGTACAGCTCCAGGTTCTCCCGGCCGGACAGGTGGGGCAGGAAGCCCGCGCCCTCGACGAAGGCGCCGACCCGGGACAGCACCGGCGCGCCCGGGCGGACGGCGTGGCCGAAGACGCGGATCTCGCCGTCGTCCGGGGTGATCAGGCCCATCAGCATGCGCAGGGTGGTGGTCTTGCCCGCGCCGTTGGGGCCGAGCAGGCCCAGCACCTGGCCCTGGTCGACGCGGAAGGACAGGTTCCTGACCGCGTACCGGTCCGCGGCCCCGGCGTACCGCTTGCTCAGGCCGGTGATCTGCAGCGGCACGTCGGCGAGGGCGGGGTCGGGCGCGGGGGCCGCCGTGCGCCGGCGCGCCGTCAGCAGCAGGGCGAGCGCGGTCGCGGCGCCGGCGAGGGGCAGCCACCACGTCCAGGACGGCAGCGGGGCGGCCGCGGTTCTCACGCCGGGGGCCGTGGGCACGGTGAGGGCGCTTTTCAGGGAGACGGTGTAGGTGGCCGGGGCGGTCGGGGAGGCGTAGCCGAGGTCGGTGGAGGCGAGGACCAGGCGGAGGCGGTGACCGGAGCGCACCTCGTGGTCGATCGCCGGGAGGGTGACCGTCACGTCCCGGCCGGCTGCGGCGCCCGGCACACGCAGCGGGGCGACCAGCCGGGCGGGCAGCACCGGGCGGGAGTCGCCGGGGCCGACGTCGTAGAGCTTGGCGAAGAGCACGGCGTCGGGGGCGGTGGACGTGACGTGCACGGTGACCGTGGGGGTGCCGGTGATCTGCAGGTCGCCGCGGACGGGTGCCGACTCGAAGGCGGCGAACTGGCCGGGGAAGTCGACCGACACGCCGACGCCGAGGGCGGACAGCTCTCCCAGGCCCTGGGCGCCGCCGAGGCCGGGCAGGGAGGAGACGGCGGGCGGGCTGGCGCCGGCCGGGTTGGCGACGTGCTGCGGGCCGCCGGTGAGGGCGACGGTGCGGAGCCCGCTGCGCAGGCCGGGGTAGGCGTCCGCGCTCGCGCCGCGCAACCGGGCGGTCCCGTCGGTGGAGTCGACGCCTCCGGTGCGGGTGACGCGGAAGGCGGGGCCGGTGCCGGCGCCCGTCTCGCCCTTGAGGTAGCGGTCGAACCAGGCCCGTACGCGCGCCTGGACGCGGCCGGTCTCCACCTCGCCGCCGTCGTGCCCGCCGGCGATCCAGTCGACGTCGACCGGGGCGCCGTTCGCGCGGATCGCGCGGGCGGCGCGGTCGGCCTGGTCGAGGGGGAAGAGGGAGTCGGTCTGCCCCTGCACCAGCAGGGCCGGCACCTTGATGCGGTCGGCGACGGCGGACGGCGAGCGCTCCCGGAGCAGCCGGCGGGCGGCGGCGTCCGGGACGCCGGAGCGGGCCACCCGCTCGTACATGCGGCACAGCTCGGGCTCGAACCGTGCGCAGCCGCCGCCGGAGGTGACGAAAAGGCTCGTCCACAGCCGCTTGAAGACGCCGCCGGGGAAGAGGGCGTCGGCCAGGTTCCAGTAGGTGGCCGCCGGGGCGACGGCGTCCACCCGGTGGTCGTACCCGGCGGCGAGCAGGGCGAGGGCGCCGCCGTAGGAGGCGCCGGCGACGCCGACGCGCGGGTCGCCGGGCCGGTCGAGCCGGACCTGCGGCTGCCGGGCCAGCCAGTCGATCAGCTGCGAGACGTCGGCGACCTCGCCCCGCGGGTCGTTCAGCCCGATCCTGCCGGTCGACCTGCCGAAACCGCGCGCCGACCAGGTGAGGACCGCGTACCCGTCCCCCGCCAGCTCCTCGGCCTGCCGCCGCACGTCGTCCTTGCTGTCGCCGAAGCCGTGGGCGAGCAGCACGGCCGGGCGGCGGCCGGCGGCGGTGGAGACGAAGTAGGAGGTGTCCAGGCGCACCCCGTCGGCGGACAGGACCCGGTCGGTGCGGCGCACCGCGGGTGTGCCGCCGAAGGCGGCGGTCGTCCACACGCCGGCCACGGCGAGCACGACCACGGCGGCCAGGGCGGCGATCAGCCGCCGGGGCCCGCGCGGCGGTCGGGGCAGTCGAAGATCCATGCGTCAACGGTACGGGCCGCCGCCGACAGCCGCGGCGGCCTGTGGACAAAGCCCGCGCACCTTCCCGGGCGTACCGCACCCGCCGCGGCGTACCGCGCCCGTGGTACGCCGTCACACGACGGTGCACCCGTGGTACGCCGTCCATACGAAGGCGCACCCGCGGTACGCCCGTCATACGAAGGCACACCCGTGGTACCGCGTGGTACGAAGGCGCATGGACGCACGCATCGAGATCCGGCGGGCCGCCTCGCTCGCCGAGGTCGCCGCCGCCGAGCACCTCTTCGACCATCCGGTGCGCCCCGAGTGGGCCGAACGGTTCCTCACCGCGCCCGGCCACCACCTGCTCCTGGCCCGCCTCGACGGCCGGGACGTGCCGGTCGGGTTCGTCAGCGGCGTGGAGACGGTCCACCCCGACAAGGGCACCGAGATGTTCCTGTACGAGCTGGGGGTCGCCGAACCGTTCCGGCGCCGGGGCATCGGGCGGGCGCTGGTGGTGCGGCTGGCCCGGCTGGCGCGGGAGCGGGGCTGCTACGGCATGTGGGTCGGGGTGGACACCGGCAACGACGTCGCCCTCGCCGCGTACCGGAGTGCGGGCGGCGAGGGCGAGGGGACGTGCACGGTGGTGACGTGGGATTTCACCGGGTGAGGCGCGTCGGGAGCGCACCGGGTGAGGCGCGTCAGGAGCGCGCGTCCTCCGGGAGGGTCACCAGCCAGCGGGTGTCGCGGCGCGGGCGCAGGTAGAGGACCCAGTAGAGGGTGGCGGCGGCGGTGATGCCGCCGGTCCACAGCAGGTGAGCCGCCTCCTGCTGGACGAGGACGTACGCCAGGACCGCGATGAGCAGCGCCGGCACCACGGGCCACAGCGGCATCCGCCACGCGTGCGCGTGGCGGTGGTCGCCGCGCCGGCCGAGCAGGGCGGCGAGGGCGACGAGCAGGTACATGCCGGTCACGGACACGCCCGTGACGCCGTACAGGGTGTCCAGGTTGACGAAGCACAGCAGCGCGCCGGGCACGCCCACCGCGAGCGTGGAGACCCACGGGGAGCCGAAGCGGCCCAGCTTGGCGAAGACATCGTTCACCGGCTGGGGCCAGGCCTTGTCGCGGGCGGAGGCGAACAGCACGCGCGAGTTCTGGATGACCATGACGATGCCCGCGTTCACGATGGCCAGGGCCACGCAGAGGCTGACGAAGGTGCCGACGGCGGAGTCGGACCAGGCGGTGACCATGCCGCCGATGTCGCCGCCGGTGAGCTGCTGCAGGTCGGAGGCGCCCAGGGTGATGGCGACGACCGGGACGAGGATGACCACGGTGGAGATGGCGAGGGTGGCCAGGACCGTGCGGGCGACGCTGCGGCGCGGGTCCTCCAGCTCCTCGGAGAGGTAGACGGCGGTGGAGAAGCCCTGGGTGACGAAGAGGGCGATGGCGAGCCCGGAGACCACCAGCAGGGCCGTCACGGTGTCCGGGTGCCCGTCCGTGCCCGCGACCCGCATCGAGACCAGGCTGCCCAGGCCGCGGTGTCCGTGGGTGAAGCCGAGGAGGGCGACCACGGCCGCGGCGACGACCTCCAGGACCAGGAAGACGCCGGTGATCCAGGCGTTGGCGCGCAGGTCGAGCAGGCCGGCCAGGGTGGCGAGCAGCATCACGCCGGCGCCGGTCCAGGACGCGTCGAGGTGGACGACGGGGGCGAGGTAGTCGGCCGTGCCCAGGGCGATGACCGGCGGGACGATCATCACGACCAGCAGGGACAGCACGAACACCAGCCAGCCCGCCAGCCGCCCGGCCAGTGTGGAGACCATGGCGTACTCGCCGCCCGCGCTCGGGACGAGCGTGCCCAGCTCCGCGTAGCAGAACGCCACGGCGACGCACAGCAGGGAGCCGAGGGCGATGGTCAGGGCGGTGGCGGTGCCCAGGGAGCCGAACAGGTCGGGCACGACCACGAACAGCGTCGAGGCCGGGGTCACGCAGGACAGCGTCAGCAGGGTGCCGCCCACGACGCCGATGGAGCGCTTGAGCGTCTGGGGCCTGGCGGTGCCGTCCGGCGCCGGGGCGGCGCCGGTGTCGGCGGGGCGGAGCGTATCGGTCATGCGGCGGTTCCGATCGACTCGTGCAGCGGATTGCGCAGCATGGAACATCGACGAAAACCGGCGCGTCAATGGGTTCTTGCCTACGGATTCAGTGGGTCACCCGGCTTCTCGCTGCCGCTTATCGCAGCAAGGTCCAAGCGGTTGCCCTGGTTCGCACCGTACGGGAACCGCAGCGCCCGTCCGCAAAAAAACGAGGCCGTCCGCATGACGGACGGCCTCTGCCGGCTCCGGGCGGCCCCTCAGCGCCCCGGGCGGCCCCTTCGGGCCCCGGGGCCCTCGGATCCCCGGGCGGCCCCTTCGGCCCCCGACGGTCCCCTCGGGGCCGCGGGCGGCCTCAGTGGTTGCGCGGGAAGCCCAGGTCCACGCCCGCGGGGGCGTCGGCCGGGTCGGGCCAGCGGGAGGTGATGACCTTGCCGCGGGTGTAGAAGTGGGTGCCGTCGTTGCCGTAGATGTGGTGGTCGCCGAAGAGGGAGTCCTTCCAGCCGCCGAAGGAGTGGTAGCCCACCGGCACCGGGATCGGCACGTTCACGCCGACCATGCCGGCCTCGACCTCGAGCTGGAAGCGGCGGGCGGCGCCGCCGTCCCGGGTGAAGATCGCGGTGCCGTTGCCGAAGGGCGAGGCGTTGATGAGCGCCACGGCCTCCTCGTACGTCTCGGCGCGCAGCACGCACAGCACCGGGCCGAAGATCTCGTCCCGGTAGGCCTTCGCGGTCACCGGCACCTTGTCCAGCAGCGAGATGCCGATCCAGTGGCCGTTCTCGTATCCCTCGACGGTGTAGCCGGTGCCGTCCAGGACGACCTCGCAGCCCTCGGCCGCCGCGCCCCGCACGTAGGAGGCCACCTTGTCGCGGTGCGCCTTGGTGATCAGCGGGCCCATCTCGCTCGCCGGGTCGTTGCCGGGGCCGATCTTGATCTTCTCGGCGCGTTCGCGGATCTTCTCCACCAGCGTGTCGCCGATCGCGCCGACGGCGACCACCGCGGAGATGGCCATGCAGCGCTCGCCCGCGGAGCCGTAGGCGGCCGACACGGCGGCGTCGGCGGCGGCGTCGAGGTCGGCGTCGGGCAGCACCAGCATGTGGTTCTTGGCGCCGCCCAGGGCCTGCACGCGCTTGCCGTGGGCGGCGGCGGTGGCGTGGATGTACTTCGCGATGGGGGTGGAGCCGACGAAGGAGACGGCCTTGACGTCGGGGTGCTCCAGGAGCCGGTCGACGGCCACCTTGTCGCCGTGCACGATGTTGAACACGCCGTCGGGCAGCCCGGCCTCGGCCAGCAGCTCGGCGAGGCGGACGGAGGCCGAGGGGTCCTTCTCGCTGGGCTTCAGTACGAAGGTGTTGCCGCAGGCGATGGCGAGGGGGAACATCCACATCGGCACCATCGCCGGGAAGTTGAACGGCGTGATGCCGGCGACGACGCCGAGCGGCTGGCGGATCGCGGCCACGTCGACCCGGCTGGCGACCTGCGTGGACAGCTCGCCCTTGAGCTGCACGGGGATGCCGCAGGCCAGGTCGACGATCTCCAGGCCGCGGGCGACCTCGCCGAGCGCGTCGGAGTGCACCTTGCCGTGCTCGGCGGTGATCAGCTCGGCCAGCTCGTCGCGGTGCGCGTCCAGCAGCGCCCGGAACTTGAACAGGATCGCCGTGCGCTGGGCCAGCGAGGACTGGCCCCAGGAGGCGAAGGCGTCCTTGGCGGCCGCGACCGCCGCGTCCACCTCCTCCACCGACGCGAAGGCGACCTTGGCGGTGACCTCGCCGGTCGCCGGGTCGGTGACCGGCCCGTACGTCCCCGAGGTGCCCTCGACGGTCTTCCCGCCGATCCAGTGGTTGACGACCTTCGTCATGGCTCCAGTCACTCCTTACGCAGATGGCGGCGCCGGGTGGAGACGTGCCGTTCGTACAGCTCGCGCGCCTTGACCGCGGCCGCCCGGGTCGCGGTGGCGGCCACAGGTACATCCCACCAGGCCTGCGCCGGGGGCGCGCCCGACACTGTGTCTGCGGTTTCGGTCTCGACGTAGACACATGTGGGGGTGTCCGCGGCCCGGGCCTCGGCGAGCGCGTCCCGCAGGTGGCCGGCGCTCCGCACGCGCAGCACCCGCATCCCGAGGCCGGCCGCGTTGGCGGCGAGGTCGACCGGCAGCGGGGCGCCGGTGAAGGTTCCGTCGGCGGCCCGGTGGCGGTAGGCGGTGCCGAAGCGCTCCCCGCCGGTCGCCTCCGACAGGCCGCCGATGGAGGCGTAGCCGTGGTTCTGCAGGACCACGACCTTGATCGCGACGCCCTCCTGCACGGCGGTGACGATCTCGGTGGGCATCATCAGGTAGGTGCCGTCGCCGACCAGCGCCCACACCGGCCGCTCGGGTGCCGCGAGCTTCACGCCGATCGCCGCGGGGATCTCGTAGCCCATGCAGGAGTAGCCGTACTCCACGTGGTACTGGTCGCGGGACCGCGTCCGCCACAGCTTGTGCAGGTCGCCCGGGAGCGAGCCGGCCGCGTTGACGACGACGTCCGTGTCGTCGACGACCGCGTCGAGGGCGCCCAGCACCTGCGGCTGGGTGGGCCGGAAGTCGGGCTCGTCCACGGCGAAGCAGGCGTCGACGCGCTGCTCCCAGCGCTCCTTGTCCTCGGTGTACTCGGTGACGTAGGAGTCCGCGACCCGGTGGCCGGTCCGCCGCAGCTTCCGGGTCAGGGCGCGCAGGCCGCTGCGGGCGTCGGCGACGAGCGGGGTGCCGGACATCTTGTGGGCGTCGAAGGCGGTGATGTTGAGGTTGAGGAAGCGCACCTCCGGGTGCTCGAACAGGGTGCCGGAGGCGGTGGTGAAGTCGGTGCAGCGGGTGCCGACGCCGATCACCAGGTCGGCGGTGCGGGCGAGTTCGTCGGCGGTGGCGGTGCCGGTGTGGCCGACGCCGCCCACGTCCTGCGGGTGGTCGAAACGCAGGGAGCCCTTGCCGGCCTGGGTGGAGGCCACCGGGATGCCGGTGGCCTCGGCGAACTCGGCGAGGGCGGCCTCGGCGCGGCTGTGGCGGACGCCGCCGCCGGCGACGACCAGGGGGGCGGCGGGCGGCGCGGACCAGGCGGACGGCGGCGGCGAGTTCGGCCGGGTCGGGCTCGGGCCGCCGTATCGTCCAGGTCCGCTCGGCGAGGAACTCCTCCGGCCAGTCGTACGCCTCGGCCTGCACGTCCTGCGGCAGGGCGAGGGTGACCGCGCCGGTCTCGACCGGGTCGGTGAGCACCCGCATCGCCTGCAGCGCCGACGGGATCAGCGCCTCCGGGCGGGTGATCCGGTCGAAGTACCGGGAGACCGGGCGCAGGCAGTCGTTGACGGACACGTCGCCCGCGTAGGGCACCTCCAGTTGCTGCAGCACCGGGTCGGCGGGGCGGGTGGCGAAGCAGTCGCCGGGCAGCAGCAGCACCGGCAGGTGGTTGATGGTGGCCAGGGCGGCACCGGTGACCAGGTTGGTGGCGCCGGGCCCGATGGAGGTGGTCACCGCGTGCGTGGAGAGCCGGTTGCGGTGCCGGGCGTGGCCGACGGCCGCGTGCACCATGGCCTGCTCGTTGCGGCCCTGGTGGTACGGCATCACGTCGGCGTACTCCACCAGCGCCTGGCCGATCCCGGCGACGTTGCCGTGGCCGAAGATGCCCCAGGTGGCCCCGATGAGCCGCTGCCGCACGCCGTCCCGCTCGGTGTACTGGGCGGCCAGGAACCGCACCAGCGCCTGCGCGACCGTCAACCTCACCGTCGAGGTCATCGGTGTCCCTCCGTCTCGTCCGGGTGACCCGGGTGGAAGCAGATCCCTCCTTCGGATACGGCTGCGGCGGGCCGTCCGTCTCGACACGGCCGCCCGTGCCGCGCGGGATGGACGGCGGGGACCTCCGGCGCGGGGCCGCGGCGGGCGGGGAGTCGACGCTCGCACTTCGCTCCTGCCAAGGCGAAGTGGGCTCCCGCGCCGGAGGCGCTCAGGGGGGACGGGCGGCCGGTCACGGGGCATCCCGGCCTTCACAGCGGGGCCACGGCGGCGGCGACGCCGGCGATGTCGTCGGGCGGGCGGCGCGGGGCGCGGCGGCGATCAGGTCGTGCGCCATCGGCTTCCCTCCCTCGGGCTCTCCCCGGTTTGTAGCCCGCACGGGAAGCCCTGTCAATGTTTTGTCCGGACATTCTGACCAGATCTTGGCCGAGGCGCGCCGGGACAGCGGTTTTCGGCCACGGCGGCCACGGCGGCCACGGCGACCGCCCGCGGCGGGGCGCGGACCGATCGGGACGGCGGAGCACGGGGACCCAAGCCGCCGCCTGTCAACGCGCCACGCCCGTGAGCCGGCGTGCGCCTGTGCGGCACCTGTGTCACAAACGCCACCCGCGTGTCACGCATGTCGCATGTCCGCGGACCCTGGGTCACACCCGGCCGACAGCCCCTGGCCGGTGCGCACCTCGCATCGTTCACGAAGCACAGGCTTGGTGATCGCCAGCGCAGCGCCCGGCTCCCCCGACGGCCACCCCCGGCCGCCGCCGCGGCGCACGCGAGGAGGTGCACGTCATGACCGACCGAAGGCTCTGGTCGTACAAGGAGATCGCGGCGCACATCCGGGTGCAGCCGGACACCGTGCGGTCCTACCGCAAGCACGGGCTGCTGCCCCCACCGGACCACGTGGAGAGGGGCAAGCCCTACTGGTACGCCGACACCGTCCTCGCCTGGGTCGCCTCCCGGCCCGGCAACCGCGGCCGCAGAGACGGCTGACGCGGCGCAGAGACGGCTGACGCGACGCAGAGAGGGTTGACGCGACGGGCCGCCGGCGCGCCGGGGCACCGGGACGGAGACCTTCGGCAGGCGCCCGGCGGACGGCCGAACACCGCGGCGCCCGGGACCAGTTGACGCGCCTGCGGCCGTGTGCGACACCCCGGCGGCGAACACGGGTCGTACGCCGCCCGATTCGCCGCCGGGGGCAGGTCGCTTCGTCGTTCGAGGCGTCACACGTCCCGCTGAAAAACCGGCGACACAGCGCCCACCGATCGCGCACGGCTCCCCCTTGATCAAGCTGGTGCCTACTGCGAAGGAGACGCCACTGTGCGAATTTCTGACATTCAGCGCTGCGAGGTCCGGCCCGGACGGCTCGTCGAGTGGACGTTCAGCCCGGCGACCGTCGCGGCGGCAGCGGTACTGCCACCGGACCCGCGGCCGCCCGCGTACATCCAGGAGTCGCACGTCAGAACGGCCCGATCGGTGCGTGACGACGGACTGTTCGTACCGACCTGGCTGGGCACGGCGTTCGACCTGCCGGGCCGCGCCGACCTCGACGCGCTGGAACAGGCGCTGCGCGACTGGACCTTGCGTCACGAGACGCTGCGCAGCGGCTTCCGGTGGGCCGGCGACGACATGCACCGCTTCACGCTCGACGAGAAGGACGTGGCCCTGCAGCGCGAGGTGGTCGGCGACTTCACCGACGCGGACACGCTGATCCGGTACCTGCAGGATCGGTTCGACGTCGCGGCGGACGCGCTCGGCTGGCCGAACCTCATCTACACGGCGGTCCTCCGCGACGAATCCACCAGCGTGTACATGGTCTTCGACCACAGCAACGTCGACGCCTACTCCCTCCAGCGCATCCCGGAGGAGATCCACGACCTCTACACGGCGGGTATCACGGGACGGCCCGTCGTCGGCCCGCCCGCGGGGAGTTACGTCGACTTCTGCGACCGGGAACGCGCGGACGCGGACAGGATCGACGACACCCACGCCATCGTCGCGCGCTGGCGGGAGTTCATCGGCCGGTGCGACGGGCGGCTTCCGTCGTTCCCCGTCGACCTCGGTCTGCGACCCGGCGGCGCACTGCCCGCCCAGAAGCTGATGTGCGAGCCGCTCCTCGACGCGGACGCGGCCGCCGCGTTCGAGGAGCACTGCCGGCCCTACGGCGGCAGCCTGGTGGGCATCCTGGCCGCGACCAGTCTGATCGTCCACGAGCTCGGCGGGCAGCCGTGCTACCGCACGGTCGTGCCGTTCCACACCCGGCTGAAGTCCGCGTGGTCGGACTCCGTGGGCTGGTACGTGGGCGGCGCGCCGATCGAGGTGCCCGCGACACGGGACTTCGGCAGTGCGCTCACCGCCGTCCGCTCCGAGCTGCGGGCCAACCGGTCGCTGGCGCGCATCCCGCTGGCCCGCGTACTGCGCCTGCTCGGCTCGGACTTCCGGCCGACCTCACCCGACCTGTACTCGATCGTCTCGTACGTCGACGCCCGCGTCATCCCCGGCGCGGCCCGCTGGACCGAGAAGAAGGCGTACGGGCTGATCCGGGTGTCGTACGGCGACCAGGTGTGCGTCTGGGTCAACCGGCTGCACGAGGGCCTGTGGCTGGCCTGCCGCTATCCGGACACCGACGTCGCCCACCGGAACGTGCGGCGGTACGTCGAGGGACTGCGGGATCTGATCGCCTCCGCGCCGGTCGGTGCTCACCTCCGGGTCTCGGAGCCGGTCTTCTCCTGACGCACCGGCACAACTGTTCGCCGCTTCCTCCGTGTTGATGCCGGCGCCGCGGAGCATCCGGCGCCGCCCCATGTCACGCGGCGGCGGGCACGGGCCGCGACTTCCGCGTGTGCGGCGCCAATTGGCGGCTCCTTGACGCGTTTGCGCTCTCTTGCGCCTCTCGCGACACAGATGCCCGGCTTGAGACAACTCCGTTTGTCACTGCTAGTGTTCGTTGCGTAACGCTAGGCAATCAGCCTCGTCTCACGAGTGAAGAACCGAGGGTTCCATGCGCAAGCAGCTTCAGCAGGTCGTGATCGCAGCAGTGGCCGCCGCCGGCGGACTGTCGGCCATCGGCGCCGGCACCGCCACCGCCGCCACCTCCGACGAGGGGCTGCAGGTGGCCAACATCTTCCGCCCCTACCAGGAGTGCAGCCCGCAGACGGTGGCCGAGAACAACCTCCCGATCGGCGTGCTCGGCCTCGCCGGCACCCTGGACACCGCCTGCGGCCAGCACAACAACGCCTTCAACGGCTGAGTACCGCGGCGTCGTCGCGCGAGGCCCGACGGGGCCCTTCGAGGCGGACTCGAAGGGCCCCGTTCCGTCGGCCCGTCGCCGCACACCCACGACAGAGCCCGGCGCGGCCGGCGACCGGGCGCACGGTGCCCAAAGGCCCAGGCACCCCCACCGAGGGAGAACGCATCAGATGTTCAGCATGAGAAAGGCCGCCGCCATCTCGGGGCTCGTCGGCGGCCTCGTCCTGACCTGTACCGGCATCACCCAGGCGCACGCCAAGGACCCGGGAACCTGCACACGCGACGCCCTGGGCGACATCACCTGCACCCAGCGGATCACGGGCGTGGTCCCCGAAGGTGGCGCCATTCCCCACCAGGAGACCTGCCGGCCGGTACAGCCCGCGACACAGCCCGCCGCCATGGGCAGTGGCACGACGCAGTTCGGTCCCAGCGTGACCTGCTCCCCGGAGACGGGGCGCGCACCCGCGGCGGCCGGCGGCACGCCCTAGCCGCCCGGCCCGCCGCACCGGCCGGTACGGCAGAAGAGGGGCCGTCGCGACATCCGGGGCGCAGATCCCAAAGCGGCCACTCAGCGCATGCGTATGCTCACTTTCGGCAGTCGAACCAGGCGGTCAGCCTGGATGCGAAAGGTTCAGACATGCGTAAGTTCCAACGCGCCGCGGTCATAGCGGCGACGGTCGCCGTTGCCGTCGGCGGCGGTTACCACGCCCACTCGCACGCCCACTCGCAGGCCCACTCGCAGGCCCACTCGCAGGCCCAGCCGGTCGCCCGGCCGGAGGAGCCGCGGTACGCCGAGCAGCAGGGCGCGTAGGACTCACCGAGGGCTCGTTCCTCGGCGCCGAAGGCGTGTCGCGCGACGCCCCGTGGCGCGAGGGCGGCCCGGACGCGCGGCGATCGGCCCGTGCGCGTCCGGGCTGCCGCCGTCCCCGCCTCCGCCCGCAGCGGGCCAGGCGCAGGATGCTCTGTTCCGACCTTCTCAGGCCCGGGCGCGCGCCGGTCAAAGGCACAGGCGCCCGGGCCTCCGTCGTAAAGGAAGCAGCACATGTTGACTCTGCAGAAGATCGCCACCGTCTCGGGGCTCGTCGGCAGTCTCGCCGTGATGTGCGTCGGCGCCGGCCACGCGTTCGCGGACGGAAACCAGGGCGAGTGCCGGACCACCGCGCAAGGGGGCACCGTCTGTGTCCGCAAGAGCGAGACGTTCGTCGAGAAGGACGGCACGCACACCATCAAGCAGGAGCAGAGCTGCACGGTGGCTGACCAGCCGCACGTGACGCTCCCGGAGGACCGGCCGACGGAAGGCGGGTCCACGAACACCGGGGAGAAGATGGACTGCTCCAACACGCTGGAGCTGCCCAAGGGGTTCAAGAAGCCGCGCATCGGTTTCTGAGCTTCCGAGCTTCCGAGCGCTGTCGGCACATGCCGGGCCGGGAACGATTCCGGCCCGGCATCGCTGTTTTCCCCTCGAGGCGGACCCCTGCCGGTCGGAGAAAACAAAATCCCGGTACCCGGCGGACGGCCGGGCACCGGGAAAGGGTTTCGACTTACCGGAAGCTGTTGTTGCAGCCCTGGGTCGAACCGATGTGGGTGTACTGGGCGCCCGGGTTGCCCTCGCCGTTCAGCAGGTTGCCGGCCAGACCGTTGGCGATGCCCACCTGGCCGAGGATGTCGACGTTGGCGTCGTGCGACCGGCAGGTGCTGCTCTGCTGGATGTTGAACGTGTCGCCCTCCGAGCCGGCGTAGGCGGTGCCGGCACCCAGGAGTCCGACCGTCCCGAGCGCGGCGACGAGGACGGCGGCCTTGCGGATCTTGTGCATGTCTTCTCCAGTGAAGTGAGGTGGAGCGGATGCGATCTGTCGAGGATCGCCCTTCACGCAGTCGTGCAGACCGCGCTGCCGGCGCAGGCGAACGGCCCGGCACCCGCCCAATGCCCGGTGCCGAGACCGTTCGCTTTGTTACTGCCGGCGTGCCGAAAAGGCTCTTAGAAGGCGCTGTTGTTGCAGCCCTGGGTCGAGCCGATGTGGGTGTACTGAGCGCCCGGGTTGCCCTCGCCGTTCACCGCGTTGCCCAGCGCACCGCCGAGGAGGTTGACCTGGCCGAGGACGTCCAGGTTCAGGTCGTGCGACCGGCACTGAGAGGTCTGCGTGACGTTGTACGTGTCGCCCCCGTGCTTGCCGCCGTCCGCGTGGGCCGTGCCGCCCGCCAGGCCGATGGTGCCGAGCGCGGCCACGAGGACGGCAACGTTGCGAAGTTTACGCATTTCTTCTCCGATGGAGTGAGTCGGTGCGATCTGAGGCAGATCGACATCTACCGTCACGGAAACTAGTAAAAAGAGCCGCAAAACGGACGACGGCACGCCGGTCCCGTGGCCTCGAAGCGGAACCACCCGAACGCCGCACCACATGCGCACGGGCCCGTCGGTCGCGAGACCGAGGGCCCGTGTGCGGTGCCGGCGGGACGGCCGTGCGGAGCGCTACTGGTGCAAACCGGTCGCGCTGGCAAGGGAGTTGGCCTGGCTGTTGGCCTGGGTGCACTCGACGCCTCGCGTCTGGGACGCGGCCAGGATCGCGATCGGGACGTTCGCGTCGAGCAGGGTCTGCGGGCTGCACTCCTGGTACGGACGGAACAGGTTGTTCTGGTACACCGAACCGCCCTGCTGCGACTGCTGCGTCTGCGGGGCCTGAGGGGTGATCTGAGGGCTGATCTGCGGGTTCAGCTGCGGGTTGACCTGCGGGGCGACCTGGGTGCCCCGCTGCGGAGCCGTCTGCTGCGGAGCCGTCTGCTGCGGAGCCGTCTGCTGCGGGGCTGCCTGCCGCGGAGCCATCGAGCCGTAGGTCTGCGTGGTCGCCTGAGAGGAGGTGGCCGAGGCGGCCCGGGCGTCCGGCTGTGAAACGGGAGCCGGCGCGGGCCCGTTGGGAGCGGCGAGTGTGGCGGCGGAGCTGGGGCCGGCACCGACGGCGGACAGACCGCCGGCTGCTGCGACGACGAGCGCGACTTGCTGGAGCTTGCGCATGGGATCCTCGGCCCTTCTTGACCCGTGGACGGAACCTGGGGAAATGCGGCGGCGATGGAGCATCGCCGCTCGGCTCCGTGGAGAACGAGACGAAAGCGGGCGCAGATACGGGCGCCGTTCGGGGGTCACCCATTTGCCGCAACGGCAGGGAAGGCGCGGAGTCGCCGCGCCGGACGGCAAACGGGTGACGGCCCCTCAGGGCCGTTACTGGAGCGAGGGGTTCCTCGTTCCAACGGGGAAAGGGCAGCGGCGTTTTGACCCGGAGCGGGACAAGGATGCGCTGCCGCCTCCGACACGAGTCCGCGTGCAATTCGGTGATTACCGCTGCCGACCGTGCAGTACGACTAACGCACCAGCCGCACGTGCGACCGCACTGAATGCAGTACTTCATGTATCGAAGGGCCGAGGGTTTCATGCGCAAGCTTCACAAGGCCGCACTCCTTGTAGCGGCGGCCGGCGGTCTGTCCGCCCTGGGCGCCGGCGTCAGCCATGCCGACACTCCCGTCGGATCCGGCAGCCCAGCTCCGGCGCCGGCTCCCGAGTACCCGGCTCCCCAGGCCGCGCCCCCGGCGCCCGCTCCTCAGCCGGCCCCGCAGCCGCAACAGGCCCCACAGTTCCAGTCGGCCCCGCAGCCCGCACAGCTTCAGTCGGCCCCGCAGCCCGCACAGCTTCAGTCGGCCCCGCAGCCTGCACAGCCTCAGCAGACCCTGCAGGCCCCGCAGCCTGTTCAGCCGCAACAGGTTCCGCAGCCGCAGCAGGCACCCCAGCCGTTGCAAGCCCCACAGCCTCAGCAAGCCCCGCAGCCTGCGCAGCCGCTGCAGGCCCAGCAGCCCCAGCAAGCCCCGCAGCTTCAGTCGGCCCCGCAGCCCGCGCAGCCCGCGCAGCCGTTGCAAGCCCCGCAGCCCCAGCAAGTCCCGCAACCGCAGCAGCAGACCGGCTACGCCGCTGCCACAGCCACGTCGCAGGGCACGGCGCAGGCCTCCACCTCGCCGTACCCGCAGCAGGCCGCCCCCATCCAGCCCGCCCAGCCTGTACAGGCCGCCTCCGCCCAGCCTGTACAGGCCGCCCCCGCACAGCCCGTGCAGGCCGCCCCTGCCCAGCCCGCTCCGGCGCAGGCCGCTCCGGCCCAGGTGGTGCCGCAGGTCATGCCGCAGGTCATGCCGCAGGTCGCCCCGCAGGTGGCCGTGCCCCAGGCGCCCGCCCCGGAGCCCCCGGCGTCCGTCGCCCCGCAGGTGAACCCCCAGGTGAACCCGCAGGTCAACCCGCTTCTCAACCCGCATGTCACCCCGGGGAGGGTGCCGGAGCTGGCTCCGGTCGGCCTCGGGCAGGTCGCGGCGCCTCCTGTCGGCCGGCTGGGACTTCCCCGACTCGGCTGACAGCCTCCCCCTCCCGCATTTCCGCACACCCGACTCGATCTGTTGCGGCTCGAGTCCACTCAACCAACGGAGAACCCATGCGCACGTTTCACAAGGCTGTCCTCGTGGGCGCCATCCTCGGCAGTGTCGGCTCCCTCGGCGGCAACACCGCCTTCGCACACGGCGAGCCGGGCCATGACGTCGACATCACGCAGGGCGTCGAGTGCCGTTCGCACGACATGAACATCGAGGTGCTCGGCAGCGTCGGCGCCCTCACCGGCCTGGCGGGCAACCTGCTGAACGGTGAAGGCAACCCGGGTGCGCAGAAGAGCCACCTCGGTTCCGGAATGGGCTGCAGCAACCGGGCGTTCTGACGGCCTCGCCGCCCTCGGCCGAAGGGCACGCACGGATCATCCTCGATCCGTGCGTGCCCTTCGCGTTTCCCTTCGTGCGGTCGGGATTCCCTTCGTGCAGCCGGCAAGGGGGCGTTCCCCTCAGCCGCCGGGCCGAGGGGACGAGCCGAGGGGACGAGGAGACAACGCGTCGGGCCCCGGACAACGCATCCCGGACAACACATCGGGCCCCAGGAGACATCGCGGCGTCTTCTGGGGCCCTTGACGCGTCCGGACCGATCCGGCCGGATCGGTCCACGCGGCGGCTTCGAGATCGGTCAGCAGGCGCGGCCCGGATGGAAGCGGCGGTACAGGATCCCACCCGTGAGGATGAGCGCGACGCTGCCCGCGAGCGCGGGGGCCGTGAGGTCCGCTCCGGTGTGGGCCAGCGAGGACGCCACCGTGCGCGGGTCCTCCGAGGACTGCGGGTCCTCCGGGGAGTGCGGGGCGACGTGGGACCGGTCGGAGGAAGTCGGGGGCTTGGAGGCCCGGGGCTTCGGGATCGAGGTGTGCGAGATCTCGTGGTCGCCGGAGCCGTTGACCGACTCGTTGCCGATGGCCGGGTTGCCCGCGCCGACCACGTTGGCGCTGTTCCCGGAGACGTTCACCGGCAGGTCGACCGGGAGCTGGAGGTTGTTTCCCGACAGCAGCCCGGGTGAGTCGGCGGTGACACCGTGGGCCGAGGCACCACCGGACGCACTCGACTCGCCGCCGTCGCCGGCCGCGTCCCCGGCCCTGGCCGCGTCGCTCTT
Source organism: Streptomyces echinoruber (assembly GCF_014651135.1). Taxonomy (GTDB): domain Bacteria; phylum Actinomycetota; class Actinomycetes; order Streptomycetales; family Streptomycetaceae; genus Streptomyces; species Streptomyces echinoruber. The sequence goes on from NZ_BMWH01000004.1 coordinate 112,672, forward strand.
CTCCGCACCGCCGGCCTTGGCCGCGCCGCTCTTCTTCGCGCCGCCGGCCTTGGCCGCGCCGCCGTTCACACAGGTGTTGCCCACGGCCGGGTTGAGCAGTCCCACGACGTCGACGGTGTTGCCGCAGACGTTCACCGGCACGTTCACCGGCACCTGGAGGGAGTTGCCGGAGAGCACCCCGGGCGAGCCGGTCGCCGTACCGTCGGCGCCGGCCCCGTCGGCCGCGAAGGCGGCGGACACCGGGAACGCCACGGCCATCGCGCCGGACGCGGCGGCGATGGCGATCACACCGCTTCGGGTAGTCCGTCTCATGGGTTTCCTGCCTTCCTGACTTCTTCGCGGGCACTCACCCGCACCTCATAAAACGGAGGTGCACCATCCGGAGTTATGGCGTGCCGCCCCCCCCAGTTCCACCGGTTTGGGGCTGGTTTGCCCACGAGAGGCGGACCGGCATTGAACTCATACCCCCTAGGGGTATAGTCTGAAGTGGAGGGGATTCCCCCGTGACCCCCAGGCCCCACACGCCTCGACGAGGAGTAACGACATGACCGCTCGGACCGACACCCAGGGTTCCGTCACCACCGTCTACAAGGTGACCGGGATGAGCTGCGGACACTGCGAGGGCTCCGTCTCCGCCGAACTCACCCGGCTCCCCGGTGTGACGTCGGTGCGGGCCGTCGCCGCCACCGGCGAGGTCACCGTCGTCTCCGAGGCGCCGCTGGACGAGGAGGCCGTGCGGGCCGCCGTCGACGAGGCCGGTTTCGAGCTCGCCGGCCGGGCCTGACGGCGCCGGCACCCGACGCCCCCCTTCTCCGCACCGGACCGTGCCGACCAGCTCATACTGGCTCCGTACGGTCCGGTCCGCTCTCTGGAGTACGGACATGACCAGCACCGCACAGACCCAGGCGCCGGGCGCCGCACCGGGCGCCGGGACGTCGCAGACGGAGCTCCTCATCGGCGGGATGACCTGCGCCTCCTGCGCGGCCCGCATCGAACGCAGGCTGAACCGCATCGACGGCGTCACCGCGACGGTGAACCTCGCCACCGAAAAGGCCCGCGTCACCTACCCCCAGGGGGTAAGCGTGGCCGACCTGATCACCACCGTGGAGAAGCTCGGCTACACCGCCGAGGAGCCCCCGCCGCCGCAGCCCGAACCCGCCGCCGGACAACCCACTGCCGGGCAACCCGCCGCCGAGCAGGCGCCCCAGGACGCCGAGCCGGCCCTGCTCCGGCAGCGGTTCACCGTCTCGGCGCTGCTCGCCGCGCCCGTCGTGCTGCTCGCCATGGTCCCGGCGCTGCAGTTCGACAACTGGCAGTGGCTGTCGCTGACGCTGGCCGCGCCCGTCGTCGTCTGGGGCGGCCTGCCCTTCCACCGGGCGGCGCTGACCAACGCCCGGCACGGCGCGGCCACCATGGACACCCTCGTGTCGGTGGGCACGCTGGCCGCGTTCGGCTGGTCGCTGTGGGCGCTGTTCTTCGGGGACGCGGGCAGGCCGGGGATGCGGGACTCCTTCCGCCTCACCGTCTCCCGCATGGACGGCGCGTCCACGATCTACCTGGAGGTGGCCTCCGGCGTCGTCGCCCTGATCCTGCTGGGCCGCTACCTGGAGGCCCGCTCCAAGCGCCGGGCGGGCGCGGCCCTGCGGGCGCTGCTGGAGCTGGGCGCCAAGGACGTGGCCGTGCTGCGGGACGGCCGGGAGATCCGGGTGCCGGTGGCGCGGCTCGCCGTCGGCGACCGGTTCGTCGTACGGCCCGGCGAGAAGATCGCCACCGACGGTGTGGTCGTCGAGGGCGTCTCCGCCGTCGACGCGTCCCTGCTGACCGGCGAGTCGGTGCCGGTGGACGTCTCCCCCGGGTCCGCCGTGACCGGGGCGACCGTCAACGCGGGCGGCCGGCTGGTGGTGGAGGCGACCCGGGTGGGCGCCGACACGCAACTGGCGCGGATGGCGAAGCTGGTGGAGGAGGCGCAGAGCGGCAAGGCGCGGGTGCAGCGGCTCGCGGACCGGATCTCGGCGGTGTTCGTGCCGGTCGTCCTCCTCATCGCGCTCGGCACGTTCGTCGCCTGGCTCGCCGTCACCGGGGACACGGCGGCCGCGTTCACGGCCGCCGTCGCCGTGCTGATCATCGCCTGCCCGTGCGCGCTGGGCCTGGCCACCCCGACCGCGCTGCTGGTCGGCACCGGGCGCGGGGCGCAGCTCGGCATCCTCATCAAGGGCCCGGAGGTGCTGGAGTCCACCCGCCGCGTCGACACCGTGGTGCTGGACAAGACCGGCACGGTCACCACCGGCCGCATGACCCTGCAGGAGGTGTACGCCGCCGAGGGCACCGACGCCAAGGAGCTGCTGCGGCTCGCGGGCGCCCTGGAGCACGCCTCCGAGCACCCCGTGGCCCGCGCGATCGCCGCGGGCGCCGAGGAGCGCCTCGGAGCGCTGCCGCCGGTCGAGGACTTCGCGAACGTGCCCGGGCGGGGCGCACGCGGGCGCGTGGAGGGCCGTGAGGTGGCCGCCGGGCGCCTCTTCGACACGGTGCCGCCCGAGGTGGCGCGGGCCCGCGACGAGGCCGAGCGCAGCGGCCGTACGGCCGTCCTGGCCGGCTGGGACGGGGTGGCGCGCGGGGTGCTCGCGGTGGCCGACACGGTCAAGGACACCAGCGCCGAGGCCGTCCGCGAGCTGCGCGCCCTGGGCCTGACGCCCGTCCTGCTCACCGGGGACAACCGGGCGGTGGCCGAGGCGGTGGCCCGCCAGGTGGGCATCGAGGAGGTGATCGCCGAGGTGCTGCCCGAGGACAAGGTCGACGTCGTACGGCGGCTGCAGGCGCAGGGCCGCACGGTCGCCATGGTGGGCGACGGCGTGAACGACGCGGCCGCGCTGGCCGCCGCCGACCTGGGCCTGGCGATGGGCACCGGCACGGACGCGGCGATCGAGGCGGGCGACCTGACGCTGGTGCGCGGGGATTTGCGGGTGGCCGCCGACGCGATCCGGCTCTCCCGCCGCACCCTGGCCACCATCAAGGGCAACCTCGTGTGGGCCTTCGGCTACAACGTCGCCGCGCTGCCGCTGGCCGCGGCCGGACTGCTCAACCCCATGATCGCGGGTGCGGCGATGGCGTTCTCGTCGGTGTTCGTGGTCACCAACAGCCTGCGGCTGCGGCGTTTCGGGTGATCGGCCGCGGGACGGGCACGAACCGGACGAAAGTACTCGGCGGTAAGGGCGAGGGGCCCCTGGAGTCCGGAGACGTCCTCCCATAAGCTCTTCACACGGCTCACGCATCTTCCTTACGCTGGGGCCCCGATCGCGTGTCGGGGCTCTTGCGTGTCGGACGGGGATGCGCAAGAGACGCAGATCACAGTGATGTGAACGTAACCCTCGAAGGGATTCGAAGGTCTAAGTTGTCGATGTCAGGAAGCGTCTTGGGGGGCGCCGACTGGCAGCTGAGGTCGTCTTGGGGGACTTCCTCAGGAACGCGTTGCCGGGGCACGTACGGCGGGAAGCTTTGAGCGGCCCTCCCGGACGTGCGCTGTCCCGGCAGACCGCAAGGCGGGAGCACGCCGAGTTTTGCTCATTGTGCTCACGTCCGAACAGCGATTCAGGCGCTGTCCTCACCAAGCGCCCGGCCGGATCCCGTGGGGGGAATCCGCACCGGGACACGGGAAGGCGCCCTGGTCGCCGGCCCGTGGGGGGACCGGCGTCTCAGGGCGCCTTCCGCTTTGCTGCTTTGTTGCTTTGCGGCTCTGTGCCTCTGCTGCTTCGCCGCTTTGTCGCGTCTCGCGCTGCCCTTCGGCACCTTTCCGGCGCCTTTCGGGCGTCTCTTGAGCATCTTTGGCCGTCGGGCCCCGCGGGCGGCCGTGAGGTCACCCGCGGGACTCGGGCAGCAGGAGTTCAGCGCTCCTCGACCGGCACGAAGTCACGCAGTTCCACGCCGGTGTAGATCTGGCGCGGGCGGCCGATGCGGGAGCCCGGCTCCTTGATCATCTCGGTCCACTGGGCGATCCAGCCCGGCAGCCGGCCCAGGGCGAACAGGACCGTGAACATCTCGGTCGGGAAGCCCATGGCGCGGTAGATGAGGCCGGTGTAGAAGTCGACGTTCGGGTAGAGCTTGCGCTCGATGAAGTAGTCGTCGGACAGGGCGTGCTCCTCCAGCTTCAGGGCGATGTCGAGGAGCTCGTCCTCCTTGCCCAGGGCAGAGAGCACGTCGTGCGCGGCGGCCTTGATGATCTTGGCGCGGGGGTCGAAGTTCTTGTAGACCCGGTGGCCGAAGCCCATCAGGCGGACGCCGGCCTCCTTGTTCTTCACCTTGCGGATGAAGCCGTCCACGTCGCCGCCGGAGTCGCGGATGCCCTCCAGCATCTCCAGCACGGACTGGTTGGCGCCGCCGTGCAGCGGACCCCACAGGGCGTTGATGCCGGCCGAGATCGACGCGAACATGTTGGCCTGCGAGGAGCCGACCAGGCGGACCGTGGAGGTCGAGCAGTTCTGCTCGTGGTCGGCGTGCAGGATGAGCAGCTTGTCCAGCGCGGAGACGACCACCGGGTCCAGCTCGTACTCGTCCGCCGGCACCGAGAAAGTCATGCGCAGGAAGTTCTCGACGTAGCCGAGGTCGTTGCGCGGGTAGACGAACGGGTGGCCGATCGACTTCTTGTACGCGTAGGCGGCGATCGTCGGGAGCTTGGCGAGCAGGCGGATGGTGGACAGGTAGCGCTGCTGCTCGTCGAACGGGTTGTGGCTGTCCTGGTAGAAGGTGGACAGCGCGGAAACGACCGAGGACAGCATCGCCATCGGGTGCGCGTCGCGCGGGAAGCCCCGGTAGAAGTTCTTGACGTCCTCGTGCAGCAGGGTGTGCCGCGTGATGTCGTTCTTGAAGGCGGTGAGCTGGTCGACGGTCGGCAGCTCACCGTTGATCAGCAGGTAGGCGACCTCCAGGAAGGTGGAGCGCTCGGCCAGCTGCTCGATCGGGTAGCCGCGGTACCGGAGGATGCCCTGCTCGCCGTCGAGGTAGGTGATCGAGGATTTGTAGGCGGCCGTGTTGCCGTATCCGCTGTCCAGGGTCACCAGACCGGTCTGGGCGCGGAGCTTGCCGATGTCGAAGCCCTTGTCACCGACGGTGCTGTCGACCACCGGGTAGGTGTACTCGCCGCCGTTGTACCGCAGTACTACAGAGTTGTCGCTCACGTCTTCCCTCACCGACGTAGTGCCTCATCTTCGAGGTGCCCTGACTGTCTCTACCATCCCCCATTTGGCTCAGGAGAGTGCACTCGGGGTCGACCATTGGGCTAGTGGACGGCACTCAGTGCCGCCAACCTGCTCATCCTGCCCCCTCGGCGGGGCGGGCGGAAGTGTTGTGTGACCTTTGCGACTTGTTTGATCGATCATTTTTCGCGGCGACCGGTTCCCGGACCCCACCGGGGCCGGCTCCCGGGACCGGCTCCCGGGATCGCTCCGGGGGCCGGGCCGCTTCGGAGGCCGGGCCACTCCGGGACCGCCGGGCGCTCCAGGGGCCGAAGCCGCTCCGAGGGGCGGAATCACTCCAAGGGGCGGGGCGCGAGCCGGAAGTCGAGCGCCGTGCAGCGCCGGCCGGCCGAGACGGTGCGTACCGCCTGCCCGATCGCCTTGCGGGACCCGACGAGGACGACCAGGTGCTTGGCGCGGGTGACCGCCGTGTACAGCAGGTTGCGCTGCAGCATCATCCAGGCACCGGTGGTGACCGGGACGACCACGGCCGGGTACTCACTGCCCTGGGAGCGGTGGATGGTCACCGCGTACGCGTGCGCCAGTTCGTCCAGTTCGTCGAAGTCGTACGGAACCTCCTCGTCCTCGTCCGTCAGCACCGTGAGCCGCTGGTCGACCGGGTCGAGCGAGGTGACGACGCCCACGGTGCCGTTGAAGACACCGTTCTTCCCCTTTTCGTAATTGTTGCGGATCTGGGTGACCTTGTCGCCGACTCGGAAGACCCTGCCGCCGAACCTTTTCTCGGGCAGGTCGGGCCGGCCCGGGGTGATGACCTGCTGGAGCAGCCCGTTGAGCACGCCCGCCCCGGCCGGGCCGCGGTGCATGGGCGCGAGCACCTGCACGTCCCGGCGCGGGTCGAGCCCGAACCGGGCCGGGATGCGGCGGGCGGCCACGTCCACGGTGAGCCGGCCGGCGGCCTCGGTGTCGTCCTCGACGAAGAGGAAGAAGTCCTTCATGCCCTCGGTGACGGGATGCTTCCCGGCGTTGATCCGGTGCGCGTTGGTCACCACCCCGGACTGCTGGGCCTGGCGGAAGACGCGGGTGAGGCGCACCGCCGGGATCGGGCTGCCGTCGGCCAGCAGGTCCCGCAGCACCTCGCCGGCGCCGACGCTGGGCAACTGGTCGACGTCGCCGACGAAGAGCAGGTGCGCGCCGGGCGGGACCGCCTTGACCAGCTTGTTGGCGAGCAGCAGGTCGAGCATGGACGCCTCGTCGACGACGACCAGGTCGGCGTCGAGCGGGCGGTCCTTGTCGTAGGCCGCGTCGCCGCCCGGCTTGAGCTCCAGCAGCCGGTGGACGGTGGAGGCTTCGGCGCCGGTCAGCTCGGCGAGCCGCTTGGCGGCGCGGCCCGTCGGCGCGGCGAGCACCACCTTCGCCTTCTTGGCGCGGGCCAGTTCCACGACCGAGCGCACGGTGAAGGACTTGCCGCAGCCCGGGCCGCCGGTGAGCACGGCGACCTTCTCCGTCAGCGCCAGCTTGACGGCCGCCTCCTGCTCCGGGGCGAGTTCGGCGCCCGTACGGCCCTTCAGCCAGCCCAGGGCCTTGTCCCAGTCGACGTCGCGGAACCACGGCATCCGGTCCTCGTCGGCGCGCAGCAGGCGCAGCAACTGGGCGGAGAGCGACAGCTCGGCGCGGTGGAAGGGGACCAGGTAGACGGCGGTGACGGGCTCGCCGCCGTCCGGGCCGGGGACCCGCTCGCGTACGACACCGGGGTCCCCGCCGTCCTCGGGAGGCTCCGCCAGCTCGGCGAGGCAGTCGATGACGAGCCCGGTGTCGACCTGGAGCAGCTTGACCGTGTCCTTGATGAGCTGCTCCTCCGGCAGGAAGCAGTTGCCCTGGTCGGCGGATTGCGACAGCGCGTACTGCAGGCCCGCCTTGACGCGGTCGGGACTGTCGTGCGGGATGCCGACCGAGCGGGCGATCTTGTCGGCGGTCAGGAAGCCGATGCCCCAGACGTCGGCGGCCAGGCGGTAGGGCTGGTTCTTGACGACGGAGATCGAGGCGTCGCCGTACTTCTTGTAGATGCGCACGGCGATGGAGGTGGAGACCTCCACGGTCTGCAGGAACAGCATCACCTCCTTGATCGCCTTCTGCTCCTCCCAGGCGTCGGCGATCTTCTTGGTCCGCTTGGGCCCGAGCCCCGGCACCTCGATCAGCCGCTCCGGCTCCTCCTCGATGACGCGCAGGGTGTCCAGCCCGAAGTGCTGGGTGATGCGGTCGGCGAAGACCGGGCCGATGCCCTTGACCAGCCCCGACCCGAGATAGCGCCGGATGCCCTGGATGGTGGCCGGCAGGACGGTCGTGTAGTTCTCCACGTGGAACTGCCGCCCGTACTGCGGATGCGAGCCCCAGCGGCCCTCCATCCGCAGCGACTCCCCCACCTGGGCGCCGAGCAGCGCGCCGACGACGGTGAGCAGGTCCCCGCCGCCGCGGCCGGTGTCGACACGGGCGACCGTGTAGCCGTTCTCCTCGTTGGCGTACGTGATCCGCTCGAGCACACCCTCGACGACGGCCGGGCGCCGCTCCCCGGCACCCGGCCGTCCCTCCCCCGCCCGGCTTCCCGCGGAACTCGGCTGACTGACCATGATCCGACGGTACCGCCGGAGTGTGACAGGGGGCACCGTCGGCCGGGGAGGGCGACTGCTCACGGCCGCAAAAGGTCCTTCTCAGTAACTTCAGTAACTTTGGCGCGTGGAGTACGCGAAGATGCGCGCCATCGCCGAGGACCTCGGGGCCTACGCGGAACGGCTCGAAGGGGCCTGGAGCGTCGAGATCGGCCCGTCCGGTCCGGTCCTGGCCATGGTGCGCCCGTCCAAACGCCACGAGGGCACGGTCCGCCGCATCTGCAAGCAACTGGACGCGCAGCTCCCCACCACCCACCCCGGATACATCTGCGCCAACGGCCCCGAGATCGAGCATCCGGCGATCGGCCGCATGCGCCGCCCGGACGCCGTCGTCATCCCCGAGCGAGTGCTCGACGAGGAAGGGCTCGCCGTCGACGCCACCCAGGCGCTCGCGGTGATCGAGATCGTCTCACCGTCCAACCCGGACAACGACTACAGCGAAAAGCTGGCCGACTACCCCGCGATGGGAATCCCCCATTACATGATCGTCGACCCGCGCACCGGCACGATCGAGGTCCACTCCGAGCCGTGCAAGGGCCGCTACAGCCAGAAGGAGCCCTACATCTTCGGGGACTCGGTGCCGTTCGGACCCTGGATCGTGGAGACCTCGGATTTCCGGCGGTACGGCAGGGACGAGGGCGGCCGGCCGGGCCCGGCGGGAGGGTGAGGCGTCGCCTCACACGGTGGGTCCGGCGGGCTTCCCGCGGCGGACCGGGGCGGGTGCCGGGCCGGACAGCGGTCAGGAGGACCGCTTTCAGTCCCACCAGTTGAACAACAGATCGCTCAAGACCTCGGGGCGCCAGTAACGGATCTGAGCGAGCTCTGCCTGCGCCAGCTCCGCCACGTCGACCCTCGACATCGGCGTACTCAGCTCCTCGACGGACAGACAGCGGAACCCGGCGGCCGCAAAGCTGTCCGCCCACGGCGGCGCCCCCACGAAGCCCGACAGCGGCTGTCCCGGCACCGGCGGGACGTCGGCAAAGGCGATGACCGGCAGGTGCGCGTGGCACAGGACGACAGGCGTCTTCGCACGGCCGGTGACAGTGACCGAGTGAAAGCTGGACATCTCGGCGCGGACCACCTCACCGACGCGGCCACCGATCCGCCTCGCGGCTTCCCAGCAAGCACTGCGAAGGAGTGACAGGTCGATCTCGGGAGCCGGTTCGCCACCGTAGTCCCAGAACCCGGTCGCTCCTCTCTCAAGCCGCATCAACGCACCTTCTTTTGAGAGCTTCGATGAAGGAGGCGAACGCGGTGGTGGGGAAGGTGAGCGTGGCCCGGTGGGGGATCTTGGAGTCGCGTATGGCCACGTGGGTGGACGAGTGGGCGATCTCCACGCAGTTGTTCCCGTCGCCGCCGCCGGAGTAGGAGGACTTCCGCCAGTTCTCAAAGGTGTCGATGTCGGTGCGGCGCATGTCAGGGGCGGGGGCGCTTCTTGAGGGCCTCGACGAAGGAGGCGAACGCAGTGGTGGGAAAGGTGAGCATGGCTCGGTGGGGGACCTTGGAGTCGCGTATGGCCACGCGAGCAGGCGAGTGGGCGATCTCCACGCAGTCGTTGCCATCGCCCTCGCCCGAGTAGGACGACTTCCGCCAGTTGTCAGGGGTGGTCATGGGCCGCCTCACAGTTCTTTCGCCAGGTCATGGATGAAGTCGCGTGACTGTCCGGGCTCGAGTGATACGGCCTCTACCTTACGAAAGCGCGCTCGATAAGCGCTGAGTTGCGCTTCGGAATCGATGAAGACCGAGCCGTGAGGTGCGTCGCGCACCACTGTGTCCAGCTTGGGCAGAGGACCACCCACGTACGTCATGGTGCTTGAGGCTCTTGCGAAGCCATCCAGGTCGAAGGGGATGACACGCAAGGTGATGTGGTCCGCTTCGGAGAGTTCAAGGAGGCGGGCCAGTTGGGCCTTTGAGGCGGTACGGTCGCTGACCCGGATGCGCAGCGCCGCCTCGTGAATCACTGCCGTGTAGGGGATCGGGGAGGGCCCTTCGATGATCACACGGCGTGCCACCCGGTGGCGGATGCGCAACTCCAGTTCTTCAGAGGTAAGTTCCGGCACCCGCGACGAGAAGACGGCGCGCGCGTACTCCTCCGTCTGAAGCAGTCCCGGCACGAACAGGATGGCCACCTCGTGCCGGAACAACGCATGGTGATCCAGCTCGGCGAGATCCAGGAACGACGTCGGCAACAGGCCGCGGTACTCCTCCCACCAACCGCGGGTCCGGTCGGTGGCCATGGCCACCAAGGCGTCGACGAACTTCTCGTCCGTGCAGGCGTAGTGCGAGGCAAGGCGGCGAAGTCGCTTCTCGCTCACACCTGAGAGTCCGGACTCGATGTGGGTGATCTGGGCGGGGCTCACTCCCAGCAGCGCTGCCGCCTGGCGAGCAGTGAGACCTGCTGCTTCACGGAGTCTGCGCAGTTCAGTGGCCAGACGCATCTGACGTGCCGTTGGTTCGCGCCTCAGCGCCATCGACGTGCTCCTCGGTGCAACGCGCCTGTGAGCGCGACTCGTTCGGGGTCAGATTACGCGACCAGCTTGCCTAACCTCTACATTTAGACCTACCTTCAGTGACGTAGCGCACACGCTGCGAAACTCCGGGGTGCCGGAAGCGCACCGCTCCGTCCTGCCGTGGCGGCTGCGGCAATGCCACCGCCCGTCCTCGCAGCCGATTCTCAACTCCCCGCTCATCGAACGGAGTTCATCCATGCCCGAAAACACCCCTTGGGAGTACAGCCTGTACATCCCCAACGACGTCCGTGCCGTCACCGTCAGCCGTCGCACCCTGCGTCTGATCCTCACCCTGCACGGCCTGATCCGCCTGGTAGACGTCGCCGAACTCCTCGCCGCGGAGCTGGTGTCCAACGCCGTACGGCACACCAAGGGGCCCGCCGCGCTGCGGGTGCGGTGGTCGGCCGGGGTGTTGCGGATCGGGGCGTGGGACGCCGACCCCGCGCCGCCGGAGCCGCCGCAGTCCCTGGAGCGGCTCGGGGAGGCGGAGGCGGAGGAGGGGCGGGGGCTGGCACTGGTGCGGGCCTGCGCCGACGTGTGGGGGTGGCAGCCGCTGGCCAGAGAGGGCAACCGGGGAAAGTACGTGTGGTGCGAGCTGGCGGCGGCCCGTTCCACGACCCCTGCTCCGGCGGAACCGCCAGGCGCTCGGCGGGCGCTGTCCTGACGGCCTGTTGGGCATGCCGGAGCGATGGTGGCTCGTTACCCGCTCTTGTCCTTCTACTCCTTGTCCTCCTCCCTGGTCTTCTTCTGGGGCTTTTCGGGCTCCTCGGAGGTGCCGGACTGTCCGCCGGGGGTCCGCGTTCCGGTCTCGGTGGGCGTCGCCGTACCGGACGTCCCCGTGGTCCGGCTGCCTGGTGTGCCGGCCGGACCGGAGTGCGGCGGCCGGGTTGTGGTGCCGGGTGCGGTGGACCTGCCGGTGGCCGGCTTCCGGCGCGGAGCAGCGGAGTCGGAAGCGGGGTCGGAGGTGGAGGAGGGGCCGGAGTTCCGGGCGAGGGCGGCGTCGCGGAGTCGTCCGGTGGAGACGCCGCGGGGGGAGGGCGTGGGGTCCGCAGGGCCTGATGTGTTCCTTCCGGCGGACGTGTCCGGGGAGCCGGCCTCCGTGGAGGGGCGGCTGACGGCCCGTGGCGTCCCGTCGCCGCTGCCCTGGTGCCCGGTGCCGTCGGAGACGGTGAACGCGGCGGCCATGACGGCGGCGAGCGCGGCGGCTCCGCCGGCGACCAGGACGCGTCCGCGTGCGGGCGTGGCCTTCGACGCGGCGTCGCCCGCCGCGGGTGCCGCGGCGGGCGACGAATGCCGGTGCGTAAAGTCGGTGTCCCGCTCCGGTGCTTCCCCGGGGATCACGCTGGGGATCACGCTCGTGACGGCCGGGGACGGGACGGGCAGGGGGGCGGGACCGGCCGCCGTGTCGGCCGGGGTGGCCAGGGTGGTCAGGGCGGCCAGCCTCCGGGCGCAGGCGTGTGCCGAGGGGCGGGCCTGCTCGTCCAGGTCGGTCATGTCCCGTAGCAGGGCGGCGAGTTCTTCCGGCAGGGAGTCGGGCAGGACGGGCGGGCGGTGGAGGCGCGCGATCGCGGCCTCCAGGGGGCCGCCGTCGTACTCGAGCCTGCCCGTGAGGCATTCGAGGAGGGCCAGTCCGAGGGCGTAGACGTCGGCGGGCGGGCCGGCGGACCGGCCGAGCACCTGCTCGGGGGAGAGGTAGGCGGCCGTGCCGACGAGTGCGCCGGGGGCGGTGCGGGTGGTGGCGTCGAGCAGCCGGGAGATGCCGAAGTCGGTCAGGTGGGGGCGGCTGGAGGCGTCCAGGATGATGTTCGAGGGTTTGACGTCGCGGTGGACGATCCCCGCCTCGTGCGCGTGGGCCAGTGCCCGGGCGAGGTGGGCGCCGAGTGCGGCGGTCTCGCCGGGGGACAGGGTGCCCTCGGCGATGCGGGCCTTGAGCGTGGGGCCTTCGATGAGCTGCATGACCAGGTAGGCGCGGCCGTCGTGCCGTCCGGCGTCGTAGACGGTGACCAGCCCGGGGTGCTGCAACCGGGCCAGGATCACCGCCTCGTTGCCGAAGCGTTCCTCCATGTCGGCGTCGGCGCCGGTGCGGAAGACCTTGACCGCCACCGGCCGTTTCAGGCGCAGGTCGAAGCCGCGGTGGACGTCGGCGGCGCCGCCCGAGCCGATGAGCGCGTCCAGGCGGTACCGCCCGGCCAGCACTTCCGCGGACCGTCCGGACGGTGCCGACGCCGACTGGCGGAACCTCATGTCCTCTCCCACTGCTTCCGAGGGTGCTGCGTGCGGGCGCTCGTCACCAGGACGAGCTCGTCACCAGGACGAAGGGGTGCCGTGCCGGACACGCGTACCCACGAGAAGCCGGGTTACCCCTGCGGCAGCTCCACGGGCCGGCGGTTCCACGGGCCGGTGGGGCGACGGCCCGTGGGGCGGCGGCCGGACGGCGCCGGCACCCCGGCGGTAGGGTCCTGCCATGTCTCCCTCCCCATCTGGCACCTCCCCCGTCACCGCCGACGACCTCGAACTCGCCGTACGACTCGCCGTGTCGGTGCTGCGCCAGGCGCCGCCGGACGCCTGGGACGAGAACGCCGGTTCGCTGGAGTGGACCTGCTGGGAGACCGTCGAGCACCTCAGCGACGACCTGTTCGCGTACGCCGCCCAACTGGGGCCCGCAGCACCGCCCTTGGACGGCGAGGTGCCCTTCGTGTGGGAGAGCCGGCGGCCCGGCGGGCCGGCGAACGCCGTGCACGCGGACCGGGCGGCGGGGCCCGCCGGGCTGCTGCAGGTGCTGGAGGCGTGCGGCGCGCTGCTGGCCGCGATGGTGCGGACGAGGCCCGCGGACACCCGCGCCCACCACGTGTTCGGCGTCTCCGACCCCGAGGGGTTCGCCGCGATGGGGATCGTGGAGACCCTGGTGCACACGCACGACCTGGCGCAGGGGCTCGGGCTCGCCTGGGACCCGCCCGCCGAGCTGTGCGCGCGGGTGCTCGCCCGGCTGTTCCCCGACGCGCCGACGTCCACGCCGCCCTGGCCCACGCTGCTGTGGGCCACCGGGCGCGGCGAACTGCCCGGCCGTCCCCGGCTGACGAGCTGGCGTTGGGACGGGACCGTACGGGCGTAGGTTCCCCGTAGGTTCACCCTCGGATCATGCTGGGCTCCGCCACCGGGCTGGGCAGGATCCTCGTGGACCGTGGTGGACCGTGGACGCCGGTGAGGGTGGTCCCGGCCGGGGAGACGGGAGAGGGCAGAGGGCGATGTACGACTACGACCTGCTGGTCGTCGGGTCCGCCAACGCCGACCTGGTGGTCGGCGTGGAGCGGCGCCCGGCGGCCGGGGAGACGGTGCTCGGCTCCGACCTGGCCGTCCACCCGGGCGGCAAGGGCGCCAACCAGGCGGTCGCCGCCGCGCGGCTCGGGGCCCGTACGGCCCTGCTGGCCCGCGTCGGCGACGACGCGTACGGGCGGCTGCTGCTGGACACACAGCGGGCGGCCGGCGTGGACACGGTGGGCGTGCTGGTCGGCGGCGCGCCGACGGGGGTGGCGCTGATCACCGTGGACCCGTCCGGCGACAACAGCATCGTCGTCGCGCCGGGCGCCAACGCCCGTCTCGCGCCCGGCGACGTGCGGGCCGCCGCCTGCCTGCTGCAGGCGTCCCGGGTGGTGTCGGCGCAACTGGAGATCCCGCTGGAGACGGTCGAGGAGATCGTGCGCAACCTCCCCGACGGGGGCCGCTTCGTACTCAACCCGTCCCCGCCGCGCCCGCTGCCGCGTGCCGTGCTGGACGCCTGCGACCCGCTGATCGTCAACGAGCACGAGGCGCGGGTGATCCTGGGCGCCTCCGCCACGGACGGCACCCCCGAGGAGTGGGCGCGGCTGCTGCTGGCGCGCGGCCCGCGCTCGGTGGTGGTGACGCTGGGCGCCGGGGGCGCGCTGGCCGCCGACGCGCAGGGCGTGACGCGGGTGCCGTCGGTGCCGGTGCGGGCCGTGGACACCACGGGCGCCGGGGACGCCTTCACCGCCGCGCTGGCCTGGCGGCTCGGCGCCGGCGCGCCCCTGCGGGAGGCGGCGGCGTACGCGGCGCGGGTCGGGGCGGCGGCGGTGACACGGCGGGGCGCGCAGGAGTCGTTCCCGACGGCGGAGGAGGTCGCGGCCCTGTGAGCGGCCCTGTGAAGGGCCTTGTGAACGGCCTGGTGAGGCGGGCGGTTCGCCGTCGTGGTCCCGGCCCGCGGCGGGCGCGGGTCCGGATGCGCGGGGTCTGAAAACGGGGAGGTGGAAAGGCGCAGAGGCGCACAGACGTTTCGAGGGGCCCGGTCCCCCCAGACCGGGCCCCTCGGCTTCCCTCCCTGTCAGGACCCCTCGTGATCCCCCCCAGGGTCCCCCGGGTCCTGATGACAAGTACGACCCGCGGGGTCCGGGAAGGGTTGCACGGCCTCCGCAAGATTTTTTTCTCCGTGCGCAGGCGCGCGTCCGGCGCATCACCGTCGGCGTCCGGCACATCACCGCCGGCGGCCCACCGCATCACGTGCCGCGGGAACCGCTGCGCCGTCTCCGCGAGGACCTCACGGCCGTCGCGGGCCCACAGCGCGTCGTTGAACAGCTCCACCTCGATGGGGCCGGTGCGGCCGGCGGCCTCGACGTACCCCTTCCCCGCGCGCAGGTCGACCGCGCCGTCGCCGAGAGGTCGAGGGCCTGGGCGAGGGTGGAGACCCCGCAGCGGTCGGCGGCGTACATGGGGTGCAGCGCCTCGACGGCGAGGCGGACGCCGCGTTCCTCGGCGTACGGGCCCAGCTCGGCCGGCGCGTCGGCCGCCCGATACAGTCCGCGCCGCGGCCGGTACGGTCTGCACCGAACCCCTGCCCCGGGTCTGGCGTCTAGCAGGACGGACGACGAGGATGCGCGACCGGAGGACGACGAGATGACGGTGACCCTGGCGGACGTTGCGGCCCGCGCCCAGGTCTCGCCCGCGACGGTGTCGCGCGTGCTGAACGGCAACTACCCGGTGGCCGCCGCCACCCGGGAGCGGGTGCTGAAGGCGGTCGACGAGCTCGACTACGTCCTCAACGGCCCCGCCAGCGCGCTCGCCGCGGCCACCTCCGACCTGGTCGGCATCCTCGTCAACGACATCGCCGACCCGTTCTTCGGGATCATGGCGAGCGCGATCCAGTCGGAGATCGGCGGCGCGGGCGGGCGCGCGGGCGGGGAGCGCCTCGCCGTCGTCTGCAACACCGGCGGCTCCCCGGAGCGCGAACTGACCTACCTCACCCTGCTCCAGCGGCAGCGCGCCGCCGCCGTGGTGCTGACCGGCGGGACGGTGGAGGACGCGGCGCACGCGGCCGCGATGTCGACGAAGCTGCGCAAGCTGGGCGACGCGGGCACCAAGGTCGTGCTGTGCGGCCGCCCGCCGGCCCCCGACACCGGCGCCGTCGCCCTCGACTTCGACCATCGCGGCGGCGCCCGCGAACTGACCGAGCACCTCATCGGCCTCGGCCACCGCCGCCTCGGCTACCTCACCGGCCCGAAGGAGCGGACCACGACCCGCCACCGCCTGGAGGGCCACCGCGCCGCGCTCGCCGCCGCCGGCATCGAGGAGGACGAGCGCTGGACGGTGCACGGCCGCTACGACCGCCGCTCCGGCTACGAGGCCACGCTGGAGCTGCTGCGCCGCGACCCGAGCCTGACGGCCGTGGTCGCCGCCAACGACTCCGTCGCCCTCGGCGCCTGCGCCGCCCTGCGCGAGTCCGGCCTGCGCATCCCCGAGGACGTGTCGGTGGCCGGCTTCGACGACCTGCCCTTCAGCATCGACGCGGTGCCCTCCCTGACCACCGTCCGGCTGCCGCTCGCGGAGGCGGGCGCGCGGGCCGGCCGCATCGCCATGGGACGCGAGGAACCACCGCCGGGCGGGGTGGCGACGGTG
The DNA here is from genome assembly GCF_014651135.1 of Streptomyces echinoruber. GTDB lineage: Bacteria > Actinomycetota > Actinomycetes > Streptomycetales > Streptomycetaceae > Streptomyces > Streptomyces echinoruber. The sequence goes on from NZ_BMWH01000004.1 coordinate 128,935, forward strand.
CGGGGGGAGCTGATGGTGCGGGGGTCGACGGGGGTGCCGCGGGCCTCCTGACGTTCCCAGCGGGGTGCCGCGGGCTTCCAGCGGGAGCGGGGTGCCGCGGGCTTCGCAGAGGTCTCGTGGCGGTCTCCTGCACGGCCGGCAGTCTCCTGTACGGCCGGCGGTCTCCTGATTCCTGACGGCTTGCGGTCTCCTGGCGGCCGGCGGCTCACCCGGGGCTTCCTCACGGTGATGGCGCGGGGCCAGTGCCGGACGTGTGCGGGGGGCGGCCGGCGCCGGGCGCGTGCGTACGGCGACGGCCGCCATGGACGCGCGCCCCGCCGCGTCCTAGTCTCGAAAGCCACGGTATCTCTGACTGAGTCAAGGATCGGGGCCGCCATGACCGTCCAGGACGTCCGGGCCTTCAACCGCTTCTACACCAACGTCATCGGCGCGCTCGACTACGGCCGCCACCTGTACGCCCCGTACACCCTCACCGAGGCGCGCGTGCTGTACGAGCTGGCGCACGCGCCGCGGACGGACGCGGCCGACCTGCGGGAGCAGCTGTCGCTGGACGCGGGGTACCTGAGCCGGATCCTGAACCGGTTCGAGAAGGACGGGCTGGTCGAGCGCGGCCCGTCGCAGACGGATCCGCGGCGGCGGCGGATCACGCTGACCGCGCGCGGCCGTGAGGCCGCGGACCTGCTGGAGGAGCGGGCCCGGGAGAGCGTCGGCGCGCTGCTGGCGACCGTCTCCCCGGCCGACCGGCCGCGGCTGGCGGAGGCGATGCGCACCATCCGGGACATCCTCTCCGGCGGGCGCGCGCCGAGGGCCGCCGCCCGGCCCGAGGACGTGGTGCTGCGCGAGCCGCGGCCGGGGGACCTGGGCTGGATCGTGCAGCGCAACGCCGCCGTGTACGCCGCCGAGTACGGCTGGGACGCCGACTACGAGGCGCTGGTGGCGCGGATCGTCGCGGACTTCGCGCAGGACCACGACCCGCGCCTGGAGCGGGTGTGGATGGCAGAGCTGGACGGGCGGCCGGTGGGGTGCGTGATGTGCGTGCGCGACCGGGCCCCGGACACGGCCCGGCTGCGGCTGCTGCTCGTCGAGCCGGAGGCGCGCGGGCTGCGCATCGGCGACCGGCTGGTGCGGGCCGTGATCGACTTCGCCCGCGGGGCCGGCTACCGCGCGCTGGTGCTGTGGACCAACGACTGCCTCACCGCCGCGCGCCGCATCTACCGGCGGCACGGCTTCACCCTGGTCGCCGAGAAACCCCACCGCTCCTTCGGCCAGGACCTGGTCGGGCAGGACTGGCGGCTGGAGCTGGACGGCCGGAACGAGCGCGGGGAGGGATGATCCACGACAGGCGCGGCGCCGGTCCACGTCAGGCGCGGCGCCGGCCCACAACACGCCCGGCGATGATCCACGACACGCCCGGCGATGATCCACGACAGGACCGGCGATGATCCACGACAGGTGAGGCGCGGCGGGACACGGGCACCTGAAGAGAGGCAGGACACGTGAGTGACGACGTAAGGTCCCAGGCATGAAGTTCGCGTTCTCCACCCTCGGAGTGCCCGGTCTGCCCGTGCCCGAGGTGGTGCGGCTGGCGACGGCGCACGGCTACCACGGCGTCGAGTTGCGCGCCCACCCGGAGGAACCGGTCCACCCCGCCCTCGGCCCGGGCGAGCGGTCCGCCGTCGCCGACGCGTTCCAGGACTCCGGCGTCGAGCTGCTGGGCCTGGCCGGGTACGTCGGAGTGGCCGCGCCCGACGACGACGCCTCCGTCCTCGCCGAGCTCCGCGCCCTGGTCGACCTCGCCCGCGACCTGGGCGCCCCCCACGTCCGCGTCTTCCCCGGCGCCTCCCCCGAGCAGAGTGCCGAGGAGGCCGACGCGACCGCCGCCCGGCGCCTGGGCGACGCCGCCCGCCACGCCGCCGACGCGGGCGTGCGCATCCTGCTGGAGACCCACGACTCCCACCGCACCGGCGCCGCCGCGATCCGCGTCCTCGGCCCGGTCGGCCACGGCAGCGTCGGCGCGCTGTGGGACGTGATGCACACCTGGCTGGGCGGCGAGCAGCCGTCGGAGACGTACGCCGCGCTCTCCCCGTACCTCGGCTACGTCCAGGTCAAGGACATCGCCTCCGCCGACGACACCACCCCCCTCCCCCTCGGCGCCGGCGTCCTCCCGCTCGCCGAGTGCGTCGAGGTCCTCTCCCGGCACGGCTGGGACGGCTGGCTGTGCTGGGAGTACGAGAAGCGCTGGTACGACGCCGCGGCCCCGCTGCCCGGCCTGCTCGACGCGGGCCGGGAGCACCTGGCGCGGCTGCTCAACGAGTCGGCGTAGGAACACCTGAACCGGTCTCAGCGACCCGTGAGCTTCGCAGATCCGTCGGCCGACACAGCCGCGCGAACGTCTTGCGGCACAGCCGCGCGAACGTCCTGCGGTCCCTCAACTCACCCGACGGGCGCTGTGCCGACCCGGCATGCCACCGAGCCGCCGACGCGCCCGCCCCCACCCAGCGCTCACCGGCCCGGCCCGGACCCTGTCACCTCCCGGAGTGCGACGGATCCGCCGGACGTGTCACGCCAAGAAATCCGCCGGACGTGTCGCACCAAGGGCCCGCCCGCACCACCGGTCCACCCCCGAGCGCGGCCCATCGCGGACCCGACGGCCCTGTGCCGCAGCCCGTACGAACTCGCCAGTCCCACAACGGCTTTGCCCTTCCCCCATACACTGGAAGCCGCTGTTGAACAGGGGGACGACATGGCGGCAGCCAGCACTATGCGTCTGGTCGTGTCCGGTGGGGCCGACGTGGACCAGGAGGAGCTCGACGAGCTCACCCTGCAGTTGAGGCGGCGGCTGCTGGAACTCGACGTGGACGACGTACGGGTGGAGCGGTCCGGCACGCCGGTGCCCGAGGGCGCGAAGCCGGGTGGGCTCCTCGCGGTCGGCGCCCTCGCCGTCAGCCTCGCGCCCGCCGTCCTGCGACCCGCGCTGCATCTGGTGGAGACCTGGCTGCAGAACCGCCCCGTGCGCACGGTCAAGGTCGACGTCGACGGCCGCACCCTCGAGCTCGGTCACGCCTCGGCCGAACAGCAACAGCGCCTGGTGGACGCCTTTTTGGAGGAAATCCGTACGCGGGCCCAAGCCGAGGAGAACCCGACCGCACCCGGCGAAGCGGCCGGAGTCACGAGAGATACCGAAGTCACGGGAGATACCGGAGAACCGCCCGCTGTTCAGGAGCAGACCGCCCCATGACCGGCTTTCCCCTCGGCACGGGCCGCAGGGACGCGCTGCTCATCGCGACCGGAACGTACGACGACCGGACACTCGGCACACTGCGCTCCCCCGGCCAGGACTGCGCAGGTCTCGCCGGCGTACTCTCCGACCCCCGCATAGGCGGGTTCCGCACCGAGCAGGTGAAGGATGCCCGGGCCCACGAAGTCATGCGCGCACTGGAGCGGTTCTTCCGGGACCGCAGCCGTGACGACCTGCTTCTTCTGCATGTGTCCTGCCACGGCATCAAGGACGACGACGGCCACCTGTACTTCGCCGCCCGCGACACGGACCGCGACCTGCCCGCTTCCACCGCGATCCCGGCCGCCTTCCTGCGCGACCGCATGGAACGCTGCCGGGCCCGCAGCATCGTCGTCCTGCTCGACTGCTGCTACAGCGGAGCGTTCCTGCCCGGCGCGAAGGGCGACGACCGGATCTACGTACGCGACGAACTGAGCGGCCACGGCAGAGCCGTCCTGACCGCGACGAGCCGGACCGAGTACGCGTGGGAGGGCGAGCGGGTCGAGTCCAAGGTGCCGCAGCCCTCACGGTTCACCGGCGCGCTGATCGACGGCCTGGCCACGGGAGCGGCCGACCTGAACCGGGACGGCCGGATCACGGTCACCGAGTTGTACGACTACGTGTACGAGTCGCTGCACCGCGACGGGGTGAGACAGCGGCCTCGGATGTGGGCCGACCTGGAATATCAGGTGACCGTCGCGCGTACGGTCGGCGCAAGGACCGGCGCCCACGGCGTGGGACCGCGAACCGGCGAGGACGCGCGAGACACGGTTGCCGAGCCACGAGCGGCGTCCGAGACCGGGGACGGGGCAGATGCCGAGGCCGGCCGGCAGCCGAAGGGGCAGTACCCCCGCTCACGTACCCGCCGCGGCCGGGACGCGATGATCCGCATCGAACTCGACTTGGACGAGGCCGCGTTCGGCACGACGAAGGACATTCAGGTGGATACCGCCGTCGTGTGCGGCGTCTGCACAGGCTCGGGTACGAAGCCGGGGACCTGGCCCGTGCAGTGCGACGCCTGCGGAGGGCGCGGCGAGACGCCGGACCCCCGACGGAGCTTGTTCGGTGAACTCGGGCGAGCCTATTTCGGCGAGCCGGGCCGGGCGCATCCGTGCGGGAAATGCAAGGGGTACGGCACACTCCTGCCCCACCCGTGCCCCGAATGCGCCGGCGACGGCCGGGTGCGCGCCCGCCGCACCCTGACGGTGAAGATCCCGGCCGGTGTCGACAACGGCACCCGCATCCAGCTCGCCGGCGAGGGCGAGGTCGGTCCCGGCGGCGGTGAGGCGGCAGACCTGTACATCGAGATCGTGGAACGTCCGCACCCGGTCTTCCAACGGAAGGGCGACGACCTGCACCGAACCCTGACCGTTCCGCGCGCCCTGGCGTCGGCGGGAGGCACTCTTCCCCTGGAGACGCTCGACGGCCGTCATACCGTCCGCATCCCTCCGGGCATCCGCGACGGCCAGACCGTGCGCCTGGCCGGCCTCGGCGTCATCCATCTCAGAGGCGGCGGCCGGGGCGACCTCCTCGCACGTGTCGAGATACGCGACTGAGCCGGACGAACCGCCCGCCGGCCGGACGACGACACGGGCCCGCACCGTCTTCCCCACGCACCGTTCCCCGACCTCCCACGACTCCGCCGGCGGCTGCGGCCAGGAAGAGCACGCGAGCGGCGATGGACTTGGAGCCGGGGAACTCAACTACGGGCATGGGATCACACCGGCTCGCCGACCGGCTCGCGCGCTGGATCGTCCGCCGGCCGGCCCTCCTTCGACCGGACCGGCCTCGCCGGGGTCAGGGACGTCAGTGCCACCCCGCCCACCAGCAGGGCCGCCGCGCACCAGCGCAGAGGGCTGATCGGTTCGCCCAGGAACAGGGCCGCGGACGACATGCCGAAGACCGGGACCAGGAGGGAGAACGGGGCCACCGTGGACGCCGGGTGACGGCGCAGCAGCCGGCCCCAGGCGCCGAAGCCGAAGACCGTGGTGATCCAGGCGACGTAGAGGACGATGCCGACGCCCTGCCAGTCGAGGGCGTGCAGCGCGGCGAGGTCGCGGGACGGGCCCTCCGTGAGGAGGGACAGGGCGAGCAGGGGCAGCACCGGCACCGTGCTCACCCACACCATGAAGTTCAGGGGGTCGGGCGGGGACGCCTTGCGGGTGAGGACGTTGGACAGTCCCCAGCAGGCCGCCGCGACGATCACCAGGGTGAACGCGGCGAGCGGACCGGCCGTTCCCTCGTCGACGGCCGCGAGGGCCACGCCGCCGAGGGCCACCGCCATGCCCAGCGCCCGCAGGCGCGTGGGGCGTTCGCCGAGGAGCGCGAAGGCGATGAGCGCCGTGAAGACGGCCTGAATCTGGAGGACCAGGGAGGACAGGCCGGCGGGCATCCCCGCGGCCATGCCGAGGAAGAGCAGCCCGAACTTGGCCACGCCCAGCACCAGGCCGACCGCCACGATCCACTTCCACGCCACCTTGGGGCGCCCCACGAACAGCACCGCGGGCAGCGCGGCCGCCAGGAAGCGCAGGGCGGAGAACAGCAGCGGCGGGAAATGGTCCAGGCCGAGCTCGATGACCGTGAAGTTGACGCCCCAGACGGCGGCGACGGCAACGGCGAGGGTGAGGTGGGCGGGTCGCATGCCGTCGAGCATCCCGCCCCGCGACCGTGAAGCACCAGCGATGATTGCTGCATGGTGGGATGAAGCGTTCCTCAACGGTGAACGATGTCCCCTCGTCAGGGAGTCCCCCATGCTCGACCTCCAGCGGCTGCGCGCCCTGCACGCCGTCTCCGTCCACGGCTCCGTCGGCGCGGCCGCCGCCGCGCTCGGCTACACGCCCTCCGCCGTCTCCCAGCAGATCGCCAAGCTGGAGCGGGAGACCCGCACGGTGCTGCTGGAGCGCGAGGGGCGCGGCGTCCGGCTGACCGCCGAGGCACGTCATCTTGCCGCCACGGCACAGGAGTTGCTGGCGATCGTGGAACGCGCGGAGACGGAGCTGGAGGAGCGGCGCGGGGTGCCGGCCGGGCGGCTGACGATCGCCGCGTTCGCGTCGGCGGCGCGCGGGCTGATGCCGTCGGTCCTGGCCGACCTCGCCGCCCGGCACCCGGCGCTGGACGCCCGGCTCAGCGAGGTCGACCCGCACCTGTCCGTCGACCTGGTCGCCAAGGGCGCCGTGGACCTCGCCGTCGCGCACGACTGGGACGTCGCCCCGTTGCCCTGCCCGCCCGGCGTCGAGCAGGCGGTCATCGGGGAGGACCTGTGCGACCTGCTGGTGCCCGAGCGGCACCCCTTCGCCGGCCGTACGGCCGTACGGCGGGGCGAGCTGGGCGGCGAGCGGTGGATCTGCCAGCCGCCCGGCCGGGTCTGCCACGAGTGGCTGGTGCGGACGCTGCGCGCCGCCGGGCACGAGCCGGACATCGTCCACCAGGCCGACGAGAACCCCACCCTCGTCGCCCTCGTCGCCGCCGGTCTCGGCATTGCCCTCATCCCGCGCCTCGGCCGCGGCCCGCTGCCCTCCGGGGTCGTGCCGGTGCGGCTGGAGCCGATGCCGGTGCGGCGGCTGTACGCGCTGTGGCGCGCCGGTGCCGGACGGCGTCCGGCGATCGCCGAGACGGTGCGGACCCTGCGGGAGCACTGGCCGACGGTGTCCTCCCCGGCCACCGCCGCGGCGGCCTGAACCTCTGAACCGCCCAATCCGGAAGCCGATTTCACCCCCGCCCGCTCCGGAAGCCGATTTCACTCCCGCCCGCTCCGGAAGCCGATTTCACTCCCGCCCGCTCCGGAAGCCGATTTCACTCCCGTCCGCCCCGGAAGCCCCGGTGTGCCGGGCGGCACCCCGGCGTAGGAACCCCGCCGCCCCGTTGCCCGTCCAAGCCACAGGCTGCCGGACCAGCCCCCCGCGGCGCGGTGTCGGTCTCGCGGGCCGGCCGCGATCACCGACGCCCCCTCTCCGCCGCGCCGCCACCGGCAGCACGCCGCCGTCGGCGCGCCCCCTCCCTGCGCCGGCGGCGGCCTCGAGGTCGCGGCCGAGCCTGGCGCGTGCGCGGAAGCCCCCTCCCTGGATCGGCGTCGGCCTCCGCGCGGGTGCTGCGCGTTCCCTTGACCGGAAGAAACTTCCCGGATATTGGTGACTTCTCGGAAGTTTCCTTCAGCGCATCCCCTCCGGAAGGAGCGCACGTGCCCGACACCAGCACGGACGGCAAGGGAAACACCGCACGCCCCTCCAGACGCACCGTCCTCGCCGCGACCGCCGGCGCCGGCGCCGCGCTGGCCGCGGGCGCGCTGCCGGCGCACGCCCGCCCCGCCGGTCCCATCAGCCCAGTCAGTCCCGCCGGTCCCATCCGCGATGCCCGGCTCCGTGCGATCGTCGCCCGGATGACCCTGGAGGAGAAGGTCGGCCAGCTCTTCGTGATGCGGGTCTACGGCCACTCCGCCACCGCACCCGACCAGGCCGACATCGACGCCAACCTCAAGGAGATCGGCGTCCGCACCGCCGCCGAACTGGTCGCCAGGTACCGGGTCGGCGGCATCATCTATTTCGCCTGGGCGCACAACACCCGTACCCCGCACCAGATCGCCGACCTGTCCAACGGCATCCAGCGGGCGTCCCTGGCGCAGCCGCGCGGCCTGCCCGTCCTGATCACCACCGACCAGGAGCACGGCATCGTCTGCCGCGTCGGCCGGCCCGCCACCCTGCTGCCCGGCGCCATGGCGATCGGCGCCGGGGGTTCGCCCGCCGACGCCCGCACCCTCGGCCGTATCTCCGGGGCCGAGCTGCGCGCGATGGGCGTCAACCAGGACTACTCCCCCGACGCCGACGTCAACGTCAACCCCGCCAACCCGGTCATCGGGGTGCGTTCCTTCGGCGCCGACCCGGACACGGTCGCCGCGCTCGTCGCCGCGGAGGTGACGGGGTATCAGGCGTCCAGGGTGGCGGCGACCGCCAAGCACTTCCCCGGGCACGGCGACACGGCCGTCGACAGCCACACCGGTTTCCCGGTCATCACGCACAGCCGCGCGCTGTGGGAGAAGCTGGACGCGGTGCCGTTCCGGGCGGCGATCCGGGCCGGCGTCGACTCGATCATGACCGCGCACCTCCAGTTCCCGGCCCTCGACGACTCCGGCGACCCGGCCACCCTCTCCCGCCCCGTCCTCACCGGCATCCTGCGCGGCGAACTCGGCTACGACGGGGTCGTGGTGACCGACTCCCTCGGCATGCAGGGCGTGCGCACCAAGTACGGCGACGACCGGGTGCCGGTGCTGGCGCTGAAGGCGGGCGTGGACCAGCTCCTCAACCCGCCCGACCTGGACCTGGCCTGGAACTCCGTGCTGACGGCCGTCCGCACCGGCGAGCTGAGCGAGGAGCGCCTCGACACCTCCGTGCTGCGCATCCTGCGGCTGAAGGCGAAGCTGGGGCTGTTCGACCGGCCGTACGCCGACCCCGCGGACGTCGACCGCACCGTCGGCACGCGCGCGCACCTCGCCGCCGCCGACCGCATCGCCGAACGCACCACGACGCTGCTGGTCAACGCGCGGCACACCCTGCCGCTCTCCCGCCGCACGCACCGCCGGATCCTGGTGGCCGGCGCCGACCCGGCCTCCCCGAGCGGCACCGACGGCCCGCCCACCCGGGTCCTGGCCGCCGCGCTGACCGGGCTGGGTTTCACCGCGACCGACCTGTCCACCGGCACCGCCCCGTCCGCGGCGACGATCGACCGGGCCGTCGCGGCGGCCGGCGAGGCGGACGCGGTGGTGGTGTGCACGTACAACGTCACCGCGGGCAGCGCCCAGAAGACGCTGGTGGAACGGCTGGTGGCGACCGGCCGGCCGGTGGTGGCGCTGGCGGTGCGCAACCCGTACGACGTCGCCCACCTGCCGACCGTCTCCGCCTTCCTGGCGTCCTACTCGTGGACCGACGTCGAGGTGCGGGCGGCCGCGCGGGTGATCGCCGGGCGGGTGGATCCGCGCGGACGGCTGCCGGTGCCGGTGCAGCGGGCGGACGACCCCGCCCGGGTGCTGTATCCGATCGGGTACGGGCTGACGTACCGGCACGCCTAGTCGCGTCCGCGGGCCCGGCGTACGCCCCGTGCGCCCGGTACGCGCCGCGCCACCGGCGGCGGGCGTAAAGCACCTCGCGTGGCTGGCGCGGTCCCGCCGTACGGGCCACGCTGGAGCGGGGGTGGACCGGGGGATGGCACGACGGGGATTCGGGTGGGCGGCGCGGGCGCGACGCGGGGTGCCGGCCGTTCTCGCCGCCTGCGCGGCACTTCTGACGGCGTGTCAGTACCCGGCGGGCGCGGGCGCGTCCCCGGCGACGGCCGCCGCCCGCTCCGCCTCCCCCTCCGGCCACGGCGCGGTGTTCCTCGGCGTCGGCGAGTGCAGTTCGTTCGGCACGGCCGGGGTCACCGAGGTGCCGTGCGACGGCGAGCGGGCGGCGGCCCGGGTCGCCGCGCGGTACGACGGCGCGGTGGCCGGCGGCCCGCCGTGCCCGCCGTACACCGACTTCGTCCTGCACATCGACGCGCACCGGCCCGCCGCCGACGAGGACGGCGACGGCGCCGTCCCGCAGGGCTACGCCTGCATGCGCAACCTGCAGCCGCCGCACCCCGGCGACCCGGGCCAGGGAGGCGGGCCGCGCACCGTCGTCGGCGACTGCGTGCGCGACGCGGGCCGCGGCCGGGTGCGCGAGACGCCCTGCGCGGGCACGGGCGGGCGGGCGCCGCGGTACCGGGTGACCGCCGCGGTCGCCGACCGCGCCGACTGCCCCGCGTCCACCACGCTCTACGTCCGGCTCGGCGGCAGCCGCCCGGTGGGCTGCGCCCGCCCGATGCCGGCCAGGGCGGGGCGGGCACGCGCGGACCGCTGAGCGCCGGCCCGCGCGACGGGGACCCGCGCGATGGGGGCCCGCGTGCCGGACCTGCGCAACGGGGGACCCACGTGACGGGACTCACGTACCGGGCCTGGGCGCCGGGACCCGCGTGCCGGGCCTGGGTTGCCGGGGCTTGGGTACCGAGACCCGCGTACCGGGCGGAACCCGGGTGTCAGGCGCGCCGACCGCGCGGGCGGCCGACCCGGGTGTCAGGTGCGCCGGCCGTGCGGGCGGCCGACCCGGGTGTCAGGCGCGCCGGCCGTGCGGGCGGCCGGGCCGGGTGTCAGGTGCGCCGGCCGTGCGGGCGGCCGACCCGGGTGTCAGGTGCGCCGGCCGTGCGGGCGGCCGGGCCGGGTCAGCACAGGATCCAGCCGGACCGCACCGAGCCGCGCCCCACCGATCCGCCGACGCGCACGCACCGGTGGCCGGCGTGGACGGTGACCGGGCCGGCCTGGCGGACGTAGCGGCCCCGGTCGGTGACCGGGCGGTTGCCGCGGGCCTGGACGCTGACCGACATGGTGATGCGCCGGCCGGGGTGCTCGGGGCGGGTGACGGCGCAGACGTAGCCGCGGGCCCGGTAGATCTGGACGGAGCCGGTGGAGAAGGTGAGGGTCGCCGCTCTGCGGCCCGCGCAGCCGCCGGCCGCCTGGGCGGTGCCCGGTGCGGCCAGCGCGATCAGCCCCGACGCGGCGAGCAGGGCCGTACCGAGCGCCAGCCGCCGGCGTATCGCACCCTTGTCCACTGTCGTCCCTCCCGTGTCACGACCGTCACGATGTCACGACGTACGGGTGTACGGACGCAGGACAGGTGTCCGACGGTTGCGCAACGCGGCGCGGGCGGCCGGTGGTTGTGCGACACGGCACAGGCGACCGGTGGCACAGACGGCCGGTGGTCGCACGGCCGATGGCGCAGGCGGCCGGTGGTCGCACGGCCGGTGGCACAGGCGGCCGGTGGTCGCGCGGCCGGGCCCGGCTCAGCGGGAGGCGCCGACCGGCTCCTCCGGTTCGGCGGTGCCGGTGAAGGTGCGCCACAGCCGCGCGTAGTGCCCGTCGCGGGCGAGGAGTTCCTCGTGCGGGCCGTCCTCGACGACGCGGCCGTGGTCCAGGACGACGACGCGGTCGGCGCGGGCGGCGGTGGTGAGGCGGTGGGCGACGACCAGGGTCGTGCGCCGGCCCGCCAGGCGGTCCGTGGCCTGCTGGACCTGGGCCTCGGTGGCCAGGTCGAGGGCGGCGGTGGCCTCGTCGAGGAGGAGGACGTCGGGGTCGACGAGCTCGGCGCGGGCCAGCGCGATCAGCTGGCGCTGGCCGGCGGAGAGGTTGCGGCCGCGCTCGGCGACCTCGTGGAGGTAGCCGCCCTCCAGACCGGCGATCATCTCGTGCGCGCCGACCGCCCGCGCCGCCGCCTCCACCTCGGCGTCACTGGCGCCGGGGCGGCCGTAGGCGATGGCGTCGCGCACGGTGCCCGGGAAGAGGTACGCCTCCTGCGGGACGACGCCCAGGCGGTGCCGGTACGACGTCAGATCCAGGGCGCGCAGGTCGGTGCCGTCGACGGTGACCCGGCCGCGCGTCGGGTCATAGAACCGCGCCACCAGCTTCACCAGCGTCGACTTGCCCGCGCCGGTCTCGCCGACGAACGCCACCGTCTGCCCGGCGGGGATGCGCAGGGTGATGCCGCGCAGGGCCTCCTCGTCGTCCCCGTAGGAGAAGTGGACGTCCTCGAAGGCGATGTCGCCGCGCAGGGAGCGGACCTCCAGCGGCTCCTCGGCGGACTGGGTCGACGCCGGTTCCCGCAGCAGCTCCTGGATGCGGCCGAGGGAGACGGTCGCCTGCTGGTAGCCGTCGAAGACCTGGGAGAGCTGCTGCACGGGCGCGAAGAACAGGTCGATGTAGAGCAGGTAGGCGACCAGGGCGCCGGTGGTGAGGGTGGCCGCCTCGATGCGCCCGGCGCCCGCGACCAGGACGGCGGCCGCGGCGACGGACGACAGGAACTGCACGAACGGGAAGTACAGCGAGATCAGCCGCTGGCCGCGGATGCGGGCGCGGCGGTAGGCGTCGCTGCGCCCGGTGAACCGGTGCCGCCCGTCCCGCTCGCGCCGGAACGCCTGCACGACGCGCAGCCCGGCCACCGACTCCTGCAGGTCGGCGTTGACGACGGAGATGCGCTCGCGGGCCAGTTCGTACGCCTTCACGCTGGCCCGGCGGAAGACGTAGGTGGCCAGCACCAGCGGCGGCAGGGTGGCGCAGACGACGAGGGCGAGCCGCACGTCGAGGACGAACAGGGCGACCAGGATGCCGAAGAAGGTGACGACCGAGACGAACGCCGTGACCAGGCCCGTCTGCAGGAACGTCGACAGCGCGTCGACGTCGGTCGTCATCCGGGTCATGATCCGGCCGGTCAGCTCCCGCTCGTAGTAGTCCAGGCCGAGCCGCTGGAGCTGGGAGAAGATCTTCAGCCGCAGCGCGTACAGGACGCGTTCGCCGGTGCGGCCGGTCATCCGGGTCTCGCCGATCTGCGCCGCCCACTGCACGGCCACGACGAGCAGGCCGAGCAGGGACGCCGACCAGACCGCGCCCAGGGCCAGCCGCGTCACGCCCTGGTCGATGCCGTGCCGGATCAGGATCGGCAGCAGCAGGCCCGCGCCGGCGTCGACGGCGACGAGGGCCAGGCTGACCAGCAGCGGCAGCCCGAAGCCGTGCAGCAGCCGGCGCAGGCCGTAGGAGTCCTCCGGGCGCACCGCGCGCGCCTCGTCGACGTCGGGGGTGTCGGTGGCCGGGGGCAGCGCCGCCACCCGGGCGAGGAGGTCGGGGGTGGCGGGCATGCCGGTGAGGGCGGTGTCCTTCGGTGCGCGGTCGCCGTTCCACAGGCGCGGGGTCACCCCGCGCTCGGCGTCGAACTCGGCGTCCAGCTCGGCCCGGACGGAGGTGTCCTCGCGCGGCTCGGCGGGGCGGGAGTGGCCCGGGGAGACGCCGCCGAGCTCGTCGGGGTCGGTGAGCAGGCGCCGGTACAGGGCGCAGCGTTCCTGCAGCTCCTCGTGGGTGCCGAGGTCGACGAGGCGGCCGCGGTCCAGGACGGCGATGCGGTCGGCGAGGTTGAGGGTGGAGCGGCGGTGGGCGATCAGCAGGGTGGTGCGGCCCCGCATGACGTGCCTCAGCGCCTCGTGGATCTCGTGCTCGACGCGGGCGTCCACGGCGGAGGTGGCGTCGTCCAGGACGAGCAGCCGGGGGTCGGTGAGCAGGGCGCGGGCCAGGGCGATGCGCTGGCGCTGGCCGCCGGAGAGGGTCAGCCCGTGCTCGCCGACCTTGGTGTCGTAGCCGTCGGGCAGCTCGGCGATGAAACGGTCGGCCTGGGCGGCGCGGGCGGCGGCCTCGATCTCCTCCCGGGTGGCGTCGGGGCGGCCGTAGGCGATGTTGTTGCGGACGGTGTCGGAGAAGAGGAAGGAGTCCTCCGGGACCAGGCCGATCGCGGCCCGCAGCGAGTCCAGGGTCAGCTCCCGCACGTCGTGGCCGCCGACCAGGACCGCGCCGTGGGTGACGTCGTAGAAGCGCGGCAGGAGCAGGGAGAGGGTGGACTTGCCGGAGCCGGAGGTGCCGACGACGGCGAGGGTCTCGCCGGAGCGGATCTCCAGGGAGACGCGGTCGAGGACGGGGTGGGCGGGGTCGTAGCCGAAGGAGACGTCGTCGAACTCGACGGTGGCGGGGGCGTCGGCGGGCAGCTCCTTGGTGCCGTCCTTCAGTGACGGCTCGGTGTCGATGAGCTCCAGGACGCGTTCGGTTCCGGCGCGGGCCTGCTGGCCGACGGTGAGGACGACGGCGAGCATGCGCACCGGGCCGACGAGCTGGGCGAGGTAGGTGGAGAAGGCGACGAAGGTGCCCAGCGTGATGTGCCCGCGCACCGCCAGCCAGCCGCCGAGCGCCAGCATGGCCACCTGCCCGAGGGCGGGCACGGCCTGCAGGGCGGGGGTGTAGCGGGCGTTGAGCCGGATGGTGCGCAGCCGGGCGGCGAACAGCCTGCGGCCGACCTCGCGCAGCTTCTGCGTCTCCTGCTCCTCCTGCCCGAAGCCCTTCACGACGCGGACGCCGCTGACGGCGCCGTCGACCACGCCGGCGACGGCGGCGGCCTGCGCCTGCGCGTACCAGGTGGCCGGGTGCAGGCGGGTGCGGCTGCGGCGGGCGATCCACCACAGGGCGGGTGCGACGGCCAGCGCGACCAGGGTCAGCGGCGGCGACAGCCACGCCATGACCCCCAGCGACACCACGAACAGCAGGATGTTGCCGATGGTCATGGGCAGCATGAACAGCAGGCCCTGGATGAGCTGCAGGTCGCTGGTGGCCCGCCCGACGACCTGCCCGGTGGACAGCTCGTCCTGCCGCCGCCCGTCCAGCCGCGTGATCGCCGCGTACATCTCGGTGCGCAGGTCGTGCTGGACGTCGAGGGCGAGCCGGCCGCCGTAGTAGCGGCGCACGTACGTGAAGACGTAGACGGCCAGCGCGGCGGCGATCAGCAGTCCCGCCCAGGGCGCCATGGCCCGGGTGCGGTCGCCGATCACGTCGTCGACGATCACCTTCGTGATCAACGGCACCAGGGCGGTGACGGCCATCCCGGCCAGCGACGCGCCGAGCGCGAGGACGACGTCCCTCGGGTGCCGCCACGCGTACCCGGCCAGTCTCCGCGCCCATCCCGGCTGCGCTGCCACGTCGGTGCCTTCCGTCGTCGGACCTGGTGCTCCGGAAGGCACCAACGCGGGCGGAAACGGATTTCATCCCTCCGTCACAGTTCCCGCCCCGGGTCCCGTCACGGTTCCCGCCCCGGCCCCCGTCAGGGGCCCGGGCCTTGTCCGGTCCGGGGCCCGGTCTTCCTCAGGTGCGTACCCGCAGGTAGGAGAAGCGGGTCGTCTGGGTGGCGTTCTGGTTGTCGTCGCTGACCAGGAGGACCTTCAGGGAGTCGCCGGCGCGGCCCGTGACCGTCATGCCCTCGATGTTGTCGAGCAGGGGGTTGGGCTGGGGCTGCCTGGCGGTGGCGCCGAGGGTGGGGCAGGAGGCGAGGTCGGCGAGGAGGGTCTTCTTCACCAGGCGGACGCCGTCCTGGCCGGTGAGGTGCTCGATGCCGCTGGTGTCCGTGGCGTGGCGCAGGTCGGCGAGGTAGAGGCGGACGGTGTTGCCGACGCCGGAGGTGAAGCCGCGCTCCAGCACCAGCAGGCGGCCGTCGGGGGTGGCCCGGACCTCCGGGACGCCGAGGCCGGCGTCGGCGCGGTAGGCGTACTGGGCGGCGGGGCGGAAGCGGCCGTCGGCGGCGCGGCGCCAGGTCTGGAGGCGGACGATGCCGGCGGTGTCGCCGGAGAGGGCGTACTCCATGGAGGCGAGCAGGGTACGGCCGCCGGGCAGCAGGGTCAGGCCCTCGAAGGTGCCGTTGGACTGCGCCCGCCCGGCGGGGGCGACCCGCAGCGCGTCCGGTACGGGGAGCCGGTCGAGGATCCTCCCGTCGCGGGAGTAGCGGCGGATGGACGGCTCGGTCTCGGAGGTGACCAGGCGGGTGCCGTCGCGGTCGACGACCAGGCCCTCGGCGTCGAGCGGGGCGCCGTTCTCGTCGGCGAGCCGGACCACGCCCGTCGGCCGCAGCGTCCGCGCGTCCAGGTCGAACAGGAAGGAGCGGTCGGACAGCGCGGCGATCGAGCCGGTGGGGGCGCCCCCGCTCGCGTGCGGCCGGGAGCGGGGGAGGTCGACGGCGAGCGCGGAGAGGTTGCCGACGTACGTGCCGTCGTACGCGGTCTTGTCCAGCGCGTCGGAGAAGCGGTCGAGGGAGACGGACGGCGAGCAGGCGTGGCCGGCGGCCGGGGCGGCCGCGGTCGCGGTCGCGGCGGGGGTGCCGGGGGCGGCGGTCGCGGCCGGGGCGGCGGTGAGGCAGGCGGCCGCGAGCAGGCCGGCCGCGAACGCGGCACGACGGGTTCTCTGGTGCATGGGCGTCACCGTAGGGCGGATCGGTGACGCCGTGGAGACCGTCTCGTGCGTCCCGCGCCGCATCCGCTCGTGCGACCCGGCGGGCCCGTCAATGCGACCCGGCGAGCCCGTCAACTGGCGGCCAGGTCCCGGTGGATGACCTTGGCGACGCCCTGGATGGTGGTGATGCCGTAGCTCATCGTGCTGTTGTCCTGCGTCAGCACGGTCATCATGTAGTCGTGGCCGCCGCCGTTGAAGGTGCCGACGCTGTGCACCCGCCAGCCGTGCGTGGAACGCTGCAGCCAGCCGTTCTTGACGTGCACGGCGACGGAGGACGGCGCGCCGTACGGGGTCCCCCAGCGCTGCGAGGAGACGACCTGGCCCATCAGCTTCAGGATGTAGGCGCGGGAGTTGTCGCTGAGGACGGCGTTGTGCGCGGTGACGAGCTTCAGCAGCTTCTGCTCGTCGGTGACGGTGATCTGGGTCAGGCCCCAGTAGCCGTCCGCGCCGGGCTTGGTCTGCGTCATCCCGGCGGCGGCGAGGAAGCCCTTGATCTTCGTCAGGCCGAGCTGCCTCCACAGCTTGCTCGTCGCGGTGTTGTCGGACTGGGTGATCATGGCCTTGGCGAGCGACTGCTCGGTGCTCGTCAGGTACCGGTTGTGCTTCTTGGCGTCCCACAGCAGCGTCGCGAGCACGGTCACCTTGACGACGCTGGCGGAGTCGTAGGCGCTGCCCGCTCTCAGCGTGCAGGTGGTGCCGGTGGACCGGTCGTACAGGCCGAGGGCGATGCTGCCCTTGCGGGTGGCGAGCGCGTCCGTGATGTCCTTCTGCAGCTTGGTGGCCAGACCGGCCTTGGCGGAGGTGCAGCCGACGGTCGTTCCGGCCGCGGCGGCGGGGGTGGCGGCGGCCACGCACGGTATGAGCAGTCCGGCGCCGAGGGCCGCGGCGAGCGCCCGGGCGCGGCGGACGGTGATGTGTGTCATGCTCCTGTTGACCCGGCGGCGGCGCGGAAAGTTGTACGGGTGTTCGCGAAAGGTCCGTACGGGGCGCGGGCCGGTGCCCGACGGCCGTCCACGGCGGCGTCCGACGGCCTTACGTGACAGGCCCGTTCACAGGCGGCAGGACACCGCACAGCTCGCACCAGCATCCGCACCCGCACCCGCATCCCGTGGGCACCACACGCGGGTGACCTCGGCCCCCGACCGCCTTTCCACCGACCTTTCCACCGACGCGACACCCGACCCGCCGGACACCGGCCGAGCCGGCGGCGGCAGATCACCTCCGGCGGGGCTCGTACGACTAGTTCCCTCACACAGGTGGTGTCCTTCGTACCGCCGGGCGTGTCGCCGGACGCGGCCGGGATTATGACGGTGGCTCGGCACATCCGCCGAGACCTGCCCACCGGTCCTGTCACCGGTCCCGTCCATCCCTGCCCCGCCCATCCCCGCTCCGCCCTACCTTCGCCACACTCTGTCCACTCTTGTCCTGTTCCGTCCGTCCTGTCAATGGAGAGTGCCTTGAAGCTTCGTTCCTGGGCCGTCGCCACCGCCGTCGCCCTCACCGCCCTCCTCCTGCCCGCCCCCGGCGCGGTCGCCCAGACGCAGGGCCGGGCCGCGGTGCCCGCCTGCAATGGCGGCTCCGTCTGCTTCTGGAGCGGCCAGAACTTCCACGGCTCCACGTGGGAGTGGACCGCCCGCAGCGGCTACCGCGACATGCCGCCCTTCCTCCACGACCACGTCGGTTCCTTCGTCGCCAACACCCGCGCCTGCTTCATCAACTGGGGCCCGCTGGAGAAGCGGAACGTCTTCAGCGGCGACTGGCGCTCCCGCTACCTCGGCGACTTCGGCGGCCGTATCGACGGGGTGGCCCCGGGCGGCTGCTGACCCGGGCCAAGACCTCGCGGTCGAAAGCCGGTTGCCGTCGGCCCGGCGACCTGCCAGGGTCCGGGCCATGCCCACCTTCCGCGCACCCGACGGCACCCCGCTCGCCTGTCACCTCCGCGGTGCCGGTCCTCCGGTGCTCTGCCTGCCCGGAGGACCGATGCGCGCCTCCGCCTACCTCGGCGACCTGGGCGGTCTGTCCGCGCACCGGCGGCTGGTCCTGTCGGACCCGCGCGGCACCGGTTCCTCGGCGGTGCCGGAGGACCCCGGCTCGTACCGCTGCGACCGTCTCGTCGACGACGTCGAGGCCCTGCGCGTCCACCTCGGCCTGGACCGCGTGGACCTGCTCGCCCACTGCGCCGGCGCCAACCTGGCGGTGCTGTACGCCGCCCGCCACCCCGACCGCGTCGGCCGGCTGGCGCTGATCACGCCGAGCGTCCTGGCCGTCGGCATCCCCGTCCCCGGGGAGGTCCGGCGCGAGACCGCCCGGCTGCGCCGGCACGAGCCGTGGTTCCCGGCGGCATACGCGGCGCTGGAACGCGTCACCGCCGGCACCGGCACCGGAGCCGACTGGCAGGCGATCGCCCCCTTCCTGCACGGCCGGTGGGACGACACGGCCCGCGCCCTGGACGCCGCCGACGCCGAGCAGAAGAACACCGAGGCGGCCGCGGCCCACGCCGGCGAGGGCGCCTTCGACCCCGACGCCACCCGGGCCGCGCTCGCCGCCCTGTCCTCCCCCGTGCTGGTGCTGGCCGGCGAGGTCGACCTCAACTCCCCGCCACCCGCGCTCGCCGCCTACGCCGGCCTGTTCCCGCGCGCGGAGTTCGTCGTCCAGTCCGGTGCCGGCCACTTCCCGTGGCTGGACGATCCCACGCGGTTCGTGGCCACGGCGGCCCGGTTCCTGGCGTGAACCGCCGCGCGCCTCACCTCCGGTGCGTGGGCGCGAACATCCGCAGCACTGCCGGCAGGACGACCACCGAGGGGCCGGGGGTCGCCAGTGCCTTGGCGAGGTCCTCCTCCAGGGTCTCCGGCGACGTCCGCACCCCCGGCACCCCGAAGGACTCGGCGAGCGCCACGAAGTCCGGGCGGGTCAGTTCGGTGGCGGCCGGCGTGCCGAAGGCGTCGGTCATGTACTCGCGCAGGATGCCGTAGCCGCCGTCGTCGACGATCAGCCAGGTGACGTCGAGGTCGTGCTGGCGGGCCGTGGCCAGTTCGGCGATCGAGTAGAGCGCGCCGCCGTCGCCGGACACCGCCAGGACGGGGCGGCCCGGATCGGCGGCCGCCGCGCCGAGGGCGGCCGGGAAGCCGTAGCCGAGGCCGCCGGCGCCCTGGGCGGAGTGCAGGGTGTTCGCGCCCCGCGGGTCGAAGGCCGACCACGCCCAGTAGGCGAGGATCGTCATGTCCCAGAAGGACGGGGAGCCGTCCGGCAGTGCTCTGCGCACCGACGCCAGCACGTCCTGCTCCAGGGCGAGGTCCTGGGAGGCGATGCGCTCGCGCACCTTGCCGAGGACCTCCCGCACGCGCCCGGCGGCGGCCGGGTCGGTCCGCTCCGACACGGTCTCCAGCAGGGCCTGCAGGGCGAGGCGGGCGTCGGCGTGGATACCGAGCGCCGGGTGGTTGGACTCCAGCTTGCCGAGGTCGGCCTCGATCTGGACGATCCGGCCGCGCGGCTGGAACGTGTGGTAGTTGGAGGAGAGTTCGCCGAGGCCGGAGCCGACCACCAGCAGGACGTCCGCGTCTTCCAGGAAGTCGGTGGTGTGGCGGTCCTCCAGCCAGGACTGCAGGGAGAGCGGGTGCTCCCAGGGGAAGGCGCCTTTGCCGCCGAACGTCGTCACGACCGGCGCCCGCAGCTTCTCGGCCAGGGCGAGCAGCTTGCCCGAGGCGTCCGACCGGACCACTCCGCCGCCCGCGACGATCGCCGGGCGGGCCGCGTTCGACAGCAAATCGGCGGCGACGGCGGTCAGTTCGGGGCGCGGGGGCAGCTCGTCGGGGGTGGCGTCCGGTGCCGTCACCACCGGCAGGTGCGTCTCGGCGAGCAGCACGTCCTGCGGGATCTCCACCCACACCGGGCCGTGCGGGACGCTCAGCGCGGACTTCCAGGCCGCGGCGATCGCGGACGGGATCTGGGACTGGGTGCGGACCGTGTGGACCGACTTGACCACGCCCCGGAACGAGGCCGCCTGGTCGGGCAGTTCGTGCAGGTAGCCGTGGCGGCCGCCGCCCAGCCCGGCGACCGGGACCTGGCTGCTGATGGCCAGCACGGGCGCCGAGGCCGCGGCCGCCTCCTGCAGCGCCGGGAGGGACATCAGCGCGCCGGGGCCGGTGGACAGCAGCAGCGGGGCCGCCTCGCCGGTGATCCGGCCGTAGGCGTCGGCGGCGAAGCCGGCGTTGTTCTCCATCCGCAGGCCCACGTACCGCAGGTCCGAGCGGCGCAGGGCGTCGAACACGCCGAGGGCGTGCTGGCCGGGCAGGCCGAAGACGGTGGTCGCGCCGAGCCCGGCCAGGGTCTCCACGACCAGGTCTCCGCCGGTGCGGCCGGGGGGAGGGTGGAGGGCGGCCGAGGTCTGCGCCGCCGTCGGACGGAGCACCGGGTCGTGGTCGCGGGTCACTTGCCCTCGTTCTCCTCCCGCGCGGCGGCGATCTGCCGGGTCATGATCGTCGTCAGTTCGTACGCCGCGTGCGAGGCCGCCACCGAGGTGATCTCGGCGTGGTCGTAGGCCGGCGCGACCTCGACGACGTCGGCGGAGACCAGGTTGCAGGAGGCCAGTCCGCGCAGGATCTCCAGCAGTTCGCGGGAGGTCATGCCGCCCGCCTCCGGGGTGCCGGTGCCGGGCGCGTGGGCCGGGTCCAGGCAGTCGATGTCGATGGAGATGTACAGCGGGCGGTCGCCGATGCGCTGCCGCAACTGGTCGGCGATCTCGTCGACACCGCGCCGCATGACGTCCGCCGAGGTGACGATGCCGAAGCCCATCTTGGCGTCGTCGTCCAGGTCCTGCTTGCCGTAGAGCGGGCCGCGGGTGCCGACGTGGGAGAGGGCGGAGGTGTCGAGGATGCCCTCCTCCACCGCGCGGCGGAACGGCGTGCCGTGCGTGTAGGCGGCGCCGAAGTAGGTGTCCCAGGTGTCGAGGTGGGCGTCGAAGTGGAGCAGCGCGACCGGGCCGTGCTTCTTCGCCACGCTGCGCAGCAGCGGCAGCGCGATGGTGTGGTCGCCGCCGAGGGTCATCAGGCGGGCGCCGGTGGACAGGAGCTGGTCGGCGGCCTCCTCGATGGTCTCCACGGCCTCGTTGATGTGGAAGGGGTTGACCGCGATGTCGCCGCCGTCGGCGACCTGTGCGAGCGCGAAGGGGGAGGCGTCCTGGGCGGGGTTGTAGGGGCGCAGCAGCCGGGACGCCTCGCGGATGGCGTTGCCGCCGAAGCGGGCGCCGGGCCGGTAGGAGACGCCCGAGTCGAACGGCACGCCCACCACCGCCACGTCCGCGCGTCCGCCGACCTCGTCCAGGCGCGGCAGCCGGGCGAAGGTGGCGGGCCCGGCGTAGCGCGGGATGCGGGAGGAGTCGACGGGGCCGCGGGGCGTCTCGGTGCTGCTCATAGTGAAATGCCTTCTTTCTTGCGCTTCTTGGCGCTTGTACTGCTTTGTTGCTTTCCTGGGGGCTCTGTTGACTCTACTGGGGAGCCGGGACCGGCTCGGACGCGTGTTCGGGGGACCGGCCGGCCAGTCGCTCGCGCCAGGCGGCGAGGACGGCGGCGTCGGTCGGCCGCGTCAGCAGCGACACGACGACGTAGGCGGCGAGGGAGGCCGCCAGGCCGTAGTAGACGGGCTCGTTGGCGAGGATGCCGTGGGTCGCCATGAGGGTGATCACCGCGACGCCGCCGACCACCACGGAGGCCAGGGCGCCCTGCACGGTGCCGCGCCGCCACAGCAGCCCGCCGAGGATCGGCACCAGGAGCCCGCCGACCAGCAGGTTGTAGGCGACCGTCAGCGCCTCGACCACGTTGTTCAGCGCGATCGCCGTGCCGATCACCGCCAGGCCCATGAGCAGGATGAACGCGCGGTTGCCCCGGACCTCGTCGTGCGCCCCGCCGGACGGGCGCACGGCGCCCCGCAGCCGGGACCAGATGTCGTTGTTGGCGACCGTGGCGCAGGCGATCAGCGCGCCGGAGGAGGTGGACATCACGGCGGCGAGCGCCGCGGCCAGCACCAACCCCCGCACGCCGGCGGGCAGTTCGTCCTTCACGATCGTCGCGAAGGCGTCGTCCGCGCTGCCCAGCTTCGGGTACAGCACCTTGGCCGCCGTGCCGATGACCGCGCCGGCGAGGGCGTACGCCAGGCAGTAGGTGCCCGCGACCGTGCCGCCCCACCGGGCCGTGCGGTCGCTGCGGGCGGTGAACACGCGCTGCCAGATGTCCTGCCCGATCAGCATGCCGAAGGTGTAGATCAGGACGTAGGTGAAGATCGTCTCGCCGCCGATGCCCAGCGGGTCGAAGTACGAGGCCGGCAGCTCGGCCCTCATCTGGGCGAAGCCGCCCGCCTTGACGACCGCGACGGGCAGGAGCAGCAGCAGCACGCCGACCGTCTTGACCACGAACTGCACCATGTCGGTCAGCGTGATCGACCACATGCCGCCGAGTACGGAGTAGGCGACGACGATCGAGCCGCCGAGGACGATCGCGACCGTGCGGTTCAGGTCGAACAGGACGTCGAAGATCGTGGCGTACGCGAGGGTCGAGGTCACGGCGAGCATGAGCGTGTACGCCCACATGACCACGCCGGAGATGACGCCCGCCCGGCCGCCGTAGCGCAGGTCGAGCATCTCGGAGACGGTGTAGACCTTCAGCCGGGCGATGCGGGCCGAGAAGAAGACCGACAGGGCGAGCAGTCCGAGGCCGATGGTGACGACCATCCAGGCGCCGGACAGCCCGTACTGGTAGCCCAGGCCGACGCCGCCGATGGTGGAGGCGCCCCCGAGGACGACGGCGGCCATGGTGCCGGAGTACATCGCGGGGCCCAGGCGCCGGCCGGCGACCAGGAACTCGCTCTTGGAGCGGGCACGGCGCATGCCCCACCAGCCCATGGCCAGCATTCCGGCCAGATAGACGACGATCACCAGGTAGTCGACGGCCATGCGAGGGCCTCCTTCACGCACGCGGGGCGGCGGTGTCGAGGACCGACCCTAGGTGGCCGGAAAGCGACGCTGAAGTGTACGTTTCCTCCATCCGAGCCTCGGTGGATGGAGGGTGTGCACACCATGCCGGAGCCGTCCGTCGCCCCACCCACTCCCCCGGTCCCGCTCTCCGCCCTGCTCGCCCGCGAGGACCTCGCCCTGCGGCTGATCGCCGGGCCCGCCGACCGGGACACGGTGATCCACTGGGCACACACCTCGGAGATGGCCGACCCCTACCCGTACCTGCTGGGCGGCGAGCTGCTGCTGACCGCCGGGGTGCACGTCCCCGACACGGCCGGGACGAACGCCCATGCCGACTACGCCGACCATGCCGACCATGCCGACTATTTCGACGGCTACGTCTCCCGGATCGTGGCCGCGGGCGGCGCCGCCCTCGGTTTCGGGCTGGCGCCCGTGCACGACACGGTGCCGCGGGCGCTGGTCGCCGCCTGCGACGCGCACGGGCTGCCGCTGCTGGAGGTCCCTCCGCAGACCCCGTTCTCCGCCGTGGCCCGCGCCGTCTGGCAGCTCATGGCGCAGGCCCGGCTGGCCGAACTGCGCCGCGTCACCGAGGCCCAGCAGCGCCTGGCCGCGGCGGCCGCCCGCCCCGACCCCGTGCCCTCGGTCCTGCGGCAGCTCGCCCGGCGGCTCGCCGGATGGGCGGTGCTGTACGGCCCCGACGGCACGGAACTCGCCACGGCGGGCCGGGAACCGGGGGGCGGGGCACGGGCGGGGCTGGCACGGCTGGCGAGGGTGGTACGGCCGGCACGGACCCCGGGGACCACGACGGCCACCGCGGCGGCGGAGACCGCGACGGCCACCACGGCTGCGGGAGCCGCGACCGCTTCCGCCCCCTCGGCCACCGCCCCGGCGGCCACTTCTCCGGCAGCCGCTTCTCCCGCCCCCGCGGGCGCTACCCCGGCGGCCGCCCCGGCGGCCGCCCCGGCGGCTCCCTCCCCCGCCCCCTCCTCCGCCACCGACACCGTCGCCGGTCACCACCTCGCCGCCTACGCGCTCGGCGCCGGCGCGGACTTCGTACTCGGGGTCGCCGCGCCGCGGCGCGAGCCGGGGGACCACACCATCGCCTCCGTCGCCGCCGTGCTGCTCTCCCTCCTCACCGGCGAGCACCACGGCGGTACCGGCGCCGCCCGCTCCCGGGCGCTCGTACGGCTGCTGCTGGGCGCGGCGCCGCGGGAGGTGGCGCCGCTGCTGGGGGACGCCGAGCGGTGGCGGGTCGTGCACGCGCGGCCGCAGACGCAGCCGCCGGACGCCCTCGCCGCCTCCGCGCTGGGCGCGGCCCTCGGTTCGGCGCTGGTCGACGTGGCGGACGAGGTCGTCCGGGTCCTCGTCCCGGCCGACCGCGAACCGGCCCCGCAGCCCGGCTGGACCCTCGGCGTCAGCCCGCCCGCCGCCCCCGCCGACTGGCCGGCCGCCGACGCCCAGGCGGCCCGCGCCCTGGCCCGCGCCCGCGCCACCCGCACCGCCCTGGTCCACCACCCGGCCCGCCCGGGCCTGGCCGACCTGGTGCCGCCCGACGCGGCCGAGGCGCACGCCCGCGCCCTCCTCGCGCCGCTCTCCCCCGCCCTCGCCGAGACCCTGCGCACCTGGCTCTCCCTGCACGGAAGCTGGGACCGCACCGCCGTCGCCCTGGGCGTGCACCGCAACACCGTCCGGCAGCGCATCGCCCGCTGCGCGGCCCTGCTCGGCGCCGACCTGGACGATCCGGACGTACGGATGGAGCTGTGGTTCGCGCTCCGGCAGCCGTGAGCCCCGGCTCCGGAAACGGCAAGCAGCGGTGGCAGCGGCAGCGGTGCGCCGTCACCGGCGACGGGTGATGCACCGTGACCGGCGGCGGGCGATACACCGTGACCGGCGGTGCACGAGGCGCGTCCCAGCGTGCGGGACCGCGGGACGCGGGCCGCGGGGGCTGCCTCACAATGGGGGCATGCCGATACCCGGGATCCCCAGCCGCGCCGAGCTCGTCGACCACCTCGTGAGGACCCGCATCGCGGGCGATGTCGCCACCCCCCGCGAGAACAACCTCTCCCACTACCGCAAACTGGCCAACGGCGACCGCCGCTTCTGGCTCGGTCTGGAGTTCGGCGACCGCTGGACGGACGAGCAGGACGTGCTGGCGGTGATGGCGGAGCGGGTCGGCGTCAGCGACGACCCGGAACACCGGCACGGGCAGGACACCATCGACCCGGAGCTGACCGTGGCCGCCCTGGAGCGGATGGCGGCGCGGCTGCGCAAGGCCGCCGACGGCGGGCAGCGGGTGCTGTTCGCCACCGGCCACCCCGGCGGGCTGCTGGACGTGCACCACGCCACGGCCGCGGCGCTGCGGGCGGCGGGCTGCGAGATCGTCGTGATCCCGGACGGGCTGCAGACGGACGAGGGGTACGTGATGCAGTTCGCGGACGTGGCGGTGCTGGAGCACGGCGCCACGCTGTGGCACACCCACTCCGGCGAGCCGATGAAGGCCGTCCTCACCGCCCTGGAGCGGCAGGGGCGCCCGCTGCCCGACCTGGTCGTCGCCGACCACGGCTGGGCCGGGTACGCGGGGCAGCACGGCGTCGACGCCGTCGGGTACGCCGACTGCAACGACCCGGCGCTCTTCCTCGCCGAGGCCGAGGGCACGGTGCAGGTCGTGGTGCCGCTCGACGACCACGTGGTCAGCCCGCGCCACTACGACCCGATGACGGCGTACCTGCTGGACCAGGCCGGTCTCGTCTGAACCGCGCGGCCCCCGCTCCGCTCGGCGGACGCGCGGCGGGGGCCCTGGGCGGGCCCGCCTCCCCGGCCGAGCCCCGCCCGCCTCGCCGCACCCCTCGGGCTCAGCGCGGCACGCGCACCACGCCCTCCTGGATGACCGATATCGCCAGCCGGCCGTCCCGCGTGTAGATGCGGGCCTGGCCCAGGCCCCGCCCGCCGGACGCGGAGGGCGAACGCTGGTCGTACAGCAGCCACTCGTCGGCGCGGAACGGCCGGTGGAACCACATGGCGTGGTCCAGCGAGGCGCCGACCACGTCCCCGGTGACCCAGCCGCCCCGGCCGTGCGCGAGCAGCACCGAGTCCAGCAGGGTCATGTCGGAGACGTACGTGGCCAGGCACACGTGCAGCAGCGGCTGGTCGACCTCGCCGTCCAGCTTGCCGTTGGTGCGGAACCACACCTGCGAGCGCGGCTCGCGCGCGGTGCCCGCGGTGGCGAACGGCGGCTCGTGGACGTAGCGCAGGTCGACGGCGGCGCGCGCCTCCAGCAACCGCCGCAGGACGCCGTCGTCGGTGAAGCGGTCGGCGTAGCGGGGCAGCATCTCCTCGGCCGTCGGCAGGGTCTCCGGGTCGGGCGCGTCCGGCATGGGCTCCTGGTGGTCCAGGCCCTCCTCATGCGTCTGGAACGACGCCGACAGGTGGAAGATCGGCTGCCCGTGCTGGATCGCGACCACCCGGCGGGTGGTGAAGGAACGGCCGTCGCGGATGCGGTCGACGGTGTAGACGATGGGCGCGCCCGGGTCGCCGGCGACCAGGAAGTACGCGTGCAGGGAGTGCGCGTACCGGTCGGCGGGGACCGTGCGGCCCGCGGCGACCAGGGCCTGGGCGGCGACCTGGCCGCCGAAGACGCGCGGGACGACGGCGGAGCGGGACTGGCCGCGGAAGATGTCCTGCTCGATCCGCTCCAGGTCGAGCAGATCGAGCAGGGATCGCAATGCCTGACTCATGCGTCGGTATGTATCCGGTGGTATCCGGCTGTATCCGGCGGTCTTCTCGCTGCTCCTTCGCGGTGGTTACAGACCCATGTCCTTGGCGATGATCGTCTTCATGATCTCGCTGGTGCCGCCGTAGATGCGGTTGACGCGGTTGTCGGCGTACAGGCGGGCGATCGGGTACTCGTTCATATAGCCGTAGCCGCCGTGCAGTTGCAGGCAGCGGTCGATGACGCGGTGGGCGACCTCGGTGCAGAACAGCTTGGCGCTGGCGGCCTCGGCGGGGGTGAGCTCGCCGGCGTCCAGGGCCTCCAGGGCGCGGTCGGCGACGGCCTCGGCGGCGTCCACCTCGGCCTGGCAGGCGGCCAGTTCGAACTTGGTGTTCTGGAAGTGGGCGACCGGCTTGCCGAAGACGGTGCGCTCCTTGACGTACTGCTTGGTGAAGCGGATGGCGGCCTTCGCCTGGGCGTAGGCGCCGTAGGCGATGCCCCAGCGCTCGGAGGGCAGGTTGGCGCCGAGGTAGTAAAAGCCCTTGTTCTCCTCGCCGAGCAGGTCCTCGACGGGCACCTTGACGTCGACGAAGGCGAGTTCGGCGGTGTCGGAGACCTTCAGGCCGAGCTTGTCCAGCTTGCGGCCGACGGAGTAGCCCTCGGACTTGGTGTCCACGGCGAACAGGGAGATGCCGAAGCGGCGGTCGTCCTCGCGCGGGGGCGAGGTGCGGGCGCAGACGATGACGCGGTCGGCGTGCACGCCGCCGGTGATGAAGGTCTTGGCGCCGTTGAGGACGTAGTGCGTGCCGTCCTCGCTCAGCTTGGCGGTGGTCTTCATGCCGGCGAGGTCGGAGCCGGTGCCCGGCTCGGTCATCGCGATGGCCCACATCTCCTCGCCGGAGACGAACTTGGGCAGGTAGCGCTTCTTCTGCTCCTCGGTGGCGAGCATCTTGAGGTAGGGCAGGGCGAGCAGGACGTGCACGCCGGAGCCGCCGAAGGTGACGCCCGCGCGGGCGGTCTCCTCGTACTGGACCGCCTCGAACTTGTGCGTCTCCAGGCCGGCGCCGCCGTACTCCTCCGGCACGTTGATGCCGAACAGGCCCAGCTCGGCGAGCTTGTAGTAGAACTCGCGCGGCACCTGGCCCGCGGCGAACCACTCGTCGTACACCGGCACGACCTCGGCCTCGATGAAGGCGCGCAGGGTCTCCCGGAACGCCTCGTGATCCTCGTTGAACACCGTACGGCGCACTGCCGCCTCCTCCGCCTGATCCGCTGCCGCTGTCTAAGCGCTTGCTCAGGCTGTCACCGTACCGGCGAGTAGGGAGGTACGTCCAGACGGAGTAACGCGCGTCACGCTTCGGGGCGGCGGGAGCCCACCGCTCCGGCCGCCCCTACTCGTCTTGACCGCCCCGGTCGTCTCGACCACTCCGGCCGCTCTGATTGCCCTGACTTCTCCGGCCGCCCTGGCTGCTCCGGTACCCCCGCCCTCTCCGTTCGCCCCGTCACTCCGCCCCGGCCGCCGCCGCGAACGCCCCGCGGGCCATCCGGTGCAGCAGGGCCGCCGTGTCCGCGCGGCCCGGCAGGGCGCCGGGGCGGGCCAGGTGGGGGGTGGAGTTGAGCAGGCCGAAGACCGAGTGGACCGCCGAGCGGGCGGCCGGCTCCGGCAGGTGGGGGTAGACCTCGCGCACGACCTGCACCCACAGCTCGACGTACTGGCGCTGGAGCTGGCGGACGAGCTTGCGGTCGCTGTCCCGGAGGCGGTCCAGCTCGCGGTCGTGCAGGGTGATGAGGGGACGGTCGTCGAGCGCGAAGTCGATGTGCCCCTCGATGAGCGAGTCGAGGACCGCCTCGGGCCCGGCCGGGGCGGCCCCGTCCCCGGCCTCCTTCAGGCGCCGCCGGGCGCCGGTGAGCAGCCGGCCGCTGATGCCGACGAGCAGTTCGGCGAGCATCGCGTCCTTGCCCGCGAAGTGGCGGTACAGACCGGGTCCGCTGATGCCGACCGCGGCGCCTATCTCGTCCACGCCGACGCCGTGGAACCCGCGTTCGGCGAAGAGGCGGGCGGCCTCCTTGAGGATCTGCTCGCGGCGGCTGGGGGCGTCGGTCCTGGTGGTCATGGAGGCAATTCTAGACAGGCAGGTTAGCGGTCGTTAACCTGAAGGGAAGTGCGTTAACGCTCATTAACAGTCCATCGCTGGGTGAGGGGACCGCAGGATGCACGAGGCACCGGAGCTGACGAGCGCGGCAGATCCCGCGTCGGAGGCCTGGCGGGCCAACGAACGGGCCCATCTCGCACTGGTCGAGGAGCTGCGCGCCAAACTGGCCGCGGCACGGCTGGGCGGCGGCGAGAAGGCCCGGGCGCGGCACACCGCGCGCGGCAAGCTGCTGCCGAGGGACCGGGTGGACACCCTCCTGGACCCCGGTTCGCCCTTCCTGGAGCTGGCGCCGCTGGCCGCCGACGGGATGTACGACGGGCAGGCCCCGGCCGCCGGCGTCATCGCCGGGATCGGGCGGGT
This sequence comes from Streptomyces echinoruber, assembly GCF_014651135.1. Taxonomy (GTDB): domain Bacteria; phylum Actinomycetota; class Actinomycetes; order Streptomycetales; family Streptomycetaceae; genus Streptomyces; species Streptomyces echinoruber. The sequence goes on from NZ_BMWH01000004.1 coordinate 158,260, forward strand.
CAGCGGCCGCGCGTGCGTGATCGTCGCCAACGACGCCACCGTCAAGGGCGGCACGTACTACCCGATGACCGTCAAGAAGCACCTGCGCGCGCAGGAGGTGGCCCTCGACAACCGGCTGCCGTGCGTCTACCTGGTCGACTCCGGCGGCGCCTTCCTGCCCCTGCAGGACGAGGTCTTCCCCGACCGGGACCACTTCGGCCGCATCTTCTACCACCAGGCCCGCATGTCCGCGGCCGGCATCCCGCAGATCGCGGCCGTCCTCGGCTCCTGCACCGCCGGCGGCGCCTACGTCCCCGCCATGAGCGACGAGGCCGTCATCGTGCGCAACCAGGGCACGATCTTCCTCGGCGGCCCGCCCCTGGTGAAGGCCGCCACCGGCGAGGTCGTCACCGCCGAGGAGCTGGGCGGCGGCGAGGTGCACTCCCGCGTCTCGGGCGTGACGGACCACCTCGCCGAGGACGACGCGCACGCCCTGCGGATCGTGCGGAACATCGTCGCCACGCTGCCCGCGCGCCGGCAGCCGCCCTGGGAGGTCGTCCCGGCCGTCGAGCCGAAGGTCGACCCGTACGGGCTGTACGGCGCCGTGCCCGTCGACCCCCGCACCCCCTACGACGTCCGCGAGATCATCGCGCGCGTGGTGGACGGCTCCCGTTTCGCCGAGTTCAAGGCCGAGTTCGGGCAGACCCTGGTCACCGGCTTCGCCCGCATCCTGGGCCACCCGGTCGGCATCGTCGCCAACAACGGCATCCTGTTCTCCGAATCGGCCCAGAAGGGCGCCCACTTCATCGAGCTGTGCGACCAGCGCGGCATCCCGCTGGTGTTCCTGCAGAACATCTCCGGCTTCATGGTCGGCAGGGACTACGAGGCCGGCGGCATCGCCAAGCACGGCGCCAAGATGGTCACGGCGGTGGCCTGCACGCGCGTGCCCAAGCTGACGGTGGTGGTCGGCGGCTCCTACGGCGCGGGCAACTACTCGATGTGCGGCCGGGCCTACTCCCCCCGCTTCCTGTGGATGTGGCCCAACGCCAAGATCTCCGTCATGGGCGGCGAGCAGGCCGCCTCGGTCCTCGCCACCGTCAAGCGGGACCAGCTGGAGGCCCGCGGCGAGGAGTGGCCGCTCGAGGAGGAAGAGGCGTTCAAGGCCCCCATCCGCGCGCAGTACGAGCGGCAGGGCAACGCCTACTACGCCACCGCACGCCTGTGGGACGACGGCGTCATCGACCCGCTGGAGACCCGTCAGGTGCTGGGCCTGGCGCTGACGGCCTGCGCGAACGCGCCCCTGGGCGAGCCCCAGTTCGGCGTCTTCCGGATGTGAAGGGGAGGGCCTGTACGACGATGTTCGAGACCGTTCTTGTGGCCAACCGGGGCGAGATCGCCGTCCGCGTCATCCGCACCCTGCGCAGGCTGGGCGTGCGCGCGGTGGCCGTGTACTCCGACGCCGACGCCGAGGCGCGGCACGTGCGCGAGGCGGATGCGGCGGTGCGGATCGGGCCGCCGCCCGCGGCCGAGAGCTACCTGTCGATCGAGCGGCTGCTGGAGGCGGCCCGCCGCACCGGTGCCCAGGCGGTGCACCCCGGTTACGGCTTCCTCGCGGAGAACGACGCCTTCGCGCGCGCGTGCGCCGAGGCCGGCCTGGTCTTCATCGGCCCGCCCGCCGACGCCATCGCCCTGATGGGCGACAAGATCCGCGCCAAGGAGACGGTGCGGGCGGCCGGGGTGCCGGTCGTCCCCGGCTCCAGCGGCAGCGGCCTGACGGACGATCAGCTCACCGCCGCCGCACGGGAGATCGGCATGCCGGTGCTGCTCAAGCCGAGCGCGGGCGGCGGCGGCAAGGGCATGCGCCTGGTGCGGGACGAGCGGCGGCTGGCGGACGAGATCGCCGCCGCCCGCCGGGAGGCCCGCGCCGCCTTCGGCGACGACACGCTCCTGGTGGAGCGGTGGGTGGACCGCCCCCGGCACATCGAGATCCAGGTCCTGGCCGACGGCCACGGCAACGTGGTCCACCTCGGCGAGCGCGAGTGCTCCCTGCAGCGCCGTCACCAGAAGATCGTCGAAGAGGCGCCCAGCGTGCTCCTGGACGAGGCCACCCGCGCCGCGATGGGCGAGGCCGCCGTCCAGGCCGCCCGCTCCTGCGGCTACCGGGGCGCGGGCACGGTGGAGTTCATCGTCCCCGGCGGCGACCCGACGTCGTACTACTTCATGGAGATGAACACCCGCCTGCAGGTGGAGCACCCGGTCACCGAGCTGGTGACGGGCCTGGACCTGGTGGAGTGGCAGCTGCGGGTCGCGGCCGGCGAGCCGCTGGCCTTCAAGCAGGACGACGTCCGCCTCACCGGGCACGCGATCGAGGCCCGTGTCTGCGCCGAGGACCCCGCCCGCGGCTTCCTGCCCTCCGGCGGGACGGTGCTGAAGCTGCGTGAGCCTGACGGTGACGGCGTACGCACTGACTCTGGCCTGAGCGAGGGCACCGAGGTGGGCAGCCTGTACGACCCGATGCTGTCCAAGGTCATCGCGTACGGCCCCGACCGGGCGACGGCGCTGCGGAAGCTGCGCGCGGCGCTGGCGGACACGGTGACGCTGGGCGTGCAGACCAACGTGGGTTTCCTGCGCCGGCTGCTGGCTCACCCCGCGGTGGTGGCGGGCGAGCTGGACACCGGGCTGGTCGAGCGGGTGGTGGACGAGCTGGTGCCCACCGAGGTGCCGGAGGAGGTGTACGAGGCGGCGGCGGCCGTACGGCTGGACGCGCTGCGCCCGAAGGGCGACGGCTGGGTGGACCCGTTCGCGGTGCCGAGCGGGTGGCGGCTGGGCGGGGAGCCGAAGCCGGTCACCTTCCACCTGCGGGTGCGGGAGCCGGTGGCGTACACCCCGCGCGGCACCCACACCGTCACCGAGGAGCGGGTGTCCGTGACGCTCGACGGCGTCCGCCACACCTTTGAGCGCGCCGGCGACTGGCTCGGCCGCGACGGCGACGCCTGGCAGGTGCGCGACCACGACCCGGTGGCCGCGTCCCTCACCCGCGCCGCCCACGCCGGCGCCGACTCGCTGACGGCGCCCATGCCCGGCACGGTCACCGTGGTCAAGGTCGCCGTGGGCGACGAGGTGACCGCCGGGCAGAGCCTGCTGGTGGTGGAGGCGATGAAGATGGAGCACGTCATCTCCGCCCCGCACGCCGGCACGGTCACCGAGCTGGACGTCAAGCCGGGCACCACGGTCGCCATGGACCAGGTGCTGGCCGTGATCCAGCCCCATGCGAGCGAGCAGGAGACGGAGGCGGAGGCATGACCGTCCCAGGGCTTCCCATGGTCGTACCGGAGGCGGGCCTGCCCGCGCGGGTGCGCATCCACGAGGTCGGGCCGCGCGACGGCCTGCAGAACGAGCCGCGGACCGTGCCGACCGAGGTCAAGGCGGAGTTCATCCGCCGCCTCGCCGACGCGGGCCTGACCACGATCGAGGCGACGAGCTTCGTGCACCCCAAGTGGGTGCCCCAACTCGCCGACGCCGAGCAGTTGTTCCCGCTCGTCGCCGAGGTGCCGGCCGACCTGCCGGTCCTCGTGCCCAACGAACGCGGCCTGGACCGCGCCCTGGCGCTCGGCGCCCGCCGGGTGGCCGTCTTCGCCAGCGCCACGGAGTCCTTCGCGAAGGCCAACCTCAACCGCACGGCGGACGAGGCGCTGGCCATGTTCGAGCCGGTGGTGACGCGGGCGAAGGACACCGGGGCGCACGTGCGCGGCTACGTCTCGATGTGCTTCGGCGACCCGTGGGAGGGCGCGGTCCCCCTCGAGCAGGTGGTCCGGGTCTGCCGGGCCCTGGTCGACATGGGCTGCGACGAACTCAGCCTGGGCGACACGATCGGCGTGGCGACCCCGGGCCACGTGACCGCCCTCCTGACCGCCCTGAACGAGGCGGGCGTGGCCACCGCAAGGCTGGGCGTCCACTTCCACGACACCTACGGCCAGGCCCTGGCCAACACCCTGGCCGCGCTCCGCCACGGCGTCACCACCGTCGACGCCTCCGCGGGCGGCCTGGGCGGCTGCCCGTACGCGAAGTCCGCCACCGGCAACCTCGCCACCGAGGACCTCGTGTGGATGCTGCACGGCCTCGGCATCGACACCGGGGTCGACCTCGGCCGTCTCACCGCCACCAGCGTGTGGATGGCCTCCCGGCTGGGCCGGCCCAGCCCCTCCCGCACCGTGCGTGCCCTCTCCCACCAGGAGTGAACGATGGACCACAAGCTGCCCGAAGAGCTGGAGCAACTCCGCCGCACGGTGGAGGAGTTCGCCCACGATGTCGTCGCACCCAAGATCGGCGACTACTACGAGCGGCACGAGTTCCCCTACGAGATCGTCCGCGAGATGGGCCGCATGGGCCTGTTCGGACTGCCGTTCCCCGAGGAGTACGGCGGCATGGGCGGCGACTACTTCGCGCTCGGCGTGGCGCTGGAGGAACTGGCCCGCGTGGACTCCTCGGTGGCGATCACCCTGGAGGCGGGCGTGTCGCTGGGCGCCATGCCCATCTACCGGTTCGGCACCGAGGAGCAGAAGCGGCAGTGGCTGCCCCGCCTGTGCTCGGGCGAACTGCTGGGCGCCTTCGGCCTCACCGAGCCCGACGGCGGCTCGGACGCGGGGGCGACGAAGACGACGGCCCGCCTCGACGAGCGGACCAACGAGTGGGTGATCAACGGCACGAAGTGCTTCATCACCAACTCCGGCACGGACATCACCGGCCTGGTCACGGTCACCGCGGTCACCGGCCGCACCGACGAGGGCAAGCCGCGCATCTCCTCCATCATCGTCCCGTCCGGCACGCCGGGCTTCACGGTGGCGCCGGCGTACTCGAAGGTCGGCTGGAACGCCTCGGACACGCGCGAGCTGTCCTTCGACGACGTGCGCGTGCCGGCCGCGAACCTGCTGGGCGAGGAGGGCCGCGGCTACGCCCAGTTCCTGCGCATCCTCGACGAGGGCCGCATCGCCATCGCGGCGCTGGCCACCGGCCTGGCGCAGGGCTGCGTCGACGAGTCGGTGCGCTACGCCAAGGAGCGGCACGCCTTCGGCCGGCCCATCGCCGCCAACCAGGCCATCCAGTTCAAGATCGCCGACATGGAGATGAAGGCGCACACCGCCCGCCTCGCCTGGCGCGACGCCGCCTCCCGCCTGATCGCCGGCGAACCGTTCAAGAAGGAGGCGGCCCTGGCCAAGCTGTACTCCTCCACCATCGCGGTGGACAACGCCCGCGACGCCACCCAGATCCACGGCGGTTACGGTTTCATGAACGAGTACCCGGTCGCCCGCATGTGGCGCGACTCCAAGATCCTGGAGATCGGCGAGGGCACGAGCGAGGTCCAGCGGATGCTGATCGCACGGGAGTTGGGGCTGGTGAGCTGACCCACGGGCGCGGGCCGGGCGGGCAGCGTTCCGGTGACCCGCCGGTGGCCGCGGGTGCGCGCCGTCCTGCGGGCGGCGGCCCCGGCCCCGCCCGCCGCGCCTCGCGGGCGAGCGGGCAAACGGGCAAACGGCGGGCGAGTGAAGTAAGGGAAGGTTCACATCGCATGAGCACCGGCCCGTACCCCGCGAAGCCGTCCCCGGCGCTGCGCGGACTGGAGTGCATCCAGTGCGCGGCCCGGTATCCGGTCACCGACCTGCCCCGCGGCTGTCCGACCTGCGACCGGGCGGGGCGCAACTCCAACCTGTTCCGCGTCTACGACGAGGACGCCTCCCTCGACGAGCGCCTCCCCTACCGGGACGTCCCCGGCTTCGGCACCGGCGCGACACCGCTGCTGCCGTGGGAGCCGGGCGTGTACGTCAAGAACGAGGCGGTCCACCACACCGGTTCGCGCAAGGACCGGTTCGCGCAAGGACCGGTTCGCGCAAGGACCGGTTCGCACAAGGACCGGTTCGCGCAAGGACCGGTTCGCCGCCCTCGTGGCGGCGCACGCCCGGGCCGCGGGCCACCGGGCTCTCGCCGTCGGCTCGTCGGGCAACGCCGGCCTGGCCGTGGCCGCCCACGCGGCGGCCGCGGGCCTGCGCTGCACCGTCGCGGCGTTCTCCTGGCTGCCGGAGGCGGCCCGCCGCCACCTGACCGGCTTCGGGGCCGAGGTGCGGACCTTCGACGACGACGCCGACCGGATCCGGTGCGTCCGCGACCTCGTGGACGATCCGGAGACCCTGACGGTGACCAGCGTCACCGACCCCGTCACCGGCAGCCACCCCCTGGGCATCGAGGGGTACAAGCGCATCGCGTGGAGATCGCCGAGCAGGTGCCGGAGCGGGCCGACCACGTCGTCGTCCCGTCGAGCCGGGGCGATCTGGCGTGGGGCATCCACCTGGGCTTCCGCGACCTGCACCGGCTGGACGGCCGGCCCGTGCCCAGGCTGCACCTGGTGGAGCCGTTCCTCCGGCTGTCGGCCGTGCTGCGCGGCACGGCGTTCCTCACCGACCACATCCCGGGCGATCACGGGCGCCTGTCGTCCATCGCGGGCCACGGCACCACCGTGCAGGCGCACCGGGCGGTGACCCTCTCCGGCGGGACGGCGACCGTGGTGCCGGACGCCGTCGCCGACGCGTACGTCAACCGGCTGTGCCGCCGCGGGTACGTGTGGGAGCGCAGCAGCACCACGGTGTTCGCCGCCCTCGCGGAGCTGCGGGAGAACGGGACCGTCGAGGCGGGATCCACGACCGTGCTGGTCGCGACCTCCCACTTCTTCAAGGACCTGTGACCGCGCCTCTTCAAGAACCTGTGACCGCGCTCCCCCGCGGCCCGCTCCCCCGAGGCCCCGGGGCCACGCCGGGCCGGGCACCCACCCTGGACAAAAACTGAGGTTAGGCTAACCTATCTTCGAATTGTCCGGCGGGCGTTCCGCCCTGGTCGAAAGCGCAGTGACAGTCATGCCCAAGGTCCGTGCCCCCCATCCCACCCGCCGCGGCGTCCTCGCCGCGGGCGGCGCCCTCGGCCTCGGTGCCGTCCTGGCCGCCTGCGGCGACGGCGAGAAAAGCGACGGCGCGGGCGGCGGGACGGCGGCCGCCGGATCCGGCCCGTGGTCGTTCCGGGACGACCGCGGGCAGACGGCGAAGGCGGACCGGGTCCCCTCGCGCATCGTGGCGTTCGTCGGCGTCGCCGCCGCGCTGCACGACTACGGCGTGCGGGTGCAGGGCGTCTTCGGCCCGACGAAGACCAAGGACGGCACGGCCGATGTGCAGGCCGGCGACCTGGACGTCGGCAAGGTGACGGTCCTGGGCAACGCGTGGGGCCAGTTCAGCATCGAGAAGTACGCGGCCCTCCGGCCCGACCTGCTCGTCTCCACGATGTTCGACGGCGCCGGCACCCTGTGGTACGTGCCGGAGGAGTCGAAGAAGAAGATCCTCGCCGTCGGCGCCCCCACCGTCGGGATCTCCGTCTATGACCGCCAACTGCCCGTGCCGCTGCAGCGGATGCTGAAGCTCGCCGAGTCGCTCGGCGGGAACGTGACCTCCGAGAAGGTCGAGCAGGCCAAGAAGAGGTTCGAGGACGCCGCGGCCCGGCTGCGCGCCGCGGCGAAGGCCAGGCCGGACATCAGGGTGATGGTCGGCTCCGCGAGCCAGGACCTGTTCTACGTCTCCGGCACCAACCTCTCCGTCGACCTGGAGTACTTCAAGGCCCTCGGCGTGAACTTCGTGGAGCCCCCGGAGAGCGCCAAGAAGCGGGGCGGTGGCTGGTACGAGTCGCTGAGCTGGGAGAACGTCGACAAGTACCCGGCCGACATCATCATGATGGACAACCGCTCCTCGGCCATCCAGCCCGCCGACATCACCCGGGCGACCTGGAAGCGGCTCCCCGCGGTCGAGGCCGGCCAGGTCATCGCCCGCAACCCCGAGCCGATCCTGTCCTACGACAAGTGCGCCCCGCTGCTCGAGAGCCTCGCCGAGGCCCTCGAGAAGGCGAAGAAGGTCGCCTGACCCCCGCCCGCACCCAATCCCAGGAGGCGCCGTGACCACTGCCGTGGCCGCCCCGTTCCGTTTCTTCTCCCTCCGGGTCGCACGGACGAGGCGGCTCGGCCCGTCCCTGGTCCGCGTCACCTTCACCGGGCCCGACCTGCACGCCTTCCACTCCGACGGGCGCGACCAGTCCCTGTCGCTGTTCCTGCCGCACCCGGGCCAGCCCGAGCCGGTGGTGCCCCTGGACCTGGGGGACGGCTGGTGGCAGAGCTGGCGCGAACTGCCCGAGGACGTACGGGCGGTGATGCGGTCGTACACGCTGCGGGCGCTGCGCCGGGACGCCGACGGGCACACCGCCGAGATCGACATCGACTTCGTCCTGCACGGCATCGCACCCGGCGCCGCCGCCCCGGCGGGTCCCGCCTCCCGGTGGGCCTCCCGCGCCCGGCCCGGCGACCGGGTGCTGCTGCTCGGCCCGGTGGTCGCCGACAACCACGCGATCCGCTTCCGGCCGCCCGCCGACACCGACCTGGTGCTGATGTGGGGCGACGAGACCGCCCTGCCGGCCGCCTGCGCCGTCCTGGAGTCCCTGCCGGCCGGCACCCGCGTCCGCGCCTGGCTGGAGGTGCCGCACGCCGGCGACGTGCAGGACCTGGTCACCGCCGCCGACGCGGAGGTGACGTGGCTGGTCGGGGACGAGCACCCCGATCACGCCGGCCGCACCGACGGCTCCCCCCTGGCCCTGGACGCCCTGCGCGCGGCCCGCCTCCCGTCCGCCGCCGCCCCGTACGTCTGGCTCGCGGGCGAGTCCGGCCGGGTGAAGGCGCTGCGCCGCCACTTCGTGGGTGAGCGCGGCGTCGACCGGCGCCGGGTGACGTTCGTCGGGTACTGGCGGCGGGGGCTGACGGAGGAGCAGGTGCGGGCGCGGGGCGAGTAACCGCGCCGGACGTGATCGCGGTCACGGGAGGGGCGCGCCTCGCTCACAGAAACTTAGGTTAGGCTAACCTAAGTTGATGTTCGGGCGACTCGCCCCTCTCCCCGTCCGCACGGACTCCCCCCGGAGGACCCCCCCATGCGCTCGCACCTGCTCAACGACCTCACGGCGGAGCACTACCGCCGCTCGGTGACCGAAGGAGTCGAGCGGGTGGCCGCCCAACTCGCCACCGTCAAAAGGCCGTTCACCGGCATCACCGTCGACGCCCTGGCCCCCCGCATCGACGCGGTCGACCTCGACGCGCCGCTCGGCGACACCACCGCGGCCCTGGACGAACTCCAGGAGATCTACCTGCGGGACGCGGTCTACTTCCACCACCCCCGCTACCTGGCCCACCTCAACTGCCCGGTGGCCATCCCGGCGGTGCTCGGCGAGGCCGTGCTGTCCGCCGTCAACTCCTCCCTGGACACCTGGGACCAGTCGGCCGGCGGCACCCTCATCGAACGCAGGCTGATCGACTGGACGGCCGCCCGCATCGGCCTCGGCCCGGCCGCCGACGGCGTGTTCACCTCCGGCGGCACCCAGTCCAACCTGCAGGCGCTGCTGCTGGCCCGCGAGGAGGCCGAGCCGGGGCGGGCCGGATGGGAGGGGAGTCAAAACCTCGGCCGTCTGCGGGTGTTCGTCTCCGAGGCCGGCCACTTCAGCGTGCGGAAGGCGGCGAAACTGCTCGGCCTGGGGCCGGACGCGGTGGTGCCCGTCCCGGTCGACCACGACCGGCGGATGCACACGGTCGCCCTCGCCCGCGCCCTGGAGCGCTGCCGCCGCGACGGTCTCGTTCCCATGGCCGTCGTCGCCACCGCCGGCACCACCGACTTCGGCTCCATCGACCCGCTGCCGGAGATCGCCGAGCTCGCCGCCCAGTACGGCACCTGGCTGCACGTGGACGCGGCCTACGGCTGCGGCCTGCTCGTCTCCCCCACCCGCCGCGCCCTGCTGGACGGCATCGAGCGCGCCGACTCCGTCACCGTCGACTACCACAAGTCCTTCTTCCAGCCGGTGAGTTCCTCCGCCGTGCTGGTCCGCGACGCGGCCGTGCTGCGGCACGCCACCTACCACGCCGAGTACCTCAACCCGCGCCGCATGGTCGCCGAGCGTATCCCCAACCAGGTCGACAAGTCCCTGCAGACCACCCGCCGCTTCGACGCGCTCAAGCTGTGGCTGACGCTGCGCGTGATGGGCGCCGACGGCGTCGGCCGGCTCTTCGACCAGGTCTGCGACCTGGCCGCCGAGGGCTGGCGGATGCTCGCCGCCGACCCGCGCTTCGACGTCGTGACCCAGCCGCAGCTGTCCACCCTCGTCTTCCGGTACGTCCCGGCCGCCGTCACCGACCCGGCCGAGATCGACCGCGCCAACCTGCACGCCCGCAAAGCCCTGTTCGCCTCCGGCGACGCCGTCGTGGCGGGCACCAAGGTCGCCGGGCGGCACTACCTGAAGTTCACCCTGCTCAACCCCGAGACGACCACCGGCGACCTCGCCGCCGTCCTCGACCTCATCGCCGGCCACGCCGAGCAGTACCTGGGAGAGTCCCTTGACCGCGCCAGCTGAAGACCGCGACAGGATCCACGACTTCGTCGGGATCGGCCTGGGTCCCTTCAACCTCGGCCTCGCCTGCCTCACCGAGCCGATCGACGCCCTCGACGGGATCTTCCTGGAGTCCAAGCCGGACTTCGAGTGGCACTCGGGCATGTTCCTCGACGGCGCCCACCTGCAGACCCCGTTCCTGTCGGACCTGGTCACCCTGGCCGACCCGACCTCGCCGTACTCCTTCCTCAACTACCTCAAGGAGCGGGGGCGGCTGTACGCGTTCTACATCCGCGAGAACTTCCACCCGCTGCGGGCGGAGTACGACGACTACTGCCGCTGGGCCGCCGCGAAGCTGAGCTGCGTCCGCTTCAACCGCACGGTCACCGAGGTCACCTACGAGGAGGAGGGCGGGGACGGGGACGGGGTGTACGCCGTGCGCACGCACAACGGCGAGACCCACCGCGCCCGCCACCTGGTCCTGGGCACCGGCACCCCGCCGTACCTGCCCGAGCCGTGCCGGGGCCTGGCCGGGGACTTCCTGCACACCTCCCGCTACCTGGAGCACCGGGAGCGGCTGCGGCGCAAGAAGTCGATCACGCTGGTCGGCAGCGGCCAGTCCGCCGCCGAGGTCTACCACGACCTGCTGAGCGAGATCGACGTCCACGGCTACCGGCTCGACTGGGTGACGCGCTCCCCGCGCTTCTTCCCGCTGGAGTACACCAAGCTCACGCTGGAGATGACCTCCCCGGAGTACGTCGACTACTACCACGCCCTGCCGGAGGAGACCCGCTACCGCCTCACCGAGCAGCACAAGGGCCTGTACAAGGGCATCGACGGGGACCTGATCGACGAGATCTTCGACCTGCTGTACCAGAAGAGCCTGGCCGGTCCGGTGCCGACCCGGCTGCTGACCAACTCGGCGCTCACCCGGGCCCGGTACGAGGACGGCGGCTACGTCCTCGGCTTCCGCCAGCAGGAGCAGGGCAGGGACTTCGAGATCCGCTCCGAGGGGCTGGTCCTGGCCACCGGCTACCGGTACACCGAGCCGGAGTTCCTCAAGCCGATCCGCGACCGGCTGCGCTACGACGCGCACGGCAACTTCGACATCGCCCGCAACTACGCGATCGACGTCACCGGCCGCGGCGTCTTCCTGCAGAACGCCGGCGTCCACACGCACAGCGTCACCAGCCCCGACCTGGGCATGGGCGCCTACCGCAACGCGTACATCATCCGCGAGCTGCTCGGCACCGAGTACTACCCCGTCGAGAAGACGATCGCCTTCCAGGAGTTCGGCGTATGACCACGACCACCGGCGGCAACGGCATCGGCCGGCTCACCCTGCGCCCGCTCGACGCGCTGACCGACTCCGTACTGCTGCACCGCTGGGTCACGCACCCCAAGGCGGTGTTCTGGATGATGCAGGACGCGCGCCTGGAGGACGTCGAGCGCGCCTACCTGGCGATCGAGGCCGACCCGCACCACCACGCCCACCTCGGGCTGCACGACGGCCGGCCGGCCTTCCTGATGGAGCACTACGACCCGGCCCACCGCGAGCTGGTGGGGCTGTACGAGCCGCAGCCGGGGGACGTCGGCATGCACTTCCTGGTCGCGCCGACCGACCGGCCCGTGCACGGCTTCACCCGGGCCGTGCTCACAACCGTGATGCGGTTCCTGTTCGACGACCCGCGCACCCGGCGGGTCGTCGTCGAGCCGGACGTGCGCAACACGGCCGTGCACGCGCTGAACGAGGCCGTCGGGTTCGTGCCCGAGAGAGAGATACAGAAGCCGGAGAAGAGGGCGTTGCTGAGTTTCTGCACGCGCGAGCAGTTCCTCGGGGCGGTGGGAGCATGAGGCCCGCCGACGCCGTGACCCACCTCTCCCCCGAGCGCTGGGAGCGGGCCAACCGCCTGCTGGTGCGCAAGGCGCTGGCCGAGTTCGCCCACGAGCGGCTGATCACCCCCGAGCCGGAGGGCGGCGGCGTCTACACCGTCCGCAGCGACGACGGGGCGACCCGCTACCGGTTCACCGCCACCCGCCGCGCCCTGGACCACTGGCAGATCGACGCCGACTCCCTCACCCGCCACCGGGACGGCACCGAACTCCCGCTCGCCGCCCTCGACTTCTTCCTGGAGCTGCGCGCCCGTCTCGGCCTGGGCGAGGAGATCCTGCCGGTCTACCTGGAGGAGATCTCCTCCACCCTCTCCAGCACCTGCTACAAACTGGCCAAGCCGCCGGTGACGTCGGCGCAACTGGCGCACGCGGACTTCCAGGCGATCGAGACCGGCATGACCGAGGGCCACCCGTGCTTCGTCGCCAACAACGGGCGGCTCGGCTTCGGCATCCACGAGTACCTGGCGTACGCCCCCGAGACCGCGACCCCGGTCCGGCTGGTGTGGCTGGCGGCGCACCGCTTGCGGGCGGTGTTCACGGCCGGGGCAGGCATCGAGTACGCGTCCTTCGTCCGGCAGGAGCTGGGCGAGCCCACCGTGGAGCGCTTCCACCGCACGCTCACCGATCAGGGCCTCGACCCGGCCGACTACCTCCTCCTCCCCGTCCACCCCTGGCAGTGGTGGAACAAGCTCACCGTCACCTTCGCCGCCGAGATCGCCCGCCGCGACCTGGTCTGCCTGGGCGAGAGCGACGACGAGTACCTGGCCCAGCAGTCCATACGGACCTTCTTCAACACGAGCAACCCGCACAAGCACTACGTCAAGACGGCCCTGTCCGTGCTCAACATGGGCTTCATGCGCGGACTGTCGGCCGCCTACATGGAGGCCACCCCGGCGATCAACGACTGGCTGGCCCGGCTGATCGACGACGACCCGGTGCTGAAGTCGACCGGCCTGACGATCATCCGGGAGCGGGCGGCGGTCGGCTACCGGCACCTGGAGTACGAGGCCGCCACCGACCGCCACTCGCCCTACCGCAAGATGCTGGCCGCGCTGTGGCGGGAGAGCCCGGTGCCCTCGCTGCGCGAGGGCGAGCAGCTCGCCACCATGGCCTCGCTGCTGCACGTGGACCACGAAGGCCGGGGCCTGGCGGCCGCGCTGATCGAGCGGTCGGGCCTGCCGCCGCGCGAGTGGCTGCGGCACTACCTGCGGGCCTACCTCGTGCCGCTGCTGCACTGCTTCTACGCCTACGACCTGGTCTTCATGCCGCACGGCGAGAACGTCGTCCTCGTCCTGGAGGACGGGGTGGTGCGGCGGGCGGTCTTCAAGGACATCGCCGAGGAGATCGCGGTGCTGGACCCCGAGGCGGTCCTGCCGCCCGAGGTGCGGCGCATCCGCGTCGACGTTCCGGAGGACAAGAAGCTCCTGTCGATCTTCACGGACGTCTTCGACTGCTTCTTCCGCTTCCTCGCCGCCCAACTGGCCGCCGAGGGCGTCCTGGAGGAGGACGGCTTCTGGCGCACGGTCGCCGAGGTGGCCCGCGCGTACCAGGAGTCGGTGCCCGAACTCGCCGACAGGTTCCGGCAGTACGACCTGTTCGCGCCCGAGTTCGCGCTGTCCTGCCTCAACCGGCTCCAGCTCCGCGACAACCGGCAGATGGTCGACCTCACCGACCCCTCGGGCGCACTGCAGCTCGCGGGCACGCTGGCCAACCCGATCGCGGGACTCTAGCCCCGCCGCGAACGGGCGGGCGCCCCGGCGTACGGTCCGCCGGGGCGCCCGTCGCGACGGGGGGCTCCCCCCGCCGCCGTACCCGCGCCCTGCCGCACCGGGCACGGGCACGGCGCCGTGCCACTCGGCCCTGCGGGCCACCGCCGCCATCCGGCCCCACGGGCCGCGGTCGTCACTTGGCCCTGCGGGCCACGGTCGTCACTTGGCCCGGCGGGCCACGGTGAAGTGGTCGATCCGGGCGCCGGTCTCGGCGATGCCGCGCACCGTCAGAGTGGCGTAGCGGCCCCGGGGCGCCGGGGTGACGTCGACGCGCAGGAACGAGTAGTCGTCGTAGCGCACCCGGGACCAGGCCACGTCCTCGTTCTGCCGGGCGCCGTCCTTCAGGCAGACGAAGGAGGAGACGGACTCGACGTCCTTCTCGTGGCCCTCGTAGGACTCCTCGGCGCTGAACTTGTACAGGCTGCGCCCGGCCGCGCCCGCCGTGACGTAGACCACGCCCTCGGTCTCCGGGTAGACGGTGCCGCCGATCTCCAGCTTCTTGGCGACCCGGTCGCCCTTGATGACGTCGGTGCGCTCGTAGACGTGGTTGTGGCCGTTGATGACCAGGTCCACGGTGTACTTCTCGAACAGCGGCACCCACTCCCGGCGCACGCCGCCCTCGGAGGCGTGGGAGGTGGAGGTGCAGTAGGCGCAGTGGTGGAAGAAGACGACGACGAAGTCGATGTCCTTCGCCGCCCGGAATCTCTTGAGCTGCGCCTCCAGCCACTTGGTCTGGGTGCCGCCGGACAGGCCCAGGTTGGCCGGGATCTCGTAGGAGACGTCGTTGGCGTCGAGGGAGATGACGGCGGTGTTGCCGTGGACGAAGGAGTACACGCCCGGCAGGTTCGCCCGGTCCGGGCCGTTGCCGGGCATCACCCAGCGGGCCTGTTCGCCGCCGTAGCCGTTGGGCGAGTACCAGGCCTCCATGTCGTGGTTGCCGTACGACACCATCCACGGGACCTGCTTGGCGACGGTCTCGGTCTGGGCCAGGAACTGGTCCCACACGCGCGCGTCGAAGCCGGTGTCGGTCGTCTTGCCGGCGCCGGACGGGTCGGCGTAGGCGATGTCGCCGGCGTGCAGGTGGAAGGCCGGGTTCTGGCCGAGGATCAGGCTGTCGTTGGCCAGGCCGTGGTAGCCGACGCCCTGGTCGCCGAAGGCGGTGAAGGTGAAGGGCGCCTTGTGGTCGGGCGCGGTGGTGAAGGTGCCGAGGGTGCCCAGCAGGTGCGGCTCGGCCGGGTCGAAGCCCTGGTGGCCGACGCCGTAGTAGTAGGTGCGGCCCGGGCGCAGGCGGGTCAGCCTGGCGTGGACGTAGTACTGGGTGTGGTCGGGGCCCGCGCCGATCCCGGCCGGGGTGTGCACGGTGCGCACCTCGGCCTCGATCCTGCGGGAGAGGTCCCAGGGGTGGGCGCCGATGCGGACGAAGGGCTTCCTGACCGGCACCGGGACCTGCCAGGAGACGGTCATCTCGGTGCGCGGGTCGGTGCCGTAGGCGAGGTGGCGGCCGAAGGGGGCGACGAAGGAGCCGTCGACCGTCTCGGCCGCGGGGACGGTGCGGGGCGTGGGAACGGCGGCCGGGGCGGTGGCGCCCGGCACGAACACGCCCCCCGCGACGGCGCCCAGCGTGACCGCGCCGCCCCTGATCATGGCGCGCCGCGAGAACCTGGAGCGCAGGTACTCGTGCTGTTCGGCCATGCTCATGCGGGCGGCCGGCTTCTCGGGTACTCCCATGCGAGGAATGTTCATGGCATCCGAAACTCGTGTCCTCGAGCAACGGAACACAAGACGCAGGATGGACACCCTGCGAACAGGAGTTCACCAGAACCCCAACAGCATTCTGCCCGAAATCGGGCAGGATCCTTGCGAAACCGCGTCCCTTCCCTCAGGATCTTCCGGGTGCACGACGAACTCGTTGATCACCTGACGCGCTCCACGCCCCTCAGCCGGGGCGAGGCGCTGCGTGTGGTCCAGGACGTGCTCGCCTATTTCGACGAGACGACCGAGGAGTACGTCCGTCGCCGCCACCGCGAGCTGCAGGCCCAGGGCCTGGTGAACGCGACGATCTTCGAACGGATCGCGGCGGACCTGAAGTACCGCGCGGTGGCCCCGCCCGAGCTCTCGCTCCGGCAACTACGCCGCATCGTCTACGGCTGAGAACCAGCCACGGCACAGGACCCGGCCGCGGCACAAGACCAGACACGGCGCAGGACCGGACACGGGATCGGACCGGACACCGCATCGGACCGGACACGGCAGAGGACACGGAAAACAACACATGTGCGGAATCGTCGGATACATCGGCAGGCGTGACGTCGCCCCGCTGCTCCTGGAGGGCCTGCAGCGGCTGGAGTACCGGGGCTACGACTCGGCCGGCATCGCCGTCACCTCCGCCAAGGGCGGCGGCCTGAAGACGGTCAAGGCCAAGGGCCGGGTGCGGGACCTGGAGGCGAAGATCCCGGCCCGCTTCAAGGGCACCACCGGCATCGCCCACACCCGCTGGGCCACCCACGGCGCCCCCTCCGACGTCAACGCCCACCCGCACCTGGACCCCGAGGGCAAGGTCGCCGTCGTCCACAACGGCATCATCGACAACGCCGCCGACCTGCGCCGCAAGCTGGAGGCGGACGGCGTGGAGTTCCTCTCCGAGACCGACACCGAGGTCCTCACCCACCTCATCGCCCGCTCGCAGGCGGTGAAGCTGGAGGACAAGGTCCGCGAGACCCTCCGCCTGATCGAGGGCACCTACGGCATCGCCGTGCTGCACGCCGACTTCCCCGACCGCATCGTGGTGGCCCGCAACGGCTCCCCCGTCGTCCTCGGCATCGGTGAGAAGGAGATGTTCGTCGCCTCCGACATCGCCGCCCTGGTCGCCCACACCCGGCAGATAGTCACCCTCGACGACGGCGAGATGGCCACCCTCAAGGCCGACGACTTCCGCACCTACACCACCGAGGGCACCCGCACCACGGCCGAGCCGACCACCGTGGAGTGGGAGGCGGCCTCGTACGACATGGGCGGCCACGACACCTACATGCACAAGGAGATCCACGAGCAGGCCGAGGCCGTGGACCGGGTGCTGCGCGGCCGCATCGACGACCGCTTCTCCACCGTGCACCTCGGCGGCCTCAACCTCGACGCCCGCGAGGCCCGCCGGATCCGCCGTGTGAAGATCCTCGGCTGCGGCACCTCGTACCACGCGGGCATGATCGGCGCCCAGATGATCGAGGAGCTGGCCCGCATCCCCGCCGACGCCGAGCCCGCCTCCGAGTTCCGCTACCGCAACGCCGTCGTCGACCCCGACACCCTCTACGTCGCCGTCTCGCAGTCCGGCGAGACCTACGACGTGCTCGCGGCCGTGCAGGAACTCAAGCGCAAGGGCGCGCGGGTGCTCGGCGTGGTCAACGTCGTCGGCTCGGCCATCGCCCGGGAGGCGGACGGCGGCATCTACGTGCACGCCGGGCCCGAGGTGTGCGTGGTGTCCACCAAGTGCTTCACCAACACCTGCGTCGCCTTCGCGCTGCTCGCCCTGCACCTCGGCCGCACCCGCGACCTGTCCGTGCGCGACGGCCGGCGCATCATCGAGGGGCTGCGCAGGCTGCCCGCGCAGATCTCCGAGATCCTCCAGCAGGAGGAGGAGATCAAGAAGCTGGCCCTGCAGTACACCGAGGCCCGCTCGATGCTCTTCATCGGCCGCGTCCGGGGCTACCCGGTGGCCCGCGAGGCCTCCCTGAAGCTGAAGGAGGTCTCCTACATCCACGCCGAGGCCTACCCGGCCTCCGAGCTCAAGCACGGACCGCTGGCCCTCATCGAGCCCGCCCTGCCCACGGTCGCCATCGTCCCCGACGACGACCTGCTGGAGAAGAACCGCGCCGCGCTGGAGGAGATCAAGGCCCGCCAGGGCAGGATCCTCGCCGTGGCCCACCAGGAGCAGGAGAAGGCCGACCACACCATCGTCGTCCCGAAGAACGAGGACGAGCTCGATCCGATCCTCATGGGCATCCCGCTCCAGCTCCTCGCCTACCACACGGCGCTGGCGCTGGGCCGGGACATCGACAAGCCGAGGAACCTGGCGAAGTCGGTGACGGTGGAGTAGCACCCGCCCCGCACGCACAGGGCGCGACGGGGCGGAAGGCACGGGCGGGCGGGCGCGGTCGGTGCGGCGGGCGCGGAAAGCGGACGGCGGCCCCCCTGTGTGCCATCCGCACAGGGAGGCCGCTCCCGACCGGGCCGGGGCCGCCCGTCCCCGGCCGGCCCGTCGCGCCGACCGGTCGACGGCCGTCAGCCGTCAACCGTCAGTCGTCAACCGTCAGTCGTCGACCGTCGGCCGTCGGCCGGTGATCAGCCGGTGACCGTCATCCGGCGTCCCGCGGTGCGCCGCGGCATCGTCATGGGCCAGTGCGCGAAGGCCGCGGTCGCCGCGTACCAGGCCACCGCCCCCGCCACCACGGCGAACCAGCCGCCGATCTTCGCGATGGTCCCGTTGTCCGCGAACGCGGCCACGGCCAGGAGCACCAGGGAGACGAAGAGCAGCCCGTACATGCCCTGGCCCAGCATGTCGCCGCCCGCGAAGGTCAGCGACAGCGCCACGAGGGCGAACAGGAGCAGGAAGAGCCCGGCGGCGTTGCCGGAGGCCGCCTGGGCGCCGGACAGGCCGGCCCAGGTGAACCACAGGGCGCCGAGCGCGGCGAAGGCCGTACCGCCGACCGTGTCACGGTCGCGGAAGGCCATCAGACCGGCGGCGAACAGGGCGACGCCGCCCACGTACCGGGCGAGCGACGCGGTGTCGGACGCCGTCACGTCGTTGAGTACGCCGGTGTAGCCGAGACCGGCGGCCAGCAGGGTCACCGCGAGGGCGAGCCGGCCGACGATCGTGGTGGTGCTTCCCGCGGAGACGTCTTTGTCCACGGCGGGCTCCCTTCATGTCATGCAGGTGCGGTTGTCCGCGACCGGTATATGCCCTTCACAAAGGCACAAACACCTGCGGCGGGACACGATTCGGTAGCAACCGGGTGTAGACGGGACCGACTTGCGGCGGAACGGGACTCACGGGAGGAGCGTCCTCACGACGGACCGGAGCCCAAGGAAGGAGTGGGGTTCCGACGAACCGCCCGACGAACCGGAAGGCGCGGAAGGAGCGGGCTCCCGACGGACCTGGACGCGCGGAAGGAGCGGCCTCAGGGGATGACGACCACCGGCCGCCGCGCCCGCTTGGCGAGCCGGCCGGCGACGGAGCCGAAGATCCGCCCGGCGATGCCGTGGGTGGAGCCGACGACGATCGCGTCCGCCTCGTACTCCTTGCCGACCTCCTCCAGCTCGTGGCAGATGTCGCCGCCGCGCTCGACGAGGATCCAGGGCACCTCGGAGAGGTAGTCGGAGCAGGCCAGTTCGAGGCCGAGCACCTCGGTGCGGTGATCGGGCACGTCCACGAAGACGGGCGGCTCGCAGCCCGCCCAGACGGTGGTGGGCAGCCGGTTGGCGACGTGCACGATGATCAGTCCGGAGCCGGCGCGCTGCGCCATCCCGATCGCGTACGCCAGGGCGCGCTCGCTGGAGGTGGACCCGTCGAAGCCGACGACGACGCCGTGCCGGAACGCGGGATCGCAGGGAGTGCGTGACTCGTCCGCCGCCAGGGGATCGGCCGCCGTCGGATCGGCGACCGGCCGCTTACGGTCCGCGGGTTCGAAGAATTCGTGACCGGCCATGGCTGTCTCGGCGAAATGATCCTTATGTATGGGTGGGACGACAGTGTGCGGCGGAGCTGTGTCCGGGAATCATCTTCCCAACCCCATACCCCCAAGGGTACGGCGGCACGCCTCCTTAGCCCAGACCCCGCGCACCCTCCGTGGCGGGTGGTTCCCCGGAGCATGCACGAGAGACCGCCCGTAACGCAATGGTCGCTGCCCCACACAGCCTGTTTGCACAGGGGCGGGCGGGGGTCGGCGCGCCCCGTGCCCGCCACCCCGGGTGACCGACGCGCCGGACCGGCGTTAATCCCGTGAACCCCCGGCCGCAGGGAGCCCCGCCGTGCCCGCACCCCGCACCACCGAGCCCAGCCACGAGCCCAGCCACGAGTCCGCCCACGAGTCCGCCGCCGTTCCCGCCGCCGACCCCGCCACCGTCACCGACCTCACCGCCGACCTCACCCGCTGGGCGATCTTCAGCTGCGTCCTCGTACCCGTGGTCCTCCTCTGGTGCGGCACCTCGCTCGCCGGCGCCGCCGGCACCGCGCTGGGCCTCGCCGCGGTCACCGTCGCCTGCCGCCTGCTCCTGCGCCGGTCCGAGCGCGGCGCGGCCCGGACGGCGGCGGCACGGCACGCCCCGGCGCACGGCCGCCGCCACCGCCCCGGCGCGGGCGCCCGCCGGGGCGGTCGGCACGCGGGCGGAGGGACACCGGTCGGCTGACCGGTTTTTGCGCACGGGAGCGCATCTTTTCAGCCAACTTCTGAAATCCATGCATCCCCCCGCACGGGCACCCCCCACCCCCCGTTCCACCTGCACGGAAAGGGTCCACCGGGCCCGGCGCACCCTACCGGGATTGGCCACTGCGACAAGGCGCACTTCCCTGCGCACTCCCCGAATGCAACGCTTCGTGATCGAATGCTTCACGCCAAGTTGCCAAGTCGACAATGCGCCGAGTGTCGAACCAGCCACCCCGGCGCAACGCGACACAGTAGATTCGATCTTGACGTCTACGGCGGGGGACTCGTGCAGGACCGAGGGGAAACGTGCAGGAGCGACACAACCGAGGAGCCGCGACCACCGAGGGGGGCTTAGCAGTATGAGCCACGACTCCACCGCCACGCCGGAAGGCGCGACCCGGAAGCTGTCCGGGCGGCGCCGCAAGGAGATCGTCGCGGTGCTGCTGTTCAGCGGCGGCCCCATTTTCGAGAGTTCCATTCCGCTGTCGGTGTTCGGGGTTGACCGCCAGGACGCCGGCGTGCCGCGCTACCGACTGCTGGTGTGCGCCGGCGAGGCGGGCCCGCTGCGGACCACAGGGGGCCTGGAACTCACCGCACCACATGGCCTGGAGGCGATCTCCCGGGCCGGCACCGTCGTCGTGCCGGCCTGGCGCTCGATCACCTCGCCGCCGCCGGAGGAGGCGCTCGACGCACTGCGCCGGGCGCACGAGGAGGGTGCCCGCATCGTCGGGCTGTGCACGGGCGCGTTCGTGCTCGCGGCAGCCGGCCTGCTCGACGGGCGCCCCGCGACCACACACTGGATGTACGCGCCGACGCTGGCCAAGCGCTATCCGTCGGTGCACGTCGATCCACGCGAACTGTTCGTGGACGACGGCGACGTGCTCACGTCGGCCGGCACCGCCGCCGGCATCGACCTGTGCCTGCACATCGTGCGCACGGACCACGGCAACGAGGCGGCGGGCGCGCTGGCCCGGCGCCTGGTGGTCCCGCCGCGCCGAAGCGGCGGACAGGAACGCTACCTCGACCGGTCTTTACCGGAGGAGATCGGCGCCGACCCGCTCGCCGAGGTCGTCGCCTGGGCGCTGGAGCACCTCCACGAGCAGTTCGACGTGGAGACGCTGGCGGCGCGGGCGTACATGAGCCGCCGTACGTTCGACCGCCGCTTCCGGTCGCTGACCGGCAGCGCGCCGCTGCAGTGGCTGATCACGCAGCGGGTGCTGCAGGCGCAGCGGCTGCTGGAGACCTCCGACTACTCCGTGGACGAGGTCGCCGGGCGGTGCGGCTTCCGCTCGCCGGTCGCACTGCGCGGGCACTTCCGGCGGCAGCTGGGGGCCTCCCCGGCCGCCTACCGGGCGGCGTACCGGGCGCGGCGGCCGCAGGGCGAGAAGTCCGGGGACGGCGACACCTCGCCGGCGACGCCCGCGGGCACGTCCGCGGCGGCGGCCGGCCCGGCGGGCGGCACGCACGCGAACGCCGGCGCCCGGATCGGTGACGGCAACGGCGCCGGTCCCGTCGGCCCGACCCCGTCCTCCCCCCTCCACGGGGAGGGACCGGTGCCGCGCCAGACGCGCCGCAAGGCCGCCAGCACCGTGGGGGCCGGGGTGCCGTCGCCGCGCAGCGGTTCGTAGGCAGGCGGCCCCGTCCGTGGATCCGGGCCCGCGAGGCATGTCCTCGCGGGCCCGGATCTTTGTCCCGCCGCACGCCGGGTCCGGCCCGTGGAGGCGGGCCGTAGGGTTAGACACATGAACGATCGCATGGTGTGGATCGACTGCGAGATGACCGGACTCTCGCTGTCGACCGACGCGCTCATCGAGGTGGCCGCCCTCGTCACGGACTCCGAGCTGAACGTGCTCGGCGAGGGCGTGGACATCGTCATCCGGCCGCCGGACGAGGCGCTGGAGTCGATGCCGGAGGTGGTGCGGCGGATGCACACCGCGTCCGGCCTGCTCGAGGAGCTGCCGCACGGCACGACGCTGGCGGAGGCGGAGGAGCGGGTGCTGGCGTATGTGAAGGAGTACGTGAAGGAGCCCGGCAAGGCGCCGCTGTGCGGGAACTCCGTGAGCACCGACCGGGGCTTCCTGCTGCGGGACATGCCGACGCTGGAGGAGTACCTGCACTACCGGATCGTCGACGTGTCGTCGATCAAGGAGCTGGCCCGCCGGTGGTACCCGCGGGCGTACTTCAACGCCCCGCAGAAGAACGGCAACCACCGGGCCCTCGCCGACATCCGGGAGTCCATCGCCGAGCTGCGCTACTACCGCGAGGCCATCTTCGTGCCGCCGCCCGGCCCCGGCTCCGACACCGCCAAGGAGATCGCGGCCAAGCACGTTCTGCCTGCTCAGTGAGGGAAACGGGGCCCGGGCAGGGACACGGCGAAAGGCGGGCGCGAGCACCCCTTCCGACCCTGTACACTTTTTCTCGGCCGAGCGGGGAGACCACGCAGTCCGAACGCCGGTCGTGGTGGGTGTAGCTCAGCTGGTAGAGCACCTGGTTGTGGTCCAGGATGTCGCGGGTTCGAGTCCCGTCACTCACCCTCTTCTGAGAGGCCGACGACCTGCACTAATGCGGTCGTCGGCCTCTTTCGTTGCCTCCATGGCCACACGGTGGCCACACGGGATGACGCCCCCTCTCGGCCTCGGCCGGAAGGGGCGTTTTCTCCGTTCGGGTGAACTCCCAGCACAAACGTGCGCCATTGACCCCGGCCTCCCGACGGACGACGGTCGTAGAAGTCCGTAGAAGCCAGAGGAATGGGGAGATCCGTGACGCTA
Source organism: Streptomyces echinoruber (assembly GCF_014651135.1). GTDB lineage: Bacteria > Actinomycetota > Actinomycetes > Streptomycetales > Streptomycetaceae > Streptomyces > Streptomyces echinoruber. The sequence continues at coordinate 181,528 of NZ_BMWH01000004.1, forward strand.
CGGTTCATCGCGAAGGATCCGAACACCAACGGCGACAACTGCCCGACCGTCTGGGTGGACGAGGAGACGAAGGACCTGGTCATCCAGGGATGGAAGGCGGACGGCGAGACGGAGCGGGAGTGCCTGAAGACCGGGAGCATCCCCGACACCGAAGCGGTCGTCCGGTTGCCTGCCCGCATGATGGCCGCGATCAGGGAGGCGTGTGATGTCGCAGACGGTTCCTCCGTTCGCTGACCTGCTGGCCCGCTGCCGCCACAGTGCGGTCCACCTGGAGACCCGCGACGTCTACGGCGTCCCGGAGGAGGACGAGGACTTCGCGGCCTGGCGAGCCGGCCACCGGCACACCCCGGACAACCGGGAGCAGTGGTGGAACTCCTTCCACTCCTGCGTCGCCGAAGCCGTGGGCCGGGGCGTCCGTGTCCGCCGTGCCCGCATCGTCTCCGAGCCGCTGTCCGAGTACGTACGCTACGAGCACTCCTGCACGTTCCAGAACGTGATGGCCGGCGAGGACGTCCGCTGGCTTCCGCGCCGTCTGGCCTCCGACCTGCTGATCCCCGGCAACGACCTCTGGCTGTTCGACAACGACCTGATCCGGTTCGGTCTGTTCTCCGGCGACGGGGCCTTCGTGGAGCACACCCTCTGCGACGATCCTGACGTGATCAAGAACGTGTCCGAGGCGTTCGAGAACGTCTGGAGCCGCGCCATCCCGCACGACCGCTACACCGTCTGAGTCACCGGGCATGACCGAGTCGCCAACAGCCGCCGTTCAAGCTGCCCGACGTCAGCTCGCCACCCGTCTGCGGGAGATCCGCACGGAGGCGGGGCTGACGGCCACGGAGCTTGCCCGGCGGCTGGACTGGTATCCCTCGAAGGTCTCCCGCATCGAGAACGCCCGGACTCCCCCGGCGATAGCGGACATCAGGGCTTGGTGCGCGGCGTGCGGGGCCGACCGCGCCGTGGACGACCTGGTGGCCTCCGCCCAGTCCGCCGACTCCATGTACATGGAGTGGCGCCGTCTTCAGCGCACCGGGCTGCGGCACCTTCAGGAGTCCCGTGTCGAGCTGTACGAGCGCACGCGCCTGTTCCGGGTGTACTGCTCCACCGTCATCCCCGGACTGCTCCAGACGCCCGCATACGCCACTGCGCTCCTGGAGTCGATCGCGCGCTTCCACAACACCCCGAACGACGTCGCGGAGGCCGTGGAGGCCCGGATGCAGCGGTCCCGGGTGCTCTTCACCGCGGGGAACCGCTTCTCGGTGCTGGTGGAGGAGTCCGTGCTCCGGTACCGCATCGGTGACGCCGAGACGATGGCCGGGCAACTGGGCTACCTGCTCACGCTGATGTCCCTGCCCTCCGTCAGCCTCGGCGTGATCCCCTTCTCGGCACAGCGCCCGACGTGGCCTCTGGAGACCTTCAACGTCTTCGACGACGCCCGGGTCCATGTGGAACTGCTCTCGGCGGCGGTCAAGATCACGGCCCCGAGCGAGGTGGAACAGTACGTCAGGGCCTCCCAGATGCTGAGTCGTTCAGCCGTCTACGGCAGTGCCGCACGTGACTTGATCACCGCGGCCATCACCCATCTCGGGTAGAGAGCATAGAAAACCGTAGAAACTCGTTGAGGCCCGTCTGACGCCTTTCCTACGGTCTCTGCCAACCGACTTGCTCCCGGGGAATGCCGTCGCCCAGGCCGCCCCATGACGCGAAGTCGGCGGTCCTTCCTGACCGTTCGACGGCGAACGAGGCCCAGATGATCCTGCCAGCGAAGCCGCATCACACCGGGCATCCCGGATACTCCGAGACCCTCCCAGGTCTGGAGGAGAGCGCCGAGGCCGCCCGCACGCTCGTACGGACGGCCCTGGCGGCCTGGTACCTGGAGGATCTGACGGACACCGCGATACTGCTCGTCTCGGAGCTGGTGGCCAACGCGGTCAAGCACACCAACAGCCGGCTGATCCGGGTCATCGTCACCCGGCCGAGCGAGCGGTTCGTACGGGTCGGTGTCGTGGACAGGGCCAGGGTGCTGCCGAAGCTGGTCGAGCCCGGTGACGACCTCCTCACCTGCGGTCGGGGCCTCCTCCTGGTCGACGCCCTGGCCGAGCGCTGGGGCACCGACCTCTACCGCTGGGGCAAGCAGGTCTGGGTCGAGCTGATGAGCGAGGCGGCCCGATGACCGAGCAGAAGTCCCCGTGGGTGGGCGATCAGGTCTACGACGCCGACGCGGGCAAGGAGGGCATCGTCACCGACGTGAAGCGGGACGGCACGTACATCCTGCGCGAGACGTACTCGTTCGCCCTGAGGTGGACCGTCCCGAACGCCGACAAGCTGACCGTCACCGCGCCGCGTCTGGAGCGCCTCGAGAGGGAGCGGGAGGCGTAACCGTGCGCCGCAGCACGCTCCCGCCTCCGCACTCCCTCACGGGGGCATGCCGCAGAGGCTCCCCCGCTCCTTCCCGGAATCGGAAGCGAAGCCCCCGTGGCCCGGTCGTCCTCAAGGGCGGATGCAGGAGGTGCGCGCGTGCGGGCCGGGGTGGCCGGGGGTGTCGACGTGGGCCTCGACGTAGACGCAGCCGGTGCGGGTGGACAGCACGTCGCCCCAGCTCCCGGGCAGGGTCTGGTCACCGCGGTAGGAGGCGGGGGCGGTGGCGCCGTCGGGGTCGCGGTGGGCGTCGGTGTGCACCGTCCACCGGTGGGACACCGGGCCCTGGAGGTAACCCCAGGCGGCTCGGCAGGCTCGGGAGTACATCAGGATCAAGGTGCCGTAGGTCTTGCCGTCCGCCCAGCGCACGGTCTGCCAGTCGAGCTGCTTCTGGTCCGCCCGGCACCCGGCCTCGTAGGGATCGCTGCCGTCCCGGGCGGGGCGGGCGGCGGGCGGTGCCGAAGAGGCCACTCCGTTCGCCGGCACCGCACTGGCGGCGGGCCGGTCGGACGGCCTCCCGGACGCGCCGGACGGGGGGTCCGGGCGCGTGAGGAGGACGCCCCCGGTCACGGCGAGAGCGGCGCAGGCGACGGACACGGCGATCCACGCCCCGCGCCGGCGGCTCCGGGCCCGGTCGCCGGCTTCAGGGGCCGGGCCGGTGGCCGGGGCATCGGCGGACGGGGCGTCAATGGCCGGGGCATCGGCGGACGGGGCATCGGTGGCCGGAGCGTCGGTGGACGGCTCCGCGGCGGCATCGTCCTTCGCCGCGGTCCCGGACGGTACGGCCTTCTCCTCCGTCCCGTCGGGCGGGGCGCTCTCGCGGGCGACCTCCCAGAGCTGCCGCCACCGGGCGGGATCGGACCCGCAGCTGTGGACGAACGCCTCCACCAGGTCCCAGGACGGGAGGCGCCGGCCGCTCTCCGCGTTGGAGAGAGCGGCCAGGGAGTAGCCCGACCGCGCGGCGACCTGCCGCAGCGTCAGGCCGCTGCCGTCCCGCAGTGCGCGGAGTCTCAGCGCGAGTTGGGCCCGAGGACCGTTTCCCGTGATCGGTGTTCTGCGCCGCCCCGTCATGTGCCCCCCAAGTAGTCCTCTCCGAGGGCATTGTGATCGGGCCGGTGTGATCCGGACAGTGCGTTTCCTGCCGTTCTGAGGGCCGCCCGCGACGCGCACAGCCGTCGTACCGCCGCCGGGTGAGCCCCGGTGGCGGCACGACGGACCGTGGCGTGTCCGGCGTCGAGCGCCGCCGGACACGGTGGTCACCGGTCAGTACCAGACCTTCTGGCCCTTGGTGATCGTGTCGTAGTACCCCCCTCCGTCGCCCAGGTGCATCAGGTGGCGCGGGCGGGCGCTGCGGCCGCCGTAGACGCCGCCGGCGGGAGTGAGCGAGGCGCCCTGTACGAGGGAGAAGTGCAGGTGCGGCTCGAATCCCCCGGTGCCGCCGACGGTCCCGATGACCGTCGAGTCGGTGATGTGCTGGCCCTTGACGACCTTGATGGTGCTGAGATGGCACACCACGCTCCACCAGCCGCCGCCGTGGTCGACCACCACGTACTGCCCGCAGGTCTCCCAGCCGGCCGGGGCCCAGTCCGCGTAGAGCACGGTGCCCGGGCCGCCCGGGGCGAGGACCGGATCGCCCTGACGCAGGCCGAGGTCCACGGCGTAGTACTGGTTCATGCGGTTCGTGGTGGCGCAGTTCACGTGGAAGCCCTCGCCGTAGTAGCTGCCGTTCTGCCACGCGTAGCCGGCGCCGCCGTTGGCCTCCTTCGTGAACGGCGTCTGGAGGAACTTGTTGCTGGGCCAGTCCACGCAGCCCTGGGCGAGGGGAGGCAGGCCGGCCGAGTCACCGCAGTGGGCGATGCCGGGGCTGTAGCCGTCGGAGCCCACCGTGGGCGTGTTGGTGTACCAGTCGTAGACCCAGGTGCCGTCCGCGAGCCGGTCCCAGGTGGTGAACGGCTTGCCGCCGTAGGTCCGTCCGTCGACCTGGTCGCCGTTGTTGACCTGGCAGACGATGTCGAGCGCGGTGCCGTTGGGCACGTAGCGCAGCACGTGCCCGGCGTGCGGTTCGCTCTGCACCGCCAGGCCCTGCGCGTCGGCCCCGGTCACCTGGTACGTGGCCGCCCGGGCCGGGGCGGTAAGGCCGAGCGCGGCCACCGCCAGCACCACCGCCGGCAGCAGGGTCCGTACGGCCGGGTGGCGGGTGGCCGGGAGGCGGCGGCGCTCGGTACGGCCGTTGGGTCCGGGCGCGGTGGCAGGCGCGGTGTGCGGAGATTCGGTCATGTCACGGCTCTCTCTCGTCGGTGTGGCCCGGCTCGTCGGGGGAGTCCGGATCGCCGTCGGACGGCGGCGATCCGGACGTAGCGGAGGTATGGAGGGTCACAGCCAGGGGGTGCAGGTCGACCTGTCCCAGACCCCGCCGTTCTCCTTGGCGACGCAGGCGCGGGCAGGGCCGGGTGCGTAGAGCTGGTCGGACCAGAAGGGGCCGTCCTCCGGCCTGCCCCAGAACTCGAAATGGCGGCCGGTCTTCGCGCCCACGCCCGGGGCGCCCTGCCGGTCGACCCAGATCGCGTAGTGACCGTTGTAGTTGTAGCCGGGTGAGAAGCGCGCCCAGTTCGTGCGGCACGTGGACGACCAGCGCAGTTCCAGTTGGCCGTCGTAGGCCGAAACGGTCCCCTGCGGCACGGTGGCGCTGGTGCCCGCGCATCCGGTGTCGATGGGGTCGAGATTGTCGCACCCGGTGGTCGAGCAGGTCGCCCGTACCGCCGCGTGGGAGGTGCCGCCGAGCGGGACGAGCAGGGCGAGGAGAGTCCCCGCCACCGCCGCGCCCGTGCGCAGGGTTCGCAGGAGTGCCATGGAGGTGCCGCCTTTCGTCCGGCTGGGTTCTCGGTGCGCCTCACGGAGCGGCCGTGAGGCGTGGGCACCGGTATAGCCAGGGCGCGACGAGCCGCACGAGGACCTGAACACGCAGGTGAACAAGGGTGAACAGCAGCCCGGACCAGACCGTGCGCGGTCCGGACCAGGCCGTGCGCGGCTTGGGCGGCCCGTTCGGGTCCATGACACCCCGGTTCGGCCACCGCCCCCGTCCCCGGGCCGGGCCGCCCGGACCGGGCCCGCGGGCCGCCCCGGTGAACAACGCCGAACCGGACCGGCCCATCCCTGTCCCCCGATCACCCGTCCGCGGGGGCGGTGAGTACCTCGGGGAGCAGTGAGTACTGCGGTGAGCAGTGAGTACCGCGACGGCAGAAGCGGACTGGCGGGGCGGGAGGTGGCGTGTCCCGCTCGTGGTCGTCCGTCCGATGCCCCTTTTCCGCGCCGCATCCCCGTTGCCCGTGCCCGCGCGCGGCGGCCATCCCGTGGCCGTCCATGCGGTCGCGGACGTGCGTAAGCCGCCCGCCCTCGTTCACCCGCAGTAAGTACCAGCGCGGCCCAGGCGCCCTGACGCGCCACCGGGCGCCGCCGGCGCCGCGACCGCGACGTGCTCCGCGCCATACTCCGCGACGATCACGTCCGGGTCCGGGGTCCGGTGCACCACGACGTCCCGGATGCCGGCCACCCGCCCCGGGCCGGGCGTACGCCGGCTACGACGACGCCCGTACCACCAGTTCCGTCGGCAGGATCACCTGCCGGCGCCCCAGGCTGCGGGAGACGGCCGGGCGGCGGTCGGCGATCTCCGCCAGCAGCAGGTCGATCATCCGGCGGCCCATCTCCTCTATGGGCTGGCGGACGCTGGTGAGCGAGGGGTCCATGTGGCGGGCGATGGCGGAGTCGTCGTAGCCGACCAGCGCCACGTCGTCGGGTATGCGGCGGCCCGCCTCGCGCAGGGCCTGGCGGGCGCCGGCCGCGGTCACGTCCGAGCCGGCGAAGACCGCGTCCAGGTGCGGGCGGCGCTCCAGCAGCGCCGCCATCGCGCGGCGGCCGCCTCCCTCGGTGAAGTCGCCCGGCTCGATGAGCAGCTCGTCCACCTCGTGGCCCGCCTCGCGCAGCGCGTCGCGGTAGCCGTCGACGCGCCGGTGGGCGCCGTAGACGTCCAGGCGGCCGGTGATGTGGGCTATCGTGCGGCGGCCGCGCTCCAGGAGGTGTTCCACGGCCTGGCGGGCGCCGCCGTAGTTGTCCGAGTCCACCGACGCCAGCGTCTCCGTGGCCGACCGCGGGCCGCTGATCACCACCGGGATCTCCATCTGGGACAGCAGGTCGGGCAGCGGGTCGTCGGCGTGCACGGAGACCAGCAGGACGCCGTCCACCCGGTGGGCCGCCAGGTACTGGGCGAGCCTGCGCCGCTCCCGGTCACTGCCCGCGAAGATCAGCAGCAACTGCATCTCCGTGTCGGACAGCTCGGCCCCGACACCCTTGAGGATGTCCGAGAAGTACGGTTCCGCGAAGAACCGGGTCTCCGGTTCGGGCACCACCAGGGCGATCGCGTCCGTGCGGTTGGCGGCCAGGGCGCGGGCCGCGGTGTTCGGGACGTAGCCGAGTTCCGCGACCGCCGCCTCGACGGCCGCGCGGGTCGCCTCACTGACCCGGGGCGAGCCGTTGATCACCCGGGAGACGGTGCCACGACCGACGCCGGCGCGTGCGGCCACCTCTTCGAGGGTGGGCCGACCGCCGCTGCGACTGCGCGATCCACGGCTTGCCATCGGTGGCTCCGCCTCCCCTTGTCCTTGGTCCCACCTGGAATCTAACAGCCCAGCCGGATGATCACCCCAGCCCGTACGGCCCCGTCCGCACCCGGCGGACCAGGCCGGACCGCGCAAGGAGCGGGGCGGGACCACGCATGGAGCGGGCCCGGACCACACGGCGGGCGGAACCACGCAGCGGGCGGGGTCCACCTACGCGGCAGGCAGGGCCCATCCGAGTCGCCCGCCGCCGCCCGGAACACCGCCGGCACGGGCCAGTTAACAGCCCGATAACTGAACGCATGCCTCCGTGCCGACTCCCTTGACACCCCCGCTGGAACCCGCGACCCTTCAACACATCACTCATGGGAGCGCTCCCATACCAGGTGGCACATACACATCCCGCACGTTCCCCGCCCGAGCCGCAGCGACGAACAGCACGAGCTGAACGGGCCCAGCCATGCCGTTGGCCGGGGGGTCGGCACGTCAGGGCAACAGGAGGACGCAATGCGAGCAGCACGAACTCGAACCGTCCGCGGGGCTCTGGCCCTCACGGCCATCGCATCGCTGGGCGCCGGGTTGCTGACCGGCTGTGCCGACGACGGCGGCGACGGGTCCGATTCGTCGGGCGGCTCCCACGGCAAGACCGTCATCACGCTCGGCCTCTTCGGCACGTTCGGCTTCAAGGAGGCCGGCCTCTACGCCGAGTACGAGAAGCTGCACCCGAACATCAAGATCCAGGAGAACGTCACCGAGCGGAACGAGAACTACTACCCGGCGCTCGTCAACCACCTCACCACCAACAGCGGCCTGATGGACATTCAGGGCGTGGAGGTGGGCAACATCGCCGAGATCGTGAACACCCAGGCGGACAAGCTCGAGGACCTCTCGAAGGTTCCGGGCGTCAACAAGAGCGACTGGCTGCCCTGGAAGTGGCAGCAGGCCACCACCAAGGACGGCCGCACCATCGGCCTCGGCACCGACGTGGGCCCGATGGCGATCTGTTACCGCAAGGACCTCTTCCAGAAGGCCGGACTGCCCACCGACCGGAACACGCTGGCGAAGATGTGGGCGGGCGACTGGAAGAAGTTCGTCGACGTGGGCCGGCAGTACCAGAAGAAGGCCCCCAAGGGCACCACCTTCACGGACTCCCCCGGCGGCTTGATGAACGCCGTCCTCGGCAGTGAGCGGATCCGGTTCTACGACGAGTCCGGCAAGGTCATCTACAAGACGAACCCGGTCGTCAAGCGCGCTTTCATGCTGACCGCGAAGGCCGCCCAGGACGGCCTGGTCGGTTCCCAGACCCAGTTCCAGCCGGCCTGGGACTCGACGATCGCCAACAGCAAGTTCGCGGCGATGTCCTGCCCGCCGTGGATGCTCGGGTACATCGAGAGCAAGTCGAAGCCGGAGGCCCAGGGCAAGTGGGACGTGGCCCCCGCGCCCAGGGCCGGCAACTGGGGCGGTTCCTTCCTCACCGTGCCGAAGAGCGGCAAGCACGTGAAGGAGGCCAGGGAGCTGGCCGCCTGGCTGACCGCGCCGGAGCAGCAGGCGAAGCTGTTCGAGAAGCGGGGCAGCTTCCCCAGCACGCCGGCCGCCTATGACACGCCCGCGGTGCAGAACGCGAAGAACAAGATGACCGGGGACGCCCCGATCGGCAAGATCTTCGCCGAGGCGGCGAAGGCGAGCCCGGTCCAGGTGATCGGCCCGAAAGACCAAATCATCGGGTCGACACTGAATGACAACGGCCTCATCCTCGTCACCAAGGGCAAGTCGCCCGAGCAGGCGTGGGAGACGGCCACGAAGACCATCGACAACAACCTGGGGCAGTGACCAGCATGGCCACCCGGCACGACACCGCCGCGCTCCCCGCCGAGGAGGGGGGCGCGGCCCCGGCCCGCCCGGCCGCGCGCACGGCGCCCGCCCCCGCGGACGAGCGCCGCCGGGCCCGGTTGTCCCGCCGCTGGAAGCGGGACGTGCGCTGGAGCCCGTACGCCTTCGTCGCACCGTTCTTCCTGCTGTTCCTGGCCTTCGGCCTGTTCCCGCTGCTCTACACGGGCTGGGCCTCGCTGCACCAGGTGGAACTGACGGCGCCCACCGACATGAACTGGGTCGGGCTGCGCAACTACACCCGCATCTTCGACGACGACTTCTTCTGGAACGCGGCGAAGAACACCCTGACCATCGGCATCATCTCCACGGTCCCGCAGTTGCTGATGGCGATGGGCCTGGCCCACATCCTCAACTACAAGCTGCGCGCCTCGACCTTCTACCGGGTCGTGATGCTCGCCCCGTACGCGACGTCGATCGCCGCGGCCTCGCTGGTGTTCGTGCTGCTCTTCGGCCGCGACTACGGGATGATCAACTGGGTGCTGGACCAGGTCGGCATCGGCAAGGTCGACTGGCAGAACGACAAGTGGCCGTCGCAGATCGCCGTCTCGGCCATCATCATCTGGCGCTGGACCGGTTACAACGCGCTGATCTACCTGGCGGCGATGCAGGCCATCCCGCACGACCTGTACGAGTCGGCGGCCCTGGACGGGGCCAACCGGTGGCAGCAGTTCTTCCACGTGACGCTGCCGTCGCTGCGGCCGACCATCCTGTTCACGTGCGTCGTGTCGACCATCGGCGCCAGCCAGGTCTTCGGCGAGCCGCTGCTGTTCGACGCCAACCGGGGTGCTTCCGGCGGCTCCGAGCACCAGTTCCAGACGCTGGGCCTGTACCTGTACGAGCAGGGCTGGGTGAACCAGCACCTCGGGCGGGCCTCGGCGATCGCCTGGACGATGTTCCTGATCCTGATCCTGATCGGCGTGGTCAACTACGTCATCTCGCGCCGGCTGCGCGCCATTCAGTAAGGAGTTCCGGCCGTGACGACGACAACCCTGACGGCACCCGCCGACCCGGACGCCGTAAAGCCCCGGCGTACGCGCCGGCCCCGGTCCGCGCGGGCGGGCGGGCAGTTGCACGGCGGCCCGATCGCCTACGCGGTCCTGGCCCTGTTCACCATCGGTTCGCTGTTCCCCCTGGTGTGGACGGCGATCGCCGCCTCCCGCGACAACAACCGGCTGGCGCAGACGCCGCCGCCGTTCTGGTTCGGCTCGAACCTCCCGCACAACCTCGAGGTCGCCTGGAAGGACGCCAACCTGGGCGAGGCGTTCCTCAACACCACCATCGTGGCGGGCGTGTCCGCGCTGACCATCGTGTTCCTGTCCACCATCGCCGGGTTCGCCTTCGCCAAGCTGCGCTTCAAGGGCCGCGACGCCCTGATGCTGGTGGTGATCGGCACGATGATGGTGCCGCCGCAGCTCAGTGTGATCCCGCTGTACATGATGGTCGCCAGGCTGGACTGGACCGACCAGCTGCAGGCGGTGATCCTGCCGTCGCTGGTCAGCGCGTTCGGTGTGTTCTTCATGCGGCAGTACCTGCTTCAGGCGCTGCCGGACGAGCTCATCGAGGCGGCCCGGGTGGACGGCGCGAGCAGTTGGCGCGTGGTCTGGCACGTGGTGTTCCCGGCCGCGCGGCCCGCGATGGCCGTGCTGGGCATGCTGATGTTCGTGCAGACCTGGAACGACTTCCTGTGGCCGTTCCTGGTGCTGACCCAGACCGGCAACCCGACCGTGCAGGTCGCGATCGCGGGCCTGGGCCGTGGTTACACTCCCGACCAGTCTCTGATCATGGCGGGCGCGCTGCTCGGCACGCTTCCGCTGCTGGTCGTGTTCGCTGTTTTCGGCAAGCAGATCGTGGGCGGCATCATGCAGGGCGCCGTCAAGGGATGACCACGCGCGGCAGCGCCGCTCTCCCCTGCGGCCGGGCGGATCGCGGCCGCCTCGTCCTGGTTTCCTTCCTCTTCCTCCGACGGTCTCGACGACCACTGATGGGAGCGCTTCCATGCCTGAGCCCGTGACCCCCGTGGCCTTTCCCCCCGACTTCCTCTGGGGCGCGTCGACGTCCGCCTACCAGATCGAGGGGGCGGTGCGGGAGGGCGGACGCACCCCCTCGATCTGGGACACCTTCAGCCACACACCGGGCAAGACCGCCGACGGGGACACCGGTGACATCGCCGTCGACCACTACCACCGCTACCGCGAGGACGTGGCGTTGATGGCGGAGATGGGCCTGAAGGCCTACCGCTTCTCCATCTCCTGGTCGCGGGTGCAGCCGACGGGGCGCGGCCCGGCCGTCCAGGTCGGCCTGGACTTCTACCGCCGCCTGGTCGACGAGCTGCTGTCGCACGGCATCAAGCCGGCCGTCACCCTGTACCACTGGGACCTCCCCCAGCACCTGGAGGACGCGGGCGGCTGGCCGGAGCGCGACACGGCGTACCGGTTCGCCGACTACGCGCAGCTCGTCGGTGAGGCGCTAGGCGACCGCGTGGAGCAGTGGATCACGCTCAACGAGCCGTGGTGCGTCGCCTTCCTGGGCTACGCCTCCGGGGTGCACGCCCCGGGCCGCACGGAACCGGAGGCGGCGCTGCGGGCGGCCCATCACCTGAACCTGGCGCACGGTCTGGCCACCTCCGCCCTGCGGTCGGTGATGCCGGCCCGCAACTCGGTCGCGGTGAGCCTCAACTCGTCGGCGGTGCGGCCGGTTTCGCAGGACCCGGCGGACCTGGCGGCGGCCCGGAAGATCGACGACCTGGCCAACGGGGTCTTCCACGGCCCGATGCTGCACGGCGCCTACCCGCAGTCGCTGTTCGAGGCGACGGCCTCGATCACGGACTGGTCGTACGTCCTGGACGGCGACCTGGCGGCGATCCACCAGCCGCTGGACGCGCTGGGCCTCAACTACTACACGCCGGCCCTGGTGTCGGCGGCGACCGGCGCGGCCTCCGGCCCGCGGGCGGACGGACACGGGGCGAGCGACCACTCGCCGTGGCCGGGCGCGGACGACGTGATGTTCCACCAGACACCGGGCGACCGCACGCAGATGGGCTGGACCATCGACCCGACCGGCCTGCACGAGCTGCTCATGCGCTACACGCGCGAGGCGCCGAACCTGCCGCTGTACATCACCGAGAACGGCGCGGCCTACGACGACAAGCCCGACCCCGAGGGCCGCGTACACGACCCGGAGCGGATCGCCTACCTGCATAGCCACCTGACGGAGCTGCACCGCGCCCTCTCCGACGGCGCGGACGTCCGCGGCTACTTCCTGTGGTCCCTGATGGACAACTTCGAGTGGTCGTTCGGCTACGGCAAGCGGTTCGGCGCGGTGTACGTCGATTACGCCACGCTCACCCGGACCCCCAAGTCCAGTGCGCGGTGGTACGCGGAGGTGGCCCGGACCGGGACGCTGCCCCCGGCGGTGGATGCCTGATCCGGCTTCGCGGAACAGCCCGGGCCGCGGCGACCACCGGGGGGACGCCGCGGCCGCCGGGGGTCAGGAATCCCTGCGGACGTCGACGAGCAGTTCCTGGACGGCGTGGTCCGAAAGGCCCTCGGGGCTGCGGAAGCGGTAGCGGAGTGCGCGTGCGCCGCGGGCCGTGAAGGCGAGGTCGAGGCGCCACCAGCGAAGCCAGGCCGTGCCGCGGTGCCAGCTGACGGGGTAGAGGGACCGGCTGACCCGCAGGGCGTCCGTGGCCACGGACGACAGTCGCACGATGTCGCCCAAGGCGCGGCTGAGGTTGAAGTCGCCGGCGACGAGTGCCGGGCGCGCGTTGCCGCGGACGTCCTCGATCAGCCGGTCGAGCTGGCGGTTCCGGCTGAGCACCCGTTCCCTGATCTCCTGGTAGAGCCCGAGCCGGAACGGGTTCTCGAGGAACACGTGCACCGGCAGGTGCACGTTGTACGTGGACAGCACCGGCGAGCCGGGCAGGGCGTCGATGCGCAGATCCGCCCGGAACACCTCGGGGGCCCCGATGTCGGGGGTCGCGACGACGGGGAACCGGGACAGCGTGACGAACTGCCCCCGGACCAGGACGTGGTGGTCGGGGAACTCACGGACCAGGCGCTGCCGGAAGTCCACTGGGATCGGCGGAGCGTGGACGCCGGCGTCGTGGATGTGCTCCTGGAGGAGGTAGACGTCGGCGTCGAGCCGCCGGAGGAAGGCGTAGAAACGCTCCGTGTCGACCTTCTCGTCCCAGTGCTGGGTGTTCCAGCATACGACGCGGACGCCGCCCGCGGGGCGGGCGGCGCGCAGGAGGTTCCACGCCGCCCTCGGTACCAGCCCCGAGTGCCTCATCCCCAGCGCGAGGGCGAGCCCGGCCGCAGCGGCGGTCCACCAGCGCGGACCGCCGCTCGTGGCCGCGGCGCCCGCCAGCAGCCCGCAGGGGACGACGAGCTGCGCCGGCGGCGGCAGCACGTCCGTCGTCGCCCACCACCACCAGCGGTTGGTCAGCAGCCGGTCCGCCACCTGGAAGAGCAGCCACCCGGCGGCGCCGGTCGTCAGGAGGGCGTCGGGCACGGTCATGCGGGGGCCCTCACCCCCGAGCCCAGGGCGGCGTCGTAGACCTCGCGGAACCGGCGCGAGAACACGCACCGTACACCGCCCGTGATCACCCCGGTGGCCACGGTGAGGTTCACCAGGACGTTGACGGCCGTGAAGTAGCCGAGGAAGCCCCACCCCTTGTGCCGCACGGCACAACGGTACAGGCCGCTGTCGCACGCGAGCCCGGCACCCAGCACCAGCAGGGGCACCACGGCCCAGGCCGCGCCGAACAGCAGCGGCAGCAGCAGGGCGGCGACGGCCAGGAGGCAGACCGCGCTCGCCCAAGCGCGGGGGCCGGAGGCGTAGCCGCCGGGGAGCCCGCGCCGCCGCAGGTACAGCGGCATGGCAAGGTGGATGCGCTGGTAGACCTTGCGCAGCACCAGCCTCAGCGTGTCGTCGTTGTCGTGCCGGCCCACCACGGCCGAGGTGCTGAGCGACGCGTACCGCAGCGTGAGGCGCAGTCCGAAGTCCTGATCCTCGGTGTGGCGCAGCAGGGGGTTGAATCCGCCGAGTTCGGCGAAGACATCCGCGCGGATGGCGAAGGTGTTGGTGTGCACGGTACTGATCGGGCCTTCGGAACTGATCAGCGCGTAGTGCTGCTGGAGGCAGCGGTACTCCTCGATGCGACTGTCCCTGATCAGCGGGTGCGGATCGTAGATGCCGCAGACGGCCCCCAGGTTCGAGTCGGCGCGCAGCAGGCGGACGGCCTGCGACACGGCGTCGGGGGCGAGGGCCACGTCGGAGTCGACGAAGAGCAGGATCTCCCCCCGGGCGTGCGCGGCGCCCAGGTTGCGGGCCACCGAGACGCCGCCGTTCGTGCCGGTGCTGACGGCCTCGACTCCGAAGGAGGCGGCGACGGCCACGGAGTCGTCGGTGCTGCAGTCGTCGATCAGCACCGTCTCGAGCGACGGGTAGTCCTGCTCCTGGATCGCCTTCAGGCACAGGCCCAGGGACTTGGCGTAGTTGTAGTTCGGCACGATGACCGACACCAGGGGCTGCTGCTCAGACACGGCTCCTCCTGCGGATCGGCGGCCGGAAGAAGACCTTGGCGAGGGACAGCGCGCCCTGCCGCCAGGGCTCGACGCTGGTCACACCGCCGGTCGCCGGCCGGCGGGACGCCTGCCCGGAACGGCGCTGCTGCTCCCGCCACCACGCGTAGGTGCGCAGGATGGCGTCCTCGTTGGAGTACCGGGGAGTGAAGCCCAGCCGTTCCCGGGCGCGATCGGTGCTGACGAAGGAGTCGTCGAGCAGCTTGTGCAGCAGGCGGCCGTAGACGGGGGAGAGTCCGGTCCGCTCCAGCAGGCGCAGGGCCCCCACGGCCGGCCGGGCCGGGATCGGCACGACCCGCCGGCCGTGGCCGGCGGCGTCCAGCACGGCCTGGAAGTTCTCCCGCAGCGTGCCGAAGGAGGCCGCGCCGAGGTTGAAGGTGTCATCCGCCTTCTCGGGCGGGGCGTGCAGCGTGGTGATCACGGCGTCCACGAGGTCGTTGACGTCGAACATCTGGATGCGTACGTCGCCCTGCCCCAGGACGGGGAAGTTGCGGCCCTCCTCGGCCCATTCGAAGAGCATCGCGAACAGCCCCATCCGGCCCGGGCCGAGGAAGGTCTTGGGGCGCAGGACCGGCAGGCACGTCGCACCGCCGCGGAAGCGCTCGCAGACCTCCTCCGCCTCGGCCTTGGCGGCGCTGTAGGTGTCCACCGGCCGGCGCGGGTACTCCTCGGTGGTCGGCACGACCGTGGGCAGCCCGTAGACCGCGGTCGAGGAGATGTGGACGAACCGCGGAACCCGGTTGGCGGCGGCGGCCGTGAGCATGGTCCGGGTGCCGTCCACGATGACCGAACGTATCTGGTCGGTCGGATAGCTGGGCAGCGCGGCGGCGCAGTGCACCACCGCGTCGGCCTCGGCGAGCGCCCTCTTCATCGCCGCGCCGTCGCGGACGTCGGCGACGGTGACGTCGAGCCGGTCCGGCCGACCGCCGCCCGTGCCGGTGGCGGCCCAGCGCGCGGAGCCGGGTTCCCGGAGGTCCACGCAGTGCACGTGGTGTCCCTCGTCCAGCAGTCTGCCGATCAGGGTGGAGCCGAGCATCCCGGCCCCGCCTGTCACCACGACGTTCATCACCACAGCGACGACACCTTTTCCTGGACGAACTTGGTGAGCAGCCGCGGAAGTCCCTTGGCCAGGGTCCTGTCGAGCGCTTCCAGGAAGCGCTCGACCTCGGGTTGCTCCACGATCAGCGGCGGGGCGGCGACCAGCGGGTTGCTTCCGTTGAGCGTGTAGTACGTGTAGATGTCGTGGTCGCGGTACAGCGCGTTCACCACCGACGAGGTGATCAGCTTGGTCAGGAACCGGGGGTCGCGGGTCATCCCGCCGGGCACCAGTCTGGCCGCCAGTTCGAGCAGCTTGGGTCCCTCGCGCAGGAAGACGCCGTGCAGGGCGCCGGCCCCGCGGACGTCGGCCACGGTCTCGGCGTGCTCCTTCGCGATGCGTTCCAGTCCCGGCGCGAGGACTCGTTCGATGGCCCGGGCGCGCGCGGGGTAGTCGTCGTCCACGACGATGTTGATCGCCTCGATGGCGGTGGCCGTCTCCTCGCCGAACCCGTAGTACGTGGTGCTGGTGCTCTGCAGCAGGGCGTCCACCATGTTGTCGTAGGCACGGCGGAAGACCGGCTCGCGGGCCACGTAGGCCGAGACGGACGACTTGCCGCCGCCGAAGGACTTGGACGTGGTCACCACGTCCGGTACGAGGCCGGGGTAGCGCATGAAGTAGAAGAGGCTGCCGGTCTTCCCCCAGCCGGTGTAGATCTCGTCGAAGACGAGGACGATGTCCTCCTGCGTGCACAGGGCGCGCAGTCCCCGCAGGAACTCCTCCGAGCACCACTGCATGGTGGAGGCGCTGAATGGTTCGACGAGGATCGCGTAGATGTCGCACTCACCGTTCGCGGCCCGGGAGCGCGCGACCTCCGCGCGGATCGCGCCCAGGTCGCCGTACGGGTAGGTGACCACCCCCTGGATGCCGGGGAACCGGAACGTCTCCTGCGCCTGCCCGGTGAGGCTGCCCGAGCCGAGGAGCTTGCCGTGGAAGGCGATGTCGGCGCGCAGGACGCGGCCGCGGGAACCGTTGTGATACTTGTACGCCAGTTTCACGGCGCCCTCTACCGCCTCCGCGCCGGAGTTGGGGAAGAAGGACATGCCGAGGTCGCCGGGCAGGAGCTGCGCCAGGTTGTGGCCGAGTGCCGCCACGTAGGGGGAGAAGTAGGTCTTGTGCACCTCCATCCGCTGCTCCTGCTGGAACCTCTGGCGCGCGGCCAGGATCCGCGGGTGGTTGTGTCCGTGGTTGAGGACGCCGACGCCGCCGGTGAAGTCGAGGATGCGGCGGCCGTCGCGCTGGTGGAGGTAGGCGCCCTCGGCGCGTTCGACCAGTTCCCTGCCGAACCCGAAGGACGTCATCAGGGACACCTGGCTGCGGTTGACGTGCCGCCGGTAGAGGTCGTGCACCTGTTTCGCCGTCAGAGTCTGGGTGTCGTCGATGGTCAACAGCTTGTTCATGGTTTCCCCGTCCTTGCTGTGTCGTGCGGTACGGAGGTCTTCCGGGAAGAGGAGGAGTGCGTCCTGCCGGAGTGCCGTCGGCGGGCACCGCCACGGACGAGCAGCAGTGCGCCGCCGGCGACCGCGACCTCGCTCGCGGTGCAGATGATGCGGCTGGCCACCGCGACCGCTCCGGCGGCCGGCCAGGGCAGCACGCCGGAGAGCACCAGCATGAGGATCGCCTCGCGGGCGCCCCAGCCGTCCGGCAGGACGACGGCCAGGCTGCTGAGAGCGGTGGCCAGCGCGAAGCCCCCGACGCACAGCGGCAGCGCCCTGAGCGCGTCGGCGCCGAACAGGACCGCCAGCGACCACAGGTGAAGCCCGGCGACCAGCCAGGAGGCGGTGGCCGCCACCATGCTGCGGCGCAGCCCGGAGTCGGTCGGCAGGTGGGCGGGGGGACTTCTGCGGGCCAGCCGGGCCGCCACCCGCACCATCGAGGTGAGCAGCCCGGGGCGGACGAACAGGGCGCCCACGGCACCGGCCGGCAGCAGCAGCCACCACGCCTGGCCGCCGAGCAGCCCCGGCCCGCAGGTCAGGCCCAGGGCGAGGCCGGTCAGCGTACCGACCGCGAGGTTCAGCAGGAAGACGCCGGACATGGCCGGCGCCGAGTAGCCGGCTTCCCTGCCCAGGCGGAGCTGGGCGAGCAGGCCCCAGACCCGGCCGGGTATGTACTTGCCGAGAAACGACGTGAAGTAGATGCGCGCGGCGACGAGAACGTCCGCCACGGGGCGCAGTCCGTCCAGGAGCGCCCGCCAGGAGACCAGGGTGAGCGCCACGCCCACGGCGTTGGCGGCGAACGCGGCGACCAGGTACGGGATCGATCGCGGGCGCAGCACCAGCTTTGCGAGCGTGCCGGTCCCGTCGTGCACCGACAGCCACAGCCCGGCCAGCACCGCCAGGAAGAACACGCCGGACAGCACGCCGCGCCGGATGCCACGCCCCGCCGCCCGCAGGTCCGGCCGGGGCTCCGTCGTCGTCACCGCGCGGACGCCTCGGTGGGGGGCCCGACCCGCCCGGCGTCCGGGCGGCCGAAGTCGCGGTCCGTCAGCATTCTCAGCCCTCCCCAGGCGGCGCCCGTGACGATCGACAGCTGGACCAGGAGGTGCACCCCGGTGAAGTAGGCGAGGAAGGCAGGGCCCCGCTCGCGCAGCACGAAGCGGCTCAGGCCGGGGTCCGCGACGGCGGCGGCCAGGAGGCACAGCGCCGGAACGCCAGGGGCCAGCGGCAGCAGGGGCAGCGTCGCCACCGTGAGGGCAACCGCGAGGACACCGGTCGTGCTGTGCGCCCGCACCGCGTTCCGCCGGGCCCGGTGCGCCGCGGCGAACGGGATCAGCAACTGGGCCCGCCTGGCCTGTTCGCGGAGCAGGGCGCGCAGGCTGTCGGCGTCGTCGTGGCGGCCGGTGATGGTGTCCGTCAGGCGGATGCGGCAGCGGCCGTCGAGCCGGTTGCTGTATTCCAGGTCCTCCGAGTCGCGCAGCCGCTCGTCGAGCGGGCCGACCGCCTCGAAGACCTCGCGCCGGACGGCGCCCAGCGCAAAGAAGGCCGAGGCCACGACGCCGACGCTGCGGCGGTGGAAGTAGTGGGCGTGCAGCACCCGGTAGCGCTCGACCGGGCCATCGTCGAAGAGCGGCCGCGCGTCCGGGACACCGTGGACGAAACCGCAGCCGGGATCCTCCGTGAAGATCCGGACGGCGTTCTCCAGCGCGTCGGGCGCGAGGGCCACGTCGGAATCGACGAAGAAGAGGATGTCGCCCCGGCTCGCGGCGGCGCCGCGGTTGCGGACCGCCGAGACACCGCTGTTGCCCGAGTTCTCGATCAGCCGGCACGGATAGCTTCGGATGATCTCCCGTGAGCGGTCCGTGCTGGCGTCGTCGACGACGATGACCTCCAGTGGCCGGAGCGTCTGGGCGAAGACCGCGTCCAGGCACGCGGGCAGTGTCTTCTCGTAGTTGTAGTTGGGAATGATGACCGACACGGTCGGCATGTCAGGCTTCATGCGGCGTCCTTGGGGCTTCGTACGGCGTTCTCGGGGCTTCCCACCGGTCGTGTCTCACCGGCCCTGCAGTCCGCCCACGAGTTCCTGATGGCCGGCCAGCACCGAGGTGAAGGCGAGACAGCCGAAGCACAGCAGCGCGCTGACGACGACCCGCCGATCGCGCAGCAGGGTCTCCGCGGGGTCCCCGCCGCCCCCTTCCGAGATCACTATCTGGAGATAACGGAACAGGCCGTACAGGACGAACGGCATAGTCGTCAGGAGGGCCACCTGGCCGAAGGGCTGGGCCGCGTCGCCGTGCAGGAAGCCTGCGTACCCCAGTACCGCGACGACTGCGGTGACGACGACCATCTGGTCGACGAACGGGCGCGAATAGCCCTCCAGCGTGGGGCGGTGCCGGTCGGCCGCCGTCCCCAGGTCGAGCTCCTGCCGCCGCTTGCCCAGGCTGATCATGACGGAGGCCGCGTAGACGGCCAGGACGAGCCACACCGACAGCGGGATGCCGTCGGCCAGGGAGCCCAGGACGACCCGCAGCGCGAAGCCGGCCGCGACGACGAACACGTCGACCAGGGCGATGTGCTTGAGCAGGTGGCTGTAAAGCAGATTGAGCACGACATAGGCAGCCACGGGCCAGGCGAGCGGCCACGGCCCGAGTGCGGCGAGCGCCGCCGACGCCGCGGTGAGCAGCGCCGCCCAGGCGATCGCCACAGGGACGGAGACCCGTCCGGAGGCGATCGGCCGGGCGCGTTTCACCGGGTGCAGACGGTCGCGCTCGCGGTCGGCCAGGTCATTGATCACGTACACGACCGAGGCCGCGAGAGTGAACAGGGCGACTGCCCAGGCCATGCGGGGCAGCGTGTGCCGGCTCCAATGCTCGCCGCCGATCAGCGGCAGGGTCACGGCCACCAGGTTCTTCGGCCACTGGCGGGGCCGCACCAGCCGCAGCAGGTCCCCGGTGCGCAGGCCGGAGCTGGTGGAGCGGTCGTGCAAGCGCGGCTCCGTGACCGTCATGCCGTCTCCCCGCCGGGTCCGAGGCCGCGAGGGCGAGGATGCCCCGGGGGCGTGTGCCGGCGTCTTCCGCCCCGCGCGGCCGGACGTCCCGCGCCGCCTGGGCGCGCGGTGGAGGGGAGGGGATTGCACGTCGTCATGGCTCTCCTTACAGACCGCGCCGTAAGGCCGAAAGGCGGCGGTTCGTGGCGAACAAAAAGCGCGCACGTGCGACGGGAGACGATGGTTTTCCGGGGACCCGGCCAGGGGCCTGACCGGGGGTTCGCTCGTGATTCCGACCGGGGCCCGGCCGGGGCTCGCTCGTGGCCCGGCGGGCAGGCCGAGACTGCCCCGCGACGGGAGCGGGGGCAAGGCCGCCGTGCCGCGCCCGAGTCCGACCGCGCATCCGGACGCCCCTGTTCCGGTGGCGTCGCCGGCGCCCGCCCGACTCGCGAACCCGCCGGTCGGCGCCGCTTGCCCGGCCGGCGCCGGGAAAGCGGCGCCCCTCGTCCTCAGTGGGCCTCTGGTGATTCTCCGCCCGGCCGCATGAGGCCCTCTGGAAGGGCTGTTCCCCCGGTGCACCGCCCCTGCCGGTCTCCGCCGGGTCCGGCTCTGCCCGGACGCCAGCGGCCCTGCGGCGGCCCGCGTCCGGCGGCCGCCGGATCCGCGGTCCGGCGACCGGGAACGGCAGAGCCCGGCCCCGGTGGTGACGCACCGGGGCCGGGCTCTTCGGGCGCGGCGATGGCCGCGCGGTTCAGGCGGTGTTCAGCCGCTCCAGTTGGCCGGCGTCCAGTTCGAGGTCGACCGCGGCCAGGCATTCCTCGAGCTGTGCCACCGAGCTCACTCCGATGACCGGAAGCACGCTGGGCGAGCTGTGCAGGTGCCAGGCCAGCGCCACCTGGTTCGGCGAGGCGCCGAGCTCGTCCGCGACTTGGCGGAGCACGGCCAGCCGGTCCGGCGTGCCGGGGTGGTCGTACTGCTTCGGGATTGCGCGGTCCGAGCGGGTCAGCGCCCCGCCCAGCAGGGTCGAGTAGCCGAGCAGCGTCAGTTCCGGCTCTGAGCGCACGTAGTCGAGGAGTTCGTCGCTGACGTGGGGGTTGGCGCCGAAGTCGGCTCCGGGCCGCGGTTGGAGGTAGGTGGCGCGCTGCTGGACGCACGTGTAGCCGGCGACACCGAGCTGCCGCGCGAGGGCACGGGCCCGTTCGATCCGCCACGCCGCGTGGTTGCTGCATCCGAGCAGCCGGACGGTACCCTGCTCGACCAGGTCCCCGAAGGCCGCGACCGTCTCCTCCAGCGGAGTACGCCGGTCCTCGATGTGCGCGTAGTACACGTCGATGCGGTCGGTGCCCAGCCGCTCCAGGCTGCCCTTGACCTGACGGTGTATCACTTCCCTGGACAGTCCCTCGGCAGCCTGCGGCCACGGGGCGCCGAGGGGCACGGGCAGTGCTCCCACCTTGGTGGCCAGGGTCACCTGGTCGCGTGCGCCGCGGCTGCGCAGCCACCTTCCAAGCAGTGCCTCGCTCTCCTCGCCCGTTCCGCCCTCGACCCAGAACGCGTACGTGTTGGCGGTGTCGATGAAAGTGCCGCCGGCCTCCAGGAACCGGTCGAGGACGGCGAACGCCGTCGCCTCGTCGGTGCTGGTGCCGAAGTGCATCGCTCCCAGGCAGATCGCGCTCGTGTCTAATCCGGACGCCCCGCCGATTCGCCGCTGCTTCATTCGATGTCCTCCTCTTGTTTCGCCCTGTGCAGGTGGCAACCGGAACTCACCCGGCGAATTCCGTGCTGGGTCGCCGCAGGCGCACCGGCGTCCGGACTGTAGGGGATGAGCCCGCCGCCGGGCGACGCCGCGCCGCCCGGGCGGGCGAAGCCGCACGCTCCGGCGTGGCCGAACCCGATCGGCGGCGTACCGGCCGGCGGCCGGGCCCCGGCGCACAGGCGGAAGGCGGTACGGCGCCGCGGCGGTGCACCCTGCCCCGGCCGGAAGGGCGGCCACGCGCACACCTGTCCACTCGGTCGAACACTCGATTCGACGTGATCGTTCCGCATCCGCCCCACCCGGTGTCCCGGGCCCGGAAAAATGAGTTCCGGAATCTCCGGTGCCGGAAACCGCGGGGAAGATTACCAGAGCCGGGCGCCAGAATTGTTCCGACATGCACCATTGGTGCATGCCGGGAGAGCGGCCCGATTCAGCCATTCTGCACCCCCGAGGAACGATAAAAAAATCTGGCCGCGCGCGGGCACCGCGTGCTACCTTCTGCGCATTGCTGATCGAACGGGCTTCAATCTTTGGCGATTCTTGAATGGCGCTGCGCATGGCTTTCGGCCAGACAACGGGGAGAGTCCTGACATGGAAGTAGCCGTGAAAACCTTGGGCGATTTAGCCCTTCTTGCCGCACAGCGGAACATGACGCCGACCGCTCCGAAACAACGCCGGGTCCTGGCTCTCCTTTCGGCCCGCGCGAACCAGCTGATACTTACCGAGGAATTCCATCGCGAGCTGTGGGGCGGCCGACCACCGCGCACAGCCGCCGCGACCCTGCACACCTACGTCGGCCAGTTGCGGCGTGCCATGGCGCGGGCCCTGACGGTCGCGCCGCACGTCGTCTCCGAGCGGTTGCTGATCACCCAGCCCGGCGGCTACCTCCTGCGGGTCGATCCCGACGGACACGACTTCACGCGGTACCACCAGCTGCTGGAGAAGGCGGACGAGGCCCGGCGCGCCCAGCAGGCGGAGGAGGCCGTGCTGCACTACCGCGCGGCACTGGGCCTGTGGCGCGGGCCGGCCCTCGCCGACATCGTCTGCGGCCCCGTCCTGCGGGTCTGGGCGGACTGCGCCGACGAGTCCCGCCTGAACACCACCGAAAAGCTCATCGAACTCGAACTGCAGCTCGGCAACCCACTGGAGGTGCTGAGCGAACTGCGCGAACTGGCCGCCCGCCACCCGTTGCACGAGAATCTGCACGGACAACTGATGGTAGCCCTTTCCCAGGCCGGTCGCAGGAATGAGGCACTGGAGGCCTATCACTCCCTGCGGAGGCGGATTGTGGGCGAACTCGGCCTCGAACCGTCCGCACGTCTGACACTGCTCCAGCAGCAGATCATCACATCACAGACAAGCACTCCGGAAAGATACGACTACCGCAGCACAAGGCGCAGCGCATAGGAAATATCACGATCGCGGCCTTCTGTGTCGGCACACAGCGGGAAGGACAGCACGTGCTGTCGGAGTTCATACGTGAACAGGAATCACCGCCCCACCCGCACATCACCAAAGTCGTCATTCCGGCAGCAGGTCTGGGAACCCGGCTCCTGCCGGCCACCAAGGCAATTCCCAAGGAAATGCTGCCGGTGGTCGACAGACCCGCCATCCAATATGTGGTGGAAGAGGCGGTCGCGGCCGGCCTGACGGACATCCTGATCGTCACCGGCCGCAACAAGAGACCGCTGGAAGAACATTTCGACCGTCACCCCGAGATCGAGGAAGCCCTGGCCCGCAAGGGCGCCGAAGCGCACCTGGCCCGGGTGCCCGGACCCGGCGCGTCCGCGGCGCTGCACTACATACGCCAGGGTGTCGCCAAAGGAGTGGGCCACGCGCTCCTGTGCGCGCGGGCGCATGTGGGGAACGAGCCGTTCGCCGTCCTGCTCGGCGACGACCTCATCGATCCCCGCGATCCGCTGCTCGACCGCATGATCGCCGTACAGAGACGCCTCAGCGGCAGCGTCGTGGCCCTCATGGAGGTCGATCCGCGCGACATCCACCGGTACGGATGCGCCGCGGTCGCCCCCACCGAGGAGGCCGGCGTCGTCCGCGTCACCGGCCTGGTGGAAAAGCCCGCCCCCGGCCAGGCGCCCAGCAACTGCGCCGTCATCGGCCGCTTCGTCCTCCACCCCGGCGTCTTCGACGCGCTCCGCCGCACCGCCCCCGGACGCGGCGGGGAGCTCCAGCTCACCGACGCCCTGGACCGCCTCTCCCGCACCGGGCCGGACCGCGCGCCGGTGCACGGAGTCCTCTTCTCCGGCCGCCGCTACGACACCGGCGACCGGGCCGACTATCTGCGCACGATCGTCCGCCTGGCCTGCGAACGCGATGACCTGGGGCCGGACTTCCGAGCGTGGCTGGCCGCATTCGTCTCGCACGATTTCCGGGAAACAGGATGACCACTATGCCCTCTGGCTCCGCCCAGGACACCCGCCTCCCCCTCCCCGACGCCACCGACGACCCCACCACCCCGCTGCTGACCGGCGCGCAGGCCGTGGCGGCGCTGCTCGCCGAGGGCGGCGTCCGCAACGTCTTCGTCTACGCGGGCACCTCGGAGCTCGCGCTCTGCGACGCGCTGCACCACACCGACGGCATCCACCTGTCCAACGGACGCGGCGACAAGGAATCCGCGTTCATGGCCGCCGGCGCCTCCCTGACCAGACCGGGCCGGGGCGCCGCCGTCCTGCACGGCGCCCGCGGCCTGACCAACGCCGCCGGCGCCGTCGCCGACGCCCGGCGCAGCGAGGCGGGCGCCCTGTTCCTGGTCGGGCTGCCCTCCAGCGGCTCGGTCCGCTTCCTGCCGCCGCACGGCGAGCACGGCCTGCTGGACGGCATCGGCAGGTTCGCCGACTGGTCGTGGCAGGCGCCCGCGGTGCCCGAGCGGCCCGAGGAGCGCCGGGCCGCCGCCGAGCGGTTCGTGGAACGGCTCAGGGCGGCCCTGGCCTTCTGCACCTCCCCACCGCACCGGCCGGCCATCTTCGGCATCCCCCAGGACGTCGCCGAGAGCCGCTGGATCCCGCGCGAGGCGCTGCGCACCGCCCCGCCCGGGACGCCGTCCACCGACCTGCGGCAGCCGGCGCTCCAGGCGCTGCTCGAGGAGCTGCGGCAGTCCCGCCGCCCGCTGTTCCTCCTCGACGACTACGCCCTGCACCACGCGGGGCTGCGCCCGGCGCTGGACCGGCTGAGCACCCTGACCGGCGCGGCCGTGCTCCAGGTGCGCTACCGCCGGGGCCCGATGCTCTTCGAGAGGCTGCGCAGCGAGGAGGTGGCGAACTTCGCCGGCTGGCTCAACCCCTTCAGCGCCGTGCACCGAGCCCTGCTCGCCGCGTGCGACCTGCTGGTGACCGTGGAGGACCGCAACATCTACGAACGGGTCGTCGGCCCCCTGCCCGGCTGCCGCAAGGCGGCGGTCAACACCGACCCCGCCAAGGTCCTGAAGAACGAGTACCTGGGCGACGACGAGCCGCTCGTCGTCGGCGACCCGTCACAGGTGCTCGCCGAGCTGGCCGACCGGCTGGACGCCCTTCAAGAGCCGCCGCGCACGCCCTGGTTCCCGGACGAAGCCCTCACCGAGCACCTGCGCGGCCCGGAACGGGCCGACGCCGCCGTGGAGGACGGGCGCCGCGCCGTCGCCCGGGCGCTGGCCGCGACGCTCGCGTCCTGGGAGCGGCCCGTCCTGGTCGACGACAGCCAGATGTTCGGCGGGTTGCTGTCCGAGCACTACGACGACTTCCCGTCCGGCCTGCGGGTCTTCGGCGGTCACGGGGCCTTCGTCGGCGGCGGGCTGGCGTACGCCACCGGCCTGGCCGTGGGCGACCGGGACGCCCGGGTGATGTGCACCCTGGGCGACCAGGCGTTCACCAATTCCTTTCAGGGGCTGGTGGCCGCGGTGCAGGAACAGGCCCGGGTGGTGTTCGTCGTGTGCAACAACGGCGAGTCCGTCTCGTTGAAGAAGCAGGCCGCCGCCTCCTACGGCGACATGGAGCGCTCCTATCTCGCGAACGTCGGCCACATGGCCTACCACCAGGTCGCCGAGGCGCTCGGCGTGCCCGCCCACCGGGTGGCCGTCCCCCTCGGCGACACGCCCACGGCGGTCGGGGCGGCGGTGTCCGAGCTGACGGCCGCGCTGGAGAAGAGCGCCGCCGAGCAGGGTCCCAGCCTGGTCGAGATCGTCCTGCCGTCGGATCCCGACGTGTGGAAGGGCATCTGGGTCACCCAGGGCTTCGAGGAGATGGCGGCGGACCCCGAAGGCACGGCATGACCGGGGGACCGGCGTCCGGTGCCCGGCGGCCGCGGCAGGCGCGGTTCGCCCTCGGCGTGGTGTTCTTCGTCAACGGTGCCCTGTTCGGCAACTGGGTGCTGCGCATCCCCGCCGTCAAGGACCGGGTCGGCGCCGACACCGGTCCCCTCGGACTGGCGCTGCTCGGGCTGGCGGTCGGCGCCCTGCTGTCCAAGCAGGTCGCCGGGCAGCTCGTGGCCCGCCACGGCAGCCGCCCCGTCACCCGGCTCGGCATCACGCTGAGCTGTCTGGCGCTGCTGCTCCCGGCGCTCGCCGGGAACCTCGTCGCCCTCGGGCTCGCCCTGGTCGGGTTCGGCGCGGCCATGGGCATCGTGGACGTGGCGATGAACGCGCACGGCGTCGCCGTCCAGAACCGCATGGGCCGTCCCGTGCTGTCCTCCCTGCACGGCGTGTACAGCGTCGGGGGACTGCTCGGCGCGCTGACCGGCGGCGGTGCCGAGGCCCGGGGGCTGTCCCCCCTGGTGCACTTCGCCCTCGTCGCCGCGGTGCTGGGCGGGGTCGCGCTCGTCGCCTCCGCCTGGCTGCTGCCCGCGAGCAGCGACGTCGCCCCGCGGCGGGCCGAGGGCGGCTGGGCCAGGCTGCCCGCCGAGCGCCGGCTGCCCCTGGTGCTGCTGGGCTTCGTCGGCCTGTGCGGCATGGCGGGAGAGGGCGCGGTCGGCGACTGGGGCGCCATCTACCTGCGGGACGGCCTGGGCACCAGCGCCCAGTTCGCGGCCCTCGGCTACTCCGCGTACTCCGTGGCCATGGCGGCCGGGCGGCTGCTCGGC
Organism: Streptomyces echinoruber; assembly: GCF_014651135.1. Lineage (GTDB taxonomy): Bacteria > Actinomycetota > Actinomycetes > Streptomycetales > Streptomycetaceae > Streptomyces > Streptomyces echinoruber. The sequence goes on from NZ_BMWH01000004.1 coordinate 208,366, forward strand.
GACCGGTGCCTGGCCCGCTGGGGCGACGTACGGGTGGTCACCTGGGCGGTGACGTTCGCGGGCTGCGCCTTCGCCGCCGGGCTGCTGGCCGGGCATCCGGCCGCGGCCGTGTGCGGGTTCGCGGCCCTGGGGTCGGGGCTGTCCATCGTCATGCCGGCGATCTTCTCGATGGCCGGGCGGATGGCCGGGCGGGCCACCGGCCCGGCCATCACCGTGGTGTCCAGCATCGCCGGCACCGGCTTCCTGGCCGGGCCGCCGCTGATCGGCTTCCTCGCCCAGGCCACCGGGGTGCCGGTGGCGCTGGGCGCGGTGAGCGTGCTCGCGCTGGGTGCCGCGGTCCTGCTGCGTGTCGCCACGTCCGGGCAGCGGGCCCCGGCCGGGCCGCCGCCCGCCCGCGCCGCCGGTCCCCTCGCCTGACCGCCCCTGACCGCCACCGAAAGGAGTTCCCGTGACCCAGCTCCGTCCCACGGACCCGGAGGTCCTGGCGACCGCCGTCGTCGACAGCGTCGTCGTCGCCTCGGACCCCGACGCCCGCCGCTCCGGCCTCTTCTACTGGGAGATGGCCCGCCCGTGGACCGAGGCCGTCGTCGCCGCGGTCAGGAAGGCCGAGGACCCCAAGATCCGTGCCCTCGGCGAGGCGCTCGCCGAGGAACCGGGCGTTCCCGGCCACTACCACCGGCTGCGGGCCGTCCTCCTCGACCGGGCCGCCCTGCCCTCCACCGCTCCCCTGTTCGACGCAGCCTGGGAGGCGGAGTGCAACTCACGCATCGGCTTCCACCTCGGGGCGCGGCACACCCGCGACGCCGAGCCGGTCACCGTCGAGGAACTGCGCGCCCTCCCGCCCGGGCCCGCGCTGCCCCCGGGAGCCGACCCGGAGGTGCTGATCGTCGTGCCGTTCCGGGACCGCGACACCGGCGGCGCCCGGCTGCGCAACCTGCTGGCCTGCCTGCTCGCGCTGCGCGACCAGTCCTACCCGCGCGAGAGATACCAGGTCACCGTCGTCGAGTCCGACGACTCCCCGCGCTGGCGCGAGGCGATCACCCCGTTCGCCGACCACTACCTGTTCGCCCCCAAGGGCGGGATGTTCAACAAGTCCTGGGCGGTCAACGCGGGCGTGGTGAACACCCCCGGCCGCAACGAGGTGCTGTGCATCCTCGACGCCGACGTGCTCGCCGACCGGGACTTCGTCGCCCGCAACGCCGAACGCTTCCGCTCCCCCGGTGTCGGCGGTCATCTGACGTACCGGAAGATGAGCTGCATGGACGGGCCCACCACGGCATGGGCCGTCCGCGAACGCGTCCGGCGCCGCGCCGCCGAGGCCGGCCCCGAGCACCTGCGCGTCTTCCAGCTGCGCCGCCCGCCGGGCTGCTGCCTGTGGGTGCGCACCGGGATCTTCCACCGGGTGGGCGGCATGGACGAGCGGTACGAGGGCTGGGGCGGCGAGGACAACGACTTCGCCTACCGCTTCGACATCGCCGCGCCCTTCTTCCACCACGACGACTGGATGCTGCACATGCAGCACCCCCCGGCGTCCCTCCTCAGGGAGGACGGCGAACTCGTCAACGCCCACATCCCGGCGCTCAGCTGGCGCCCCGAGGAACCCATCGGGCGGCTCGACCGCTTCACCGCCGAACCCGCCGGGAGCTGAGGATGCCGTCCCCGCCCGGATCCGACAGCCGGTTCGTCGTCATCACCGGCCTGTCCGGGGCCGGCCGCAGCCTCGCCGCCGACCACCTGGCGGACCCCGGCCGCTTCACCATCGACACCCTGCCGCCCGAGCCGGTGCCCAAGGTGGCCGAGCCGGCCCACGTCCCGCGGTCGTCTTTCACCCGGGTGGTGCCGGCCCCGGGCACCGCGCACCAGCGGGACGAGGTCCCGCCCACGCCGGCCGGGTTGCTCTCCTCGGGGGCCCGGGCGCGGGTGCTGTTCCTGGAGGCGGCCACCGACGTCCTCGTACAGCGCCACGGCCACACCCGGCGCCGGCATCCGCCGGTCGACGGCGACGAGCAGCGTCCGGTGGCCGCCGTCGGCCAGGAGCCGCGCCCGCCGGCCTGCCCGCACGCACCGGTCGGCGAGTACGTCGCCGTGCTGCGCCGGCCGGGCGGCGCTCCCGGCGTGCCGCACCGGGACGTCGGCGGATGAGCGCCCGCACGGTGCGCCCCCGCGTCGTGGCCCTGGGCGGCGGGCGCGGGCTGACCGCCACGCTCCGGGCCGCCCGCCGGTACGCCGGCCACACCACCGCCATCGTCGCCACCGCGGACGACAGCGGCTCCACCGGGCGGCTGCGCAGCGCGCTGCGCATCCCCGCCCCCGGCGACCTGCGCCGCTGCCTGGCGGCGCTGGCCGGCGTCGAGGAGGAGCCGCTGGGCCAGGCGCTGGAGCACCGCTTCGCGGGCACCGACGTGGCGGGCCACGCCCTCGGCAACCTGCTGCTGGCCGGGCTCACCGCGGTCACGGGCGACTTCCTGGCCGCGACCGACCGCACGGCGGCGCTGCTGGGCCTGACCCCGGACCGGGGCCGGGTGGCCCCGGCGACCGTGGAGCCGGTCGACCTGAGCGCCGTCACCGTGGACGGCACCCGGGTGACCGGGCAGTACGCCATCTCCAAGACATCGGGCCTGCACCGCGTCGCGCTCGACCCGCCCGGCGTCAAACCGCCCGACGGCCTGGCCCGGGCGATCCACGAGGCCGACCAGGTGGTGCTGGGCCCCGGCTCGGTGTACACCTCCGTCCTCGCCGCCGCCCTGGTCGACGACCTGCACGCCGCGCTCGCCACGACCCGCGCCCAGCGCGTCTACGTCTGCAACCTGGAGCCCGAGGTGGCCGAGACCCAGGGGTACGACATCGCCGCCCACGTCGAGGCGCTGCGCGCCCACGGTGTCGCACCGGACGTGGTGCTGGCGCACGACGGCGGCTCGCTGCCGGCCGGAGACGTCGGCGTCCGCCTGGTCCGCGCCGACCTGGCCCGCCCCGATCCCCGGTACGGCACCGCCCACGACAGCGCCAAGCTGGCCGCCGCGCTCGCGGCGGTCCTCGCGTAGCTTTTCGGAGGTATCCGACATGGCATTCTTCACCCTGGCCTGTGCCTTCCACGACACCGAGCGGCTCCTGGAGCGGACGCTGCCGCTGGCGATCCGCTCCCTGACCCGCCCCACCCGGCACGACTTCGAGGTGATCCTGGTCGCCGAGCGCTCCACCGAGGACACCGTCGCCCGGTTGCTGCCGCGGCTGGCCGACCTCGGCGTGGACGAACTGCGGTGGCGCCGCACGGACCACCACGCCTTCTCCGGCGCCCCGTCCAACAACTTCCACGGCAACCACTTCACGACCACCAGCCCGTACCTGATCACGTTCACGGACGACACGTTCATCCACAAGACCGACGAGGACTTCGACGTGCTGGACGCCACCGCGCAGATCTTCGAGCGCAACCCGGAGGTGGTGCTCATCAGCAAGGTGGACGACCACGAGGAGTGGGACCGGCCGCTCGCGGACGTCGGACCGGAGATCGAGCCGGGAGTGCGGTCCGTCAACCGGGTGGTGGACCAGCTCATCGCCTACGACACCGCCCGTTTCGCGCCCGTCGCGCACCGGCTCGGCGCCTTCCACCGGGACACCTTCGTCAGCCACGAGGGATTCGAGTACCAGTGGGAGAACCTGGCCGGCCACGTCGGGACCTCCGGCGGCCGCCGGATCGCCTACCCGGAGCGCTGGCCCCTCCGGGTCCGCCACAGCGACCTGCGCAACCAGCCGGGTTCCATGCACGGCACCCAGGACGAGGACGTGAAGCTCAAGTGCTTCGAACGGCTGCTGGAGAGCCGGGGACTGACCAAGTGAGGTGATCCGCGCACCGGGCGGTGCCGGCACGGCGGCCGGGACCGGGCCGACGGGGCTCAGGAGGTGGACAGGAAGAACTCCTGGGCTCGGTGCGACGACAGCCCCTCCGGATCGGTCAGCCGGTAGCGGTCGGCCGTGGCCCCCGCGGCGGAGAAGGCCCAGTCGAGCCGCCAGGCCTGGAGCCCGCCGACCCAGAAGGACACCGGGTAGGCGCTGCCCGAGGAGTGCGCCGCGTCCGTCAGGCCGTCCAGCCACCGCAGTTCACCGGAGCCGGGCACCAGGTTGAGCACGCCTGCCACCACCTTGGGGTTGCTGTTGCCCTCGATGTCCCGTCGCAGCGCCTTCAGCACCGCGGTCCGGCGATGGTCGAGATCGGCGGCGATCCGGTAGAACTCCGCGGAGAACGGGCTGGCTCCCAGGTAGAACAGGTCCGGAAGGTGGACGTTGTAGAGGGAGATCTCGGTGCCGTCCACGACGATGTCCGTGCGTAGCACCCGTATGTTCCAGTAGTCGTCCCAGGACGTGGCCGGCTCGGGCAGGTGGGCCTCCACCACGGTCTGCTTCTTGATCGGGAACCGCGACACGGTGAGCAGTTCGCCGGCCGTCGCGAAGTGGCGGCCGGGAAAGACCGCGCGCAGCCGGTCCTCGTCGTTGACGGGCACCGGCTCGTCCTTCCGTATCCCCATGTACTCCTGGAGCAGGTAGACGTCCGCCCGGCGCTGTCTCAGATAGCGGTAGAAGTGGCCTGTGTCGTTTCCCTGGTGCCATTCCAGCGTGTCCCACGACACGACTTTCAGCGCACCCGGGGGCGGCTGCCGGTGCGTGCCGACGGCACGCAGGTTCAGACCCGACTGCGGCACCGCGACGACCAGCGCCACCGCGGCCAGGCCCACGAGCCACCGGCCCTCCCGCACCGGGCCGCGCACCCGCCGCAGCGCGACGGCCGCTCCCGCCGTCAGCAGGGCGAACGGCACCAGGACCAGGACGAGGGGCGGCAGCAGGTCGATCAGCACCCACCACCAGACGCGGCCGCCCAGCAGCGGCCGCGCCGTGATCAGCAGGAGCCAGACCAGTGCCGTACCGATCAGTGTCCGCGTCACGAGGACGCGCCATCGGGGGGTGCGTCCCGGCACGGCCGGGGCGGTCTGCGAGCCGGGCACCGGACCACCTTTCTCCGGCGCGGCGACGCCGGCCGGGCGACCAGGATGCAAGCCGGGGCTCCGGAGTCGCAACGATCTTCCGACGCGTCTCGTGCGGGAGTGCCCCGGCGCTGTTGCCGCTCTCTGGCCGCCCTCCAGTCCGCCTCTCGCGGACCACGTTCCCGCTGCTGGTGCCGCTGTTCCGGCATACGGCCGGCGGCGGGCGCGGCCGCCGTGCCCGCCGCCGCGCCGGGCGGGCGCTGGGGGCCGCGGAACCGGGCGTCGGCGGCCGGCGGGACAACGGAACCGGGCGCCCGCTCTCGTGGCAGCGGGCGCCCGGTCCGGTGGGGGGTGGCGCGGGGGGTCCGTCAAGGACCGGTCGTCGGGGCGGTCGCCGAGGCGTCCGCCGGAACGGTCACCGGCGCGACGGTCACCGGAAGGCCGCGAAGGCCTTCGAGAAGGCGAACGGGTCCTGGACGACGGAGCTGCAGGTGGCGTCGGCGGTGTTCTTGGCGCCGCCGGAGCACTGCTTGTCGCGGGTGGCGGACCACATCGACAGCCAGCCCAGGCCCTTGGACTTGGCGAAGTCGGCGAGCTGGGCGGCGTCGTCGACCTTGAAGACCTCCACGGAGACGTCGTTGACGCCGATCATCGGGGTGACGGCAACCGTCTTCCAGGCGTCGGCGTCGGACAGGCCGAGCACGCCCTTGATCTGGGCCTGGGTGGCGGTGGCGGCCTGCTCGGCGTAGGTGCCCATGTCGCCGTTGTAGGAGGGGCCGTAGTCCATCGCCATGATGTTGACGGCGGAGATCTTCACGCCGTTGGACTTGGCGTTCGACAGCAGGTTGACGCCGTCCTGGGTCAGGCCCTCGGGCATCACCGGCAGGGTGAAGGAGACGTCCAGGTCCGGGTGCTGCCGCTGGAGCTTGGCGATGGCCTGGGCGCGGCGGGTGTTGGCGGCCGTGTTGGGCAGCGCCCCGCCCTCGACGTCGAAGTCGACCTTGGTGAGCTGGTAGGCGTCCACGACCTTGCCGTACGCCGCCGCCAGCGCGTCCGCCGAGGAGCAGGTGGTGGCCAGCTCGGAGCCGGAGGCGCCGCCGAAGGAGACACGGACGTCGCCGCCCTTGGCGCGCAGCTGCCCGATCTGCGCGGCCACCGCGTCGCTGCCGAGGTCGCTCACGCCGCCCCACTTCGGGGTGCAGCCGCCGCCGTCGGTGACGAAGGCGAGGTTGTAGTTCTTCACGCCGGTCGCGTCGGCGGCGGCCGGCAGGTCGAAGGCCGGGTAGAGGGAGGTGTCGACGTACGGCGCGAAGCGGGCGGTGGCGGTGGTACCGCTGCCGGTGCTCTGCGTCGCGGCCGGGGTCGGGGTGGCCGACTTGGTGGCGGGGGCGGTGGGGGTGGGGGCGGCCGTCTGCGTCGGGGAGGCGGTGGGGCGGCCGCTGGGCTCGGGGGTGGCGCCGTCGTCCACGGAGCAGCTCCCGCCGTCGATGCGGCAGCCGCTGGGATCGCCGGTGCCGTTGACGACGAAGCCGACGGTGACGGACTCGTCCGCGGCCAGGCCGTCGGTGTCCCACTTGGGCGGCTTGACGGTGACGTGCTGCCCGCTCACGCTCGACTCCGCGTTCCACAGGGAGCTGAGCTTCGCGCCCGCGGGCAGGTCGAACTCCAGCGTCCAGTCCTTCTCGGGCTGCCCGCTGTTGTTGGTGACGACGTACTGCGCGGTGTAGCCCGTCGACCACTCGCTGGTCCTGGTGTACGCCGCCCCGATACCGGCCGCGTGGGCGGTGCCGGTGAGCAGGACCGCGCCGCCGCCGATCACGGCCGCGGCGACAGCCCCGCCGATCGCCTTGTTTCTGCCGCTGATCCTGCGCCGGTGCGTGCTCATCGCGTGCCTGCCTTTGCTGCTACGGGGGTTCACAGGGGCGTCCCACGCGGGTCCGGGGCGCTGGGCACCGGGCCGACGGGCACCGGGCACGGGCCCGCCGGTCGGTGGGCGCCGGCTGCTCGGGTACCGGGACGCGACAGCACGCTAGCGATCCGGAATCAGGCAAAACTCCTGATCCGGACGGGAGTTGGGGATCTTAGGGTGCGCTTAAGGATGGGATCGGGAGCGGTTAAAGGTCGAGACCAATCGGCGGGCGGGACGGCGCCGCCGGACGGTTCCCCGGTGGCCCCGGCGCACCGGTTTGCGCCCGTCGAGCTGGAGCCAGATGCGCACCTCGGTGCCGCCGAGCACGGAGGAGCCGATCCGCACGTCGCCGCCGGTGGACTCGGCGAGCCGGCGCACGATGTCCAGGCCGAGGCCGGTGGAGCCGTCGGCGCCGGTGCCGCGCCCGCGGGCCAGCGCCGCCTCGGGATCGGCGATGCCGGGCCCGGCGTCCGAGACCAGCACGATCACCGCGTCCTCGGCGTGGTGCACGTCCACCGCGAACGCCGTGCCCTCCGGGGTGTGCCGGAAGACGTTGCCGAGCAGCGCGTCGAGCGCGGCGGCGAGGTCGGCGCGGGCCACCGGCACCCGCACCGGCCGCTCCACGCCGGCCAGCCGCCACTTGCGGCCCTCGTCCTCGGCGAGCGCCGACCAGAACTCCATCCGCTCCCGCACGACCTCGGCCGCGTCGCACCCGGCGCCCGGCCCCGGTGCCGTGGTCTGCGGCTTGGCCTCCCGGGCGGTGCGGATGATGGTGTCCACCTCGCGCTCGAGCTGGGCCACCGCCTCCCGGGTCTGCTCGGCCGCCGGACCCTCGCCCAGCGAGGCCGCGTTCAGCCGCAGCACGGTCAGCGGGGTGCGCAGCCGGTGGGACAGGTCGGCCGCCATCTCCCGCTCATTGGCGAGGAGTTGGACGACCTGGTCGGCCATGGAGTTGAACGCGACGGCCGCCAGGCGCAACTCCCGCGGCCCCTCCTCCGGCACCCGGGCGCCCAGCCGGCCCTCCCCCAGCTCGTGCGCGCCCTCGACGAGCCGCCGGGCGGGCCCGACCATGCGCACGCCGAGCCGGTCGGCGACCGCGACCGAGCCGACGACCAGCGCGGCACCGACCGCGGCCAGCACCGCCCAGGCGGTGCCGACGCCGTTGGTCACCTCGGCGTGCGGCACGAACACCTCGACGACGGCGATCCGGCCGGAGCTCAGCGCCACCGGCTGCAGCAGGGTGTAGCCGCCGGGCACCTCGGTGGTGGAGGCGCGGCCGATGCGGCGGACGGCCGCGACGTCCCCGGCGGTGGCGCGGCGCCGCCCGATGTCGACGGCCGCCAGGCCGTCCCCGCCGGGTATGTGCACCGCCATCTCGGCGTCCGAGCCGGCGGCGGCCAGGACCCGCTCCAACTGCTCGCGGTCGGTGGTGATGGACAGCGCGGGGGCGACGGCCGCGGCCTGCCGTTCGGCGTTGGAGAAGGCCCGGTCGCGCGCCATCTCCCGCACCACGAGGCCGAGCGGCACCGCGAAGGCGATGACGACCATCGTGGTGACCGCCAGCGCGACCTTGACCAGGGCCCATCTCATCGCGGCGGCTCCGCTCCCGGGCCCCGCGGCGCGTCGGCCGCGGGCGGCTCCAGCTTCACGCCCACCCCGCGCAGGGTGTGCAGGTAGCGCGGGCGGGCCGCGGTCTCGCCCAGCTTGCGGCGCAGCCAGGACAGGTGGACGTCGATGGTCTGGTCGTCGCCGTAGGACTGCTGCCACACCTCCGCCAGCAGCTCCTTGCGGGGCACCACGACGCCGGGACGGGCGGCCAGGAAGGCGAGCAGGTCGAACTCACGGCGCGTCAGGTCCAGTCGCCTACCGTCCAGTTCGGCCTGGCGGCGCAGCGGGTCGACGGTCAGGCCGCCCACGCGCAGCACGGTCTCCGGCGGGGCGTCACGGCCGCCGGCGCGGGCGCGGCGCAGCACGGCGGCGATGCGGGCGGAGAGGTGCTCCACGGAGAACGGCTTGGTCAGGTAGTCGTCCGCCCCCGCGTTCAGCAGCCGGACGATCTCCGCCTCGTCGTCCCGCGCGGTGGCGATGATGACGGGCACGTCGGTGATGCCGCGCAGCATCTTCAGGGCCTCGGCCCCGTCCAGGTCGGGCAGTCCCAGGTCCAGGATCACGACGTCGAAGCGGAGATGGGCGACCTCGCGCAGCGCCTCCAGCGCCGTACCGACGCTGCGCACGGCGTGCGCGGCGTCGGTCAGGTGCCGGATGAGCGCCGAGCGTACGAACTGGTCGTCCTCGACCACGAGCACACTTGCCATGCGCCGCACCGTACGCCATGCGGCCGCGCGGCATCCGCGCCTGTGGACAACTCCCCGGACCGCCCTGTGGACAACTCCGGCCGAACGGTGGCCAGATGGGCGGCGGGCGGGGGCGGGCGGGAGGGCGGGCGCGACACGGGTGGGGCGCGTGAGGCAGTATGGCCGCGATGCGCAGAGGACTTGTACACGTACTCGCCTGGTCGCTCGCCACCGGTGCGGCGGTCACGCTGTCGTGGTGGGGCGTGCACACCGTGCTGGCCGGCACCGCCTATGACCCGCCGCGCGCCCTGCCCATCACGGCGGCCGAGGCGACCACGCAGCAGTCGCGGCCGCTCGTGCCCGCCACGGCCCGCCCCCGCCCCCGCTCCTCCTCTCCCGCCCCGACCGCGCACCGCACCCCGGCCCCGACCCCGGCCGCGACCCGCACGCCCGCCCGGACGGCGGCCGCGCGCCCCACCCCGACCGCCTCGCCCACGCCCACCGACTCCGGGCGCGTGAAGACGTACGACACCGACGGCGGGCGCGCGGTCTTCGACCTCGGGGACACCTCCGCGACGCTGGTGTCCGCGACGCCCGGCACCGGCTGGTCGATGCAGGTGTGGAAGACGGACACCTGGATCCGGGTGGAGTTCACCTCGGGGACGAACCGCGTGTCGGTGATGTGCACCTGGCACGACGGGCCGCCGCACGTGGAGATCGGGAACTACTAGTCACCGGGTCCGGGGGACCGAGGGTCCAAGGGCCGAACGGAACCTCCGAAAACTACCGAAAACCGCCGGAGAGCGCCGGAAGGCGCCGGGGAGCGCCGGAAGGCGCCGGGGAGCGCGGGAAGCGGTCGCCGGAGGGCGGTCATCAGAAGACGGAGGGCGGCGGCTGCGGGGAGGCCACGGCCGCCGCGTCGGTGACCGGTGCCGCGCCGCCGGTGAAGTCCAGCAGCTCCCGGCCGTGTTCGACCCGGCCGGGGTGCGGATCGGTGGCGACGCGCCGGGTGAGGTCGGCGACGGGCAGCGGCCGGTCGGCGGCGACGAGGACGGCGTTGCCGAACCGCCTGCCGCGCAGCACCGCCGGGTCGGCGGCCAGCGCGAGGTGCGCGAACCGGGCGGCGGCGGTGGCGATCTGGCCGCGCAGGTGCGCCAGCGGCGGCCCGTCGGCGACGTTCGCGGCGTAGAGGCCGCCGGGCGCGAGCACCCGGCGCACCTCGTCGAGGAACTCCACGGACGTCAGGTGCGCCGGCGTGCGCGCCCCGCTGAACACGTCCGCGATCACCAGGTCCGCCCAGCCGTCCGGCACCTTCGCCAGCCCCTCCCGGGCGTCGGCGGACCGCACCCGGATCCGGGCGTGGGGATCCAGCGGCAGCTCCCGCCGCACCAGGTGCACCAGGGCCGCGTCCCGCTCGACGACCTGCTGCGTGGAGCGCGGCCGGGTGGCGGCGACGTAGCGGGCGAGGGTGAGGGCGCCCCCGCCGAGGTGCACGGCGCGCAGCGGCTTCCCGGCCGGCGCGGCGAGGTCGGCGACGTGCCCGAGCCGCCGCTGGTAGGCGAAGGACAGGTACGCCGGGTCGTCCAGGTCGACGTGCGACTGCGGCGCCCCGTCGATCAGCAGCGTCCAGGCCCGCGCCCGCTCCCGGTCGGGCACCAGCTCGGCGACGCCGCCGTCGACCTGCGCGACGACGGGCTCGGCGCCGGCCTGCCGACGGCGGGGGATGCCGGACTTCGCGGACTTGGTGGGCCTCGCGGACCCGGCGGGCTTGGCGGATCTGGCGGGCTGCGCGGACTTGGCGGACTTGGCGGACTTGGCCACGCACCGATTGTCGCAGGTGGCGAACGGTGCGGTCGGTGCGGTCGGTGCCGTCGGTGCGGCTGCGGGGCTGCGGCGTCAGCGGCAGTTGTCCAGCGCCGCGAGCAGCCGCGCCGCCTCGTCCAGCGCCGCCCGCAGCACCGCCGGATCGGTCGCCGGCTCCGTGTCGCCCGGCGGCAGCAGCCAGTCCGAGCCCGCCACGGGCGGCTCGGCCGGCATCCGCAGTCCGCGCCCGTCGGTCTCGGTGCACGTGCTGCCCGGCACGTCCCAGCCCGCAGCCGTCCCCGGCGGCACCAGGAAGCCCAGCAGGTCGCGGTCGTCGTCGTGCAGGACGGGCCCCACCGCGTCGCCCGCGCCGCGGCGCAGGATGTCGACCGCCTCCAGCCCCTGTCGTGCGGGCACCGTCACCAGGTCGCAGGCGCCGTCCGCGCCGCCCGGCGGGCGTCTCGCCGACATCGGCGGCGTACAAGAGCCGGCGCTCCGGCCGGTCTCCATCCCGGTCTCCACCACGGATTCCCTCCTCGGATTCAGGAACGGACTAGGGAACGGACTTAGGAACGGACTTAGGAACGGACTTAGGAACGGACTGGGGAAGGGCGCTCGGGCGGGCGCGCCGGAAGACGGCTGCTCCCGGCCCACGGGGTTCAACGGCCGCGGCGCGTCAACGGCTACGGCGGAAGTCAGCCACAAAGGATGGCAGTTCATGGCAGATCCCGGGGGAGACATCCGCTTTGTACTCAAACACTGCGTGTCCAGTCGACCACAGCAGGTACTTTCTTGCCCGCCGGGCACAGGGGAACGACGCGCACCGAACCGGCGTCACGCCCGCCTGCCCCGGCACGGTTCGACGCTTCGCACGAGAGGCCACGACCATGGCGTCGTCACGAGTGACCTCGTCCCCATCCCCCCGGATCCCGCAGCCGAATCTCGCTTTCCGGCGCCTGCGCGGGCAGCGCTCACCGGCCGAGTTCGCGGCGGCGGTACGGCGGGCCGCCCGTGAGATCGGCGAACAGGTCGCCTGCGACGCGCGCTACATCGGTCGCGTCGAGGCGGGCGAGATCCGCTGTCCCAACTACGCCTACGAACGGGTGTTCCTGCACATGTTCCCCGGCCGCACCCTCACCGACCTGGGCTTCGCGCCCCGCTCGTCCGTACGCGGGCGCCGGGGACGCGGCACCGGGGAGGCGCCCTCGGCACATCTCCCGGCGCACAGCCCGGCGCACAGCCCGGCGCATGCCGCGGCCGGGGAGCGCGCCGCGGAGGAGACGGCGGAGGCGTACGAGCCGTATGACACGCAGGACCAGCAGGACCAGTACGACACGCACGACAACCACGAGGAGAGCGACGTGCTGCGTCGCGCATTCATGACCGGCTCGGGCGCCGCCGTGGCGGCCGCCTCGCTGGCTACCTTCGGCCTCGCCACCGACGCCGCGGCGGCGGGCCGGCCCCCGCGCCGTGCCGGAACCGGCGAGGCGGCCGCCCTGGAGGAGGCCGTCCGCAAGATCCGGCTGCTGGACGACCGGCACGGCGCGGACGGGCTCTACCGGCGCGCGGCCGCTCCGCTGCGCGCCGCGTACGCGCTGCTCGACGCCGGCGCGACCCGGCAGACCACCGCCGACCGGCTGCACGCGGGCGTCGGCGAGCTCACCCTCTCCGTCGGCTGGCTGGCACACGACTCGGGTCGCTTCGACGACGCGCGCTCGCACTACGCCGAGGCCCTCGCCACCGCCCGGATGACCGGGGACGACCCCCTGGAGGCGCACGCCTTCTGCAACACGGCGTTCCTCGCGCGCGACGCGGGGCGCCCGCGGGAGGCGGTACGGGCCGCGCAGGCCGCGCAGCGCGCCGCGCGCGGCCTCGGTTCGGCGCGCCTGCTGTCCCTCCTCGCCCTGCGCGAGGCCGGCGGCTGGGCCGGTCTCGCCGACCGCGCCGCCTGCGAACGGGCCCTCGCCCGCGCCCAGACCCTCTTCGACCGCGGCCCCAGCGACGCCGACCCCGAGTGGATGAGCTTCTACGGCGAGGCCGAGCTGGAGGGGCTGGAGGCGCAGTGCTGGTCCGCCCTCGGCGACTGGGAGCGCGCGGCCCGCCACGCGCGCCGGGCGGCCCGCCTGCAGGACCCCCACTTCACCCGCAACACCGCGCTCTACACCGCCGAACTCGCCGACGACCTGGCCCGCGGCGGCCGCCCCGACGAGGCCGCGGCCGCCGGCCTGCGCGTCCTGGACCTGATGGACCAGGTGCAGTCCTCCCGCATCCTGACGATGCTGTCCGGCACGGCACGGGTACTGCTCCCGCACCGCCGGACCCCGGGCGTCGCGCAGTTCCTGGAGCGGCACGCGGACCTGCCGCGCACGGCCTGATCCAGGCGACCGGGGGAGCGGCGACCGGGGAGGGGAGCGGCGACCGCGGTAGGAGGCGCCCCCGGTAAAGGGCGGCGACCGCGGCGTGACGCGGGCGACCGCAGCGCGGCGCGGGCGGTCACGGCATGACGCGGACGGCTACGGCGTGACGGGGACGGGGGACGGCCGGTCGGTCAGGTGCCCCACGGCCCACGTCGTTCCAGTGCTCGCCGGCCGGCTCCCCGTAGGCCCAGCTCAGCCCAGCCCAGCACCGACAGCGGTGCGGGATGCGGGCGCGGGCGGGCGGCGAACTCGTCGGGCAGGGGCACGTCGGTCCTGCCGGTGTGCCGGCCGACGACCACGCGGTCTGCCCGTGCCGGGCCGCAGGCCGCGTGGTGCCATGGAAAGGAGACCTTTCGACTGGAACGAGTACGACCGAAACGAGCGACGACGGGAACAAGCGACGAACGAGTGACGGACGAGCTCCCGGACCGGGCCCCCAGCATCAGCATCGCCCACCCGGCCGGCGGGCCCGTCGCCCACCCACTCGGCGGGACGGCCGCCCGCCCGGCCGGCGGGCAACCCGGGAGGCGATCTCTGCGTCTCTCTGGGCCGAGACGCCCGGCGAGGGCGGGCTCACCAGCCGTGGACACCAGCCGTAGAGTGGCACGACCGGGCCGCCGAAGCCGCGTGTCGAGAAGGGGGAGGGCGATCGGATGCCGCAGACCGAGACTCCGGGCACCGGGGCGGCCCCGCGCGCGCGGCTGCGCTGGTGGACCGAACTGCCACTGATCCTGCTCGTCTACGGCTGCTACTCCGTGGGCCGGCTGCTGGTCCGGGGCGACGTCTCGAGTGCCGTCGGCCACGGCCTGGACGTCCTGCGCCTGGAGCAGACGCTGCACATCGACGCCGAGCACCCCCTCAACCGCCTTTTCACCCGCGAGCCGTGGCTGGGCGTGCCGGCGGACTTCTGGTACGCCTCGCTGCACTACCTGGTCACGCCGCTGGTCCTGGTGTGGGTCTTCCGCCGCCACTCCGCGCACTACCGCGCGGCCCGCACCTGGCTGATGACGGCCACGTTCCTCGGCCTGATCGGCTTCACGCTGATGCCGACCTGCCCGCCCCGGCTGCTCTCCCCCACCCACGGTTTCGTCGACACGATGGCGTACTACAGCTCCTACGGCTGGTGGGGCGGCCAGGCCAGCGCGCCGCGCGGCCTGGGCAGCATGACCAACCAGTACGCGGCGATGCCGAGTCTGCACGTCGGCTGGGCGCTGTGGTGCGGGGTGATGCTGTGGCGGCACGGCCGCACGCGCGTCGCGAGAACCGTCGCCGTGGCCTATCCGCTACTGACCGGCCTGGTGGTCATGGGCACGGCCAACCACTACCTCCTCGACGCGGTCGCGGGCGTGGTCGTCATGGGCGTCGGGCTGCTGCTGGCGCCCTGGGCGGTCCGGTGTCTGGACTGGGCCAGGGTGCGCGTGGCGGTCGCCGTCACAGCCGCAACAGACCGCTCTCGCGGCGCAGGTTCACCTGTTGTCAGTGAGGGATGCCAGACTTCCCCGGGTGAGCGGATTCCATGGCAGCGCGAGGCACGGTTCGCAGCGTCGGGAGCCGAGCCGGGTGCCGCCCCCGCGGACAGGGGGGACGGCGCTCCGACACCGGCTCGCTGAGCTGCGCGGTCCTGACGTACCGGCAAAAGCGCTGGACGCGCGCGCCCTCGCGGCACTGGCCGCCAACCCCGGCTGCCGGCGGCGCGCAATCCTCGACGGCGCCGGAGTGGACAAGGCGGCGCTGGCGAGCGCGCTGGGCGCGCCGCCGGTGTTCGGGCAGTCGCAGTTCGCCTTCATGCGGGGCAACGCATTCGAGGCGCGGGTCAAGGCCGACGGCGGCGCGGAGCTGCTGCGGCTGGTGCGCGAGACGCTGGATCCCGGTGCCGAACCGCCGGAGCGCCCCCACGTCCCCGACCTGACCGCGCCCGGCCCCGAGGGGCGCAGGACCCGTACGGAGCAGGCGCTGCGCGAGGCCACCGCGGCCGGCGCCTGGACCCTCCTGGACCACCCGATGCTCGCCCTGGACGTGGCCGGTTCGCCCGCCCTGCTGGAGCCGGACGCGGTGGTCGTGCACCCGGACGGGCGCTGGACGGTCGTGGAGATCAAGTCCTTCCCCGTGCTGGACGGCTCCGCCGACCCGGCGAAGGTGGGCGCCGCCGCGCGGCAGGCGGCGGTGTACGTGCTGGCGCTGGAGGAGACCGCCGCCCGTCTGGAGCCGCCGCCCGAGGTGCGCCACCGCATCCTGCTGGTCTGCCCGAAGGACTTCTCCAACCTGCCCACCGCCTCGGCGGTCGACGTGCGCAAGCAGCGTGCGGTGACCGCCCGTCAGCTCGCCCGGCTCACCCGCGTCGAGGACATCGCCGGCACCCTGCCCGACGGCGTGTGCTTCTCCCCGGACCTGCCCGCCGAGGAACTCACGGCCGCCGTCGAGGCGGTCCCGGCGACGTACGCGCCGGAGTGCCTGTCCGCCTGCGAGCTGGCCTTCCACTGCCGGGCGCGGGCCCGCGCGGCCGGTGCGGTGACCGCCCTGGGCCGTTCGGTCCGCGCCGAGCTGGGCGGCCTGTCGACGGTGGACGACGTGCTGGCCGCCGCCCGCGGCGAGGCCGGCGACCCGGACGACCCGGCGGTCGCCGCGCTGCGCCGGGCGGCCCGGCTGCGCGCCCAGGCCCTGGCGGCGGCCGACCGGGAGGGGGCGGCGCCGTGTCCCTGATCGACGCCCTCGGCCGTCTGGAGGCCGTGCGCACCGGCCGCGCCCAGCCCGCCGCCACCGTCCGCCACCGGCACCTGTCCGACCGCCCCCTGGTCCTGGTGCCGCTCACCACCGCCGGTGAGGCCGGCGCCCCGCTCGGCGCGCTCGTCGGCACCGACCGGGACGCGCCGCGCCTGCTCGTCGTGCCGCAGCCGCGCGACCGCGACCTGCGGTTCGCGTTCCTCGCCGAGCTGGCGGACGCCGTCCTGCCGTACATCGACTCCTACGCCGGCGAGGTGGAGGCCGCCGAGCGCACCGAGACCGACCCGGAGACCGGCAAGCGGGTCAAGGTGGAGGCCGAGCTGTGCGCGGACGCGCCGCAGCTCATCGTGCCCAGCCGCGGCGGCATCGAGTTGGTACGGCTGCTCGGGCGCTCGATGCGGTTCCGGCGGACCGCGGAGCAGGACCCGGAGACGCCGCATCCGGCGCCGCCGCGGGTGCCGCTGCTGGGGCGGTGGCTGACGCACTACGGCGAGCGGGCCCGGGTGCCCGGCTCGTCGCTGCTGCTGGCCCTGACCGACCTGCTGTCCCGGCACTGGGCGACCGGGCAGTCCGGCCTGGAGGACCAGCACCTGGGCGCGCTGCTGGCCTGGATCGACCCGCCGGACGGCATGACCGGCGCGCAGGCCGCGCTGCGCGCCGAACTCGCGCGGGACGCCGACGGCCAGCTGCTGTGCCCGCCGGCGGGCCCGGCCACCGACCCGGCGTTCGACAACCGGCTGCTCGCCCCCGCCATCGAGCGCTACGACCGCGCCCGCACCGCCCTGGCCGCCGCCGAGGACGGCCTGGAGGCCGACGGCCGGCTGGCCGCGCTGGCCGCCGCCGAGCGGGAGATCCGCGCGCTCGTGGAGCGGGTCACGCGGCCCACGTGGGACGCGGTGTGGCGGGGCCTGGACCTGCTGCGGGCGCTGCCGGAGGGCGCGCATGTCGAGGAGCGGTGGACGCGCGACCGCTGGTCGTTCACCGGCCACCGCGACCGCGTCCTGGCCGGCGAGCCCCCGCAGCCGCGCCGCGACGACGCGGTCACCGCCGCGCACAAGCTCGCCGCGCGCGAGCGGGAGCAGGCCCGCCTGGACGCGCAGGAGGCCCTCGACGACCCGCTGGTGATGGCGGAGCGGCGGCTGGCCGGGGAGGCGTTCACCGGGGAGGTCACCGAGGTCGTGATGGCCTACAGCGAGGGGAAGCGGCCCAGCCCGCGCCCGCTGGTCACCGTCCGCACCGAGGACCGGCCGCACCTGGCGGAGCGGGCGAAGGTGTACCGGTCGCTGGGCGGCCGGCCGCAGACCGCCGAGTTCGTCGGGTACGAGCCCTGCCCCGACGGCGCCCTGATCGTCCTGCGGATCACCGACAAGATGGGCCGCGGCAAGGAGCCGGAGCCCGGTTCGGTGCCCGAGAAGGGCGAGCACGTGTGCTTCACGCTGTTCGAGCACGAGCAGCGCGGCGGGGCGAAGCTGCCCGAGCCCGAGCGGACGCCGTGGACGCACGGCGGCCCGCCCGGCGAGCCCGGGCCGGAACCCGCCGATCCCGTGACCGAGGAGGACCTGCTGTGACGACCGCCGAGGCCGTGGCCGACCCGGGTGCCGCGGCGGCGAGGGCCACCGACGCGATCCTGCGCGACACGCTGCACGGCACCGAGCGCGGCGTGGTCGTCGACTCCCCGCCCGGCGCCGGCAAGTCCACCCTGGTGGTGCGCGCGGCCCTGGAACTGGCCGCCGCCGGGCGCCCGCTGATGATCGTCGCGCAGACCAACGCCCAGGTCGACGACCTCGTGCTGCGCCTGGCCGAGAAGGACCCCGAGCTGCCGGTCGGGCGCCTGCACAGCAGCGACTCCGACCCCTACGACAAGGCCCTGGACGACCTGCCGAACGTCCGCACCTCGGCGAAGGCCGGCGACCTCGCCGGGCTGCCGGTGGTGCTGTCGACGGCCGCGAAGTGGGCGCACGTGAAGGTGGACGAGCCGTGGCGGCACGCCATCGTCGACGAGGCGTACCAGATGCGCTCCGACGCGCTGCTGGCGGTGGCCGGGCTGTTCGAACGGGCCCTGTTCGTGGGCGACCCCGGGCAGCTCGACCCGTTCGCGATCGTGGGCAGCGAGCAGTGGGCGGGCCTGTCGTACGACCCGTCCGCGTCCGCCGTGACGACGCTGCTCGCGCACAACCCCGGCCTGCCGCAGCACCGGCTGCCGGTGTCCTGGCGGCTGCCGGCCTCCGCCGCGCCACTGGTGTCGGCCGCCTTCTACCCGTACACGCCGTTCCGCAGCGGCACCGGCGAGGGCGACCGGCGGCTCGCCTTCGCCGTCCCGTCGGACGGCTCCGGCCCGGACCGGGTCATCGACGAGGCCGCCGCCTGCGGCTGGGGCCTGCTGGAGCTGCCCGCCCGGCACACCCCGCGCACCGACCCGGAGGCGGTGCACGCGGTCGCCGCGGTCGTCCGGCGCCTGCTGGAGCGCGGCGGCGCGGCCGTCTCGGAGCGCTCCCCCGAGCCCGCCCCGCTCACCGCCGACCGCATCGCCGTCGGCACCGCCCACCGCGACCAGGCCGCGGCGATCCGCGCGGCACTGGCCGGGCTCGGCGTCACGGACGTCACCGTCGACACCGCCAACCGGCTCCAGGGCCGCGAGTACGACGTCACGGTCGTCCTGCACCCCCTCTCCGGCCGCCCCGACGCCACCGCCTTCCACCTGGAGACCGGCCGCCTGTGCGTCCTGGCCTCCCGCCACCGCCACGCCTGCATCGTCGTCTGCCGCGCCGGCGTGACCGAACTCCTCGACGACCACCCGTCGACGGAACCGGTGCAGCTGGGGGTGACGGTGAAGTTCCCGGACGGCTGGGAGGCCAACCACGCGGTGCTGGCGCACCTGGCGAAGCACCGGGTGGCCTGGCGGCCGTGACCGGCGCACCGGGCAGTCCGGCGACCGCGGCCGGCGCACCGGGCGGTCCGGTAGTCATGACCGGCGCACCGAGTGGAGCGCCGGGCCGTCCCGCGGCCCCCGGCGCCGTGCGAGGGCCCTCTTGCGCGGGCGCGAGACAATGGACGGTGGCCTGTGCCCCGAGCGGGTCATCCGGTACGTACCACGAGGAGGAGAAGACATGGCGGAGCACACGCCGCGTCGCAGCGAACCGCGGCTACGCCCCGCGCCCCTGCTCTTCGAGCCCGCACAGGCGGCCGCCGACCCGGAGCACTTCTTCGACCTGGAGTCGATCGAGGACCCGCGTCTGCTGCTGGACCGGGCGACGGAGCTGACGCAGGCGTTCCGCGCGGCCACCGACCGGGCGGTGGAGTTCCAGGCGATCGCCGCCGCCCAGCTGGCCGACCCGCGCCGCTTCGACCGGCTCACGCCGGCGGACATCGCCGAGCGCGCGGACTGGACCGAGGACTACGCCCGCAAGATGGTCGAGTTCGGACGCGACCTGCTGCGCGGCGTCGAGGGCCCGGGACACGCCGACCCCGTGTGACGGACACGTCGGCCCCGTGTGACGGACACGTCGGCCCCGTGTGACGGACACGCCGACCCCGTGTGACGGCCGGCGGCCGGCCGGGGCCGCGGGCAACCCCGTGTAGGCATATGCCGGGCGGGCAAGATACCCCGTACGGTCCGTTCCTGTCCCCGATTTCGGCAACCGAGGGGAACCGGCCGCTCACGGCAGGTAGACGTATGCGCCATGAGCAGTACTGGGAACGCGTCGCACGTGTCGTACGTCACCCCGGACGGTGCCGCCTGGCTGGCCTCGGCGGGCCCCCATCCCCGCAGCACTCTCGCGCTCTGGCGGGAACGCCCGGACGCCCCGGTCGTCCTGCCCTGCGGCACCGTGTTCGACGTGGTCAACGCACCGATGGTCTTCGGCCGCCGGATGCTGGACCGGCTGTGGGACGAGGGGCCCGGCTCCGGCCCGGTGGCCGTCTTCCGCGGCCGCGTGCTGCTGTTCGCCGCCCCGGGCACCGCCCAGCGGCTGCCGTCCCTGCTCGGCTGGGAGGAGTGGGGCGCCGGGCGCCGCGCCGAACTGCCGCCGCTGCTCTGCCACGGCCGGGGCGACGCGGTCACCGTGCCGCCGGTCACCGTGCCGCCGGTCGCCGGCGACACCGCCGCCGACCGGTCCGACGCCCGCTGGCTCGTCGCCCCGGACACGGTACGGCCGTGGCTGCCGGGCCCCGAGGTCCTGCTGTGGGCGGCCGTCCGGGCCACCCGGGCCGCCCTGCGGGTATCGATTTCCGGTCCCGCCGACCAGGGTGCTAAGGTCTACGACGTCAGCGGGCGCCGCTAGCTCAGTTGGTTAGAGCAGCTGACTCTTAATCAGCGGGTCCGGGGTTCGAGTCCCTGGCGGCGCACGACGGCGATCGGCGAGCCGTGTCCGCGGAAAGCGCGGGCCGGGCTCGCCGTCGTTGTTTTTGCGCGGCTTCGCCGCGCGGGTGGGGGCTTCGCCACCCACACCCCCCCTTTTCCGGCGTTCGATCGGCCTTTTTTGTCCGGGGCCGGTGGGTCACTGGGCGAAGGGGCGCTGCGGGTCCGCCGAGGAAGTCCGGCCCGCACTCGTCGCCGTATCCGTGCAGGTGAGCCGCCCGACAGGCCCCGCACCCCCATCCCCGGCATTCCGCCGCCGGCCCCCTGTTGTCAGGGGGCCGGTGTCTGTGCCCAGGAGGCCCGGCGCGGACTCACCGCCGCCGTTTTCGCGGGCGGGCCGACCGGCGGGAGCTTCGCCGCCCGTACCCCCTCATCGCGTTCCCGGCTGCTCCTCCCGTCTGATCCACTCGCCGCCGCCCAGCGGGTAGTCGTAGCCGGGGCGGCCGACGTCGGCGCTGGTGCGGAACGGGACACCGCCGTCGTCGATGTGCACGGTGCCGCGGCGGTTGCCGCTGGACCAGTCCAGGGTGAGATCCCAGCGGACGTCGTGCGCCTTGGTGCGGGCGGTGAGGTAGAAGACCTCCGGATCGGACTCGCTGACCTTGTACGGGAAGTCGCGCCGGCCCTTCTTGACGGTGACGGTGGGGCTGCCGCTGTCGAGGTCGATGTCGAACGCACTGGTGTCGACGTCGCCGCCGCAGCCGACGCCCATCGAGTAGTCGTTCCAGGCGAGCGGTGCGCCCTTCGCGACGACGCGTACGTGCAGTGCCTCCAGGACGACGGTTTCCTTCCCGGTGCCCTGCACGGTGAGGGCGACGCGCCGCTCCCCCGAGGAGACCGCGCCGTACGCGGCGGCCCAGCGGGGCGCGTCCTGCTCGCCGGCGGGCGGGCCGACCTGTTCGGGCTCGCTGTCGACGAGGAAGTGCTGGCTGCACGGGCTGCTGTAGACATAGGGGCGGACGGCGACGGCGATCGGTACGCCGCCGGTGCGCTCGGCGGCGAGCCCTCCGCCGCGGGCGGTGCCCCCACCTCCGTGGGCGGCGCCCCCGCCGCCATGGGCGGGGGACTGCGGCGCCGGAGCGGAGGGGGTGCCGGTCCTCCCGCTCCGGGACGGGGAGGGAGAGGCCGACGCGGACGGGGACCTGCCGTTCGCGCGACCGGTACCGGTGCCGGTGGCCGGGGCGGCGGCCTCGGCGACCCTCCGGTCACCGCCGTCGCCCCCGGAGGACGGCAGGTGCGCGGCGAGCGCGACGGCTCCCAGAACCGCGGCCGCGGCGCCGGAGGCGATGAGCGCGGTGCGGCGCCGCCGGGGCCGCACGGGAGCGGACGGGGACGCGCCGCCGGCAAGCGGCTCGCCGCTTCCACCGGGTTCGCGAAGGCCACTGCTCGCGGATTCCGGCTCCGTCCCGCCCGCTGTTCCGGACGGCCCGCCGCTCGCATCGGCGGGACCCGCCGCCCCGGACGGTGGACCGTCCGGGGCGGCGGGGCGGGCGAGGCGGTCCCCGGCGCCGGACGCGAGTCCGTCAGGCGCCGGCGCCCTCCCGGGCTCTCCGGCCCCGGCGCCGCGCGCCGCCCCGTCCGGCCCCGGCCCCTTACGCCCGCGCGCCGCATCCGCCAGGATCCACCGCCGGTGCAGCTCGACCAGTTCCTCGGGGCTCGCCCGGCACACCCGGGCGAACCGTTCGACCGGCGCGTAGTCGGCCGGCACCGCGCTGCCGCTGCAATAGCGGTGCAGCGTCGACGTGCTCATGTGCAGCCGTTTGGCGAGCGCCCCGTAGCTCAGCCCCGAGCGTTCCTTGAGCTCCCGCAGCAGCTCCGCCAACGCCTCCGCCTCCTCGCCGGCCCCCGTCGCTCCCGTGGCCCCTGTCGCCCCTGACACCCGTTCCTCCCCTTCCCCCTGCGGTCCGGCGCGTCCCGTTCCCGCGTTCCAGGACCCTTGCGCTTTCCCTGGTCACAGCACGTTTTCGCGTTCCGGCGTCCCCGACTTCCCGGCTTTCGTGGCGGCTGGGACGGATCACCCCGCAAGCTCCGGTCATCCCAGCACCACACCCACCGAACGCCGAAGGAGCCCGCTCACATGTCCAGCATCCACAACCCCCGCACCCGCCTCCTGAGTGCCGCCGCGACCGCCGTGCTCGCCACCCTCGCCGCCCTCTCCCTGAGCGCGTGCGGCGACGGCTCGGGCGTCCGCGACGAGGGCCTGCCGGCAGGCGCCTCCTCGGCCGCCGCGACCGCCGTCTCCGCCTCGCCCTCCGTCTCCGCCTCGCCCGGCTCCGGCTCGTCCCTCCCCAAGGACGTGGAACCCGCCTCCTCCGGTTCGAAGCCGGCCGCGGACGTGCCCGCGGTGAAGACCTCCGCGGTGCGGCGGAGCGGCAGGACCGGCACCGGCGGCTCGGGGACGGGCGGCGGCAAGCTCGTCACCTGCCAGGGGTCCACCACCAAGACGGTCGCGTCTCCCCTGAACCGCCCCGTGAACCACATGCTGCTCACGGTCACCAACACCGGCAGCGCCCCCTGCGCCCTCTACGGCTACCCGGTCCTCCGCTTCGGCGAGGCCCAGTCGGTGCCGCCGGCCATCGAGGCCTCGCGCCCGCAGGCCGTGGTCACGCTCGCCCCGGGCGAGTCCGGCTACGCCTCCGTGACCCTGGCGGCCGCCGACGGCAGCGGCGCGTACGGACACACCGAGAAGTCCCTCACCGTCTTCTTCCAGGGCCGTACCGCCGGCGAGCAGGCCCCCGTGGCCGCCCACCCGTCCCTGCCCGCCGGGGGCGTCTACATCGACGACTCCCTCAAGGTCACGTACTGGCAGCAGTCGTTGGACGACGCCGTCAGCTGGTGACACCGGGCGGGGCCGGGCGGGACCACCGGGGCACGTCCAGGTCCGCGGCGACGCGGCGACGCGGCGGAGCGGTGGAGCGGCGGGTCCGGCGGAGCGGACGGCGCCCGCCGACTCCACCGCCGACCGTGCCTGCCGACGCCACTGCCGACCGTGCCCGCCGGCTCCACCGCCGGCCGTGCCCGCCGGGCATGCCGCCGGAGTCCGCGCACAGGGGCGCCGGCGGCGGACGGGGTCCGGGGGCCGGCGAGCCGCCGGGGGATGGACACGCGCGTCGCCGGAAGCCCCGCACGGGCCCACCCCGCCGTTTCCGCGCGGGTGGGGCGGACAAGTGGGTACCCGAGCGGGTGCAACCGTGTCGTACGGCAGGAAGGCTGGAGATGACCGCACTCGGACTCGTCCACCCGGGCCACGGCGCCGAGGACGACTACCCGCGCATCGAGCAGCTCCTGGGCAGCGACATCCGGGTGGACCTCGTCCACACCGACCTGGGAGAGGAACCGCGCCGGGCGGAGGCGTTGCGCGCGGCGGGCCTGGCCGAGCGGCTCACCGCCGGCGTCGAGGAGCTGCGGCTGGCGGGCGCCGAGGCCGTGGTGTGGGCGTCGGCCGGCGGCAGTTTCAGCCACGGCTGGGAGGGCGCCCAGCAGCAGGTACGGGACCTGGCGCGGGCGGCCGGGATGCCGGCGTCGTCGACGTCGTTCGGGTTCGTGCACGCCGTGCGGGAGGTCGGCGCGCGGCGGGTGGCCGTGGGCACGGCGTATCCGCCGCGGGTGGCGGAGCTGTTCGCGGACTTCCTGCGGGCCGGCGGTGTGGAGGTCGTCGCCGTGCGCGACGGCGGGGACCCTCCGGCGGACGGGGTCGCCGGGTGGGGCGAGGAGCGGGTGCTCGCGCTCGCCCGGGACGCGGACCGCCCGGAGGCGGAGGCGGTGCTGCTGCCGGACACGGCACTGCACACCGTCTCGTGTCTGCCGGAGCTGGAGAAGGAGCTGGGCAAGCCGGTGCTCACGGCCGCCCAGGTCACCGTGTGGGAGGCGCTGCGGCTGGTCGACCGGCGGGTGCACGCGCCGCGGCTCGGGACGCTGTTCACCAGGGAGCCGGTGGTGCAGGTCTGACCGCCGCCGACACGGGGGGGTGGCCATGGGCGGGCCCCGGGCGGCCACCCGGAAAGGCACGACGGGCGCCCGGCGAAAGGGCCCGGGAAATGTATGAGCGGGAATAAATCCGTGGCGGTCCCCCGTTGTCCCGGCGCAGTACGACCACTCCCGGCGACGACACAGGAGGCACCCGCGTGTCCGCAGCGGCAGACGAGATACGGGGCACGGCCCGCGGCACCGCCCCCGTCCCCCTCTCGGTCCTGGACCTGGTCACGGTGGGCACGGGCCGCACCGCCTCCGACGCGCTGCGCATCAGCGTCGAGCTGGCGCGGCTCACGGAGGCGCGGGGGTTCCACCGGTACTGGGTCGCCGAGCACCACTCCATGCCGGGCGTGGCGTCCTCGTCGCCGGCCGTGATCCTGGCGTACCTGGCGGCGCACACGGAGCGGATCCGGCTCGGGTCGGGCGGCGTGATGCTGCCCAACCACGCGCCGCTGGTGGTCGCGGAGCAGTTCGGGACGCTGGAGGCGATGGCGCCGGGGCGGATCGACCTGGGGCTCGGGCGGGCGCCGGGCACGGACGGGGCGACCGCGGCGGCCCTGCGCCGCACGGAGCGGCTGGACGAGGGCGCGGAGGAGTTCCCGCAGCAGGTGGTGGAGCTGACGCGGTTCCTCGACGACGACTTCCCCGACGGGCACCCCTATAGGCGCGTCCACGCCGTGCCGGGCCCTGTGCAGGCGAGTGCGCCCGGTGGCGTGCAGTCGCCGCACCGGCCGCCGATCTGGCTGCTCGGGTCCTCCGGGTTCAGCGCCCGGCTCGCCGGGATGCTGGGGCTGCCGTTCGCCTTCGCGCACCACTTCTCCGCGCAGAACACTCTCCCCGCGCTGGAGCTGTACCGGGAGTCCTTCCGGCCGAGCGGGGTCCTCGACGCGCCCTACGCCCTCATCGGCGTCAGCGTCCTGGCCACCGACGCGGAGAAGGAGGCCCGGCGGCAGGTCAGGGCGGCCGCGCTGAACATGCTGCGGCTGCGCCGCGGGCGGCCGGGGCTGTTCCCCTCGCCGGAGGAGGCCGAGGCTTACGAATTCAGCCCGCTGGAGCAGGAGTTCGTCGACTCCTGGGCCGCCAATGTCGTCCACGGCACGCCGGACGAGGTCCGCGCCGGTCTGGACGAGCTGCACAAACGCACCGGCGCCGACGAGTTGATGCTCACCACCCACGCCCACACCGGTGAGCTGCGGCTGCGTTCGTACGAACTCGTCGCCGACGCCTACGGGTTGCCGGCCGGCGCCTGAGGAGTCCGAGGATCCCGGGGATGCCGGGGAGTCCGAGGATCTCGGGGAGTCCGGGGAGTCCGAGGATCCCGGTGACACGGACTGCCCAGTCGCCGGCCCCCGGTCACGGCCGCAGGCAGGCGCGGCTGTCCAGCAGGCCCGAGATGTCGCCGGGCGGGACCGGGCGGGAGTAGAGCCAGCCCTGGCCGGTGTCGCAGCCGATGCGGCGCAGGCGGTCGGCCTGGGCCGGGGTCTCGACGCACTCGGCGGTGACGGTGAGGCCGAGGCGGTGGGCGAGCTGGATCATGGCCTCGACGATGACCTCGTCGGCGGGGCTGGCCGGGCCGGCGGTGTCGTCGTACTGGAAGCCGCGGACGAAGGAGCCGTCCAGTTTCAGTACGGCCACCGGCAGGCGGCTGAGGTAGGCCAGGTTCGAGTAGCCGGTGCCGAAGTCGTCGATGGCGATGCGGACGCCCATGTCGCTGAGGGCCTGCAGGGCCTGGAGGGGGCGGCCGGCGGAGCCCATGACCGCGGACTCGGTGAGTTCGAGCTGGAGCAGGTGCGGGGTCAGGCCGGTCTCGGCGAGGATCTCGGCGACGTCGGCCACCAGGTCGGAGTCCCACACCTGGCGGACGGCGACGTTGACGCTGACGAAGATCGGCGGCTCGCCGGGGTGGTCGAGCTGCCAGCGGCGGGCCTGGCGGCAGGCGGTGGCCAGGACCCAGCGGCCCAGCGGGACGATGGAGCCGTCCTCCTCGGCGAGCGAGACGAACCGATTCGGCGTCAGCGTGCCGAACTGCGGGTGCCGCCAGCGCACCAGGGCCTCCACTCCGCTCAGGCGTCCGTCGGCCATGCTGACCAGCGGCTGGTAGTCGAGGACGAACTCGCCGCGGTCGATGGCGGGGCGCAGCCCGGAGGCGAGGGCCTGGCGGGTCATGCGGTGGGCGTTGCGCTCGGGGTCGAACAGCGTCCAGCGGGACCTGCCGTCGGCCTTGGCCCAGTACAGCGTCGTGTCGGCGGCCTGCATGAGGGCCGTGGGGGTGGTGCCGGCGGTGCGGCGTTCGACCACGCCGATGGAGGCGGAGACCGACAGGCGCTGGCCGGAGATGTCGAAGGGGGCCTGCAGGGCGGTCAGGACGGACTCGGCGAGGTCGGCGAGCTGGTCGGTGCCGGTGGAGTTCTCCACCAGGAGGGCGAACTCGTCGCCGCCGAGGCGGGCCACCAGCGGTGCGGCGGCGCGGGCGTAGCCGGCCACGTCGGCGCAGCGGGTGAGGCGTTCGGCGACGGCGGCGAGCAGGCGGTCGCCGACCCGGTGGCCGAGGGTGTCGTTGATCGCCTGGAAGCCGTCGAGGTCCAGGTAGCACAGGCCGATCCGGCCGGTGCCGGGGCGGCCGTCCGCGTCGGCCTCCAGGGCGGCGGTGAGGCGTTCGAAGAACAGGGTGCGGTTGGGCAGCCGGGTCACCGGGTCGTGCATCTGCAGGTGCCGCAGCCGGGCCTGCAGTTCGCGGCGGGCGCTGATGTCGGCCAGGGAGAGCAGGACGGCCGGTTCGCGGTGCGCCCGCGGGTCGTCCTGGCGGGGCGGCAGGGGGGCGACGGTGACCTGGACCCACAGGGAGTGCCCGTCGGGGTGCTTGACGCGGCGGGTGCAGCGCAGCCTGGCGCGGCGGCCGTCGAGGACCTGCCGGTAGGCGTGGTGGGTGCGGGCGTCGGAGGTGAGGTCGACGAGGTCGGCGGCGGCGCGGCCGGCGAGCGCGTCGGGGGCGGTGCCGAGGAGGGCGCCGAAGGTGTCGTTGGCGCTGACGATCCGTCCGTCGCCGTCGAGGACGGCCATGGCGAGGGGGGCCGCGGTGAAGGCGGACCGGAACGGCTCGGGCGCCTGTCCCCGGTCCGGGCCGCCGGTACCGGCAGACGCCTGAGTATCACTCTCCGTGACGGCGGGCCGATGGGGGCCTGCCACGGGCGCCGGCCCCTCGGACGTTCCGCTCACCGCTCGCTCCCGCAGTGCACTCGGTCTTCGTACTGGCGTCGTACTGGTTGCGTCGAGATGTCCGGCCGGGCGGCGGGCGGCCACCGGGCCGTGTCCGTGCAGGAAAGTGCCAGGAAAGTGTGCCGATCATAGAGGCTGGCCCGTGACCGGTTCCAGCCGCTTCGCAGGGTTCCCGGCACCACCGACCCTTCTGACAGATCGTTTCTGCCCGTACCTGGACGGGTTCTTCGGACCGTCGACCGAATGTGACGTTCCGTGAGCACTTCGGGATGTCGCGGGGGCGTCGCAGCATCGTCAACGGCAGTCGGCGGACGGGGACCGCCGTCGATGACCTTCCCCGCCGGGGGCCTTCTCACTCGTCCGGTGCAGGCAAACAGGACATAAGCCGAAAATCTCACGGAGGCTGAGGGCGGTGTTCCCGCGCGCCCGGCGCGCGTCCGCCGCGAACCGCCCCCGGAGGTCACCGTGCCGTGTCCGCTCCCGCCCAAGGGCCCCGCCCGGAAGGCCCGTACGGCCCTCGCCGGGCACGGCCGGAGCGGAGCGCGCGACCGGCTGCGCCGTACGGCGGCCGTGGCGGCGACACTGTCGGCCCTCGCCGCGACCTCGCTGGTGACCGGCCCGTCGGTGGCCGAGCCGTTCCGGGCGGGGCCCTGCGCGCTGGGGCGGACCGAGGCGCACCACTCGGAGGGCCTGGACACCTGGAACACCGCCTATCCGCGGCCGACGCGGCCGCTGGACGCCGTACTGGTGTTCCTGTCCTTCCCCGACTCCGCCCCGTTCACCACCCCCGCCCAGCTCGCCGCCGACCACTTCCCGGCCACCAGCCGGTTCTTCGAGCAGGCCTCCTACGGCCGCTTCGCGCTGCGCCCGCACGCGCTGCGGCGCTGGATCCGCATGCCGCACCCCTCCACGGCGTACGCCATACGGCGGGACTGGAACACCGCGCGCCGCTCGGCCTACCTGCGCGACGCGCTCGCCGCGGCCGACCCCGCAGTGGACTTCTCCCGCTACGACATCGTCTACCTGGTCGCCGACCCGGACGCGCCCGGCGTCGACTCCGACGCCACGAAGGTCGTCAACCTGGACACCCCGCTGCGGGCCGACGGGACGGACATCCGCCGGGTGGTGACCGTGTTCGAGAAGCACCCGCCGGACCGGCTGGTACTGGCGCACGAGACCGGGCACGTCTTCGACCTGCCCGACCTGTACCACCGGCCGGCGGACGGCAAGGGCGACTGGGACACCTACGTCGGCGACTGGGACCTGATGGGAAGTCAGTTCGCGCTGGCGCCCGACCTGTTCGCCTGGCACAAGTGGCGGCTGGGGTGGCTGGAGCAGAACCAGGTGGTGTGCGTGCGGGGGCCCGGGACCACGCGGCTGCCCCTGGAGCCGCTGGAGAGCGGGCCGCCCGGCACGGGCCCGGGCCCCGGCGTGCCGCTGCCCGTCGGCGTCCCCGCCCCGGCCGGCGCCCCGCCCGCCCCCGTGGCCGTGCCGGGCCTCGGCCCGGGCGGCGGCACGAAGCTGGCGGTGGTGCGCACCGGGGACGACAGCGTGCTGGCCTTCGAGGCGCGCACGGCGACGGGCAACGACGTCACCGCCTGCCGGCAGGGCGTCCTGGTCTACCGGGTGCGCAGCGGCACGGAGTCCGGGAGCGGGCCCGTCGAGGTCGTCGACGCCCATCCGCGCACCCGGGCCTGCCGGGAGGACTCCGTCTACCCGCCGCTCGCGGACGCACCGGTGGCCGCCGGGGAGAGCTTCACGGTGCCGGGCGACGGGGTGCGCGTGACGGTGGAGGGGCGCACGGCGTCGGGCGCGTGGACGGTACGGATCACGCCGGGCGCGCGTAGCTGACGCTCCGTCAGAATTCCTTTCGCCGACGTCCGGTGTCCCGCCACACGGCGGTGTCCTGCCGCCGCGGTCAGCCGGGACCCCGGCGCCGAGACGGCGGGCCGCTCACCGGCCCGGAGCGCACGGCCGGCCCCACGGCCGCCCTCTCGGGCCGCCCTCCCGGGCGGCCCGCCGTGTCCGCGTGCCGGGCCGCGCCGGGAGGCGGCCCATAGCACGCGCGCGGCGCCGCCGCCGGGACACGCGGCAAACTCGCCAACGGACGCGTACCGCGGCCGGTTTGACGGCTATCGTGGAAAGGCCAGGCCGGACGGACCAACGGCATGACGGCCACCAAAGCGCAGGGGGAACCGTGGCGCTGACGCACGAGCCGACCGCACCGTACCACTCGGCCCAGGACGCCCTGCGCGTGCTGGAGACGGTGGCACGCCGCTCCGCGGGTGTCACCGACGCCGAGCTCGCCCGCCGCACCGGCCTGCGCGCCGAGCGGCTGACCGCCCTGCTGCGGATGCTGCGCCGCGAGGGCTACGTCGAACAGATCACCGACGGCGCGTACGTCGCCGGTGCCGCGCTGGCCCGCCTCGGCGCCGCCCACGGCCGGGAGCAGGCGCTGCGCGAGACGCTCCAGCAGACCCTGAACCGGCTGCGGGACTCCCTGGGCGCCGCCGTCTACATCAGCCGGTACGTCGACGGCGAGGTCAGGGTCACCCAGTACGCCGCCGGGCCGAGCACCCCGGCCGTGCACGAATGGGTCGACTTCCGGGTCTCCGCGCACGCCCACGCGGTCGGCAAGAGCCTGCTCGGGCAGCTCGACCACCGCGCCCGGCGCGAGCACCTCGCCCGCTACAAGATGCCCCGGCTGACCTCGCGGACGATCACCAGCGACAAGGTGCTGCTGTCCCGGCTGGAGGCCCAGCCACCCACGGTGCCCGTCCTCGACCTGCAGGAATACGCCGTCGGCACGGTCTGCGCCGCCGTCCCGATCACCGCCGGCTCCGCGGTCGGCGCGCTCGCCCTGTCCCTGCCGGTCGCCCACGCGCACCGCCTGCGCCAGGCCGCGGAGAAACTGAACCGCAGCGCGGCCCCGGTCCTGCTGTCGCTGACGATCTAGCCCGAGGATCCAGCCGGACGATCCAGCGCGACAGGCCGGCCCGACGATCCGGCCCGATGGTCCGGCCCGACGATCCGGCCCGATGGTCCGTCCTGGGCGGTGGTCGGAAGCACCCCCGCGGACCAGGTACTATTTTCTCAGTCGTCGGCCGCGGAGAGCGGACGGCGGAGATCATGCGCCGCTAGCTCAGTTGGTTAGAGCAGCTGACTCTTAATCAGCGGGTCCGGGGTTCGAGTCCCTGGCGGCGCACGACGGCGATCGGCGAGCCGTGTCCGCGGAAAGCGCGGGCCGGGCTCGCCGTCGTTGTTTTTGCGCGGCTTCGCCGCGCGGGTGGGGGCTTCGCCACCCACACCCCCTTTTACCGGCGCTGTACTGCCGCCGGTCGTTGGGTGCGGGCGGCTTGCTGTCGCCGTCCCTGCGCGGTGCCGCCGCGCAGGGTGCAGGCCCCGGCTCCGCCCCCGCACCCCCTACCCCGGCGCCGTACTGCCGCCGGTCGCCGGGGCCGGTGGCTGGGGGGCGGCCACCGGCGTTCGAGCGGTCGCCCCGGCTGCCGGGGCCGGGGGCGGGATCGGCAGGGGCTCGGGAGCGCGGGAGCGGGTCCGGCGGTCAGAACGTGACGTCCGAGCAGGCGTAGAAGGCGTTGCCGGTGTCGGCGATGGTCCACACCCCGAGGATCACGTGGTGACCGCTCAGCCCGGTCGGCAGGGTGCCGGAGTGGGTGAGGGTGGCCGGCGGGCGTTGACCGCCGTAGGGCACCGTCAGGAACGGGGTGAGGTTGAGGTCCGACCGGGACAGGGCGTGGTCCTGGTTCCAGCCCTGTTTGGTGACGTAGTAGCGGAAGTCGGTCGTGGCGTGCATCGCCGTGAACTGCCAGCGGAAGGTGTAGCTCTGCCCGCCGGTGACCCTGGTGGTGGGCCAGGCCCCGCCCGAGGGGGTGCGCGGGGCGTCGAGCTGGGCGAAGCGGCTGTTGCCGCCGGAGCAGATCCGCCCGTCGGCCGGTCCGGCGGACGGGAAGCCCTTGGGGCCCTCGACGCTCTGCGGCTCCCACTGGATGTCGCCGCAGTTGGTCACCGTGCCGTTGGCGCAGAGCTTCTGCCGGCTGATGGGGAGATCGGTGTAGCCGTGGCCGCTGGCGCCGCCGGTGGAGAGCACGAGGGCTCCGGCGGTGGCGAGGCCCACCACGGCGGCGTACAGCTTGGTCCTGGTACGCATGCTGCCGCTCCTGGGGAACGTGGGGAGATTCCGTGAGCCGTGCAGGTCTAGACCAAGCCTCAGATTATGACCGTTCTTTGAACATGTCCATACCAATCACAAGGCGGTTTCCGGCCGTCCCTCGCAGAACGCCACGGTCAAGTCCCTTACCAGCAACTTGCGTTCGTAGTCGTCCGGGCCGAGCAGGCCGCGCGCGGTCAGCCGGGTCACCGCCTCCTCCACCGAGTCCACCACCGAGCCGATCAGAGCGGCGCGCTGCCGCGCCTCCAGCGCGGCGAGCCGGCGGCGCCGCACGGCCGGGGCGACCTCGGGCGCGTACTCGACGCGCACCGGCCGCACCGAGAACACCTCCACCCCGACCGGCGCCGCGTCCCGCACCACCAGCCGGGTCAGCGTGTCCGCGGTCTGCTCCACCCCTCCTCCCCCTCCCCCTCCTTTCCCTCCTCCCCCGCCGCCGTCCGGCACCGCCACCGGCACCCGGGCGAGGGCGGCCTCCACGCACGCGCGCAGGTACGTCTCGTGGTCGTCGACGGCGTGCACGGCCCGCGCGGTGTCCCGCACCCGCCACACCACCAGCACCACCACCCGCAGCGGCAGCCCGTTCGGGTCGGCGGCCGGCAGCGGCTCGCCGCGCCAGTGCCGCAGCCGTACCTCGACCCGGCGGCGGCGCAGCAGCGGGTTGATCCACAGCAGGCCGGTGCGGCGCACGGTGCCCCGGTAGCGGCCGAAGAGGCCGAGCACCCAGGCCCGCCCGGTCCGCCCCCGGACCAGCCCGCCGAAACCGGCCAGGCCGAGCGCCCCGGCCCCGGCGTACGCGGCCCACTGCGCCGGCCCGAGGCCCGCCCCGGCGTACGTCGGCAGCCGCAGCGCGTGCGTCGCCAGCCGCGGCAGCACCCCGGCCCACCAGGAGGTCAGCACGCAGCCGGCCAGCCCGCACGTCCCGGCGAGCACGCCCGCCGCCCCGGGCAGCACCCGCGCCGGACGCTCACCCAGGTCCGGATCGGCCTCCGCCGCGCGTACGGCCGGCCCGGCGCTCTCCCGGCGCGGCGGGCGCGGCTGCTCGCCGGTGCCCTGCCGGCGCGCCACCACCGTGGGCCGCAGCGGCACCGGCACCGGCCCCGGTTCGTCACGGAAGAGCAGGTGGACGGGGATTTCGGTGGTGGCCTCGGTGTGGATCAGGCGGCCCGGCCGGGTGCCGCCGGAGTCGGTGGGCTCCTCGGACCCGGGCGCGGTCTCCGCGGTCGTACTCATGTGTGCCTCCAGCCTCCGCGCCAGACGCGTCAGATACGGGTGGGGTGATCGGGGATGCCGGTGTCGGGCCGGCGCCACGGGAGACGGCGGCACCACGGGAGGAACCGGTGCCACAGAGAGAACGGAAGGGGCAGAGGAAGTAGAGGAAGCAGAGGAAGCAGAGGGGACGGAAAGAACCGTCGTCGCGGGAAGGCGGGAAGGCGGGAAGTCGCGGGAAGGCGGGAAGAAGCGGCGTCACAGGAAGAGCCGGCGCCAGGTCTCCGGGCCCGGGAAGCCGTCGGCGGCGGCGCCCCGCCAGCCCTGGGCGCGCTGGAACGCCTCCGTCGCCCGCCGGTCGGCCTCGCTCCAGCGGGGGCCCGGGCCGGAGCCGGAGTACCGGCCGAACCCCTTCTTCACCAGGTGCCTGCCGAGCAGGGTGACGTACTCGTTGCTCGCGCCGGGGCCGAAGTACGACGCCCCCGGGAACGGCGTCGCCGGGCCGGCGGCGGGGCGGACGGCCGACTGCGCGCCCGCCGTACCCGCCGTGACGCCCTTGTAGCGGTAGGGGACGTAGCGGTCGGAGTTGCTCCAGTAGGCGTAGGGGGTGGTCTGGCGGCGGGCGTGCGGCGGGGTCTGCTCGTAGGCGATGTAGGAGGTGTGGCCGGAGTCCGCCCATCCGCCGAAGAGGACCACGTGCGAGCCGCGCTCGGGGTCGTCCGGGTTGTGGAACAGCAGCATGTCGCCCGGTTGCAGCTCCGCCTTGGTGATCTTCACTCCGTACTGGCCGAGGCTGCCGGTCCACTCGTTCTGAGGAAGCTTCCAGGCCATGGAGACGAAGCCGGAGCAGTCCTGCCGGTAACCGTCGGTCCAGAAGGCGGTCGTGCTGTACGGCACCCGCGCGGTCACCCACGCCTGCGCCCGGCTGATGATCTCCGCACGGGTGATGGCCGGCAGCCGGGTCGGGACGGACTGGACGGGTCCCCCGACGGGGCCGTACAGCGGGGCCCGCGGGCCCTGCGGGGTCTCCTCCCCGGCACCGTCGTCGTCCGCGGAGGCGCCAGGGGTGCCGGAGACGCCGGGAGTGCCGGAGGCGCTGGAGGCGCTGGAGGCGCTGGAGGCGCCGGGAACGCCGGAGGCGCTGGGGGCGCCGGGGATGCCAGAGGTGTCGGAGGCGCCGGGGTGGGGGGTCGCGTGCGGGGCGGCGGCCGCCGGGGCGGCGAGGCCCGCGCCGAGCGCGGCGGAGACGACGGAGACGGTTGCCGCCGCGACCAGGACGCTGCGGGCGGCCGCGGCGGCGGAGGTGCGCAGGACCGGGGAGTACGGCAGGGCACGCCGCCGGTGCGTGCATCCGGGGCAGTCGCAGTCGCCGGCCGGTTCGATCTCTTCGAAGACCGGAGCCTCCATGCGATGTACCTCACATTTAGAGTCGGTTCGTCCAGGTCTGTGCACGCTGGACAGTGTTCCAACTGTCTTCCGGAAGCGCATGCTGACGATCCGAACGACGTACGGGGACCCCGGCGCGCGCGATGATCACCACCTCCCCCGGTCAGGACCACCCCCGCGCGTCGGGTAGAGTGAACGACGTCAGCGCGCGCCGCTAGCTCAGTTGGTTAGAGCAGCTGACTCTTAATCAGCGGGTCCGGGGTTCGAGTCCCTGGCGGCGCACCGACCGGAAGGCCCCTCGCACCAGCGGGGGGCCTTTTCGCATCGGCTTCGCATCGGCTTCGTGTCGGCTTCGTGTCGGCCTCACATCGGCCGGAACACCCTCCTGACCCGGATATGGCCGGATACCCTCTGGCCATGGCAGCACGTGACCTCCAAGAGCGGATCAAGAAGCTGATCGTCGAGCGCCGGCTGCCCTCGGGCGCGCCGCTGCCGACGGAGCCGGAGCTCATGGAGCTGCTCGGCGCGAGCCGGAACTCGGTGCGGGAGGCGCTGAAGGCGCTGCAGGCCGTGGGCATCGTGGAGATCCGCCACGGCTTCGGCACCTACGTCGGCCCGATGTCGCTCGCCCCGATGATCGAGGGTCTCGCCTTCCGCACGGTCGCCGGGCACCATCGGGGCGAGGACAGCCTGCTGCAGCTGCTCCGGCTGCGCGAGGCGATGGAGAGCGGGCTGGTCTCCCGGCTGGCCGGCAAGCTGCCCGCGGACGACCTCGTCGAGCTCGAACGCCTCGTCGACCGTATGGAGGAGCAGGCTGCCGAGGGGATCGGTCTGGCCGAAACCGACCGGGCGTTTCACGCCACTCTCTACCGGGGGCTGGACAACGTGCTGCTGAGCGAGGTGCTGGAGGCGTTCTGGGACGCCTTCCACCGCGTCCGGCGCGATCTGGTGGAGCCGCCGCAGGACCCGCGGGTCACCTGCCGACAGCACCGGGAGATCCTCGACGCGGTGCGGTCCGGGGACGCGCTGCGGGCGGAGGAGGCCATAAGGGAGCACTTCGGGAACATCCGCGCCCGTCTGACGCGCCCCGCGCCCGCCGGCTCGTTCGTCCACAACGGCTCCACGAGATCCCCACAGGTGCCGCAATGAGCGCGTATGACCGGTAAACGCCTCGTTTCACGACTTGCGATCATGTGGAACGGCGTAGAACCCTGTACAGACGCCAAGATGCCGTGGGGGTGCGGCAGTTGAGGGGGGAATCGAGGCGAGAGCACCCGGTCACCGGGTCCGGCGGGGAGAGGGGCCCCGCGTCCTCGCGGTGAGGGCGACGCGGCGACCGCGACCCAGAACCGACACCACGCCGGTGCACAGGCTCGAGGGGGAGCCCGCACGGGCGGAAGCACCGAACAGACACGCGCCAGCAGCGTGTGGGGGGATGAACTCATGACGTCGACGCCGACGGGCGCCCGGCATTCTTCCGATCCATCACCTATTGACCCGCCTTCGACCGATCCGGCACGGACCGATCCGGCACGGACCGATCCGATACAGCCCGGTCGGGCGCAGTCCGGCTCGGCGCAGTCCGGCCCGGCGCAGACCGGCCCGGCGCAGACCGGCCCGGCGCAGACCAGATCGGCGCAGGCCGGTCCAGCGGCGGCCGACCCGTCGCAGACCACCCGGCTCCGGGTGCCGCCGCACCGGATGAGCACCACGGGCACGTTCCGCAGAATCAGGAAGACGCTCCCGAGATACGACTACGAGCACTCCAGCCGCCTCGCGGGCCCCCTGACCCAGCCCGATCCCACCCGGCCCTACCGGGTGCGCTACCGCTCGCTGATCTCCCAGGAGCCGCACCGCGTCCGCGTCGCCCTGATGCTGGCGGCCGCCCCGCTGCTCTCGCTGGTCCTGCTGGCCTGGCTGCTGCAGCCCGAGCACTGGACCGAGCGCGACTACCCGGCCTACGACTTCCTGCCGGCCCTCGACGTCGTGATGCTCGTCTCGATCGGCCTGATCGAGTTCTTCCGCTGCCTGAACGTGCTGTCGAACGCGCACGCCACCCTGGTCGCCCGCGACCCGGTCCCGGTCGTCCCGGAGACCGGCACGCGGGTGGCGTTCGTCACGACGTACGTACCCGGCAAGGAGCCGCTGGAGATGGTCACCAAGACCCTCCAGGCGGCCGTCCGCGTCCGCCATCGCGGCCTGCTGCACGTCTGGCTGCTCGACGAGGGCGACGACCCGGAGGTGAAGCGGGTCTGCGAGCGCCTGGGCGTGCACCACTTCTCCCGCAAGGGCGTGGCGCGGTGGAACCAGCCCAGCGGCCCGTACCGCGCCCGGACCAAGCACGGCAACTACAACGCCTGGCTGGAGGCGCACGGCGACGACTACGACTACTTCGCCTCCGTCGACACCGACCACGTGCCGCTGCCCAACTACCTGGAACGGATGCTCGGTTACTTCCGCGACCCGGACGTCGGCTTTGTCATCGGCCCGCAGGTGTACGGCAACTACGACACGTTCGTCACCAAGGCCGCCGAGTCGCAGCAGTTCCTCTTCCACGCCCTGATCCAGCGGGCCGGCAACCGCTACGGCGCCCCCATGTTCGTCGGCACCTCCAACGCCGTGCGGATCAGCGCGCTCCGGCAGATCGGCGGCCTGTACGACTCGATCACCGAGGACATGGCCACCGGGTTCGAGATGCACCGCGCCAAGAACCCGGTGACGGGACGCCGGTGGAAGTCGGTCTACACCCCGGACGTGCTGGCCGTCGGCGAGGGCCCCAGCTCCTGGACGGACTTCTTCACCCAGCAGCTTCGCTGGTCGCGGGGCACCTACGAGACGATCCTCAAGCAGTACTGGAAGGGCTTTTTCTCGCTGCCGCCCGGCAGGCTCTTCAACTACACCATGATGATCGTCTTCTACCCGATGTCCGCCCTCAACTGGATCCTGGCGGCGCTGAGCTGCGCCCTGTTCCTGGGCCTGGGCGCCTCGGGCGTGAACATCGACCCCACCGTCTGGCTGATGCTGTACGGCAACGCCTCGGCGCTGCAGATCGGCCTGTACGTGTGGAACCGCCGGCACAACGTCTCCCCGCACGAGCCGGAGGGCTCCGGCGGAGTCGCCGGCATGGTGATGTCGGCCCTGTCGGCGCCCGTCTACGCCCGGTCCCTGACCGACGCGGTCCTGCGCCGCAGGAGCAGGTTCGTCGTCACGCCCAAGGGCGAGTCGGCCAGCCCCGACACCCTGTTCGGCACGTTCCGCATCCACTGGTTCTTCATCGCCGTCTTCGGCGGCTCGCTCGCCGCCGGGTTCGCCCTCGGCCACGCCCACCCCGCGATGATCACATGGGCGGCGTTCGCGCTGCTGATCACCGCGCTGCCGATCCTCGTCTGGGGGCACTCGCTGCGGCAGGAGCGGAGGCGGACCGGGAACGGGGCCGGGGCCGAGATCGGGGCCGGGGCTGCCGACGGCACGGGGACCGGCACCGGCACCGGCACGGGGACCGGGACCGGGACCGGCGCCGGGTCCGACACCGGACGGCAGCCGGCCGCGGCCCCGGTCTCCGCGGAGGAACCGCGCGACGCGGTGCCCGCCGCGCACGCCCCGCACCGCCGGCCGAGCTGGGCCGCGCCGCCGGGCACGCGGGCGACGGATGACGGCAATCAGGGCAAGCAGGACGAACAGGACGAGCAGACGGTGCACATCGCGCTGGGCGGACCGGGGGGACGCACGGAATGAGGGACCAGGCCGGCCGCCGCCGGGCCCGACGCCTCGCCATCGGCACCGTGGTGGTGCTCGCACTGGCCGGGATGAACGGGCCCTGGCTGTACCGCTTCGGCACCGCGCGCTACCACCAGTACGTCATCGACCAACCCGAGTACAAGGCCGACAACGGCCACTGGCAGATCGTCCGGTTCCCGCCGCAGTACCGCCAGGACACCATCCACGCGGTGCTGCTGCACACCGGCAAGGTCCTGATGATCGCCGGCTCGGGCAACAACCAGGACAACTTCGACGCCAAGAAGTTCGACACCCGCCTCTGGGACCCGGTGAAGGGCACGATCAAGAAGATCCCCACGCCCAAGGACCTCTTCTGCACCGGCCACACCCAGCTCGCCGACGGCAACGTCCTCATCGCGGGCGGCACCAAGCGGTACGAGAAGCTCAAGGGCGACGTCACCAAGGCCGGCGGCCTGATGATCGTCCACAACGAGAACCCGGACAAGCCGATCACCCTGCCCGCGGGCACGCGGTTCACCGGCAGGACCAACCACAAGACGTTCGTCTCCAAGGACCCGGTGCTCGTCCCGCGCGCCAGGAAGGTATTCGACCGCAGGACCGGCCGGTGGCTGCGCAACGACCCCGGCCTGGGCCGCATCTACGTCGAGGCGCAGCGCAAGGGCGCCCGGTACGAGACCGGCACCCAGGACAACTACCGGGTGCGGGGCCTCAAGGGCGCCGACGCCCGCAACACCTACGGCATCGCGCAGAAACTCGCCCTGGACAAGAAGGACTTCCAGGGCATCCGCGACGCCTTCGAGTTCGACCCGGTCGCCGAGAGGTACATCAAGGTCGACCCGATGAACGAGGCCCGCTGGTACCCGACGCTCACCACCCTGAGCGACGGGAGGATCCTCAGCGTCTCCGGCCTCGACGACATCGGCCAACTGGTCCCCGGCAAGAACGAGATCTTCGACCCGCGGACCCGGAAGTGGACGTACACGAAAAAGATCCGCCAGTTCCCCACCTACCCGGCGCTGTTCCTGCTGCAGAACGGCAAGCTGTTCTACTCCGGCTCCAACGCCGGCTACGGCCCGGACGACGTCGGCCGCGACCCGGGCGTCTGGGACGTGGACACCAACGCCTTCACCAAGCTGCCCGGCCTGAGCGACGCGCACCTGATGGAGACCTCCGGCACGGTCATGCTGCCGCCCGCGCAGGACGAGCGGTTCCTGGTGATCGGCGGCGGCGGGGTCGGCGAGTCCAAGCTGTCCAGCAGGAAGACCCGGCTGATCGACCTGCGGGCGAAGCACCCGCGCTTCACCGACGGCCCGTCGCTGGAGAAGGGCACCCGCTACCCGCAGTCCTCGATCCTGCCCGACGACACCGTGCTGGTCTCCGGCGGCTCGCAGGACTACCGGGGCCGCAGCGACTCCAACATCCTGCAGGCGCGGCTCTACCACCCGGACACCAACACCTTCGAGCGGGTCGCCGACCCGCTGGTGGGCCGCAACTACCACTCCGGGTCGATCCTGCTGCCCGACGGGCGCGTGATGTTCTTCGGCTCCGACTCGCTCTACGGCGACAAGGCCAACACCAGGCCCGGCAGGTTCGAGCAGCGCATCGAGATCTACACGCCGCCGTACCTGTACCACGGGGCGCGGCCCGACCTGTCGGGCGGCCCGAAGACCGTCGCGCGCGGCGCCTCCGCCACGTTCACCTCACGGCACGCCTCCGCGATCAGGAAGCTGCGGCTGATCCGGCCGAGCGCGTCGACGCACGTCACGGACGTCGACCAGCGGTCCGTCGCGGTGGACTTCACCACCTCCGGCGACCGGGTGAAGGTGACCGTGCCGAAGAACCGGAACCTGGTGCAGTCCGGCTGGTACATGCTGTTCGCGGTGGACGACCAGGGGACGCCGAGCGTGGCGCAGTGGGTCAGGGTGCCGTAGCGGCACTGCTGAAGTCAGGGTGCCGCCGCGGCACGACTGGGACTGGAGCCAGGGTGCCGCAGCGGCACGGCTGCCGGGGCGCCCCCTGGTGCCGTCTCGGCGCCGGGGGCGCCCCTTGTGCCGCCCCGGCGCTACCGCGGCTTCCGGGAGCCACTACGGCTTCCGGGAGCCACTACCGCTACCGGGAGCTACCGCGAGGCCCGGGCGAGCTTCAGGGCGTACTGCGGCCACCACTGCCCCGCCCTGGGGCCGCCCTTGCAGGTGCCGTCGGACTCGCCGGGCCGCTTGACCCACAGGTAGGCGTCCACCAGCGGGTCGGCGGTCCGGATGGTGGGCGGTTCGCCGAGGGCGCGGCCGGGCGGGTTGCACCAGCGCTCGTCCGGACTGCCGCCGGTGTAGGGGCCGTTGCCGTTGCGGCTGGTGTCGACGACGAAGTGCTTGCCGCCGGTCCTGGCGGCCAGCTGCCTGCCGTAGGCGAGGGAGTCCCGCGTGGAGTAGAAGTTGGCGACGTTGACGGCGAAGCCGTCGGCCTGGTCGACGCCGGCCCGTCGCAGGGGCTGCACGACCTGGTCGGGGTGGCCCCAGCCGGCGTTGCCGGCGTCCACGTACACCTTCGTGTTCCGCAGCGACTTCAGCCGGGTGACGGCGCCCTTGAGGAGGTCGTAGCGCTCCTCCTGGTACTGGGCCGGGGTGCAGCCGTCCACCAGGTGCAGCACCGCGTCCGGCTCCAGGACCACCGTCGCGGAGCGGTCGCCGATGCCCCGCGCCACGGCCTCGAGCCAGGCGCGGTAGGCGTCGCCGTCGGCGGCGCCGCCCTGCGAGTACTGGCCGCAGTCGCGGTGCGGGATGTTGTAGAGCACGAGCAGGGCCGTACGGCCGGCCTTCTCGGCGGCCTCGGTGAAGCCCCGCGCCTCCTGCTCGGGGTCGTCCGGGCCGATCCACTCCCCCGTCGGCTGCTCGGCGATCTTCCGGATCTGCGCGGCCTCGGCCTTCTTGCCCTGCTTCAAGTACGCGGCGACCTGCCGGGCCGCGTTGCTGTCCGGATTGACCCAGAACGGGTCGGCCTCCCGGGGCTGCTGGGTGATGGTGGCGGTGACGGTTTCGCCCTTGCCGTTGCCGTTGCCGTCGTCCCCTCTTCCGTCTCCGCCTCCGGAGGAACACCCCGCGGCCAGCAGCACCGTCGCCGCCGCCCCCGCCGCCAGTACGGACGCCCGCCTTTTCGCCGACGGGACCCCCCTGCTGCCGTACATCCAACCCCCCTTGGGTGCACCGTGCGAGGTACCAATCCTGGCACAAGGGACACCTCGCCGTGGGGGCGTCCGGAGGGTGCCGGGTTGCCACGACGGCGACTTGAGGGGGTGTCAGGGCGTGCTGCCGGTCAGGTACGCCGAGACGACCACGTTCGCGCGGTAGGTGCCCGTGGCGCGGTCGAAGGGGCCGCCGCAGGTGATCAGGCGGAGTTCGGCGCGGCCGGTCCGGCGGGTGCCGTAGGCGCGGTGGGCGTCGAAGTGGTCGCGGGGCAGGACGAGGACGTCCTCGACGGTGAAGACGGCGACCCGGCCGTCGTCGCGGACGACGCGGACGGTGTCGCCGGGGCGGAGGGCGGCCAGCCGGTGGAAGACGGCGGGCCGGGTCTCGGTGTCGAGGTGACCGGCCATCAGGGCCGTACCGGCCGCGCCCGGCCGGGCCCCGGCGCCGTACCAGCCCACCACGCCGGGCTGGTCGAGCGGCGGCGGGTCGATCGCTCCGCGCGCGTCCAGTCCGCGGGCGACGACCGGTGCCTGCACATCGAGGCGGGGGATGTCGAGGCGCTGCGGCAGCGCGTCCGGCAGCGGCGGCAGCGCGGGCGGCAGCTCCGGCACCGCGGGCCGCCCGACCGCGGCCACGTCCCCCGTGGCCGGCGCGGACATGCCCTGGCGGACGTCGGTCACGCGGACACCCCACAGCCACAGTCCGAGCAGCAGGACGGTCCACACGGCGCCGGCCACCATCCGCCCGGCGCCGCCGGTCCGCGCACCGCCCGACAGTTCGGTCATCTCGCCCATCGCTCCCGGTCCTCCGGCTCTCGGCCCGGCTCAGTCCGTCCCCCGCCCGCGGCGGGCGCGGACGCGGGGCAGCAGGACCACGGCGACGGCGGCGGTGGCGGCGAGCAGCAGCCCGGTCAGCGACTGCGCCGTGCCGGGCCCGGCGGCGCGGACGTCCTGCGCGGTCAGCCGGGCGGTACCGCCCCCGCCGGCGGCGACCGGGGCGACCGGCGAGGCGGGGACGGCGGCGGAGGGCGACGCGTCCGGTACGGCGGCGGCGTGGGCGGCATCGTCATGCGTGGCGTTGTCGTGCGGGGCGCCGTCGTCGTGCGCGGCGTCGTCGACGGTGCCGCCGGCTTGCGTGCCGCCCGGGGCCGGGGCGCCGGCGCCGGCCGCTCGGGCGCCGCGCGGCGCGGTCACCGTGAACCGGCCGGTGACGCGCGTCGGGGAGCCGTCGCAGGTCACCGTCACGTCGTAGCCGCCCGGTGCGGCCGTGGAGCGAATCCGGCTGTCGCCGACGAGGGTGCCGCCGGTGTCGGCGAGGCGGGCGTCGGCGACGGCGAGACGGGCGTCGGCGACGAAGGCGTCGGACACGGCGGTCCCGGTGCGTCCGGCACAGCCGCTCACCCGCAGCGCGACGTC
The DNA here is from genome assembly GCF_014651135.1 of Streptomyces echinoruber. Taxonomy (GTDB): domain Bacteria; phylum Actinomycetota; class Actinomycetes; order Streptomycetales; family Streptomycetaceae; genus Streptomyces; species Streptomyces echinoruber. Next base: position 251,147 of record NZ_BMWH01000004.1, read on the forward strand.
GTCGCCGGGGGCGGGCTCGGCCGGCGCCACCGACACACTGCCGCCGTGCGCCGCGGGGGCGCCGGGGGACGTCGGGGCCGCCTGGGTCTGGGTCGTCGGGGGCGTCTGGGTCGTCTGGGACGTCTGGGACGTCGGGGTCGTGTGGACGGCCGGGGCCGCGGGAGCCGCAGCGGCTGCGGCGACTGCGGGAGCGAGCGCTGCGGCTGCGGGAGCGAGCGTCGCGGCCACGGCCGCGGCTCCCGCGCACAGAGCGATCCTCAGTGAACCCATCGTGCACCTCCCGACACATCAGGAGGCTCCCCCGCACCGGGCCCTCCGCATCCAGGCACGGCCGCGGATTGCTGCGTACGGAGGACACCGAGCACCGTCGGCGGTCACCGACGGTGACGATTACGGCGCCGGAGGCGGCTCAGACGCGGTCGACGAGATCGGCGATGGAGTCGACGACGTGCGAGGGGCGGTAGGGGAAGTTCTCTATGTCCTCCGGCCGGGTCAGGCCGGTGAGGACCAGGAACGTCTCCATCCCGGCCTCCATGCCGGCCAGCACGTCGGTGTCCATGCGGTCGCCGATCATGGCGCTGGTCTCGGAGTGGGCGCCGATGGCGTTGAGCCCGGTGCGCATCATCAGCGGGTTGGGCTTGCCCGCGAAGTAGGGCTGCTTGCCGGTCGCCTTGGTGATCAGCGCGGCGACCGCGCCGGCCGCGGGCAGCGGGCCCTCGTTGGAGGGGCCGGTCTCGTCGGGGTTGGTGCAGATGAACCGGGCCCCGCCGTTGATCAGCCGGACCGCCTTGGTCATCGCCTCGAACGAGTAGGTGCGGGTCTCGCCGAGGACGACGTAGTCGGGTTCCTGGTCGGTGAGGACGTAGCCGATGTCGTGCAGGGCCGTGGTCAGGCCCGCCTCGCCGATGACGTAGGCGGTGCCGCCGGGCCGCTGGTCGTCGAGGAACTTGGCGGTGGCCAGCGCGGAGGTCCAGATGTTCTCCACCGGCACCTCCAGACCCATGCGGAGCAGCCGGGCGTGCAAGTCGCGTGCGGTGTATATGGAGTTGTTCGTCAGGACCAGGAAGGGCCTGCCGGACTCCCGCAGCTTCTTCAAGAAGGCGTCGGCACCGGGGATCGGCACACCTTCGTGAATCAGGACGCCGTCCATGTCGGTGAGCCACGACTCGATGGGCTTGCGTTCTGCCATGTGCGGATCTCCTGACCGTACGCGGGCGTGCGTCAGCCCAGCCTAATCATGGCCGGATCTTGACGGAACGTTCAGGTTCCCCCGCGTCCGCACACCCACACCGCAGGCGCGCCCGCCCACGTCGCAGCCGCACCGCGTGCTGTTCCCCGCGGGCTCAACGGCGCCCGCGCGCCACCAGGATCCCGCCCGCGGCGACGAGCAGAACGGCGGTGACGGCGACGACGGCGAGCGCGGCACGCGGGGTGCCGCCGTGACCGGTGCGGGCGAGTTCGTCGGCGGGGGGCGTGACGGAGGCGGCGGGGGCGGGACTCTCCGGATCCTCCGTGCTCTCCGCGCTCTCTGGGCTCTCCGCGCTCTCTGGGCTCTCTGGGCTCTCCGCGCTCTCTGGGCTTTCGGTGCTTCTCCTGCTCCCCATGGGGTCGGGGCTGCCCGCGAGTACGGAACTGCCCGCAGGAACGGGACTCCTCGTGGAGGGGGGACTCGCCGCGGCAGTGGGACTCACCACGGCAGTGGAACTCTCCGCGGGGCCGGGGCTTCCCGCGGAGGCGGATGTGTGCGCCGGGCCAGGGGTGCGTACCGGATCAGGGGTGTGCGTCGGATCAGGAGTACGCACCGGATCAGAGGTGTGCGTCGGACCAGGAGTCCGCTGGGGGTCGGAGGTGCGTGCGGTGTCTGGGGTTGCCGACGGGTCCGGTGGCACGGGGGCCGGTGACGTCGGGGCGGGGTCGGGGGCCTGGACGCGGAAGTGGTAGTCGTTCGACTGGCCCACCCAGTCGCCGTCCTCGCCGCGGCGCCGGACGACGGCCGCGCGGGCGACCACCTCGTTGGGCGCGGCGTCGGAGGACAGCGCGAGCCGGACCCGCACGGTGACGGTGCGGCCGGGGGCGACCGTGAAGCCGGGGAAGTCGTCGAAGGGGCCGACGAGTTCGTGCTCGTCGGTCGTCTCGAAGCGCACCGGGTGCGGGCGCCCGCCGTCGTAGAACTCCAGTCGCGGCTGCGCCGCCCGCAGTACGCGCCGCTCGTCGACGAGCACGACGACCGGGTGGATGTCGGTGCAGGTGCGGTCGGTGGTGTTGGTCAGGTCGACGGACCAGGCGCCGGAGCCGCCGCCGGCGTCGTAGGTGTCGGGGCCGCCGCGGATGCGGGCCTTCAGCGGGAAGTCGCGGGAGTCGGCGTCGCCGCAGCCGCCCGGCGTCGCCGCGGCCGCGCCGGGCAGCAGGACGGACGGCAGGGACAGCAGGGCGGCTGCGGCGAGGAGGCCGGGGGGCACGGGCGTAGACAGTCGCATGAACACATGACCATGCCGGAGTCGTGGGCGACCGGACACCGCCGTTCCGGCGTAAGTCCGGGACTCCGCCCGGTCGGCCGACCGCCTCACCAAGCGGCCACCTCACCGACCGCCCGCCTCACCGAGTGGCCACCCCACCGAGTGGCCACCCCACCGACCGTCCGTCTCGCCGAACGGCCACCTCACCGACGGCCCGCCTCACCGAGCGGCCGCCCGGTCGCCGACGGGGACCGAGCGCCGACGGGGACCCGCGCGCCCCGTCACCCCACCCCGCGCCCGAACACCGGTGCCAGCAGCAGCTGCGCCGCCCCTTCGGCCACCCCGCCGGCGGCGATCCGCACGGGCACGTCCCAGGACGCGCGGGCGCCGACCACCTCCCGCACGCCCCGCACGAACGGTTCCGGCGCCCGCGCCACCGTGCGTCCCCCGAGCAGCACCAGGTCGATGTCGAGCAGTGCCACCAGGTTGGCGGCGCCGACGCCCAGCGTCCGCGCCGCCCCCTCCAGGTCGCCCCGCTCCACGGCGGCCAGGCACAGCGCCTCGATGCATCCGCGTCCCCCGCACCCGCACGGCGGCCCGTCCATCTGCACGACCTGGTGGCCGAACTCCCCCGCCCCGGTGCGCGCCCCCCGGTGCACGCTGCCGCCGAACACCAGCCCGGCGCCCAGGCCCGTGCCGAGGTGCAGGTAGGCGAAGGACTCCGCGCCGCTGCCGGTGACGGCGAGTCCGAGCGCGGCGGCGTTGGTGTCCTTGTCGACGACGACGGGCAGCCGGAGCCGCCGGGCCAGTACGTCGCGCAGCGGGAAGCCGTCCCACTCGGGGAAGCCGGTGACGCGGTGCAGCACGCCGCTCCGGTGGTCGAGGGGTCCGGGCACGGCGGCCCCGACGCCCAGCACCGCTTCCGGCGCCCACCCGTCCGACAGGGTCCGCGCCGCCCGCACCGCCTCCTCGACGACGGCGTCCTGGCCCGCCCCGAGGTCCAGCGGCGCCCGGTGCTCGGCGCGGACGGCGCCGGTGAGGTCGACCAGCACGGCCCGCAGCTCGTCCCGGTCCAGGTGCAGCCCGACGGCGAGTCCGGCCTCCGGCACCAGGCGCAGCGCGGTCGCCGGCTTGCCCCCGGTGGAGGCGCGGCGCCCGGCCTCCGCGACGAAGCCGTCGGCCCGCAGCCGGGCGGTGATCTTGCTGACGGCCTGCGGGGTGAGCCCGGTGCGCTCGGCCAGTTCCAGCCGGCTGATGCCGGCCGCTCCGGCGGTGCGCAGCAGGTCGAGCACGAGGGCGGTGTTGTGGCTGCGCAGGGCGAGCAGGTTGGCACCGCCCGCGCCGGCCCGCGGCATCGCCGGGCCGGTGGCCCGCGCCGGCTCGGTGCCCCACGTCGACTCGGCGGCCCACGTCGACCCGGCGGCCCGTGGCGGCTCGGCCCCGTCCGGCGTACCCGCGGCTTCTCCGGTAGTGCCCCTCGTACTCTCCACGCTCCCATTGTCCCCGCCACTTGCACTTTGGCAACAGCGTTGCGAAAGTGGGGGTCATGACTGACACAGGTTCTGGCACCCCCCTGCGCGTGGGCCTCGTCGGCTACGGCCTGGCGGGCTCCGTCTTCCACGCCCCGCTGATCGCCGCCACCGACGGCCTCCTCCTCGACACCGTCGTCACCGCCAACCCGGAGCGGCAGGCGCAGGCGCGCGCCGAGTTCCCCGACGTGCGGGTCGCCGCGAGCGCCGACGAGCTGTTCGCGCGGGCCGGCGAACTGGACCTGGTCGTCGTCGCCTCGCCCAACAAGACGCACGTGCCGCTCGCCACCGCCGCCCTGAAGGCCGGCCTGCCGGTCGTCGTCGACAAGCCCGTCGCCGGCACCGCCGCCGAGGCGCGCGAGCTCGCGGCCCTCGCCGAGGAGCGCGGCCTGCTGCTGTCGGTGTTCCAGAACCGCCGCTGGGACAACGACTTCCTCACCCTGCGCTCGCTCATCGACGCCGGCGAGCTGGGCGACGTGTGGCGTTTTGAATCCCGTTTCGAGCGGTGGCGGCCGCAGCCGAAGGGCGGCTGGCGCGAGTCGGGCGACCCCGCGGAGATCGGCGGCCTCCTCTACGACCTCGGCAGCCACGTCGTCGACCAGGCCCTGGTCCTCTTCGGCCCCGTCACCCACGTGTACGCCGAGACCGACGTGCGCCGCCCCGGCGCCGAGACCGACGACGACACGTTCCTCGCGCTCACGCACGCGGGCGGCGTCCGCTCCCACCTGTACGTGTCGGCGACGGCCGCCCAGCTCGGCCCCCGCTTCCGAGTACTGGGCTCGCGGGCCGGCTACGTCAAGTACGGCCTGGACCCGCAGGAGGCCGCCCTGCGCGAGGGCCACCGCCCGCAGCCCGGCGCCGAGTGGGGCGTGGAGCCGGAGTTCCTGTGGGGCCGGCTGGGCGCCGGGGAGTCCCCGGTGACCGGCGGCGGGCGGCCCGTGCCGAGCCTGCCCGGCGCGTATCCGGCGTACTACGCGGCCGTGGCCGCCGCCCTGCGCGAGGGCGCCGCCAATCCCGTGACCGCCCACGAGGCCGCCGCCGCCCTCGACGTCCTGGAGGCGGCGCGCCGCTCGGCCCGCGAGGGTGTCACGGTCGCCCTGTGACCCGCGTGACCCGCCGTACGCCCCGCCACTCCCCGCACCCGGCGCCCCGCGCCGCCCGCCCCGGCCGCACCGCGGCCCCTGCCCGGACCGCACACCCCGACCGCACCGCACGCACGGAAGGCGTCCGCCCATGACCGCCCGTACGCCCCGCACCACCCCGGGAACCACCTCGGAAACCACTCCAGGAGCCACCCAGGAGACCATCCCCACCATCGAAGAACTGGAGGCGCAGGAGCGCCGCCTGGTCTTCCGCCGGTTCACCTTCGAGGACGCCTGGGCGCTGGGCTCGCTGCTGGTGGAACTGGCCCGGGAGCGGCAGGCGCCCGTCGCCGTCGACATCCACCGCGCCGGCCAGCAGCTCTTCCACGCGGCCCTGCCCGGCTCCAGCCCCGACAACGACGCCTGGATCGCCCGCAAGCGCCGAGTGGTGGAGCGCTACGGCTGTTCCTCCTACCTGGTCGGCGCCCGCTTCCGCGCCAAGGGCACCACCTTCGAGGAGTCCTCCCGCCTCGACCCCGACGTCTACGCGGCCCACGGCGGCTCCTTCCCGATCCGCGTCGAGGACGTCGGCGTGGTCGGCGCGGTGACGGTGTCGGGGCTGCCGCAGCTGGCGGACCACCGGTTCGTGGTGGAGGCGCTGGAACAGTTCCTGGGTCGTTAGCGCTGTAGCTGCGGTACGCGTGATCACGGCGCAGCGCCTGCCCGAGAGGACGGAAGCATGGACACGCCCCAGAAGGAGCACTCCCCGGACGAGCACTCCCCGGACGAGCACTCCCCGGACGAGCACTCCGCAAAGGAACACTCCCCGAAGGAGTCGGTCGGCCGCCACGGTGTCTGGAGCGTGGAACTGCGCGCCGAGGACCCCGAGGGCCGCGGCGAGCGCGCCGAGGCCGCCGCCGAACTGGAGGAACTCGGCTACGGCGCCGTGTGGCTGGGCGGCAACAGCACCGCCCGCCACGCCGCCCCGCTGATCGAGGCGACCTCGCGGCTCGTCGTCGGAACCAGCATCCAGAACATCTGGCAGCAGGAGGCGGAGGTCACCGCGGCCGAGGTGACGGAGCTTCAGGCGGCGCACCCGGACCGCTTCGTGCTCGGCCTCGGCGTCAGCCACGGCCCGCTGATCGAGGGCTACCGCCGCCCGTACGCGGCGATGACCGGCTACCTCGACGCCCTCGACAAGGCGGGCGTCCCGGCCGGCCGGCGGGTCCTGGCCGCCCTCGGCCCGCGCATGCTGGAGCTGTCCCGGGACCGGGCGGCCGGCGCGGTCCCGTACCTCGTGACGCCCGAGCACACCGCGCGGGCCCGCGAGATCCTCGGCCAGGGCCCGCTGCTGGCACCGGAGTTCAAGGTCGTCCTGGACACCGACCCGGCGCGGGCCCGGGACACCGCCCGCGCCTACCTCGCCCGGTACCTGCGGCTGCCCAACTACACCAACAACTTCCTGCGCCTGGGCTTCACCGAGTCCGACATCGCCGACGGCGGCAGCGACCGTCTGATCGAGGCCGTGTTCGCCTGGGGCGAGGACCGCATCCGCGCCCGTGTCGAGGAGTTCCACGCGGCGGGCGCGGACCACGTGGCACTGCAGGTGGTGCGCGCGGACCCGCAGGAGGGCCTGCCGCGGGAGGAGTGGCGCAGGCTGGCGGCACTGCTGGGGTGACCGGGACGAGATGACCGAAACAACCGGGACGACCGGGACGACCGGGATGAACGCGAGCCCTCCGACGGGCCCCCTCCAGGCCCCGTCGGGGGCCGTCATCAGCCGCCGCCGAACGGTGCGCACGGGCACAGGCACGAGCACAAGCACAGGCACAAGCACAGGTACGGGCACGGGCACGAACCACAAGCAGCGGCCCGGGACGGCTCAGGCGTCCTTCACCTCCTGCCGCTGCCGCCCGAGTCCGTCGATCTCCAGCTCGACGACGTCCCCGGCCCGCAGGAACGGCTTGGGGTCGGGCCGTCCGAGCGCCACCCCCGCCGGGGTCCCGGTGTTGATGACGTCCCCGGGGTGGAGGGTCATGAACTGGCTGACGTACCGCACGACCTCCGCGACCGGGAAGATCTGCTCGGCGGTGGTCCCGTCCTGCTGCAGCTCGCCGTTGACCCACAGCCGCAGCCGCAGCGCCTGCGGATCGGGCACCTCGTCGGCGGTCACCAGCCACGGCCCGAGCGGGTTGAACGTCTCGCAGTTCTTGCCCTTGTCCCAGGTCCCGCCCCGCTCGATCTGGAACTCCCGCTCGGACACGTCGTGTGCGACGGCGTACCCGGCGACGTGCGCGAGCGCCTCCTCGCGCGAGCCCAGGTAGCGGGCCGTACGCCCGATGACGACCGCGAGTTCCACCTCCCAGTCGGTCTTGGTGGACCCGCGCGGCACGAGCACCGTGTCGTAGGGGCCGACGACCGTGTCCGGCGCCTTCAGGAACAGGACGGGCTCGGCGGGCGGTTCGGCGCCGGTCTCGCGGGCGTGGTCGTGATAGTTCAGCCCGATGCACACGATCTTGCCGATGCGGGCCAGCGGCGGCCCGACGCGCAGCCCGGCCGCGGCCGGCTCCGGCAGCCCGCCCGCGTCGGCGGCGGCCCGGATCCGGTCGAGCGCCGCGCTGTCGGCGAGCAGCGCGCCGTCGATGTCCGCGACCACCCCCGACAGGTCCCGCAGCGTGCCCCCGGCGTCGAGCAGCGCCGGCCGCTCCGCCCCCACGGGCCCGACTCGCAGCAGCTTCACGGTCACCCTCTCCTCACCCACGGGCGCCCACCCGACGCACACGGCGGTACGACGACCCCGCCCCCCCTCGAAGGACCGGTCGATCCTCCAGCCCCCTCGTCCACTCCGCAAGACCCGGTTCACGTACTGGACCGCAGGACCACACCGGCGCTTCCTCTTCCCCTCCCCCTCCTTCCCACCGCTCCCCTTGCCCGTCAGGCGTGCCGGTGGGTCACACGCGATCGGTGTCGATGGGCTGCAGCAACCGCTTCGGCTTCAGCAGGGCGCGGCTGACCGGGTCGGCCGGGTCGGGGTCGAGGCCGGGGCCCGGGACCATGAGGACGTCCTCGGCGGGGACCGTGACGCCGCAGGCGGGGCAGAGGCCGGTGGGGGCCAGTTCGGTGTCGCAGGCGGCGTGGCGGAAGACGCGCAGGCGGTCCTCGCCGTAGTGCTCGCGGCCCCAGGCGCCGAGGGCCAGCAGGACGGGCCACAGGGCGGTGCCGCGCTCGGTGACGACGTACTCGTCGCGCGGGGGCGACTCCTGGTACCGGCGTTTTTCGAGGATGCCCTCGGCGGTGAGCGTCTGCAGCCGGTTGGCCAGGACGGCGCGCGGGGCGCCGAGGTGGACGAGGAAGTCGTTGTAGCGCCGTACGCCGTAGAGCGCGTCGCGGACGACGAGCAGCGTCCAGCGCTCGCCGACGACTTCCAGCGCGCGGGCGATCGAGCACTGCTGGGTCGCGTAGTCCTTGCCCAATGCCATGGGGACCACTGTAGCCATTTTCCGACGAATTGATTCAGTGAACGAACCGACCGTGGTACGGTGCCGTTCCATGAGTAGGTTCAATCACCGAACTGTAGAGGCGCCCGCCCGGACGGCCGACGCCGCGCAGGTGTCCCCACGCCCGGCGGCGCACCCCGCCGCCACCCTGGCCGTGACCAGCGCGGCCACCGCCGTGGCCCTCATGACGTACACCGCGCCGATGGTGACGCTCCCCGACACGGCCGCCGCCCTGCACACCCCGCTCTCCGCCCAGGCGTGGCTGCTCAACGGCACCCCGCTCGGCCTCGCCGCGCTGCTGCTGGTGGCCGGCAGCCTCGCCGACGACCACGGCCGCCGCCGGGTCTTCCTCACCGGCACCCTCGCCCTGGGCCTGACCACCGCCCTCGGCGCCCTGGCCACCACCACCTGGCAGTTCACCCTGGCCCGCGTCGCCCAGGGCGCGGCCAGCGCGGCGCTCCTGGCCAGCAGCCTCGGCCTGCTCGTGCACGCCTTCCCCACCCCGCCGGGGCGGCTGCGCGCCACCGGCGTGTGGGGCGCGTTCGTCAGCGGCGGCATCGCGGCCGGCCCCCTGGTCGCCGGCGCCCTGCCCACCTGGCGGACGGCCTACGGCGTCCTGGGCGCCACCGCGCTGCTCGTCGCGGCGCTGGGCGGCCGTACGCTCGCGGAGTCGCGCGCCCCGCGCGGCGGCCGGCCCGACCTCGCCGGTGCCGTGACCTTCGGCCTCGCCCTGGTCGCCCTGGTGGCCGCGCTGACCCTGGGCCGGGACGGCTGGCTGCGCCCGCCGGTGGGCCTGCTGCTCCTGGCGTTTGCCGCCCTGCTGGCCGCCTTCGCGGCGGTGGAGCACCGCGCCCCGACCCCCCTGATCGACCTCGGCCTGCTGCGCCACCCCCGCTTCCTGGCCTCCTCCGCCGGCGGCCTGTTCACGGGCCTGGCGGTGATCGGCCTGTTCAGCTTCCTGCCGGCCCTGCTCCAGCGGACGCTCGGCCTGTCCGCCATGGACACGGCGTGGCTGTTCCTGCTCTGGTCCGGCCTGTCCTTCGCGGTCGCCCTGCAGGCCCGCCGCCTCTCCGGCCGGCTGCCCGCCCGGTGGCAGCTCTCCCTCGGCTTCGTCCTGCACGCCGCCGGCGTCCTCACCCTGCTCGGCGCCGTCGCCGCCGGCTCCTGGCCCCGCCTGCTGCCCGGCCTGGTCCTGAGCGGTGCGGGCAGCGGCCTGCTGAACGCCGCCCTGCCCCTGCTCGCCGTCGACTCCGTCCCGCCGGACCGCGCCGCGATGGGCTCCGGCGCCCAGCAGACCTTCCGCTACATCGGCTCCTGCGCCGGCGTGGCCCTCACCATCGCGATCGCCACGTCCACCGGCGACCTCGCCCGGGGCGCGGACCTGGCGGCGGCGGTGTCGGCGGGGCTGGCGGCGGTGGGCGCGGTGACGGTGGCGGCGCTGGGGTGAGACGGGGTGGCGGGCGGGGTTGTCGAGACTTGCGACGCCCCTTATCTCAAACCACTGGGGAAAGTTCTCAAACCACTGGAGGAAGAGGCCGCCGACGGAAGTCCTCCTCACCCTCACCCGATGTTCTTCACCACGACGTTCCCGGCCGCCGCGGCCCGGACGTAGAACCCGCGGAGCGTGTCGAAGGCGTTGGCGAGGACGCCGCTCTGCACCATGTCCCCGGTCTCCGCGCCCCGGCCCGACCCCATCGTCCAGCCGGAGAAGGAGTACGGCCCCACCTCCCGCAGGAACGGATGGCGGCGCCGTATCAACTCGTCCCGGTCCAGGGCGCGGAGGAAGCCGTCCACGGCCGCCACCTCGTCCGGCATGAGCAGCAGCAGGTCCTCCCACGCCCCGGCGTTCCGGTCGTCCCCGTCCCGCGTGATCCGCGCACCGCCCAGCACGGCGTTCCACGCCGGGTCGCCGACGGGCGCCACCGCCTCCTCGTCGTAGGGATCCGCGCCGGTGAGGAGGATGTGCAGGGCCTGCCAGGCGCGGTGGACGTGCGCAGACTCCAGGATCGGCAGGCGCGGGGCGGAGTCGCCGCCGGTGCCGTACGACGCCGCGGCGCACCGGACCGTGTCGTCCCACCGCTCGCCGTCCCGCCACTCGCTGTCCCACCGCTCGTCGTCCCGCCGCTCGTCGTCCCAGTCCTCGTTCTCCCACGCCTCGTACAGCCGCGCCCGGCCGGCCCGCGCGCCCCCGGGGTGGTCCAGGAGCGCGGCGACCCGGGCCGCGTCGTGCCGGGTGAGGTGCATCCAGAAGCCCACGGCAGCCCCCGTCGACGGGAAAAGATCCGGTCCGGAAGAGTCTCCCTCAGCCGGGCGGTCCCGCCTGCCGTCACCCGGGTCGCCCGGGCCACCCCCGCCCCCGCGACCGTCCACAGGCCGCCTCCACTGTGTCGGTCCCGGGCAGTACGGTGTCCCCCATGCGCCCCGACACGCCTGCCGAGAACGTCGACCACACCGCGGAGGCCGCCCGCCTGGAGCGGGCCGCCGGCCTGTACCCGGAGGACGCCGAGGCCCTGCTGCTGCGGGCCGCCGCCCACCACGAACTGGCCGGCGACCGCCCCACCGCGACGGCCCTCTACGACCGCCTGCTGACCTCCCCGGACACCTTGGACAACCCGCATCTCGTCCGGGCCCTGAAGGCGTCCAACCTGTGGGAGTACGGCCACGAGGCGGAGGCCCGCGCGATCATCAACGGCATCCGCACGTCGGCCCCCCGCGACCCGGCCCCGTGGATCATCGCGGCCGAGTCCCTGGAGGCCCACGACGAGCTGGACGAGGCGCACGCCACCTTCACCGAGGCCGCCCGCCTCCTGGTCCCGGACGCGGAGGAACCCCCCGCCGCCACCCACCCCCTCCTCTTCGGCCGCCACCGCGTCCGCCGCATGCTCGCCCTGCCCCACGACGACTGGGACACCCTGGCGGACGGCGTGAACCCGTCCTCCGTCCCCCTGGACGAACTCCACGACCCCAAGCGGGTCTGGTCCCTGGGCTCCGACAACCCGGAGGAACTCCGCGCGGAGATCACCCGCCTGCGGGCCGAACTGGGCGCCTACCGCGAGGCTCTCTCCCGCCCGTTCCCGGTGGCGATCCTCCACTGGCCCGAGGAGGAACTGCGCGAACTGGTCGCCGCCTACCCCGACCTGGCCTCGGAGTACCCGTCGCACGCCGACCACACGGCGACGATAGAGGCGGCCCTGCGCGAACTGGCCGCCTCCGGCACCCAGAACCTCGGCATCGTCTCGGGCACGGTCCCCTCCTACGAGGCCTTCGCGGCCTCCGAGGGCACCTCCCCCTCCGACGCGACCCTGCTGCCCCAGTACGCGACGACCCTCGCAGCCCGAGGCCGCGCGACGACCTGGCCACCGGAGCGGGGGGCGGGGTGCTGGTGCGGATCGGGGCGGCCGTACGGCGACTGTCACGGAGCCGGCGCCTGAGCCGCCGTCGGCCCACCGGCCGCACGTCCGGTCGCCGCCGCTCCCATCGCCTGGTCGGCGCCACCCCACCCGGCGCCCCGCCCGCTACGCACCTCGTTCACGCCGGACCGCAAAACAACCGCTCCGCCTACTGCTGAAGCCTTTACCGTCTTTCCGGACCGCCCGCTCGCTCCCCGCCCACGGAGGCACTACACCACCGGAGAAGCGGGCGGCCCCACGGTCACCGTGCAGAGAGACTCGCCACCCGTCACTTCCGGGTCCTTCCGGTGAGGTGTGGGACGGGTATCAACACCACCCAACCGCGCACCGGGCTACCCTCTGCAGTGTGTCTGAAGGTCTCGAGTGGGAGGCGCCAGAAGGTTCCTGGGCCTCGTCTGCAGCCCGCCGTCGCAACATGCAAGCGATTCGCAGCCGTGACACAAAGCCCGAGAAGCTAATCCGGCGACTAGTTCATGCCCGTGGGCTGCGCTACCGCGTTGCGGCCCGGCCCTTGCCAGACCTCCGCCGGACAGCTGACATGGTATTCCGGCCAGTAAAAGTAGCTGTGTTCATCGACGGCTGCTACTGGCACGGCTGCCCCGAGCACTATGTGCCTCCGAAAACGAATCCCGGATACTGGTCAGAGAAAGTCCTGCGCAATATGGAGCGCGACCGCGACACCGATAAGAAACTCACGGAAGCCGGGTGGCTCGTGCTCCGCTTCTGGGAGCACGAGCCATCAGACGCCTGCGCTCACAAAATCGCTGACGCTGTCCTCGCGCGCCGCTCGGGCCTGCGGGGAAGCTCCTGAGACCGGAAACTCCATCTGCTCGGGAATCAACTCCGGAGACTCCACTTCATCTGTATCCATCTCATACCCTTTGAGAAGTTCCTGCCTGCACTCGGGACGCAATACAGCAGCAATAGCACGGCCAACCGCCTCAGCGACCGGAGGGGGAAACGCGTTACCCACCTGCCGGTACCGGGCCGTCTTCCTTCCTTGGAACTTCCAACCACGCGGGAAGCCCTGGATGATAGCCGCCTGTTCCACAGTCAGCATCGGTCCCGCATCACGGAAAAGGTCTCGCTCCGGATCGCACTCCTCGCGGTCATTGGCGACGCCCATGGCATCAATTCCCATAGCTGCCCAGGCACGCTTCGCCCTGGTTGGCCCAAGGTCAGCCCCACCATGCTTCCTGGACCCGCCCACGAGAGTTGGAGCAACCCCTCTACCAACGGTCTTCGCCTTCATGGCTGCGCGGCGCCACTTTTCGTAGACGTCTTTCCCTGTCCGCTCTCCAGGCTTCGCAGGCTTTCCCCACTTGTTTTTGTCCCAGAAGTCCTCGCAGCGCTCCCTCATGGTCTCATCCAGCTCACTTGCGACCGTAGCGCTTTTTCCTTCGAGACGCTTCGGCCAGATGAACCCGAAAGGGCTCTCCTTAAGGACATCATTGCGAATCGCAACAAGGATCGCCCGGGGCCGGAGCTGCGGCACGCCGAAATCACTGGCATCCAGCCGACGCCAGACCTTCCGCATGATTAGGTCCTGACGCACAGGCGAAGAGCTAACGTCGATTTCCGGAACGGAGTAGCCGGCTTCCCGTAGCTCGTCCAAAATCTCAGCCCGGTATTCAATGAACACCTCAGGGGGCTCGAGGATCCCTCGTACGTTCTCAATCATGACCGCTTTGGGCTGCAGACGCCTGACAATTTTTAGCGCATCCGGAAAGAGGTCCCTCTCGTCTTCCCGCCCGAGCCTCTTTCCAGCCAGAGAGAACGGCGGGCATGGCACACCCCCGGCGAGCAGGTCAAGCTCACCTTCTTTAAGTCCGAGGCTGATGTGCTCATCAGAGTCCAGGAATTCCTTGACATCCATCGGCTTGAGTTCCTGGGCCTTTGCCTCGGTCCAGCCTGGCCAGCCCGCCACGTTTGCCCGGAGTGTCTGCACCGCATGGGGATCCCACTCAACTAGAGCAAGGTGATCAAATCCCGCGTTATGCAACCCAACGGCTTGCCCGCCAGCCCCTGCACAGATCTCGATCGAGGTCAGCGGCGGAGTGAACTGGGGGCGCTTCCGGCCGTTGGCGCGCATGGGCGCTCCTCCTGGTGTGGCTCAAAACATGCGTCAGGTCGCGCCGAGTCAGGGCTTACGCCCTGTTTCTCGACCTCAAGATTCTCGCACTCCTCCGTGATCGCCGTGCCAGAAGACGCCATCGGGACAGAGGAGCACCCTGAGCCAGAAGCTGAACCCCCAGAGGTTAACGACTTCCCACGTGCCGCAGCAAGGCCTCGATGTCACTCGGCGCTAGGCCTGCCGCTACAGATGGTTCTTCCTGCAGGTCAGCGAGCTGCTGCACCGTTGGGTCATCAAGGATCTTGCCCATGAACTCCAACTTCTGATCCAGACGGGCCGCAACGACCTCATCAATGGTGTTCTGGACAGCCAGGACCGTCACCCTTGTCTCGGTTCCGGGCGCGAGGCCAAGGCGATGGATCCGGTCAAGGCTCTGCAAGAACCGTCCAGCCATGAAGTCGCGATCGACGTACACCGCGTCATGGCAGACCTGGTGCAGGCTGATGCCCTCGCCCAAGGTCGCGGGGTTGGAGAGCAGCACCGCGCAGCTGGGATCCTCACGGAAGCGCCGCAACTGCTCGTCACGATCCGGAGTACCTCCGTGGACCACGGCAGGACTGTACTTCTCAAGCATGCGTTCCAGAGTGGTCAAACTCCGGACAAAGGTGGTCCAAACAAGCGTCTTGCGCCCTTGCCGGGCATTCTCCGCGACGATAGCGACCGCTTCCTGATACTTGGGGGACAGCTCATAGTCAGGCAGGTTCTGCATGAGGGAGTACAGCGAGCTGCCTTCGGGGACCTCCAGCGGCGGGAGCTGGTAGGCCAGCGGCTCGTACTTACTGGCCCCTTCGAGGAGCAGTGCTGGACTTGTTGCCGCCATGAGCAGCCGCAGAGCGGTCTTGCCGAGCGCGCTGAGATCGTCCCTTGCCGTTCGCCTTCCTATGCCCCCGACGAGTGAGGTGTAAATCTCACTGTGCAGCGGGGGCATGTCGACGTACCGCATCCTCAGCCTGACCGGAGGAAGACCCAGCTCCTGCTTCGTCGTCCGGGTGAACAGCGGACGCAGCACAGAACTGGCGTAAGCCAGGTCTCCGCCGGCCACAGCCCGTGCAACGGTTCGCTGGCCATGTCCGGGCCAGACGAAGCCCAACAGGTTCTCCAGGTCCTTGGCCCCGTTCGGAGCCGGCGTACCGGTGAGGATGAGCCGTCGCTTCGCGAGCGGGCCAAGGGCCATGCATGCCGCGCCGTACGTGCCCCGAGCCCCCAGCTTCATCCGGTGAGCCTCATCAAGGATGATCATCGAGGGAGCTGCTTTCAGCCAACTGGCCAGCGTCGCGAGCGAACGGTCCAACCGTTCATAGTTGACGATCAGAACTTCGGCCCACCGGTCCATTGATCCATCAAGGACGTGGGTGCGCAGCGGGTGGCGGAAGCACACTGCTGTCTCATAGCGCCAGGACTCATATGCGGACTTGGGGCATACGACCAGGACTCGGCTTACCCTGCCCTGAGTCTTCTGCGCGGCGTACACGGCAAGGGCCACACGTGTCTTGCCGGCGCCGGGCACGCTGAAGTTGGCTCCGTGCTGGAGTGAGAGCAGCTTGGCGATATCACGGAGCTGGAACTCGCTGAGTTCGCCTGTCCACGTATCGCCGAGCATGCCGGGGACATCCCTGGAGGCAATCTCGTCGGGGGGAGCAGCATGGGACAGTCGAGTCTCGACTGTGTTCGCGTCCTGGATGACACTCGCTACGAGATTGCGCAGCTCAGGGGACCACTCCACGCCCTCGTGATGCGGCCACCCGCTCAGGACGCTGAGATCGGCGAGCAGCTCGTCAAGCGCGACAGAGGCGCTCAACGGGCCGAGCTGGCCGCCCGTACGGAAACGGGCGGCCAGCTGGACGAGATCCTGCTGGTATTGGTCGGTCGTCCGTAGCACGACGCGCGTGCGTGTTTCGTCGAACCCCAGATGCAGGGACGTTTCCGTCGCCTCGTTCGTCACCGGGAGCCCTCCGCGGACACAGCGTCCATGAGCCAGGACACCCCGTCGCCAGGGTTGGGAAGTCCTCGTGCCGCCTGCTGCGCAAGCTTCCGGAGACTAGCGCGGAGTTTCAGCACGGCCTCATCAAAGGCCTCTTCGTCAAGGCTTCGAGAGGTACGTGCCTGTACAAGGTCCATCACGCACTGATCGATGCTCGCACAGGCTTCCGCCAACCGGTCCTGAGCCTGCTGCTTACGCTTCCGCAAGCGGGTGTCACGGCCAGCAGCCTCAATCGCCTTGTCGAAAGCGTCCTTGGCTTCGTCGAGCACCGACTGTTCTTCTGCCTTGTCGCTGTCCGGCAGCTCTGCCTTACCGCTCCTGACAGCAGCACTG
Organism: Streptomyces echinoruber; assembly: GCF_014651135.1. Taxonomy (GTDB): domain Bacteria; phylum Actinomycetota; class Actinomycetes; order Streptomycetales; family Streptomycetaceae; genus Streptomyces; species Streptomyces echinoruber. The sequence goes on from NZ_BMWH01000004.1 coordinate 267,569, forward strand.
GCGCGGAGGATCCGGTCGTTCAGCGCTCTGGCTTCCGAAACAGCGGAAGACGCTGCGGGGACGGCCAAGCCAAGCCCCGGAATGGTCACCGCTTCCGGCTGATCCTCCGCAGGAGCAGACGCTTTGAGCGTGGCCGGCAGCGTCCGTTCGAGATACTTCCCCTTCAGGAAGCTCTCATCGATGTGCCGGACGTCCGTCTTCGAAAACTCGAGGAGAATCGCGGCCAGTCGCAGCTCCTTCAGCACCTCTGCCTGGTCACGATCGACGGACTCAAGCTTCACGTACAGACGGTGCAGCTCCTTCAGACGCTCCTGAGCACCTTCCCAGTCCACCAGACGAAGCGCCACGCCGCCGGCCTGCTTGCTGCGGTCGATCAGTTCCCGGATGGTGCTCAGGATCCAGCGTTCCTGGTGATAAGTCCTGACCTGGATCCGGAATTCCTTGGCGATCTGCTCAGGCGTCCGGCCGAGGGAAGCCTGTTCCTCCATGGCCAGGAGCCGGTTGATGTAGGAGTAGTCACGGCGGTGGTCCTTGCGCAACTGCAGTGACAGCTCGACGGCGTTGATGTCCGCCCACGTGAACGACTCGGGCAGGACGCCCACGCGCATCGTCTGCATGCCCAGTTCCCGCAAAGCGGCGGCACGCGTGTTGCCGTTCACGAGCACACCGTGGTGTGTCACGAGTCCCGGATCATTCTGGCCGAACTGATGCAGGCTCTCCTTGAGCTTGTCGAAGTCCGGGTCCCGCAGGTTCGGGTCAGTCGGTGAAGCCTGCAGCAGGAACTTGAGGTAGTCCTGGCTTTCGGCGCTCCACGGATCTTTCTCAAGAGCCTCGTCCCGGACCGGGTCGTGGCTGCGCTGAGCACGGATCCGGTGGGTACCCGGGTTGAAGTACAGGCCATTCAGCGGAAGATCAATCACTTCGACATGAGCCTGCTGCTCGTTCCAGTCAACCGTGACGGTCTCCCTGGTGCCGCCGGCAGCCTTGACCTCTTCCACCTTCTTCTTGATCAGTTCGCTGAATTCGGCCGCGCGGGGCGGCGGCGGAAACTCCCGCAGCATGATTCCCCCTCCTGTCCTAGTCGTTCGTGTCTTCGCCGTCGCCCATGTCCTCAAGTGCCTTAGCGAAGGCCTTACGGGACTCTTCTGGAAGAGTCCTGTAAATGCCCCACATCTTCTCCATAGGGCTGAAAGGCCTGCGGTCCGCGGCGATCCAGGACAGGAAGATCCTGCGTTCCATAGGAGACAGCGCTTCGGCGAGGTCCAGCATCATCCCTAGGTCAACCTCGCGGCCGGCGCTGCCCGCGCCGCAGCGCTTGCATTCCGTAACCAGCTGGTAGGTGACTCTTCCGTCGTCCAACAGCACCTTACGGCGAGCCACATTGAGCACGGCCTGTGTAACGCCGTCCTCGTAAGCCTCAGCTACCGCGATACCACACGACCGGCACAGGTAGTTGTCCTCACTGAACACCTTCTGACGCTGTGCCGCAGTAAGGCCGGCCTTGTGCTTCGGCGTCTTCGACTTGCCGGGGACCCAGACATCGGCGCCCCTGGACACGAAGCGCTGCTCCTGCTGCTTCAGGGAAGGATCGTCACGGCTGGTGTCAATCCGCCAACCATGGTCACGCAGATCCCGGATGCGCCTGTCGATCTGCGCCACGTCGGGAAAAGCCGCGCGCAGCTCAGCCTTCGTGAAGATTTTGCCCTCCCCCACTTCAAGCAGAAGCCACAGCGCTGCGCGCGCCATGCTTCCCAGCTTGGTGTCCTGCCACGACGGCAGCGTCATCTAGCGCCTCCGGTCAATCAACAGCATGCCGACATAAAGGGCATGCAGAAACTATCCACGCACTACGTCAGCAACAGCATGAACGTGGACTAACCACCCCCGGCCGCCCGGCTGACGCTCCTGAGCGGCCCAGAGCTCAGTCTCGCACCACACCCCGAAAGGACGTCCACCCACGGAACACTTGCTCTAGAAATAGCAAGAGCCGACTCGCCGACGCTCAGGCACAATTGCGAGACCTCAACAGCTCTTGGAGCAGCTCTTGGGGGGGAAGGCACGCCTTGGCATCGCAGGCCAGGGCAGGCAACGGGGAGACGGAGGCAGACCAGCATGGGGCGGGGCGAGGACACGACAGCGGCCCACAGATGGATAAACAAGGAGTTCAGCAGTGACGTTCCGCCAGCTAAGCGGGCCTTCGCCGCGGCCCTCCAGGAGCTGTGCCGTCATCTGGCTCCCGCGAAGTCGTCAGGCCAGCCTGCGAAGGCGCCGACCCAGGCAGAGGCTGCTCGGCACGTGAACTGCAGTGAAAGCTCTCTGTCCAGGTTCCTGAGCGGTCAGTACGTGCCCCGCCCTGAGTCGGTCGAACACATCTACAAAAAGGCGTGCACAGACGCGGGGGGCGAGGACCGCCTCAGCATCAGCCTCGACGAGCTGCTGGAGCTACGCGAACGAGCGGAAGCAGAGCGGTGCCACAGCTGTGTCGAGCTCAAGACGGACATGGAATCGCTCAACAAGCAGCTTCAAGAAGCACAGGCTGATCGCGCAGGCCTGCAGGAAGCAGTCGCAGCGGGGGCGGCAGAGGTTGAGGCACTCCGGCGCGAAGTTGCCGAACTCAGAGCTGCCGTCGCGAAGCTGACGGCAGCCAAGGCCGGCCTGCAAGCACGTCTTGTAGCCAGAGCGGCGTCAGCTCCTCTGCCGGTCCCCCGCCGCAGGGGAGACCGGCAGAGGAGCAACGAGAAGAGGGACGTGGCAGCCGCGCGACAGGTGGCTAGACGCGCTGGAGAGCTGCATAACGGCGGCAGCCAGGCCACAGCACTGACGCTGTTGCGGCACACCACCGACGTGCTGAGCCCCATGGAGGTGGCGAGCCTGTTCCGCCAGCTCAGAGAGCATCAGCAGGACAAACTCGCCGACAACCTGCTCTACATCTACGGACGTGACCGGCAAGACCACGACGTCCTGCGGGTGGCACTTGAGCTCCATGAACAGGGTGCTCCGAAGGACGCCGGCACGCTGCTACAGGCAGCAGTGGAGTAACCACCGACGCGTCTTAAGCGTCAGCTCCGCTTCCGTGCGGGCGCGCTCCTGCCCTGCTCACAGCTCTCCTGCTCCGGCTGCGCCCGCCCTGCCGGCTCACCGTTGTCACACCAGGCAGCACGAAGGCGGCGCAACGCGTCGATGGCCCTCTCTGCCTTGGCGGACAGGATGGGGATCTGGTCCAGGACGTTGCCCACGCACCTGACTGCCATGAAGACGCCCACCGCTACAAGGGCCCAACTGGTCCTCTCCATCAGTGCCTCCTGACCTCCTTAACAACTACCATCACGATCTTTCGCCGGACGTTGCCGAACAGCGCCGTCGCCACCGTGCTGACGTGCCGACGGTACAATAGTTCGGGCCGTCACCAGAAGGGGTTACGACGGCGCGGTAAGGCAACGTGCGGCAGAGGAGGAGACGGTGACGAACGAGCGCTCCGTCAGAAGGTCATCGAAGGTCAGGGTCGCCGAGTTCCTGGCGGGGGTGGGAGAGGGGAACGTCTTCACCAAGCTTCAGCTGTTCCAGGGCGTTCCCGGTGTCGCCCAAGCAGATCGCCGCATGCGCGACCTGCGTGAGCTGGGCTGGCGGATCGACAACTACAAGACGGACCCGCGGCTGCAACCCGATGAGTACCGGCTCACCGCCATCGGAACCCGCATCGATCTGGGAGAGCAGCCGAAGCAGTCCACACGGCCACGAATCCCGGCCACTCGTCGCCGGGAAGCTCTCGAGAGGGCCGGGTTCGCATGCCAGAGCTGCGGTATCAGCGCCGGCGAAACGTATCCGGATGACGACCAGAAGGCAGTGCTCAGCGTCCACCTTGTGGAACCGATACAGCCGGTAGACACAGAGCTTTCCAATCTCCGTGTCGAGTGCCAGCGATGCAGCACCGGTATCAGGGGTACCGGGAGAGCCCGCCCGACGCCGGAAGGAGTCCTGGAACGCGCGAGCGGTCTCAGCAGCCGCGAGGACAGGCGGCGGCTCTACCGGCTCATGCAGTCCGGTCGGCCTGAACGTGACGAGGTCGAGCTGATCTTCGCCGAGTGGCTACGTCTGGAGCGCGAGGAAAGGCTGGACGTCATGCTGAAGCTGGCGGGGGCACTGATCGAGGAAGAGTGACTGGACTGCTCCGGACCGGTACTGGCCCGGTGTATCTCTTGGCGCCGCCCCGCTGGGCCTGACGGTTCAGCGGGTCACCCATTTCCGGGAACCTGCGCCTCGAACCGGGTCTGAGCACGGTCCAGGACGTCCTCCGCGTCGAAGCCGTGGACGTCGAGCCAGCGGAGAAGGTCAGTGATGACATCGATCACGCCTTCCTCCATGACCGTCTGCCTGAGCCTGCCGGGCGTCCGCCCCAGCGGAAACCGCACCGCGGTGTACAGGCCGAGGAGCGCATCGGCCCGGGTGATCCGCGGATCGTCGGCGTCGCCGTCCGTGGGCGCCCGCCCGGTCGCGAGCTCGCACCAGGTCACCTTGCCGTCCGGGCCCGGCTGGACCCCCCACCGTTCGGCCACCGCGTCGACCAGGGCCAGTCCCCTCCCGCCCTCGCTCTCGGCGTCGGCCCGGACGACCGCCGGCAGCGCGCGTACGTCCGGGTCGTGCACCTCGATACGCAGACGAGCGCCGTCCACCGACACGGCGAGGCCGGCCGGTGTGCCGCGGCCGACATGCGTGACGACGTTGGAGACGAGCTCGCTCACGCAGAGCTGGGCCTCGTCGACCACGCCGTGCAATCCCCAGAGCCCGAGATGTGTCCGTACGGCCTTGCGGAGAGCTGCCACTCCCTCGGGCTCGGCGGTGAAAGTCACGCTCCACCGCCTGCAAGACCTGCACGTCGTCCGGATCACGAAGGCTCCCTTCGCCTCGGCCAGCGCCACCTCCGTGACGGAGAGTCGTCGAATCTGACGCTGGGTCGCTGCACCCAGAGTGGTGTCAGCGCATCCCTCCGTGCAATGTGCAGCGCGAGATTCCCACTACCGAGTGATTGGCAATCCCGCCCCTTGGCGCGAGACTGAACATCCGCTACAGGGAAGAGGGTTGAGGTGGCCGGTTCGCCGACAGCACGCCGTCGTCGTCTCTCGATCGAGCTCAAGAAGCTCCGGGAGCACAGCGGTCTCACGTGCGCCCAGGTGGGAGCGGCGCTGGACTGGAGCGGCTCCAAGGTCAACCGGATGGAGACGGGAAGCGGCCGCGTCCAGCCCTCCGACATCGACGCCCTGTGCCGTTTCTACGGCACCAGCGACGAACTGCGCGAGTTTCTGAAGTCGTTGGCCAGAGAAGCCAAGATCCGCGGCTGGTGGCAGCAGCACGGCGCGGGTGTGCCCGAGTGGTTCAACATCTACATCGGGCTCGAGCAGGACGCCTCGGTCCTGCGGCAGTACCAGTGCGAGCTGGTCCCCGGCCTCATGCAGACCGCGGCCTACGCCCGCGAACTCCACACGAGCGACGCGCAGATGTCCCCGGAGGACATCGACAGGGCCGTACGGGTACGTCTGGAACGCCAGGCCATGCTGACCGGTGCCGAGGCTCCCGACGCCTGGTTCGTGGTGAACGAGGCGGCCTTCCGCCACGTCATCGGTGACCGCGCCCTGATGCGGGAGCAGTTGGAAAAGGTCCTGGACAGCACCGAACTGCCGTCCGTGACGCTGCAGGTGCTGCCGTTCGACTCGGGCACCTATCCGGTCACCGGCTCGTTCACCATGTTGGGCTTCCCGGCCCCGGAGGACCCGGACCTCGTGTACCGGGACGGCATCACCGACGCCGTCTACCTGGAAGGTGAGCATCATGTCCGCGAATACACCAGGGCGTTCGACGGCCTCCGCGCCGCGGCTCTGAGCCCTCAGCGCTCCGTCCAACTGATCAAGACCATCCTGAAGGAGCACGCAGAGTGAGCATCACGAACCCCCGGGAGCCAAGGCCGGAGCTGGAGCCGGGCCGCCTGATGTGGGTCAGGTCGTCTTACAGCAACGGCGCCGGCGGTGAGTGCGTCGAGTGCGCCCTCACCGGCGACGACGCACTGATACGTGACTCCAAACGCACGGGCGGGCCCGTCATCGCCGTTCGTCGCGAGCCTTGGCGGCGCTTCGTGCAGGCCCTGGCGGGCAGCGAGCTTCCCTGACGACCGTGCGCCGTGCCGGCGCGGATCGGCTTCTCATCCCGACGACCCGGCAAAGCCACGGCGCCGGATGGCTACGCCGCCCCGCCGGACGAGCCGGACCAACGGAGGGGCGGCGATGAGCCAGTACTTCGACATGGGTAACGAGACGCTGTGGAACCCCTCCAACGGGGTTTCCCGCTTGTTTCTGCGTCAAGTCCGTGTGTTCGAGGCGGAAGTAGGGATTCCATCGGGCATCGGGCCGATGGTGAACGACGAATGCCGGATCGATCCGGCCGAGTTCGAGGTCTTCGTCAACGCCCTGCTGGAGCGGCAGCAAAACACGCGCCACCCCGTCATGCTGGCCCTCTTCGAAGGCTTCACGGCCACGGTGCTGGCCCTGGCAGACCGCGCCGGGATCACCGTGGACTGCGCAGGGCCGAGTGCCGCTTCCGGCAGTCCGGTGGAGGACGTACAGGTTTCGCGCCTCACCGGGTCGTCCGCCCCGCCGACGGGTGAGATCTGGGCATCACGGCTACGGGAGAGAGCACGGGAACTGAGCCGTGCCATGTGATGCCGATGCGTGGACGGCCTGTCCGAGGGTGCAGAGGACATACAGACCTGCCGACGACACGGCCGTAGCAACCGACCAGACGACGGACATCAACGACAGACAAGGCTGGGAGGACGGCGTGACTCATTCGAGCCCGCGGACGGCATGGTTCGCCGGGAGCGTCGTCCTGGTATCGGCGTTCCTGATCACCGCGTGCACGACGTCCGGCAACGACGGGGGCAAGGACGCGCATGCCTCGCCGTCCCCTCCTCCCGGTTCGACTCGGGCAGCAGCCGAGCCGTCGGAGAGGAAGCTCACCGAGCAGGCTCAGGCGGCGCTCACCGCAATCCATGGCGGAACGCTGGTCGAGGCCGGCGCAGAGCGCGTGGGCGACGGCGTCCATACGGAGCCCGCGCTGAGCAAAGGGAAGAGCTACAGGCTCAACCTCGTATGCGTGGGCAGCGGCAGCGCACGGTTGGAGTTCGTTCCCGCGAGCGCCGGCACGGAAGCCACCGTGCCGTGCGATGACTCGGTGGTCCAGCAGCGGATCATCGGGGACAAGGCTGTCCGCATCAACGTGGACGGTGCCGAGGGATCGACCGGCGTGATCGCCTGGCGACTCGACGCCATGTGAGCTCAGCACAGGGCGCTTCCCGGCATCATTTCCGGGAAGCGCCCGATCATGTCGGACGGGTCTTTCGCTTCCTGACCGCGCTGGCGTCCGCAGGCGGCCTCACCTCCCTTTACCGCTCAACTGCTCGTTGACCAGCTTCAGCCGCTGCCAGGCGGCGGGGTCGGTTCCGTCGCCGAGGGCACAGTGAAGGCCCGGGCGAGCCGCGGGCCCGAGTTCCGCGGGGGCCAAGCCGGACAAGGCGCTGCGGGCACGCGCGAGGCCGAGATCGGCCACCGCGTCCGGGCCGAGGGTGAGCGAGACGGGGATCGGCGGCGGCTCGAAGTGGGCCGGGGTGGTGAGGTCGGCCCGTGCCGTCCGCAGTTCGGTGATCATCGTGGCGAGGCCGTGTCCGGTGGCGAGTTCCTCCGCCAGGCCGGGCAGCAGATCCAGCGGCACGCTCTGGCCGGCGCCGTAGCCGAGGGCGAGTGTGATGTGCTCCTCGACGCCGTGGCGGGTGCGTACGACGCGTACGGCGGCGATCGCCGGACGGCCGGAGGCGCCGACGGCCACCGTCCACGTCGGTGAGCCGCCGCGGGCGCGGGTGCGGGCCAGGTCGGTCAACTGACGGCGGGACCAGGGGACGTTGACCGGTTCGGCGGTGGACCATTCAGCGGGTGGCTCGCCGGTGAGAGTCTGCCAGGCGGCTTCCAGAGCATCACCGAGGAGGAGGCGGGTGCCGGGCGGGGTGACGAGGTAGAGGTGTCGGCCGGTCCGGGCGGCGGTGCGCAGGAGTTCGGTCAGCCAGGTGGTGGCGGCCAGGATCGGACGGTCGTGGAGGACGACGACGGACCGGTCGGTGAGGAGGTCGCTTTCGGCCAGCAGGGTTTCGGGGTTCGGCATTCTCGGGGTGAGGACGATGATGTCCCGCGTCACAGAAATCCTTGAGAGTTTGAAGCGTTGGCTGAGAACCTCGATCTCCGGGCCGTCGCCGGCACCAGTGCCAGAATCTGCACGGCACCTACGGATGCTTCGCTTCAGCCCTCACTCCACGGCGAGACAAGAGGTTTGCGACGCCACCACCATCCGCGCCTCTCCGCATCGACGGAAGATGCCGAAATACCCGCGTTCGCTGCCCGGGCGTCGTCTGGTTCCGTGCGCTTTCTGAACTCTTTGTCGACTCCGTCCACCACCCTGGTCAGGAGGTCGGCCGCGGCTTTCGGTAGGTTCGCCGACAGTCGCGCGAGGTGATCCCGTGCCCGTAGCGCCGCGCCGTACAATTCTGCTGGGTAGCGCCCAGCAGGCTGCCAGTCCGACTCCATGAAGCGCACCATTCTTTCCCACTCCGTAAGGAGCTCTCGGGCATGACGCAGAGGAGTTCCTGCTTCATCACTGAGCGATTGATCGGAGTGGCTGTCCTGGCTTCCCGAAGGGCGGCCAGAGCAAGAACGAATTCCTTGGTGGCCGGCGTGGGGACATACTGCTCGCGGACGATCTCCGGAAGCTGCATCACGCGAGCACGGGGAAGCTGAGGAACGGCGACTTCGACAGCGTCGATGGAGTATTCGGGAGTCTCGTCGTCCGAAGCCATGAGCCGGGCACGGGTCACCAGACCGGTGGGAGTCACCAGCCAGTATGCGCTGGGGATGTTTTCTTCGGCCGGGTAGAGGACGATGGTCCGCGCTGCCGCCGCGAACGCCGAGGCCGTCTCCGGCTCGGGCGGCTGTGGGGTGACGGCTTCCTGGACGTAAATGTCCAGGGCCAGTGAGACGTCGCCGTCGACATACGAGTAGTCGCACGTGACGAGAGCATCCCAGTTGCGATTCTCCTGATCGCCGTCCGTGTCGGCGACGTCCACCGCTCCCTGTTCCACGTGAAGGCAGGAGATCAGCGCATCAGCGATTCGGGGCGGCTGCAACCGGTCGACAGTGAAGAAGTTGTACGTCATCGATAATTCCCGACACCTGGCCCGAGGTAGTCACGTTGAAGCATCGGCTTCGCTGCAAGCTGCTCGGCGGAGTAAAATTCCCAGCGACAGCGACCCCTCCTCCTCCTCCTCGTACCGGATTTCCACACTCGAGATCTCCCTCAGTGGCAGGGCTTGATCAAGTTCCGTGAGTGTCCGGGTTGTTGGTGATGCCCAGGATGGCGAGTGCTCGTTCGGGTTCGTGGCGAATGGCGCGGGTGGTCTTGGCGATGTTGTCGGCTCCGAGGATCTTCAGGGTGCCGATGGCGAGGTTGCGGATGGTGGCCATGGCGCGAGGTGCAGTGCCGGTGTGAATGGTCGAGGCGTCCTCGGCGAACGTGACATCTCGGATGTAGTGGGAAGAATTTTCGATTCCCCAATGCCCGCGAATGGCGGCGGCGAGGTCGATGGGGCGGGTTTGATGGGCGGCGAGGCTGGTGACCGCGTAGACGTTCTCGCGGGTTTCGGGCCGGCCGGTGGGCTTGCGGCGGCGGTGGACCCGGATGGCGAGGTGGGCATGGGGGAAAGCGATGCCGCCGAGGTTGTCGGCGATAGCGCAGGTTTTGATCGAGCGGGACTCGCGGCGGCCGTGGGCGGTGGCGGAGGCGGTGTGCTGGACCTTGATCGAGGTCCAGGGCAGGGCGGCGAGCTGGACGTAGGCGGGTGGGCTGGTTGGTCTTGATGACGGCGATGTAGTGGGCCTTCTTCGTCTCGACCAGCCAGGTGATGTTGGCCTTCACCGAGTGGAGGGCATCGAAGGTGACGACGGTGCCGGCGAGGTCGAGCGGTGCCGGCAGGGGTTTGAAGTGGCGCACTTCGTTGGTCTTTGCACCGACCTCGACCTGGGCAATCGTGGCGACGCGGTCGTGGGTGACCGCCGAGAGCAGGTGGCGCCGCGGCGCGGCCAGGCGGGCTGAGCCCTTGAGGGCCTTGCCGTCCACGGCGATGACCTGCCGCGATCGGGTCTCGGGCATGTCCGCGGACGCGGTGATGCGGTGCCGGTCGGCCAGGTAGGCGCCCACGGCCTGGTCCAGGGCGTCGCCGTCAAGTGCCTGAAGGACGCGCCCGAGAGTGACCGGCTTGGGGCTGCGCCGCCAGCCGAGCAGGTGACGGCGTACCCCGAGGGATGCCAGCAGCGAGTCCGTGGCCCGCTCGCCGAACTCGGCGAGTTCATCGATGCTCTTCGCGCCGCAGACGGCCGCGCAAGCACACATCAGCAAGATCGCCGTCAGCGAGTACCACCGGCCCCGGCGTGAGCGCGGATCCGGAACCGATTCGAGGTAGGGGCCCAGGTCAGCGATCCGGTCCGCATCCAGCGGACCCGGCTTCTCCAGCACGGCAGGGATAGGGGAGGATGCAACAGCAGGCACGGGACGTCCTCGTGATCATCTGGCTTCGACACCACAATGATCACGAACCCCCGTGCCTGCTCTGCTATCCGCCCCTACCGGCCTGATCGTCAACCCTCCACGCAAGCACGGAACTTGACGGAGCCCTGACGTCAACCCCCGTGTTTCTCTGTGACGTTACGTTTCCTCTGCCGTGTCCAGCGTCGCATCAGGCACTGGCATTCGGGCTTTCAGGGGTATCAGGTGGTGGTTGCGGGAGCAACGTGGTTCTGCCTGCGGGGCGGTGTTCCGGCCATGCGGTGATGGGGGCGGGGCCGTGGGATGGGGTGGTGCGCCGCCGGATGGCGGGGGGCGGGTGGCGGTTTGTGGGTTCAGGGGGCGGTGGGTTTGGGGTGATGGAATTTCAGGAAGTCCTCGATCGTTTCGTGCACTGCTGCCGGCTGGTCCAGGTGGACGTCGTGGCCCGCGTTCGGGATCGTCACGCAGTGGGTGGTGGGGTGGGTGCGCATGCGGTGGAAGTCCGGTTCCGGCATCGTGCCGTTCTCGCCCCTGATCACCAGCGTCGGGCAGCGGAGGCGGGACCACTCCGGCCAGTGGTCCCGTGTCGTCAGTTCCCGCACCGATTCCACCATCACGTCCCTGTCGACACGCGGCCACCAGCCGTCCGCGCGGTGTTCCAGGCTCCTGGCCCACGCCTCGTGGCCGAAGAAGGCCGTGGCCGCGGCGAGGGTGGGGAAGGGGACGGGCCAGGTGTCGAGCCAGTGCGCGATGCGGTCGGGGAGGTCCGCGGGCGCCTGCCACGGGCCCGCCTCCAGGAGGATTAGGCGGTTAACCAGGTGGGGGTGGGTCGCCGCCAGGAGGAGGGCGGTGTGGCCGCCCAGGGACTGGCCGACGAGCGTGACCGGGGGCGGGGAGAGGGAGGTGATCAGGGCCGCGGCGTCAGCGACGTGGGCGGCTCGGGTCGTCGTCGGGGGGCGGCGGGTGCTGTCGCCGTGGCCTCTCGCGTCGTAGGTGATCGTGCGGTGGCCGGCCGCGGTGAGGGAGGCCGCCAGGAAGTCCCATTCGGCTCGGTGGCCCGCCAGGCCGTGGAGGAGGACGACGGTCGAGGCCGGCGGACGGGGCGGGGTGCGGACCTCGTACGCGAGGCGGGTGCCGTCGGGGCGGTGGAGGGTCGTCGGCGGGGCGGTGGGCACGGGGCCAGAGTGGCCCGGGTCGGGTGGCCACCGCCAGTGGGTTTCGGTTCGTTCACCGGCGGTGGCCGGTCCGCGGCGTCAAGGTGTCGAGGCGCGTCGCAACGCCGCGGTGTCGCAGCGCCGAGGGGTCGCGGCGCCGAGGGGTCAGGGCGTCGCGGCACCGCGCCGTCGCGGCGTCCGTGTCACGTGCCGCTCAGTTCCGCCCGGCCGAACAGCAGGGCGTAACCGGGCGGGAGTTGGGCGATCACGCGGTCGATCAGGTCGTCGCCGACGAGGGCGGGCAGGACGCTGAGGACGGAGCTGACGTCCCAGCGGGCCGTGGCGGGGGTGGCGCCCTCGATGCGGGCGGCGACCGAGTCGACGAACTCGGCGGCGGTCAGGGGGCGGGTGGCGGGGATCTGGGAGGCCACGACCCGGGCCGCCTCCTCGGGGAGGGCGCGGGCGAGGTCCACGCGCTCGTCGCCGACGACGTGGCCGCCCAGGGCCGACAGCACGACACGGATGACGCTCTCCGCCTCCGAGCGGGTGGTGTACTGGCCCGCCTCCCGTACCTCGTCCACCAGTTGGGTCCACGCCGGGTCGTCCGGGCGGTCGTCCGGGCGCCGGCGTGCGCCCGCCGCCGGGGACACGGACGAGGCGGGTGAGGCGGGTGAAGCGGGCGGGGCGGGCCGGGGGGACTGGGCGGGGCGGGTGGTGGACAGGAACGTCTTCAGCGTCTCCGTCTCGCCCGGGGCGCCGCGGTTCGCCGCGCCGGGCATCGTCGTCGTACCGGGCATTGTCTTCGTACCGGGCGGCGTCGTCGTACCGGGCAGCGTCACTCGCGGAATCGTCACGCTCGGCACCGTCGTCGCGCTCATCTGCGGGCTCCTTCTCCGGGTCCGACTGCCCGCCGGCCGCTCGGCGGGCAGGAGTGAGCGTCCCGCAGGCCGGGGCGGGCCCGCCCGCGGGACGCGTGGTCCTCAGTCCTCAGGGGTGCGGTCCTCAGGGATGCGGTTCAGGGGTGCGATGCGGGGGTACGGCGGTCAGCCGCCGATCTGCTTGCGGTCACCGCCGGCGCTGATCTGGATCCTGCGTGGCTTGGCCTGCTCGGCCACCGGGATGCGCAGCGTGAGCACGCCCGCGTCGTACGAGGCCTCGATGGCGTCCGTGTCGAGGGTGTCGCCGAGGAAGAGCCGGCGGGTGAAGACGCCCGTCGGGCGCTCGGCGGCGATCATCTCCGCGCTCTCGGGGGCGGGGGAACGGCGCTCGGCGCGGACGGTGAGCACGTCGCGTTCGACGTTCACGTCGAACAAGTCCGGGTCGATGCCGGGAAGGTCGAGGTGGACGACGAACTCGTCCCCGGAACGGTAGGCGTCCATCGCCATCGCGGACGGACGGGCGGCGGCTCCGAGAACCTGCTGCGCGAGACGGTCGAGGTCACGGAACGGGTCGGAGCGCATGAGCATCACAGGTCACTCCCTTCGGCACGTCGGAAAGCGCTGCTGTGCGATGCCCTCTGCTTGTTCCTTTGCTTGTTGTATAACTCCGAGGAGGAAAATTGACAAGGATCGGCTCAGGTTCGGTCGGGCGGGCGGGCCGGGGGCTACGCTCGGCCGCATGACGAGGATTCCCAGCGCAGTGGTCGCGGCCGGCGGACTGATCGGCGGGTACGGCGCGGCCCGGTGGACGGGGAAGCGGCAGCTCGGCGGCGCGGTGCTGGCCGCCGCGGGCGCCGCGGCGGCGCAGCAGTGGCGCCGACGGGCCGGCGGTCCGGCCGCGGGCGCGCTGACGGCGGCGTATCTCGCCGCCTTCGCCGGGTCGCACCCGCTGGCGAAGAAGGTCGGCGCCTGGCCGTCCGTCCTCGGGGTCGCCGGGGCGGTCGCGCTCGCCTCCTGGGCGGTCGCCGACCGGCGTCGCGCCGACGCCGACGCCTGATCCCCGCTCGTTGCGGGTTGCGGCCCCGGTCCCCTCACCACCGTCCCGCCGAGAACACCCCCTCCTCCGCCTCCTCCGGGTCCGGCGGGCGCAGGGCCCGGCCCACCGCGCCGCCGACCAGCACCCCGCCCGCGATCAAGAACGTGAAGAAGCCCCAGGCCAGCGGCCACAGGCCGGTCAGGCCGTCCGGCTCCACGGGCGGGTGGGCACGCAGGGAGACGTACAGCAGGGCGGACGGCGGCACCGCCACCAGCAGCAGCGGCACGGCGGGGAATCTGTCGCGGTGGCCGAAGTAGGCCGCCAGGAGCAGCAGGACCGCGGCGAGGGCGGCGACACCGGCCATGGTCACGGGGCTGGTCTCGTTCACGGCGCCGGGTGCGGCGGCGCGGTTGCGCGGGTCCCAGGGGATGCAGGCCAGGTAGGCCGCCGCGCTGAGGGCGGCGCCGAGGACGCGCGTGAGCCAGCGCTCCGGCCAGGAGCACCTCCGTAGCGGGCGCAGGAGACGCGGCGGCTTTCCGGCCGTCTCGGTCCTGGTCGTCCCGGTTCCGGTCGTCCCGGTTCCGGTCGTCTCGGCCGTCCACGCCCCGGCCACCTCGGTTCCGCTCGTCTCGGTTGTTTCGGTTCCGCTCGTGTCTGTCCCAGTCGTCTCGCTCTCGGTCATGCGTACGAGCGTCTCGGGGCGGCCGCGGACGCGACAGAGTACGCGTACTCAGACGCCTGCTGCGTACGCGTACTCCGTCCCCGTTCCCCGTCGGACGTCCGGCCGCCCGGGCCCGGACGGGTCCGGGCGGGTCCAGGCAGGTCCGGGCAGGACACCCTCCCGGGTTCTCCCGGCTTCTCCCGGGTTCAGGCGGTCTTCGGCGCGGTCCGGGAGGTCGCGGCCGTCGGCTTCACGGTCGCCGCGGTCAGCGGTTTGGCGATGTCCTCCAGGGAGCGCCGCTCGGCCTTGACCGCGAGGGCCGCGGCGACCAGGCCGGCCAGGCACATCAGGGTGGCGCCGATCTGGAAGGCGAGGACGGTGTCGCCGACCTTGCCGGTGTTGGTGAGGTTGGCGAACAGCAGCGGGCCGCTGATGCCGCCGGCGGCGGTGCCCAGGGCGTAGAAGAAGGCGATGGACATCGCCCGGGTCTCCATGGGGAAGATCTCGGACACGGTCAGGTAGGCGCTGGAGGCGCCGGCCGAGGCGAAGAACAGCACCGCGCACCAGCAGGCGGTCAGCGTGCCGGCGCTGAGCGCGCCGCGGTCGAACAGCCAGGCCGTGCCGAACAGCAGCAGGCCCGACAGCAGGTACGTCGAGGAGATCATCACCCGGCGGCCGACCGTGTCGAAGAGGTGGCCGAGGACCAGCGGGCCGCAGAAGTTGCCGACGGCGATGACGGCGAAGTAGTAGCCGGTGTCGCCGGTGGGCACGTCGAAGAACTTGGTCAGGATCGCGCCGAAGCCGAAGGTGATGGCGTTGTAGAGGAACGCCTGCCCGATGAAGAGGGCGAAGCCGAGGACGGTGCGCCGGCGGTAGTCGGCGAAGAGGGTGCGGGCGATCTCCAGGAAGGTGACGTTGCGCCGCTGGTGGATGGTGATCTCCCCGTGGGGGCGGGGCAGCGGCTCGTCCCGGCCCTCCTGGACCTGCCGTTCGATGGAGGCGACGATCTCCTCGGCCTCCCGGTCCCGGCCGTGGATCAGCAGCCAGCGCGGGCTCTCCGGGACGTGCCGCCGTACCAGGAGGATGACCAGGGCGAGGACGGCGCCGAGCGCGAAGGTCAGCCGCCAGCCGACGTCCTTGGGCAGGATGGCGGTGTTCAGCGCGACGATCGACAGCAGGGAGCCGCCGACGGCGCCGAGCCAGAAGCTGCCGTTGATGACGAGGTCGACGCGCCCGCGGTGGGTGGCGGGGATCAGTTCGTCGATCGCGGAGTTGATGGCCGCGTACTCGCCGCCGATGCCGAAGCCGGTCAGGAACCGGAAGGCGAGGAACCACCAGGTGTCGAAGGACAGGCCGGTCAGGGCGGTGGCCGCGAGGTACACCCCGAGGGTGATCATGAAGAGTTTTTTACGGCCCCACCGGTCGGTCAGGCGGCCCCAGAACAGGGCGCCCAGGCAGGCGCCCGCCACGTACAGGGCCGCGGCGAGACCGGTCACCTCTCCGGAGGAGATGGGCAGGCCGCTGCCGGGTTCCGACAGGCGTCCGGCGATGTTGCCGACGACCGTGACCTCCAGGCCGTCCAGGATCCACACGGTGCCGAGCCCTATGACGATGGTCCAGTGCCAGCGTGACCACGGAAGGCGGTCCAGACGGGCGGGGATGTCGGTGGTGACGGTACGGCCGGTGTCGGCCTCGGCGGTGGCCATGGGCTCCCTCCTCCTCGAGCGGAACTCCCATCGGGTTCCCGCCGCTTGGCGGTTTCACGCGCCCAGCGCCTGCGACACCGTGTAGATCAGCAGGCCGGCCAGGGAGCCGACGACCGTGCCGTTGATCCGGATGAACTGCAGGTCGCGCCCTATGTGCGCCTCGATCTTCCGGGTGGTGTGCTCGGCGTCCCAGCCCGCGACGGTGTCGGTGATGAGGGAGGTGACCTCGGTCCGGTAGGTGGTCACCACGTACACGGCGGCGTCCTCCACCCAGCGGTCCACCTTGCCCTGGATGCGGGGGTCGGTGGCCATGCGGGTGCCCAGCGAGAGCAGGGAGGCGCGCACGCGCAGCCTGAGTTCGCTGCGTTCGTCCTCCGCCGCGGAGACGATCATGGCGCGTACGGCGGTCCAGGCGGAGGCGATGAGGTCCTGGACCTCGCCGCGGCCGAGGATCTCGCCCTTGAGGCGCTCCACGCGCGCCCGGGTGTCGCCGTCGGACTGCAGGTCGGCGGCGAAGTCGGTGAGGAAGCGGTCGAGGGCGCCGCGCGCGGGGTGGCCGGGCATGTCCCGCATCTCGGTGACGAACCGCAGCAGCTCCTTGTAGACCCGCTCGCCCACCTTGCGGTCCACGAATCTCGGGGTCCAGCCGGGCGCGCCGCCCTGCACGGCGTCCATCACGGAGTCGCGGTGCAGCACGAGCCAGTCGTGGGCGCGGGCGACGACCAGGTCGACGGCGCGGCGGTGGCCGCCGTCGGCGACGATCTTCTCCAGCATCGTGCCGATCTTCGGCGCGACCTCCTGGGCCGCGGCGCGCCGGGTGACGGCCTCGCCGACCACCGCCTGCACGTCGGAGTCGCGCAGCACGGTCAGCGCGCCGCGCAGCGCGGTGGACAGCTCGGCGGTGACCCGGTCGGCGTGCTCGGGCTCGGCGAGCCAGGCGCCGAAGCGGCGGCCGATGCCGACGGCGCGCAGCCGCTGCCGTACGACGTCGGCGGAGAGGAAGTTCTCGCCGACGAACTCACCCAGCGACACGCCGAGCTGGTCCTTCTTGGTGGGGATGATCGCGGTGTGCGGGATGGGCAGGCCGAGGGGATGGCGGAAGAGGGCGGTGACGGCGAACCAGTCGGCGAGCGCGCCGACCATGCCGGCCTCGGCGGCCGCGGCGACGTAGCCCGCCCAGGGGCCGGCGCCCGCGTGCCGGGCCCAGGTGGCCAGGGTGTAGACGACGGCGACGAACAGCAGCAGCCCGGCCGCGGTGAGTTTCATGCGGCGCACGCCGCGCCGGCGCTCCTCGTCGGCCGGGGTGAACGCCGTCATGGCGCGGACGGCGGCGGGGACCGTCCGCCCGGCCCCCGCGGCGGGTTCGGCCCCCGCGGCGGGTTCGGCCCCCGCGGCGGGTTCGGTTCCTGCGGGCCCGGTTCCGGTGGGCCCGGTTCCCGCGGCCCCGTTTCCCGCGGGTCCGGTCTCCGTCGGTCCGGTCTCCGTCGGTCCGGTCCTCGCCGGCCCGGTCCTCGCCGGCCCGGTCCTCGCCGGCCCGGTCCTCGCCGGCCCGGTTTCCGCCGGTCCGGTTTCCGCCGGCCTGGTGCCCGGTGTCGTGCCGTCCATCCGCATCACCCGTCCGTGATCTCCCGCACACATTGTCCCTTCTGACCGACTCCGGGAACGAAGCGAGAGTTCCCGGCGTCTATCCGGACCGGGGGAGTCACCTGTCGAACTCCTGTGGCCCCATGGGGGGTCCGTTCACCTCCCCTTCGCCCCATGCCTCATCATTGGGGTGATCAACCGGAGCCCCGGGCTCCGTCGCCCGAGGAGTCACACATCCGCATGACCAAGCGTCACGGTTATGCCCTGCTGACCGCGATCATCGCGCTGATCGTGGTCGTTTCCGCCGCGATATACGTCGGAGTCTCCTCCGACGACGGCCGCCCCGCCGGGCCCCTCGCCACCGGTCGCGTCCCCCGCGACTCCGCCGCCCCCGCCTCCACCGGCACCTGGGTCGGCGCCTGGGCCACCTCGCCGGCCGCCGCCGAGCCCGGCACGGAGACGACCGGGATGGCGGACCGCTCGATCCGCAACGTCGTCCACGCGGGCGTCGGCGGTACGAGTGCCCGCATCACGCTGTCCAATCTCTACGGCTCCGCGCCACTCACCGTCACCCACGCCACGATCGCCGTCGCCGCCGCCGGGAACACCCCGGCCGCCGAGCCCGGCACCCTGCGCCGCCTCACCTTCAACGGCACCACCACCGCCGTCGTCCCGGCCGGCGGCCAGATCGTCAGCGACGCCGTGCGCCTGCGCATCCCCACCGGCGCCGACGTGCTCGTCACGACGTACTCCCCCACCGGCTCCGGGCCGGTCACCTACCACCCGCACGCCCGGCAGATCTCCTACCTCGCCCGGGGCGACCAGGCCGACGACGTCACCGGCGCCCCCTACACCGAGCAGACGCCCTACTGGCGCTACCTGACCGCCCTGGACGTGCTCAGCAACGAGGCCGACGGCACCGTCGTCGCACTCGGCGACTCCCTCACCGACGGCATCACCTCCACCACCGGCGCCAACCACCGCTGGACCGACGTCCTGGCCGAGCGGCTGCGCGCCGCCGTCGCCGCCGGGCAGGACGCGCCGCGCTACAGCGTCGTCAACGAGGGCATCAGCGGCAACCGCGTCCTCACCGACGGCCTGGGCCGGCCCGCGGACAACCCCAGCGGCCTGAACCGCTTCACCCGGGACGTGCTGGGCCGCACCAACGTCAAGGTCGTGGTGATCGACCTCGGTGTCAACGACATCCTGCGCACCCCCGGCACGGCCGACCCCGACCGGATCGTCGCCGGCCTGCGCACCCTGGTGGCGCACGCCCACGCCCGCGGGCTGAAGGTGATCGGCGCGACCCTCATGCCGTTCGGCGGCCACCGCGGCTACACCCCGCAGCGCGAGGCCGTGCGGCAGGAGATCAACGTCCGCATCCGCTCCGGGCGGGTCTACGACGCCGTCGTCGACTTCGACAAGGCGCTGCGCGACCCCTACGCCCCGCAGCGGCTGCGCGCCGACTACGACTCCGGGGACCACCTGCACCCCAGCGACGCGGGGTACGCGCGGATGGCGGAGGTGTTCGACCTGCGGGAGCTGAAGGGGTCGGCGCCGGCGGAGCTGTAGGGCGCGCGGGCACGTGCCGGGGGGCGGCGGCCCCGCCCCCTCCGGTGTCCCTCAGCGGCCCTCGGCGTCCGCGTCCCGGCCCCGCAGCTCCCGCCGCTCCGCCCGCCGCTCCAGCCGCTCCTGGCGCCGCTGCTCCTTCAGCCGCCGCTGCTCCGCCCGCGGCAGCTTGCGCTCCACGCCGACGCCGCCCCAGAAGGCGAACCCGGAGATGACGACGCGGGGCGCGCCGGGGTCGCCGGAACCGCCGTCCTCGGGGTGCTCGAAGCCGCCCATCAGGCCGAAGCCGCGCACGACGACCTCGACCCCGGGCGGCACGACGACCTGCACGCCGCCCATGACGGCGATGCAGGTGATCTCCACCTCGCGGTCGGCGAAGTTCGCCTCGCGCAGGTCCAGCTCGCCGCCGCCCAGGAAGGCGAAGCAGGTAAAGCGCTTCGGCACGGTCCAGCGGCCCTTGCGCTCGAACCCGGACAGCACGGCGACGGCCCCCGTGGAGGAGCCCTCGCCGTCCACGATCCGGCTCGCCCAACTCCCCTGCCCCTCCGGTCCCTTGGTCAGGGACACGACGGGCGCGGTGACCCCGGGGGCGGGCAGGTCGCGGGTGATCGGCGCGAGGTCGCCGTAGGTGCGGGCCTTGTACGTCGCCTCCAGCCGCTCCTCGAACTCCGCCATGTCCAGCCGGCCCTCCGCCAGGGCCTCGCGCAGGATGTCGGCGACGCGTTCGCGATCGGCGTCGGAGGCCCGGAGTTCCAGGGCGTCGTCGGTCATGACAGCAGCCTACGAGCTCACCCGCCGCGCGGCTACGAGACGGCCCCCCGCACCCGCCCGCCCACGACCCGCCCGGCTACGAGACGGCGCCCCGCACCCGCCCGGCTACGGAACGGCGTCCTGCGCCCGCGCGGCCCGCTCGCCCGGGGCCGCGGGGCCCTTTTCCGCCGGGCCCAGCATGGTGGCGATCACGGCCTCGATGTCCGGCTCCCGCAGCGACAGGTCCACCAGCGGATAGCGGGCCGCGATCCCTGCCACCAGGGCCGCGGCCGGCTCCCCCGCCGGGAGGGCCAGCCACTGCCGCGGGCCCTCCACCCGCACCACCCGGGCGGGCGGGGCCTGGACGGGCGGGAGTTCACGCTCCAGGTCGACGACAAGGACGCGTTCGCCGCCGCCCGCCTCGCGCAGTCCGGCCGTCGAACCGTCGTACACCAGCCGCCCGTGGTCGATGACCATGACCCGGCCGCACAGCTGCTCGATGTCCTGCAGGTCGTGGGTGGTGAGCAGGACGGTGGTGCCGCGCTCGGCGTTGAGGTCCTTCAGGAAAGAACGCACCCTGGCCTTGGACAGGACGTCCAGGCCGATGGTCGGCTCGTCGAGGTAGAGCACCGCCGGGTCGTGCAGCAGGGCCGCGGCGATGTCGCCGCGCATGCGCTGGCCCAGCGACAGTTGCCGCACCGGCACCTCCAGCAGGGGGCCCAGTCCCAGCAGTTCGGTGCAGCGGTCGAGGTTCTCGCGGTAACGGGCCGCCGGAATGCGGTACATGCGCCGCACCAGCCGGTAGGAGTCGATCAGCGGCAGGTCCCACCACAGCGTGGTGCGCTGCCCGAACACCACGCCGACGCGGTGCGCCAGGCGGGTGCGTTCGCGGGCCGGGTCGATGCCGGCGACGCGCAGCCGGCCGCCGCTGGGCGTGAGGATGCCGGTGAGCATTTTGACCGTGGTGGACTTCCCGGCGCCGTTGGGCCCGATGCAGCCGACCATCTCGCCGCGCGCCACGGTGAAGGAGATGCCGTCCACCGCTCGCACCCGCCGCCGCTCCCACCGCAGGAACCCGGTCCTGCGGCGGACGTCGAAGACCTTCTCGACGCCGTCCACCTCGATGAAAGGCTCGTTCACGGCGCTCAGCCCCTCCCGCTCCCCCGGCTCGTTCACGGCGCTCAGCCCCTCCCGCTCCCCCGGCTCACTCGCTTCCCTCATCCCCGCTCAACTCCCCGTGCTGCGGTACGACTTCAGGCCCGCCCGCCACGCCGCCCCGGCCAGCACGCAGCAGCCGGCCGCCACCAGCGGCGGGGCGAACGCCGTCCACACCGGCAGGTGCAGCGGATACGGCCGCCCCAGCACGTAGCAGGCGGGCAGCCAGTTGACGAAGGCGAGCGGCAGCACGAACGTCACCCCGCGCACCAACTCCCCGGCGAAGACGGTGGGCGGGTACTGCAGCAGCGTGACACCGCCGTAGGTGAACGCGTTCTGCACCTCGGCCGCGTCCTGCGCCAGGAACTGGAAGGCGGCGCCCGCCACGAACACGGCCGCGAAGATCACCGCACCGCTGACCACCGCCACCGGCACCAGCAGCAGCCTCGGCCACGTCCAGGCGACGTCCACCTCCGCCAGCGCCCAGCCCAGCACCAGCGCCCCCTGCATGCACCGGCCCAGCCGGCGCAGCGCGAAACGGTCGGCGGCCAGCTGTGCCAGCACCGGCGCCGGCCGCACCAGCAGCACGTCCAGCGTGCCGTCGCGCACCCGCACGCCCAGCCGCTCCACCGAGCCGACGGCGAGATCGCTCAGGCCGAAGGCGAGCACCGACAGCCCGTACAGGAACGCCACCTCCGGCAGCCGGTAGCCGCCGAGCACGTCCACCCGGGAGAACATCAGCACGATCGCGGCGAAGTCGAGCCCGGCCCCCACGAAGTTCCCGACCAGCGTCATGGCGAAGGAGGCGCGGTAGGCCATGGTCGACCGCACCCACATCCCCGCGATCAGCCCGTAGACCCGCAGCCCCTGCCCCACGCGCGCCGCCTCACCCACCCTGCACCACCACCCGCGCGCCGCCTCACCCACCCTGCACCACCACCCGCCGCACCGCCACCGCCGTCACCAGCCGCCCCGCCGCCAGCAGCACCACCGCCCACGCCCCCTGGAAGGCGTACGTGGCGAGCGGATCGGCGTGCCCGAGCAGGACGTCGGCGGGCGCCTGCAGCAGCGACGACCAGGGCAGCACCCGCACCACCCGCCCCAGCTCGCCCGGGAAGACGTTGAGCGGCAGCAGCATTCCGGAACAGAAGAATCCGGCCAGCCAGACGATCTGCGTCACGCCCGTCCCGTCCAGCAGCCAGAAGGCGCTCAGCGCCAGCAGGAAACGCAGCGCGAAACTCACCAGCATCCCCAGCAGCACCGCCACCAGCCCCGCCGCCCAGGTCAGCGCATCCCCCGGAACGGCGAGCGGGAAGCACGCCATCCCCACCAGGAACGGCACGACACCGCGCCCCGCCAACTGGAACACCGCCCGCCCCAGGTCGTTCGCCAGCCATCACACCTGCAGGTCGACGGGCCGGTACAGGTCGATCGCGACATCGCCCGTACGGATGCGCTCCATGAACTCGCCCTCGAAACCGCCGCCGCCGATCGCCAGCGTCGACAGCAGCGCCTGCCCGAGCCACACGTACGTCAGCGCCTGCCCCTGCCCGTACCCGCCCAGATGCGGCCGCGCCTCCCACAGCGCCCGGTAGGTGCACACGAGGATCAGGCCGAAAACCGTGTTGGTGAACACCCCGGCGGCAGTGCCCGCCCGGTACGTCGCGTACCGTCTGAAGCTCCCCGCCGCGACGGTCAGGTACAGCCGTCCCGCACCCACACCGACCACCCTCCCGGGGCCGTCCGCCACCGAAGCGCAGGAGCCTAATGCGCGCACGGTGCGGCCGGCCACGCATTTTCCGGGACCGAAGTGCCCGGTGCGGGAACGGAAGCACCTGGTGCGACAGTCTTGTACGGAGGGGGACGCAGCAGACGTACGAGGGCGTACGGCATGCGAACGTACGACGACACAGGAGTCCGTGCACGAGATGAGCGACGAGCCGCAGCCGCAGCAGCCGAACGAGGGCTGGGCACCCAGTGAGCAGCCGGCGGCCGACGATCCGCAGGACGACAGGCCCACACGCCCCGAACGAACCGGCTGGCGCCGGCTCGTCCCCACCTGGCGGACGCTGCTCGCCGCCGCCGTCGTCGGCGTCGTCCTGCTGATCGGCGCGTTCTTCCTCGGCTACGCCCTGGTGAAGATCCCGCCCGCCAACGCGCTGGCCACCAAGCAGGCCAACGTCTACCTCTACGCCGACGGCTCGGTCATCGCCCGCGACGGCGAGATCAACCGGGAGAACGTCACCCTCGCCCAGGTCTCCAAGAACGCCCAGCACGCCGTGCTGGCCGCCGAGGACCGCGACTTCTACACCGAGTCCGCCGTCGACCCCAAGGCCATGCTGCGCGCCGCGTGGAACACCGCCACCGGCAAGGGCAAGCAGTCCGGCTCCACCATCACCCAGCAGTACGTCAAGAACTACTACCTGGCCCAGGAGCAGACCGTCACCCGCAAGGTGAAGGAGTTCTTCATCGCGATCAAGCTGGACCGCGAGGAGAGCAAGGACAAGATCCTCGAGGGCTACCTCAACACCAGCTTCTTCGGCCGCAACGCCTACGGCATCCAGGCCGCCGCCCAGGCCTACTACGGCGTGGACGCCAAGGACCTCGACCCGGCCCGCGCCGCCTACCTCGCCGCCCTCGTCAACGCCCCCAGCCAGTACGACGTCATCGCCCACCCCGAGAACAAGGCCGCCGCCGTCGCCCGCTGGAACTACGTCCTGGACGGCATGGTCAAAAAGGGCTGGCTCAGCGCCTCGCAGCGCGCCGGGATGAAGTTCCCCGTGCCGAAGGAGTCCACCGTCTCCGCCGGCCTGTCCGGACAGCGCGGCTACCTCGTCCGCATCGTGCGCGACTACCTCACCCAGAACAAGATCGTCAGCGAGGACCAGCTCGACGCCGGCGGCTACCGCATCACCACCACCCTGCAGAAGCGCAAGCAGAACGCCTTCGTCAAGGCCGTCAACGACCAGCTCATGAGCAAGCTGGACAAGAAGCACCGCAAGGTCGACACCTACGTCCGCGCCGGCGGCGCCGCCGTCGACCCCAAGACCGGCAAGGTCGTGGCGATGTACAACGGCATCGACTACGTCAAGCAGTACACACCCAACGCCACCCGCCGCGACTTCCAGGTCGGCTCCACCTTCAAACCGCTCGTGTTCACCGCCGCCGTCGCACACGGCTCCACCACCCAGGACGGCCGCCCCATCACCCCCAACACCGTCTACGACGGCACCAACAAACGCCCCGTCCAGGGCTGGAGCGGCGGCGCCTACGCCCCCGAGAACGAGGACGAGGCCTCCTACGGCGACATCACCGTCCGCGAGGCCACCGACAAGTCCGTCAACTCCGTCTACGCCCAGATGGCCGTCGACGTCGGCCCCGCCAAGGTCAAGCAGACCGCCATCGACCTCGGCCTGCCCGCCCACACCCCCGACCTGCAGCCCTACCCGTCCATCGCCCTCGGCACCGCCACCGCCAGCGTCCTCGACATGGCCGAGGCCTACGCCACCCTCGCCAACCACGGCAAGCACGGCACCTACACCATGATCGAAAAGGTCACCAAGGACGGCACCCAGGAGATCAGGCTGCCCCGCCGGAAGACCCGGCAGGCCGTCAGCCGCGAGGCCGCCGACACCACCACCTCCGTCCTGCAGAGCGTCGTCCAGAAGGGCACCGCCACCGCCGCCCAGGCCGCCGGCCGCCCCGCCGCCGGCAAGACCGGCACCGCCGAGGAGGACACCGCCGCCTGGTTCGCCGGCTACACCCCCGACCTGGCCACCGTCGTCTCCGTCATGGGCCAGGACCCCGAAACCGCCGCCCACAAGCCCCTCTACGGCGCCATGGGCCTGGAACGCGTCAACGGCGGCGGCGCACCCACGCAGATCTGGGCGCAGTTCACCCGGGACGCCCTCAAGGGCACCCCGGTCAGCGACTTCGACCTGGAACTGCAAAGCGGCGCCGCCGAAACCCAGGCACCCAGCACCGAACCCACCCAGCAGCAGCCCTCCACCCCCAGCGGCGACACCTCCACCCCCGCCACCGGCGGCCCCAGCCAGAGCACCAGCCCCACCCCGAGCGGCCCCCAGGGCCAGAACGGCGGCACCCCCACCACGGGCACCGCCACCGGCGGAAACAGCACCGGCACCACCGGCGGCACCACCACCGGGGGCACCACGAGCGGCGACACCGGCGGCACCACCACCGGAGGCACCACCGCCGGCGACACCGGCACCGGAGGCACCGGCGGCGACCAGCCGGCCGGCGGCACCACCACCGGCGCCGGCCTGCAGGGCCTCACCACCCGCCGGGAGTGACCCGGCCCGCCGGGAGTGGCCCGCCCGGCCCGCGGGCCGGGCGGGCCGCACGGCCCGTGCCGCGTCCGCGGGCACGACAAAGGGCACGACAAAGGGCACGGCAAAGGGCACGGCAAAGGGGCCGGTGACCACAGGCCACCGGCCCCGCCGCCCACACCCGACGCTCCGCGGGCCGTTCTGCAGGCGGCTACAGATACAGGCCGGTCGAGTCCTCCGACCCCTCGAACCGGTCCGCGGCCACGGCGTGCAGGTCACGCTCGCGCATCAGCACGTACGCCACACCCCGCACCTCGACCTCGGCCCGGTCCTCCGGATCGAACAGCACCCGGTCACCCGGCTCCACCGTCCGGACGTTCTGCCCCACGGCCACGACCTCCGCCCAGGCCAGGCGGCGGCCCACCGCGGCCGTGGCCGGGATGAGGATGCCGCCACCCGAACGCCGCTCGCCCTTTTCGTTGGTGTCCATCCGCACCAACACCCGGTCGTGCAGCATCCGGATGGGCAGCTTGTCGTGCTGGGGGGTCTCGTTTCTGTTGGCGCTCACACCCTCGAACCTACCTGCCCCACGCACATCCGTGCGCGGCCGGGTCGACGCTCACCGAAGTCCGCCGCCGCCCGCGCCGGACCACGCCCGCGCCGCCCGTGCGGACCGCGCCCACCGGCACCCGTGCGGACCGTGCCCGCAGGGGCCGTGCCGGACATGCCCGCCGACACCCGCCGCAGCCCGTCAGTCCCGGCGCCGCCGGGTACCCAGAGCCAGCAGCCCGACCACCCCGACGACCACGAGCGCCACCGGCACGATCCGCTCCAGCCGCGGCGCCCCGTCCTCGTCCGTGAACCGCGCCCGCACCTCGCTCACCGCCCGGTTGACCTGGACATAAGCCCGACCGAACGTGTGATCCACATGAGAGACGACCCTGGCCCTCGCATCCCCCACGATCGTCTTCGGGTGCACCCGCACCCCGATCTCGTCGAGCGTCTCGGCCAGCACCTCGCGGCGGCGCCTGATGTCCGCCTCGATCTGCGCCGGGGTCCTGGTGTCCGAGGTGTCCGCCACCGTACCGCCTCCGAAGTCCGCTGTTGCCTGTGCTGGACAGTCTGTCAGCTCTCCGCCGCGCCGCACTGTCGGCACCCCCCGTTAGGCTCGGGACGGCACGCACACGCCCCGCACCCTTGGAGGAGACCTGCGATGACCGAGCGACTCCAGCCCGGCGACCCGGCCCCCGCCTTCACCCTCCCCGACGCCGACGGCCGCGAGGTCTCCCTCGCCGACCACCGGGGCCGCAAGGTCATCGTCTACTTCTACCCCGCCGCCCTCACCCCGGGCTGCACCAAGCAGGCCTGCGACTTCACCGACAACCTGGAGCTGCTGACGGGCGCCGGCTACGACGTCATCGGCATCTCCCCCGACAAGCCCGAGAAGCTCGCCAAGTTCCGCGACAAGGAATCCCTCAAGGTCACCCTCCTCTCCGACCCCGACAAGAAGGTCCTGGAGGCCTACGGCGCCTACGGCGAGAAGAAGCTCTACGGCAAGACCGTCGTCGGCGTCATCCGCTCCACGGTCGTCGTCGACGAGGAGGGACGCGTCGAGCGGGCGCTGTACAACGTGAAGGCGACCGGCCACGTGGCCAAGATCATCAAAGACCTGGGGATCTGACCCGTCCCGCCCCACCGCCCCGCGTGACCACCCGCCCTCCGGTTCGTTACTCCGTGCGAGGCCATGAACACATGGCCGAACACGGAGGGGGATCCGGATGGGAGCCAGCCCGTACACCAGGGAACGGCTGCAGGAGGCGGCCCGCGGGGCACGGACGCTGTCGGAGGCACTGGAGCGACTGGGGGTGGATCCGCGCAGTTCCACACGGCGGTACGTGTGGGAGCGGATGAAGAAGCTCGGCGTCGACGTCACCCACTTCGAGCGGGAGGGGGTGAAGTGGACACGGGAGGTTCTTCAGGAGGCGGTTTCGGCGTCGGCCAACATGTACGAGGTGCTGCGCCACCTGGGGCTCGACGCTGTCGGCGGCCACCATGCGCACATCAGCCGACGGATCAGGGCGTACGGCATCGACACGTCGCACTTTCGAGTGCCGACCCAGCGCGGCAGGACCCGGCGACCCCGGAGGCCGGAGGCGTTCCTCGTCGAGCAGCCCGCCGACCGGGCCCGGCGCACACCGAGCGACCGCCTCAAGTGGGCGATGACGGCCTCGGGCGTACCGGAGCGATGTGCCCGGTGCGGCACCGGGCCGGTCTGGCGAGGCCATCCACTCCCGCTCGAGGTCGATCACATCGACGGCAACTGGCGCGACAACCGGCTGGAGAATCTCCGGTTCCTGTGCCCCAACTGCCACTCGACCACGGACCGTTACCGAGGACGCGGCAAGCGGGGCACGCGGGACGCAACCGCATGAGCAACGGCATCCGGTACACGCGCGAGCGGCTGACGCACGCGGCCGAGCAGTGCTCGAGCATCGACGAGGTGATCGCCTTCTTCGGCGCACGCCCGTACGCCAAGCTCGACCGCTATCTCGCGAGGCGCTTCGCTCATTTCGAGATCGACATCTCCCATTTCAGCCGCCCGGGCCGACCGCCCCGGCCCGCATCGGAAGACCTGCGCGAGGCGGTCGCGCAGTCGGTGTCCATCGCCGAGGTGCTGCGCCGCCTCGGACGGCCGGACAGCGGGACGCAGCGGGCACTCCTGCGCCGGTGGATCGCTGACGAAGACATCCCGACCGCGCACTTCCTCGGGCAGGCGCACAGCCGGGGCAGGTCACGCCCTGCCCTGACCAAGTGTCCCGAGGACATCCTGGTCAAGCACGACGGCGGGCGGCGCACCAGGACCCACCTGCTGCGCCGTGCGCTGCGCGAGGTGGGCGTACCCGAGGAGTGCGCCGAGTGCGGTACCGGCCCCGAATGGTTCGGCAGACCGATGACGCTGGAGGTCGATCACGTCAACGGGGACCGGAGCGACGACCGGCGCGAGAACCTGCGGTTGCTGTGCCCCAACTGCCACGCGGTCACGAGCACCTGGTGCAGGGGAGGTCGCCGTAGGCCCGCGCAGATATGAGGTGCACCACCGGTAGCATGTCGGCTGCGCGGCCGTGGCGAAATAGGCAGCACGCGAGGGTTTTAGGTGCCCTTGGGCGAAAGCCCGTGTGGGTTCGAGTCCCACCGGCCGCACGCGCGGGGGCCGTCCGAGAGGGCGGCCCCTTCCGCGTATCTCACCCCAGCAACTCCCGCACCACCGGCACCAGGGCCCGGAACGCCTTGCCCCGGTGGCTGATCGCGTTCTTCTCCTCGGGGGTCAGTTCCGCGCAGGTCCTCGTCTCGCCCTCGGGCTGGAGGATCGGGTCGTAGCCGAAGCCGTTGGTGCCGGCCGGTTCGCGGCGCAGGGTGCCGGTCAGGCGGCCCTCGACGACCCGTTCCGTGCCGTCCGGCAGGGCGAGGGCCGCGGCGCAGGCGAAGTGGGCGCCGCGGTGTTCGTCGGGGACGTCGGCGAGCTGGGCGAGGAGCAGGTCGAGGTTGGCTTTGTCGTCGCCGTGGCGGCCGGCCCAGCGGGCGGAGAAGATGCCGGGGGCGCCGCCGAGGACGTCGACGCAGAGGCCGGAGTCGTCGGCGACGGCGGGCAGGCCGGTGGCGCGGGCGAGGGTGTGGGCCTTGAGGAGGGCGTTTTCGGCGAAGGTGACGCCGGTTTCTCTGACGTCGGGTGCGTCGGGGAAGGCGTCGGTGCCGACGAGGTCGTGCGGGAGGCCGGCCTCGGTGAGGATGGCCCTGAGTTCGGTGATCTTTCCGGTGTTGCGGGTGGCGAGGATCAGGCGGGTCATGCCGTTCAGTATCGCGTCGGTGTTCCGGTGCGCGTGGGTGTGGTCATGGGGTGCAGACCTTGGTGAGTTCGCCGGCGGCGTCGGTGACCGGGCCGAGGTCGGGGGTGTCGTCGCCGTTTTTCACCGCGGTGCGGACGTTGTCGACGGCGTGTCTGAGGTCGTCGACGGCTTTGTTGACGTCGGTGTTGTCGGTGTGGTCGCCGATCTTGTTCAGGTTTTTGTCGATGGTGGTGAGGGCGTCGTCGATCTGTGTGGGGTCGTTCGAGGCGTTCTCCACTGCCTGCTGGAGGTCGGTGACGCTGTCGGCGATGGTGTCGGCGGTCTGGACGCAGTCGAGGGCTTTGTCGACGGCGCTGCAGCCGGTCGTCAGGGCGGTGGTCAGGGCGGTGGTCAGGGCGGCGGCCGCGAGGGCTGCGGCGGTGGTGGTGCGGCGGTGTCGGCGGCTGCGGTGGGTGCGGTGGCCGGCTGGTGTCACCTGTGTTCCTCCCCCTGGAACGGGTCGTCGGCATCCGTAGGGCGTAGGGCGGTAGGGCATCCGTAGGGACGCGGTGGTGGCCGGTGGGGTTGCCCGTGCCCGGCCGGCCACCTCGGCGTGGTGGGTCCGGGTGTTTGTCAGTCGGTGGCCGCGGTTTGGAGTGCCGTCTGCTGGAGGGTGGCGAGTTCGGTGCAGCCGAGGACGGCGAGGTCGAGGAGGGTGTCGAGTTCGGCGCGGGCGAAGGGGACGGCTTCGGCGGTGCCCTGGACTTCGACGAAGCGGCCGTCGCCGGTGCAGACGACGTTCATGTCGGTTTCGGCGCGTACGTCCTCTTCGTAGCAGAGGTCGAGGAGGGGGGTGCCGGCGACGATGCCGACGGAGACGGCGGCGACCGTGCCGGTCAGGGGCTGGCGGCCGGGTTTGAGGAGTTTTTTGGCGCGGGCCCAGGTGATGGCGTCGGCGAGGGCGACGTAGGCGCCGGTGATGGCGGCGGTGCGGGTGCCGCCGTCGGCTTGGAGGACGTCGCAGTCGAGGACGACGGTGTTCTCGCCGAGGGCTTTGTAGTCGACGACCGAGCGCAGGGAGCGGCCGATGAGGCGGGAGATTTCGTGGGTGCGGCCGCCGATCCTGCCTTTGACGGATTCGCGGTCGCCGCGGGTGTTGGTGGCGCGGGGGAGCATGGAGTATTCCGCGGTGACCCAGCCTTCGCCGCTGCCCTTGCGCCAGCGCGGGACGCCTTCGGTGAAGGAGGCGGTGCACAGGACTTTGGTGTCGCCGAAGGAGATGAGGACGGAGCCTTCGGCGTGTTTGCTCCAGCCGCGTTCGATGGTGACGGGGCGGAGTTGTTCGGGGGTGCGGCCGTCGATGCGTGACATGCGGCCGAGCCTAGCCGGAGGGGTGCGGGGGGCTGCTTCCGCGGGTGGAGGGGCTCTTTGTGGGTGAGGGGGCGGGCGGGTGGCCGGGACCCGCCCGTCCTCTCATGTCATGGCGTGCGTGTCGCTTGTCGCGGAGTATGGGCTCTGCTCACATGAGGTCTCTGCTCACATGAGGTCTTCGATCTCGGCGGCGATCGGGTCGGCGTCGGTGCCGATGACGACCTGGACGGCGGTGCCCATCTTGACGACGCCGTGGGCGCCGGCGCTCTTGAGGGCGGCGTCGTCGACCAGGGAGGCGTCGGCGACCTCGACCCGCAGGCGGGTGATGCAGCCTTCGATCTCCTCGATGTTGTCGATGCCGC
Organism: Streptomyces echinoruber; assembly: GCF_014651135.1. Classification (GTDB taxonomy): domain Bacteria; phylum Actinomycetota; class Actinomycetes; order Streptomycetales; family Streptomycetaceae; genus Streptomyces; species Streptomyces echinoruber. The sequence continues at coordinate 298,537 of NZ_BMWH01000004.1, forward strand.
CGAGTCCGGCGACGATCTTCTCAGCCTTGCTGGCCATCTTGTTTCTCCCTGATCCGAACCGCTTTGTCGCAGTAATCCTCAGTTGGCCCATCTTTCCCGGCGGCCGCGTCGGACGTGCCGGGACGACGGTGTCGCGTCGGCGGAACCGCCCGCGACTGGTCTACACCACCTTTCGGGCGGTCGCCAAACCCCGGTTTCCGGTGAGCCCGGCCGACTGCGCGGTGTTCCGGTTCGTGATCGCGGGGGCCGGTCCGGGCGGGCGGATCCGGGGCATCCCAAAACGTAACAACGGAGACGGGAACCGCGGGTTCCTTATCCTGCCTTCATCGTGCTACAAACGTGGTCTAAACCAGTGGTGTAGACCACCACCCGATGGAGGACCTATGAGCACCGCCACAGCGACGACGGCGCCTCCCGCGAAGAAGCGCGGATCCGGACTGTTCCAGGGCCTGCAGAAGGTCGGCCGCAGCCTGCAGCTCCCGATCGCCGTCCTGCCGGCGGCGGGCATCATGGTGCGGCTCGGCCAGGATGACATCTTCGGCAAGGACGGGCTGGGCTGGGACAAGGTCGCCGCCGTCTTCGGCAACGCGGGTGGCGCGCTGACCGGCGCCCTGCCGCTCCTGTTCTGTATTGGCGTCGCCATCGGCTTCGCCAAGAAGGCCGACGGTTCCACCGCCCTGGCCGCGGTGGTGGGCTTCCTCGTCTACAGCAAGGTCCTGCAGGCCTTTCCGCTGACCGAGCAGCACATAGAGAACGGGAAGATCGTCGAGGCCACCTACAACGACCCGGGTGTGCTCGGCGGCATCCTCATGGGCCTGCTCGCCGCGGTGCTCTGGCAGCGCTTCCACCGTACGAAGCTGGTGGACTGGCTGGGCTTCTTCAACGGCCGCCGGCTGGTGCCGATCATCATGGCCTTCGTCGGCATCGTGGTGGGAGTCGTCTTCGCACTGATCTGGAAGCCGATCGGCACCGGCATCAGCAACTTCGGCGAGTGGATGACCGGTCTGGGCGCGGGCGGCGCGGCCCTGTTCGGCGCGGTGAACCGTGCGTTGATCCCGGTGGGCATGCACCAGTTCGTCAACACGGTGGCCTGGTTCCAGCTCGGTGACTACAAGAATGCCGCGGGCGAGGTCGTGCACGGCGACATCACCCGTTTCCTGGCCGGTGACCCGTCCGCCGGTCTGTTCCAGTCCGGCTTCTTCCCGATCATGATGTTCGGTCTGCCGGCCGCTGCGCTCGCCATCGCGCACTGCGCCCGCCCCGAGCGCCGCAAGGCCGTGCTCGGCATGATGATCTCGCTGGCGCTGACCTCGTTCGTCACCGGTGTCACCGAGCCGATCGAGTTCTCGTTCCTGTTCATCGCGCCGCTGCTGTACGTGCTGCACGCCGTGCTCACCGCCGTATCGATGGCCGTCACCTGGGGTCTGGGCGTCCACGCCGGCTTCAACTTCTCGGCGGGCTTCATCGACTACGTGCTGAACTGGCACCTGGCGACGAAGCCATGGTTGATCATCCCGATCGGCTTGGTGTTCGCGGCGATCTACTACGTGACCTTCCGCTTCGCGATCGTCAAGTTCGACCTGCCGACCCCGGGCCGTGAGCCCGAGGAGGAGGTCGAGGACACCACCAAGGCGTGACGGCGGCGCCCCGACCGACGCCACGAGGCCCCGGAACCCAAGCCCAAGCAACAGGGTTCCGGGGCCTCGGCATGCGTACGGCCTTGGTGTGCGTGCGCACGGGTCTCGTAGCCGCGTGCGTCCGCGGAGCGCGGGTGTCCGCGGAGCGTGCGTGTCTTCGGAGCGCGTGCGTCCGCGGAGCGCGGGTGTCCTCAGATCTCGTACGTCGTCCGGGGTCGGGCCAGTTCCACCGGGCCGTCGAACACCTCGCGGGCGTCGCGGAGGTTGATCTCGGGGTCCGTCCACGGCGGGATGTGGGTGAGCACCAGGCGCCGGGCGCCGGCCAGGGCGGCGGTCCGGCCCGCCTCGCGGCCGTTGAGGTGCAGGTTGGGGATGTCCTCCTTGCCGTGTGTGAACGCCGCCTCGCACAGGAACAGGTCGGCGTCCCGGGCGAGTTCGACCAGTGCTTGGCTCACGCCCGTGTCGCCGGAGTACGTCAGCGACCTTCCGCCGTGTTCGATGCGGATGCCGTACGCCTCCACGGGGTGTGCGACCCGTTCGGTGTGCACCGTGAACGGCCCGATCTCGAACGTGCCCGGCTTGACGGTGTGGAAGTCGAAGACCTCGCTCATCGAGGAGGCGGTGGGGGTGTCGGCGTAGGCCGTCGTCAGGCGGTGCTCGGTGCCTTCGGGGCCGTAGACGGGCAGCGGCGCGCAGCGGCCCCCGTCGTGCCGGTAGTAGCGCGCCACGAAGTACGCGCACATGTCGATGCAGTGGTCGGCGTGCAGGTGGCTGAGGAAGATCGCGTCGAGGTCGTAGAGACCGCAGTGGCGCTGCAGCTCGCCCAGGGCGCCGTTGCCCATGTCGAGCAGCAGCCGGAAGCCGTCGGCCTCGACGAGGTAGCTCGAGCAGGCCGACTCCGCGGACGGGAACGACCCCGAGCAGCCGACGACGGTGAGCTTCATAAAGCAGAAACCTCCGCTGGCGGGAAATCTGGCGGGAATATCGGGAGGAGGGCGACGGGGGTCGTGCGGTTTGTCGAGCGTAAGGCGCAAAACCTCCGGTCGCTCCTCCGCCAGGGGCCGTTGTGGGCGAACTCACCTGCGCTGTCACCGGTTCGGCTGGATTCGGAGTGTGCGAGGCCGGTGAGGGGGCGCACTTTCAGGATCGCGCGCCGGTAGCGTCGGCGGTATGGACACGTCCTGGTGGCCGGTGCTCGCGGCGGTGGCGCTGCTCGCTCTGGTCGCCACGCTCGTCGACGGCTGGGGCCGCGGCCACCGCGCAGCCCGGAATGCGTCCGGTGCCCGGCGGGCGCGTTCCGCCGGGCTGCGCGCGGGCCGCGGGGCGGGGGTCCGGCCGCGCCCGGCGGAGATCTGGTGGGCGGCCGTCCCGTACGGGGAGGAGGGTTTCGGGCCCGGTGGGGAGCGCCCCTGCCTGGTGCTGTCGGTCCGCGGCGACCTGGCCACCGTCGCGAGGATCACCGGCCGTCGCCGTGCGGGGGCGCCGGTGTCGTCCCGCTGCCGCCCGGCTCGGTGGGTGACGCCCGGGGCCGCGCCGGCTTCCTGGAGACGGACGGGCTGTGTCGGGTTCCGGTGGGGGACTTCCGCCGCCGGGTCGGGAGGGTCGATCCGGCGCTGTGGGAGCGGGTGCGGCGTCTCGCGGGCTGATTCACGGCCGGACGATCCGTACGGTCACCGTCCAGCTCTGGATGCCCTGGCACGCGATGCGGCCGGGGCGGCTCGCGCTCGCGTTCGCGCACAGCGGGCGGGAGGAGGTCAGCCGTGACGTGCCGGGGGCGGTGGCCCGGTAGGCGGCGAGGGCGTCGCCGGGGAGGACGACGATGCCCGTGTTGATCGGTTCCAGCACGTGTCCGGTGGCCCGTACGGGTGTCCACGGCCGTTCCGGGTCGCCGTCCAGCGTGAGCCGCACCTGCCCGCCGGCGGTGAGGCAGACGGTGCGGCCGGTGTCGGCGGCGGTGAGCTGCGCCCGGGGGACGCAGCCGGCGCGGGAGGTGCCGGAGGGCGGGGCGGACGGCGGGCCCGGCGGGGTGGCGGGGGTGGACGGCGGGGACACGGGGGCGGACGGCGGGGTGGCGGACGAGGGTGCGGAGGCGGAGGGGGTGCGGGACGGGGGCGCCGTACCGCCGTCGTCGTCGTGCGTGCCGCAGCCCGCGAGGAGTCCCGCTGCCGCGGTGGCGGCGGCGAGGGTGGTCACCGTTCGCAGGACGGTCCCGGTCCGGTGGGATGTCTGCGACGTCTGGGACGGCTGGGACGTCTGCGACATCTGGGACGGCTGGGACGGCTGGGACGTCGTACGGCGCATGGGCTGTCCTCCTGCCGGCTGTCTGCTCGCGCGGGTGTCCGCCCGTGTGCCGATGGGACGTTTCCGGGGCGCTCCGGGATCCGCCCTGCCCCCGCCCGCCCGTGCCCGTGCCCGCGTCCGGGGGCGGGGCGGAAAACGGCGGACGGCGGGCCCCGGATACTGCGTGGGGCCCGCCGTCCGCCTACGGCCTACGGCTGTCGGTACGCCGCTGTCACGCCCAGAGCTGTCCGTGGAGTTTCTCGACGGCCTCCTCGGTGGTGGCCGCGGTGTAGACGCCGGTGGACAGGTACTTCCAGCCGCCGTCGGCCACGACGAACACGATGTCGGCGCTCTCGCCCGCCCGGACGGCCTTCTGCCCGACGCCGAGCGCGGCGTGCAGGGCGGCGCCGGTGGAGACGCCCGCGAAGATGCCTTCTTGCTGCAGCAGTTCGCGGGTGCGGGCGACGGCGTCGGCGGAGCCGACGGAGAAGCGGGTGGTCAGGACCGAGGCGTCGTACAGCTCCGGTACGAAGCCCTCGTCGAGGTTGCGCAGCCCGTACACCAGGTCGTCGTAGCGCGGTTCGGCGGCGACGATCCTCACGTCCGGCTTGTGCTCGCGCAGGTAGCGGCCGACGCCCATGAGCGTGCCGGTGGTGCCGAGGCCGGCGACGAAGTGGGTGACGGAGGGGAGGTCGGAGAGGATCTCCGGGCCGGTGGTGGCGTAGTGGGCGCCGGCGTTGTCCGGGTTGCCGTACTGGTAGAGCATCACCCAGTCGGGGTGCTCGGCGGCCAGTTCCTTGGCGACGCGTACGGCGGTGTTGGAACCGCCCGCGGCCGGGGAGGAGATGATCTCCGCGCCCCACATGGCGAGCAGGTCCCGGCGCTCCTGGGAGGTGTTCTCCGGCATCACGCACACCATGCGGTAGCCCTTGAGCTTGGCGGCCATGGCGAGGGAGATGCCGGTGTTGCCGGAGGTGGGTTCCAGGATGGTGCAGCCCGGGGTGAGCCGGCCGTCCTTCTCCGCCTGTTCGATCATGTACAGGGCGGGGCGGTCCTTGACCGAGCCGGTCGGGTTGCGGTCCTCCAGCTTCGCCCAGATGCGGACGTCGGCGGACGGCGACAGCCGCGGCAGGTGCACCAGGGGGGTGTTGCCGACCGCGGCGAGCGGGGAGTCGTAACGCATCGGTGATCGGTGACCAAGTCAGGCCATACCGCCGGCCACGGCCGGCAGGATGGTCACGTTGTCGCCGTCGGCGACCTTGGTGTTGATGCCGTCGAGGAAGCGGACGTCCTCGTCGTTGAGGTAGACGTTCACGAAGCGGCGCAGCTCGCCTCCGTCCACCAGGCGGGCCTGGATGCCCGGGTGGCGGGATTCGAGGTCGGCGAAGAGTTCGGCGAGGGTGTCACCTTTTCCCTCCACCGCCTTCTGCCCGTCGGTGTACTGGCGGAGGATGGTCGGGATGCGGACCTCGATGGCCATGGCAAGGGGCTCCTGTCGGAAGGGGTTCGTCTGGTCGGTGGGCGCGCGGCGCCGCGCCGCGGCACACGGCCGTACGGCGCAGGGATGCGTCAACAGATGGCGCTGTTCAGCCTGCACAGGTCGACGTGCAGCCGCGCCACGAGCAGGGTGCCCGGCGCCTTGTCGCTCACGTCGAGGAGAACCATGGGTTCATCGTATCGATTCCCGGTCCGCTTCCTGGAATGTGATCTCGCATGCTGGATGAATTCTGACCGAAGTGCGGTCAGTAGGAATCCACGATCTTCACTTCCTCCTCGGTGACCTCTCCTTCCACGATGCGGAAGGAGCGGAACTGGAATTCGCCGAGGCCGTCGGTGTCGGCGGTGGAGACCAGGACGTAGTGGGCGCCGGGCTCGTTGGCGTAGGAGATGTCGGTGCGGGAGGGGTAGGCCTCGGTGGCCGTGTGGGAGTGGTAGATGACCACGGGTTCCTCGTCGCGGTCGTCCATCTCGCGGTACAGCTTCAGCAGGTCCTGGGAGTCGAACTCGTAGAAGGTGGGCGAGCGGGCCGCGTTCAGCATCGGCACGAAGCGTTCGGGGCGGTCGGTGCCGGCCGGGCCGGCGACGACGCCGCACGCCTCGTCCGGGTGGTCCTTGCGGGCGTGGGCGACGATCTGGTCGACGAGGGCCTGGGTGATGGTCAGCATGAGCGTCAGGATAAGCAGAAGGGCCGCCCCGTACCGAGGGTTGGTACGGGGCGGCCCGGATGCTGAGAAGCGGGGTCAGCCGACCTTCTCGAGCTCCGGTGCGCGGCGCTCGGTGACCTGCGGGTTGCGCACCTTCAGCACCGCCCAGCCGATGCCCAGGGCGACGGACCACACGGCCATCACGTACAGGCAGACGCGGGAGTCGGCGTCGTAGGCGATCAGGCCGGTGACGAAGACCAGGAAGGCGATGGCGATCCAGGAGGACACCGCGCCGCCCGGCGCCGGGAAGGCCGAGGCACGCAGGCGGCCCTGCTGCACCGCGCGGCGGTACAGGACGTGGCTGACGAGGATCATCAGCCAGGTCCAGATGCCGGCGGCGGTGGCGACGGAGGTGACGTAGCCGAACGCCTTCTCCGGGACGACGTAGTTGAGGACCACGCCGATCGCCATGAAGGCCACGGAGACCGAGATGCCGAGCGCCGGGGTCTTGGAGGCGGACAGGCGGGTGAAGACCTTGGGCGCCTCGCCGTTGTCGGCCAGGGTGCGCAGCATGCGGCCGGTGGAGTACATGCCGGAGTTGCAGGAGGACAGGGCCGCGGTCAGCACGACGAAGTTGACGATGCCGGCGCCGGCCGGGATGCCGATGACCGCGAACGCCTTCACGAAGGGGCTCACCCCGGCCGCGAACTCGGTCCACTTCACCACGCACAGGATGACGGTGAGGGCGCCGACGTAGAACAGCGCGATACGCCAGGGCAGGGTGTTGATGGCCTTGGGGAGGGTCTTCTCCGGATTCTCCGACTCGCCGGCGGTGACGCCGACCAGCTCGACGGCGAGGTAGGCGAACATCACGCCCTGCAGGGTCATCAGGGACGAGCCGATGCCCTTGGGGAAGAAGCCGTCGAAGGCCCACAGGTTGGAGACCGAGGCGGTGTCGCCGGCCGCGCTGAAGCCGAAGGTCAGCACGCCGAGACCGATGACGATCATGCCGATGAGGGCGGTCACCTTGACCATCGAGAACCAGAACTCGATCTCGCCGAACAGCTTCACCGAGATCAGGTTCGCGACATAGAGCACGACCAGGAAGACCAGGGCCGTCACCCATTGCGGGACGGACGGGAACCAGTAGTTGACGTAGATCGCGGCGGCCGTGAGCTCGGCCATGCCGGTGACGACCCACATCAGCCAGTACGTCCAGCCGGTGAAGTAGCCGAAGAACGGGCCGAGGAACTCGCGGGAGTACTCGGCGAAGGAGCCCGAGACCGGGCGGTAGAGCAGCAGCTCGCCCAGGGCCCTCATGATGAAGAAGATGATCACGCCGGCGAGGGCGTACATGAGGATGAGGCTGGGTCCGGCCTTGGCGATGTTGGCACCGGCCCCCAGGAACAGACCGACGCCGATGGCACCGCCGATCGCGATCATCTGAACCTGGCGGCTGCCGAGACCGCGCTCGTACCCCTCCTCGGGGGTGATGTCCTTGTCGACCTGCGCTGAGGTCATGTGTGGTGCGCCTTTCTCCATGCCGACCCGGGCCTTGAGTCGGCCGCGGATCGGGTCCCGATCCCCCCGGAATTGCTGGAGCTTGTGCCTGGCCGACGGTTGTCGGCTCGGTGGCGCACCCGACGGAACAGGGGTGGCGTTCGCCGGGCGGTCGTGAAGATGTATCACGCCCGCGACAGTGATCACCTGGGCGGCACGTGATGCGCTCCACAGTTTCGGGCAGGCGTAAAGCGCATACGGGGGCAAAGCGGGCAGTGGAGGTAACAGGATCGTTATCCGGATTTGAGCGTCCGCTGAGCGAACGGCGAACCGGAGCAGATCACGGCATAAGGGCGGAGCAGATCACGGCATAAGGGTGTGCACGAGCGTCTCCTGGAGCCCGCCCAGCCAGAGGTAGGCCATCACCAGCGGTTTGCGCGGGTCGTCGTCCGGGAGGCGGTAGAGCAGGTCGGTGTCGTCCTCGTCGGTGATCTCCAGCCGGGAGCCGATCGTCAGCCGCAGGTCGTTGAGCGCCCCGAGCCACTGCCGGCTCTCCCGCGGCGACAGCTCCAGCACCCCGCCGTCGTCGTCGGCCGCGGCGAGCGCGTCCAGCGAGCGGATCACGGCGAGGGCGTTGTCGCGCTTGCCGGCCCGCAGGTCGTTCTCGGTGTAGCGGCGGAACTCGGCGGACAGCGCGCGCTGCTCGGCCTCCTGCCGCGGGTCGGCGGGCGGCTGCTCGGGGTCGCGGTAGGCGTCGGGGAAGAGGCGGTGCAGCGCCGGGTCGGCGGGCGGGCGGCTCGGGCCCTCGGCGAAGAGCTCGGCCAGCGGGTCGGCGGAGGCGTCCTCGGCGGGGCCGGGGCCGATCAGCTCCAGGAGCTGCACGGTCAGCGAGCGGATGATGGAGATCTCGACGGCGTCGAGCGCGACGGCCGCGCCGCCGCCGGGGAGCGGTTCGAAGTGTCCGGGCATGAAAGGCAGTTCGCTACTTCCGGTCCTGCTGGAGGGTGGCCCACAGACCGTAGCCGTGCATCGCCTGCACGTCGCGTTCCATCTCCTCGCGGGTGCCGCTGGAGACGACCGCCCGGCCCTTGCGGTGGACGTCGAGCATGAGCTTGGTGGCCTTGTCCTTCGAGTATCCGAAGTACGTCTGGAAGACGTACGTCACATAGCTCATGAGGTTGACCGGGTCGTTGTGGACGATCGTGACCCAGGGGACGTCCGGCTCGGGTACGGCGGCGGACTGCTCCGCCGACTCGGTGCGTTCGATCTCGATGGGAGCGGCTGACGTCACATGACCATGCTGCCATCACCCGGGGGTACCCGTGCAAACGAAGCCGACAATCGTCAAACTGACGAAATTGGTTTAGCATCCGTTGCCGTGCTGCATCGTCCGGGGACGATCCCCGGGCCCCCGGGCCCGCCCGGGGGCGTCCGGCGACACAGAGCGAGGAGACCTCAGGTGGGCACTGCGAACCTTGCGGGCCTTGGGCTGCCGGTGGACGTTCCCTCGACGGCGCTCTTCACCGACCACTACGAGCTGACGATGCTGCAGGCCGCCCTGAAGGCCGGCACCGCCGAGCGGCGCAGCGTCTTCGAGGTCTTCACCCGGCGCCTGCCGGAGGGGCGGCGCTACGGCGTCGTCGCGGGCACCGGGCGGGTCCTGGACGCGGTGGAGAACTTCCGCTTCGACGAGGGCGTCCTCGGCTTCCTGCGCGAGCGCCGCATCGTCGACGACGAGACCCTCGACTGGCTGGCCGGCTACCGCTTCAGCGGCGACATCTGGGGCTATCCCGAGGGCGAGGTGTACTTCCCGGGCTCGCCGGTGCTGCGGGTGGAGGGCAGCTTCGGCGAGTGCGTGCTGCTGGAGACGGTGGTCCTGTCCATCCTCAACCACGACTCCGCCATCGCGGCCGCCGCCTCCCGCATGGCCTCCGCGGCGGGCGGGCGGCCGCTGATCGAGATGGGCGCGCGCCGCACCCACGAGCTGGCCGCGGTCGCCGCCTCCCGGGCCGCGTACGTCGGCGGCTTCTCCTCCACCTCCGACCTGGCGGCCGGCTTCCGCTACCACATCCCGACCGTCGGCACCGCGGCCCACGCCTTCACCCTGCTGCACGACAGCGAGCGCGACGCCTTCCGCGCCCAGGTCGACTCCCTCGGCCGGGGCACGACGCTGCTGGTGGACACCTACGACGTCGCCGAGGCCGTCCGCACGGCCGTGGAGATCGCCGGGCCCGAGCTGGGCGCGGTGCGCATCGACTCCGGCGACCTGCTGCTGGTCGCGCACCGGGTGCGGCAGCAGCTCGACGAGCTGGGCGCCACCGAGACGAAGATCATCGTGACGTCGGACCTCGACGAGTACGCCATCGCCTCGCTGGCCGCGGCACCTGTGGACGCCTACGGCGTCGGCACCCAGCTCGTGACCGGCTCCGGCTACCCGACGGCCTCCATGGTCTACAAGCTCGTCGCGCGCGCCGAGTCCGCCGACCCCGCCGCGCCGCTGGTGCCGGTGGCGAAGAAGTCCAGCGGGGGCAAGACCTCGCTGGGCGGCCGCAAGTGGGCGGCGCGGCGGCTGGACGCGCAGGGCGTGGCCGAGGCCGAGGTGGTCGGCACCGGGCCCGTCCCCGCCGAGCTGGCCGACCGGCAGCTACTGGTGCAGCTCGTCAAGGGCGGCGAGGTGGTCGGGCGCGAGCCGCTGGACGCGGCCCGGGAGCGGCACGCGGCCGCCCGCGCCAACCTGCCGCTGTCCGCGACCCAGCTCTCCCGCGGGGAACCCGTCATCCCGACGGAGTACGTCCACGGGCGCTCGGACGGCTGAGGCGGGCGCCGCCGAACGCCCCGGCGACCGCCCTCTCCCGCCCGGGACGCCAAGTCCCTAGGCTCGGAAGGTCACCGGCCGTCCGCACGCCGCCCGCGCCCGGGACGACCGAAACGATCGGGGTGATCGGAATGATCGAGACGGCCGGGACGACCGGGACGGCCGACACTCCGGCATCATCCGCACCGACAGCACCACAGGCACCGCAAGCACCACAGGCACCGCAAGCACCGCAAGCACCACAGGCACCGCAAGCACCACAGGCACCGCAAGCACCGCAAGCACCACAGGCACCGCAAGCACCACAGGCACCGCAAGCACCGCAAGCACCACAGGCACCGCAGGCACCATCAGCCATCACCGGCACCACCGGAACCACCGCAGACACCGAGCCCGAAGGACACCGACCATGCGCCGCGCCTTGATCGTCGTCGACGTGCAGAACGACTTCTGCGAAGGGGGCAGCCTCGCGGTGGCCGGGGGTGCCGACGTGGCCGCCGCCATCACCGAGCTCATCGGGCAGGCCCAGGCCGGCTACCAGCACGTGGTGGCCACCCGCGACCACCACATCGCCCCCGGCGGGCACTTCGCCGACAACCCCGACTACGTCCGCTCCTGGCCCGCGCACTGCGTCGCCGGCACCGAGGGCGTGGGCTTCCACCCCAACTTCGCGCCCGCCGTCGCCTCCGGCGCCGTCGAGGCCGTCTTCGACAAGGGCGCCTACTCGGCGGCCTACAGCGGCTTCGAGGGCACCGACGAGAACGGCGTGCCGCTCGCCGACTGGCTGCGCGCCCGCCACGTCGGCGAGGTCGACATCGTCGGCATCGCCACCGACCACTGCGTGAAGGCCACCGCCCTCGACGCCGCCCGCGAGGGCTTCCGCACCCACGTCCTGCTGGACCTCACCGCCGGTGTGGCCCCGGAGACCACGGAACGGGCCCTGGAGGAGCTGCGCGAGGCGGGCGTGGAGCTGTCCGGCAAGCCGGTGGTCTCGGGCTGACCCCGGTTCCACCGGGCCGGTCCCGTCTCCATCGGGCCGGTCACGCCTTCGCCGGGCCGGTCCCGTCTCCACCGGGCCGGTCACGCTTCCGCCGGACCGGCCATGCCTTCGCCGGGCTGATCACGCCTTCGCCGGCCGGCGCCCCAGCAGGGCTCTGATCGGGCGCCACAGCTCCGGTGCCGGATCGGGGATGACACCGTTGTCGGGGTCCGTGCGCCATATGAGGCCGTCGGGGTGGTGGAGGACCGCGGTGATCTCGTCCGGAGTGGGCGGGGCGGCGTTGCCCCGCAGATAGACCGCGCGCAGGCCGAGGTTGCGCAGCCTGGTCAGGGCGCGCGCCCGGTTCTTGGCGTGGACGAGGACGCGGACGCGACCGGGACCGGGGCCGCCGTCGGCGGCGGTGGGGCTGGGCAGGTTCAGCGCCACCACCACCGTGCCGTTCGGCAGCTTGCAGAAACCTCCTGCGGCCATGCAGTCACACTCCCGCGGGGACCGGTGTCAATAGGAAAACCACAGCACGCACCTAAACACGATCGGCGGCAACCCGCCAGGGGGTTGCCGCCGATCACCTTCTGACCTGCGAGAACGTCCGCTACTTCACCGCGGGTCCGACCCGGACGATGATCGTCGAGCCGCTCAGCGACTCCTTGACGATCTTGATTCGGGTGTTGGTGTCAGTAACCTTGACGCCGGCTGCCGGGTTCGAGGCGTCGTAGTAGGTGCTCGCGTGGTCGTCGAAGACCGGCACCCCCGGCTTCGACGGGATCTTCGTCGCGACGCCGTTCTTGTGCAGCGTGATGCCGTCCGTGCGGTACCAGCTGAACGGCGAGTCGTAGGCCTGGATACGGTTGCGCATCAGCGTGCCGTCGGACCACTTCAGCGGCGCCGGGTGCGAGTCGACCGGCAGGATCAGGCCCACGCCCGGGTGGTCCTTGGTGTTGTTGTCCGCCTGGGAGGTGTCCCACTTCCAGATCAGCAGGCCGTTCTGGTACGGGTAGTGCTCCACCCAGTCCGGACGGTCGGTGGTCAGGAAGCCGAAGTTGTACGGCCCCGTCCTCAGCGTGGTGTCGTAGGAGACGTACTGGCGGTTCTCCGCGATGTAGTACTGCTGGTAGTCCCGGGTGAAGGACGCGCCGATCCGGGAGAAGCCGTTCGCCGTCCACGCCGCGTCCGCGCTCTCGGCGTCGTCGGAGAACAGCACCGAGCCGTCCGCGGTCATCGTGATCTCGTCGGCCGCGAAGCCCTTGAGCGCCACGCCGCCGTCGGTCTGGTAGCGGAAGCGGAGCTGGATCTTCTGGCCGGCGTAGGCGTCGAGCGGGTACACCAACTTCCGGTAGGCGTCGACCGTGCCGGTCAGCGCGGGCTTGTCGCTGCCGTCGCGCGGGATCGGCTGCCCGTTCACCGTGCCGTCCAGGGCGGTCCAGTTGGCGCCGTCGTCGGTGGAGACCTCGGCGTAGAGGTAGTCGTAGCCCGCCTCGATGTCGTACCAGCCGTCGAGGGTGAGGGCGGCCGACTTCTTCCCGGTCAGGTCGACACTGCGGGTCAGCGTGTTCTTCAGGTTGTCGCCGCTGCCGCTCCACCACTGGGTGGCGCCCTGCGCCGGGGTGACGATCTCGGTGGTGACCGCCTTGTCGGGCAGGGTGACGACCAGGGCTTGCTTGTGCCGGGTGTTGTACTCGGCGACGCCCAGCGTGTGCGTGGACCTCGTGGCCGCCTTGGCGGTGGCGTAGTTCAGCCAGCCGAGCTGGAGCTTGTCCCAGGCGTTCATGTCGCCGGGCAGGTCGCCGATGGCGTCCTTGCCGCGGCCGAGCCAGGAACCGGAGGACATCAGGGTCCAGAAACCGGTGGAGTTCTCGCCGCCGTTGGTGTCGTACTCGTCGGGCAGGCCGAGGTCGTGGCCGTACTCGTGGGCGAAGACGCCCAGGCCGCCGTTCTCCGGCTGGATGGTGTAGTCGCCGACCCAGATGCCGGTGTCGCCGATCTGCGCGCCGCCCAGCTTGTTGTACGACGGGCCCGTCGCGCCGGCGTCGGTGCCGAAGGCGTACCAGCGGTGCGCCCAGATCGCGTCCGTGCCCTGGGCGCCGCCGCCCGCGGACTCGTCCTCGCCGGCGTGCACCAGCTGGAAGTGGTCGATGTAGCCGTCGGGCTCGTTGAAGTCGCCGTCGCCGTCGTAGTCGTAGCGGTCCCACTGGTCGTACTGGGCCAGGTCCGCCTTGATGTCGGCGTCCGACCGGCCGGCCGCCTTCTGCTGGGCGACCCAGGCGGTGACGCCGTCCTTCACCACGTTCCACACGCTGGGGCAGTTGGTGGAGCCGCAGGCGTTGTTGCCGTAACGGGCCTCGTTGTAGGGCACCTTGACCCAGTCGGAGACCTCGCCGTCGACCGAGTAGCGGCCGGAGGACTGCTTCTCGTAGTACTTCTTCAGCGACTCGACGCCCTTGCCGGTGCCGAAGTAGAGGTCCCGGAAGTGCTGCTGGTCGTAATCCGCTTGCCAGGCCGTGGAGTTGTCCTTGGTGCGGTCCGGCTGGGGGATGGTGTTGTGCAGCGGGCCGGGCGTGCCGCCGTACTTGGGGTCGACCTGGTCGCCGAACTCGACCAGGATGGTGAAGATCTTGTCGGTCTTCTCCCGGCCCAGTTCGACGTACTTGCCGTCGCCCTTGCGGCTCTTGAGCTGCACGACCTTCGAGCCGTCGCGGTCCTTGACCGTGGCCCGGCCGGATATGAGTTCCTTCAGCGCCTCCTGGCGCTGCGCCTCGGTCGTCTTGCTGAGCGGGCCGTCGAGGTCGTGCTCGGGCTGCTTCACCGGCTGCGGGTCGTGCCGGTCGACGGCGGCCGTCCGGTCGGCGGCCGCCGGGGACGCCGCGAAGGCCGAGGTGGCGGCGCAGGTGGCGGTGGCCGCGGCGAGCGAGACGCCTATCGCGACCGCCCGCAACGTCCAGGGTCTACTGGTCACTTGATGTCCTCCCCTGACGCGCTCTGGTCGTGCGCGTGTGTCAAGTGACGTCATTTGACTAGAGGTTTACGAGAAAAAACAGACCTTGACTTGCACAAGTCAAGTGCACTATGCGGAGCAGGCGTCCGTTTTGCGGACGTCCCGACGGGCGCGCACACCCGTCCACTTCACGGACGCCGTGATTCCGTGCGCCCCCCGTGCACCGGTACCGTGGGTTAGGTCACGCTTACCGACCGTTCCGCTCGGGCATGCAGGCGAATAGAGTCGATTGACGGAACGTCCGGAAGCCGGCGGAATGCCAGGCCGACATCCTTGTCACACCCCCGATTCCCGACCGCACCTCCCCCACCGCGATGAGGCACGGGGGGAGGCCCCACTTCCGAGGACACGATTGCCATGCCTCGTCCGACCGCCGCACAGCTCGTCCACGGCTCCCTCACCGTGGTCCTGTCGACACTCGCCATACTGCTGCTGTCACAGACGAGTTCGGGACTGGGGATCGCGGTGATCGCCGTCGCGGGCCTCGCCCTCGGACTGCTCGTGGCCATGACGGTTCCGCTGCCGAAGCCGGCGCGGACCGACACCCCGGCCGCCTCCCCCGGGGAGCGGCCGGTGCCGGCGCGGCGCGCGGGCGTCTCCGCCGCCGAGCCCGTCCGGGAGCGCGCCGCCTCCTGACCATCCGTCAGTCCGTGCTGACCACCACGGTCTTGGCCGCCTTGTCGTGCAGGCCCTGCTTGTACGGCCGGTCGAAGTAGCTCCAGCCGCCGCAAACGGCCGTCCACACGCAGGCGCAGCAGAACGCGAACGGCAGCCACAGCACCGCCGCGCGGGTCAGCGCGGTCGGCACCGAGGGCGTGGAGCCGTCGGCGAGGGCAGCCACGCGCAGGCGCAGCCACTTCTTGCCGAGGGTCTGCCCGGTGCGGCCGATCAGGACGGTGTCGTAGGCGATGTAGAGCACGGCCGCGATGAGCGACTGGCCGACGGACTTGCCGACCTCGATCCGGTCGCCGGTCATCTGGTACTCGCGCACGTGGAACGCCAGGGTGAGCAACCAGACGACGACGCCGACGAGGATCATGTCGATGATCCGGGCGAGCGTACGCCGCCCGCTGTCGGCGAGCGGAGGCATGCCGGCGAGGGGGTCCTGCGGGTGGGGACCGCCGCCGTACGGGCCCCCGCCGCCGTACGGGCCGCCACCGCCGTACGGGCCGCCACCGGGGCCGGACGGGCCGCCACCGGGGCCGGACGGGCCGCCACCGGGGCCGGACGGGCCGTCACTCGGACCGGGCGGGCCGCCGTGGGGCCCGTCGCCGTACGGGCCGCCGGTGCCGCCCGCACCGGTGGGGGGAGGGGGCTGCTTGCGGAACGGGTCGTCGTCCGGGGGCTGCGGGCCGGAGCCCGGGGGCGGTTCGCTGCTCATGTCCCGAGTCGAACGCGAAGCCCCCGGCTCCGCATCCGGCGCGGGGCTGTCCGGAGTAGTGCGCGCGGGCGGATCAGGCGGCGGCGACGAAGGTGTGGGCGGCCTTGTCGTGCCAGCACTGGTGCCACGGCTTGTCGAACAGGCACCACAGCACGCCGACGATCCCGACGCCGAGCACACCGGGCACGGCGTAGACCAGCCAGCGGCGCAGGGCGGCGCCGAACTCCGGGACGTCGTGCGCCTCGATGTCCCGCACCTGCAGCCCGAGCAGCTTCTTGCCGAGCGTGCGGCCCCACTTGACGGTGGGCAGCACCTCGTAGAGCACACCGGCCAGCAGCAGCACCGCCAGGACGATGCCCAGGTAGGCCGCGGTCGTGCCGTCGAGCAGCCACACCGTGACCGTGCGGCCGGACAGCTTCGCCGCGTCGATCTTGGCGTCCACGTGGTCGACGGCCTTCAGGCCCAGCGGTACGGCGGCCACGGCGGTGACGCCGCCGACGACCAGCGTGTCCAGCAGCCGGGCGGCCAGCCGCCGGCCGAGTCCCGCCGGCCGGGCCGCCGCCCGGCGCCGCGCCGCCGCCTGGAAGGGGTCCTCCACCGGCGGCTTCCACGGCGCCACCGGCTGGTCCTCGCCGCCGGCCCCGGCGAGCCGGTGCACCTGCTGCGCCCAGGAGGCCTGCCCGCCGCCCGGGCCGGTGGTCATCGGGGTGGACACCGGGGAGGCGGCGGGGGCCGCCGGTGCGGGCTGGGCGGGCTGGGCGGGAACGGACGGCGCGGGGGCAGCCGACGGGGACGCGGGGGCCGCCGGGCCCGGGACCGGGGCGGCGGCGCCCGCCTGCGCCCGGGCGGCCGCGGCGCGCTCGGCGGCGGCCTTCCCGGCGGCGAAGCCGGAGACACCGGAAGCGGCGGCGCCGGAACCGGGAGCGCCGGGAACGGAACCGGCGGCGGGTGCGGGAGCCGCCGGGCCGGGCGCGGGGTTCGGGGTGTCCCCGCCTCCGCCGCTGAACGCGGGGCCGCCCAGGCCGGCCGCGTCGGGAGCCGGCGGCGTGGCGGCCGGGCCCGGGCCGGGCCGGTTCCCGGCCACCTGGCCGTCCCGCGGGCGCACCGCGCGGATGGTCACGGTGCCCGGGTCGGCGTCGCCGCTCGCGGGCCCCGCCCCGGAGGCCGCCGTCGGGCGGCGGAAGACGAAGGTGCCCGGGTCGGCGTCGCCACCCGGCGGCCGGCCGGCGGGCGACGCCGACCCGGCCGTCGCGTCCGTGCCCGCGCCGGGGCCCGTCCGGGCGCCGCCCCTGGGATCGGCCGCGGTCCTGGGATCGGCCGCGGTCCTGGGGTCACCGCCCGCGCGCGGGTCCGCCCGGTTCGGTGTCCCCCAGGGCACGCCGCGGTCCTGCTCGCCGCCGTGACCGGTCTGCCGGGCGGGGCCGGCGCCCCAGGCGGGGGCCGGAGCGCCGTCGACGGGCGTGCCCGGCCGCTGCTCCGGCCGCGGGTCCTCGTCGAAGAAGTGCGGGCCGGTCTCCTCCACGGCGGGGACGTCCGCGGCGGGGCGGGCGCCGGGGGGCGCGGGGAGCGGTTCCCCGTCGGCGGGGGCCGGCCGGCTGGTGCCGGGCACCCAGGCGGCGCCGTTCCAGTACCGGACGTATCCAGGGATGGACGGGTCCGGGTAATACCCTGCGCGGGGCCTGTCGTCACCGGGGGCCGGGGTGGGGGCGCTCATGTCCGTCGTCCGGTATCTGCTCGGGGATCGTATGGGGCCTCCCACATCTATCAGACCGGCGCACGCGCCACCGCCGCTCCCGCCGGACCCACCCGTTCGAGGCACGGGAAAATCCGCGCCGACCCGCCCGGGGCCGCGCGCCCGGTGCGTGGGCGCGCGGCGGTCAGAACAGCTTGCCGGGGTTGAGGATCCCCAGCGGGTCGAACACCTGCTTGATCGCGCGCTGCATCTCCACGCCCACCGGGCCGAGTTCGCGGGCCAGCCACTCCTTCTTCAGCACGCCGACGCCGTGTTCGCCGGTGATGGTGCCGCCGAGTTCCAGGCCGAGGGCCATGATCTCGTCGAAGGAGGCGCGGGCGCGGGCGGCCTCGTCGGGGTCGGCGGCGTCGAAGCACACGGTGGGGTGGGTGTTGCCGTCCCCCGCGTGGGCGACGACGCCGATGGTCAGGCCGTGCCGGCCGGCGATGCGTTCGACGCCGGTGAAGAGGTCGGCGAGGCGGGAGCGCGGCACGCACACGTCGTCGATCATCGACGTGCCGCGCACGGCCTCCAGCGCGGGCAGCGAGGACCGCCGGGCCTGCAGCAGCAGTTCGGACTCGGCGGCGTCCTCGGCCGGCACGACCTGGGTGGCGCCGGCGGCCTCGCACAGCGCGGCGACGTCGGCGAGGTCGGCGGCCGGGTCGGGGGTGTCGAAGGCGGCGAGCAGCAGGGCCTCGGTGGTCTCCGGCAGGCCCATCCGGGTGAGGTCGTTGACGGCCCGGACGGTCGTACGGTCCATCAGTTCGAGGAGGGACGGCACATGACCGCCCGCCCGTCGCCCGCCGTCGTCCTTCCGCGGAAGCGCTGCGCGCCCTTCCGTTCCCATGATCCGGCACACGGCGTCGCACGCGGCGGCCACCGAGGCGAACTCGGCGGCCAGCACCAGCTGCCGCGGCGGCTTCGGCCGCAGCGCGAGCACGGCCCGTACGACGATGCCGAGCGAGCCCTCCGAGCCGACGAAGAGGCGGGTGAGGTCGTACCCGGCGACGCCCTTGGCGGTGCGGCGGCCGGTGGTCATCAACCGCCCGTCGGCCAGGACGACGTCGAGCCCGAGGACGTACTCGGCGGTCACGCCGTACTTGACGCAGCACAGGCCGCCGGAGCCGGTGCCGATGTTGCCGCCGATGGTGCACGTCTCCCAGCTGGAGGGGTCGGGCGGGTAGTACAGGCCGTGTTCGGCGACGGCGCGGGAGAGGACGGCGTTGACGACGCCGGGTTCGACGACGGCGATCCGGTCGACCGGGTTGATCTCCAGGATGCGGTCCATCTTCGTCAGGGACAGCACGATGCAGCCGTCACAGGCGTTGGCGGCGCCGGACAGGCCGGTGCGGGCGCCCTGCGGGACGACCGGGACGCGCAGCTCGGTGGCGGTGCGCATGACGTGCTGCACCTGCTCCACCGTGCGCGGCAGCACCACCACGGCGGGGGCGCCGGCCGGGCAGAAGCTCGCCATGTCGTGCGCGTAGGAGGCGGTGACGTCGGGATCGCTCAGCACGGCCTCGGGCGGCAGGCCCGCGAGGAGCCGGTCGGTGAGGTTGCCCTGGGCCTCGTCGGGTGGGGCTTGGATACGGCTCATGATCACAGCGTGACACCGGGGGCCACCGGTGTGAACCCCGCGCACGGCACCCTTCGGCCGGACGGGACCGGACGGGACCGGACGGGATCGGACAGGGCCGGGATGGGCCCGGACAGGGCCGAGATGGGGCCGGACGGGGTGGTGAGGGCGGCAAGGGAACCTGTGGCGCCCCTCCGGAGGAGCGCCTGCCTCCGGAGGGGCGTCTTGCCAGGGCGTCTTGCCCGGGACGGGGCGTCTTGCCCGGGGCGGGGCGCCCAACATCACCCCGGGCGGGCGCCTACAGGTTGCCGCGCTTGGCCTGCTCGCGCTCGATCGCCTCGAACAGAGCCTTGAAGTTGCCCTTGCCGAAGCCCATCGAGCCGTGCCGCTCGATGAGTTCGAAGAAGACGGTCGGCCGGTCCTGGACCGGCTTGGTGAAGATCTGCAGCAGGTAGCCGTCCTCGTCGCGGTCGGCGAGGATCTTCAGCTCGCGCAGGGTGTCGATGGGCACGCGGGTCTCGCCGACCCACTCGCCGAGGGTGTCGTAGTAGGAGTCCGGGGTGTCGAGGAACTCGACGCCGTGCTCGCGCATGTGGCGGACGGTGGCGACGATGTCGTTGGTGGCGAGCGCGATGTGCTGGACGCCGGGGCCGCCGTAGAACTCCAGGTACTCGTCGATCTGCGACTTCTTCTTCGCGATCGCCGGCTCGTTGATCGGGAACTTCACCTTGCGGGTGCCGTCCGCGACGACCTTCGACATCAGCGCCGAGTACTCGGTGGCGATGTCGTCGCCGACGAACTCCTTCATGTTGGTGAAGCCCATGACCCGGTTGTAGAACTCCACCCACTCGTTCATCCGGCCGAGTTCGACGTTGCCGACGCAGTGGTCGATCGCCTGGAAGATACGGCGCGCGGGCGGGGCGACGATCGGGTCGGCGGCGACGTAGCCCGGCAGGTAGGGGCCGTCGTAGCCGGAGCGCTCGACCAGGGTGTGCCGGGTCTCGCCGTAGGTGGCGATCGCGGCGAGGACCACGGTGCCGTGCTCGTCCTTCAGCTCGTAGGGCTCGGCCACCGAGCGGGCGCCGCGCTCGATGGCGTGCGCGTAGGCGGCGCGCGCGTCCGGCACCTCCAGCGCGAGGTCGATCACGCCGTCGCCGTGCTCGGCCACGTGCCGGGCCAGGAAGCGGCCCCAGTCGGTGGACGGCTTGATCACCGAGGTGAGGACGAAGCGGGCGGAGCCGCTCTCCAGGACGTAGCTCGCGGTCTCGCGGCTGCCGTTCTCCGGTCCGGAGTAGGCCACCAGCTTCATGCCGAAGGCGGTGGCGTAGTAGTGCGCCGCCTGCTTGGCGTTGCCCACGGCGAAGACGACCGCGTCCATTCCCTTGACCGGGAAGGGGTCGGCCTGCCGTACGGTCGTGTCAGGGGTGTGGTCTGTGGTCTGCGTCATAGCCGAAGGGTCACCCGGCTCTGCAAGGTGCGCAATAGTTCGCGCATTCACTGGGCAACCTGACCAGTGAAAAGCGCGAAAGGCCGCGCTTTCTGTACAGGATGACTACCCGGGGAGGCGGCGTGGGGATCGATCGGCTGGACGCCCGCATCATCGTGCTGCTGGCGCGCGAACCGCGCATCGGCGTGCTGGAGATGTCCCGCCGCCTGGGGGTCGCGCGGGGCACGGTGCAGGCGCGGCTGGACCGGCTGCAGGCGAGCGGCGTCATCCGCGGCTTCGGCCCCGAGGTGGACCCCGCGGCCCTCGGCTACCCGGTCACCGCGTTCGCCACGCTGCAGATCCGGCAGGGGCAGGGCGCGGACGTACGGGCCCACCTCGCGACCGTCCCGGAGGTCCTGGAGCTCCACACCACCACCGGCACCGGCGACATGCTCTGCCGCCTGGTGGCCCGCTCCAACGCCGACCTGCAGCGGGTGATCGACCGCGTCGTCGGCATCGACGGCATCGTCCGCGCCTCCACCGCGATCGTGATGGAGAACCCCGTGCCGCTGCGGGTGATCCCGCTGGTGGAGCAGGCGGCGGAGGACGGGGGGCCGGGGCCTGGGTCGGGAACGGGGCCTGGGTCGGGATCGGGGGCGGGGCCGGGATCGGGGGCGGGGCCGGGATCGGGGGCGGGGCCGGGATCGGGGGCGGCGCGGGCAGGCGGTTGGGCGGGCGCCGGCGGCCCGGCCGCGACCGGCGGACCGCCGCCGGGGCCCGGCAGTTCGGGCCCTAGCAGCTCGGGACCGGGCCCTTCCCCCGCTCCAGGGCCGTCAGGGCGTTGACCGCGCCCTTGAGAGTGGTGACCGGGATCAGGCGCAGGCCCTTGGGCAGTTCGGCGGCGGCGTCCGCGCACTCGGCCTTCGGGACGAGGAAGACGGTGGCGCCGTCGCGGCGGGCGGCCTGGGTCTTCAGGGCCACGCCGCCGACCGCGCCGACCCTGCCGTCGGCGGTGATGGTGCCGGTGCCGGCGACGGTGCGGCCGCCGGTGAGGTCGCCGCCGCTGCCGTCGCCGCGGAGCTTGTCGACGATGCCGAGGGAGAAGAGGAGCCCGGCGCTGGGGCCGCCGACGTCGGCGAGCTTCAGGGTGACCTTGACCTTCCCGCCGTCCATGCCGAGGTAGCGCAGCGCGGCCCGGGTCGCGGCGTCCTGGGACTGCCGCATCTGCTCGGCGTTGTGCTGCTCGATCTCCTGGACGCTGTCGCCGCTCGGGTAGACCGCGTCGCGCGGCATCACCGCCTGGTCGGTGCGGAACCAGCCGTCGACCACGTCGCCGAGCGAGACGCGCGCGTCCGGCGCGGTCGCCTCGATCGTCGTCATCCGCAGTTGCCCGGTCGTCCGGCGCGTGGGCGCGCCCGAGACCGTGATGACCGGGTCGCCCTTGTTCTCGCCGAGCACGTTCGCCGTCATCCCGGGCTGCGCCACGGAGAACGGCAGCGGTGCGAACAGCGCCGTGGCGACGAGCGCCACGACGGGCAGGGCGCAGACGGCGACGGCTCGGGAGCGGGAGAGGCGAGACAGCACGGGAGCAATCTAACGCGAGGGTGACTTACGGCCGGGCGCGCCCCCGGCGCCTCCGGGCCGCTCACCGGCCACTCGCCAGCCACTCGTCGGCAGCTCACCGGCCGGGTCCGGCCGGTCGCCCGCCCTCGCCGCTCCCGCCGGTCGTGCCGGTCGCGCCGGTCGCGCCGGTCGCGTCGGTCACGCCGGTCCCGCCGGTCGCATCGGTCACGCCGGTCGCATCGGTCGTGCCGTCAGCGCAGTGCCTCCGCCACCTCCCGGGCCGCCTCCACCACCCGCGGGCCGACCCGCTCCGGTACGGCGTCCGACAGCATCACCACCCCGACGCTGCCCTCGATGCCGGTGACACCGAGCAGCGGCGCCGCGGCGCCGCTCGCGCCGGCCTCCAACTCGCCGTGGGTGAACGCGTAACCGGGGCCGCTCGGGGACTGCTGCCGGGCCAGCAGGATCGCCTTGCCGGCCGCGCCGCGGTCGAGGGGGTGGCGGAAGCCGGTCCGGTAGGCGACGTGGTAGTCGGTCCAGGTGGGCTCCACCACGGCGACCGCGAGCGCCTCCGTGCCGTCCACCAGGGTCAGGTGGGCCGTCGCCCCGACGTCCTCGGCGAGCGACCGCAGCGCCGGCATGGCCGCCTCCCGCACCAGCGGGTGCACCTGGCGGCCCAGGCGGAGCACCCCGAGCCCGACGCGGGCGCGCCCGCCGAGGTCGCGGCGGACGAGGGAGTGCTGCTCGAGCGTGGCGAGCAGCCGGTACACCACGGTCCGGTTCACGCCCAGTTTGTGGGAAAGCTCGGTGACGGTCAGCCCGTGGTCCGTATCGGCCAGCAGTTTGAGGACCCGCAGTCCCCGGTCGAGCGTCTGAGAGGTCTCCGCGGTCACGACGCCCACTCCTTCAGTGGTGAGGTCGGCGGCCCCTTCGCGGCGGGTGCGTCACCGAGTCCCGTCAGTGACGCGCATCAGAGGCCGCCGATCGGCCGGCGGTCCGGAACGTCCCGGACACAGTCGCTTCACGGCTGCGCTCCGCGGCGGCGCTGCCACGGGGCGTGTGCGTAGCGGGACAGTAGCGAAGCCGGTTCGCTGAGCGGAAGCCTCCGTCCAGAATCCGGGCATCTGCGCAAAGGCGTCGGCGGCGTTCGTCCCGATACGTGCACCGCCCCCGGTCCGGGAGGGAGCCGGGGGCGGTCCGGGACCCGGGTCGGCCGGGAGACGGCGGACGGACGGGATGCGGGGAGGAAGAAAGGGGGATGGGGATGGGGATGGGGGTGGGGGTGGAGACGGGGACGGAGGCGAGAGACGGGGGAGGAAGGAGGGGCCGGGGGCGAGGGACGGGGGACGAAGGACGGGACGCGCGGCAGCACCCGTCGGAGCGGCGTCACCGCATCCGGGTCGCCCACTCCCGCACCTTGGCGATGCGCTGCTTGAGCTGCCCGGCGGTGGCCTCCGCGGTGGCGGGGCCGCCGCACACGCGGCGCAGCTCGGTGTGGATGACGCCGTGCGGCTTGCCGCTCTGGTGGGAGTAGGCGCCGACGAGGGAGTTGAGCTGGCGGCGCAGCTCCATCATCTCCTTGTGGCTGACCACCGGGCGCCGCTCGGCGGGCAGTTCCAGCAGGTCGGCCTCCTCGGCGGGCTTTTTGCGGCTGTGCGCGATCTGCCGGGCCTGCCGCTTCTGCAGCAGCAGCTGCACCTGCTCGGGTTCGAGGAGGCCGGGGATGCCGAGGTAGTCCTGCTCCTCCTCGCTGCCGGGGTGGGCCTGCATGCCGAACTCGGCGCCGTTGTACATGACCCGGTCGAAGACCGCGTCCGACTCCAGCGCCTCGAAGGGCAGCATGTCCTGTTCGCCGGTGTCCTCGTCCTGCTGCTTGTTCGCCTCCTCCATCTCCTTCTCGGACTCGGCGTACGGGTCCTCCTCGCCGCCCTTCTTCGGCTTGTCGAGGACGTGGTCGCGTTCCTTCTCCATCTCGTTGGCGAAGGACAGCAGGTCCGGGACGGTGGGCAGGAACACGGACGCGGTCTCGCCGCGCCGCCGGGAGCGGACGAAGCGGCCGACGGCCTGCGCGAAGAACAGCGGGGTGGAGATGGTCGTCGCGTACACGCCCACGGCGAGGCGGGGCACGTCGACGCCCTCGGACACCATGCGGACGGCGACCATCCACCGCTCGTCGCCCGCGCTGAACTCGTCGATCTTCTTCGACGCGCCGGCGTCGTCGGAGAGCACCACGGTGGCCTTGTGGCCGGTGATCTCGCGCAGCAGCTTGGCGTAGGCGCGGGCGGAGTCCTGGTCGGAGGCGATGACCAGGCCGCCGGCGTCCGGGATGGCCTTGCGGACCTCGGTGAGCCGCTGGTCGGCGGCGCGCAGCACGGCCGGCATCCACTCGCCGCGCGGGTCGAGCGCGGTGCGCCAGGCCTGGCTGATGGCGTCCTTCGTCATCGGCTCGCCGAGCTTGGCCGAGACCTCGTCGCCGGCCTTGGTGCGCCAGCGCATGTTGCCGCTGTAGGAGAGGAAGATGACCGGGCGCACCACGCCGTCGGCGAGCGCGTTGCCGTAGCCGTAGGTGTAGTCGGCGGCCGAGCGCCGGATGCCGTCCGGGCCCTCCTCGTACGTCACGAAGGGGATGGGGTTGGTGTCGGAGCGGAACGGCGTACCGGTGAGCGCCAGGCGGCGCGTGGCCGGCTCGAACGCCTCCAGGCAGGCCTCGCCCCAGGACTTGGTGTCGCCGGCGTGGTGGATCTCGTCCAGGATGACGAGGGTCTTGCGCTGCTCCACGCGGTTGCGGTGCAGCATGGGCCGCACGCCGACACCGGCGTACGTCACGGCGACCCCGTCGTACTCCCGGCCGAGCGGACCCGCGCTGTACTCCGGGTCCAGCTTGATCCCTATCCGCGCGGCCGCCTCCGCCCACTGCTTCTTCAGGTGCTCGGTGGGCGCGACCACGGTGACCTGCTGCACGACGTGGTGGTGCAGCAGCCAGGACGCGAGCGTCAGCGCGAAGGTCGTCTTGCCGGCGCCGGGGGTGGCGACCGCCAGGAAGTCGCGCGGCTGCTCCTGGAGGTACTTCTCCATCGCCGCCTGCTGCCACGCCCTGAGCTTGCTGGCCGTACCCCACGGGGCGCGGCCGGGGAAGGCGGGCGACAGGTGGTGCGAGTGGGAGGTGCTGGAGCTGGCGGCTGTGGTAGTCACGGTCTCCGTGTGGGGTCGGTGGTCGTCGGCTGCGTATGACAACCGGGCCACCCTACCGGTGCCGGATGTCCCCCATGAGAGTGACGAGACCTGGGACGACTCGGAATGCGACGGGGGTCACAGTCGGCGGGTCAGCGTGCGAACCGGGGGAGCCGGGCGGCGATCCCGGGTACGTCGAGTGCGCCCTGGCAGACGTCCAGTACGAACCGCTCGGCCTCGTCCACGTCGAACTCCGCGTCCAGCGGGTGCCCGTTCAGGTGCAGGAAGACCCAGGTCGCGTACCAGGCGAGGCGCTTGTTGCCGTCGACCAGCGCGCGATTGCGGGCGATCGACTCCATGAGGGCGGCCGCCTTCTGCCACACGTCGGGATAGGCGTCCTGCCCGAAGACACTGGACTGCGGGCGGGCGAGGGCCGAGTCCAGCAGGCCGTAGTCCCGGACCTCGCGCGTGCCCAGCCGCTCCGCGAGGTTCAGCAGTTCGGCCAGGGTGAGGTAGCGGGGCACTAGGCGAGCCTCCGGTTCAGCTCCTCACTCGCCCTGAGCACGTGCTCCGCCGCCTCGTCGAAGAGGCGCGCATGTTCGTCGACCGCCCTCATCACCGCGTCGTGGACGAAGGACTGCATGCTGCGGCCCTCCGCCTCGGCGCGCTCGCGAAGGGCGGTCAGCTCTTCCTCGGTGAAGCGGACGTTCAGACCTGCCATGTCTCGCACGGTACCGCGTGGTACCACCCGGTGTCAGCGCGTTCCGCGTTCCCGCACCCGCGTCGCCACCCACGCCCCCGCCAGGGCCACCGCCGCCGTCGGCAGGAACACCGCGGCGAACGCGCCCGGGTGGGAGCCGGCGGAGGCCGCGGCCGCGGCCGGGGTGACCGTGCCGCCGCCGAGGGCGGCGAAGGCGGCGCCGGTGGCGGCGAGGAGCAGGACGTTGGACAGGCCGTCGGAGATCTGCAGCGCCGCCGAGTGGGCGCCGGCCTCCTCCGGGGCGGACAGCTTCAGCACCAGCACGCTCGTGGAGGAGATCACCAGCCCCATCCCGAAGCACCCGACGGCCCACGCCACGGCGACGGTCCACACCGGCACCGCGGGCAGCAGCACGCCCGGCACGGTCGCGATCGCCGCGGTGACCAGCAGCATCCCCACCGCCATCAGCCACTCCCGGTACGGCTGCACGCGCGGCCGGGCCTGCACCCAGGAGGCCAGCGCCCAGGTGCTGCCGCCCGCGGCCAGCGACAGTCCGGCGAACGTCGGGCTCACCCCGCGCTGCGTCACCAGCATCAGCGGGATGAAGGACTCCGCGGCGATGAACGACCCCGCCGCCAGCCCCCGCAGCAGCACCACCGACGGCAGCCCGCGCGCCGCCCGGTGAGTGCCGCGCGGCAGCAGCGCCAGCGCGGCCGGAGCGAGCAGCGCGGCACCCGCCGCGGCCGGTACCAGCGACACCCACCGCAGGTCCTGCGCGGCGTACTGCAGCAGCCCGGCACCGAACGAGACGCCGAGGGCGAGCCGGATCCGGCGGCCGCCGGCCTGTGCGGCGGCACCGGCTCCCGGCGTCACCGGGCCGGCCGCCCGCCGCCGTATCTGCGGCAGCGCGAGCGCCAGCGGGAACACCACCAGCACCGGGATGCCGACGAACACCCAGCGCCAGCCGAGGTGTTCGGTCACCGCGCCCGCGGCCAGCGGCCCGACCACGGACGGCAGCACCCAGGCCGCCGCGAACGCCGCCATGATCGACGCCCGCAGCCGCTCCGGATAGGCGCGGCCCACCACGACGTACAGGGCGACGATCAGCAGCCCGCCGCCGAGCCCCTGCACGGCCCGCCCCACGATGAACAGCCACATCGCGCCCGCCGTGCCCGACAGCAGCAGTCCCGCCGCGAACGCCCCGATCCCGCAGGTCAGCGCCCCCAGCGGGCCCCGCCGGTCGGACCACTGCCCGGCGAGCACCATGCCGAACAGGCTCGTGGTGAAGTACCCCGAGAACGCGAACGCGTACAGCGGCACCCCGTGCAGCTCCCGCGCTGCCACCGGCATGACCGTGCCCATAGTCGGTTTGTGACACCACGTTCGAGGGCCGCCGGTCCCGCTCAGCAGGTGCAGTTCGCGATACCCCAGATCAGTGCGCCAGCCAGTACGGCCAGCACAGTCAGGTAGAGGATCATCATGCGGCGGCGACGGTCCATCACGGCGCCCTCCTTGCCGACCGCTGGCAGTCGGTCACGTGCCGATAGGTCAGGTAGACGCCCGACATGCCCTCGAACACCACGGGCGCGGACCGCCGGGCCCAGGAGATGATCTGCTTGCAGCCGGCGCAGACGGGCGGCGTCTTGCCGGCCATCTGCCGGGCGTCGAGGTGCGCCAGGCGCAGCCGGTCACCGTCGCTGCACAGCTGTCCGGACGGGCAGTCGGCGCACAGCTCCCAGTGGTTGGCCCACGTGAAGTAGGTCCGCAGGCTGCGGATGCGCGCACGCCTGCAGGATGCGCAGGCGTGTGGGGTGTAGCCGTCGCCGACGCACCCGAGGTCGACCATCTCGCGGCCCGCGGCCGGGGTGGAGCACCACAGGCAGACCTCGCCGGTGCGTTGCGCCGGCTCGAGCTCGCGGGCTGCGGGGACTTCGTGGATGAGGAGCATGGTCCTGGTGATCGCGTCGTCGTCTCTCACGCGTCGGCCTCCGCGGCGGCCAGGCGGCGCATGCCGTGGGCGATCAGGTCGGCGACGCGTTGGGGCTCGCACAGCTCCCCCGGTGACGGCATCGGCACCGCCCAGTACGACTGCCAGGTCGTCATCTCCAGCGCGTCCACCCGCGGTACGCCCAGGTAGGTGCCGCGGCTGAGGCACTCCACTCCTGCCCGGGCCAGGACGGCGGCCGCCGGGGCGAGCCGCCGCGGCGCGGAGGCCGGCACCAGCGCGTAGTAGCGCCGGCTCCTCGGGTCACAGATGACGGGGCCGCCGTCCAGGGTGTGGTCCAGGACCTCGTTGGCGCACTGCCGGTGACCGCAGGCAGCGATGGCGTCCACCAGGTCGTAGGGGATCCGCACGGCGGAGAGCAGTGTGCCCAGCGGCAGCAGCGCCACCCCGTCCGGCTCGCTCCACTCGCGGCGGACGTCCTCGGGCGAGGGGTGGGCGGACTGCAGCCAGTGGGAGACGGCCAGGCGGCGGTCCGCGGCGGTGTGCACCAGCGTATCGGGTGCGGATTCGACAAGGCGTAGTGCAGGAGTTCCGGTGCTGGTGTTCAACCTCGAGCCTCCGTGGTGTGGGTCCTGCCCGGTATCGAGGCGCGGCTGTGCGCGGGCAGAGAGTGGGTACTGCCGCTGCTCACGACGCTATGGACGTGATGTGCAGCACAGCCACGGATGTGCAGAAGTTTGCACGCACATCACCCGTAAGGAGGCATCGGCCGTTTCGCGCCCTTGACCACTTTGAGCACTTGGCAGGAAGGTGGTGCAAACATCTGCACAGATCGTGGATGGAGAGTGCTGTGCCACTACTGTTCATCGGGATCGATCCCGAGACCGGGACGGACAAGAGCCCTACCGTGTGGGTCGACCAGGAGAAGAAGGAACTCGTCCTCCAGGGCTACAAGCCGAACGAGGACCTCGAAGCGGAGTGCGCGGCCTTCGAGGTTCCGGGACACGCCAAGGGCATCCCGGACGACGAGGCCGTGATCCGCATTCCGGCCAGGATGGTGCAGATGATCAGGGAGGCGTGCGATGTCCTCGAACGAGCCGACGTTCGCTGAGCTCATGGCCAGCTGCACCAGCCAGGCCGTGCACCTCGAGATGCGCGACTCCTACAGCGTGGATGAGGAGGCGGCCGACTTCCAGGCGTGGCTGCGTACTGGCTGGCGCGACACGGACCCGGCATCTCCGTACTGGGCACCGTGGGTGGGGCTCGTCTCCGACGCGGTCGCGCGCGGCGTCGTCGTGCGGCGGGCCCGTGTCGTCTCCGAGCCGGTGAGCGCCTACATCCGGTACGAGCACGCCGGGACCGTGGTGAATCTGGGCGCCGGTGAGCAGGTGCGGTGGCTGCCCCGGCGGCGCGCGTCGAACATCGCCTTGCCCGGCAACGACTTCTGGCTGTTCGACAACCGGCTGATCCGGTGGAACCACTTCTCCGGCGACGGCGCATGGACCGGTCAGGAGCTCTCCGACGATCCGGCGGCCGCCAAGCTGTGCGCGGAGGCGTTCGAGGCAGTGTGGGCGAGGGCGGTTCCGCACGACCAGTACGAGATCCAGTAGTACGACCCACCGGTAGGCCAGCTCATGCCCGTCTCCCCTTCCTCCTCCGCGCAAGCCGCACGCGAAGCAGTGGCTCGGCGGCTGCGTGATCTCCGCAAGGAGGCCGGCCTGACGGTCGTTGAGCTGGCCGCCGCCTGCGGCTGGCATTACTCGAAGACCTCCCGGATCGAGAATGCCCTCACCGGCCCCTCAGCGAAGGACATCCGCCGCTGGTGCGAGGCCACCAACGCCAAGGACCAGGCGCAGGATCTCATCGTCCAATCTCTCAACGCCGAGTCGATGTACCGGGAGTGGCGTCACCAGGTTCGCAACGGACTCAAGCAGCTGCAGGACGGACTGACACACTTCTACCAGCACACCGAGTTGTTCCGTATCTACAGCTCCACTGTCGTGCCTGGCCTGCTGCAGACCGAGGGCTACGCCGCTGCCGTCCTGCGCATCGCGGCGAGTTTCCACGACCTGCCCACCGACGACAGCGAAGACGCGGCGCGTTCCAGGGTCGCGCGATCGCGTGTCCTGCACGAGCCGGGCCGCCGCTTCGTCATTGTGTTGGAGGAATCCGTCCTGCGCTGCCAGATGGCCAACCAGGACGCGATGGCCGCGCAACTGGGCTACCTGCTCACGGTCGGCGCCCTTCCCTCGGTATCGCTGGGGATCATCCCCATGGGAACAGGACAGAGGACACAGTGGCCGGAGGAAACCTTCCACGTCTACGACGACAAGCTGGTGACGGTGGAACTGGTGTCCGCCGAGGTAAAGGTCACCCAGCCGTCCGAGACCGCGCAGTACCTGAAGACGTTCGAGCGCCTGCGCGGCATGGCCGTGTACGGCGCCGAGGCGCGCGACCTGATCCTGAACGCGATCGAGGCGCTACGCTGACGCGGACACGCGCGCAAAACAGCCCCCTCCCGCCACGGCGAGAGGGGGCTTTGCGCACTCCAGTTCGATGTCACAGGCCGACGTCGTGCAGGTAGGGCTGGACCTCGGCCGGTACGGGCTGGGGTGGGGGCGGTGGCTCCAGCTGTGCGCTGCGGATGTAGCTGACCAGGGACCGCACCCAGGCGGCCAAGTACCGGATGGTGAAGTCCTGCGCGGTGATGCGCGCCCGGTCCCGCTCGCTCTCCTGTTCCTGCTCATCGAGGCGCCGCTCCAGGCGCTCAATGTGCTGGCCCAGCCGGTCGGTGATCACGGTGAAGTCGTCGCGACGGTGGGCGCGGCGAGGCTGGCGTCGGCCGATCACCGCGGTGGCGATACCGCCGGCGGCCGTGACGAGCGCGACCGCCAGAGCGGTCAGCGCGGTGATCATCTCAGGTCTCACCGCTCGCCTCCGATCGTGCTGGTGGCTCCGGCCAACCGGCCGCCACCAGGCAGACCGAGCCGAACGCGCCGAAGATGATTGCGGGCACCCACCCCCGCTCGTACAGCCCGAGCGGCCACCAGGCCGCGAGGTAGCTCATGGCCCAGGGCGCGGTGATCCCCCACACCGCGAAGAACCCAGGCCAGTCCCTCCGCGGCGGCAGCCAGGCGCAGACCAGGGCGACCACTCCGGCCACGATCCATGCCGTGGCCCATGCCTTCAGCGGCATGCCCTTGAGCAGCAGGGTGAGGCCGCGCCGGTCGTGCGCGGGGGCAACGATCTGCCCGTAGCCGTAGAGCGTGGCGATCGTGCCCTTGAGGGTGAGGAGTGCGCCGCGGCGGCCCAGACGTCGGGTGAGCCGCCGGGCCGCCGCCCGCATCAGACCCCCTTGGCGAGCGACGCGGAGTTGGTGACGTCGCGCCAGCGGGCGACGAGGCCCTTCAGCAGGGCCGCGACCGCGCCGGTCCCGCCCGCGGCCGCGGCGTACCACATGGAGGCGTTGAGCGGCTGGGTGATGACGATGCCGCCGATGAACGTCTCCAGGAACGTGGACAGGACGCGCTCGAGGAGGTCGCGGGCGTAGGTGCCGGCGGTCTTCACGACGGTCTCGGCGCCGGGCAGGGTGAACTGGGACATGGCCACCTCATCACTTCGCGGGGAGCTTCAGGGTCTGACCGACGCTCAGGTCGTCGGGGTCCTGCAGGTGGTTGAGGGCGGCGATCTCCCGCCAGCGGTTGCCGTCGCCGAGCTGGCTGGCGGCGATGGACCACAGGGTGTCGCCGGAGCGGACGGTGTAGGTGCGGGCCTGCCCGGGCGACCAGCTCGCGGGGTGCTTGAGGCGTTCGGCGATCCGGTCCAGGATGTCGTCCCATTCCAGCCCGGGGCCGCGGGGGTCGATCTTGCCGGGTTGCCAGTCACGGTGGCGCAGGACAGAGCGGGCGCCCCAGCCGTGGTGGCGGCACAGCGCGGCGGATGCGCGCACGATCGCTTCCACCTGCTCCTTCGGCCAGGGATCGTGGCCGTCGCCGAGGTTCTCGCACTCGAAGCCGTAGAAGTGCCGGTTGCCGTCGGTGTTGGCCTCATCTGCGGCGGGCGGTTTGCGCTCGGCGATGACGGCGCGCAGAACGTCGTCGTCGCCCAGGCCGGCGTGGTTGGCGCGGCCGTAGCCGACCAGGTACACGGTGCCGTCCTTGGCGATGACGCCGTGGCACAGTGGGCCGGGCAGCTCCTCGTCGCCGTCGCGGCAGATGGCGACGGTGCGGTCGGTTCCCCGGGTGACGGTGTGGTGGATCATCACGCCGTGTACCGGACCCCAGGCGCCGCGGTGGTTGCGGTTGTGCGTGCGCCAGTTGCCGACCTCGACGACGTGCAGTCCCTCGGCGCGCAGTCTGGCCAGGACGGTGTCCGCGGTGGGTGGGTTGGCCATCAGGTCTCCAGACACAGGTATGGCCCCGGGCCGGGGCGCGGGGCCGGTGGTGGGCCGGGTCAGCGGATGGTGCGGACGGTCGCCGTGCGCTCGTTGACGCCGGTGACCGTGGCGACCATGGGCAGGGCGGCGAGGGCGTCCGCGAGGGTGCACAGCAGGGAGTCCCGGGTGGCCTCGTCGATGGCGCCGCCGGGCTGGAACTCGACGGTGACCGTGAGGCCTTCGCCTTCGGTGCTGCGGGCGGTGATGTCGTAGTACGGCAGGCTGGGCATCGTCTCTCCTATGCCTTGCGGTAGCGGCCTTGGATGGTGATGAGGCCTCCGGCCTTGAGGTCGACGCCGAGCAGGTTGTTGCTGCCGTCGCCGTCGCTGTCGTCGATGCGGATGCGGTCGGAGCGGGCGCCGGAGCCGCTGGTGAAGAACACGCATTCGCCGCCGCGGATCTGCCCGTTCTGGGTGGAGCCGGAGCCGTTGACGCCGACGGTCTCACCGTGGACGGTCAGGGCCTGGCGGATGGTGCGGTCCACGGGGGTGGGCATGTCGACCTGGACGATGCCGCTGCCGCTGCCGGCGCCGGAGACGGCCAGGTAGACGATGACGTCGACGTAGCTGTCGGTGATGGAGTAGAAGCCGGTCTGGATGCTGAAGGTGACGGTGCCGCCGTTGGTGACCGTGGGTGTGTAGCTGGCGACGTCGGTGGGGCTGGCGGTCTGCAGCCGTTGCGCGGTGATGCGCTGGCCGGGCTGCCACAGGACCATGCGGGCACCTCCTACAGGGCGACGATGGCGGGCTTGTCCAGGCGCACATCGGTGCCGGCGGCCTGGGCCTTGGAGATGCCGTTGGCCGAGCGGGTCACGGTGTAGCGCTGCGGGTTGATTACGTCGAAGGCGCGGTAGCGGACTTCGACGGTGGCGGCGTTGGTGTTGCCGGTGATGCGGATGGAGCGGGTGCCGATCTGGTTCGCGGCGGTGATCGCAGCGTCCGTGGTGTCGATGGCCCAGGGGCCCGGCTCGATCGTGCTCGCCAGCCAGGCCTTCGCGCGCAGCGCGGTGCCCTGCAGCTGGAACCGGACGCGGATCCACTGCCCGGCGGCGTGCGTCACGTTGGGCAGCGTGTAGGTGCCCAGGACCGTCTGGGCGTCGGCGACGATCTTCCGCACCGTGAGGATCACCGTGTTCGACGTCGTGAACTCGACGCGGGCGAGGTACATGTTGCCCGAGTCGAGCATGCGCGCGGTGACCGCGCCATAGAGGCTGTCGCCTGTGGCCAGCGCCGATGTGGTGAGATCGCAGTAGATGTCGGCGTCCGGGTGGATGGCGGTGACCGCGGTGCGGCGGGACGTGTCCACGGTGGACAGGACGTGCGCGGCGTAGCCGGTGTTGACGGTGTAGTCGCTGGCCGCGCCGCCGCCCACCGTGTTCCAGGCCAGGCCGGAGTCGGAGGTGCCCCAGCTGCCGGTGACCGCGCGGTTGAAGGTGTCGTACAGCCAGCTGGACTTGGTGCGGGTGATGCGCACGGCCCACACGTAGTAGACGGCGGATGCCGGCGGGGTGCCGCCGTGGCGGGCGCGGACGACGGCGCGGGAGGCGCCTGCCGGGGCGGTGAGGGTCTGCTCGAGGTAGCTCCACACGCCGGCGGCCACGGCGCTGCCCGTGCCGAGGCTGCTGCTGAGGAGGGTGCCGGCCGCGTCGTACCAGTCGATGCACGGCCGCAGGTCGGCGTGCCCGCCCGGGGAGTACACCCACATGCTGGCGACGTAGGCCGCGCCCGGGGTGATGGTGCCGGCCGCGGTCATCGTGGCGGCCGCGCCGCCGGAGGCGGTGACGCCGTCGGGGGTGATGAGCAGCGAGGCCTTCGCCCGCGGGTGGGGCATGACGACGGCGGTGGAGCGGGCGAGGGTGGCGGCGGCCGCGCTCCATCCGCTGGCGTCGGTGTCGAAGAACGGGTTGGCGTTGACGAGCGTGCCGGGCGCGGTGACGGTCATGACCTCGCCGGCCACCTGCCAGTCCCATGGGGTGTCGGCCACGGTGCCGGCCCACACGGCGCCGGTGGTGGTGAGGACCGGCGCCACGGTGTCCGCCGCGGTGAGCGCGGTGGCGAGCTGGCTGCCGTCGGTGTCGACCCACTGGAACTCGCGCTGGTCCCGGGCGGTGGTGGCGTTGCCGAGCCAGGCGACGTCCCACGCGCTCGCCGGGGTGCAGTTGAAGGTGAGGTCCCAGTCGACGGGGTGGCCGATCACCTCCTGATAGCCCTGCGCGAGCAGGTCGATCGGGCCCGGGGGCAGCCAGCTCGGGGGGTTGGCGATGGTGATGCGGTCGCCGCAGTCGAGCTGGGTGACGTCGTCGATCAGGCTCGGCGCCGCGGCGAGGTCGACGCTCACGGACGGGTAGCGCTCCTCGTCGACGGTGCCCAGGTGCAGGCGCCAGCCGGCGTGCTGGGCGGGCTGGTCGTCGTTGTAGAGGTTGAGGGTGACCGACTCGTCGTAGACGCCCACCCCGTTGGGCGGGGCCTGGACGGACAGCGGGCCGGTGTCCAGGACGGCGCGCGCGGAGGAGCCGCCGTCGCGGGTGACGGTGATGTCGTTGCGCACGTCCTGGTCGTCGTCGACGGGCTCCAGCGGCGGGGCGACGTGGCCCGGCGCGTTGTAGTCCAGTCGCAGCGCCGGCGTCTGGTTGAACAGCGAGACGCGATCACGGTAGGCGAGGCCGAGGATGTCGCGCCGCTCGTAGAGGATCCCGCCGTCGACGTCGGCGGCCTCCTCGACCAGGTCGAGGAATTCCTTGGCCGCCTGCGGTCCCACGAGTTCCTCGTCGGTGACGTCGCCGAACACCATGACGGGCTTGCCCTCTTCGGCGGCCAGGCGGCGGATGCGCGTCCCGGCGGTCTCGCCGGCGAACGCCAGGTCGGCGTTGTTGTAGATGACGGTGTTCGGGGTGGTGAACACGGCGATGTGGCCGAGCTTGAGCCCATCGAGGTCGCTGCTGTAGCCGTTGGGGCCGGCCAGGCCGGAGATCCGGCCGACGCTGCCGGCGAAGGTGGTGGTGGCACCGGCGCCGGCGCCGCCGATCGGGATGAAGCGCACCGTCCAGTCGACATTGGAGCCGTTCTGCACGGCGTACAGCTGCCAGCGGGTCCAGGCGCCGAAGATGCCCTGGCCGGTCATGTTCAGCAGGCTGGAGGTGACGACGTTGTTGTCGCCGTCGTAGCCGAAGATGTCGGCCTCGTTGGTCTTCAGCTGCAGCTGCCACCGCTTGACCGTGCCGGTGCCGTACCACTGCAGGACGGTACGGGCGGTGGCCGGGCCCGCCGACAGGAAGTAGATGAACTCCGTGTGCCAGCCGGTGGCCGATCCGGCGGGGGCGGGCACGTTGCCGGAGAGGGTGGCGCCACCCTTGACGGCAGGCAGTGCCCTCGACCCGGCCAGGGAGTCGTCGGAGGCGAAGTCGAATCCCTGCTGCTTCAGCGGCTGCACGCCGGCGATGGGTGAGTAGAACTGGGTGGCGGCCGCGCCGTCCTCCATCGGCCAGTACGCCAGCGGGCCGCCGGAGGGGATACGGCGGCGCAGGGTGGAGTCCAGCGCCTTGTTGCCCTGGCCGTAGCGGCGCAGGATGCCGGCGGCCTCGATGGGCACGCGCACGTCCTTGCCGGAGACGTCCCAGCGCGACGGCCAGGAGCTCACCTCGCCGACGAACCGGGTGCGCCGGTTGGTGATCTGCGCACCGCCGTCCAGCGTCCATGTGCGGCCGGCCGCGTCGGCGAAACTCGTGGTGCCGATGGGCTGGGCGGTGAAGACGGGGTTGGCGACGGCGGTGCCGCCGATGCCGTTGCGGACTTCGGCGGACATGCAGCGGCCGGCCGCGTTGGTCATGGCGGTACCGGTGGCCTGCCCGATGCGCAGGCTGGCGTTGGTCGCGTTGAAGATGGACGTGGTGCCCGCCTGGACGACGGGGGCGCCGAGCTGGGTCCACGGTCCGGCGGTGCCGCCCGTGGTGCAGGTGTAGAAGGTGATCGTCCGGCCGCCGGCGCCGTTGTCGACGTCGAGGGTCGCGCGTACGGCCAGGCGCCCGGACGGCGGTACCACCAGCTCCACGGTGGAGGAGGCGCCCAGTGCCGAGGAGCCGTCCGGCGACCACTCGAAGTACAGCCGGTTGTTGCGCACGCCGAGGAACCAGGCCTTGTCCGCGGTCGCGCTGCCGAGCTTGCCGATGATCTGCGTGGTTCGCAGCCCGTCGGCCGCGTCCAGCCAGTTGACCAGCAGCGCGTCGACCCGCACGTCGATGTCCCCGGTGATCGCCAGGGCAGCGACGTGCGGGGTCGAGGCAGCGTCACCTGTGCCGCCGGGCAGCCGCAGGAACTGGCTGCCGGCCTTGACACTGACCCGGATGGGGGTGTTGCGCCCGATGAGCCCGTAGTACGGGCTCATCGGGTTGCGGGGGCTGTACTTGCCCAGCCGGTTGTTGAGGGTCAGGGCGCACTTGCCCGGGTCGACGCGCTGCCCCTCGTCGGCGCGGCCGCGCTCGATGGTGATGCGCTCGGCGGTGTAGACGTCCGAGGTGATGTCCGTCCAGGCGCCCCCGAGCTGCAGCTCGACCTGGACGTCGAGGGGAGTTTGGGGGAACGGCACGACCGGCTCCTTTCTAGCCGAGCAGGACCTGGACGCTGCCGCGGCCGTCGACGCGGACGGTCTTGCGCAGCAGCTTCTTGAACTCGCTGTCGGCGCCGGCGAACTCGAAGCGGACGAGGACGGTGCCGCCGCCGGCCTGGGCGCCCATCAGCGGCGCCATGGTCGTCGGGGCGGTGAGCGGCTCGCGGGGCGTGGCCGCGAGCTCGGGCCGCACCAGGCGGCTCATCACCCGGTCCAGCTGCGGCATGGTCTTCTCGATGCCGCGGACCACGCCGGGCGGGATCCACCGGCCGACCTGGTCGGCCATGATCGACGACGGCGACCGGATGCCCAGCGCTCTCTTGATCGCCGACTGCATGGACTTGGCGATCTTCAGCATCTGCTTCTCGATCGCGTGCTGCTCCCTCTGCAGGCCCTTGACGATGCCCTGCGCGGCGCGGATGCCCGTGCCGTACATGGCTTCCCCGGCGACGTCCCCGGCCCGGTTGGCGGCCGAGACGAGCTGTGCCTGGGTGGAGTTGATCTGCTTGACGGTCATCTTGTCGGCGGACGCGAGAGCGGCGGCCGCCGCGGATCCCTGCTCGACACCGGCCTGCGCGATCTGCGCGATCAGGTCGCTCCGGATGCCCTTCTTGCGCAGCGTGGCGAGGTCGGCGGCGAAGCGCTGGGCCATGGCCAGCTTGTCCTGCAGGCCGGTCAGGATGGACTCGGCGGTCACCGGCCCCTCGCCGGCGCCGATCTGCGTGATGTTCGCCGCGTCCAGCATGCCCTTCTTGACGTCGGCGGCGAGCTTGTCGCGGGCCTTGACCAGGTCGGACAGTTTCTTGTTGGCGTTCTTCAGGCGGGTGGCGACGGTGGCCTCGCGCGCGGCCAGGCGCAGCAGCTGCTTGGTCCCGGTGTTGATCGTGGACAGGGCGCGGGTGCGGCGCCGCCCGGGGTTGAGGGCGTCGCGCACGATGTCCGCCAGCCGGGCAGCGGCACGGATCTGCTTGGTGGAGCCGGTCAGCCCGTCGATGAGGCCGCGCGCGATCCACCGGCCCTGAGCCGTCGTCACCTTCGACGGCGACGCGATGCCCAGCGCCTTGGCGATCGGCCCCGGGATCATGCTCTTGGCCCAGCCGATGAGCTTGTTGTAGATCCAGCTGCCCATGCTGGAGATGCCGGACCACAGGCCCTGCACGACGGCCCGCCCCTTGGAGACGAGCAGGCTGCCCATCGAGCCCATGGCGCGGGAGATCCGGCCGGGCAGGCCGCGCACCCAGGCGACCATCTCCGTCGCCTTGCGCACGGTGGCCGTCTTGATCGCCGACCAGTGCTTGATGACCAGGCCGAGGAGGGTCCAGTTGAGGAAGGCCTGGTACAGCTTGCCGGGGATGCCGCGCACCCAGGCGACGACGGCGTTCCACGCCGCGACGGTCTTGGCCTTGATCGTGGACCAGTGCTTGATGATCAGGCCGATGAGGGTGAAGTTCAAGAAGGCCTGGACCATCAGGTTCTTCGCCCAGATCAGCTTGGCGACGACCCAGTTCCACGCGGCCAGGGTGTACTGCTTGACCTTGTCCCAGTTCGCGACGATCAGCGCGACCAGGGCGATGACGCCGGCGATGACCCAGCCGACGGGGCCCATGGCGATCAGCCACTGGGCGGCCATGGTCGCGGCCCAGATCACCGCCCGGGCGGCCATGAGCGCGAACTGTGCGGCGGTGGTGACGGCGACGCGGATGACGGTGACCAGGAACTGGGCGGTCATCCGCGCGGCGGTCGCGGCCCACGCCGCGGCGGTGCGGGTCGCGGACATCACCGCGGCCACGGCCAGCCGCGTGTAGGTGGCGATGCCGAAGGCGAGCATGCGCGCCCACCCGGCGATGGCCAGGTAGGTCGAGGACGCCATGACGCGCTGGGCGATGGTGACCGCGGTGGTCGCCGCCCGGTAGCCGAGCATGCCCACCCGGACGGCCAGCAGCGTGTACGCCAGCAGCTGCAGGACCGGGGTGGGGGTGTTGGCGATGATCCGCGCGAGCGCGTTGGCCATCAGGGTGGTGGTGCCCAGCAGCGGTGCGAGCGAGACGGCGACCTTCAGCACCGCGGTGGCCAGGTTCAGCAGCATGCCGCCGCCGTTGCGGGCCATCTCCATGAACTGGGCGAAGCCCTCGGTGCTGTGCAGCGAGGTGCCCCACTGGGCGAACGCCGCGGACAGGCCGACCAGGCCGCCGGTCATCCCGCTGGAGACGGGCAGGAAGGCCCGTAGCAGCCCGGCGAAGCCGATCGCCAGGTTCTTGACGATCGTGAGGAAGTTGGTGAGGGCCGGGCCGGCGGCCGCGGACATGTCGGCCGCCCAGGCCTTGAAGCCGGCCGACTTCACCCCGACAGCGACCTCGTCGAGGAAGCCGCCGATCGCGCCGGCCGCCGCCTTGACGAACGGCGTCAGGGTCGGCAGCAGGCCGCGCAGGATGTTGATGCCCTTGGTGAACAGGGGCATCGTGGTCGGCGCCAGGCTGTCGGACCACGCCTGGTAGTCCTTCTTCAGCCCGGCGAACGCCATCGCGGTGTCCCGCGTGGCCGGGGGCAGCCCCTTGAGCTGCTGATGCAGCGCCGCGTCCGCATCGCGTGCGGCCTTGGCCGCCGACTCGGCCTCGCGCAGCGCGGACTTGTAGGCCTTGCCGCCCTGGGCGGCGAGCTTCTGCGCCTGGGCCTGCTTGAGCGTGGCCTTCTCGTGCGCGTCCGCCGCCGCGTCCGCGGCCTGGCTCGCCTCGGCGACGGCCTGCAGCTGGGGCTGCGCGGCGGCCTGGAAGGCCTTCACCGCGGCGCCGGCGGCGACCGCGCCCGCGGCGATGCCGCCCAGCGCGGTGACGATCCCCGCCCCGGCCGGGACGGCCATCGCCGCGCCGATGCCCTTGCCGACGGTGGCGAGCTTGGCCTTGAGCTGGCCGATGACCTGGCTGACTCGCTCGCGCGCGACCAGGTTGAACACCAGTGAGGTGTCGCTCACCGTGCCACCCCCTGATGGTCAGGGGGCGGCTCTCAACGCCCCTTGTTCAGTTGTTCAGCGGCCTCACGCTGGGCCTTCTCGTAGGCGTCCAGCCAGTCCAGGTAGGCGTCGGTCTCCTCGACCGTGAAGGTGTCCCAGTCCCGCGCCCGGATGCCCAGCAGGTGCGCGGCATCCCCCAGGCGGCTCAGCCGGCGATCGGCAGCTGGGCTTTTCCCTCGTCCTCGGGGTCCTCGTAGGCCTTCTCGATCTCGGCGTCCAACTGGGCCAGGGCGGCGGCCAGCTGGTCGCCGGTGAGGTTCTCGGCGATCTGGGCGCGGATCTGCTGCAGCTCGCTCTTGGAGTATTCGAGGATCACCTCGTCCCACGCGAAGTCCACGTCCTCCCACTTGACCGTGGGGTGCTCGCGCTTGAGGAACAGGAACAGCAGCGCGCGCCGGCACAGGCTGTTGCCCTCCAGCACGTCGTTGCTGAACTGGGAGAAGTTCCGCCCGGTGCGCCGCTCGATCATCTCCCGCTCGGCGCTCATCAGCTTGCGCGGGTTGTACTTCCACCGCTTCGGCTCCGAGCTGCCCTCGGGCTGGTAGACCAGGTACATCGTTCTCCTATCGGGCCCGGTCGGCGATGCGGCGGGCCATTGCTTCCATGGCGTCCAGCACGGCCTGCCGGTAGGTGTGCTCGCGGCCCTCGAAGGCGTCGTCGAACCAGCGAAGCTTGCCGTGCTGGGTGACCCACCGGTCGCGGTCACCGAAGACGGGGTGCCGCCAGCCGCCGGGCCGGTTGGTGCGCTTGGGCGCGTTGGGGAAGCCGCGCACGTTCCGGGTCTTGAAGGCCTTCACGCGCGCGCCGGACCAGCGGCCGCCCAGCTTGACCTCCGGCCGGATCTTCTTCGCGATCGACGACCGCAGCGCCGGGGAGACACCGGGCCCGGACGACGACATGGCCATGATCGCGGATTTGGCCTCGGCGGCCGCGGGCCGCAGCGCGGCGCGCATGTTCTTGGCCAGGTCGCGCCGCAGCTCCTTGCCGTCCTCCTCGGCACGCAGTGCCCGTACGAGCGCCTGCAGTCCTTCGTGCGTCTCCTGCACGCGCAGTTCGAACGGCGGGCCGACCATCAGCTCGTCGCCCGGGTCACGGCCCCCGACGTCGGGAAGCCGAGGCTGACGGTGGCCTCGTCGCCGACGCTGCCCTCGATGGGGTTCCAGCCGTTGATGAGGATGTTGCCGGTGTAGCCGGGGTTGCTGGGGCTGCGGGCGCCCTGGTCGGCGCGCACCTCGAACGGTACGACCGTGCCGAGCAGCGGCCACATGATGGCGTCCAGCTGGCTGGCGGCGAAGTCCTGCAGGAACTCGCAGCCGAGCTCACCGGACTTCAGGCCGCCCAGCACTTCCTTCCAGCCGAGCGAGGCGTAGGTGGTGACGTCCTTGTCCTCCACCTCGACGGAGAGCTCGGCCTTCTTGGTGTAGGTGGTCAGGGTCTGGCCGTTGATGGACAGGTACTGGGCAAGCAGGACCATCTTGGGCATGGCGGGCCCCCTTTCAGGGCAGGACAGCGGGCCCGGCGCGGGCCGGGAGGATGGGGTGTTGGGCGCTTACTGGATGCCGAGCGCGGCGACGAACAGGAAGCTGGGCGTGGTGCCGCTGATCGTCCAGGCCACGCGCCACCACGTGTCGGTGATCGCCGTCCCGACGGTGCGCAGGATCTGCCCGCCGGGCGCGGTCGCCGCGGTGAACGTCAGCCGGGTGGTGGGGCTGGCGAAGGTGTTGTCCACGCTGGACTCGACGCGGGCGGTCAGGCTCGGCGTGGTGCCGGCGGCGGACAGCACGTGCAGCGCCGCGTACAGCCGCTTGCCCGCGGCGACGGCGCCGAGGTTGAGACCGGTGCCGTTGCCGGAGGTGGTGCGGGCGGTGCCGGGCGGGTGGGCGAACTGGCCCCGCACCAGCGGCCAGCTGCTCTTGGCGGTCGACGTCCAGGGGGCGACCTCGCCGACCGCGTCGAACGCCTTGTAGTCCGCCCGCATGGCGTTGGTGAAATAGACCAGGTCACCGACGTTCGCCGCGTTGTTCGCGCTGACCGACCAGGGGCCGACTCCCCCGAGCTGGGCCCATGAGGCGTCGTCGACCTTGGTGGGATCGAGGGCCTCCCACTGCCCCTCGCCGGAGATCTCCGCGGACGCCAGCCCGCCCATGACCTCCTTCCAGCCCTGGCTGGCGTAGTTCGTGGCGTCCTTGTCCTCGACCTCCGTGGACAGTTCGATCTTGTTGCTGTTGCCGGTCAGGTCCACGCCGACCGCGAAGGTACGGACGTTGGTCAGGACGGTCCGGGACACCTCACCCCTCCTCTTCGGCCGGCGCCTTGCGGCGGCCGCGGCGCGGCTCGGGTGCCTGCTCGGCCTCGTCCTGCTCGGGTACTTCCTCGGCGATGCCGGAAGCCACCAGGTGCGCGGCCTCCGCGGCGGGCAGGTCGGCGGTCTCCCCCTTGTCCGGCCACGGCTCGCCGTTGCGGGCGGCGCCGTCGGGCATCTGCACGAGCATGCGGATCTTCATCAGGTGCTCCCACTTCCGATGACCTTGATGACGAGTTCGGCGCCGACGTAGGTGGTGCCCTGGTGCTCGTACCAGCGGTAGCCCTGCACGCGCATCACGTGCAGGTCGTCGGCGAGACCGCCGAGCGCCGGCTGCCCGGGCGCGCCGCGCGCGGCCTCGATCGCGGCCTTGAGCGAGGCGGGGCCGCCGCCGGACAGCAGCGCGTCCAGCACGCGCTGGCCGGCGCGGTCGTCCTGCCGGCCGACCAGGACGCGGCAGGTGAAATCGAGCTGGTCCAGGCCCCGGCCCATGGTCCGGTCGTAGGTGACCTCGACCTCGCCGACGAAGAAGTGCGGCTCGGTCACGCTGTCGGGCGTGTAGCCGGTGCACGTCAGCCGCGGGATGCCGGCGGGCAGGACGACGGCGCGGGCCGCGGCGGCGATGGCGTCGCGCACGGCGGAGATCTGCATGCTCGCCCCCTCCTACGCGAAGCCGGGCAGGACGAACGGTTCGATGAGGTTCCACACGTCCGGGTCGCGGCGGGAGAGCCGTACGACTCCCCACTCGGCCGATCCCATGACGCCCTCCGGGGAGTCCTTCCGCTTGAAGAGGCGGGAGGCCTGGATGAGGGTGGCCTGGACGATGTCGTCCGGCACGGCCGGCCAGCCGTGCCGGGCGGTGACCCGTACGCGCCCGGTGCCGCCGGCGTTCCACGCCCAGCCGCCCGGGCGCAGCAGCCCGGTGACGGGGCGGCCGTCGGCCAGGGCGTTGTCGGGTGTCGTCTCGTAGCCGGTGACCGTGGTCCACGGCCCGCCGACGGGCCCGGTCTCCACGACCAGGCCCGCGGTGGAGCCGATGTCGTCGACGAGGAGCGTCTCGCCGTCGGCGTCACGCACGATCCGGCTGCGCGGGTTGTACGTGCGCTGGGTTGCGAGGTCGTCCAACCAGAAGCGGCGGCCTGTTGCCCGGTCGATGGCGCGGGACGCGGCGGTGAGCGCCTGGTTCAGCAGCGTGTCCTGCGTCGTGTCGGTGGGGTCGATGCGCAGCTGGGCCTTAAGCGTGGCCAGGGTGGCGTAGTCGTTGGCCACCGCGGGTCACTTCTGCGGCGGGGCGGCGGTCTTCTTCGCTGCCGTCTTGCGCGCGCCGTCCGCGGTGCCGTCCGCCTTGCCGTCGCCGGGGGCGGCGCCGGCGGTCTGCTGGGCCGCCTGCGGTCCGCTGCGGCCCTGCGGCGCCTCGTCCTCAGAGGTGCCCTCGCCGCGAAGGCGCGCGATCTCCTTGTCGACCTGAGCGACGCGGTCCTTGAGGCCGCGGGCGACGTATCCGGCGCGCTCCCGCTTGAGCGCGGCGATCTGCTGATCGGGAGTGATCACGGCATGCTCCTTACTCGGACCTGATCCACAGCGCGACGCGGTAGGTCACGCTCGGGGTGGTGCCCGCGACCGTCGAGGTGACGCGGACGTAGTTCTTCGTGACGGCGGCCGCCGCGGTGCGGTTGCCGACGCCGGTGAGCTGGGTGATGCCGCTGCCGGGGATCGCGGTCCAGGTGCTGCCGTCCGACGACTCCTCGAGGGAGACGTCGAGCGTCGGGGTTCCCGACGCGGCGGTGCAGTGCACCGCCAGCAGCACGTCGGCCGCCACGCCGGCGGCCGCCACGGGACCGCTGATGTAGGTGCCGGCACCGCGCGCGGCCGACGGCAGCGCGACGTCGGCGTAGGCGTTCCTGAGTGCCACGGGCCTTCCCTTCCGGTAGAGCGTGTGCCGGGCGGGCGTGCTGCCGCCCGGCACACGGCAGAGGATCAGAAAGCGGGCGTGACCAGGCCCGTTCCGCTGACCTTCTGCATGCCGTTGGCGTAGCGGCCGAAGGTGTAGGCGAAGTAGCTGTAGGCGACCAGCAGCACGCCGAGGGAGTCGGCCTTGGCCTGCTCGGCGCGGATGAACAGCGGCGCGTTCGGGTCCTCCCACAGGTGGCACTCCGAGGCGGGGACGACGTACAGCTCGTCCTCGTTGGTGCCGGCGCCGAGGTTGGTGGGGATGTTGTTGTCGACGATCACCTCGAGTCCGCAGGGCAGCACGCCGCGCGGGCCGGAGGAGTAGGAGCTGGACGGGTCGGCGACGCCCGCGGCCTGCGGCGGGATGCCCGCCCAGTTGATCAGCGGCCAGGTGCTGGACATCTGGCTGGACAGCCAGTACCAGCGC
Organism: Streptomyces echinoruber; assembly: GCF_014651135.1. Lineage (GTDB taxonomy): Bacteria > Actinomycetota > Actinomycetes > Streptomycetales > Streptomycetaceae > Streptomyces > Streptomyces echinoruber. The sequence goes on from NZ_BMWH01000004.1 coordinate 343,122, forward strand.
CGCGAGTGCATCACCGCGTGCGTCGGCCGCCCCATCGCCAGCAGGGCGGCCTCGACGCCCGCGGCCGCACCGAGGATCTTCGGGTACAGCTCGGCGCCGGTCGGGGAGGCGTCGGTGTAGGTGTTGTTCTGGGCGACGTTGGTCAGGCCGGTGACGGCCTGGGTCAGCAGCGTCTTGTCCAGGACGGTGGCGACCCGGTTGAAGAGGTCCTGCATCGTGACGTCCTCGATGCCGGTACCACGGTCGATGGCCTGCCGGGAGACGGTCTGCTGGCCGGGCGCGGTCTGCACCGGGACGGTCAGCAGCGTGTCGTCCATGTTCTGCTCGGTGACCGCGGTGTTCTCCGAGGCCTGCAGGCCGGCGTCGGTGGCCGTGGTGATCCGGGAGATGTTCACGGACATGCCGGACTCCGGCAGCGGGTGCTGGTTGCACACGTCCGCGAAGGGGCGCAGCGCCGCGGTGGCCGGGGCGTACATGTCAGTGAGGTACTGCGGCACCGTCAGGCCGGAGAAGGCGCCGGTGCCGACCGCGCGCTGCAGGTACTGGGCGCGCTCGACCTGCTCCTCCTGCATGTGCCGCGCCAGGCGGTGGGCGGCCTCGACGTCCTGGAACATGAACTGCCGGCAGACGTCCATCAGGAAGTTCTTGCCGAGCGGGTCGGTGTCCTTGCGGTACGTGCGCTCCTCGGTGCCGACGCGGGCGACCTGGTCGTAGGCGGGCTTGCGGGTCTGGGTGTCGCGGACCTGCTTGGCCTGCTCGGCCCGCTCCATCTCCTCGGCCTTGACCTTCTGGGCGTTCTCCAGCTTCCGCTGGATGCCCTCGATGTCGGCTTTGGCCTGGTCGCGGGCGGCGAACAGCTCGGCCACGCGCTCGTCTTCCTCGACGCTGAGGTTGGAGCGGCCGTCCTGCTGCGCCTTGGCGAGGATCAGCTCGATCTCCTTGGCGGCCTTGGTGCGCCGCTTCTGGGCGGCCTCGAGCTCGACCTCGATGGAGGCGATCAGCTCGTCGATTCCGGCCATGACGATGTCCTTCCGGTAGATCGGGTGGGGTGTGCTGCAGCGCGACCAGCGGCACGCCCGGGCCATCTGCCGGGTCTGGTGCCGCAGGGTCCCGCCTCCGGGCGATCTGCCGGACGGCGTGCTGTGCGAAGGTCTCGATGGGGTGGGGTCAGTCCTCGTCGCTGGTGACCAGGAGCTGGGTGCGCAGGAGCGCGATGGAGCGGCCCTGCCGCTGCGGTGCGGCCGGCGCGGGCGCCGGGACGGGCGGCAGGCTGCCCATGAGGTGCGCGGGCGACTGGATGCCCGGTGCGCTGGGGCCGATGCCGATGTCGGCGCGCTGGGCGAGGCGGGTGAGCGCCTCGCGGGCGGCGAGCGGCGGCAGACTGGGGATCGCGGCGAGCAGCTCGCCGCTGCGCGCGCTGATGGACGTGTGCGGGTTGGCTCCGTAGGTGACGGGGCCGACGTCGCCGCGCTCGAGGTCGAAGGACTCAATGCGGTACTCGGTGTAGTCCGGGGACCACTGGCCCGAGGTGATGCGGAACATGAACGACTGCTCGCGCACGTCCTGGTCCTCGATGGCGCGCACCAGGTCCTGCACGTCGGTCCGCTTGGGGTTGAGCCACGCCCGGTTGCCCAGGCCGGTCTCATCCACCCAGAGTTCCAGGCGCCCGTTGCGGGTGCTCGCCATGGGCGTGCCGGCGTGGTTGAAGCGGAACACGACCTCGGGGTCGGCGGCGAGGGTCTCGTCGGCGGCCCCGGCGCTGACGATCTCGGTGTAGGGCCCGTACCAGTCCCACATCTCGTAGCCCTGCTCGAACACCGAGGCGTAGCCCTCGACCTGGTACCACTCCATGCCGTCGTCGCGCGTCACCTTCTTGGCGCGCAGCTGCGAGGTGAACCGCAGGTCGGGGCATTCGGGCCGGTCACGGGGGACGGCCATGGGCGTGGTGCCCGCGGCCGCGGACCGGGCGGCCGCCGCTTGTGCCCGCAGGGCGTTCATGTCGCTCACGGTGTCTCCTGTGGCTGGATGACGATGGACGTGGTCTCGGCGTGCTTGACGAACAGGCGGTCGAACTCGGCCAGCTGCTCCTCGGTGAACGGCGGCAGGTCCTCAAGGGCCCGGGCCTCGGACGGGGCGAGGGTGCGCGAGTCGATGCGCGTCTTGATCACCTGGGCCCTCGTCTGCGGGTCCATGGCCAGCAGCGCGTTGCGGTTGAGCTTCACGTAGCGGGGCCGGGAGGTGAGCGTGCTCAGCGCGTTCTCGCGCCGGGTGACGGCCGGGCCCAGGCTCATCACCAGGAACTGCAGGTTGCGCTGCGTGATGTTGGCGTAGGTGATCGAGCTGCCGGAGACGGCGGCGTCGATCAGGTCGCCGGGGCAGTCGAAGAAGCGGGCAATGTCGCTGACGCTGTACTTCTTCGCTTCCAGCCACTCGCTGCCCGCCTGCTCGGCCTGGATCATGTCGTACTCCCAGTCCGAGCCGGTGACGAACACGTCCCGGTTCTGGACGGCGGCCTTGAAGCGCCGTTTGGTGTCGTCGGCCTGACCCTGGGTCAGGGTCTTCGCGGTGTTCTTCAGGTGCGCGCTCGGCACGGCGCCGTTGCCGAACCAGTCCAGGGCGAACTGCTGGATGGACAGGTACTCGCCGATCGACCAGGCCGCATACGCCACCGGGGACAGGCCGACGGGCAGGCCGGCCACGGTGTACTGCTTCTCGTGCCAGACCTCGCTCGGCTCGTACTCGACGCCGGAGATCTTGTACTTCAGCTGCCCCTTGCGCACCCGGACGGTGACCTCGGACAGCGGCTGCAGCTCGATGCGGGCCGGGAGCCCGAGCCCGTCCCTCGCGGTGATCAGCCCGAAGTTGTTGCCCGCGCGGTCCAGGTCGAACTGGCTGGAGTACAGCCACTCCTGCATGTCCACCCGCGCCCCGCCCGGGGTGATCAGCACCGGCGGCTTGGGCACCTCGACCTGGACACCGTTGACCTTCCGGTAGACGTCGACGGGCATCGTGCTGATGAGGTTGGCGCGCAGCCGCAGGCAGGCCCACACGGCGCTGTGCCGCAGGGCGGTGTCGTTGGTCACCACCGCGGTGCCGGCGGGCTGCTGCGGCCGCGTCGGGATCAGCTGGTCCGCGCTCTGGCCCGGGGTGTCGCGGCGGGCGAAGAACAGGCTCATACGCCCCTGCCCTTCCGCCCGGTCTGCCGGGAGGCGAGCCAGGACCCGGCCAGCACTACCGCGCCGCTGACGGCGAGCGCTGCCCACTCCATCACCGGGAACGCCGCAGCGCCGGCCCCCGCCGCCACCAGCAGCAGCCCCGCGACGTCGAGCGCCGTCGTCATCGCCTCGCGCACGCCGCCCCCTCTCAGTAGACCGACTCCATGACGTCGTAGTCGTCCAGCACGTGCGGCCCGCGGTTGACCAGGGCCCACCGGGCGAGGGTTACGGCCACGAACGGCGCGACGTCGACCAGGCTGTTCCAGCGATCCAGCACCCAGGCATCGCCCACTTTGCGCGTGCGGGCGCCGCTCACCGCGGCCGTGAGGTCGGCCTGGTCGCGGTGGACGGCACTGCCCTGGTTCATGGCGTCGGCCATCTGCCCGCAGGCCTCGACGAAGTCGTTCGTGCGGACGACGGCCAGGTGGCCGCGGTGCGGCCGCTCCTTGTCCTCCGGCACGGTCAGCCCCGCAGTGACCAGGTCGTCGATGAGCGACCCGGCCGGCGCCCCCGAGGAGGCGATGGCGACGACCAGCGGCCGCCACAGCGCCGACAGCCGCACCAGCGCCGGCACGACCCAGTCCGTGCCCGCGCGCCGGTCGACCAGCTCCAGGTGCACCCGGCCGTCGTCACGCTCGCAGGCCACGCCGATCGACGACCAGGCCCGGTCCTGCGAGACGTCGACGGCGAGCGCCAGGTTGCCGCCGGGGCGGGAGTGCTCGTCGACGAGCCCGGGCCACCGGTCCCGGGGCACGTTCGGGTCGGGCGGCGGCGTCGCCTTCCGCGTCCGGTTGAGGTACGCGCGGTCGAACTCGGCCGGGTCCAGCGTCTCCAGCTCGGCCCGGATGACGTCCTCGGTGACCGTGTGCCCCAGGGCGGGCAGCGTCGCCCACCAGGTGGCCGGGTCATCCCGCGGCATGTCCTCGGGGGCGAACCACTCGAAATAGGCGGCGCGCGGGTGCTCGCCCGTACGCCACAGCTCCTCGATCATCTCCCGGCCGGCCTTGCGCTTCTTGTTCAGGAACGCGGACTTCTCGGTGCCGCCGGCGGACGCCCACCACAGCTGGGCCATGGGCCGGGTCAGCATGGCCGGGGAGAACGCCTGCTCCAGGCGGTCGTCCTCGTGGGCGAACGCCTCGTCGATGATGCCCAGGTCCAGGGGCGGGCCGTGGCCGGCCTTCTCCGTGTTGGAGGTGATGCCGATACGGGACCGGGTCGCCCGGTGGATGATCGCCTCGTGCCCGTTCGCCTTGCGGATCACGAACCGGCGGGCCAGCCGGGAGGCCTCGATGGTGACCCAGAACTCGTCCTCCCACCGCTCGCGCGCCATGCTGCGGGTCTGGGCGGCGTAGATGATCCGCTGCCGCTTCCAGGCCGCGGCCCGGTGCACCTTCACCGCCAGCAGGCCCTGTGTCTTGCCCTGCTGCCGGGGCACGGACAGGCCGACGGTGCGGTGCCAGAACAGACCGGTCGCCGGGTCAATCTCCAGGGCGACGTCCCAGACGTAGCGCTGCCACGGCATCGGCGTGAAGCCGAGGCGCTCCATCACCTTGGCCACTTTGCCGCCGAGCGTCGGGAGCTCCGGCCGGCGCGGCGTGCCCCACATCGGCGGGCACGTCAGCCCGTACAGCTCCCGGCACTGGTCGACGAACTCAGTCGGGGGACGCCAGGTCGTCGAGGTCGTCGTCATCGTCCGGCTCCTCAGGCGCGAGGGAGCGCAGCTCGGCGAGGACCTGGCGCAGCTCCTTGGACAGCGAGTGCAGGCTGTTGCCGAGCGAGGCGGGGGCGTCCAGTTCGGTGGCCAGCCGTACGGCCACCGCGGCGAGCGTGGGGGCCGTCGGGTCGAGTTCCTCCAGGTCGCCGAGCGCGGCGATGTCGTCCAGGACCCGGGCCTTCACCAGCCCGGGCCCCGCGGCCTCTTCGTACGGGTCGACCTCCTTGGGCTCCTCGCCGTCGACGCCGGCGGCGCCGGCGGGCAGCAGGCGGGCCGGGGAGACCTCGAGGGCCGCGGCGAGCGCGACCAGGTCGTCGACATCGACGCGGCGCGCGCCGGCCTCGATCTTTCCCAGGACGGAGGTGCTCATGGGGCGGCCTGCCTCGGTCACACGCTCGGCGAGGTGGCGCTGGTCCCAGCCGCGGCTCTGGCGGAGCGCGGCGACGGCCGCGGCGACGCGCTCGCCGGCCTCGCCGATCTGGATGGCGCGAGCCGCCATGATCGCCTCCCCCCTGTCCGCCGTGGCCGATCCGCGATCATGGCGGCCTCTTGGAGGGCCGCGGGGAGAAAAATGAAAGCTGGGCGCGGGGTGGAGAAGATGATCACCCTAAAAACCGGATCACGCCTCTGACCTGCACTTTTGCCCTTGAATGACGTTCCTGTAGGTCAGAGCACTGCCGCGCCTGCAGGCACGGCCCGGGCCGTGCCTGCCCGGTGCCGGCCGGGCCGGGCCGGACGGTGGCCCGGGCGGCCGCCGCACGTGCGCGGCGGGCCGAGGGCCTGCGTGATCGCTCGCTCTTGCTTGCTCATCGGCAACGCTCGTGCCCAGGGCACCGCGCGCCGCTGCGCTCCGTGCGGCCGACACACCACCGGCAGGGGGTGGGCAGGGGGGCACCCCCACCCGGCAGGGGGGTGGGGGTGCCCGGCCCTGCGCGCCGGTCAGCGGCGCGCGCTGCGCGGTCCGCCCTCGATGTCAGGGGCCGGCGTACCAGTCGACGGAGGTGATGAGCCGTTTCACCTCGGACAGCAGCTTGTCGCCCTTGTCGTTGTTGCACTTGCGGCCGCAGGTCGGGCAGCCGGTGACGCCGTGGATGGGGGCGAGGTTGTCCGGATCGAGGCGGGCGCCGCCGCGCTTGACCGGGATGATGTGGTCGACGGCGTCGGCGGCGGCGTGGCCGCACATGATGCACACGTCGGACTCGGCGAGGATCCGGGCCCGGAGCTTGCGGAACTCGTACGACGTGAGCTCGGAGCGGTCAGCCACGGACAACCTCCGCACTCCGTTCGGATGATGTTGTGCTGATGCCGGGTCAGGATCCAGCTCTCGCCGTTAGGCTCTGAGGTTCCCCCCACGGTCCATGCGCGCCTGGCCCCACACAGGCGCGCTCCTGCTGATGTGGAGAGGGGCCATCGTGGCGACCTTCAATGTGCGGCCGGACATAGACGCGGCGGCCGCGAAGCTGAACAACACGTTCGGGTCGAAGCGGGAGATCCAGCGGCTCCCCGAGGTCCTGTGGGAAGGCGAGACGGTGGAGATGCTCGCCACCGGTGTGTACGGCAAGGGCAACGGCCTGGTGGCCATGACCAACCAGCGGCTGATCTTCCTCAAGCACGGGGTGCTGTCTCAGCAGGTGGAGGACTTCCCGTACAACCGGATCAGCTCGGTGCAGTGGTCTGGCGGATTGATCATGGGGACGCTGATCGTGTTCGCGTCGGGCAACAAGGCCGAGATCAAGCAGGTGCCGAAGGACCAGGGCCGGGCCCTCGCGGACCAGCTGCGGGCGCGTCTGGCTGCAGGCGGCGCGCCGGCGGCTCCTGCGGCCGGGGCGTCGGCGCCTGCAGGGGCGCCGGACGTGGCGTCGCGGCTGCAGACGCTGGATCAGCTGCGAGCGTCCGGAGCGATCACGGATGAGGAGTACCGGGACCGTCGGGCGAGAATCCTCGACAGCCTGTAGGGCCTCGGTTCTCGCTGCCCGGCTCCCCCCCCGTGCGGCGGGAGCAGCGACCACCGTCCACCGGGCAGCGGGGGTTACGGGGCGCCGATGCCGACCAGGCGCAGGGCGCGGCTGCGGGTGGCTCGCTCGGCGCGGGCGATGTCGGCCAGGGCGTACAGCGGTCGGCCCTGCGCGTCGAGTCCTGCGGCCGTCAGGTGGCCTCGGGCGACCCACTTGCAGATGGCGGAGGGCGTCACGGCGGCCGCGCCGGCGCTGAGTGTGCGGCGCCAGCCTGTGGCGAGGGCTGCGGCCTGCCTGCCGGTGTAGAGCTCGGTGGTCACGCGCGCCCCCTCCCCGTATGTGCCGCAGCCCCGGGCCTGAGCGGTCCGGGGCTGCGGGCCGGTGCGCGACGTCCGGCGGTTGTGGCGCTGATCATCAAATGGGTAGTCAGTGGGCACACGTGCGCTACTGGCAGCATGTTGACGCTAAGTGAGGATCTTGTCCAGCGGATGGCCCGTAGAAGGGGGCGCCCGCCCCGGGGGTGGGTCGGGGCGGGCCGGTGAAGCGTCGACCGGGACGGTCGTCCGTGTGCCGGATTCAGTGTGCCATGAGGGTGTGACAGTTCACGCGTTGTTCCGGAGAGTGCGCAGGAAGCGGGCGGCGTGGTCGTCGTAGGCAGTGCGCTCCAGGTGGTGGCCGCAGGCCTCGCAGGTGATGCCCCATTGGCCGTCGACGGTGACCAGGGCGAAGGACTGGCACTTGGGGCAGGGGGCGGCCTGGTGGTGGCGGTGGGGTACGGCGTGGGTGAGGTCGCGCAGGTGGGTGAGGAGGTCGCCGAGCTGGCGGTGGAGGTCGCTGACCCAGGGGTGGGCGAGGACGTAGGGCAGGTAGGCGGTGAGCCAGGCACACCAGCCGGCGATGGTGGCGCCGCGGCGCGGACGGGCGGCCTCGCAGGGCTGGACGTGGGCGGTGCCGTACGGGTCGCGGGTGACGGCGGGGTAGGTGTAGGCGATGTAGCCGGCCCAGCCGTCCAGCCAGGCGCGCAGCGGGATGGTGCCGGCGGCCTCCTCGTACGGGCTGCCCGCGGGGGCGTGCGCGTGGCCGGGGCCGAGGAGGGCCAGGACGCGCAGGTCGACGGGGACGGGTGCGTGGGCGCGGCCGGTGCCGCCGAGCCGACCGGCGGCGGGGCGGCCGGCGGGCACGACGAACTGCTCGAGCAGCGCAGCCTGGCGCGGGAGTTCGGCGAGCCAGGCGCGTAGCTCGTCGGCGTGCAGCGGGCAGGCGTGCTGCCCGTCGGGGGCGGTGCGAGGGCAGATGGTGCAGGTGCTCATCGCTGGACCTTCTGGAGCAGGGCGAAGAGGTGTTCGATCTCGTCGGGGGTGAGGCGGTCCCACTCGCCGAGGGCGTAGCGCAGGCGTACGTCGATCTGCGCGGCGGTGGCGGCCTCGGTCCAGTGCTGGGCCATCTCGCGGGCCTCGTCGGGGGTGAGTTCGCCCTTCATGGAGCCGCGGGCGATGTGGACCAGGGGGCGTCCGGTGCGGGCGCCGGCGACGCTGTGGATGCGCAGGGCCGGCTGGCCCGTGGGGACGGGGCGGCGGGCGCGGATGGTCTGGAAGAAGTGGGCCAGGGCGTGGTCGCCGTTCAGGCCGATGTCCTCGCGCAGGGCCGCCAGGAGGGCGACGTCGGTTTCGGCGTAGGCGGCGGCCGTCGTCAGGTCCCTGGCGGTGACCAGGACCGTGTCGGGGTGCAGGAGCGCCTGGACGGGGCCCCACTGCAGGAGGCAGGCCGCGTTGCCGCGGTCGTCGACGGTGGAGCGGATCCAGCACGCCGGGTTCTCGGTGGGCTCACTCGGAGTTGGCATGATCGTTCTTTCCGGCCGGTGGGCACCGGCCACAGCTACTGGCGGGTAGGGCTTGTCTCGCGCACGCGCGCGCCTGCGTTCCGCGCGTGCGATCGCAGGCGCGCGCGTGCGCGGGGTCAGCGGCGTTTGAGTGGCGGCCCGTACGGGGACTGCCACGCCGGCCGGTCGGGGCGGCGCCGGACGGGCTGGCCCTTGCTGGCGGTGGCCTGCAGGTGCTGCGCTGCGTCCACCAGGCGCTGCATCGCGGCTGCCCAGCTGGCCACCAGCGGGCGGAACGCGTCACGGAGGCGCTGCATCATCTCGCCGGCCAGCGCGCGCACTTCGGCCTGGACGGCCTCGGCGTGCTCGGTCGATGTGCCGCGCTCGGCGGCGAGGACCGCGCGCAGTGCGGCGGCCCGGGTCAGGCCGTGGCGGTCGACGAGCCGACGTACCAGGAACTCGCGGCCGGCGGTCGGCACGGCCACGGGCCGCGGCGGCGCGGCCGCGGGCGGCTCCTCGGCGGGCCTGCAGCGCATGGCGTCCGGGCTGACGGTGCAGTCGGTCAGGGCCCGGTCGATCTGGGCGAGGACGTCCTCCGTGCGCATGATCACTCCTTGGGCTGGCTGGAGGGCGGGTGGACGAGCGAGGCCGTCTCTCCCTGGAACAGGAAGCGGCTTGGGGACCTCGAGCCCTGGCATATGGACCGCCGCAGTTCGGCTTTGATCGCTCGAACCATGGAGGCGTCAAGGCGTTGCAGCGCCTCGCTGATCTGGTCGTCGGTCACGGCCGCTCCTTCGCGGGCGGCCGGATCGCGTCGTGCAGTTCGGCGAGGTGGGCGTCCCACCAGCGGGCGAGGGACGTGCCGATCGGCGGCGGGCCGGCCTTCACCCAGCGCTCGTACAGGTCGATGACGCGGGAGACATCGGCTTCGGCGGACCGGTGGAGCGCGGCGACCACACGGGCAGTCGTCGGGTCACCGGTCGCTTCGGTTGCTGCCGGGTGGTTGTCGGGTGTCATGGTGGGCGGCCTCCGGGTCAGTGCTGGTGGGTGACGGTGCGGATGGGAACGGTGTCGTGCTCGTCGTGGGTGGCGGGATGGGAGATGAGCCGGGGTGCTCCTTGTCGCCGATGTAGTGGTCGACCAGGTCAGCGAACAGGGCGTCAAGCGTCTGCATCGGCCACCTCGTACGTGTACCGCTCGAACGGCCTCTCCGCGCCGGCCAGATCACGTGCCGCCGCTTCCGCCTTGATGCACGCCTTCTCCTTGGTGCGTGCGAAACCGCTGCGCTGGCCCATGTGCGGGATGTACGCCTGCCACCACCACGCCCAGCCCATGACGCACCGGTCGAACCAGCTATGGTCCGCGCACTCGCGAATCGTGATCTCAGCCTTGATGTCAGCCATCGGTGGCCTCCGCTTCCTCGGTCACGAGCCCGCGGGAGCCCTGTCGCATGGCGTTCTTCGGCCGCTCGGCCTCGAACGAGATGACCAGCTGGTTGATCGCGCGGGCGAGGGCGAGGGCGGCATCGTCGAGGCGTGTGCCGGGGTGGTCCTCGGGGCACTGCCGCCAGTCGGCGCCGTACTCGTCCATGAGCGTGGTCAGGTCGGGGAAGAGGGTGGCGAGGGGAGTGCCTCGCCAGTTGGCGTCATCCATGTCGCGCAGCCGATGGGCTGCGGCGCGGAGTTCGTCGGCGGGGGCCACGTGGTCTGGTTCGGTGGGGCTGGCCATGGCGATGATCTCCTGTCAGGTCTGGTGGGTGACGGTGCGGATGGGCACGGTGTCGTGCTCGTCGTGGGTTGTGGGATGGGGGATGAGGGCGGCCGGTGTGCCGGTGGTGATCTCGGCGCCCTTGTGGCGGGTCCCCCAGGCGTTGTCACGCAGGGTGGCCAGGGACCACAGGCGCAGTGGCAGCAGCAGGCCGAGGTTGAGCAGGGCGTACAGCGGGGCCGCGGCGAAGGTCATGACGCGGTCGGCGAGGGGGACGCGGGCGGCGGCGCGCAGGTAGTGCAGGGAGCGCAGCCAGGCCATGGCGCAGGCGTAGGCGAGGTAGCCGGCGAGGATGGCGGGGCCGGCGGGGTGGACGGCGGCGGCGACCAGGGCGGCGATCAGCGCGGCGGTGAAGGTGGCCCACATGATCAGCTCCAGCAGGCTGAGCCACCAGCAGACGCGCAGGATGCGCCAGGTGCCGAGCATCAGCAGGCTCTCGCGGATGAAACTCTTGCCCCAGCGGATCTGCTGGCGGGTGTAGTGGCCGAGGCGCTCGGGGACGTCGGTCCAGGCCAGGGCGGTGGGCTGGATGACGCTCAGGCCTTCGAGCAGGCAGTAGAAGGTCAGGCGGCGGTCGTCGCCGAAGGTGGCGGGCCGGCCCAGGAAGGTCTGGTTGAGGAAGTCGTCGAGGTACTTGCGTACGACCCACCCGCGGTAGAGGGCGAGGCTGCCGCAGGCGCACAGCACCGAGCCGAGGCGGCCGTAGGCGACGCGCTCGCCGAGGAAGGCGTTGACGTACCGCATGTCGATCAGGCGGGTGAGGAGGTTGCGGGCGCGGTTGTGGGCGAGGACCAGGCCGGTGACGGCGTTGACGCGGCGCTTGCTGAAGGGGCGTACGGCCTCGTCGACGGCGTGCTCATCGAGGACGGTGTCGGAGTCGACGCACAGGTACAGGTCGGCGTCCGGGGCCTGGGTGAAGCCGGCCGCGAGGCCGTGGCGCTTGCCGCGGTTGACGGGGAAGCGGATGAAGCGCAGCTCGATGCCGGCGGCGGTGAAGACGCGGTGCAGGTCGCGGACGACGGCGGCCGCGCTCATGTCGCGGGAGGCGTCGTCGACGACGGTCACCATCTGCGGCTGGCGGGTCTGCTGCAGCAGGGAGACGAGGCAGCGGCGCAGCATCTCGGGGGCCTCGTTGTAGACGGTGATGACGGCCGCGATGGTGAAGGGCGGGCCGGGGCGCCAGGCGGTGCGGCGGCCGCGTCTGGTGCGGCGGACGGACAGCAGGAGCTTGGCCAGCAGGACGCTGCCGACCGCTATGCCGTAGGTGCTGAGGTGGGCGTACACGCGCGGTGATCCTTCGGGTTACTCGTGGGTTTCGGTGGTGGTGGGCAGCTGCTCGAGCTGGCGGCTCCAGGCGGCCAGCTCGCGCTGCTGCTCGCGGCGCAGGCGGAGGTCCTCGATCGCCTCGTAGATGCGGCTGGCGAGCAGGTAGATGCCGACGACCAGGGCGATGGTGAGGACGAGGCCGAGCAGCGCGGCCAGGCCGCCGAGGGCGGCGACGGTGAAGGTCTGCAGGGGCGTCATGATGGGTGGGCTCCGGGTCAGGGCTGGCGGGTGACGGTGCGGTCGGGAGCGTCGTCGGCGCGGGCTCGGGACTGCCTGGGCGCGAGGGGCAGGCCGAGGTGCCTGCGGATGCGCAGGATGGTCGGGGCGGTGATGCCGAGCTCGCTGGTGATCTGGGCGTAGGTCGCGCCGGCCAGCAGCAGCTCGCCCACGCGCTTGATGAGCTCGGCGTGCTCCTGTGGGGTGAGGCGGTGGGCGAGGATGCCGCGGGTGGGGCGCAGCCCGAGGTGCCTGCGGGTGGCAGCGATGGTGCGGTTGGTGACGCGGAGCCGGCGCTTGATCTGGGCGTAGGTGGCGCCGGCGCGCAGCAGGTCGGCGACGTCCTGGCGTACGTCCGTCATCGCTGCCCCCGGGTGCGGTGGCGGTGGGCGAGGTCGCGGATGCAGGTGCGCGCCAGGGCAGCGGTGACGACCGTGCCGAGGGCGGTCCAGCCCCATTGGTGCTGGCGGGCGGCGCCGAGGGTGGCGGCGAGGGTGAACAGGGTGATGAGGACGTCGGCGATGATGACGCTGCGTAGTGGCATGCGGTTGGGGGTGATGTCGGGGGCGATGAGGTAGCCGGAGCTGGCGAGGTAGGTGTCGACGTGGTCGGCGAGGTCGTCGGGGTCGAATGGTTCGGCCGGGTCGGTGGTCAGCCACCAGTCCTCGAGGGCGGCGGCGACCACGCTGCGGTGTCCGGGGGCGGGGTGACGGAGCGTCACGGCTGCCACCTCCGGGTGGGGCGCACGCCGCGGCGGCCGCGGGTGATGCGCGGGGCCGGTGCGCGGCGCGGGGCTGGGGCAGGGCAGGTCGCGATGTGCGGCATGTGCAGGTGCTCGCCGGCCTCGGGGGTGGGCCGCTCGCGGGTGAGCTGGCGGGAGATCCACCGGCCGGTGTGGTCCTGGCGCACGGCGATGTTGCCGCGAGGGTCGCGGTCGGGGTCGACGGCCTGGGCGACGCGGTTGGCGGTGGTGGTCGTCCAGATCACCTCTTGCAGGCATCGAGGGCAGCGGCCGGGCCCGTTGGGGGCGGGCGGCCGCGCGAGCGGGTAGGGCATCGCAAACGAGTCCTTCCTGGCTGGTGGGTAGGCGGGGGTCAGGCGGTGCGGCAGATGACGCACCGGCCGTGGGGCAGCGGGGTGTCGCTCGGCCAGCCGCAGCCGGTGCAGGTGTGGCCGGCGGTATGCGGGGGGTGCGCGCCCCGGCGGGCGGCGTGGTGCTGGCCGCAGGCCGTGCAGGGGCGGCCGGTGTAGCGCTCGCGGCCGCGGACGCAGTCAGTGCGGCCGCACCAGCCGGGACGCAGGGCGAGGGCGGCGCCGAGGATCCAGCGGCCTGGGTCGCGGATGTCCTCGCGCATGGTCCAGGTGCGCAGCCGCTGCACGTGGTCGCGCAGCAGCCAGGCGGGCACGCCGGCGTCGAGGTGGCGGCCGACCTCGCGGCCGATGCGGCGCATCACGAACGGCGGGATGCCCGGCAGCAGGTCGTGTACGGGCTCCAGCACGTGCCAGACGCGGGGGCTCAGGCTCAGCGGTGGCCCGTCGTAGGAGCGGCAGGCGGGCGGCGCCGCGGGCCGGAAGGCGTGCGGGACCCGGCCAGCGCTACCGGCGGTATCCACAGGCGAGGCGGGCGTACTACCGGTATCTCGCCTACGGCGGACACCACCCACTGCCTCCGTCTTCACACCGTCGGTCAGTCCAGCGTCTTCCTTGATCGCGGGGGATCCGCCATCGCTGTCCGGACCCGATCCGCCATCTGTGTCCGCACTCGTCGCGGGCGCCGGGCCGTGGCCGGGGCAGCCGGTGACGGTGATCAGGTGGCGTCCCTGGTAGCCGGCGCGGCGCTGCACCTGGGCCCAGCCGGAGCGCTCCAGCTCGGCCACCAGGCGGCGCGCGGTGCGCTCGCTCACGCCCAGCAGCGAAGCCAGCTCGGCCGCCGTCACCGGGGTGCGGGTGGCCTCGGCGTAGGCCAGCGCGCAGTACGCGACGAACGCCGAAGGGCGCAGCGCCTTGACCGCGCACACGTCCACCCAGGCGAAGTGCTCACCGGGCTGGACGCGGCGCATGCGGCGCTCGGCGGTCGTGCCCCGCCCGCCCGGGTCGGTGTGCCGGATGACGGTCATCTCCGGTACGCCGTCCGGGCCGGGCGCGGCGAGCTCGGCCAGGTACCGCTCGGCCGTCCGCTTGGCGTCGCCGAGGTAGCCGGCGATCCGGGCGACCGAGGCGCGGCAGCGGCGGCCGCGCTGGTCCAGCGCGGTGAGCTGGGCGTGGTAGCGCACCGCCGTCGGCGAGTACCGGCCGCTGCCCCACACCCGCTTGGGCACTCGCACCATCTGTCCGTGCCACGGCGGCAGCTCGGCCCACGCCCGGCCGGCCGCGCCACCGGGGTGGCGCGGCTCAGCAGGCGTGGACGCGAGAGTCATGGTCCCTACGAGGTGTCGGCGGGGCGATCGGTGGTCAGGGCGTCGGGCACGGTGTAGACGGCGCCGCACGGGGCGGTGCGGATACCGGGGGCGACGTGGCGGTGCAGGCGGCCGCAGCCGTCCGGGCCGTCGCAGCGGACCGTGTATTCGGTGCGGCCGCTGGTGGCGATCGGGTCGGCGGGCACAGGGGGCGGGCCGCCCCAGCGCGGTGGGTCAGCGGGCAGTAACTCCAGCTGCTGGGTGGGGCGGAGGCGGGTCTTCGTCACGACGGCCGCTCCCCGCTATGGGGCGGCTCCGTCCGGGCCGCGCCGCCCGCCGGCGGCAGGGTGAGGGTGATCGGCCGCACCAGCTCGCGCGGCTCCCACGTGGCGATGTCCGGCCGGGCGATCAGCCCCGCCCGCTCCAGCTGGTACAGGCTCATGCGGACCTGCCTGCCGGTCATGTCCGCGATCTCGGCCAGCCGCCCGGCGTGCTGCATCCCGCCCGCCGGCAGGTACCCGGCCGGGCCCGCGTAGTGGGCCAGGACCAGGCCCAGCAGCCGCGCGTTGCGGTGCGGCAGCTCGGCGCTGAACAGCGCCCGCTCCCACCGGTAGCGGTCGAACGCCGGGCGGGAGGGCACAGGCACGGGTCTGGTGGTGAGCTGTTCGGTCATCAGGAACTCCTCGGTGAAGGTCAGACGTCGGCGCCGAGGCGGCGCAGCCTCGCGCGCGCGTTGTCCAGGGCGCGGGCGTCGGTGCGACGGCCAGGCCCGGGCATCATGACGGGGTCACCGCCGCCGGGCGGGACGACGCGGCAGCGGCCGGAGCGCAGTTGCTCGACACGGAAGCCCTGGTTTTTGAGGGCGCGTATGAGGCGGTCGGTGTCTTTGTGGGTGGTCACGTGGGTCTCCCTCAGGCCGGGCGGCCGGGCGGAGGTGGGGCCGGGCGGCCGGCTCTCGCCCAGGGGCTGTGCCGGTCGCACCACCAGCCGCCCGGATACAGGCGGGCGTAGGTCAGCGAGTGCGGGGCGGCCAGGCTCTGGCACGGCTGCGGCCGCCGGCGTCGGCCGGTCACCGGGCGGCGGGTGGCTGAGGTGGCGCCTGCGGCACCGGCCGGGGCACGGCGCCCGCCGCCGGGCCCCGGCATGCACCGGCGGCCAGCAGCACCAGGACGGCCAGGGCGGCCGCGGCCATCGCAGTCAGGGCACGGATGAGCACAGCGCCTCCTCGGCGTCTCGGGCGGGCCGCCCGCCCCGGGGGCGGTGCGAGCGGGCGGCCCGGTCATCACGCGGTCCGCCGGGTGGGGGACGCGGGTCTCAGGTGCATGTCGACGACGTCGAATGGCTGGCCGTCGGCGAGCAGGCCCGCCGCCCGGGCCCGCCGGTAGACGGTCGCCAGCCGGTCGACGGCGAAATTGACGACCTCGTCCGGCCGGGCGCCGGCGCGCTGCAGCAGCGCGAGGTCCTCGGCCAGGCCGGGGAAGGCGTCGAGGTCGATCACCAGGCGGCGCGGCCGGTGGCTGGGCTGACTGCGGCCGGAGCCGACCAGCGCAGCCAGGTGGCCGGCCACCCGGTCGGCCACCGGCCGAGACGCGGCCGCGCCCGGCCGCGCGGCGGCTTCGGCCACCGGCCGCCTGGGCTCAGCCACGTCGGCCACCGGCTGAGGCTCGGCCGCCGGCTGACGCAGCGGCCGAGTCAGCAGCTGCTCGGCCGCGTACCGGGTGATGCCGAGCTCCTTCGCGATCCGGCGCGCGCCCCACCCGTGCGCCGCCTTGAGGCGGTGCGCCTCGGCGTGCTGGTCGACGGCGCTCACTCGTCCACGTCCCGGAAGTCGTCGGCGATGTCGGCCGCGGTGAGCGAGGTGGCCGCGCCCTCGGCCGCCCACTCGTCCTCGGCGCGCGGGTCCGGGCGCAGCCGCACCGGGGCGACCACGGCCACCGCCCGGCCGGGCTGCGGCGCGGGCAGGTGCGCGAAGACGTACCGGGCCTCGTGCTCGGCCTCGTGCGCCTCGGTGACCTCGGCCTGGATCACCTCGTCCCAGCCGGCGGCGACGTCCAGCGCCGCGTCCTGGTCCTCGTACAGGCCGGCGAACGAGATGACCTCGCGGCGCGGGCCGATGGCCACCACCGCGTGCAGCTGCTCGGGCAGGGCCGGGCACTGGTGGGGCGGCTCGGCGTAGTCCGCATCCGGGCTGCACGCGCCGTGGTGCCCGCGGGGCCGGGCGCACGGGGCGTGGTCGGGCAGCATGCCGGGCGTGCCGCACGGCGGCAGCGGGGTGGGCGAGCACAGCCGGGCCAGCGCGAGCTCCGGCTCGCCGCGCTCGAGGTAGCGGATCGCCTCGCCGATCGCGTCGACCAGCTGCTGCGCGGCGCGCTCGGTGCCCGCGGCCGCCGGCTGCGCACCGTGGGCGGCGCCGTGGTGCACGACCTGGCCGTCGCGCACGATGGTCAGCAGGTGCGGCCCGGCCTCGAACCACAGCTCCATCAGCGGTTCGTCGCTCGCCTCGGAGGCGAAGCAGCCGACCGCGGTGGCGAGGTCGGGGTCGTCGGCGGGGAAGGTGTGGCTGAGCAGTGTCAGGCTCAGCAGGCCGTCGCCGGCGTCGCCGACGATGTACGTCTCACCGAACGCGGGGAAGTCCCCGGCCTGGGGGTAGTGGATGTGCACCAGGTCGCCCTGGCGCGACGGGTGCCACGGCGCCGTGGTGAGCTGGGCGTAGCCGGTGGTGAGGGCGGCCACCTCGCCGACGATGTCCCGCCGGGCCTTGGCGTCCTCGGCCTGCTGCAGCGGGCTCGCCGGCACTGCGGCGTCGGGGCGGCCGTAGAGCGCGGTGTACACCCGCTCGGCGACGGTGCCGATGCGGCCGGTCCAGGTGTGCATGCGGCCGTCCGTGCCCCGCGCCTCCTTCACCTCGAAGGTGAGGAGCGCCGGGGTGGCGCCGGGGATCAGCCCCTGCAGGGCCTCGGTGATGATCGTCAGTCGCGGATCGCGACGCATAGGAGTGTCCTTTGCTGGTGCCGGGCGGCGGGACGGGGTCAGGTCACGTCCCGCCGCCCGGGGATCAGGGGAGATGGATCAGCGGGTGCCGGGGCGGTGGTGCCGCCCCGGGCCGCGGGGCGCGCCCTCGGGCAGGCCGTAGAGGGAGGGACACGCGGGCAGCGGCGGCGGGCCGTGGCGTACGGGCTGGTGGACGGCCGACCGGGTGTGCTCCCGGTGCAGGCGGTCGGCGAGCACGCCCAGCAGCAGCCAGACAGCCACCGCCGCGGCGTAGGCGAGCAGCCACTCGATCGCGGTCACCGCACCGCCTCCCGGTCGTCGAAGTCGGCGAGGGCGCCGGCGAGGGCCGCGGCATGCTCCCACCGGGCGGGCCCGGCCGGCGGCCGCCACCTGGTCCGCAGGCCGTGTGCGGCCAGGTGGCGGGCCGCGTGCGCGAGCAGTCGCGGGGCGGCGAGCGTGTCGACGTCCAGCACGCGGGAGTCGCACGCGGTGTGGGCGGACCAGCCGGAGTGGTGCGACCACACCAGCGACAGCCCCTCGCCGCGTACCGCCCGGCCCAGGCTGGTGTGGCCGGGCGGCCACACCAGCCGCAGGAACAGCACGCCCTGCGCGGACTGCCGCAGCCCGGACTCGAGCACCTCCGGTGTCTGGCCGGTGGCGGCCAGTGCCGTGTAGACCGCGTCGGCGTACGGCAGGTGCGGGAACACCGACTCCTCGGCCGGGTGAACGCCGTCCACACGCAGCTGGCTGCTGCGGCGGATGTCCTTCCCGGCCTTCGTGTTCAGCTCCGGTGTGCTCACCGCTGCTCACCGCCCGCCTGGCTCGAGGCGCTGCGCAGGTCGGCGCGTGCTCGGGCGATCCCCGCGCAGCGGCCGGGGCAGTACCAGTGCGCGGCCGCGCCCTCGGCGGCACCGCGCACGGCGACCATGCCCGCGGCCGGCGGGTGGCCGGTCGTGACCGGGCTACCGCAGACCTCCACCGTGCACTCCTCGATGGCGGCCGTCTTGGCCCTGGCCGGGCGGCCCGTGCCCGTCAGGCCCCGGTTCCACGCCTGCCGTGCGCGCTGCTGCGCCGCGCTGGTCTCGGGAAGGCGGGGACGCGTCATCGGTCCTCACCGCCCCTCGGCTGGGGCAGCCCCGCCTGCAGGGCGCGGCGCACCCGGGCCTGCGACGGGTGCCTGAGCGGCCCGCAGTGCGGGCAGGTACGCGGGTCGTGACGCTCACTCACCACCCCGCTCACCCCCCGCTGCATCGCCGACGGGCTGCGCCTGCTGGGCGCACCAGGCCTCGGCCTCCTCGGCGCTCAGCAGGCGGGTGCCGATGACCTCCACCAGCACGCCGTCCACCTCAACCCTGAACCGCGCGCACTCGTACCTGAACTCCGCGTTGATGTGGGTCTTGCGCTCCGGTACGGCGCCGAGGGCCTGGGCCCAGCGCAGCACGCTGTCGATGTCCGGTGCGTCGATGTCCACCGTGGCCGCGCTGACGGGCCCGGACCGGTCGCCGTACGTCCTGGCGCGCATGCGCGGGGCCAGGCTCCTCATGGGCAGGTCGGGGTGGTCGGTCAGCAGGCGGCGCACCAGGCGCGAGACGCGGTACGTACCCGCCTCCACCGCCTCCACCGTGGCGAGGATCTGTTGGGCGGTCAGTGCGGTCACCAGGCACCGCCCGCCTGCGCGATCTCCTGCGGCGTCGCGCAGCGCGAGCACAGGTCGATCATCTGCGCGTTGGGCACCCAGTGGCAGCCGCCCGGGCAGGCCTTGTCCTCGGTGCAGCCGCACCGCACGCACTGCGCCACCTCGTCCTGCCCGGCCAGCGGGGTGGGCACGAACGGGATCTGCGTGTCCGGGTCGAGCGTGGTGCGCTGGTCGGCGCCGGCGGCCAGCTCGGCGCGCGCCGCGACCAGCGCCGCGTACACGCACATCGGGCTGCACCACCAGCGGCCGCCGGTGTCGGTGCCGGCGACGTCGAGGTGGATCCATCCCCACATCGCCGGGTCGGACTCGTCCAGCTCGGCCGCGCTCGCCCCGCAGCCGGGGGTGGTGCAGGTCTCGGCCGGCTGCAGCACCGCCAGCAGCAGGTCCCCCAGCCGCAGCCGCTGCTGCTGGTCCAGCACCAGCACCGCGCGGCCGCCGCGGGCGGTCTTGCACGCCACGTAGGTCGGCTCGTGCGGGTGGTCCCCGGCCGGGCCGGCCACCGTGCCGTCCCACGTCACGGTCAGCGGCGCAGTGGTGGGCGCGCTCGCGTCGGTGGCGGCCAGGACCTCGGCAACGCTCAGCAGGTCCTGCGGGTGCCGGCCCTCGCACAGCTGCGCCACCGCCCGCCACCGGGCGTGGAACCACGCGAGGGACTGGCGGTCCTGCTGGGCCTGGGCGAGCTCGGCCGCGCACTCGGCGCGGGCCTGCTCACGCGCGGCCTCGGCGATGTCCTGCGCCCGCTGCGGGTCGAACAACAGCCCCGCCGCGTACTCGGACCGGGCCAGGGCGAGCGCGGTGCCCTCGCCCTGCCGCATCGCCTCGGCGATGACACCGGCCGCCGCCCGCACCGGCGCCGGGTCCGGAACCGGTGCCGGCGCGGCCGGCGGCGCCGACGGCAGAGCGCCGACCGCCTGCTGCAGCGGCGCCGGACCGGCACCGTACGGCAGGTGCGGCGGCATGGGTCCGGGGGTCTGAGATGATGGGGTCAAGACTCCACGTCCTTCCATCGAGGTGTGGTTGTCGAGGGGTCGCGACCGGGGCCAGATCCGGGCGCGGCCCCGCTTCATGTGGGTCAGGCGGCCTGCTGTTCGGGAGTCGGCCGCGCGACCGCGACGGACGGTGCGGGCACCTCGGCCAGGCGCTGCTCGGGAGCGAGCAGCAGTGCCAGCCGGGCGTAGGTCTCCTCGGACACCGGCGGCCAGTCATCGACCAGCCGGCGGATCCGCTCCTGCCACTCCGGCCGGATCACGCCGTACTCCCGGCGGTGGCTCGCTCGGTGGGCGCGTCGATGGTGAGGTCGCTGTCGTTTACCGACAGGGCGGCCTTCAACCTCGCGTAGACCTGCGGTGACGGCTGAGCCCGCCCCTGTTCGATCTTGTAGATGTTCGAGGCGGAACACCCGGCGGCGTCAGCGATCGCGGCGACCGTCAGGCACCGCTCTTCACGGACTCGCCGGAGCTTCGCCCCAGAGATCCTCTGCGTGAGCATGCTTCCAATGTATTCCACTTATTGGAATCGACAACCCATACCACCGAGTAACTTGGAACCTAGTTGGAGAAACTTGGAACGGAGGCCGGAGTGACCATGAAGGCCGAGCTCAGGAACATGCCGATGTACTGCGACATTGGAATGGATTGGAATGCCGATGTACGCTCGGGTCATGACGGCCGCCCCCGAACCACTCGTCCGGCTCGCGCAGCGCGTCGAGCGCCGGATCGCCGAACTGGCCCTGGAGTATGCGGAGGTCTGCAGGCGCGCCGGCATCTCGGACGAGACGCTGGGCAAGATCCGCAAGGGCATCAAGGCGCGGGGGTCGACTTACCTCAAGCTTGAGCGAGCGCTCGAGTGGGCGCCGGGAAGCATCTCAGCCATCCTGGCCGGCGGGGAACCAACGCCGCTTGACACGCACGCCGACCGGCGGGCCGCCGTGAAGGAGGAGGCGGCCGCGTCCGCAGCACGCTCATCTCTGTCGTCGCGCGAGCTGGAGCTCGTGACGGACCTCGCGGTGTCCGCAGCAGAGAAGCTCGGGCTCAGCCCCGACGAGGCGCGGGAGGCGTTCCGGCGCGCGCTGGTGCGCATCGAGCAGAACCGCGCCGAGGGGCGCAGTGATCCACTGGAGAGCCCGCGAAGCCGCCGAGCCGGATAGATCACATTTCAATCACATTACATGCAATTGCACGTGACTGCGTCGCTCGTGACCGAAAGTGAACATCTCCCCCCACAGATGTCACATACACAGGTCGGGGAGGTGGGTGCGGGTGATCAACGTGGGTCAGGTGGTCGCGTCCGTGGCCGCCGGCGCGATGCTGACGATCGCGGTCACGCTCGTCGTGCAGGTGTACGGCGGCGGACAGCAGGACTTACCGGACAGCGGGGCCGGGGCGCAGCAAAGCGATGACGCCGTTGGTCGGGAGTGGAGAATCGATACTGCGGCGCAGCTGATCGAGGATTCTTTCATGCTGCTGCAGGCGCGTACGGGCGAGCAGACGCCCCCGCCGCAGGAGCGCACCCACACCACGGGCCAGGCATTCCTGCCGTACGGCGCGGTGGAAGTGCGGCGTAGGGGGCATCTGCGGCTGCTGGTTTTCGGCCGGCCACCAGGCGAGGTGATCGCCGGTGCCGCCGGATGGCTCGGCGGCACCGCGCGCGATCCCCGGGTGACTCATACCGGGCGGACACTGAGCGCGGCCGTGGCCGTGGCCGCCATCGTCATAGCGGTCTTTGGCCCGGAGCAGGATGCGAACAACCGGCAGGGCGACCCACCCGCCACGGCCACCACGCCGACGTCCTGGACCATGAGCCCGTCGGCAAGCCTGGGCACCACGGCGCCACCGGGTCAAACGCCGCGGCCAGGGCCGTCGGTGGCGTCGGTGACGCCGGCCGGACCGTGGTGAGACGCGACCCCGGCCGACGGGCGCTTGGGGGTGATGACAATGGTGTCAGGGTCGAGGTGGTAGGCAGCGCCCTTGAGCAGGACGATGTCCATGAGCAGACGTACGATCTCGCGGCGTCTGCCGATGCTCTTGGATTGCCACACCGCGTAGGCGGCCTCGACGGATCCAGTCTCAAGGAAATCCGCGAGGGGGGTTGCTGCGGTGGCTTCGGCAAGCGTGCTGCGGATCTTGGCGATCCGCTTGTCGGTGGTCGCCTTGATGGTCTCCAGCATCTCCAGGTCGATGCCGCCGCGCGCGTACGACAGGGAGGCCTGCGTCTTCTTCTGCTGCAGTTCGGTCATCTCCTGGCGCAGCGCGGCGATGTCAACCCCGGGCCGCGGCGGCTTGATCAGCTCAGCCAGGTCGTCCCGGGACAGGCGCTCGCAGGCGACTGCCGTGATGTACTCGTCGACCAGCTCGGCGAGTTGATTGCCCTTGTGGCAGGTGTTGCACCGGTAGGTGATGCCCTTGCTGCGCGAGCCGCCGCGCGCCGTGACCACACCCATGCGGCAGTACCCGCACACGGCGATCTTGGAGACCAGCCACTTCGGCACGTTGCCCGGGGTGGTGACGCGCGCGGGATCAGTCAGCAGCGTGATCAGCGCCTGCCGGGTCTCCTCCGGGATGATCGGATCGTACGCGCCCCACCTGATCACCTCGCCCCGGTAGACCACGTGCCCGGAGACGCGCGGGGAGGTGAGGATACGACGGATGGTCTTGCTGTCCCAGCCGCCGTGTTCCACCACCCTGCCCCCGCGCTTGAGCACGCGCCCGTCCGCCTCGCTCACCGTCTTCACGCCGCGCTTGCGGATACCGGCCAGCAGCTGCGCCATGTTGCCGCCGGTGGCAAGGAGTTCCTCGGCCCAGCGGCGGATCTCGGCGGCTTCCTCCGGACGGTGCCGGGTCATGTCGAGCACGGGCACGTCGACGTACTCGCGCTCGCTCAGCGGCGCCTTCGGGTTGACGCACTTGCTGCGCACCCGGCCGGTCGGCACGCCCCACCCGAAGCGGCGGATCCCCCCGCCGTACGCCCCGGTGCGGGCCTGCCGCTTGCGCGCCAGGGCTACGCGCTCGCCCTTGTGGCCGGACTCTTTCTGGGCCTGGTTGATGTCCGCGATGAACTCGGCCCGCCCGGAGGCCCGGCTGAGGTGGTACTCGCCGCCCTTCTGGACGGAGAACAGGCGCACGCCGTGGGCGCGGAAAAGCTTGATGATGTTCAGCCCTTCCTGCACGTCGCGAGTGAGGCGGTCGGCGTGCCAGACGATGACGACCGCGATCAGGCCGGCAGCGACGTCCGACAGGAGCCGCAAGAATTCGGGCCGTTCGCGGCCATTGAAGGCCGAGAGGCTGTTGTCCTGGTAGGTCGCGGCGAGCGGGTGGCCGATCTCCTCGGCGAACTCTTCGTTGTCCTGGTGCTGGGATCCGACACCTTCGGCGGCGCCGAGGTCATCGTTGGAGACACGGGCGTAGTCGACGTTGAGTCGCTCATTCGGCGAGGTAGCAGTGGTGATGGACATGCTCACCATGATGGTGTCTCAACCCTGCTATGGGAGTGCCCACGGCCGTCGCCTCGAACGCGATCAGCAGGCAGACGGACACGATCCCGATGCTCAACGCCCGGTACGGACGGCTCAGTACGGTCTCCTGCGGCTCACCGGCGGCCGTGGCGTCGACGACGGCGGTGTCGTGCGGGGTCAGGGCGCTCATGCCCGCCAGCGTAAGGCCCGTCACTGATATTCGCCCCTGTCGCGGGGCGGACCCGGGCCGGGACTTCGGTCCTAGGACGAACGCCTGCCGCGCGCCTGGTGGATTCGCGCCGCGCGCCTGGTGGATTCGTGCCGCACGTCTGGTGAATTCGTGCCACGCGCCTCGTGGGTTCGTGCCGCGCGCCACGTGGGTTCGTGCCACGCACCCTGCGGACCCGCGCCCTCCGGGCCGGCCGTTCGTGAACGGCGCATGGCAGTCCCGTTGCGGCCCCCGCCGTGTCCTTGTCCCTCCCCTCCCCCACTGCCTACGGTCGTTTCACCGACGCGGGAACGCATTCCGGGTTCCCGCCCCGGCCGTGTGCCCGAGTGGTTGAGGGACTCGCCTGCAAAGCGAGGTACGCGGGTTCGATTCCCGCCACGGCCTCCATCACCTTGACCAGGCGCGAGGGGGCGGCGCCCGGTCCGCCGAAGGGGGCGAGGAGCCGGGAACGCCCGCCAACCACCCCACGCCGTGTCAGGGCCTGTCGGCACCTTCCACGTCATGAAAATGTGATTCCGGTCGTCCGGGACTTCCCGCCTCGCGCACGGTGCCGGCGTCGTGCCGGTGCTCCAACTTGCTTGCTGTGGCGGCGACTTGCAGGTCGTCTCGTGGGGCGGATGCGTCAACTCGCCGGGTGGGAGGGCAAGAAGAACGTCGTCCGTGGCGTACGGTGCTTGTGGTGAACGTGTGTGCTGCCGCATGTGCGGCGAGCGCGACGCCCTGGGTCGGGGCCGGGGTCGGAATCGGGATCGGAGCACAGGGTGAAGGCAGTCCGTTTCAGCCGGTTCGGGGGTCCGGAGGTACTCGAGATCGTGGATCTTCCCGATCCGCATCCGGGTCCCGGCCAGGTCCGGATCGCGGTGCGCGCGGCCGGCGTCAACGCGAGCGACTGGAAGAAGCGCGAGGGCCTGATGGGCGGGGAACTCCCGCAGACCTTGGGTTACGAGGCGGCGGGCGTCGTCGACGAGCTCGGCGAGGGCGTGACGGACGTGGCCGTCGGCGATCGCGTGTTCGGGTTCTGCGCCGAGGGGGCGGCCCAGGCCGAGCTGGCCGTGCTGTCCCCCTACGCGCCGATCCCGCCGTCGCTCGACTTCCCCGGCGCCGCGGCGCTGCCGGCCGCCGTCGAGACGGCCACCCGCACACTCGACCGGCTCGGCGTCGAAAGCGGCGGCACGCTGCTCGTCAACGGCGCCTCCGGAAGCGTCGGCAGTGCCGCGGTCCAGCTCGCCGTGGTGCGCGGCGCGCGCGTGATCGGCACCGCCGGTCCGGCGAACCACGACTACCTGCGCGCGTTGGGGGCCGAGCCCGTCGCCTACGGCGAGGGCTTCGTGGAGCGGGTGCGCGCGCTCACTCCCGACGGCGTCGACATGGCGCTCGACGTCGCCGGGAGCGGGGTGCTGCCCGAGCTCATCGAGCTGGCCGGCGGCGCCGGACACGTCGTCACGGTCGCCGACTTCGCCGGCGCGCGGGAGCACGGGGTGACGTTCAGCCGCGGGGACGACGGCCGCGCGCTCCACGCGCTCGACGGGATCGGCGAGCTGATCGAGGCCGGGCGCTTCTCGCTCCCGGTCGCGCGGACCTTCCCGCTCGCCGAGGTCGCCGAGGCGCACCGTGCCGGCGAGGGCGGCCACGTGCGCGGAAAGCTCGTGCTGCTGGTCGGCTGACACGGCCGCGACGACCGCACGCGGCCCGTCTCGGTTTCCGCCTTCTTCCCCTCCCCGCGCGGCCGTGCGGGGCCTGGGCGTTCGCCCCGCCACGACGGCGCTGCGTCCTTACGGGACCGTACGTCGGTGGGCGAGCCGGGCCCGGATCACGCTCCGGGCAGGGGCGGGCAGACCTGCGAGACGAGGCGGTGCGTGGGTTCGATTCCCGCCGCGGCCTCCTTCGAGGACGCCCGGCGCTGCTCCCGGTGGAGCAGCCAGAGGACGAAGGCCAGGGTGGAGACGTCCTGGTGCAGCGGGTGGAGGCGGGCTCCCTGCTCGCAGAACGTGAGGAGCGCGCCCGTGGCGCCGTCGAGGACCAGGTGGGTGTCGTCCGTGAACCGGCCCACGCGGATGAAGCGGTCGGCGGCGGGCGGGAGTTCGCCCGGCTCGAAGATCCCGGGGCGCTCGAACGCGTAGAACTCGGTGAGCGTCGGCAGCGGTATGTCGGTGTCGGGGCAGATGACGCGGCCGTCCTCCGGCAGACCGGTGTCGCGCAGGAAGCGGCGGGTCGGCTCGTGGGTGAGCGTGACGGGGAAGTCGATGTCCTCGAAGCGCACCACACGGCGGGCGCCGAACTCCTGCTCCAGCAGCCGGTACGGCAGGTCCAGCGTCAGGCCGGGGCCGCGGCCCGGGCCCGTGATCAGCACCGGCGGCCGGCTCGGCACCGGTCTCGTGTCCACTGTGTACGTCCCCCTGATGGCGTCCTCCCTGACGGTGCCGGTCGTGACGATCATGCTTCCCCCGTGTGTTCCCGTGCGTTCCCGCACGTCCCCGTGAATCCCCGTGGAGTCCCCGTGCGCCCCGAACACCGGCGCGCGGCGCCCCACTGACGGAAACCCTACGCCTCACCACTGACAACGCCCCGCGCGGCGGACGTTCACGTCTCCGTCTGGAAGTCCCTATGAAAGACGCTCAGGCGACCCTCATGTGTTCCCGCTTCACGAGAATCGCCTTCACTACCCCTCCCCGTCTCCCTCGTCTCCCCCGCCGTCAGCGCCACGGTGCCGGTGCCCGCTTCCCGGCGGCCGTCGCGCCTGCCGCGTCCGCCGCGAGAACGAACAGCGGGAGCCTCAGGACGAGTTCGCCCACGCCGGGCGGGGCTCGTGGCGAAGCTCGTGGCGGGGCTCCCGCGGGGAGGGGGCCCGGTGGCCGGTCACTGGGGGGTCACCACCGCGGCCTGGGGACGGATGGGCAGGCGGTTGACGGGGCGGCCGGTGGCGGCGCGCACGGCGGAGGCGACGGCCGCCGGGGCGGTCACCACGGGTACGGCGCTGACCGACTTGGCGCCGAAGGGGGCGACCACGTCGCGCTCCTCGACGAGCTTGACGATCTGGATGTCGGGCGCGTCCAGGGCGGTGGGCAGGGCGTAGCCGGTGAGGTCGGGGTGGCGGATCACCCCGCGCGCGGTGCGCAGGTTCTCCGTCAGCGCGATGCCGACGCCCTGGGTGACGCCCGCCTCGATGCGCGCGGCGAGCTGGGCGGGGTTGAGGACGCGGCCCACGTCCTGGGCGACGGCGAGCTCCACCACCCGCACCGACCCGACCTCGATGTCGACGTCGACCACCGCGCGCACCGCGCAGAACGCCAGCCCCACGAAGGCGTCGCCCTGGCCGGCCTCGTTGAGCGGCTCGGTCGGGTGCGGGCGGCACTGCGCCG
This sequence comes from Streptomyces echinoruber, assembly GCF_014651135.1. GTDB lineage: Bacteria > Actinomycetota > Actinomycetes > Streptomycetales > Streptomycetaceae > Streptomyces > Streptomyces echinoruber. The sequence continues at coordinate 370,255 of NZ_BMWH01000004.1, forward strand.
TCGCCCACAGCTCCTTGCCCTCCATCGCCTCGGTGACCGTGGTGGACAGGACACCGTCGTACGACGTGATCTTGCCGTCGGTGATCTGCAGCAGCTCGGCCGACATGCCGAACTTCTGCGCCAGGGGCTGCAACAGCTGCGTGCGGACCATCTTGGCCGCGCGTTCCACCGCGCCGCCGGACACCCAGGTGTGGCGGCCGTGGCAGCCCGCGCCGGCCGGGGGCTGGTCGGTGTCGACGGGCGCGACGTGCACCTCGTCGATGCCGAGGGTCTCCTGCACGATCTGCCGGGCCAGCGTGGCGAAGCCCTGACCGTGCTCGACGGCCGCGCACAGCACGGTCGCCACCCCGTTCTGCACCCGCACGGTCGCCGTGGACACCTCGTCGGCGCCCTCCGCGCCGAGCATGTGCACCATGCCCAGGCCGTAGCCGACGCCCCGGCGCACCGCGCCCGGCTCGCCCGCGCCCTCGGGGCCGCCGGGCAGCAGCCACTCCTCCTCGGGCGTGTCCTTGGGCAGAGGGGGCAGCGGGTGGTCCCGCACGGCCTGCAGCAGTTCGGCGACGGGGGCCGGGCAGGTCACCGTCTGGCCGGTCGGCAGCACGTCGCCGGTCGCCATGGCGTTGCGCAGGCGCAGCTCGGCCGGGTCCAGGCCGAGCTTCTTGGCGAGCTTGTCCATCTGCGCCTCGTAGGCGGCGCACACCTGCATCGCGCCCTCGCCGCGCACGTGGCCGGAGGGCGGGTTGTTGGTGCGCACGGCCCAGCCCTCGATGAAGGCGTTGGGCACGACGTACGGGCCGCACGCGAAGGCGACGGCGGCGGCGAGGGCGTCCGAGGAGGTGTCGGCGTAGGCGCCCGCGTCCAGCAGGATCTGCGCCTCGACCTTGACCAGCTTGCCCTCGGCGTCGGCGTGGTGGCGGTACCGCAGCAGCGTCGGGTGGCGGTGGGTGTGGCCGAGGAAGGACTCCTCGCGGGTGGCGGTCAGTTTCACCGGGCGGCCGGTCTTCAGGGCGAGCAGGCCGAGCGGGAGCTGGAAGCCCCGGTCCTCCCGGTCGGCGGTGGCGCCGGGCACCCCGGTGACGACGACCTTGACGCGCTCGGGCGGCAGCGCGTAGCAGGCGGCGAGGGTGTCGCGGTCGGCGTGCGGGTCGGTGGAGGCCGTGTACAGCTCCACGCCGCCGTCGGGGCGCGGCACGGCCAGCCCGGCCTCGGCGCCGATGGGCGCGGGGTCCTGGCGGCCGATGCGGTACAGGCCCTCGACGACGACGTCGCCGACGACGCTGGGGTCGCCGTGGCGCAGCGGGATGTGCCGGACCAGGTTGCCGTCCGGGTGCAGCGGCTCGGCCTCGAACGCCTGCTCCGGGTCGGTCACCGGGTCGAGCACCTCGTACTCGACGATCACGGCCGCCGCGGCCATCCGCGCGGTGTCCGGGTGGTCGGCGGCGACGGCCGCGATGGGCTCCCCGTGGTGGCGTACGACGTCGGAGGCGAACACCGGCCGGTCGGCCCGGCCGCGGCCGAACAGGGGGGTGCCGGGGACGTCCTCGTGGGTGACGACCGCGTGCACGCCCGGCATCTCGCGCGCGTGGGAGGTGTCGATGGACAGGATGCGCGCGCGGGGGTGCGGGGAGCGCAGCACGGCCGCCCACAGCAGGCCCTCGGCCCACAGGTCGGCCGCGTACGGGAAGGTGCCCTCCGTCTTCGCGCGGGCGTCGGCGGCCGGCAGCGAGGCGCCCAGGCCGTGCGGCAGCGGCTCGGGCGCGGCGGCGGTGTCCGTCGACTGGGCAGCCTGCGCGGGGGCGGCGGCTTCGTTGCTCACGCCTGGCCTCCGTCCTGGCCGTAGTGCTGGTCGTACTGGTCGTACTGGTCGGGCTGGGGGTGCGGAGTGTGCGGGTCGTGGGGGTGGTGCGAGTGGTGCGGGTTATGCGGGTGGTGCGGTTCGTGGGGGGCGGTCCGGTGCGCGGACTCGAATCCCGGCGAGTCGAACACCGAGGCGTGCACGCCCCCGGCGCCCGGTCCGGCCTGGTGCGGGATGCGCGGCCCCTCGCCGTCGGCCTCCTCCCCGGCGGCCGCGGCGTGCGCCTCGCGTTCGGCGACGACCTCCTTCACGGCCCGCAGCACGCCCCGGTAGCCGGAGCAGCGGCACAGGTTGCCGCACAGGGCCTGACGGGCCTCCAGGTCGGTGGGGGCGGGGTTGCCCTCCAGCAGGTCGTGCACGGTCATCGCCATGCCGGGGATGCAGAAACCGCACTGCACCGCGCCGCACCGGGCCAGCGCCCGCTGCACGTCCGACGGCTGCCCGTCCACGGCCAGCCCCTCGACCGTGCGCACCTCGCTGCCGGCCGCGGTGGCCGCCGGCACCAGGCAGGAGGCGACGAGCCGGCCGTCGACCTGGACGTTGCAGGCGCCGCACTCGCCCTGCGAGCAGCCGTCCTTGGCGCCGGCCAGGCCGAGCCGCTCCCGCAGCACGTACAGCAGCGACTCGCCGATCCAGGCGTCCGTGACGGGCCGGTCGACGCCGTTGACGCGCAGCATGTAGGAGACGAGCGGATGCTCCTCGTGCGGAGGCGGGGGCGGGACGTCGTCGTGCGGCGCGGCGGCATCCCCGGCGGCATCCCCGGCGGCGGACGCGGGGGTGTCGTCGGGGGTGTCGTCGGGGGCGGGCGCCGCGTGGTCCTGCGGGACGTCCGACGAGCCCGCCGGGTCCGCCGGGTCCGCCGGGTCTGCGGAGTCCGCCGCGTCCCGGGTGTCCGCCGGGCCCTCCTGGGCGGCGGGGCCCTCCGGGGCCTGCGGGACCTGCGAGACCTGCGGGGCTTCCTGAGCGGCCTCCTGCGCGGCCTCGGCAGCGGCCTCGGCGGTCGCGTCCGCGGCGGTCTCGGCGGGCGCCTCCACGCGGCTCTCAGCGGCCTGCGCGGGCTGCTGCGGCCCGGCGGCGGAGTCCGCGGTGTCCGCGGTGTCCGCAGCTTCCGGAGCGCCCGGGGCGTCCGTGGCACCCGTGACGTCCGCGGACTCTCCGGCCTGTCCTGCCCGCTCGGCCTGCTCGGCCTGCTCTGCCTGTTCGGCCTGCTGCGCCTGCCCGGCCTCTGCGGCGGCCGCGTGGGCGCTCTCGGCGGCCGTACGAGCGCTCTCGGCGGCCGTGTGCACGGTCTCGGCGGCCGCCCGCGCGGCCTCGGCCGCGCGCTCCGCCTCGCCGGGCTGCTGCCGGTCCCAGGGCTGCCCGGCCGCCTCGGTCGCCCAGGGGGCGGGGGCGCCGCCGGGCAGGGTGGCCGGCGGGGCGGAGCCCCACTGCTGGACCAGCGACGACGTGGTGTACTCCCCCGACTCATCCGGCAGGTCGCCGCCGGCGACGGGGATCGACCACTGCCCGGTCACGTCGTGCCCGGGCGTCGCGGGTGCCGGCTGTTCCGGGGCCGGCTGCTCCGCGGCCGGCTGCTGCTGTCCGGCCTGGGGAGCGCCCTGGAAGGTCCACTGCCCGGTGGCGCCCGCCGGGTAGGCGAACCGGTCGTCGTTCCCGGTGCCGTGTCCCGCGTGCGGGTCGCCGCCGGTACGCGGGTCGTGCTGCCCGGCGTTGGGATCGTGACCGACGTTCGGTCCGTGCCCGGCGTTGGGATCGTGACCCGGCTGCGGCCCGTGCCCGGCGTTGGGGTCGTGCCCGGCGTTCGGTCCGTACCCGGTGTTCGGTCCGTACCCGGTGTTCGGTCCGTGCCCGGTGCCGTAGGGCACCTCGTGGGGGTCGCCCCAGTGCGCGCCGTCGGCGGGTGCCGTCGGGGTCGGCCAGCCGCCTCCGGTGGCCTGCGGGCCGACCGCGGGCGTGCCCGGCGCTATCGGCGGCGGCACGTAGCCGTGGCCGGGTGCGGCGAGCGGAGTGTCGGCGGCCAGCAGGGCGTCGATGCCCCCCTCGGGGAGCTGGACGAAGGCCGTGGCCCCGTCGTCGTACTCCCCCTGGGGCAGCGGGTCCCAGCGACCGCCGCCCTGGGGCGTGCCCTCCGCGTGCTGGTCGTCGGTCACGACAGCGCCCTCCCCAGTGCTCGTCGGGCCAGCGCGGCGACGGTGCGCCGCAGGTGCAGTACGGCGGGCGGAAGCTGCGGTACGGAGCCGTCCTCGGCCGGGGCCGGGTCGGGGATGCAGGCCGCGGCGACGTACTCGCCGAAGGCGTGCAGCGCCTCGGGGACGATCGCGCGGTGGTCCCAGTCGATGAGCTGGGCGACCCAGTGCTCGGCGTCCAGCGGGCGCAGCGGCATCGGCGCTATGGCGCCCACCGCGCACCGCACGCCGCGCCGGGCCGGGTCGAGGACGAGCGCGACGGAGGCGACGGCGCGGCCGGGGCCGGTGCGGCCGGTGGCCTTCAGGAAGACCTGCGGGGCGTGCAGCAGCGGCACCCGCACATAGCCGATGAGTTCGCCCGCGCGCAGCATCTCCATGCCGGCCAGCAGGTGCGACACCGGGATCTCCCGGCGGGCCCCGCCCGGGCCCGCGACGATCAGCGTCGCCTCCAGGGCGGCCAGCACGGGCAGCGCGTCCCCGGTGGGGGCGGCGGTGGCGATGTTGCCGCCCAGGGTGCCCGCGTTGCGGATGTGCGGCGGGCCGGCGGCGCGCGCCGCGGCGGCGAGCGCCGGGATGAGGGCGGCGAAGTCGGGGCGCCCCATGCGCGCGTGCGTGAGGCCCGCGCCGAGCAGGGCGTGCCCGTCCTGGTACTGCCAGCCGCGGATCTCGCTGATGCGGCCCAGGCCCACCAGGGCGGCGGGCCGCAGCTGTCCGGAGTTGACGGCGGCCATCAGGTCGGTGCCGCCCGCCACGGGCACGGCGGCGGGCATGGCGGTGAGCGCCGCCACGGCCTCGTCGAGCGTCGTGGGCAGCGTCACGGCCTGCGCCGCCTGCGGTGCGTGCGTGGTCAAACCGGCTGCCCCTTCCCGCTGCCCCAGCTGGTCACGCCTGTGCTGCCGTACGGTACGTGCTGACAGGGCGGACGTGGCAACTCTGGCACATCTTCGCAGCCCCCGCGGACGGGGGTGGGCGGGTGCGCATTCGCCTGCCCCGCCGGGGAGATGGCCCGGTCTCGCGCGACGCCGTCAGTGTGCACGCGTTCCCACCCTTCGGCAAAGTTCGCGCATTTCCTCCCACATGGACACGAATTCGCCTTATCCGGCACGGATTTCTCCGGTACGGGTTTCTTCAGTGCGGGTTTCTCCGAAGCGGGTTTCTCCAGGGCGGGCTTCTTCAGGGTGAGCTTCTCCGGCCCGGGTTTCTCCGTCATGGGTCTCTTCGACATGGCTGCGGGCTCACCGCTCGGGAGGCGGGCCGTCGAGCGGGCGGCCGAGCACGCCGGGGCGGCGCTGCCAGGGGTGGGGACCGGTGGGCGGGCGGTAGGCGACGCCGAGGGCGTCAAGTCGCCGGTAGTGCTCGGCCATACGGCGCTCGAAGCCGGCGAAGTCCCGCTCCGCGGGGGCGGGCAGGCGGCTCCAGGCGACCTCGGCGAACGCCGCGAGCCTGGGGTAGAGCTGGTAGTCCACGCGCGCGGGGTCCTCCGTCACCTCCGACCACAGGTTGGCCTGCGTGCCCAGCACGTGGCCCGCCTCCTCGGGCGTGAGGTGCGGCGGGACGGGCTCGAAGCGGTAGACGTCCTCCAGGGTGCGCACGTAGCCGATCGGCACGGGCTCGTCCGGGCCGGCGTCCTGGCGGTGGTCCAGGTACACGTGCTGCTCCGGGCACATGACGACGTCGTGCCCGGCGCGCGCGGCGGCGATCCCGCCGGCGTACCCGCGCCACGACGACACCGCCACGCCCTCGGCCGGCCCGCCCTCCAGCCGCCCGGCGTCCGGCCGCCCGGCGGCCGGCAGTCCGCCCTCCAGCAGTCCACCGTCCAGCAGTCCGCCGTCCAGGATCTCGTCCCAGCCGATGAGCCGCCGTCCGCGCGCCGCCAGCCACCGGGCGAAGTGCCCGACGAACCAGGCCTGCAGCCCGTCCTCGTCCGCCGGCCCCAGTTCCCTGATGCGGGCCTGCGCGGCCGGGGAGCGCCGCCACTGGTCCTTGGGGCACTCGTCGCCGCCGACGTGCACGAACGCCGAGAACCCCGACGGCCCGGTGGCGTCGGCCGGGAACAGCTCCAGCACCTCCTCGAACACCCCCTCGTAGAAGCGCAGGGTGGCGTCGGTGGGGGCGAGCACGTGGGGGGAGATGCCCCAGGTGTCCCACACGGTCAGGGCGGAGGTGTCGACGACGTCGGTGTTGCCGAGTTCCGGGTAGGCGGCGATGGCGGCCTGCGAGTGCCCGGGCACGTCGATCTCGGGCACGACGCTGATGTGCCGCTCGGCGGCGTAGGCGACGATCTCGCGGATGTCGTCCCGGGTGTAGTAACCGCCGTGCGGCCGCTCGTCCCACAGCGGCGAGGCGCGGTGCCCGATCTTGGTGCGCGCCCGCCAGGCGCCGACCCCGGTCAGCCTCGGGTACCGCTCGATCTCGAGGCGCCAGCCCTGGTCGTCCGTCAGGTGCAGGTGCAGCACGTTGAGTTTGTGCGCCGCCATCAGGTCGAGGTGACGCAGTACGGCCTCCTTGGGCAGGAAGTGCCGGGCGACGTCGAGCAGGAGACCGCGCCAGCGGAAGCGGGGGCTGTCCTCGACGGCGACGGCGGGCACCTCCCACGCGTCCCGGCGCGCGACGGGCGCCCGGCGGAAGGCGTCCGGGCCCAGCAGTTGGCGGAAGGTCTGGGCGCCCCGGAACACGCCGGTCTCGCTCGCGCCGTCGACGACGACGAGGCGCTCGTCGGCGGTGAGGCGGTACGCCTCGTGGCTGCCGAGCTCCCCGGCGAGTCCGGGCACGATCCGCAGCAGGATCCGGCTCTGGCTTTGGCTCCGGCTTCGGCTCCGGTTCCCGCCGGCCGGCGGCAGCGGGTACCCGGTCGCCGCCCCCACGGTGGCCCGCAGCCACTGCGCGACCCGCTCGGTGCCGGGGCGCGCCTCGATCCCGGTCCCGGCGTCGACGAGGCACCCGGCGCAGCCCGACACCCGGCCGGGCGCCGGGATCAGCGCCACGTTCGGCCCGGACGATCCAGATGACCCGGATGATCCAGATGACCCGGACGAACCAGACGAACCGGAAGATACGCACGGCCCGGACGACTCGGCAGGACGTCCGCGGCGGAGTCCCGGCGGGCCTTCGGGGCGGACGTCCGGAGGGCGTTGCGGGGTGAGTGCGTCACCGCTCATGCGGGCCATCCTTCACCGCCCCCGCGGCCCGCGGGGCGAAGACGGCCACACCTGGCGCGATAGCACCGCCCGCCGCGCCGATCCCGCCCCGGCCTCGCCCCGCCCCACCCGTGATCGGGCACACCCGTGATCGGGCACACGAAGGCCCCCGGGCGCATCACCATGCTTCCGGGGACCCCGGCAGACCTCGGGCGGGCGCGGGCGCGGGCGGGCGCCGCGGCGTCCGGGCACGGGCGGCCCGCACCGAAGGCGCGGCGAAGGTGCCGCGCGGGCGTGCCGCCGCGCGTCGGCTACTTGTCGTCGCCGCCCTCGTCGCCGCTGCCCATGGAGTCGTAGATCTCCTTGCACAGGGGGCAGACCGGGTACTTCTTCGGGTCGCGGCCCGGCACCCACACCTTGCCGCACAGCGCCACGACGGGCGTGCCGTCGAGCGCGCTCGCCATGATCTTGTCCTTCTGGACGTAGTGGGCGAAGCGCTCGTGATCACCGTCGCCGTGCGACACCTGCGGTGTCGGCTCTACGAGAGTCCCCGTACCAGTCCCGCGCTCGGGCTCGAGAGTGCTCATAGCGACCAGGGTACTGAAAGCCCACACCCTTCAGTTCAGTCAGTAGTCAGTCAGTAGCTCAGCCGTGGGTCAGTCAGTTCAGTGATCAGTTCAGTGATCAGTTCAGTGAAGGGTCGTCCGGGTACGTGGCCACCATCGCCAGCTCGTTGCGCTGGCGGCGCAGCACTTCCCGCCAGAGTCGCTCGGGGGCCGGCGAGGAGACGTCGCCGGGTTCGGACTCGACGACGTACCAGGCGCCGTCGACGAGTTCGTCCTCGAGCTGGCCGGGGCCCCAGCCGGCGTACCCGGCGAAGATCCGCAGGGAGCCGAGGGCCTTGGCCAGCAGCTCGGGCGGGGCCTCCAGGTCGACGAGGCCGATGGCGCCGTGCACCCGGCGCCAGCCCAGCGGGGCGCGGTCGCCGGAGCCGCCGGGGATGACGGCGACGCCGAGGGCCGAGTCCAGTGAGACCGGGCCGCCCTGGAAGACGACGCCGGGCTCCCCGGCGAGGTCGGCCCAGTCCTCGAGGATGTCGCCCACGCTCACCGGCGTCGGGCGGTTGAGGACGACACCGAGGGAGCCCTCCTCGTCGTGGTCGAGGAGAAGCACCACCGCGCGGTCGAAGTTGGGGTCCGCCAGGGCGGGGGTGGCCACGAGCAGCCGCCCTGTGAGCGAGGACACCTCGGTCATGCCAGACATGATCCCGCATCTTCCCCCGCGGTGGGGAGGCAATCGGGCCCAGCGGGTGTGGGCAGGTGAGGGCGCACGGGTGCGGCCCCGCGCACACCGGCCCGGCGGTGACCCGTTGTGCCCGTTGAGAAACGGTTCGTGTTGTGACACAGCTATGACACAGACGGGCGGTCCTCGGGCTTACGGCAGGGGGGTGCGCGGCGATTACTCTGTCCCTCCGGCCTCTGCCGCACTCATCCCCACTCATCGGAACGCGAGATACATGACCGTCAACGACGATGTCCTGCTTGTCCACGGCGGAACCCCGCTGGAGGGCGAGATCCGTGTCCGCGGCGCGAAGAACCTCGTGCCGAAGGCCATGGTCGCCGCCCTGCTGGGCAGTGAGCCGAGCCGACTGCGCAACGTTCCGGACATCCGCGACGTGCGGGTCGTGCGCGGCCTGCTGGAACTGCACGGGGTGTCGGTCCGCCCGGGTGACGAGCCCGGCGAGCTGGCGCTGGACCCGACGCACGTGGAGAGCGCGAACGTCGCCGACATCGACGCGCACGCGGGCTCGTCGCGCATCCCCATCCTGTTCTGCGGGCCGCTGCTGCACCGCCTCGGCCACGCGTTCATCCCGGGCCTGGGCGGCTGCGACATCGGTGGCCGGCCGATCGACTTCCACTTCGACGTGCTGCGGCAGTTCGGCGCGGTCATCGAGAAGCGGGCGGACGGGCAGTACCTGGAGGCGCCCAAGGGGCTGCGCGGCGCGAAGATCCGGCTGCCGTACCCGTCGGTCGGCGCGACCGAGCAGGTGCTGCTGACGGCCGTCCTGGCCGAGGGCGTCACCGAGCTGTCCAACGCGGCCGTCGAGCCGGAGATCGAGGACCTGATCTGCGTCCTGCAGAAGATGGGCGCGATCATCGCGATGGACACCGACCGCACGATCCGCATCACCGGTGTCGACAAGCTGAGCGGCTACACCCACCGCGCCATCCCGGACCGGCTGGAGGCCGCGTCCTGGGCGTCGGCGGCGCTGGCGACCGAGGGCAACATCTACGTCCGCGGCGCGCAGCAGCGGTCGATGATGACGTTCCTGAACACCTACCGGAAGGTGGGCGGCGCCTTCGAGATCGACGACGAGGGCATCCGCTTCTGGCACCCCGGCGGCCAGCTCAAGTCGATCGCGCTGGAGACGGACGTGCACCCCGGCTTCCAGACGGACTGGCAGCAGCCGCTCGTCGTCGCCCTGACGCAGGCCACGGGTCTGTCGATCATCCACGAGACGGTGTACGAGTCCCGGCTGGGCTTCACCTCCGCGCTGAACCAGATGGGCGCCCACATCCAGCTCTACCGCGAGTGTCTGGGCGGCATGGACTGCCGCTTCGGCCAGCGCAACTTCCTGCACTCCGCGGTCGTCTCGGGTCCGACCCGGCTGCAGGGCGCCGACCTGGTCATCCCCGACCTGCGCGGCGGCTTCTCGTACCTGATCGCCGCGCTCGCGGCCCAGGGCACCTCCCGCGTCCACGGCATCGACCTGATCAACCGCGGCTACGAGAACTTCATGGAGAAGCTCGTGGAGCTGGGCGCGAAGGTGGAACTGCCGGGCAAAGCACTGAGCTGACCCAGCCGCCCTCACTCCGGCCCACAGCGACGCCCCGGCCGGGGGCCCGGGGGTTGTCCCCCGGACAGACACAGCATGGAGAAGCTCGTGGAGCTGGGCGCGAAGGTGGAACTGCCGGGCAAAGCACTGAGCTGACCCAGCCGCCCTCACTCCGGCCCACGGCCGGGGGCCCGCGTCCGGCAGAACAGGCCGTACGCGGGCGGCGGACGGGCGGCAGGCGTCGCAGACGCCAATGGGGCGGTCCCCGACGAGGGGACCGCCCCCTTGGCGTCACTGCGGCCCGGCGGGCCCGAAAGGTGCCCTGAGGGCCTCGTACGCCGTCCCGCGGCGTACGGGGGGCGAGGTCACTTGCCCTTGGCGGCTTCCTTGAGCTTGCTGCCCGCGGAGACCTTCACGCTGTAGCCCTCCGGGATCTGGATCGGCTCGCCGGTCTGCGGGTTCCGCGCCGTGCGAGCGGCACGCTTGGTGCGCTCGAACGTGAGGAAGCCCGGGATGGTGACCTTCTCGTCCCCCTTGGAGACGACATCGCCGACGATGTCGGCGAACGCGGCCAGCACGGCGTCGGCGTCCTTGCGGGTCACCTCGGCCCGGTCGGCCAGCGCGGCCACCAGCTCACTGCGGTTCATGTTGTTACTCCCGTGTTCTTCTTGCCATTGAGGCGTGCCACGCGGCGAAGCCGCATGTCGGGCACGGCGAAGCCGATGCTGCCAGGTTCCTCGGTGGGTCCCCGGCCCCGGGTCCCGTGGTCGGACCCCCGCGTCCCGGGGTCTCCCGGACGCGGTCCTGGGAAAGCATCCTGCCCCCACCTGCTGCGGGAAAGCCAATCCGGCACCCCCGTGAGGTGCGAGTACACCCGTGGGAGTCACACGAAGAGCGCCACGGCGCCGTGCGCGGTGACGCTCCGTCCGCTCCCGACGGCGCAGCGTCCGCTTCCGGTGGCGCGGCCCGGGGGCCCCGGGGCCCTGGCCAAGCCGCCACCTTAAGGGCGGGCCCGGCACGAGCGGGTGCGCGACGCGCCGGTGGCGGGCCGCCGTGGCCATCATCACAGCCGCCCGGGGCGGGGTGCCCGCGGGGCGGCGGTGCGGCGAGGCCGGGCGCCGGCTCTCCGCCGGCCGCCCCCGGGCGCCGGCTCTCTCCGCCGGCGGCCTACGACGCCGTCGCCGACGCCCCCGCCGCCTTGACGGCCTCGCGCACCGCGCCGGCGACCGCTCCGGCGACCTTGTCGTTGAAGACGCTGGGCACGATGTAGTTCGGGTTCAGCTCGTCCTCGGTGACCACGCCGGCCAGGGCCTGGGCGGCCGCGAGCATCATCTCGGTGCTGACGGTGCGGGACTGGGCGTCCAGCAGGCCGCGGAAGACGCCCGGGAAGACCAGCACGTTGTTGATCTGGTTGGGGAAGTCGGAGCGGCCGGTGGCGACGACGGCCGCGGTCTGGCGGGCGACGGCCGGGTCGATCTCGGGGTCGGGGTTGGCGAGGGCGAACACGATGGCGTCGTCGGCCATGGCGGCCACGTCCTCGCCGTCGAGGACGTTGGGGGCGGAGACGCCGATGAAGACGTCGGCGCCGCGCACGGCCTCCTTGAGGGTGCCGGTGAGGTTCTCGGGGTTGGTGTTGTCGGCGATCCAGCGCAGCGCGGAGTCGGGCGCGGCGTCGACGAGGTCGGGGCGGCCGGCGTGGACGACGCCGTGGATGTCGGCGACAACGGCGTTCTTCACGCCCGCGGCGAGCAGCAGCCTGAGGATCGCGGTACCGGCCGCGCCGGCGCCGGACATGACGACGCGGACGCTGTGGATGTCCTTGCCGACGACGCGCAGGGCGTTGGTGAGGGCGGCGAGGACGACGATGGCGGTGCCGTGCTGGTCGTCGTGGAAGACGGGGATGTCGAGGGCCTCGCGCAGCCGGGCCTCGATCTCGAAGCAGCGCGGTGCGGAGATGTCCTCGAGGTTGATGCCGGCGAAGCCGGGGGCGATGGCCTTGACGATCTCGACGATGGCGTCGGTGTCCTGGGTGTCGAGGCAGATCGGCCAGGCGTCGATGCCGGCGAACCGCTTGAACAGGGCCGCCTTGCCCTCCATGACCGGCAGGGCCGCCTTGGGGCCGATGTTGCCCAGGCCCAGCACCGCCGAGCCGTCGGTGACGACGGCGACGGAGTTGCGCTTGATGGTGAGGCGGCGGGCGTCCTCGGGGTTGTCGGCGATGGCCATGCAGACGCGGGCCACACCCGGCGTGTAGACCATGGACAGGTCGTCACGGTTGCGGATGGGGTGCTTGGACTGCATCTCGATCTTGCCGCCGAGGTGCATGAGGAACGTACGGTCCGAGACCTTGCCCAGCGTGACGCCCTCGATGCCGCGGAGCTTCTCGACGATCTCCTGCGCGTGCGAGGTGGAGGTGGCCGCGATGGTGACGTCGATGCGGAGCTTCTCATGGCCGGACGCGGTGACGTCGAGGCCGGTCACCGAGCCTCCGGAGGACTCCACGGCGGTGGTGAGCTGCGAGACGGCGGTTCCGCTCGCGGGCACCTCCAGCCGAATGGTCATCGAGTAGGAGACGCTGGGCGCCGTTGCCATGGCCGACTTCCTCTGCTTTCACCGTTTCGCTGCGTGTAGCTGCGTGTTCGAGCGTTGTGCCGTCCGATCGTCGCACCTACCGTCGAGTAGCTGGTAGCCGGGCCGTATTGCGAACGTTTTGTTCACGTGCCGGGGCGGCGAAGGAGGCGGGGAGAGAACGGCGGGAACCGGCGGGAAAGCAGCGGGAAACCGGCAGGGGCCCGTGACTCCCACGAACCGAACCCCGTGCACACCCGCACACCCGCGCGCAACCGCACGTGAGGAGGCCCACGCCACCGCGTGGCGTGGGCCTCCTCATGCGTTCAGCGACACCGACCCGCCATGCTCGCCTCGCGGCAAGTGGTCGCTCGAAGCGACAAAGGTTGGGCCCGGGGGCTTGGATCGGGCCGGTGCCACACCCAGGCTAACAAACCGATCCGGTAAGGCCATTCCCGTACCGGATGTTCATTTCCGGGGCCATCGGGATAACGCCCTGTCCGCTTCAGGCCGGCAGCAGTCCGGCTGCAGTCCCGCCTCAGTCCCGCAGCAGATCCGGCACCCCGTCCGCGTCGGGTTCGTCCCGTTCGCCCGAGACGACGGTCAGTTGCTGCGTGGCCCGGGTGAGGGCGACGTACAGCACGCGCAGCCCGGCGGGGGACTCGTCGGCGATCTCGGCCGGGGAGACGACGACCGTGGCGTCGTACTCCAGGCCCTTGGCCTCCAGGCTGCCGAGGGCGACGACGCGGTCCCCGAGCCCGGCGAGCCAGCGGGCGGCCTCCGCGCGGCGGTTCATGGCGACGACGACGCCGACGGTGCCCTCGACCTGTTCCAGCAGGCGGGCGGCCTCCGCGCGCACCGTGTGCTCCAGCGAGTCCCCGGCGACGGCGAAGCGGGGCGTCACGCCGGTGCTGCGGACGGCGGTGGGGGGTTCGGTGCCGGGCATGGCCAGGGCGAGGACCTTGGCGGCGAGGTCGGCGATCTCGGCGGGGTTGCGGTAGTTGACGGTGAGCCGGAAGCGGCGGCCGCGCGGCGACAGGCCCGGCGGGCCCGCCTTGACGGGGTGGTGGCGGACGCCGAGGGCCTCGTCGCGGGCCGCGGCGGCCTCGTCGGGGTCGGACCAGGAGGACTGGGCCGGGTCGCCGACGATCGTCCAGGTGGCCTGCCGGCCGCGCCGGCCCACCATGCGCCACTGCAGGGGCGTGAGGTCCTGCGCCTCGTCGACGATGACGTGGGCGTACTCGGTGCGCTCGCGCGCCAGCCGCTCGGCGCGCTCGCGCTGCGACTCCTCGCGCACCGGCATCAGCTCCTCCAGGCCGGTGAGCTGGTCGAGCGGGTCGATCTCGCGTCTGCGGCGCGGCCGGGCCGGCGTGCCGAGGATCGCCTGGAGCTCGTCGAGCAGCGCGATGTCGTGCACGGAGTAGCCCTCCCGCCGCAGCGAGCGGGCCACCCTGCGGACCTCGGCGGGGGTCAGCACGCGCCGGGACCAGCGGCCCAGCCGTTTCTCGTCGGCCATCGCGGCCAGCACGGCCCGCGGGGTCAGTTCGGGCCACCACGCGTCGAGGAACTCGGTGAAGGCGTCCTCGCCGGTGACGTCCTCGTCGAAGGAGGAGCGCAGTTCGGCGGCGAGTTCCGGGTCGTCGTGCCGGGCGGCCGCTCCGGACTTCTCCCACAGGGCGTCCAGCAGCAGTTTGCGGGCGCGCGGGCGCAGCAGGTTGACGGGTGCGGTGCCGCCGAGGGCCGTGTGGCGCACCCGCTCCAGTTCCTCGGCCTCGAGTTCGAGCCGCCGGCCGAAGGCGACGACCCGCAGCCGGGTCGGCGAATCGTTCAGCTCCAGCGCTCCGCGCGCGGCCTTGCGCAGCACCTTCAGCATGCGCAGGGAGCCCTTGACGCGGGCGGTGGACGGGGAGTCGTAGAGCGTGGCCTCCACCCCGACCGTCTCGTGCGCGAGCGAGCCGAGCGCACGGATGGCGACCTGCCCCTCCTCCCCCAGCGACGGCAGCACGCCCTCGGTGTAGGAGACCAGCAGCGGTGTCGGGGAGACGATCAGGATGCCGCCCGCGTAGCGGCGCCGGTCCTGGTAGAGCAGGTACGCCGCCCGGTGCAGGGCGACGGCCGTCTTGCCGGTGCCGGGGCCGCCCTCGACGTACGTCACCGAGGCGGCGGGGGCGCGAATCACGCGGTCCTGCTCGGCCTGGATGGAGGCGACGATGTCCCGCATGGTGTGCGTGCGGGCCCGGCCCAGCGCGGCCATCAGGGCGCCGTCGCCGATGACGGCCAGTTCCCGTCCGTCCAGGTAGGCCTTGATCTCCGGGCGCATCAGGTCGTCCTCGACGCCGAGGACGCGCCGTCCCTTGGAACGGATGACGCGGCGCCGCACGACCCGCCCGGGGGCGACCGGCGTGGCGCGGTAGAAGGGGGCCGCGGCCGGCGCGCGCCAGTCGATGACCAGCGGCGCGTAGTTCTCGTCGAGGACGCCGATGCGGCCGATGTGCAGGGTCTCGGCGATGTCGGCGGTGCCGTCCTCGCGCACCGCGCCCTCGGCGGGCTCGACGGCGGTGTACGCGCCGTCCGGGCCCTTCTTGCCGTCCTTGCCGCGCAGCAGGTCGATGCGGCCGAAGAGGAAGTCCTCGAACTCGTTGTTCAGCCGGCTCAGGTGCAGGCCCGCCCGGAAGACCTGCGCGTCCCGCTCGGCCAGCGCGCCGGGCGTGCCGACCTGGCCGCGCCGGACGGCGTCCTGCAGGAGGAACTCCGCCTCGTGGATCTTCTCCTCCAGGCGGCGGTACACCCGGTCGAGGTGTTCCTGTTCGACGCTGATCTCGCGGTCGCGTACGGAGTCGTGTACGTCGGCCTGCCGAGCCTGTGCGGCCACCGGGCCCCCTTCTGACGTGCTGAGCAGCCGTCCACCGTACGCGAAGGGGGGCCCGGGAGGCTACGGGTGGCCGGGGCACGTCTCTTCCGGGCCGCTTCAGGCGGGTGGGGACGCCCGGCCCGCGCGGCCCGAAACGCTTTACGCGGGGGCGCCCGGCCGCGTCACCGGCGACCGCCGACTCCCCCGCGCTTTCACGGCTTTCGCGCTTTTCGCAGCTTCTGCGCGCTTCTCAACTCCCGCACCTTTGACACCTTTGACGCATTTAGCACCTTCGGCGCCTTTGGTGCCTTTGGTGCCTTTGGTGCTTCGGCGGCCCGTTCCGGAAGGCGGGCCTCAGGCGTCGGGCCTCAGGCGTCGACCTCCACCAGCTTCTTCCCGTCGAAGGTCATGACCTCGAAGTGGTCGATCTGGTTGGGGGTGAAGGCGGCGCCGCCCTGGGCGTAGAGCGGTTGCTTCGCCTCCTCCGTCTTGGCGTTCGGGATGCCGTAGCCCTGGGCCGGCACGGACCAGGAGGTCATCGTCTCGCGCTCGCCGTTCTTGCCGACGGCGATCAAGGAGCACTTCAGCGGGCCCTTGACGTTGCTGAGCTGCACGACGCCCCAGGTGCCCCAGTCCTTCTGCGCCATGGCCACGGTCGCCGTGACCTTGGTGCCCGCGTCGGTGGCCGTGACCTTGTCCGGCATCGACTCGAAGGCGGACTTGGCGGGGGCCGCCAGCGGCGTGGCGGTCTGCCCCGAGTCGCCGCCGCTGGTCGCCATGACGGCCACCGGGCCGCCGACGATCAGCGCGGCCGCGGCCGCGACCAGGTAGAAGGAGCGGCGCCGCTTCTGCGCGCGCTTCTCGGCGACCTCGTCGACGAGCTTCTCCACCAGCCGCGGGCTGGGCCTGGCGGACAGCGACTCGCCGAGGGCGGGGGTGCCGCCGTCGGGCATGTCGGCGAGCGCGGCGAGCATCGGCTCCAGGCCGGCCAGCTCGTCCAGTTGCTGGGCACACCACTCGCAGCCGGCGAGGTGCGCCTCGAAAGCGGTTGCTTCGGCGTCGTCGAGGATGCCGAGGGCGTAGGCGCCGACGGTCTCGTGCTCGTTCGGGACCGGTGATCCCTGCATGGGCCGCATGGGTCCAGACATACCCGGACCACCCGCACCGAACCCCTGATGTCCCCCGTATCCATTCATCACGCCGTCACCCCCCGCTCCTCCAGTGCCAGCTTCATCGAACGCAGGGCGTAGAACACCCGGGAGCGGACGGTTCCGCTGGGAATGCCCAGCTTCTCGGCCGCCTCATTGACGGTACGCCCTTTGAAGTACGTCTCGACGAGCACCTCCCGGTGGGCAGGGGTCAGGTCGTCGAGCGCGTCCGACAGCGTCATGAGCCACAGCGCCTTGTCGATCTCGTCCTCCGCGGGGATGACCTCCAGCGGCGACGGATCGACCTCCTGCGGCCGGGCCTGCCGGCTGCGGTGGCCGTCGATGACGATGCGCCGGGCGACCGTCACCAGCCAGGGGCGTACCGAACCGGTTGCTCTGTTGAGCTGACCGGCGTTCTTCCAGGCACGGATGAGCGTTTCCTGCACCACGTCCTCGGCGCGCTGCCGGTCGCCGGCGACGAGACGCAGTACGTACGCGAGCAGGGGGCCGGCGTGCTCGCGGTACAGGGCACGCATCAGCTCCTCGTCAGGTTCCGAGGGCTGAGACATGCGATGTCGGGCCCTCGATCCACGTTCTTTGGCCACGACGGCATCCTTGCGCACGCCCACCTCCGGTGTCCGGGGGTTCCCCCAGTCAGTCGCTCGCCCATGCGGTACGGAAACCGGGTGCCGGATGTTCAAACGGAGGTGACAGTTTTCACGGGGGTGACGTGACGAGGGGGACATGGGTGCACATTCCCGCCGCGCACTCTTTACATTTCCGACACGTCGCCCAAGACCGCAGCCCTTTCCCCCGCGGGACCGCGGGGAAAAGAGGTGTAGCGGAAATCACGTTCTCGGTGACCGTACAGAAAGGACATAGGGGATTCGGGCCCTGCCCCGAGTGATCGTCTCTCAGGTGATCCCCCCTCAAGTGATCGTCTCAAGTGATCGTCTGCGGCGAGGTCTTGACGACGGTTCGCAGGCCGCGCGCCCGGCGCCGGTGGCGGGCCACCCGCTCCCGGTTGCCGCAGGTCTCACTGGAGCACCAGCGGCGCCGGCGTCCCCGGGAGGTGTCGAGGTAGACGATCGGGCAGTTGTCCCCCTCGCACTGGCGCAGCGCGCCCCGCGCGACGGGGTCGGTGAGCAGGTCCACGGCGTCCCGGGCGACGGCCGCGAGCAGCGCGGCGCAGGTGGGCGGCCCGTCCAGCGCCCGCACCAGCGTGCCGTCGGCGGCGCGCACCGCGCGCGGCACCGGGGGTGCGGGGCGGGCGGTGTCGTTGACGCGGACGAGCGCCGTGTCGTACACCGGCCAGGTCCCGGAACCCAGGCCGGCGCGCACCAACCGTCCCACGCAGCCGCGCAGTTCGCGGAAGGCGGGCGGCCAGGAGGGACCGGCGTGCGCCAGCGGCGTCCCCGGCGGGACCAGCCCGGAACCGGCGATCCAGGCGCGCAACGCCCCCACGGAGTCCAGCCGTTCGGCGGGATGGGCGGTGGCGAGCAGGTCCAGGCAGATCCGCCCGGTGTCGAACCGCAGGTCGTACGGGGCCGTGGCCGTCTCCAGTGCCATGTGCCTGTCACCGCCTAGGGGTCACCGCGGTCAGGACGTTCCCGGACTGTTCCCTTCCACAGTGCCTGCCCGGCCCCGGCCGCCGGAACCCCTCGTACCGCCGCGGAGCCTTTATGGGGCCGTCATGGGGCCGTTGCGGGGCCACCGTGGCCGGCACGGAGCCGGGCGGCGCCCGGCCGCCCGGGACGCGCCCTGCCCGGCTCGCCCGGCCGACGGGAGCAGCCCCGCCCCGAAACCCGCCCCCCACCGAACGCCTACGCGTCGGCGTACTTGGTGTCCGCCGAGGGGTCCAGTGCCAGCCGGTAGCCGCGCTTCACCACCGTCTGGATCAGCTTCGGGGCGCCGAGGGCCGTGCGCAGGCGGGCCACGGCGGTCTCGACGGCGTGCTCGTCGCGGCCGGTGCCGGGCAGGGCGCGCAGCAGGTCGGCGCGGGAGACGACCCAGCCGGGCCGGCGGGACAGGGCGCGCAGCAGGGCCATCCCGGCGGGCGGTACGGGCCTGAGCGCGCCGTCGACCAGGACGGCGTGGCCGCGGATCTCGACCCGGTGCCCGGCGACGGGCAGCGCCCGGGCCCGCGCGGGCAGTTCCTGGCACAGCAGCTGGACCAGGGGGCCGATCCGGAAGCGTTCGGGCTGGACGGTGTCGACGCCGCGGGCCTGCAGCGGCAGCGCGGTGACCGGGCCGACGCAGGCGGGCAGGACGTCGTGGCGCAGCGCCGCGAGCAGCTCCGGCACGAGCCCCCGTTCCTCGGCGCGGGACAGCAGGGACGCGGCGGCGGGCGCGCTGGTGAAGGTGACGGCGTCCAGGCCGCGGGAGACGACGGCGTCCAGCAGCCGGTCCAGCGGGCCGAGGTCCTCCGGCGGCATCCACCGGTACACCGGTACGCCGACGACCTCGGCCCCGCCCGCCCGCAGCGCCTCCACGAACCCGGGCAGCGGCTCGCCGTGCAACTGGACGGCGATGCGGCGCCCCTCGACGCCCTCCGCCAGCAGCCGGTCGAGCACCTCGGCCATCGACTCCGACGACGGCGACCACTCCTCGGTCAGCCCCGCGGCGCGGACGGCGCCCTTGACCTTGGGCCCGCGGGCCAGCAGCCGCGCCCCGCGCAGCCGCTCCAGCAGCGCCTCGCCGAGCCCCCACCCGTCGGCGGCCTCGATCCACCCGCGGAACCCGATCGCGGTGGTGGCCACGACCACGTCCGGCACCTGGTCGATGAGGCCCTTGGTCGCCGCGAGCAGTTCCCCGTCGTCGGCGAGCGGCACGATGCGCAGGGCGGGTGCGTGCACGACGGCGGCACCGCGCCGCCGCAGCAGCGCGCCCAGGTCGTCGGCGCGCCGCGCGGCCGTCACGCCCACGGTGAAGCCCGCGAGGGGACCGTGTTCCGGTCGCTGTCCTTCGTCTTCGTCGTACATGGCTCTCGTCCCGCAACTCGAGTCGTGGTCCCTGCGTGCGTGCGCGTACCGGGTGCCGCAATCCGTGGTCCGCAGTGCCGTGGTCCGTGGTGCCGTACTCCGCAGTACCGCGTTCCGCAGTGCCGCAGTCCGCAGTACCGCAGTGCCGCAGTGCCGTACCAAGGACCGTACGGCAGGCGCCGGTCCGCACGCCGACCGAGCCTGTCAACGGCTCGTGACAGGCTCGGTTCCGGTGCGTGTCGCCGGTGTTACGTCACACCTCGGCATGGCTGAGCTGCGGCTTCGCCCCGGCCGTGGGGTCCGCCGGCGCCTGGGCGAGGGGCCGGCGAAGGTATACGGCCCAGGTGACCGCGAAGGCGACGGCGTAGAAGGCGAGGAAGGCGACGAAGGCGCCGGTGCCGGAGCCGTAGGAGAGGAAGGACTGCCGGAAGGCGAGGTTGATGCCGACGCCGCCGAGTGCGCCGACCGCGCCGATCAGCCCCATGGAGGCCCCGGACAGCCGCCGCCCGTACGCCGCGGCCGCCTCGCCCCGAAGCCCCCTGGCGAGGGCCTTGGCCTGGAAGATGCCGGGGATCATCTTGTACGTCGAGCCGTTGCCGAGACCGCTGAGGACGAACAGGGCGACGAACGCGGCGGTGAACAGTGCCAACGACCTCTGCACGGAGGCGACGACCAGGACCGCGGTCGCCGCGCCCATGGCCACGAAGGTGTACAGGGTGATCCGCGCGCCGCCGTACCGGTCGGCCAGCCGGCCGCCCACCGGGCGGATCAGCGAGCCGAGCAGCGGGCCGACGAAGGTGACGTACGCGGCCTGCAGCGGGGTACGGCCGAACTCGTTCTGCAGCACCTGCCCGAAGGCGAAGCTGTAGCCGATGAACGACCCGAACGTGCCGATGTAGAGCAGCGCCATGATCCAGGTGTGGCGGTCCTTCGCCGCGTCCCCGACGGCCCCGGTGTCGTTCCTGACGTTCTCCAGGTTGTCCATGAACAGGGCGGCCAGGACGGCGGCGAGAACGACCAGCGGGATGTAGATCCCCAGCAGCACGCGCGGCCCGCCGCCCGCACCGATGACGGCGAGCGCGACCAGTTGGATCACCGGCACGCCGATGTTGCCGCCCCCGGCGTTGAGCCCGAGCGCCCAGCCCTTCTCGCGCAGCGGGAAGAAGGCGTTGATGTTCGTCATCGACGAGGCGAAGTTGCCGCCGCCGACGCCGGTGAGCAGCCCGACGAGGAGGAAGGTGGTGAAGGAGGTCCCCGGCTCCATCACGACGAAGGCCGCGACCGTCGGGATCAGCAGCAGGCTCGCGGAGACGATCGTCCAGTTCCGCCCGCCGAAGACCGCCACGGCGAAGGTGTACGGGACCCGGACCGCGGCACCGACCAGCGTCACCATCGACGTCAGCAGGAACTTGTCGGCCGGGGTCAGCCCGTACTCCGGGCCCATGAACAGCACCAGCACCGACCACAGCGTCCACACCGAGAACCCGATGTGCTCCGACAGCACGGAGAAGAGCAGGTTGCGGTGGGCGATCCTGCGCCCGGTCCGCTCCCAGAAGACCTCGTCCTCCGGATCCCAGTGCCCGATCCAGCGCCCCCTCCTGGCCCGGCCTTTCCCACCTGAGCCCCTTCCACCTGGGCCCTCCCCTCCCGGGCCCTTCCCCCTCGGTGCGGGGGCTGTACCAGCGGTATCAGCGGCTGTCATGGCGCCTCCACGATGCGACGGGATCAGTGCTCGCTCACTACGGCTTGCTGCGGCTGAGTCCCGACGGTAGGAAGCGCGCGTTTCCTGCCTGTGGCACCGGGTGACCGGCAGGGAACGTTGCTCTCACCCCGGAGGAAGCGGGGATGAGAGGTCCCGCCGGACCCCCGCCCCGCCCCTCGCTTCTTCTCTCGTCCCGACCTCGAACCAGAGCACCTTCCCGGCGCCCCTGTCGAGCAGCCCGTCCCCGACGGCCCAACCGCCCCAGGAGTCGGCGTACTCCTGCACCAGGTGCAGCCCGCGCCCCCGGTCGGCGTCGACCGGGGCGGCGGCCCGGGACTCGCCGGGCGCCCGCCCGAACGGCGCCGGGATGTGCGGGTGGCGGTCCCACACCCCGACCCGCAGCCGTCCCCCGCCCAGCGCGGTGAGCCGCAGCGAGGCGGGACCGGCGGCGTGCAGGTAGGCGTTGGTGACGAGTTCCGAGGTGAGCAGCTCGACGACGTCCACGGCGTCGTGCATCCCGTGCCCGTGCAGGGCCGCCCGTACGGTCATGCGTGCGACCCGTACGGCGCGGGGATCATGGGGCAGGCGGAGGGCGTACACCCAGGTGTCGGGGAGGGATACGGTGCCCATGGGGACCTCCGGAGAGAAAGGGGGGACGGGAATGGCCCGCTCACGGCTGCGCCGAGCGGTGGCATGCCTGGGTCGGTGCGCTTCCGGCTTACGGGTGCGAGCAGTTGAAGCGGTACGGCTCTACGCTAGAGCCCACACGGGAGATGCATCTCCCAAATCCCTGAGATGTACCCACGGTTCCCTCGTGTGAGGGAACCGAGCGCCGCGCCGCGACGCGAAAGGACTCGCCTTGCCGCCCACCAGCAATCCCACGCTGCGCCAACGCCGACTCGGCGCCGAGCTGCGCAAACTCCGTGAGCGAGCCGGGTTCACCGTCACCCAGGCCGCCGCGCACCTGGGCGTCAACCAAGGTCGCGTCAGCATGATCGAGACCGGCCGCAGCCCGCTCAGCGCCGACCGCGTCCGCGCCATGGCATCGGCCTACGACTGTTCCGACGCGGCGCTGATCGACGCTCTGGCCGCGATGACCGGCCGCCGGCAGCGCGGCTGGTGGGAGGAGTACCGGGAGCACCTGCCGGCCGCCCTGGTCGATCTGGCCGAACTCGAGCACCATGCAAAGGCGTTGCGCGTGGCCCTCGCCGTCCACATCCCGGCACTGCTGCAGACCACCGATCACGCCCGCGCCCTCTTCCGGTCCGTGGTGCCGCCCATGCGCCAGTACGAGATCGAGCACCGCCTCACGCACCGTATGAAGCGGCAGGGCATCCTGCACCGGGACGACCCGCCCCCGTACTCGGCGATCATCCACGAGGCGGCTCTGCGTATGGGCTTCGGCGGCCCCAACGTCACGCGCGGCCAGCTCAAACACCTTCTCGACACGAGCGAACTCCCCCACGTCACCATCCGGGTCATCCGCTTCGGCACCGATGGTTACCCGAGCACCGGCCAGTCGTTCGACTACATCGAGGGCCCTGTCCCCCAACTCGACACCGTGCAACTCGACACCCATCACGGGGGCTGCGGATTCCTTGATGCGGAGGCTCAGTTGAGCAAGTACCGTGCCGTCTTGGATCACATGGAGTCCTGCGCCCTCAGCCCCGCGGCATCACGCGATTTCATCCACCACCTGGTCAACAGCATCTGAGAGGCCCATCGTGCAGCCCACCGTCTGGAAGAAGTCCACGTACAGCGGCGACAGTTCCAACTGCGTCGAAGTAGCCGCCACCCCCACCCCCACCACCATCCACATCCGCGACTCCAAGACCACGCACGGCCCCCACCTCACCGTCGCCCGCACCACCTGGACGACGTTCCTCGCCTACGCGGCAGTCTCGCTCTCCTCACCGGACCGGTGACGGTGCCGGCCGGAGACGGCTCCAGTACCAGGACCGGGACGAGGTTCTGTCACAACACGACATTGATGTGCCGACCAAGCTGACGGCCTCGGGGAATTGATGATCGTCCTGGTAGGCCGTGACATGGGAGACTCATCCTGCGGTAAGCGGCTGGCCAGTGGCACTCCCGGTCAGCCGGGTGGGCGGGGCGAGGAGGACGCGTGGGTGGGAGCGATCCGCACATCCATGTCGCATCGAAGACGGGCCGCGACGACGCCACCGTCCGCAGCGTGCTGGCATCCACGTTCGGCCTGGTGGGTGACCTGCCGAGCCTCGTCACTACCGGGTGCGGGGTGCAAGTGCCTTACGCGATGACCTCGCCGCATCCGGGCAAAGTCACCTGCCTCGCTTGCCGGGAGCATGCCCGGCGCGAGCACCTGCGCCTCGCGGAGTGGGTCGAGCGCTTGGGCAGCATGCCGGGATCGACCGTCAGCCCCGTCCAGGCGAAGCAAGCCGCAGCCCGGCATCGCGAGCTCGCGGAGAAGTTCGCTGCAGCAGAGGGCTGAGCCGCTTGCGGTCCCGGGTGGCTCGGTGATCGTCCTGGTCGGCCGTGCCATGAGGGGGCCGCACGGATTGGGGGAGTTGTGAAGCCGGCCTGGGCTCGGGCGGCCTGTGCCCATCCTGCCCTGTCCGGTGTCTCTCGTGTGCACTCCGGCGACGGCGAAGTGGTGGGCGGCCTGTGCCTCGTACGCCACCCGCACCGCGCCGGTTGATCGGCCGACGCGCCCTGGCGTCCCCACGTCCAGCGAGCGACGTACGTACCGGCCAACACGGTGTTTCTTCCTACTCCGTTGGCTGCTCGGACGAACGTGTCGATGGCCGGGGTCGGGCGTGCTGTGACGCAGAATGCCGATCATCACGACGTGCGCATTCTTCTCGCCCGCGCCCAGCTCGGCCGCCTCTTGGACATGAGCGAGCACGACACGGTCACCGCCCTGATGATCCCCTTCGGCCAGACCGGCTTCCCCGCCGCAGGACAGCCCATCACCTACGCCCACGGTCTGGACCGCATGGAGTCCAGCGCCCCGCCCGAACCGAAGTCCCGAGACCTCATCCACCGCATCGCCCGAGACCTTTGAGGAGCCCCGCAGTGCCCGAACTCGCCTGGAAGAAGTCCAGTTACAGCGCCGAGGCAGCCAACTGCGTCGAAATAGCCACCACCCCCACCACCGTCCACATCCGCGACTCCAAGACCACGCACGGCCCCCACCTCACCGTCGCCCCCACCACCTGGACGACGTTCCTCGCGCACGCGACCGCCGCCCTGCCCTCATCGGGCGAATGAACCGCCCTCCTGCAAGGAAGCCTGCAAGGAAGCTCCGGGGGCGGCGGCACCGGGACTCACCCCTCTTCGGCCGCCCCACCTCCGCCGACCTGCCCGGCACGGTGGACCACTCGCCGGGCAGGCGCGCGTCCAAGAGGGCGTCTTCGGGGGTGCCGGTGAAGCCGCCGGTGGGCAGGACGGCGTCTTGGTGCTCGTCGGTGCTCGTGAGGTAGAGGGCGTAGCCCCAGGTACTGGCGGATCCTCCGTAGCGCGGACGCATCTGTTCGCCGTCATTCGATCGAGGCGTTTGACAGCGGACCCGGTCGTTCAGGCCTCCTTGTCAGCGAACCTGGTCGCTCTTCGGCCCGATGCCTTTGATCCTGGCCGGAGTTCCGTCCGGGGCGAACGAGTGGTGGAAAGTGAAGGCGTGCGGCGTGGAGCCGTGGTCGTGGAGGTGTTCCAGCCTGGAAACCCCGTCCTGCCAGGTGGGTATCGCGCCGTCGGAGACCCACCAGAACACGTAATTCGGGTGTGCTGTCCGCTCGAACCAGTCATAACGCCTGTTGAGTGCCTCACGGTGCAGGCCGGTGTAGATGGCGTCGAAGGCGAGGCGGAGGCCGGCCCAGAGTGAGAGGGTCGCGGCCAGGGCGACGGTTTCCGCAGTGCGGCCCTTGCCGTACCAGGTCGGTACGGCGAACTCGCCCCACGCACCCCAGTCCAAGTCGAAGTGTGTGCCCCGGTCACCGTCTGCCGCTTCGGCATGAGCGAGGTACCCGGGATGCCGGCTGATCTTCCGGTAGATGGCCTCGCCGCTGTCGTGGAGTTCGCGCGTGAGGGGTGCGGGATCGGCGAGAGGTGACTTCAGGACGCCGAATGTGTACAGCGCAAGACGGGGCATGCGTCTCTCCCTGGTTGGGGGTGCCTGGTGTTGACCCGGTTCGGTGGCTTGGGCACGGGGGCGAGGGTTCGTGGAGCGCGACCAGCTTCATCCCGTCGCGGGTGGCTCAGCTTGAAGGAACTCCTGTGCGACCGTGGGCGATCGCCGAAGACCAGGTGAAGGTAGCCGCCTCCGCGGGCCATGTCGAAGTTGCGTTTTTCCTGTCCAAGTGGCCTCTTGCACAGGTCATTGCGGGGGCTGGGGCGGTGACGGGCGGGGCGGGCTGCGGGGTACCGGTGATCCGCTTCGGCCGATCGGTTCGCCCGCCATGCCCGTCCGCACCCCCTGGCCGATAGCCCCGAGTGCCGCCGCCTGGCCCGCCAGGCACGGTGCCTTCGCTTTCCCCGAACCCCGTCCCCGAACCCGGGATCCAGCACTTCCCACACGAGTCGCTGCGCGGATTCCGCCCGTACCCGGGGAGCGTTTCGAAGCGCGGTGGCGGACCTCGCCGTGGACCGGGGTGCCGGCGGCGGCTTCGTCCGGCGGGCTACGCTGTGCGGTGATGAATACCGGGACGGCATTGCGCCACACACGGATTGGTGACCCGGTGCTCTCTTGAGCGCCGTACGGGCCGGTGCGGGCCCGCTGTGCGATCGAGGGTCCGGCGCTGCCGCGCGGGATCCGCCTCCGTCGTGTTGATCACAGGTTCGACACGTCAACCACGACAGGAGGATTCATGCCCATCGAGACGCTGCAGATTCCCACCGCGGACGGCCTGGCCGACGCCTTCGCCGCCTTACCCGACCGTGGCGAGCGGCACCCGGGAGTGCTGCTGTACACGGACGCCTTCGGCGTGCGGCCCGTGCTGGAGGAGATGGCCCGCGAACTGGCCGGGCACGGGTACTACGTGCTCGTCCCCAACCTCTACTACCGGCACGGCCCGGCACCGGTGACGGAACTTCCCCGGCACATCGGAGAAGAGATCCGGCCCGCGGTCATCGCCCGGCTGATGCCCTTGATCGAGGCGCACACCACCGAACGCGTCCTGCGCGACGCCGACGCCTACCTCAGGTTCCTCACCACCCGGCCCGCGGTCGGCCCCGGGCCGGTCGGCGTGATCGGCTACTGCATAGGCGCCGCCTTGGCGATGCGCACCGCAGCGGCCCATCCCGACCAGGTGGCCGCCGTCGCCGGATTCCACCCCGGCTTCCTGGTGACCGACGCACCCGACAGCCCGCACCGCCACATCCCCAAGCTCACCGCCGAAGTCCACCTCGGCCTCGCCGAGAACGACATGACGCCCGAGGCCATCAGCGAACTCAACCGGGCCCTGGACGCCGCAGGTGTCGACTACACCACCGAGATCTACCCCGAGACCATCCACGGCTTCACCATGTCCGACACCGACGCCTTCGCCCCTTCGGCACTCCAGCACCACTGGGACCGGCTACTCCCCCTCCTCGACCGCACCCTGGCCAACGGCTGAGGCTCCGGCCCGGAAACCGGGCCCGAAGTACACGGCTTCGAAGTCCTGGGGTCTGTCGTTTGGAGGGTCCGGCGTTCAGCGGGTCTGACGGACCGGACGGTCCGAAAGAAAGACCCTGCCACCACGCCGGCCCTGCCTTCACCGGCGCCGTACGCCCCGCCGGTGAAGGCGTTCCGGACCCCACGGAACGTGGCCGACGACGCTCACACGCCCTTCCTCCAGGTCCGAGTCGGCCGGCCGTGCTCGTCCCATGCGCAGTCCTCCAGGAGCGTCATCCCGTCCTCGGCGAACACCTTCCTCGCCGCGAGCACTCCGTTGGGATGCCATTCCTTGAACTCGCCCACGGGCAGCCCGTCCCGCAGCGTTCCCTCGGAACGGAGGGTGCCGTCCCTGTACTCCCTGTTGCACCGACGGATACCGTTGACCGTCGCGGGTGTTCCAGGGACCACCTGCCTGAGGACCGGGTCACGTGAGTCGTCCGCCGAACTTTATCGGCCCTCAGCGCCCGGGCAGTACCTCGTGTAGTTCTTTCAGCGCCCGCTCACCGGGCTGTGCCGCGGTGAGGCGACGGGCAGCCGCAACGGCCCAGGTGGCGTCATGGCGATGGGCAGCGCTGATCAGCAGGGCCAGTTGCAGACCGAGGTCGAAGGATGGCTGCGCCTCCGCCGGCATCGTGATGCCGCTGTCCACTGCCGCCTTGATGGCCGGCAGGCATACGGAGACGAGATCCTGACGAAGCAGCGAGCTGATGTGCCGGTCGTACTGGATCCGATCCGCTGCGCTCAGCAATGCCCCGGCCGCCTGGGCACGCTGTGCGGCCGTCCCACGTTCCTCCACCATGTCGGCGCTGTCGCCCACGGCATCTGCGAGCACGCCGAAGGTGTCGTCCTCGCCGTGCAGCCGGTCGTACGACGCGCCGCGCCACGGCACGGACTCCGGTGAACGGGCGGCTTGCACCACCGTCTCGTAACCGGTCGGATCTCCCCAGCGGGTGAGGGCGACGCAGGCCAGGAAGCGGCCTGCCGGTTCCTCGTCCGCATCCCGGAGGACCTCCCGCAATCCCTCGGTGCGTTCCCGGTAGCCGCCGTCGAGACCGTCACTGATGACGTCGTCGGGAGAGGCGGGCACACCGTCGAAGTCCACGAAGAGCAGGTCGGCGACTCGTGCGCTGGGCTCCCAGGAACCCTTGCTGTCGGGCAATCGGCACTCCTGTGTCCGGGCCTGCGGGCGACGTTCGTACCGGCCGACACGGTGCCGCTTGCCGTTCCACTCCGGCCGAACATTTTCCCGCCGACTGGAACGGCGGGGCGGCGGCAGGAGTGTGTTCAGACGAAGTAGTCCTCCGCATCGGGCGCCAGTCCACCCCTGATGAAGCGATCGAAGGCGTCGAAGTCGTTCTCTCCCAAGAAGTAACCGCCTGTGTGATGCAGCAGGAAGAAGCGTCCTCGCTCGTCCACCAGGACGATCCCGTACTCGGAAGCCTCGTATCCGACGGGGAACAGTTCGACGCCGAGGCCGTTGCCCAGTTCCTTGATCGCCGCAGCGTCCCCGTCGTAACCAATGGTCGGTTTCATCACCCAGGCACAGCCAGGTGTATGGGGTTGGTTCAAGCGGAGCATGCCGTATGAGTGCACGATCCGGACCGCCGCTTCCACAGGTACGAGGGAAGCGCCCTGACGCTCCGAATCCTTCACACGCACCCTGATGAGTTCCTCGGCCGCACGACCGATGTCACGCCCGGGAGACCAGCCGCTCCCTGCAAGCCAGTCGAGCACTTTCCGCGACGGCCACGCCGAAGTCATGCGATGTCCCTCGCTCACGGCGAACATCAGCAGGATGCCACACGAGGTGCCGAACAGCGGCAGCACGTGCTCACGAGCATGGTGGTGTGGTCGGCCGTACCCGTCCCCGCCCGCTGTCCCACCCGTGCCCCGCGTCCGTCTTCAGCGCCCCATACGCCGCCTCCGACCTGCTCGGACCACCGGTACTGCGGGACCGCCTCCGGGTCGATCACGCCCCCACCTCGGCAGATCCACCCTCGGTGCCACCGGCGAGAGCGTTCCGGACACCACGGGACGTGGCCGGCGACGCTCACGCGCCCTTCCGCCAGGTCCGAGTCGGCCGGCCGTGCTCGTCCCATGTGCGGTCCTCCAGAAGCGTCATCCCGTTCTCGGCGAACACCTGCTTCGCCGCGAGCACACCGTTGGGATGCCACCGCTTGAACTCGCCAGAAACAAGTCCCATCCGCATGACGCCTTCGGCGCGCAGGACGCCGTCCTCGTACCACTCACGGTATGGACCATCCGGGTAACCGTCCTTATACATGGCAAGACTCACCCGATGCCCGTTCAGATACTCCTCTGCCTCTCCTGTGAAAGGCTCATCGGCGTAGAGGAGCCGATGATCGTAGTCGATGTCCACTTCGGGATCGCCAACGTTGATGCGCCTCATACTCGTCACCATGGCAGTGGTTCATGGCTGACTGAGGGCCCCGTCCCGTGCTCGTGGGCGGAGCCGCCGAGGATACGGTCGCCGGTGTGGACGGCCGGGGTGTCGCCGCCGGCGTGGACGGTGGACACGTCGTCGCCCGCCCGGCCGGTGTCGCCGAGATCGCGGCCGAGGCTGTTCCCCAGGCGGGGGTGCTGTCCGGCCTGCCGTCGAAGTCCGTACCGAGCAGGAGGCAGAAGCGGCTCACGGCAGACTCACGCTCGAAAGCCGTTATGCCGTACGTCTGAGCCTCCTGCTCACATGCTCGATGAAACGGGCTGCCTCGATCTCGGTGATCTCCACGTGATCGACCTCGTTGTGCCCGAGTTCGCAGCGGCACAGGTACTCGGTCGGCTCCCAGCGAAGGTTGCGGGTGAACGCCTCGTCGTACGTCGTCGCCTCCCGCCCGACCCGGCGGCGCCGCACGATTCCGCGCGGACTGCTGCGAGGGTGTCCTTCATCGATCTTGGCGTAGTAGGTGATCCTGCCCACCGCTCCCTGGTCCAGCGCGTCAAGGGTGAACGGGTCCGTCGTGAGGAACGGCTCGGCGCGGAGGTTCGACTCCAGAGTGCCGTGCGGGATCATCACGCCGTACAGGTCGATGAACTCCTCGACCGAGTAACCGCCGCCCCGCTCGTACATCAGGAGCAGCGGCTCGTACGGATCAGGCAGGTCCGGCAGGTGCAGCAGGTCCGGCGCGTCACGCAGGCCGGGCGGACCGGGTCGCTTGTCGGCCGCCTGCCGAAGGACGGCCCAGCGCACGGCGCCCCGGCAGGTCCGGGCGGTGGACGGCGTGGGCACCTTGCCCGCCAGGAACCGCTCCAGCTCGTCCTCCACCCGGGCGTCGGCCCGGAGACCAAGGGCGAGGAACTCCGTGACATCGAAGAACGGCCATTCCGGCTCCGCGCCGAGTTCCCGCGCCCACAGCGCGGCACGGCGCAGGTACTCCCGCATCAGCAACGCGCGCGAACGAGTATGGGAGACGGCCACGTCCCAGTCGCCGTACCAGTCGACGGACACCAGGCGCTCCAGCAAGGCTGCGGGTGACTCCGTACCCGTGGTCAACGCTCAGTCCTTCGTCCTCATGGCATGCGCCGGCCGCCTACCGCACAAAGAAGTCTTCGGCGTCAGGTGTGTCCACGTTGTTGATGAACCCCGTGAACATCTCATGGGCACCTGAACCGCAGTAGTACGCCCCGGTGTGGTGGAGATAGAAGAACCTCTCCTCTTCGTCCACCAGGAGCAGAGACAAGTCCGGCGTCTCGTACCCCACGGGGAACAGCCGCTGCCCCAGGTTCGCGGCGAGTTCGGCGATGTCCGCGGCATCTCCTTCGTACCCGGCCCTCGGGTCCATGACCAAGGCTCTTTCACCCGACTTCGGGTGCGGGATCCGCAGGAGCCCGTAGCAGCGGATCAGGTCACCGGCCTTCGGGAAGACCGTGAGTGGACACCCTTGACGCTCGGCGTCCCGGAGTCTCCACCTGATCAACTCATCGGCTTGCTCACCGATGTCCCGCTCGGGAAACCAACCGGATTCCGCGAGCCACCGCGCCGGCCCTGCCTTCACCGGGGTCGTACGCGCCGCTGGTGAAGGCGTTCCGGACCCCACGGAACGTGCCCGGCGACGCTCACGCGCCCTTCCGCCAGGTCCGAGTCGGCTGACCGTGCTCGTCCCATTTGTAGTCCTCCAGGAGCGTCATCCCGTTCTCGGCGAACACCTGCTTCGCCGCGAGCACACCGTTGGGGTGCCATTCCTTGAACTCGCCCACGGGCAGCCCGTCCCGCAGTGTTCCCTCGGAACGGAGAGTGCCGTCCTTGTACCACTCACGGGAGGGCCCGTTCTTGTAGCCGTCGATGTAGGTGTCGAGGCTGACAAGGCTCTCGCCGAGGTGCTCGGTCACCTCGCCGGTGAACGGCTCGCCGCGGTAGTACAGCCGCTCCGAGTCATCCATGTCCACTTCGGGATCGTCGATGTCAATGCGCTGCACGGCTGTCATCAGGGAATCCAATTCTCGTCACTCGGCGGGTAGCCGGTGTAGCGACCGTGGGTGCTCGGAACGCCTTCGAGCATATGGTTGCAGTTCGCGCAGAAGGGTGCCGGACGTCCCGGCAAGCCGGTCTCCTTGTGCTTCATGAACGGGAACTCAACCGATGCCCGCAGCTCGGAGAGCGCCTCCGGGCCGTCCGGCAAGCCGCGCTTGGTCCGTTCCCAGAGCAACTGGTTCGCGGCCTTGACCTCCGCGTGGCCGAGAGGGTGGTCCTTGTGCGGCGGCGGATCACCGATGCTCGCATACCGCTCTGCGAGCGTCGGATGGAGCTGATCCTCCGGAATGATGTTGTTCGCCCTTCCGTTGATTCCCTCGAAGATCTGGCCGGTCCGCAGGTCGATGACGGCACCCACGCATTCACCGGCCTCCTTGCGGGAGAAGGTCTGAGCCTCCTTGGCCTGCCTGTAGGCGGCACCCCGCTCCCGGGACAGGTCGTCCAACCAGTCACCGACGGGACGGTTGTCGACGTGCGTGATCAGCCCGGTTTCCGAGTCGACGGTGACACGGTGCTCCGGCAGGGTGCCGAAGTTCTTGTCACCAGGACCGGGAGGCGGCAACGGAGTGTCGTCCTCGACCCGGATCTCTTCGGGAGTGTCCCCGGTGTGCGGAGTCTCGGGGTGATGCTCTCCATGGCCGGCCGATACACCGTCGTGGCCGTGACCGCCGGTGCCCGGATCGTGGTGGGCACCGTCCCCGCCATGGTCGTGCGGAGGCGTCGGCCCGTCGTCCGGAGGGGTCGGGCCGTCATGCGGAGGAGGCGGCCCGTCGTGCGGTGCTGCAGAGGGGTGCGAGCCCGTCGGCGGTTCGTGGCTGGCGGAGGGGCCCGCGCCGTGCTCGTGGGCGGACCCGCCGGGGAGGTGGTCGCCTGCGGTGCCGCCGGGGAGGTGGTCGCCGGTGTGGACGGGCGGGGTGTCGCCGCCCGCGTGGACGGTGGGCATGTCGCTGCCGCCCGCGTGCACGGTGGGGGTGTCGGGGCCGCCGGCGTGGACGGTGGGGGCGGTGGCCGCGTCGTCGCCGATGCGGCCCACGTCGCCGGTGGCGCCGAGGTCGTGGCCGAGGCTGTCGCCCAGGCGCAGGTGCTGTCCGGCCTGCTCGGCGGCGTGCGCACCGACGCCGGCCATTGCCGGCTGCTGGGCCGGGGTGGGGGTGTGCGGCGTGTCCGCGCCCGCGGCCGGGGTGCCGGTCTCGGGCCGGTCGACGAGGTCGGTGGGCGCCTCGTCGGCGTGCTGCACGACGCTGCCGTGTTCGTCGAGGAGGTTGCCCCGGCTGTCCAGGTAGCGGGCCGGGGCGCCCGGCTCGGTGGGCAGCTTGGTGGTGTGCTCGGGGAAGGCCGGGGTGTCGTGCGGCAGGCGCACGGTGCCGTCCGGCAGCCGCGCCGCCCCGGCCGGCAGTGCGGCGCCCTCGGGCAGGTGGACGGTGCCGTCGGGCAGTTTGATCGAGCCCTCGGGCAGGGTGAGGGCGTTCTCCGGCAGCTGGGGGATCTCGATCCGGCCGGCGCCGCGGATGGCCTTGGCGAGGTCGCCGAGTTTGGACAGGCCCGCCCCGGCGGCCTTGCCGACATACGTCATCGGGTCGATGATCCG
>NZ_BMWH01000005.1:0-308518 GCF_014651135.1 Streptomyces echinoruber
GCCGGCCCGGCCGATCCCCCACTGGTACGTCCACGTGCCGTCGCGCGGATCCAGGATCAGGTAGTGGGGGATGCCCATGGCGGGATAGTCGCGGGTCTTGTGGTCGTAGTCGTTCTCGGGGTTCGACGGCGAGACGATCTCGATCGCGAGGACGATGTCGTGCGGATCGAGCGGGTCATCGGTCTGCATGGCCTCGCCGGAGCAGACGACGAGGTCCGGGACGCGCAGCTTGCCGAGGGTCTCGTCGTCCGTGTCGGTTCCCTCGAAGGTGAAGAAGCCCTCCGGAAGCTGCGCGTCCAACTGCCGCGACACCAGCTTCGCCGTGTACTGGTGGCGAGGCCGCGGGCTCATCATCATCACAAGCTGTCCCTCGCTGATCTCCGGCCAGGCGAAGCCAGGAGGCGGAGTGATCCGGTCGCGGCACTGGCGCAGCCGCCGGTACAGGGCCTGCTGAGTCATGGGTCCTCCCGCTTTCAGTATGGCGGTGACCTACGGGTGCCGCGGCTACGGCCGGTGGATTCCCCCGCTGCCCACGCTGGACACGCGCGCCAGCCGTCCCCTGGTCGCCGTGGAGGCGGCTCCGTCGCTCGTCCATACCGGGGGGGAAGCCGGCGTCTGGGCGGCTCCGCACGGAACTCGCCACCCACCCCACTCACCTCAAGGCCGGAGAGGCAGCTCGAGCTCTGAGAAGGGCGGGTCCGGGTGGGGAACGCGGGCCGGTGGTCTATCCGTTCCAGACGATGTTGCAGATGTACACGCACTCGTGCCGGGGGACGGCGAGGAACTGGATGAAACCGCGTCCGCCGAAAATGGGGAAGTTCCGCAGGCCGCCCGGTTTGTCCTCCGGTCTGCTTCCCGCGTTTTCCGCATCCCTTCCCAGGGCTGCCAACTCGGTGGCGATGCGCTCCACCTCGGCGATCACCCCGACCGGAAGTCCCTCGGTCAGGTATTCCTCGCTCGGGTTGTAGTCCCACTTCCAGTCGGTCACAACCCCGCCTCGGCCGCCGCGTCCGCGTGGATCTTCCTGATCTCCGCGATGGCGTCCGTCGGGTCCTCGACACCACCGCTCACCACCTCTTCCAGGTGGCGCAGGCGGGCGGCTCGTGAGGGGTACCGCTGGATCGCGACGAAAACGCCCCACCTGTGGACAAAGCCGCGCAGAGGCGCGAGGGATTGGGTTTCCTGAGCGCTGGTGGTCGCTTCGACGAGATCGCGGATGAACGTCTGCATGCGGCTGGGCGTCAGCCTCTCCACCGCGGCGCGCAGGGCTTCGGGTGTGAGGGCCGGCATGGGGATGAGCGGTTCGTCGGCCTGCGGGTCCGCGGGCAGTGCGGTCACGGTCGTGCTCCCGGTTCGGGGTAGGCGTTCGCTGCGTTCTCGACGGTACTCGCACACAGCGGGCGGATGCAGGGGCAAGGCAGGGGATGGGCGGTCCGGGTGGACGGCGCGGGCGGCGCGTTCGTGCACGTGCCGTCCACCCGTGTGTG
Organism: Streptomyces echinoruber; assembly: GCF_014651135.1. GTDB lineage: Bacteria > Actinomycetota > Actinomycetes > Streptomycetales > Streptomycetaceae > Streptomyces > Streptomyces echinoruber. The sequence continues at coordinate 1,488 of NZ_BMWH01000005.1, forward strand.
AGCTGCGGCTACTACGGCCAGTGGACTCCCCGGCTGCCCACGCTGGGCTTGCGGCAGTCCGGTGTGTGGTCTTCGGGTGGTGCCGTCGGCGGTTCGTCGCCGAGGGCGTAGCAGAGCTGGGCGTGCAGCGACTCCGCCTCCGACGGGGAGAGGCGGAGGGGGACGTCGCCGTCGAACTTCCCGTCGTAGGTGAGCCAGAGGGGGATGGTGTAGCGGCCGTCCTCGTCCCGGCGCACCGGCTTGTTCGGCACCCGGTGGACGCGGAAGCCGCGGGAGCCGTCGGGCGGCGTGGTGTGCGGTGCGGGCGTCATGCGGCCGCCCCCGTCACGGGCGTGCCGACGTGGTGGCCGTGGATCACCCACGGGCCCACGTCGACGCCCGCCAGGGCGAGGGCGAGGGCGGCGCGGCGTTCCTGTTGGCGCCGACGGCGTTCGTGGGCGAGGAGGTAGGGGCGGACCAGGGGGCCGGGGTCGTCGAGGAGGGGGTCGCCGGTGGGGGCCGTTCGCGGTCGGGGGAGGGGCAGGAGGAGGGCGGTGCGGCGGACCAGCAGGCGGCGGCCGGAGAGGGTGCGCGGGGGTGGGGGAACGGCCCGGGGGACCCGGCGACGGCGGCCGGTGCCGGATGCCGGGGCGGGCAGGAGGGAGAGGATCAGGGCGAGTGTTCGTTCCAGGGTGAGCTGGAGGGCAAGCCGGATACGCTTGGGCATGCTGATGCTCCTCTAACAGCGTTGGCCGAGCCCCGGGGTGCCGCTAACACCGCCGGGGCATGTTTTTTGACCCCTCACACAGCACGGAGCGTGTGGGGCAACGCACTCAGAGTAGAGGTATCATGCTGCGCCAAACAACATGTTGCCTGAAATGGGGATCGCTACGGCAGTGTGCCGACCTGTCCCGCCCTGGCCGCCTCCAGCAACGCCCGCAACCCGTCCACGGAGGTGTGGAGAACCGCACCGGGGTCGTCGCTCTCCCTGAGCAGGATCTCGTTCCTGTGAACAGCCAGCTCGATGCAGTTGCCGGTGTCCGCCGAGAACGACGACTTGCGCCACACGATGTCCGTCGAATCCACTGGTCCGCCTTCGGGTCGTCACACGTCCTGAGCCACTGCGCGGATGAAGTCCCGCGAGCGTTCCGGGTCGAGAGCGCGTTCCTCGATACGGTCCAGCACCGCGCGGTAGTTGACCAGATGAGTCTCTTCGTGGAGGAAGAGAACCCCCGTGGGCACGTCGATCTGCACCGTGTCGAGCTGCGGGACAGGGCCGTGGGCGTAGACGGTGCAGCTTCCGACGTTGGCGAAGCCGCCTGCGGCGAACGGGATCACACGCACCGCCACGTTGTCCCGCTCCGACTCCTTCAGCAGGTGGGCGAGCTGCGTCCGCAGGACGCCCCGGTCGCCGTACCAGATGCGCAGGGCGGCTTCGTGGATCAGGAAGGTGCACCGGGGCGGATCGTCCCGGTCCAGCACCTCCGTCCGCCGCAGCCTGAACTCGACGTGCCGGTCCAGTGATTCAGGGGTCAAGGGCGGTACGGCCTGCTGGAACACCCCGCGCATGTAGTCCCGGTGCTGGAGCAGGCCGGGCATGTGCGTGATCTGGGCGTAGCGGAGCGCCACGGCGTGATGCTCCATCTCCGCGATGTCCACGAGCTGGGGAGCGAGTTTGCCGCGGTACGCGTCCCACCACTGCGTGCCCCGCATCCCGGCCAGGGCGGCGAGCGCGTCCACGTACGCCGCGTCGGGACACGAGTAGTTCGCCGCCCATACCCGCACGCGGTCGCTGCTGACGCCCGACCGCGCGGACTCGGTGTTGCTGACGGTGGTCCGGTCGGTGTGGTGGAGGGTGGCGGCCTCGTTGATCGACAGACCCGCACGTTCGCGCATCCGCCGCAGTTCCGCGCCGATTCTCCGCTGCCGCTCGGTCGGCGGTTTCCTCACCGGCATCGGCCGCCCCCTCCCTCGTCGTTACCGGAACGAGCGTCGTTACAGGAACGAGTTGATCTGGATCGTCTCGTCCCGGCCCGGGCCCACGCCGATCGCGGAGATCGGGGCGCCGGACATCTCCTCCAGGGCCTTGACGTAGTTCTGCGCGTTCTTCGGCAGGTCGGAGAAGGTCTTGGCCTTGGTGATGTCCTCCTGCCAGCCGGGAAGGTACTCGTAGATCGGCTTGGCGTGGTGGAAGTCGGTCTGGGAGTAGGGGAGTTCCTCGACGCGCTGGCCGTCGATCTCGTAGGCGACGCAGACGGGGATCTGCTCCCAGCCGGTGAGGACGTCGAGCTTGGTGAGGAAGAAGTCGGTCAGGCCGTTCACGCGGGTCGCGTAGCGGGCGATCACCGCGTCGAACCAGCCGCAGCGGCGGTCGCGGCCGGTCGTCACGCCCCGCTCGCCGCCGATGCGGCGCAGCGCCTCGCCGTCCTCGTCGAACAGCTCGGTCGGGAAGGGGCCGGCGCCGACGCGGGTGGTGTACGCCTTGAGGATGCCGATGACGCGGCTGATGCGGGTCGGGCCGACGCCGGAGCCGGTGCAGGCGCCGCCCGCGGTCGGGTTGGAGGAGGTCACGAAGGGGTACGTGCCGTGGTCGATGTCGAGCAGCGTGCCCTGGCCGCCCTCGAAGAGCACGACCTTGTCCTCGTCCAGGGCCTTGTTCAGGATCAGGACCGTGTCGGCGACGTACGGCTTGAGCTGCTCGGCGTAGCCCAGCAGTTCCTCGACCACCTGGTTCGCGGCGATGGCGCGCCGGTTGTACAGCTTGGTCAGGATCTGGTTCTTGACGTCGAGGGCCGCCTCCACCTTCTGGGTGAGGATCGACTCGTCGTACAGGTCCTGCACCCGGATGCCGACCCGGTTGATCTTGTCGGCGTACGTCGGGCCGATGCCGCGGCCCGTGGTGCCGATCCGGCGCTTGCCGAGGAAGCGCTCGGTGACCTTGTCGATCGTCACGTTGTACGGCGTGATGATGTGCGCGTTGCCGCTGATGAGCAGCTTGGAGGTGTCGACGCCGCGCTCGTTCAGCCCGCTCAGCTCGGAGAGCAGGACCGACGGGTCGACGACGACGCCGTTGCCGATGACGGGAATGCAACCGGGGGACAGGATGCCGGACGGGAGCAGGTGGAGGGCGTACTTCTGGTCGCCGACGACGACCGTGTGGCCGGCGTTGTTGCCGCCCTGGTAGCGCACGACATAGTCCACCGAGCCACCGAGCAGGTCGGTGGCCTTCCCCTTGCCTTCGTCACCCCACTGAGCACCGAGCAGCACAAGTGCGGGCACGCGCGTACACCCCTTCCGGGCGGGGCATGTCCATGGTCGGGGCGTACGCGGCACGGCGTGCGGTGCCTGTGCCTCGTACACCGCGGCCCTCGTCGGCCACGACCGTCGGACCGGATGCCCCGGAATAGACGAAGCCCCCGGCGAAACGGCGCAAGGGGCTCTTGCACAAAGATGCTACCCGAGGAAGCGAGGCAGGACCGAGGTGGCGACCTTCGCGATGTCCGACCAGCTTCTGGTGATCATCGATCCGGTCGCCCGGCACACGGACGGCGAGGCCGTGCGGATCGCGAAGGACGTGCTCACCGCGGGTGCGCGGGTGAAGCTGTGCCTGCCGGACAGCCCGGAGGAGTTCGCCCGCGCGCTGCGCCGGCGCGGCTCCCGGCGCCCGGTCGTGGTCGGCGACGACCGGGCCCTGGTGCGGGCGGTCACCCAGCTCCACCGGCAGCGCGAGCTGGCCGGCTGCGCCCTGTCGGTGGTGCCGGTCGGCGCCCCGGAGGCGGTGGCGCTGGCCCACGGGCTGGGCGTGCCGGCCGGGACGGTGGCGGCGGCGCGGGCGGTGCTCGACGGGGAGGTGCGGCGCCGTGACCTGCTCGTCGACGACAGCGACGGCGTGGTGCTGGGCGCGCTGCGGATCCCGCCGGTGGCGGGGGCGCAGGGGACGGGGGCGCAGGGGGCGGCGGGTGGCGCGCCGTCCGGGCCTTCCTGGGTGCGGACCTGCCGGTCGCTGGTGCGGGGCCTGGCGGCGGTACGGCCGGTACGGGCCGGGGTCGCCGTGGCGCCGGGCGGCGGCCGGGCCGCGCCGTCCCGGCTGCGGGTGGAGGTCGACGGGGAGACCCTGATCGACCTGGACCGGCCCGTGCAGGCGGTGACCGTGACGCCCGGCGGGCGCGCCGGGGCGGCCGAGGTGGAGGTGCGGCCGGTGTCGGTGGGCGCGGAGGCGCTGCCGCTGCGGGCGGCGGGGCGGGCGGTGACCGTGACCGGCGCGGACTTCCGCTACCGGGCGGACGCGGTGGAGGCCGGGCCGGTACGGCGGCGGACGTGGGTGGTGCGGGAAGGGGCGTGGGCGGTGACGGTGCCCCGGCCGGGGCTGGGGCGCCGGGCCGGGCAGGGGGCGGGGCACGGGCCGGCCTGAGCGCGGGCGGGCCGCGGCGCCGGGTGTCGGACCTCCGTCCCCGTCTCCGGCCGTCGGACCTCCGTCCTCGTCCCCGGCCCCGGCCGTCGGGCTCCCGTCCTCACCCCCGCCCGTCGCCCGCCCCGAACGTCTTCTCCCGGTGCGCCCGCCAGCGTTCCATCATCGCCTCGACCTCCCCCTCCACGAACTCGAAGAAGGCCAGCGTCTCGGCGAGGCGGCGGCCGGCCGGGGTGTCGGCGCCGAGGCTGGTGACGCCCTCGCGCAGGGCGTCCTCCCACCGCTTGATGAGCGCCTCGCGGTTGGTGAGGGCCTCGTACCACTGGTCGCTGTGCACCCGGTAGCGGTCCCGGCGCGAGCCGGGCTCCCGCTCCCGCGACACCAGGTGGACCTGGGCGAGGTAGCGCACCGCGCCGGAGACGGCGGCGGGGCTGATGCGCAGCTGCTCGCCCAGTTCGGCGGAGGTCAGGGCGCCGGTGTCGGAGGCGAGCAGCGCGGCGAACACCCGGGCCGGCATGCGCGGCACGCCCGCCTCGACGAGCTGCGCGGCGAAGTGCTCGACGAAGCGGGAGACCGATTCCGGGTCCCGCCGCGTCCGGCCGGGCTCCCCGACCTCCCTGGGCTCCCTGGGCTCCGCCATGTCTCGATCCTCTCCCCTGCTCACCGCTCCCCGCTCCCCGCTTTCCCTGCCTGCTCGCCCCTTCCTTCCCGAAGTCTACCCGCGCTTCACAGGATTCCTTACCTTCACAAATTTCTGAAAGAAGCGTAGCTTCTGCTGCATGACGAGAGCCATCACCGTCTCCGGACTGTGCAAGTCGTTCGGCAGGACCCGCGCCCTGGACGGTCTCGACCTCGACGTCGAGACCGGTGAGGTGCACGGCTTCCTCGGCCCCAACGGCGCCGGCAAGTCCACCACCATCCGCGTCCTGCTCGGCCTGCTGCGCGCCGACGCGGGCGCCGCGCAGGTCCTCGGCCGCGACCCGTGGACGGATGCGGTGGAGGTGCACCGCCGCCTCGCCTACGTCCCCGGCGACGTCACCCTGTGGCGCAACCTCTCCGGCGGCGAGGTCATCGACCTGTACGCCCGGCTGCGCGGCGGCGTCGACCGGCGGCGGCGCGACGAGCTGATCGAGCGCTTCGAACTCGACCCGACGAAGAAGGGCCGCACCTACTCCAAGGGCAACCGGCAGAAGGTCGCCCTCGTCGCCGCGTTCGCCTCCGACGTCGACCTGCTGATCCTCGACGAGCCGACCTCCGGCCTGGACCCGCTGATGGAGGCGGTGTTCCGGCGCTGCGTCGAGGAGGAGCGCGACCGGGGCCGCACCGTCCTGCTCTCCTCACACGTCCTCAGAGAGGTCGAGGAGCTGTGCGACCGGGTCAGCATCATCCGCAAGGGCCGCACGGTGGAGAGCGGCACCCTCGCCGAGCTGCGCCACCTGACCCGGACCTCCGTCACGGCCGAACTCGCGGGCCCGCCCGACGGCCTGTCCCGGCTGCCCGGCGTGCACGACCTCGACGTGCGGGGCCGCCGCGTCCGGCTCCAGGTCGACACCGACAAGCTGGACGCGGTCCTGCGCTCGCTGAACGCGTCGGGCGTGCGGTCGCTGACGTCCACGCCGCCGACGCTGGAGGAGCTGTTCCTGCGGCACTACCAGGACGAGGTGACCCCCCGATGACCGCCACCGGCCTCGCGGCACGTCCGGCCGCCCCCCGCCGCCCGGCAGGCCCCCGCCGGCTGGCCGGCACCGGGACCCTGCTGCGCCTCGCGCTGCGCCGCGACCGGGTGATGATCCCGGTGTGGGTCGCGGTGACCGCCCTGATGGTCCTGTCCATGCCGAACACGCTGAACACGCTGTACGGCACCGCGGCCGAACGCGCGCAACTGCGGGCGCAGATGGCGGCCAACTCCTCCCTGCGCGCCCTGGTCGGCCCCGTCTTCGACGACTCCCTCGGCGCGCTCACCGCCTGGCGCGTCGGCGTGTACGCGGGCGCGCTCGCCGCCGTGACCGGCCTGCTCGTCGTCGTACGGCACACCCGGGACGAGGAGGAGAGCGGGCGCCAGGAACTCCTCTCCTCCGGGATGGTGGGCCGCCGCGCCCCGCTGACGGCGGCGCTGCTCGCGGCCGCGGTGGCCAACACGGCCCTGGCGGTGCTGATCGCCGCCGGACTGGCCGGGCGGGGCGCCGCGGGGGCCGTGGCCTTCGGGCTGGCGGTCGGCGGCACCGGCATGGTCTTCGCCACGCTCGCGGCGGTCGCCGCCCAGCTCACGGAGAGCGCGCGACTGGCGCGCGGGCTGACGGCCGGGGTGCTGGGCGCGGCGTTCGTGCTGCGCGCGGCGGGCGACTCGGCGACGAACGACGGTTCCTCACCGCTGACTTGGCTGTCGCCGCTCGGCTGGCTGGAGAACGTACGGCCCTTCGCCGGCGAACGCTGGTGGGTGCTGCTCCTGCCCGCCGCCGCCACGACCGTGCAGGCCGGCCTCGCCTACGGCCTGGCCGGCCGCCGGGACCTCGGCATGAGCTTCCTGCCCACCCGGCCCGGCCCCGCCGAGGGCCGCCTGGCCGGCGCCGGCGCACTGGCCTGGCGCCTGCAGCGCGGCAGCGTCCTCGGCTGGAGCACCGGCTTCCTGCTCGCCGGGGTGGTCTACGGCGGGATGACCGACGGCGCCGTGGACCTGGTCGGCGACAACGAGCGGGCCCGGCAGATCTTCGAGCGGATGGGCGGCCACGCGGGCCTCACGGACGCCTTCCTGTCGTCGATGGCCGGGATGCTGGGCCTGGTCGCGTCCCTGTACGTGGTGTCGTCCGTGCTGCGCCTGCACGGCGAGGAGACCTCCGGGCGGGCGGAACCGGTGCTGGCCTGCGCGGTCGGCCGCCTGCGCTGGGCCGCCGGCCACCTCGCGATCGCCTTCGGCGGCACCGTCTGGCTCATGCTCCTGGCGGCGGCCGGCCTCTCCCTCGGCTACGGCGAACGCCCCGGCGCCCTCGTCGCCGCCTGCCTCGTCCAGGTCCCGGCCGCCTGGGTGATCGGCGGGGCAGCGGTCCTGCTGTACGGCGTCCTGCCCCGGCTGACGACCGCCGCCTGGGGCGTCGCCTGCGGCGTCCTGCTGCTGGGCTGGGTGGGCCCGTCCCTGAACCTCCCGCAGACGGTCCTGGACCTCTCCCCCTACGGCCACCTGCCGAAGCTGCCGGGAGGCGAGCTGACGTGGGGCCCGGTCCTGGCCCTCACGGCGATCGCGGCGGCGCTGGTCACCGCGGGCCTGGCGGGGCTGCGGAGGAGGGACGTGGTGGCGTAGTGGCGGCGTAGGCGACCGGACGGAACCCCGGGCCACCGGAGAGAGAGGGGGCGGAGCCCCCGCCGGAGTCCGGGGCGGAGCCCCGTGGCGGTCACCCGTGCCCCACCGAGGCGGGCGGGCGAGCAAGCTGACGGACGGCGGACGGGCAGGCGGGCGGGAAGTCCCTCACGCCACCACGACCGGCAGCCCCTTCAGCCCCCGGATCACGAAATTGGGCTTGCGTTCCGGTTCCGCCGCGGGCCTGAGGGCCGGGGCCCGCCGCAGCAGCGCCGTCATCGAGGCGGCCAGCTCCACGCGGGCCAGCGGCGCGCCGATGCAGTAGTGGATGCCGGCGCTGAAGGAGATGTGCGGGTTGTCCCGGCGGGTGAGGTCGAGGCGCTCCGGCTCGGCGAAGACCGCCGGGTCGTGGTTGGCGGAGCCGAACAGCATCGCGATCTCCGCGCCGCGCGGGATCACCGTCCCGTCGATCTCGATGTCGTCCAGCACCCAGCGTTCGAAAAGCTGCAGCGGGGTGTCGTAGCGCAGGAGTTCCTCGACGGCGGTGGGGACCAGGGAGTGGTCGGCGCGCAGGGCGGCCAGTTGGGCGGGGTGGCGGAACAGCGCCCACCAGCCGTTGACGGTGGCGTTCACCGTCGCCTCGTGCCCGGCGTTCAGCAGCAGCACGCACGTGGAGACCAGCTCCTGCTCGGTCAGCCGCTCCCCCTCGTCGTACGCCGCGATCAGCCCGGAGATCAGGTCCTCGCCGGGCTCCTTGCGGCGTTCGGCGATCAGCTCGCGCAGGTAGGCGGAGAACTCGACCGACGCCCGCACCGCCCGGGCCGCCGTCTCCTCGGACGGGTTCAGCTCGTACATTCCGCAGATGTCCGCCGACCAGGGCCGCAGCAGCCCCCGGTCCGCCTCGGGGATGCCCAGCATCTGGGCGATCACCGCCACCGGCAGCGGCTCGGCGACGTCGGTCAGCAGGTCCCCGCCGCCCGCCTCGACCAGGCGGCAGACCAGCTCGTCGGCGAGCCGGCGGACGTACGGTTCGAGCCGCCGCACCGTGCGCGGTGTGAACGCCTTCGACACCAGCCGCCGGATGCGGGTGTGGTCCGGCGGCTCCAGGTCGAGCATGCCGTGGTCGTTGAGGGTGTGGAACGGCTCGTGCTCCGGCGGGGGCGGGGTGCGCCCGAACTCCTCGTGCGTGAAGCGGTGCCGGTAGGTCCGTCCCAGCCGCCGGTCGCGCAGCAGCGCCGAGACGTCCGCGTGGTGCGGGACCAGCCACTGGTTCGTGGGCTCGTAGTGGTGCACCCGGCCCCGGGCGCGCAGTGCGGCGTAGACGGGGTAGGGGTCGGCGACGAACTCCGGGTCCCACGGGTCGAAAGCGAGGTCGCTGCGCGCTGCCATGGACGGACGGTAGCCCGGCCGCTCCCCGGCCGGCCAGAGGTCCGCCGTTCCCGGCCGCGGTCTCCCGTTCCCCGGCCGACCAGGGGTCCGCCGTTCCCGACCGCGGTCTCCCGTTCCCCGGCCCGCCAGGGGTCCACCGTTCCCGGCCGCGGTCTCCCGTTCCCCGGCCGGCCGGAGTCCGCCGCTGCCCTGCCCCGTCGGCCGCCGGCCCCACCGCCGGCCCCGCTCACCACGCCAGTTGGGCGATCTCCTCCGCGACCACCGCGCAGGCGTCCGCGGCCGGGTCGATGAGCGGGAAGTGGCCGACGTCCTCCAGCAGGGTCACGCCGACGACCTCCCCGGCCTTGGCGGCGGCCTCGGCGTAGGACTCGGCGACGGCCTGCGGGACGACGATGTCGGTGCGGCCCTGGACCAGGGTGGTCGCGATGCCCGTCGGGAGCAGCAGGGCGGGGTCGGCATACGGCTGGCGCTCCGCGAAGTGCTCCTCCCCGCCCAGGAGCTGGCGCCCGGCGCCGGAGCACACGTCGAGCTTGTCGGCGACGGCGAGGTCGGCGATCGGGGCGAGCGCGACGACGCCGCGCAGCGGGGCGGGGTGCTCGATGCGCCAGGGCGCGTCCGCGGGCAGCACGTGCCGGGCCGCCGCCCACAGGGCCAGGTGGCCGCCGGCGGAGTGCCCGGTGAGGACCGTGCGGCGGGTGTCGGCCTGCGGCAGCGCCTTCCCGACCAGCCCCGGCAGCGCGTCCAGGGCGGCCGCGACGTCGTCGAAGGTGTCCGGCCAGCGGCCCGCGGCGGGCGGCTCGCCCCCGCCCTCGCCGCCCCGCCGGTACTCGACGTTCGCCACGGCGAAGCCGCGCCGGGCGAGGAAGTCCGCGAACGGGCTGACGTGCCGCCGGTCGTACCGCGCCCGCCAGGCACCGCCGTGCAGCACCACCACCAGCGGGGAGGACCCGGTCGGGGAGGGGACGGCGGCCGTGGCGCGCGGCGCGTAGAAGTCGATCACCTGGTCGGGGTGGTCGCCGTAGACGGCGGTGGCGTCCGGGTCGACCGGACGGTGCGAGAAGGCCGACTCCTGTTCTGCGGCATCGCGGGCGGCGGCATCGCGGGCCATGGCATCGCGGGCTGCGGCGTCGTCCGACATGCTCCAACCTCTCAGCCTTGAAACGGTGCTGGCGGACCAGGAGGAAAATCAGGCCGTCGGCGGGGACGTTATCAGGCCAGTGAGGTGCGCGAACACGGGGAGGTGACGCTGGGTGAACGCCGGCCGGTGGGTGGCTCGGCCACGGCGGCGCCGTACGCGCCCTTGGCCGGGAATGTCGCGGCCGGCCCGCGTTCTCGCGGCTCCGCCGCGGCGGGGCGGGCGGGCACGGCGCCCTCGGTGGGCGGGCACGGCGCCCTCGGCGGGCGGGGGCGCGGAACCGGCCCGGGGCCGGTCCGGGGCCGGTCCGGGAAGCGGCCCGGGAAGCGGCCCGGGGCCGGTCCGGGAAGCGGCCCGGGAAGCGGCCCGGGGCCGGTCCGGGAAGCGGCCCGGGGCCGAGCTGCCCCGGGCCGCTCCGGTACCCCGGGCCGCTCCGGGCGTCCAGGGGCGCCTACGCCCCCACCGTCTCCCCCAGCACCCGCGCCGCCCGCTCCACGTCCGCGAAGCCGACGTACAGCGGGGTGAAGCCGAAGCGCAGGACGTCCGGGGGGCGGAAGTCGCCGACGACGCCGCGGGCGATGAGGCGCTTCATGACGTCGCCGGCGTCGTCGCAGCGCAGCGCCACCTGGCTGCCGCGCTCCTCGTGCCGCAGCGGGGTCAGGCACTCCACCCGGCCCGGCGGCACGTAGGCCTCGACGCACTCCAGGAAGAAGTCCGTCAGGGCCAGGGACTTGGCGCGGACCGCCTCCATCGAGACGCCCTCCCAGACGTCCAGCGCCGCCTCCAGGGCCAGCATGGACAGGATGTCCGGGGTGCCGACGCGGCCGCGCGGGGCACCCGGCGCGGGCCGGTACTCCGGGCGCATGCCGAAGGGCTCGGCGTGCGAGTTCCAGCCGGGCAGGGGGGAGTCGAAGCGGTCCTGCAGGTCGCGGCGGACGTAGAGGAAGGCGGGGGCGCCGGGGCCGCCGTTGAGGTACTTGTACGTGCAGCCGACCGCGAGGTCCACGCCGTGCTCGTCCAGGCCGACCGGCAGGGCGCCCGCGCTGTGGCACAGGTCCCAGACCGCCACCGCGCCCGCCGCGTGCGCCGCGGCCGTCAGCCGCGGCAGGTCGTGCAGCCGGCCGGTGCGGTAGTCGACGTGGTTGAGCAGGACGGCCGCGGTGCGGTCGCCGACCGCGCCCGGGACGTCGTCCGGCAGCACGGCGCGCAGGCCGCGGCCGGTCAGGCGCGCCGCCGACTCGGCGATGTACCCGTCCGTGGGGAACGTCGTCGCGTCGACGACGATCTCGTCGCGGCCCTCGCCGGCCATCCGCACCGCCGCCACCAGCGCCTTGAAGACGTTGACGCTGGTGGAGTCGCCGACCACGACCTGGCCCGGGGCCGCCCCGACCAGCGGCGCGATCCGGTCGCCGATCCGCTCGGGCGCGGTCCACCAGCCGCTCTCCTCCCAGGAGCGGATGCGCAACTCGCCCCACTGGCGGCGGACCACGTCGGCCACCTTCTCCGGCACGTGCGCCGGGAGGGCGCCGAGCGAGTTGCCGTCCAGGTAGACGCCCGCGGGGCCGGCCGGGTCGCCGGGCGCGGCGTCCAGGACGAACTCCGCGCGCTTGCCGCGCAGTTCGTCGGCGGCGTCCAACTTCTGCGCCTTCTCGACGAGTTCGGAGAGTGCAGAGACTTCAGAGAGTTCAGACATGTGACCGCGCCGTCCACAGCTCGGGGAACACGTGCTTCTGCGCCCGCTTCTCCAGCCAGGCCACCCCGGCGGAGCCGCCCGTGCCCTGCTTGGCGCCCATGGCGCGGCGGGTGGCCATGAGGTGGTCGTTGCGCCAGCGCCAGACCAGTTCGGCGACGTCGGTCAGCGCCTCGCCCAGGCGGACGAGTTCGTCGTTCTGGTCGCCGGAGTAGATCCGCGCCCACACCTCCTCGACGGCCTCACAGGGCTCGTAGCGCCGGGAGACGTCACGGTTCAGGATCTCGGGCGGGATCGCGTGGCCGCGCCGGGCGAGGAAGCGCAGCACCTCGTCGTAGAGGCTGGGCTCCTGCAGCGCCTTCTCCAGCTCGGCGTGGACGCGCGGGGAGCCACGGTGCGGGACGAGCATGGACGCGGACTTCTCGCCGAGCAGGAACTCCAGGCGGCGGTACATGGCCGACTGGAAGCCGGAGCCCTCGCCGAGGGCGCCGCGGTAGGAGTTGAACTGGGCCGGCGTGAGCTGCCCGAGCGGCTTCCAGGAGGCGTTGAGCGCCTCCAGTTCCCGCACGGACCTCTTCAGGGCGTCGATCGCCACCCGCGGCCGGTCCTCGCGCAGGGCGCGCGCCGCGGTCTCCCACTCGTGGACGATGACGGTGAACCACAGCTCCATCACCTGGGTCGTGACCAGGAAGACCATCTCTCCGGGATCGTCGGAGAGGGGGTGCTGGAGGTGGGTGAGCACGTCGGCCCGGACGTAGTCCTCGTACGGCGTGGTGCCGGCGAAGTCGAGATGCGGGGTCTCGGGCTCGGGAGCGAGGTGAGCCTCGTGGGACATCGCTGTCTCCTGTGATGCACTCCGGGTAGCGGTCCGCCCCTGCCGATACCGGCACGGGGGCCCCGGTCCCCATCCGCATCCTCCGCAATCACCCCGGACGCCGCAAGGCCCGCCCCGGTCACGGGCGGGCCGTGCGGCGCGGCGTGCGGGGTGATTGCGGACCGCGGTCAGCCCAGCGTCTGCGCCGCCGTCGGCGAGGAGTCCTTCAGGAACTGCGTGCAGCGCTCGTACTCCTCCCGCTCCCCGATGGCCTGCGCGGCCCGGGCCAGCGCGTGCAGGGCGCGCAGGAAGCCGCGGTTCGGCTCGTGCTCCCAGGGGATCGGGCCGTGGCCCTTCCAGCCGTTGCGGCGCAGCAGGTCCAGGCCGCGGTGGTAGCCCGTCCGGGCGTAGGCGTACGACTCCACGGCCGCGCCGCGCCGGAAGGCGTCGTCGGCGAGCTGGACCCAGGCCAGCGAGGACGCGGGGTGCCGCGCGGCGACCTCGGCGGGCGCCACGCCCTTCGCCAGCAGCTCGCGCGGCTCCGGGTCGTCGGGGAGGTGGGTCGGGGGCGGACCCCCGAGAAGGTTCTCGTGAAGGGACATGGAGCCAGTATCCCCGCACCTGTCCCCGCGACGCCGAAGCGCCCGCCCGCGCCGGAGCCGGCGGGGACGGGCGCTCGGGAGCGCGGGCGGCCGCGGGGTGCCGGCGGCCGCTACGGGCCGCCGCGGGTTACCGGCAGCCGCCACGGGTTGCCGCGGACTGCTGCGGGCCGCCGCGGGCCGCCGCGGGTTACTTGATCTTCGTGCCGGCCGAGCGCAGGTGCTGGCACGCCTCGACGACGCGCTGCGCCATCGACGCCTCGGCGAGCTTGCCCCAGGTGCGCGGGTCGTAGGCCTTCTTGGAGCCGACCTCGCCGTCGACCTTCAGCACGCCGTCGTAGTTGCGGAACATGTGGTCCGCGACGGGGCGGGTGAAGGCGTACTGGGTGTCGGTGTCGATGTTCATCTTCACCACGCCGTTCTCCAGCGCGGTGTGGATCTCCTCGACGGTGGAGCCGGAACCGCCGTGGAAGACGAAGTCGAACGGCTTGCTGTCGGCCGGCTTGCCGAACTTGGCGGCGACGCCCTCGTTGAGCTCCTTCAGCAGCTCGGGGCGCAGCACGACGTTGCCCGGCTTGTACACGCCGTGGACGTTGCCGAAGGAGGCGGCGAGCAGGTAGCGGCCCTTGTCGCCCAGGCCGAGCGCCTCGGCGGTGCGGATCGCGTCCTCGACCGTCGTGTACAGCTTGTCGTTGATCTCGTGGGAGACGCCGTCCTCCTCACCGCCGGTCGGAGTGATCTCCACCTCCAGGATGATCTTGGCGGCGGAGGTGCGGGCGAGCAGCTCCTGCGCGATCTCGAGGTTGTCGGCGAGGGTCTCGGCGGAGCCGTCCCACATGTGGGACTGGAACAGCGGGTTCTTGCCCGCCTTCACACGCTCCTCGGAGATCGCCAGCAGCGGCCGTACGTACCCGTCGAGCTTGTCCTTGGGGCAGTGGTCGGTGTGCAGGGCGATGTTGACGTCGTACTTCTCGGCGACGACGTGCGCGAACTCGGCCAGGGCCACCGCGCCGGTGACCATGTCCTTGTTGTGCTGGCCGCCGAGGAACTCGGCGCCGCCGGTCGAGATCTGGACGATGCCGTCGCTCTCCGCCTCCGCGAAGCCGCGCAGCGCCGCGTGCAGGGTCTGCGAAGAGGTCACGTTGATGGCCGGGTAGGCGAACTTGCCTGCCTTCGCCCGGTCCAGCATCTCGTTGTAGACCTCGGGGGTTGCGATGGGCATCTGTCCGCTCCTTGTTGTGCGGGTATGGGCGTTCTGCGTACTTACGGCCCTGACCTAGACCTTGGGTGCGACGTCATCGTCGGCCCCATCTTTCCAGACGTGACCGAATGCTCCACAGGTGTGGTCAGGTGTGGTCAGCCGAGCCCGAGGTCGTCCTTGGAGTACGCGTACCGGTACGGCACACCCGCCTCCCGCTCGATCCTCTCGGCGGCGCCGGTCGCCCGGTCCACGATCGTCGCGACGGCCACCACCTCGGCCCCGGCCTCGCGCAGCGCCTCGACGGCGGTGAGCACCGAACCGCCGGTGGTGGAGGTGTCCTCGACGGCGAGGACCCGGCGGCCGGCCACGTCCGGTCCCTCGATCCGGCGCTGCAGGCCGTGCGCCTTGCCCGCCTTGCGCACCACGAACGCGTCCAGGTGGCGCCCCCGCGCCGCGGCGGCGTGCAGCATGGCCGTGGCGACCGGGTCCGCGCCCATGGTGAGGCCGCCGACGGCGTCGTAGTCCAGGTCGGCGGTCAGGTCGAGCATCACCTGGCCGACCAGGGGGGCCGCCGTGCCGTCCAGGGTGACCCGGCGCAGGTCGACGTAGTAGTCGGCCTCCTTGCCCGACGACAGGGTCACCTTGCCGTGCACCACGGCCTTGTCCTTGATCTGCTGCAGCAGCTCGCCACGTGCGTCACTCATGGCAGTCAGACTAGACGGCGCCCCGGACGGCGCCGCGGGCGCCGGGTCGGGTGGCCGCGGGCGCCAGGTCGGATGGTGGCGGGCACCGGGTCGGACGGCGACATGCACCGGGTCGGACGGCGACATGCACCGGGCCGGACGGCGACATGCACCGGGCCGGACGGCGACGGACACCGGGCCGGGCGACGACATGCACCGGGCCGGACGGTGCTACGGGCGCCGCCAGGTCCAGGTGGTGGTGGCCTCCAGCGGCTCCAGCGGGGTGACGAGCCGCGGGTGGGTGTTGAGGCCGTCGGGCGGGCCGGTCTGCGGCTCCACGCACACCGCCGCCTCCTGCTCGTCGTAGATCACCACCCACCGCTGCGGGCTGGTCACCCTCAGCTCCAGCCGCCCCGGCCAGGTGAGCGTGACGTCGACGCCGTCCGGCATGCCGAAGCAGTCGTCCCACGGGCCCGGCCGTGGGTCGACGCGGCGTCCGGTGGGCAGGTGGTCGGCGCCGCGCTCCTCCTGCCAGGCGGGGCTGAAGTCGATCGACACCGGGGTGCCGTCGAGGGTGCGGTTGAACCAGGGGTGCCAGCCGATCTGCGCCGGGAACGACGACTCGTACGTCTCCACGGACGCCGCCAGCGTCAGGCTGTCCGGGGCGAGGGTGACGACCTGGGTGACACGGCCGGAGTAGGGCCACGGGTCGGTGAGGTCGTACGTGATCACCGCCTCGGTCGCGGAGGCACGGGCCACGCTCCACTCGCCGTCGCGGGCGGTGCCGTGGATGGCGTGCGGCGGGGCGTTCAGCGGCATGCGGTGCACGACGGCGCCGTCCCGGAAGCGGCCCTCCCGGATCCGCCCGCACCACGGCACCATCGGGAAGCACCCGAAGCGCTCTCCCTGCCGGAGCAGCTCCACCCCACCGACACGCAGACTGCCGATCCGCCCGCCGTTGCCCGGCCGCACGATCGCTTCCGCGTCACCCGCGGTCAGCGTGATGTCCTCGTTGCTCACGGGACGACCCTACTGGGGCGTTCAAGAGGGCGTCCCGGCCATGTCCGGGCCGCCCGCGCCGTGTCCCGGTCCGGTCGGCCCGGCGCAGTCAGCGGCGGCGCAGTCAGCGGCGGCGCAGTCAGCGGCGGCGCAGTCAGCGGCGGCGCAGTCAGCGGCGGCGCAGTCAGCGGCGGCGCGGTCAGCGGCGGCGCGGTCAGCGGCGGCGCGGTCAGCGGCGGCGCGGTCAGCGGCGGCGGCGCAGGGCGCGGCCGAGGACGACGGCCGAGGCGAGGACGAGGGCGGCGGCCGGGGCGGCCCAGCGCAGGGGCGAGGGGGCGGCGGCGGTCTGGGCGGCGGGGACGGGGGCGTACCGGCCGCGGGGCGGCGCGTGGTCGACCTCCTCGGCACTGCGGCCGATCATCGTGCGGCGGGCGTGGGCGGCCTCGGCGGGCGGCTGCGGGGACTCGGAGAAGTCCTGCGAGACGCCGGTGTCCCGGCGGGCCTTCGCGCCGTCCGCGCCGTCCGCGCCCTCCGCGTCGTCCACGCCGCCCGGGGCGTCCGCGCCGTCCGGGGCGCCGCCGGTGGCATTGGTGCCGGTGCCGATGGCGCCGGTGTCCTCCGCGTCGCCGGTGTCCTCGGTGTCCTCGGCGTCGTCGGCGGCCGGGTCCAGGGACGGGGGCGGGACCTCCGTGTCGAAGACCGACGCCGGCCGCTGCTCCGGCTCCCGCGCCTCCGCATCGGCCAGGTGCTCCGCGAAGCGGTTCAGCAGGCGGGTGACGGCCGCCGTCACCTGCTCCGCGGGCAGCTCGGTGATCCGGCCGTCGGCCTCGACGGTGCCGTCGCAGGCCAGGGTGGTGCCGGTGCCGTCCTCGCGCAGCCGGAGGGTGAGGGCCAGCTTGACCGAGCCGGTGCCCCGGGACTCGGTGCCGTCGGCCTCGACGGTGTACGACCCGTCGTCGCGGACGGAGAGCCGCAGCGTGCCGCGATAGGTGACGGAGTGGCTGCCGATCCGCAGTTTCAGGCGCCCGGCGAGTCGGCCGGCGTCCTTCTCGCCCGCGTCCTGCTGGAGCCCGGGGATCGCCCGGGCCACCTGGGCGGGGTCGGCGAGCGCCACCCGCAGCCGATCGGCCGGAACCGGAACGAACACCTCGTGCTCCATGTCGGGGGAGCCTACCCGCGCAACGGCCGGATGACGTCCCACTGAAGCGAAGTCTTGGCGCGCATGCGGCCGTCGGGAGTACGCGGGACGCGCCGCGCGGGCCGGTCGACGTCTCCCGCACGGGCCGGTCGGGGTCCGCGCGTCGCCGGTCGGGGCCTCGCACGCCGCCGGTCGGGGCCCCGCACGCCGCCGATCGATCCCCCCGCACATCACCGGCCGGGCCCTCGCACGTTGCCGGCCGGGTCCTCGGACGCCGTCGGCCGGGGCAACCGCGTCGTCGGCGCCCGGCTCCTGCGGCCGGGGGCGGGCGCTTCGCGTCGCGGCCGGCTGCGGACGCGCGGACGTCGGCCGCGTGAGCGGTGATGGTCGGCCTCGGTCGGCGAGGGCGCCGGAGCACAAAGGGCGCCGGACGGGCCGGGCCGCCCGGGCGTCGACGGTGGCGGAAAGGCGCGCGGCCGGTGCCTTTGGAGAGCATCCTCCGCCGTACGCGACCGTGTTGACGCACCGTCAGGGCCCGTACCGCGGGTGTATCAGCGTCGACGGGCGCAGGCCCGGGACGCGGGTGCGGGCGGCCGCCGCGACGTCCGCGGCGAGGGCGGCCGGGGTGAGGGTGCGCGGGCGGGGGCCGTGCGGGTCGAGGCGGGGCTCCGGCCGGGCGCGGGCGGCGAGGACGAAGCCCCAGTCGCGGGGGGCGCCGGCGCGGCCGGGACCGGCACGGCCGAGGCCGCCCGGGGCGCGGGCGGCGACCCGGTGGGGAGCGGTGACCCGGTAGGGGGCGGTGCGCAGCCCGGCGGCGCGGATCGTCGCCTCCACGGTCCAGAAGACGCGCGGGTGCGCCGTGACCGGCCCGGCATACACCACCAGGCGCCCGTCGCGGGCGAGACCGCGCCGGGCCAGGCCGTAGAACTCCTGCGCGTACAGCTTGGTGCTCGCGGTCAGGCCGGGGTCCGGCAGGTCGGCGACGATCACGTCGTACGCCGCCGGGGGCGTCCGGCGCAGCCGGCCGAAGACGTCCGCGACGACCGTGTGCACGCGCGGGTCGTCCAGCGCGTGGCCGTTGAGCCGGGCCAGCGCCGGGTCGCGGCGGGCGAGGCGGACCAGTACGGGATCGGGGTCGACGACGTCCACCCGGCGCACGCCCGGAAAGCGCAGCACCTCGCGGGCCGCGAGCCCGTCACCGCCGCCGAGGAGGAGGACGCGGGCGTGCGGGCCGTTCATGGCGGGGTGGACCAGCGCCTCCTGGCGGCGGCGCGCGTCGCGGCCGTCGGCGTGCGGCCGGCCGTCGAGGAACAGGCCGAGGGGCCGCCCGCGGGTGCCGCCGGTGAGGACCACCTCGTGCCCCGCGCCGCGCAGGGCGACGCGCACGTCCGGGCCGTAGACGGCGTGCCGGGCGGCCCGTTCGAAGTCGCCGGCGAGGGCGGCGGCGGAGGCGAGCAGGGCGAGGACGACCAGGCCGGCGGCGAGCAGCAGGCGGCGGGCGCGCGGGGTGAGGTCGCGCCGGAACAGGCCGAGCACGAGCGCGCCGCCGGCGACGACGTTCACCGCGCCGGTCAGCAGCGCGCTGGTCAACTGGCCCAGGTGCGGCAGCAGCAGGAAGGGGAAGGCGAGGCCGCCGAGCAGGGCGCCGACGTAGTCCGCGGCGAACAGGTCGGCGACCGCGCCGCCCGCGTCCTGCCGCCGGATGCGCTGGATCAGCTCCATCAGCAGCGGCACCTCGGCACCGATGAGCAGGCCGATGGTGAGCGAGAAGGCGACCAGCAGGCAGCGCGGGGCGCCCGCCCACGGCCCGCCCCAGCCGCCGGTCCAGGCGAAGGCCGCGTACAGCGCCGGCGCGCTGCATCCGCCGACGAGCGCGAGCACCACCTCCACCGCGCCGAAGCCCGCGGCCGCCAGCCGGCGCAGCCGTTTGGCGGCGAGCGAGCCGACGCCCATCGCGAAGACCATGACGGACAGCACGACGGACGCCTGGGTGACCGAATCCCCCATCAGGTACGAGGCCAGCGCGACGAGTTCGAGTTCGTACACCAGGCCGCAGGCCGCACAGACGAACACGCCCGCGAGGACGAGGAGCCGTCCGGTCGCCGGCCGGACGGGCAGCCGCACCGGCGGGCACCACGGCGGGGCGGCGTGGGGCGGGGCCGGGGCGTGCGGGTCGATCACGACTGTGACGTTACGTGACGCACACGGAGTGCTTCGTCACCCACACGTGTGGAAAAAGGGCCTGTTGAGACGCCGGGGGTTTGAACCGGCGCGGGGCGCGGCCGCCGGCCGGATCCACGCGCCGCTCCCGCCCGCCGCCCGCCGCGCACCGCTCCCGCCCGCCGCGCACCGCCCCCGCGACCGTACGCCACCGCGCCCCCGGACGCCGGACGCACCGGACCGCCCCACCACGCCCCAGACACCGGACGCACCGGACCGCCCCGCCACGCCTCAGGCACCGGACGCACCGGACCGCCCCGCCACGCCTCAGGCACCGGACGGGCTGAGCTGCTCCGCCGTCACCCGGGCGCCCACCCGCGTCCGCGTCGCCACCAGTTGCCCGTCCTGCGGATAGGCGTGCCAGGTGCGCCAGTGCACCGCGCCCTCGGACCGCCGCGCCAGCAGCGCGGTGAACGCGTGCGGGCTGCCCGGGAAGACGCCGGCCAGGCCGTTGGGATGGTCGGCGACCAGGGCCAGCAGCTCCTGGGCGCGGCCCGCGAAGGAGTTCGGGGAGAGCAGTTCGACGCGGGCGGCGAACTCGTAGTCCCAGTCGCCGACGCGTCTGGCCACGCCGAGCGGCAGCGGTGTGCTGAAGCCGGGCATGCAGGCCACCGTCTCCGAGCAACTGCCCTGGTCCTCCTCCAGAAGCACCTGGTGGGACGCGCCGAGGAGTCTCAACTGGATTTTCGCTCCCGACAGTTCGAGGTCGAGGGTGGCCAGTGCGGGGAGTGGTTCGCGTCCCAGGGCCCAGGCGAGGTCGGCCGCACGTGTGTCGGTGTAGGAGGTGTTCAGGGTCGTGAGCATGGATCGGCTCCGCTATCACGCAAAAAGTGGAGAGGCGGACCGGTGCTCCTCGGTGGGGGACGGGAGTTCGGCCCGGCAGCCCGGTCGGACAGGTGTCCGCGGACAGGGGACCGCAGGACGGTCCGAGGGCTGCGTCGGTGTGGGAGAGCGAACCATGAACGGCGATTCCCCCACAGCGTTTTTACCCAACTTCGTGACGTTTCCATCCCTGCGTGGGCTCCACAGTTCAACTGTTCAACTACGGCGCACGCCTTGGCCGCCAGGCACACGCCCCGTCCGGGCGGCGTGCGCCGTCGCGTGGGACCGGCGGCGGCCGATGTCGGCCGGTGAGAGGTGGGCCCTGCGGGGCTGTTCGGCACGTACGGGACCGGACGTCACCCGGTCGCGGCGCGCATCCCGCGCCGCACGCGGGCGCCGGTCGCGGGCGCCGGTCGCGCCCCTGCGCGACGACGGGCACGCCCGCCGACCGGTCCGCCGCCACGGGCGGGGCGCGGCCGACGGACGTGGCCGTCCTCGTGGTCGTGGGCCGGCGCCTCGCCCGGAAGTCCGTCCCGGACCGGTGCGGCGCCCGACGCCCAAGCCCCCGGCCCAAGCCCCCAGCCCAAGCCCCCGACCCAAGCCCCCGACCGGATCATCCCGCCGGGGCAGAGGGCCGACTCCT
The DNA here is from genome assembly GCF_014651135.1 of Streptomyces echinoruber. Lineage (GTDB taxonomy): Bacteria > Actinomycetota > Actinomycetes > Streptomycetales > Streptomycetaceae > Streptomyces > Streptomyces echinoruber. The sequence continues at coordinate 22,500 of NZ_BMWH01000005.1, forward strand.
TCAACTGCCGCCGCCGCAGCCACCGCCCCCGCCGCACGAGGAGCCGCCGCCACAGGAAGAGCCGCCGCCACAGGAAGAGCCGCCGCCGCACGAGTGCCCCCCGCACGAGTGCCCCCCGTGGCCTCCGTGCCCGCCGGACGACGAGCCGCACGACGCGCTCGACGCGCCGTCGCTCCCCGCCCACCAGCTGGAGCCGCTGTCGTACCGGCCGCGGCGGGAGCGGCCCGCGCCGCCCGCCCCCTTGCCGAGGACGGCCCCCCGCCGCTGCTTCCGGGTGGCCGCGCGGACCACCGCGAGCAGCAGCACCACCGCTACCAGGACGATGCCGATGACCATGGCGTCATCCCCCTTTCCGTTCCCCCGTAGTCGCCCGGGACGTCCCCCGTCGGCCGTCCCGTCCTGTTGCGTGACCGGGAGATGCCCGGTGCCGGGGGCCGCCCAATCGCACTTGAGGAACTCCAGAGCTTGGACGGAGGATGACCGCCATGACCTCGACCCCGCGCCCGCTCCTCAACCGCAGCCTCGCCGAGTTCGGGACGACGATCTTCGCCGAGATGTCGGCTCTCGCCGCCGCCACCGGGTCGATCAACCTCGGCCAGGGTTTCCCCGACACCGACGGCCCCGAGCAGATCCGGGAGGCGGCCGTACGGGCGCTGCGCGAGGGGCGCGGCAACCAGTACCCGCCGGGCCCCGGCGTCCCCGAGCTGCGCACCGCGATCGCCGCCCACCAGCTGCGCCGCTACGGGCTGACGTACGACCCCGACACCGAGGTGCTGGTCACCGCGGGCGCCACGGAGGCGATCGCCGCGTCCCTGCTGGCCCTGCTGGAGCCCGGCGACGAGGTGGTGGCGCTGGAGCCGTACTACGACTCCTACGCCGCCTGCATCGCCCTGGCGGGCGGACGCCGGGTCCCGGTGACCCTGCGCCCGCACGTCACCGAGGACGACGAAGCCGCCGCCGAGGGCGGCGGGGCCACCACCGGCGGGGCCACCACCGGCGGGGCCATCACCGGCAAGTCCGCCACCGGCAGGTCCACCACCGGCAGGTCCGCCGCCTTCCGCCTCGACCTGGACGAACTGCGCGACGCGGTGACCGACCGCACCCGCCTGCTGCTGATCAACACCCCGCACAACCCGACCGGCACCGTCCTCACCCGCACCGAGCTCACCGCGATCGCCGAGCTGGCCGTGGAGCGGGACCTGCTGGTGGTGACCGACGAGGTGTACGAGCACCTGGTGTACGACGATGCCGAGCACGTGCCGCTGGCGACGTTCCCGGGGATGCGGGAGCGGACGGTGACGATCGGCAGCGCCGGCAAGTCGTTCTCGTTCACCGGCTGGAAGGTCGGCTGGGTGACGGCGGCCCCCGAGTTGGTCACGGCGGTGCGGTCGGCGAAGCAGTTCCTGACGTATGTGTCGTCGGGGCCGTTCCAGTACGCCGTCGCGGAGGCGCTGAACCTGCCCGAGGCGTACTTCGCCGCCTTCCGCGAGGACATGCAGGCCAAGCGTGACCTGCTGAGCGCGGGCCTGACCGAGGCGGGCTTCTCGGTGTTCAGGACCGCGGGCACCTACTTCGTCACCGCCGACATCCGTCCCCTCGGCGAGCACGACGGCTTCGCCTTCTGCCGCGCCCTGCCCGAGCGCGCCGGCGTCGTCGCCATCCCCAACGCCGTCTTCTACGACCACCGCGAGGCGGGCGCGCCGTACGTGCGGTTCGCCTTCTGCAAGCGGACGGCGGTCCTGGAGGAGGCGGTCGCCCGCCTGAAGGCGCTGCGCGCCCGCGGCGAGGCGTGAACCCGCCGCCAGCGGACCGCGTCAGGGCCCGCGTCCGCCGACCCGGCCGACTCGGCCGACTCGCCCCGCCCGGCGAGCCGGGGCGCCGGCCGGTGGGGTACGTGCACGGACCGGGCCGCGTGGACCCCGCCGGCTTCCCGCGGTCCGGAGGGCGGTCCGGGGAACGGCCGGGGGGACGGTCCGGAGAACGGTCCGGGGGATGGCCCGGGAGACACCCCCCCGCCGCCCGTCACGCCGCCACGCCGGGCGGGACGGAACCGTACCCGCTCGGCGGTACACGGTGCGCGGTGCGCGGCCTTTGCCGGGCAAGGTGCCGGTGTGACCCATGCCAGTACGACCCTCATGCCCCGTCCCCTCGGCAGGCCCGTCGACGGCGGGCCCGGCACCGGGGGGCGTGTCCGGCCCCGGCTGCCGCTGCCGCAGGCGGCCGGGGTGGCGCTCGGACTGTTCGCCGCCGCCCGGCTGGCCGGCGCCGCCGTGCTCGCCGTGACCGCCTGGGCCATGGGCCGGCATCCCCTCGCCCTGCTCGGCCGGTCCTGGGACTCGCTGTGGTACCTGGGCATCGCCGCCCACGGCTACGTCCGCACCTTCCGCACCCACTCCGGCGCCGTCCACAGCGACCTGGCGTTCTTCCCGCTCTACCCGGGCCTGGTGCGCGCCGTGACGTCCCTGGTGCCGATCGGCGGCGGCGCCGCCGGACTGCTCGTCTCCTGGTGCGCGGCCGCCGTCGCCGCCTGCGGCGTGTACGCCGTCGGCGCCCGGCTGCACGGGCGGGCCGTGGCCACCGCGCTGGTGGTGCTGTGGGGGCTGCTGCCGCACTCGGTGGTGCTGTCGATGGCGTACACCGAGCCGGTGCTGACCGCCTTCGCCGCCTGGTCGCTGTGGGCGGTGCTGGACGGGCGCTGGCTGTGGGCGGGCGCGCTGGCCGCGCTCGCGGGACTGTCCCGCCCCAACGGCTTCGCGGTGGCGGCGGCGGTGCTGGCGGCCGCCGCCTGCGCGGTGTGGCGGGCCCGCGGGCGCGCCTCCCTGCGGCTGTGGGCCGGCGCCGGGCTGGCCCCGCTGGGCTGGGCGGCGTACGTGCTGTGGGTGGGCCGCCGCACGGGCGACCTGCTCAGCGGCTACTTCGAGGTGCAGCGGCGGTGGGGCTCGCGCTTCGACCTCGGCCACGGCACGCTGCGGTTCGTGCGCCGGCTGCTGCTGCACGGCGGTCAGGTCGCCTACCCGATGGCGCTGGTGATCGTCGCGGCGGGTGTGCTGCTGTACGCGCTGCTGCTGGCCGACCGCGCCCCGCTGCCGCTGCTGGTGTACTGCGGCGTCCTGCTGCTCGTCGCCCTCGGCGGCTCCGGCTTCCTCGCCTCCAAGCCGCGGTTCCTGCTGCCCGCCTTCCCGCTGCTGCTGCCGCTCGCCCGGGCCCTGGTCCGCACGGCGAGAGCCCGGCCGTGGCACGCGGTGGCGGTCACCTGCGCGCTGGCCGGGCTCTCCTTCTGCTACGGGGCGTACCTCGTCGTACTGGCGCGGACGCCGCTGTGAGGGCGCGGGGCGGGCGGGGAGGGGTCACTCCTCCTCGCCGGGCTCCCCGGTGTCGTTGATCTCCTTCTCCAGGCCGAGCTGCTCCACGAGCCAGCGGTCGAACTCGATCGCCGCACGCACCCAGCTGACCGTCGAGGACACGAAGTGCTCCAGACCGACGCCCTGGCCGATCAGCATCTGCGCCTCACCGATCAGGCGGACGGTGCCGTCGTCGTGGGTGTGCGTGTAGACCTTGGGCCACAGTGTGCGGCGGTTCCAGTCGTCGACGGACTCCAGGAGCTGGGGCTTGTCCTCGATGGCGTGGGGCCGGTCGTAGAACGTCCGCACCGAGTAGACCTGCTGGTCGCCCTCGCCGCGGAACATGAAGTACGTGCGGAACTGCTCCCACGGCGCCGCGAGGTCGCCCTCTTCGTCGACGACGTACTTGAGTTCCATCTGGTCCAGGAGCTGCTTCACGAGGTCCTGGTCCGGGATGACGGGGCCCGTCGGTCCTTGGGGCTGCGGCTCGGGCTGGCCCCCGAAATTCGGAATCGAGGACGGGTCGATGCTCACCGTGTTCTTCCCTTCGTATGGATCTCGCCATCCTCTCCCATCCGGGGAGGGTGGTGGCAAGCCCCGGCCGCCGCTGTCAGCCGACGGCTGACACGATCCGGTCACGGGACGGCCGTGCTACGAGTACCCGCCCTGCCGCAGGCAGTCGCGGTCGGACGGCACCGAAAGCCATGCCCGATCCGCCGGCGCGGAGCGGAGCCGTCCCCGATCCGCCGGCGCGGAGCGGAGCCGTCCCCGATCCGCCGGCGCGGAGCCGGCGCGGAGCCAGCGCGGAGCGGAAGGACACCGAAACGGCCCCCTGGTCCGCGCAAGGGCGGGTCAGGGGGCCGTCCCGGTGGGCCGCGTCCCTGGTGCCGCGGCCCGACTCGGCGGCGCCGCCTCACAGCGTCTTGGCCGGGGTCTCCTCCGTGGCCGGGCCGACGATCAGGTCGTCGCCGAAGGTGTCCACCCGGACGGTGTCGCCGTCGCGGATCTCGCCGGCCAGGATCTCCTTGGCGAGCCGGTCGCCGATGGCCGTCTGGACCAGCCGGCGCAGCGGCCGGGCGCCGTAGGCCGGGTCCATGCCCTTGTCGGCGAGCCACGCCAGGGCGCCCTCGGTGACGTCCAGGGTGAGCCGCCGCTCGGCGAGCCGCTTGGCCATCCGCTGGATCTGCAGCCGGGCGATCTGCTCCAGCTGCGGCTTGGTCAGCGCCTGGAAGACGACGATGTCGTCGAGGCGGTTGAGGAACTCCGGCTTGAAGGACGCCCGGACGACCTCCAGCACCTGCTCCTTCTTCTGCTCCTCACTGGTCAGCGGGTCCATCAGGAACTGGCTGCCCAGGTTCGAGGTCAGCACCAGGATGGTGTTGCGGAAGTCGACGGTCCGTCCCTGACCGTCCGTCAGCCGCCCGTCGTCCAGCACCTGCAGCAGGATGTCGAAGACCTCCGGGTGGGCCTTCTCCACCTCGTCCAGCAGGATGACGCTGTACGGCCGCCGCCGCACCGCCTCGGTGAGCTGGCCGCCCTCCTCGTAGCCGATGTAGCCGGGCGGGGCGCCGACCAGGCGGGCCACGCTGTGCTTCTCGCCGTACTCCGACATGTCGATGCGGACCATCGCCCGCTCGTCGTCGAAGAGGAAGTCGGCGAGCGCCTTGGCCAGTTCGGTCTTGCCGACACCGGTGGGGCCGAGGAAGAGGAACGAGCCGGTGGGCCGGTCGGGGTCGGCGATCCCGGCGCGGGAGCGCCGCACCGCGTCCGACACCGCCCGTACCGCCTCCGTCTGGCCGATCAGCCGCTTGCCGATCTCCTCCTCCATGCGCAGCAGCTTCTGCGTCTCGCCCTCCAGCAGGCGGCCGGCGGGGATGCCGGTCCAGGAGGCGACGACGTCGGCGATGTCGTCCGGGCCGACCTCCTCCTTGACCATGGTCTCCTGCACGGCCTCCTCCTCGGCCTGCGAGGCGGCCTGCAACTCCTTCTCCAGGGCCGGGATCTCGCCGTACAGCAGCTTGGAGGCGGTGTCGAAGTCGCCGTCGCGCTGGGCGCGTTCGGCCTGCCCGCGCAGGTCGTCCAGCTTCTCCTTCAGCTCACCGACCCGGTTGAGGGACTGCTTCTCCTTCTCCCAGCGGGCGGTCAGGCCGCGCAGCTCCTCCTCCTTGTCGGCGAGGTCGCGGCGCAGCTTCTCCAGCCGCTCGCGGGAGGCCGCGTCGGTCTCCTTGCTGAGCGCCAGCTCCTCCATCTTCAGCCGGTCGACGGCGCGCTGGAGCTCGTCGATCTCGACGGGCGAGGAGTCGATCTCCATGCGCAGCCGGGACGCGGCCTCGTCGACGAGGTCGATGGCCTTGTCGGGCAGGAAGCGGGAGGTGATGTACCGGTCGGACAGGGTCGCGGCGGCCACCAGCGCGGAGTCGTTGATCTGCACCTTGTGGTGGGCCTCGTAGCGGCCCTTGAGCCCGCGCAGGATCGCGATGGTGTCCTCCACGCTCGGCTCGCCGACGAACACCTGCTGGAAACGGCGTTCCAGCGCCGGGTCCTTCTCGATCCGCTCCCGGTACTCGTCCAGCGTCGTCGCGCCGATCATGCGCAACTCGCCGCGGGCCAGCATGGGCTTGAGCATGTTGCCGGCGTCCATGGCGGAGTCGCCGCCGGCGCCCGCGCCCACGACGGTGTGCAGCTCGTCGATGAACGTGATGATCTGCCCGTCGCTCTCCTTGATCTCGGAGAGCACGGCCTTCAGCCGCTCCTCGAACTCGCCGCGGTACTTCGCGCCGGCCACCATCGCGCCCAGGTCGAGCGCGACGAGCCGCTTGTCCTTGAGCGACTCGGGCACGTCGCCCTTCACGATCCGCTGGGCCAGTCCCTCGACGACGGCGGTCTTGCCGACACCGGGCTCGCCGATGAGGACGGGGTTGTTCTTGGTCCGGCGGGACAGCACCTGCACCACGCGCCGGATCTCCTGGTCCCGCCCGATCACCGGGTCGAGCCTGCCCTCCCGCGCGGCGGCGGTGAGGTCGGTGCCGAACTTCTCCAGGGCCTTGTACTGGCCCTCGGGGTCGGGTGTGGTCACCCGGCGTCCTCCCCTCGCCTTCTTGAAGGCGTCCTCGAGCTTCTTGGCGGTGGCGCCCTGCCGGGAGAGCACCTCGCCGGCGGCACCGCCCTTGGCGGCGATACCGATGAGCAGGTGCTCGGTGGACAGGTACTCGTCCCCGAGCTCCTTCGCCCTGGCCTGCGCGTCCGCGACCACGGCCAGCAGCTCCCGGTTGGGCTGCGGCGGCGCGACCGTGGACCCGGTCACGCTCGGCAGCCCCGCGAGCACGCGTTCGACGCCGGAGCGGACGGCGGCCTGGTCGGCGTCGGTGGCGGCCAGCAGGTCGATGATGTTCTCGTTGTCCTGCCCCTCGAGCAGCGCGAGGAGCAGGTGGGCCGGAGTGAGGTCCGGATGCCCCTCGGACACGGCGCGGCTCTGCGCCGCGCTCAACGCCTCCCGGCTCCTGTTGGTCAGCTCGGCGTCCACGTTCCCTTCTCTCCTCCTCGGCCGTCAGCTGTTTTCCCTGTACCCCAGTGCTGACTCACTCAACGTACACAAAGTTGAGTCTATTCCACTCAAGGGCGGAGGGGGAGGGATCGCGGGCGGACGGAGGATGCGGGGAGAGGCGAGAGGGAGACGGGGAGGCAAGGGGGAGGGAGGCAGGAGGGAGGGAGGCAGGAGGGAGGGAGGCAGGAGGGAGGGAGGCAGGAGGGAGGGAGGCAGGAGGGAGGGAGGCAGGAGGGAGGGAGGCAGGAGGGAGGGAGGCAGGGGGAAGACAAGGAGGGGACAGGGGAAAAAGAGGGAGAAGACGGGGAGGCGGGGAGAAAAGCGGAACGGCCGTGCGAGCCGGAAGCTCGTACAGCCGCATGGCCCGCCGTGGACAGCCGTCGCCGTCGACCGGCGAATTCCAGTCACCTGCCGGAGGGTCCTTATTCCGCCGCACACCGGGAGAAGTCGCCGCAAACTACAGCGGCGTCACCGTGTTCAGGTCACGGTGACGCCGCTGCGGGGGGAAGCACCTGCGCGATCTTTTACGACGGGGGAATCGCGTCAGGCACTGCGGGGGGTGGCTGAAATAGTCCTGAGGGGCGAGGCGTCCGACTCCACCTGCCGGGCGTCCCGCCGGTCCAGGTTCACGAAGATCATTCCGTATCGTATGGCACACCGTACGGGCTGCGGCGCCCCCCGAGGCCGCCGCAGGCACTTGTACGCCCGCACGTCCCCGTCCTCGTCCCGCGTGACGACGACCGGCTCACCGAACACCGTCACCATCAGCGAGTCACCGCTGTGGGGGATGGCGGTGACCAGGTCGATGAAGTGCCAGCCGGAGCGGTAGGCGGTGGCCATCTCGCGACGGAAGGAGCGGTCGTCGGGTGGAATGGTCACGTCAGCTCCCGGATCCCTCTGCCCCGGAGCTCGGCCAGCTGCTGTTGCTCGCGGCGTCGGCACCCGCGGCCACCGACGGCCAGCTGCTGTTGCTCACGACATCGGTGCCCACGGCCACCGACGGCCAGCTGCTGTTCGCCCGAACGTCGTTCTTCGCATCGGAGAAGCCACCCAGCGCGCCGATGGCCACGACGGCGGAGAAGGCGGCTACAAGCACCGAGCGAAGCAGTCTGTTGCCCATGGTCGGCTTCGTCCTCACCTGAAGGTCCCTTTCCCCCGTCAGGTATGACGATGGCTCATTCGGGCACGTCATGGCCACACAATCGGTGCATCATGTTCCTGCATGTTCAGGACCCTGGGGGGTGGAGATTTGGCATCGAATCACACAAAGGCGACACATCCCCACGCGATGGCCGAGTTGTGCGACGAAGGCAGTCGCCTCTACGCCACCGCGCTGCGCACGGGACGTGTCGCCCGCGCGGATGCGCAAGACGCCCCCTGCCTGGTGGAGTTCGCCCTGCTCCACCCGGATCCGGACGACTCGGACTGGCTGCTCCCCATCCCTCCGGCGGTCGCCCTGGCCCGGCAACTCAACCCCCTGGAGCGCGAGATCGCCGAGCGCCGGCGGTGGGCGACGGAACTCACCACGGCGTTCGAGCCGTTCATGGCCCTCAGTACCCGGGTGACCTCCACCAGTGACTCGATCACCGTGCTGGAAGGCGGCGACCGGATCAACGCCGCGCTCAACATGGCCGCGGCCCAGTGCCAGACGGAGATGCTCACCGTGCAGCCGAGCGACCGCTTGTCGGAGCGCAGCCTCCTGCTCGGCCTGGAGCGCGACAAGCCGCTGATCGAGCGCGGGGTGCGGATCCGGACCCTCTACCAGCACACGGCCCGCCACAACCCGGAGAAGCTCGCCTACGCGGCCCAGCTCTCCAACGGCAAGGCGGAGTACCGCACCATCGACGAACTGGTCGAGCGCCTCATCGTCTGCGACCACACCGTCGCCTTCATCCCCGCCCGCGACGACCAGCAGGTCGCCCTGGAGCTGCGCCATCCCGGCATCATCCGCTACCTGATCAAGGTCTTCGAGTACCTGTGGGACCGCGCGGTCCCGCTGAGCACCAAAACGCCGTACGAGACGGCCTCCGACGGCATCACGGAGATCCAGTACTCCATCGCCAAGCTGCTCGTCGAGGGCCACGTCGACGAGGCGATCGCCCGCCGGCTCGGCATGAACGTCCGCACCTGCCGCGCCCACATCGCCAAGCTCGCCTCCGCCCTGGGCAGTGGAAGCCGGGCCCAACTGGGCTACCTCATCGCACAGTCCGGGATCCTCGAGCGGCCGGAAGGCGGGAGCCGGGGACGCCCGGCACGCTGAGGGCGGGGTCGGTGGAGGCGGTGCGCGGCGGCCCGTCGAGGCCGGCCTGGGCGATGCGGACGCCGAGCTGGGTGCGGCTGGCGGCGCCGAGGGTCTCGGAGAGGCGGGCGATGTGGGCGCGGCAGGTCCGCACGCTGATGCCGAGCCGTTCGGCGATCACGGCGTCCTGGTGGCCCTCGGCGAGCAGCGCGGCGATGGACTGCTCGCGGTGGGAGATGCCCTCGATGCCGGTGTCGGGGAGCGGCGCGGTGAGGGGGATGGCGAGGCGCCACAGCCGTTCGAAGACCGTGGCCAGGTACTGGATGAGCGCCGGGTGCCGCAGCTCCAGCGCCATGGTGCGCTCGGGGTTGGCGGGGATGAAGGCGACGGTGCGGTCGAAGAGGATGAGGCGGTCGATGACCTCGTCGAGGGTGCGCGCCTCGACCGCGTCGCCCATCAGCTCCAGGTAGGTGAGCAGGCCCTGGCCGTGCCGGGCGACGTGGTTGTACAGGTCCCGCATCCGCACGCCCCGGCCGCGCAGGGTCATCGCCCGGTGCAGCCCCTCGGCGAGCTCGTGCTCGCGCCGGATGCCGCCGGGCTGGACGGTGAGTACCTCGGTCGTACAGGCCTCCGTGGCCTCGTCCATGGCCGCCTGGATGCGGGCCAGGCCGTCCAGCACGCGGATCGAGGAGCCCTCGGTGGAGGCGGCGGGGTCCCGGCGTCCGAGGCCGGTGTAGCGCTCGAAGGCGGCGACGGCGGAGCCGACCCGGCGGTGGCTCTCGCCGACCTCGTCGTAGACCGCGCGCAGCAGCCGGGTCATCACCTCCTGCGGCGCGGTCGGCACCAGCCAGTCCATGTCGTCGGGGTCCGGGTGCAGCAGCGCCAGTTCCAGCAGGCAGGGCGCCGTCTCGGCGTCCCGCCGCGGCACCCGGCCGCGGCGTACGGCACGGGAGTACACGCGGTCCCCGGCCTCGCACAGTCGGTCAGCACCGTGGGGATGCTCGTCCGTCCCGTGCTCGGCCATGGCTCCTCACACCCTCGGTTCCAGCCTCTTCCGCAGCGCAACTATGCGCGGCCGGGACCGCCACCGCAACACGGCTCCTCTCACCACGGCCAGTGGTACGTCCGCTTTCCTCCTGGTTCGTACGGGCCTCCGCCCTTCCCTTTGCAACAAGCTGACGGTGCCGGCGCGCCGGAGGGGCACCGCCCCCGGCGCGCCGGGCCGCCGGCTTCTCCCGCCCCGCCGGGCGCCCTACTCCAGCCCCGCCGCCGCGCAGGCCGACTTGTACTTCGGCGTGCAGATGTCGGACACCTTGTAGATGCCGTCGGCGATGACGGTGTCCTTGATGTTGCTCTTCTTCAGGGCGACGACGGAGAGGAGCTGTGCGGGGATGTCCTTGTTGGTGGGGCTGTTGACCTTGTCGCGGGCGAGGGAGTCGAACTCGATGTCCCTGCCCTGGACGCGGGCGACGGCCATCTGGGCGGCCGCCTCGGCCTCCTGCGGGTAGGACTTGTAGACGCTCATGTACTGCTCACCGGTGAGGATGCGCTGCACGGCGTCGAGTTCGGCGTCCTGGCCGGTGACGGGCGGCAGGTCGGTGACGCCGGCGGCCTTGAGGGCCTTGATGACGCCGGCGGCCATGCCGTCGTTGGCGGAGTAGACGCCGGCGATGTTGCCCTTGCCGAGCAGGGCGATGGCCTCGGCCATGTTGGCCTGGGCGTTCTCCGGCTTCCAGTCCTTGGTGTCGTAGGACCGGGCGATGGTCACCTTGCCGCTGAGCTCGGAGAGCGCGCCCTCCTTGAACTGCTTGGCGTTGGGGTCGGTGGGCGAGCCGTTCATCATGACGATCTTGGAGGCGGCGCCGGAGCCGATCGCCTCCAGCAGGGAGCGGCCCTGCACCTCGCCGACGAGTTCGTTGTCGAAGGAGATGTAGGCGTCGATCGGACCCTCGGCGAGCCGGTCGTAGGCGATGACCGGGATGCCGGCGTCCTTGGCCTTCTTCACCTCCCCCGCGATGGCATGGGAGTCGACGGCGTCGAGCAGGATGACGTCGACCTTGTCCTCGACCATCTGCCGCATCTGGCGGGCCTGCTTGGCGGCGTCCGCCGCGGCGTTGGCGTACTCCACGCGACCCTTGCCGTGGGTGAGGGAGGCGACCTTCCGCTTGATGATGGGGTAGTCGAAGCGGTCGTAACGGGTGTTGGCCTTCTCCGGCAGCAGCAGGCCCACGGTGACGTCGTTGCCCTTCGTCGGGCTCGCGCTGCTGCTGTCCCCGGTCACTCCCAGCGCACCGCAGGCGGCGAGCGAGAGGGACATCGTGGACGCGGCCACGCATATGGCGATTCGACGACGCATGGGGGAGCTCACTTCTGGTGCCTTTCGGACGCGGGCGCAGCATTGCGACCCAGGTGACTGAAAAGCCAACGCGTCAGAGCCCGTCTACGTCAAGACAAACCACTTAACGAGATGGCAACATCACGCTCGGTCTCGGTCGTGAACGAACAGGGCGCACCACAGCCGACCACCTTCACCAGGACTTCACGCCGTACACCGGGAGTTCGCCGCCCCTTCGGAAACGGACCGAAAGATACCGGCCAACGGGCGCATGAGAGGGGCACGTCGGAGGCCGGCGGAGGCGCCGGGGATCAGCGGGCACCCCGGGGATCAGCGGACACCCCGGGGATCAGCGGACACCCCGAGGACAGAGCGGATGCTGCGGGAAATAATGGGCGTTACAGAGAACGGCGGGCATCCCGGGCGTGCGGAAGGGCCGGAGGCGTCGCCGCCCTCCGGCCCCTTGTTCCACTCGTGCGCGTCCGGTCCGCGCGTGCGCGCGTGCGCGGCCGCCGAGCGCGGCGGCCCGGCCTGTCCGGACGTTCGGTCCGCGCGTGCGCGCGTGCGCGCCTCGGCCCGCTCGGCCGCTCAGTCCTCAGTCCGAGGACTGCGGCCTCTGCTGCCGCTTGGGCGGCCGCCACACCACCAGCGCGCTGGTCTGCTGGACCTGCTGGTAGGGCACCAGGTCGCGCCGGTAGGAGGCGTGCACGGCGGCCTCCCGCTGCCGCATCGCGGCCGCCGCGCCGTCCAGCGCGGCCTCGAGCTCGGCGATCTGCGCCTTGAGCTGGGCGACCTGGTTCTCCAGCTCGATGATCCGCTTGATGCCGGCGAGGTTGATGCCCTCGTCCTGCGACAACTGCTGCACCTGCCGCAGCAGTTCGATGTCGCGGGCCGAGTAGCGCCGGCCCCGGCCCGCGGTGCGGTCCGGGGAGACCAGACCCAGCCGGTCGTACTGACGGAGAGTCTGCGGGTGCAGTCCGGACAGCTGCGCGGCCACCGAGATGACGTACACCGGTGTGTCTTCCGTCAGTTCGTACGGGTTGCGGCGGCGGCCGTCCATCTCACTCAAGCTCCCTTCGCGGCCTCGAACAGCTCCGCCCGCGGGTTCTCCCCCGCGGTCGCCTCACGGTACGCCTCCAGTGCGTCACGAGCCTTCCCCGACAGGTCCTTGGGAACGCTCACCTCGACGGTGACCAGCAGGTCGCCGCGGGTGCCGTCCTTGCGGACCGCGCCCTTGCCACGGGCCCGCAGGGTCCGCCCGTTGGGCGTGCCCGGCGGCAGCTTCAGGGTGACCGGCGGCCCGCCCAGGGTGGGCACGCGGATCTCGCCGCCGAGCGCGGCCTCCGCGAACGTCACCGGGACGGTCACCGTCAGATTGTCGCCCCTGCGGCCGAAGACGGGGTGCTCCTTGACGTGGACGACCACGTACAGGTCGCCCGCCGGTCCGCCCCGCTGGCCCGGCGCGCCCTTGCCGCGCAGCCGGATGCGCTGCCCGTCCTGGACGCCCGCGGGGATGCGTACCTGCATGGTGCGCGACGACTGGGCGCGGCCGGAGCCGCGGCAGACGTCGCACGGGTTCTCCGCGATCAGGCCGCGGCCCCTGCAGTCCGGGCAGGGGTCGGTGAGCGAGAACCCGCCGCCGCTGCCGCGCGCCACCTGCCCGGTGCCGACGCAGGTCGGGCACACCCGCGGGGTGCCGTTCTTGTCGCCGGTGCCGGAGCAGGCCTTGCACGGCGCCTGGGAGGTCATCCGCAGCGGCACCGTGGCGCCCTCGATGGCCTCCGTGAAGCTGAGCGTGGCCTCGGTCTCGACGTCCTGGCCGCGCCGCGGCTGGGTGCGGGTGCCCGCCGTACCGCGGTTGAACAGTCCTCCGAAGACGTCACCGAGCCCGCCGCCGAAGCCGCCGGCCCCGCCCTGGCCGCCGAAGAGGTCGCCCAGGTCGAAGTTGAAGGTGCCGCCGGCGCCGGGCCCCGGGCGGAAGCCGCCGTTGCCGAACAGGGCGCGGGCCTCGTCGTACTCCTTGCGCTTCTTGGGGTCGCCGAGCACGTCGTGCGCCTCGGAGATCTCCTTGAAGCGCTCCTCGGCCTGGGCGTTGCCCTTGTTGGCGTCCGGGTGGTACTCGCGGGCGAGCTTCCGGTACGCCTTCTTGATCTCGGCCTCGGTGGCGTCCTTGGGGACGCCGAGGACCTTGTAGTAGTCCTTCTCGATGAAGTCCTTGGTGCTCATCCCCGACGCCCCTCCTCTCCTGCCTCGTTCGTCGCTGCGTCAGCCCTCCTGCGGGCCACCGTTCTCCTTGTCCTCGGCCGGCGCCTGCTGCTGCTCGGCCTGCTCGGCGGGCTGGGAGCCGGAAGAACCGGCGTCCTCCGCCTGCTTGACCGTCTGCGCACCGGGCTGCGGCTCGGCCACGGCCACCCGCGCGGGGCGGATGGTGCGCTCGCCGATCCGATACCCGGGCTGCAGAATCGCCACGCACGTCGTCTCGGTGACGTCCGGGGCGTAGCTGTGCATCAGGGCCTCGTGCACGGTCGGGTCGAAGGGCTCGCCCTCCTTGCCGAACTGCTGCAGGCCCATCTTGGCGACGATGGTCTCCAGCGACTCGGCCACCGACTTGAAGCCGCCGACCAGTTCGCCGTGCTCCCGCGCCCGGCCGATGTCGTCGAGCACGGGCAGCAGCTCGGTCAGGAGGTTCGCCTGGGCGATCTCCTTGACCGCGGCCCGGTCGCGTTCGACCCGGCGGCGGTAGTTCTGGAACTCGGCCTGGAGCCGCTGCAGGTCGGCGGTGCGCTCGGTGAGCGCGGCGCGCGCCTGGTCGAGCTGGGCCTCCAGGGCCGCGGTCCGGTCCGCGTCCCCGGCCGGGGCCGCCGCCTCCTGCTCCGCGGAGGGAGCGGCGGCGGCCTGCGGCTCGGCGTCGTCGGCGGCGGCGCCGGAGGGGACGTCGGGCTGCTGCGGCGGGCCCTGCTGGGCCTGCTGCTGCTCGTCGAAGCCCGGGGTCTCCTCCGTCACGCGGCACCGTCCTTGCGCTCGTCGTCCACGATCTCGGCGTCCACGACGTCGTCGTCGGCCTTGGCGTCACCGGCGGCGGAGCCGCCCGCGGCGGCCTGCGCGGCCTGCGCATCGGCGTACAGGGCCTGGCCGAGCTTCTGGGAGACGGCCGCGACCTTCTCGGTGGCGGTCTTGATCTCGGCGGTGTCCTCGCCCTTGAGCTTCTCCTTCAGCTCGGCGACGGCGGCCTCGACCTCGGACTTGATCTCGCCGGGGACCTTGTCCTCGTTGTCCTTGAGGAACTTCTCGGTCTGGTAGACGATCTGCTCGCCCTGGTTGCGGGTCTCGGCGGCCTCGCGGCGCTTGTGGTCCTCCTCCGCGTACTGCTCGGCCTCCCGGCGCATCCGCTCGACCTCCTCCTTGGGGAGCGAGGAGCCGCCGGTGACGGTCATCTTCTGCTCCTTGCCGGTGCCGAGGTCCTTGGCGGTGACGTGCATGATGCCGTTGGCGTCGATGTCGAAGGACACCTCGATCTGCGGCACGCCGCGCGGGGCCGGCGGCAGGCCGGTCAGCTCGAACATGCCGAGCTTCTTGTTGTACGCGGCGATCTCGCGCTCGCCCTGGTAGACCTGGATCTGCACCGACGGCTGGTTGTCCTCGGCCGTGGTGAAGATCTCCGAGCGCTTGGTCGGGATCGTGGTGTTGCGCTCGATCAGCTTGGTCATGATGCCGCCCTTGGTCTCGATGCCCAGGGACAGCGGGGTGACGTCCAGCAGCAGGACGTCCTTGACCTCGCCCTTGAGGACACCGGCCTGCAGGGAGGCGCCGATGGCGACGACCTCGTCGGGGTTGACGCCCTTGTTGGGCTCCTTGCCGCCGGTCAGCTCCTTGACCAGGTCGGCGACGGCCGGCATACGGGTGGAGCCACCGACCAGCACGACGTGGTCGATGTCGTTGATGGAGATGCCGGCGTCCTTGATGACGTTGTGGAACGGCACCTTGCAGCGCTCGAGCAGGTCCGCGGTCAGCTGCTGGAACTGGGCGCGGGTGAGCTTCTCGTCCAGGTGCAGCGGGCCCTCGGCGGAGGCGGTGATGTAGGGCAGGTTGATCGAGGTCTCGGTGGACGAGGACAGCTCGATCTTGGCCTTCTCCGCCGCCTCACGCAGGCGCTGGAGGGCCATCTTGTCCTTGGACAGGTCCACGCCGTGGGCGTTCTGGAACTGCTTGACCAGGTAGTCGACGACACGCTGGTCCCAGTCGTCGCCACCGAGGTGGTTGTCGCCGTTGGTGGCCTTCACCTCGACGACACCGTCGCCGATCTCCAGCAGCGACACGTCGAACGTACCGCCACCGAGGTCGAAGACCAGGATGGTCTGGTCCTCCTTCTCCAGGCCGTAGGCGAGCGCGGCCGCGGTGGGCTCGTTGACGATGCGCAGCACGTTCAGGCCCGCGATCTCGCCGGCCTCCTTGGTCGCCTGGCGCTCGGCGTCGTTGAAGTACGCCGGGACGGTGATGACCGCGTCGGTCACCTTCTCGCCCAGGTAGGCCTCGGCGTCCCGCTTCAGCTTCTGCAGGACGAAGGCGCTGATCTGCTGCGGGTTGAACTCCTTGTCGTCGATCTTGATCTTCCAGTCGGTGCCCATGTGGCGCTTGACCGACCGGATGGTCCGATCGACGTTGGTCACGGCCTGGCGCTTGGCGACCTCGCCCACCAGCACCTCGCCGTTCTTGGCGAAGGCGACGACGGACGGCGTGGTCCTGGCACCCTCGGCGTTGGTGATCACGGTGGGCTCGCCGCCCTCCAGAACGCTGACGACGGAGTTCGTCGTGCCCAGGTCGATGCCGACCGCACGTGCCATGTCTACATTCCTCCAGCTGACTTGAGTGGAACAGGCTCAAGTGTGCCCGACACCCGGCGCCGGGTCAACGTACCTGAGTCAACCGGACTCAAGTCTTATCTATTCCTCACACGCAACGGTGCCCCGACCTGCGGCGCCGCTCGCCGCGGCGGCCGGATCGCCCCCGCGGCCGGGCGCTCCGGCCGCCGGCCCGCCCGCTGCTCCGCGCCCGGCTGCGGGCCCATCCGCCGCTCCGCGCCCCGCTGCGGGCCCGTCCGCCGCTCCCCGCCCCGCTGCGGGCCCGGGAGCGCCCGGCCGGGCCGCCGCCGGGGACCCCGGGGACCGTACACGGGCACCCGCAGCAGCCCGCCCACCACCACCGCCAGCACCCCCGCCACCCACGCCGCCGCCGCGGCGCCCGTCCATCCGGCGTGCACCGACACCCCGGCCAGCCCGCCGCCGAAGGCCCCGGCGCCCAGCAGCACCGCCGTCCCCTGCGGGGTGAGCCCCAGCCGCCGCAGCCGGTGCCCGAGATGGTCGGGCCCGCGCCGCCCCAGCGGCCGCCGGGCCAGCCGGCGCGAGACGACGACGAGCACGGCGTCCGCGACCGGCACGGCGAACAGCGCGAACAGCACGGCGGCGCTGGGCGCGAGGCCGTAGCCGGCCCGGGTGAACACCGCCGCCGCGGCCAGCATGAAGCCGGTGAAGAGCGACCCGCACGCGCCCAGCCCGACCGGCGCGGACGGCCACCCCCGCAGCAGGAACCCGGCGAGCGCCGCGGCCAGCGCGCTCAGCAGCGCCGCCGGTCCGTCCAGCACCTCCACCGCCGCGCACGCCCCCACCCCGAAGGCGGTGACCGCCCCCACGGCTCCCGCACCCCCGTCCACGTGGTCCAGGCCGCGGAAGGCCAGCGCCACCGCCGTGATCCACCCGACGGCCAGCACCCCGCCCGGGACGCCCGTCTCGTCGTACGGCACCACGCAGGCGGCCGCCACCGCCGTGCCCACGGCCGGCAGCCGGGTTTTGATCCGCCACACGTCCGCGGCCAGCCCCAGCGCGGCCACGCACCCCCCGGCCGTCAGCAGCCGCATGACCCCCGTGCCGAGCGGCGCGAGCCGCGTCCAGTCCCCCGCGACGGCCACCAGGCAGGTCGCGAGCACGACGGCGGCGCCGCCGAGCAGCGGCACCGGCCGCGACCGCCGCCGGTCCACGATCCCGAGCCGCAGGGCGGGCACCCGGAGCAGTCCCGTCAGCAGGCCGGCGAGGAGGAGGGCGGTGGCGGCGGAGGCGATTCCGTAGAGCACAGCCCTAAATTAGGTGCAAATCACCCAATTCCTGACGCATAACACGATCAGATGTCCCGCCGATACACCCTCCCGATACACCCTCCCCGCCGAAACAGCCACCGCACATCCCCCGATACGCCCCCCGATACATCCCCCGATGCACCCCCGATCGGCCGCGGCACCACCCCGCGGACCGCTCCGGCACACCCCCGCGGACCGGCCCCGACGCCCTCTCGCGGACCGATTCCGGCATCCCCCGCGGACCGGCCCCGGCCCCGCCCGCTCAGGCACACCTCAGCGACGCACATCACCGAGCGGACGGCTACATTGCGACGGAAGATGGGGGTACTCTCAGACGGACTGGATAAGTTACCGCTTAGTAATCAAGACGGCTCGGCTTGACAGCAGACAGCGCTGACAGCTCCGTCTCGACAGCCCGTCCCCTAGCCCCCTCGCAGGCCCGAGGAGCCCCGAAATGCAACTCGCCGCGATCATCGTGTCGCTGGTACTCGCCGTGGTCGGCGTGGCGCTGTTCGGCCGTGCCATCGCCCAGATCTACCGGTTCGTACGGCTCGGCCAGGACGTCCCGGCGGGTACCCGGACGAACGACTGGACCGCCCGCACCGCCACGGTGATCAGGGAGTTCCTCGGCCACACCCGGATGAACCGCTGGGGCGTCGTCGGCGTCGCCCACTGGTTCGTCGCCGTCGGCTTCTTCACCCTGGTCCTCACCCTGGTCAACGCCTTCGGGCAGCTCTTCCAGGCGGACTGGTACCTCCCGGTCATCGGCGACTGGACGCCGTACGAGGTGTTCACCGAGCTGGTCGGCCTGCTGACCACCCTCGGCATCCTGACGCTCATCGTCATCCGGCAGCTCAGCAAGCCGACCCGGCCCGGCCGCAAGTCCCGCTTCGCCGGCTCCAACTTCGGCCAGGCCTACTTCGTCGAGGCCGTCATCCTCATCATCGGCCTGTGCATCCTCACGCTGCGCGGCCTGGAGGGCGCCCTGCACCACGTCGAGGGCTACGAGGCCGCGTACCTGGTGTCGTACCCCCTGGTCGCCGCCTTCAAGGGCCTGGGCCTGACGACGCTGCAGAACCTGACCTACCTCGTCGCGATGATCAAGATCGCGACCTCCTTCATCTGGATGATCACCGTCTCGCTGAAGACGGACATGGGCATCGCCTGGCACCGCTTCCTGGCCTTCCCCAACATCTGGTTCAAGCGCAACGCCGACGGCTCCACCTCCCTGGGCGCCCTGCAGCCGATGACCTCGGGCGGCAAGCCGATCAACTTCGAGGACCCCGGCGAGGACGACGTCTTCGGCGTCTCCCAGATCGAGCACTTCTCCTGGAAGGGCCTGCTGGACTTCTCCACCTGCACCGAGTGCGGCCGCTGCCAGTCGCAGTGCCCCGCCTGGAACACCGGCAAGCCGCTCTCCCCGAAGCTGCTGATCATGTCGCTGCGCGACCACGCCTTCGCCAAGGCGCCCTACCTGCTGGCCGGCGGCGGCAAGACGATGGAGGGCGAGGAGAAGGCGTCCGAGGAGCAGCTCGCCGGCGTGCCGGCCGCCGCCCTCGCCGAGGCCGAGCGCCCGCTGGTGGGCACCGCCGAGGAGAACGGCGTCATCGACCCGGACGTGCTGTGGTCCTGCACCACCTGCGGCGCCTGCGTCGAGCAGTGCCCGGTCGACATCGAGCACGTCGACCACATCGTCGACATGCGCCGCTACCAGGTCATGATCGAGTCCGCGTTCCCCTCCGAGGCGGGCACGATGCTCAAGAACCTGGAGAAGAAGGGCAACCCCTGGGGCCTGGCCAAGAAGCAGCGCCTGGAGTGGACCAAGGAGGTCGACTTCGAGGTGCCGGTGGTCGGCCGGGACATCGAGGACCTCTCCGAGGTCGAGTACCTGTACTGGGTCGGCTGCGCCGGCGCCCTGGAGGACCGCGCCAAGAAGACCACCAAGGCCTTCGCCGAGCTGCTGCACATCGCGGGCGTCAAGTTCGCGATCATGGGCGGCGACGAGAAGTGCACCGGCGACTCCGCCCGCCGCCTGGGCAACGAGCCCCTCTTCCAGGAGCTCGGCATGGAGAACGTCATGGCCCTGAACACGGCCTTCGGCGAGGAGCTGGACGACGAGGGCAAGGTCACCCCGGAGTCGAAGAAGCCGAAGTCGGCGAAGAAGATCGTCGCCACCTGCCCGCACTGCCTCAACACGCTCGCCAACGAGTACCCGCAGCTCGGCGGCGACTACGAGGTCATCCACCACACCCAGCTGCTGCAGCACCTGGTCGACGAGGGCCGGCTCATCCCCGTCACCCCGGTCGAGGGCATCATCACCTACCACGACCCCTGCTACCTGGGCCGCCACAACAAGATCTACACGCCGCCGCGCGAGATCATCGGCAAGGTCCCGGGCCTGCGCAACGAGGAGATGCACCGCCACAAGGAACGCGGCTTCTGCTGCGGCGCCGGCGGCGCGCGCATGTGGATGGAGGAGCGCATCGGCAAGCGCATCAACAACGAGCGCGTCGACGAGGCCCTCTCCCTCGACCCCGACATCGTCTCCACCGCCTGCCCGTTCTGCCTGGTCATGCTGACCGACTCGGTCAACGGCAAGAAGAACGACGGCAAGGCCAAGGAGTCCGTCCAGGTCGTGGACGTCGCCCAGCTGCTGCTGGACTCCGTCAAGACCCCGGCCGACCCGGCCGGCGAGGCCGAGACGGAGAGCACGCCGGAGCCCGAGCCGGTGAAGTGACACCGGCCGGCCGCATGACGCGGGGCGCCCCCCGACCCGTGGCACGGGTCGGGGGGCGCCTTGTATGTGTGGGCGTGTGGGCGTGTGCGCGTGCGCGGTACGCCGACTCCGCTACTCCTGGGCGCCCTTCGGGCCGGCCTGCTGCACCACCTCGAAGGACCACAGCGTCGACCCGGAGGCCGCGGGCCGGGGCCGCTCGCCGCCCGCCGCCTCGCCGGTGCCCTGGTGAGCGGCCTTCATCGGCCCCTCCATCCAGGCCCGGAACGACTCCTCGTCCCGCCAGCGCGTGTAGACGAGGTAGGTGTCGGTGCCCTCGACGGGCCGCAGCAGCTCGAACCATTCGAACCCGTCGGAGCCCTCCACGGCGTGCGCCCGCGAGGCGAACCGCTTCTCCAGCTCCTCCCGCTGCTCGGCGGGCACGGTCAGTACGTTGATCTTGACTACGCTCATGCCCCCATCCTGCCCCCCGGCCCGCCCCGCGGCGACGGCGACGTCCGGGGACCTCCCCGCCCCGCCCCGGGCGCGGACACCCGTACGGCACAACCCCGAGCAGCCCCCGAAGCCACCCCGAGCCGCCCCCGAAACCGCCCCCTGCCTTCCCTTAGGGGATGTCACAGCTCGGCCGCAAAGCCGGGCCCGGACGGCCGGGCCCGGCACGTCACTCTCCGGGACCAGGTACGTTCGAAGACGTGGCTGGATTCAGGATCGGACGCGGCGGCCGGGACGACCGCGCCCCGCAAGCGCGACCGCAACAGGCTCCGTACGGACGGCAGGTGCCCCAGACCCCGGGCCCGGGCCCGTCGTACGGCTCGTACGGCTACCCGCAGCCGCCGCAGTCGTACGCGCCCCCGCAGCCGTACGCGCAGCAGCCGCCGCCCTACGCGGCCGGCGGCTACGCCGGCGACCAGGACGGGCCGGAGTACTTCGGCGACGGCACCCACCCGCACGGCGGCGCCGGCGACCCGTACGCGGCCGACCAGCCGGGCCACACCCAGATGTTCGCCGTCGGCGAGGACCCCTACGGCCAGGGCGAGACCTACCACGCGGGCGCGGCCCCGGCCCCGGCCGGCCCGATCGGCCCCCGCCTGCACTGGAAGGACCTGCTGCGCGGCATCGTCCTCTCCCCCAACCAGACCTTCCTGCAGATGCGGGACTACACGATGTGGGGCCCCGCCCTCGTCGTGACCTTCGTCTACGGCCTGCTCGCGGTCTTCGGCTTCGACAAGGCCCGCGAGGACGCCATCAACGCGACCCTGTCGAACGCCGTGCCCATCGTCCTGGTCACCGCCGTGGCGATGGTGCTCAGCTCCTTCGTCCTGGGCGTGGTCACCCACACCCTGGCCCGCCAGCTCGGCGGTGACGGCGCCTGGCAGCCGACGGTCGGCCTCTCCATGCTGATCATGTCCCTCACGGACACGCCCCGCCTGGTCTTCGCCATGTTCCTCGGCGGCGACGCCGGCTTCGTCCAGATCCTCGGCTGGGCCACCTGGGTGGCCGCCGGCGCCCTGCTGACCCTCATGGTCGGCCGCTCCCACGACCTGCCCTGGCCGAAGGCCCTGGGCGCGTCGGCGATCCAGCTGATAGCGCTGCTGTCGATCGTGAAGCTCGGCACGTTCTGACCGACCGGCCCGGCACGCGCCGCGCCGCCCGGAACCGGAAAAGGGGCTCCCCACCTGGGGAGCCCCTTTCGCACACTGCCGTACTTCTCTCCGTACCCGCTCGGGCGGCGCCCATACGGCCGCTCCGGCCGCGCTCCGGCCGCCTCGGACGGCGCCCGGCGCGGAACGGCGACTCAGGACGGCGCAGGGACGGCAGCTCAGGCGTCGAGAACCTGCCCCGCCCACCGCACGACGGGCGGCAGGCCGGGGCCTTACGCGCTATGCGGCGATCGCCAGGCGCCTTTGAATGGTAGGAACCTCGTCTTCCTCATCTGCCTCGCTTGCGAGCGCGAAGGCTGCTTGCGGGTTCTGCTGAACCAAGCCCAGCCAGTCCCCGACCGTAGCTTCCTGTGGAACAAAAACGATCTTTGTTGGCCGTGGGGGCGGGCAGGTGGAGAGCACCATCGCTGTGAACTGATCAGTGGCCGTGACGAGGATGACGTCATGGCCGAAGCTTGAAACACGTTCCATCACGCCAGAAGCTGGCTCCCCAGAATCCGCGACTACCAGCACATGCGCTCCGTGCTCGTCCGTTGTGCGGTCGAGTCTTGCCAGGAACCCCATGAATCCAGGGATGTGCTTGTTTTGAAGCTCCTGGATCACCTTTTCACGGCCAGCTTGGAAACCAGGGGTTTCCGCCCATGTGAAGTTGAGGGTGACGGACACTGAGTTGGCCAGCGCCACATCAATCTCCGCCATCTCCTCCCGGGTGGGGTACATCGCACCGTCATCCAACCCGTGAGCAGCCAGCCATCGATTGACCTCGCTCCAGAGCCATGCCTGCGACCTGCCCACAGTCCCCTCAGGGGCCGGGAACGGTTCGCCTTGGGCCTTCCGTGCCCCCGAGATCCACTGACTGACATTCTGGCGTGACCGTCCTGTCCTCTCAGCGATCTCGTGAATCCCGACAAGATCCCGGTCCAGTCGGTGCACCCGAAGCTGTGGCACAGCAGCGCGAGCAGCAGAAACCGCCGTCAGGGCGGCATCAATGGCCGAGTCTCCAGTCCCAGTGATCACCAGGAGATCGACGCCGCCGGCCCGAGCCAGCAGCGCATCACACTTCTCTTGCAAGGCATCGACGGCAGCCTGGTCATCCACATCTACGCCTGAGACGACAAAGGTGAAGTCATAGTCCATGGTTGCCCCCTAATCCCCCACCACAGTCGCAGAGGCGTTGACATTCGTCAACAGCAGAACCGGGAGAAAACCGGACAAAAAATCCTGTGACTAATCCCGGGGGCGGCCAGCGAGGCTCCGCTGAGGGGAGTCCGGAGGTAGAGGACAGCGGGAGGCCAGCCGATCCACCCGCCGAGCATGCGAGCTCTCATTCTGCGGCGTCCCAGAGATGGGGATGGCCGTACATTCCGTCTCACAGGGGCAGTACAGCTTGCCCCAGTGGCCTTCTTTACGCAGGGACCACCCGCGACCGACCCACTTCTCCAGGACTCGACGCACATCCTTCTTCGAGTGATCAGAAGGCCTGAGGTCACGGCCGACCAACTTGTCACCACCCCCACCAGGGTGCAGTGCCCTGGGGGGATATACCGCCCGCGTCGCAGGAGAAGCCAACGTCCCACGCGGAAGTAGCGCGGGGATGAACATTTGCCACGGGCTACTGTGCTCCTCTAGCGCTGGCCTCACGGGGGCCATGCACCCGCAGGCAAGATCACTTCCGTGTCAGAGGGGTAACGCTCCGACATCAGCACAATACTCCAAATGACCGACACCCTGTCAGAAGCACGCACATCGGCGGCCTCGTTCGGCGACCGAAGTTCCATCTCCCGACACGACCGGCCAACGAGTGACGGCACGCTGACTACAACGCTTCCTTCGAGGGCGCGATCGGCTGCCCCGGCTTATGCACCGGAGGCAACACACTCCACGGGAAGTTGATCCAGTCGTCGGTCCGCTTCCACACGTACTCGCACTTCACCAGCGACTGCGACTTCTCGTAGATCACCGCGGAACGGACCTCGGCGACGTGCTCCTTGCAGAAGTCGTGCACGAGCTTGAGCGTCTTGCCGGTGTCGGCGACGTCGTCGGCGATGAGGACCTTCTTGTCGGTGAAGTCGATGGCGTTGGGCACGGGCGCGAGCATGACGGGCATCTCGAGGGTCTGCCCGACGCCGGTGTAGAACTCCACGTTCACCAGGTGGATGTTCTTGCAGTCGAGGGCGTAGGCCAGCCCGCCGGCCACGAACACGCCGCCGCGGGCGATGCTCAGGACGAGGTCGGGTTCGTAGCCGTCGTCGGCGATGGTCTGCGCGAGCTCGCGCACCGCGGTGCCGAACTGCTCGTAGGTGAGGTTCTCGCGTATGTCGCTCATGGTCCCGTCGGCCCCGTCACACCTGCGTCCGGTGGAAGTTGATGTACGACCGGGAGGCGGTCGGCCCCCGCTGCCCCTGGTAGCGCGACCCGTACCGCTCGCTGCCGTAGGGGAACTCGGCCGGCGAGCTGAGCCGGAACATGCACAGCTGCCCGATCTTCATGCCCGGCCACAGCTTGATCGGCAGGGTGGCGAGGTTCGACAGCTCCAGCGTCACGTGCCCGGAGAACCCGGGGTCGATGAAGCCGGCCGTGGAGTGCGTGACGAGCCCGAGCCGCCCGAGCGAGCTCTTCCCCTCCAGCCGGGAGGCGAGATCGTCGGGCAGTGTGATGACCTCGTAGGTGCTGGCGAGCACGAACTCCCCGGGGTGCAGGATGAACGGCTCGTCCCCCTCGGGTTCGACGAGCCGGGTGAGGTCCGGCTGCTCGACGGAGGGGTCGATGTGCGGGTAGCGGTGATTCTCGAACACCCGGAAGTAGCGGTCGAGGCGCACGTCGATGCTCGACGGCTGCACCATCGAGTCGTCGTACGGGTCGATCCGCACCCGTCCTGCGTCGATCTCCGCCCGGATGTCCTTGTCTGAGAGAAGCACGTCCCGAGGATACGCACAGCGCGCGGAGCCCCCGTAATCGCGGGCTCCGCGCGCTGCCGGGCCGGCGGTGCCCGACCGCTGCGGGTGTCCCCGCCGCTCACCGCCGCCTCTGCTGCTGCTACCGCTTGCGCAGCTTCCGCTACCTCCCGCTACCGCTATTGCTGTAGCTATCGCTCTCGCTATCGCTATCGCTTCTGCAGGCTCACCGGCACCACGCTGCGCAGCCGCGCGCAACGGGGACACCGGACGAGCCGGCCGGGCCCGAGCCGCTCGGCCTGCTGCATCGGGAACGAAGCGGTGCTGAACACGTGCCCATCGGCACAACGGACGACGGTGCGCTCCATCAAGTCCTAGAGTCCCTTCCCCGAGAACCGCGTCCGGCTCACTGCCGCGACGACGAAAGCCACATTACGGGATCAAAGGGACGGCCCTCCAGGCGGCACTCCGGCCCCGCCCGGCCCCTGCTCCACCCCACCACCGTACGCCCCAACTCCCTTTACCCGCAGCCCGCGTCTCCACTCCCCCACGCAATCAGGCCCCGCGGTTCGCACACCGGGGGCCTGGGATGAGGTACAGTATCGATCGTCCGGACACCGGTCCCGACCGGCGTCTTACGCGGGTGTAGTTTAATGGTAGAACATCAGCTTCCCAAGCTGAGAGCGCGAGTTCGATTCTCGTCACCCGCTCCAGTGTGAAGGCCCAGGCAAGCCGCCTGGGCCTTTTGCTTTGCCACTGATCAACCGCCGCATCGCGGGCGATCCCGTTACGTCGGCCAGGCAGGCCAGGCATCGGCCACGACGAAGGAGACGACGGTTCCGCCGAAGTGACTGGGTCCGGAGTGCCAGGAGTCGGCGATGGAGTCGACCAGGAGCAGTCCCCGCCCGTGCGCGTCGTTGGCGTCCGGGTGCCGCATCCGTACGTTCGCCGGGAAACCCGGGTTGTGCACCTCGACCCGGAGCGGGGACCCCTCGCGGAACCACTCCACCCGCACCAGCCAGGGCTCGTCCGACCGCCCGTAGCGGATCGCGTTGGTCACCAGCTCCAAGATCATCAGGACGCAGTCGTCGACCGAGCAGGCCGGCTCATGGGGAGTGATGAACCGCCGGAACCAGCGCCGGGCCCGCGGCACCGACTCGGGCTCCGGATGCAGGGTCATCGCCGCTCCGAGCCGCGCCGAGCCGGGGCCGACGTAGCGTTCGATCATGAAGGCCATGCGCGCTCACTCCTTGCACCGGTCGTCGCGCCCTGCGCGGGGGATGTGACCTTCATCGCGGCAGTGGGGTCTCAGCGCGTTCGCCGTGGCGCCGTCCACTGACGACGATGGCGGCGGCGCATCTCCGTCGACCGAGGTCACAGGGCTGTGACGGGAAGAGCACGGCAAGGGGGCCGCGCCCACGGAGAGAAATATCTGCGCTCGTGACGTGAGAAATACGTGCGGGGCGCCACGAGTATTCCCCGGCCGTCGGCCGGAGCGGAATTATCGACCGTGCAGAGCCGGTCGCACCGTGCTACTGTCGATCTCAGTTGCAGGTGTGGTTGCCAGAAGGTTCGTTTCCGACGGGGTGATCATCACGGCGACACGGAATGTGCACAAGGCGCATTCCTGACACCGCCTCCGAAGGAGAAATGACATGGCTACTGGCACCGTGAAGTGGTTCAACGCGGAAAAGGGCTTCGGCTTCATCGAGCAGGACGGCGGCGGCGCCGACGTCTTCGCCCACTACTCGAACATCGCCACCCAGGGCTTCCGCGAGCTGCTGGAAGGCCAGAAGGTGTCGTTCGACATCGCGCAGGGCCAGAAGGGCCCGATGGCCGAGAACATCGTTCCCGCCTGACACCGGCGCTGACGCATACTCCGCAGCTGGGGCCCGCACCTCTGGGGTGCGGGCCCCGGCTCGCTGCATTTCAGGACGCGCGGCGGAAAGATTCCACCGCATCACCGACCGGTGCCGTATTGCCGTCGGCCCGACTCGGCTCCCATCACTTCGGCTCGTTTCGAGATTCTCTGCGCCACTCATCTGCTGCGGGAATTCCTTGCCACGTGCCCCTCAAGGAAGGTTCCGCATGAAGCGTGACCAGACGCCCCGCACATATGACCGCTCCAAAGGAGGCGCCGGCGCCAACCGCTCCGGCGGTCCGCGCCGCTCCAAGGGCTACGGAAATCGACGGGTCGGACGAGCCGTGCCGAGCGAGTTCGCGCCACCGAAGACGATCACCCCCGCGCTGCCCGCCGTCGAGTCGTTCGCCGATCTCGCCATGCCCGCGCGGCTGTTGGCCACGCTCGGCCACGAAGGCGTGACCGTACCGTTCCCGATCCAGGCGGCGACCCTGCCGAACTCCCTGGCCGGTCGTGACGTACTCGGCCGTGGCCGCACCGGCTCGGGCAAGACCCTCGCCTTCGGCCTCGCGCTGCTGGCCCGTACGGCGGGCCGCCGCGCCGAGCCGAGGCAGCCGCTTGCCCTCGTCCTCGTCCCCACCCGCGAACTCGCCCAGCAGGTCGCCGACGCGCTCACTCCGTACGCCCGCTCCGTGCGCCTGCGGCTGACCACCGTCGTCGGCGGCATGTCCATCGGCAGGCAGGCCGGTGCGCTGCGCGCCGGGGTCGAGGTCGTCGTCGCGACGCCCGGGCGGCTCAAGGACCTCATCGACCGGGGCGACTGCCGACTGGACGATGTTGGCACCACGGTCCTCGACGAGGCCGACCAGATGGCCGACATGGGCTTCATGCCCCAGGTCACCGCCCTGCTCGACCTGGTGCGTCCCGACGGGCAGCGGATGCTCTTCTCGGCCACCCTGGACCGCAACGTCGACCTGCTGGTCCGCCGCTACCTGACGGACCCGGTGGTGCACTCCGTCGACCCGTCGGCGGGCGCGGTCACCACGATGGAGCACCACGTACTCCACGTGCACGACGCGGACAAGCACCGGACGACCACCGAGATCGCGGCGCGAGACGGCCGCGTGATCATGTTCCTCGACACCAAGCACGCGGTGGACCGGCTGACCAAGCACCTGCTGAGCAACGGCGTTCGCGCCGCGGCCCTGCACGGCGGCAAGTCCCAGCCGCAGCGCACGCGGACCCTGGCCCAGTTCAAGAGCGGGCATGTGACGGTACTGGTGGCGACCAACGTCGCGGCGCGCGGGATCCACGTCGACAACCTCGACCTGGTCGTCAATGTGGACCCGCCCAGTGACCACAAGGACTACCTGCACCGTGGCGGCCGTACGGCCCGCGCCGGCGAGTCCGGCCGCGTCGTCACCCTGGTGACCCCTGATCAGCGTCGCGGTGTCAGCCGACTGATGGCTTCGGCGGGCATCACCCCCCGGATCGCCCAGGTGAGTTCGGGCGAGGCGGAACTGAGCCGCATCACAGGTGCCCAGGACCCTTCCGGTGTCCCGGTCGTCATCACCGCGCCGGACGTGGAGCGTCCCCGCGGCGCGTCCTCATCGTCCCGAGGCCGTCGGAGTCGCCGGGGCCACACCGGCCGGGGCCGGCTCGTCGGCGAAACGGCACGCCGCGGGACACAGCGGCGGTCCGGCTTCGGTTCGGCCGCCTAGAGCCGCTGTGATCACCAGCCCATCCCTTTCCAGGAGGCACCCATGACACCGGCTCGGACGCAGCACCATGGAGGGGCCCCCGCCCCCGAGACCGTGGTCGACGGCGGGGAGGCGTCCGGACCTCGGGTCCGTGACGACATGACGGTCGAGGTGGCTCTGTCCCTCATGGCCGGTGCCCGTGTCGATCACCTTGTCCTGTGCGACGAGGACGACCAGAGCACGGGCCTGATCACTCTGGCCCGACTCGCCGTTCTCCGTGACAGCCCCACCTACACGGACCGGATCCGTCTGCGGGACGTCCTCGTCGGACCGTTCGCCTCGCCCGGTGCTCGGCCCGGCGCCGTCGGGGAGCATGGCCGGGCCCCGGGCGTCCTCACCCACGCCCGGTCAGCCCCTTCTCCTTCTTCCCTGTGAGTCCTTTTCCCTGTGTTTCCCTGTGTTTCCCTGTGAGGCATCATGCGCTGTGTCATCGCCCGGTACCCGTTCGAGCTGACCAAGGACGGGGTGCTGGCCTCGATGAAGGGCGTCAAACCCGAGCCCGTCACGGGTGAGTCCGTGACCATCGGCCGCCGCCGCTACCCGGTCAAGCAAGTAGGCCAGGTCATCACCCGACAGGACCGCCGCGACTTCACCAGCGGCGAAGTCGTCCGGGCCATGACCCGCCTCGGCTTCACCTGCCACGAGCCCCCCGAGACCGCGCCGGTGGGTGTCGCCACTCCGCTTCAGACCGCGTCGGCGCTGCTCGGGGGAGCCGCCTCCCCGGAAGGGTGAGAACAGGCGGCGAACCGCCGCCAAAGACCCGGTGAGAGCCCTGTAGCGGGCAACCACGGTGAGCAGTGGTGCCGGCGGGCCTGCGCGTCGGCGCCTGCGCGACGAGTTCGCCCAGGTCAGCGGTACGGCAGCCGCCCGGGCACCGTCGCTTCGTCCGGCTCGGCCGGGGGCGCCCCCTGACGAAAGCCGCGCGGCGGTGTCGGTCGCCGGAGCACCTCACGGGAACGTGGGGCGCGGGGACGGTCCGGCGGCCGGCGGTCGTGCGGGCCTCGTCGGGGCGGCACGGTTCAGGTGCGGGCCGGCAGGGCCAGGCCGGGGAGCTGGAGTCCAGGCGATCGCGGGGATCGACTTCGGTGCGGCGATCCGTCGTCGGGCGGCCACGGGCTCAGCCTGGTCCCGGCCGGTCGGCCCGGGCGGCCGGTCGGCCGGGCGGCTGGTCGGCTGGTCGGCTGGTCGGCTGGTCGGCCCGGGAAGCTGCCCGGTGTCGACGAGAGCTGACGTCACCAGACGTAGAGCGTCTGCTCGCTGATGCCGAGATCGTGGGCGACCTTCCTGATCGCCCGGCCGGAATCGGCGGGATCATCGACGGGATCGAAGACCTCGCACCGGAACTCGGCCGGATAACTGCGGGGCGCTGAAGCCTCCTTGATGTCTGGGAGTGTCTGGAGCGTCATCCGTCCAGCGAGGCGACTCCACCGGAGCCGGGACACGTCTCGCGGCTGGTGCCGCAGGCGGCGGGCTACGGTCACCTTGATGACCAGTCGTGTGCCGCTCCCGGGGACCTCCTATGGCAGAACTTGTGCGTCGGCAGCAGCTCGACGTGTTCGTGGACGACCACGCGTTCGGGCTGCAGGAGTCCGATGACACCTACCTCGACCTGCTCTTCCCCGACGGATTCGACCACCGAACGTTTCTCGGCACTCACCCTGGGCGCCTGGACATCACCAGTGCCGGGCACACCCACACCGCCGCGGTGACGGTCGAGGTGTGGGACGGGTCGCCGCCCGCCCAGGACCCCGCCGGCTGGGAGGAGCAGGCCGAGGCGGACTTCGAATCGCTCAGCGGCCGGGTCGCCGTGTGGTCGATGAGCCTGGGACGGACCGACGATCTGATCACGCTGGCCGATTCCGGTGGCTCCTGGCACGTCCGGGTCAGTTCCTCGGGCCGGGCCGCGGTGAAGGCTTTGGAGGAGAGCGAGGAGAGCATCCGGGGAGTGGAGCGCTACTTCGTGCAGTTCTGGCCCGCCGGCTCCTGAGACGGCGGCGCGGCGGGGACGGCCGGTCTCGGTCGGCGGTGCGTTGCGGTGCGGCATGAGGGCGGCATGAGGGCGGCATGAGGGCCTTTCTGGTCGCCGGTGCGGATGCGGCGATCCCCACCGAGAGGATCCATACCGAGCAGGGATCCACACCGAGCAGCAGGCCCTCACCCGTTTCAAGGTCGCTCAGCCGTGGCGTCCATCATCAACCTCCACCATCAACCTCCATGGACGGAACACCTAGTTGACCTGGCCGGTCGGCCGGATCGTGACGGTGTTCACATCGACGCCGTCCGGCTGGCCGAGCACCCACATGATGCCGTCGGCGATGTTCTCCGCGCTGAGGGCGGGGCCGGGCGGAGTACCGCCGCGCGTGTCCCAGAACGGTGTGTCCACCTTGCCGGGGGCGATCAGGCTCACCCTGACGCCCGACTCGGTGACCAGCATGCGGGTGTTCTCCGCGAGGGCGTGTACCGCCCACTTGGTGACCGAGTAGAAGTTGCCCGGACCGTACTTGAGGCCGGCGACCGAGCCGAGCAGCACGATCCGGCCACGGGACCGCTTCAGCTCCGCCAGTGAGGCACGGATCAGCAGCGTCGGTCCGAGGACGTTGGTGAGGAGCATCGAGCGCATCAGCGCCGGATCACCGTCCGCCACCGAGTCGTGGGTGGAGTAACCGGCGTTGGCGATGACGTTGTCGATCCGTCCGAAGCGCTGCACCGTGGCGTGCACCGTGTGTGCGACCGCGTCCGCGTCGGCGGCGTCACCGGGCAGGAGCAGCAGTTCCTCCGGGTCGCCGAGGGTCCGGGCGAACGCCGCGAGCTTGTCCGCGTCCCGCCCGGTGGCGGTCACCCGGTGACCGGCCTTGAGCAGCCGTCGTACGGTCTCGGCACCGATGCCGGTCGATCCTCCGGTGATCAGCGTGACGGGCGTGGGGGTGGCACTCACTGTTCCTCCAGTGCTCGTTCGTCCAGGGTGCCCATCGGCTCGCCGCCGGGCTGCCAGGTGGCCAGGAAGTCCGGCTGGAGGACCGCGTCGACGAGTTCGATGTCCGCCCCGATGCTCTTCAGATGGTGGTACGCGTAGGGCCGACCGAAGGGACACCCGGAGAACTTGGCCGGAAGTCCCCGCCTTTCCAGTCGCCGTTCCGCCGCGCCGAGGTCGTCGGTCCAGAACCCCAGGTGGTGGAAGCGCGGGCCCGCCGAGGCGTTCCAGGGGCTGCCCGGGCCGCCCTCGACCAGTTCGACGAACGGCGGTCCGGGGAGGCTGAAGACAATACGGAAGGACCACTCGCCGATCCTCCCCGGGCGCGGATCCGCCCATTCCACGCCGGCGGCGGCCCGCAGCTCGCGCATGGCCGCCACCAGATCGGGAACGGCGAAACCCACGTGGTAGAAGGCCATCCGCTGTTCCTAGCGGCCGGAGAGCCCGGGGTAGCGGCCCGTGTTCACCCATTCGTCCATGGCGGGCCGGTCGGCCGTGTCCACGTACTCGATCCGCATGCCCTGGAGATCGGGCCCGGTGATCACGGCGAACGGCGTCTCGCCGGGGCCGGGCCGGAAGTAGGCGTCGATGCCGATGTCCGCGGCCTCCAGCTTCTTCAGCCGCGCCTCCATGTCGCTCTCCCACACCCCGTAGTACAGGACCTTCCCGGCGTGTTCGAGGGAGGTGATGCCGTCCCCGTCGGCCTGGATCAGTTCGTACTGCGGATACGCGGTACGCGAGAAGGCGGCCGTCATCCGGCCCGGACCGCCCTGCCCGCCCTGCTCCAGATACGGGATCTCGAAGGTGGCCGGCTCGGTGAACTCGATGCCGAACCACTGCGAGTACAGCTCGACGGCCTCGGCCAGGTCCGGCACGACGACGCCGACGTGGAAGCACGACTCCGGCAGGGGCGCCTTCTCCCCGGCGGGCCGGAACGTCTCCAGGATCGGCGGTTCGAGCAGGCATTCCAGGAGCTGGGGAATGAACTCCGCCAGGTAGGGGGTGTGCTTGTGCGCTTCGAGAGCGGCCTCGTCGGCGTACTCCTCGATGACCAGGCGCTCTCCCGGCCGGTCCGCGGAGATGACGTAGTCGAAGCGGAGGCAACCGGGTTCATGGGCCCGGATGGTGCGTTCGAGCCCTGCCATCAGGGCGTCGAGGCGGGCTTCGGTGCCCGGCCTGACCAACTGCCGTGCGGTCGCGATGATCGTCACGATCTGCTCCTGTCAGTGAGACGTCCGAAGAAGGAGAAGGAGAAGGAGAAGGAAGGGAAGGAGAGGATGGTGGAGCCGGGTGGGCGTCGGTCGGTGTCCGTGCCGTGGGGCGGACGCCGGGCGCGCCCGGGGGACGCGTACCGTCCGGTCAGGCCGTCGACGGCGTGGGGCGTACCGCGGCCACCAGCAGCAGGGCGAGCAGTCCGCCCGCGGCCAGGACCATGCCGGAGGAGGACAAGGTGGCCAGCGGTGCCAGTGCGGCGACTCCGAGCGCGCTGCCCGCCTGCCGGCCGGCGTTGAACGCGCCCTGGCCGGTGGCCGCGAGTTCCTTCGGAGCGGCGATGGCCATGTCCGCGGTCGCCGCCGGAATGGCGAGCGTGGAACCGAACGAGAGCGTGGCCTGGGCGACGATGATCAGGGCGAGCGGCGTGTCGTCCGAGGCGAAGGCGAGCACCGCACCGGCCGCCGTGTCCAGGGCGAGCCCGACGAGGATCACCCGGCGGGCACCGATCCGGGCGACGAGACGGCCGGTGAGCAGCGGCATGAAGCACATCGGCAGCGTCATCGGCAGGAACGCCATGCCGGTCTCGAACGCCGACAGGCCCCGTTCCTCGACCATCCACTGCGTCAGCGCGTACAGCACCCCGTAGAAGACGAACGAGGCCACGGCGCCGGCCACGATGTCCGCCCGTACCCGCGCCAGTCCGATCAGGGCCGAGGGCAGGATCGGCGCCGTGGCCCGGCGCTCGACGGCGAACAGCGCGGTGAACGCCGCGGCCGCGAGCACCAGCGACAAAAGCGGCAGCACACGCCCCCAGCCCTCGGTTCCGGCGTCGATGAGGCCGAACGTGAGCGCGGCCAGGGCCAGGACCGACAGCCCGATTCCTGCCCGGTCCACCGCGCGGACCGAGGCCGGGCGTCCGTCCGGCAGTCCGCGGGAGGCGAGCAACGTGGCGGCCACGATGACCGGGTTGACGAGGAACACCAGCCGCCAGCCGCCCAGTTCGACGAGCGCGCCGCCGAGAACGGGGCCCGCGATGAGCCCGACGGAGGTGACCGCGGCCCAGGTGCCGATGGCCTTGGCGCGCGCCGCCGGGTCGGGGTACAGCCCGGCGAGCAGGGCCAGTGACGCCGGGACCATGCCCGCGGCGGCGACGCCCAGCAGCGCCCGCCCGGCGATGAGGGATCCGGCGTCGGGCGCGGCCGCGCAGGCCAGGGACAGCACGCCGAAGGCCAGAACGGACCCTCGGTAGACCCTGCGGGCGCCGAGCCTGTCCGCCACCGCGCCGGAGGCGAGGAGCAGACCGGCGAAGACGATCGTGTAGGCGTCGAGGGCCCAGGGCAGGGCCGCCTCGCTCGCGTGCAGATCGGAATGGACGTCGGGGAGCGCGACATTGAGGATGGAGGTGTCGAGGAGGACGAGGAAATTGCCCGCGGCGATTCCCGCGAACAGGCCACGCCGTCGCGGCGGCACCCGGTGGGAAGGCGCGATCGCCCTTTCCCTGGCAAACGTCATGAGGAATTCCCGTTCGAAGGATGGCGGCCGATGTGGCGGCCGATGTGGTCGGCCGAATCGCGTCGTCGCGGATCAGGCCGCGTTGTTGAGGAAACGCGGCCCGTAGAAGACGGGCCGGTCCAGATCGGTGTAGCGCTCCAGGGCCCTGAATTCCCTGGGGTAGAGCTCCTCCAGCCGGGCGACGACCGTCGGTGGAATCTCGTTGCGCATGATCGTGAAGCAGGAACGCACCCGCATCTGGTCCATCTGGGTGACCGCGGCGCCGAGCGAGGGCCACCAGGTCTCCACCGGGCCGTTCCAGGTGGTGTCCAGCGCGAGCATCATCCGGGTGTAGGCCTCGTCGAACGATTCGAGTTCCTTGCGCACCTCGGGCCCGCGCGGATCGAGGGCCAGCACGGCCTCGTAGCCGTCCGCGGGAACGGCCAGGGTGTTGACGACCACCGGCCAGGCGATCGGCTCACCGGTGAAGAACTCGCGCTCCGTCTCCAAGGAGAAGGGCACGGAGTCGAGGGGCCGATAGCGCCGGCCGTAGCGCAGCTCGGCGAACCGGGCGTAGTGCGAGCCCTCCTTCTGGAAGGCCGCGGCGGCCGTCTCCACGGTGCCCTCGCCACCGCCTTCGCCCTGCTCGGTGATGATGTCCAGGGCGTGGAGGAAGGAGGCGACCGGGTCCGGGTCGTCCCTGCCGAACGTGAGGTAGCCGAGGTTTCCCCCGACCTGGTTGGCCGGTCCGCCGAGGCGTACGGCCCGTTCGACGGCCCTGGCGTTGCGCTTGATCGCGTCCCGGATCGCGTCGTAGAACGCGCCGATCGTGGGGTAGGCGGAGCCGCGCTGCCGGGCGTTGAGCACGAATCGCGGCGCTTCCAGCCGCATGAACGCCTTGAGCGTGGCCTGCGACAGCTTCGCCGGCCGCGGCCTCAGGTCGGGGGCGACCCCGCCCGGCAGGCCGCTGCCGGGATAGGACGGTGCGAGGCCTTTGATCGCGGGGCTTCCGCCGAGTGCGGCGACCATGTTGGCGGCGATGGCCATGTGGACCATCTCTTCCATCAGGACGCTGCGGATGGTGTTGTACGACGGGTAGTTCTGCACCTCGAGCGAGTACATCGCGGCGCAGTACAGCGGCATGGTGGAGTGCTCCAGCGCGACCGCCGTCTGCAGGGCACCGCGGATCCAGCTGAGGTCTCTGAGGTCGACCGGTGTGGGCATGGCAGGCTCCCGGGTGCGTCGGCGCTCAGGCTTCGGCGGACTCGTCGAGCGGCGGGTAGAGCATCGGCTGGAAGAAGTCCTGGAAGGACTCCTCCAGTTCGGGGTGCTGGTAGAACTCCGGCCCGGTCTCCTCGAAGATCGCGTCCCCGATGCCGCCGAGGGTGTCGAACATCATCGAGACGACGGTGCCGACCTCCCGGCCGAAGTAGTGGGCGACCAGGGCGACCGCACCCCCGTTCACGCCGTAGGAGCCGGTGAACGTCCAGATGCGCGAGGCGGTGTTGGCGATCCACATCCGGCGGGCCACGGGGACGTTGAAGCCCTCGCCGCGCAGGCCGCGGGCCACGGCCGCGACGCAGGTCAGGGGTTCGTCGTTGACGATTCCGGACCGGGCGAGGACGCCGACGCCCGAGCAGTTGGCGGCGATCACCTTGCCGGCCTCGTGGTGGCGGCGGATGAGCTTGTGCACGCGGTCGTCGGTCAGCAGCGCGCCGGATCCGACGCCGCCGGGGATGTAGAGGATGTCGAACAGGTCGTCGTCGCCCAGTACGGAGTCGGCGACGACGTTGGTGCCCATCTGCATCTTGACGACTCCCGGCTCCAGGGAGACCAGACGCACGTCCAGGTCGCGGTTGGCGGCCTCCCGCTCCCACGGCGCGATCTGCCCGCTGGTGACCATCGCGGCGCCCTTGAAGATCTCCAGCGGCGTGATGGTGTCCTGCTCGGAGCACGCCTCGTAGCCGAGGACCGCGATGGAGCCGATCTGGGCCGGCGCCGCCGATGCCCCTGCCGGGGTCCTCGTCCCGCGTGCGGAGGTGGATGTAGGTGTGCTCACAGTGCTCCCCCATTCGTGTCGGTCTCGCCACAGGAACCCTGCCAACGGCCCGGGAGCGGCATCAAATAAGCGATCGAAGGGGGGTCATTACTTCGGTGAGGACCCCCGAGACGGTTATCGGGGACTGCCGTCGCCGCTATTTGGTTGGTTCAAGCCACCCGGCTAGCGTCCTCACCGGACCTCGGGTCCACGACTCAACTGCTCGATTGGGGGATCGACATGTCTGAGATGACGGGGAATCTAAGGCCGACCGATATGGCGGTGAGAATCGATCCGGGGCCTAGGGATTTCGCCGCGCTGAACGAGGTGGTCCGCAAGGGTTCCCGCATCGGGAACGAAAGCCTGGACGGGGACGGCCACCTGAACGAGATCATTCCCAAGCCGTGGGGGATCGAATACCGCATCTACGTCGACGACTTCATCGACGTGTGGAATCTGAGGATCGACGAGGGCGAGTCCACGTCGATGCACGTGCACCCCCGCAAGCTGACCTATCTGCTCTGCCTGGCGGGGCAGGGGGTGACCGACACGCTGACCGGCGAGGTCCCGGTGGGTGCCGGATCGATCCTGCGCATCGGGGGCGGTGCCTTCCACTCGTCCCGGAGCGTCGGCCCCGGCCCGCTGTGGCTGGTCGAGGTCGAGGCACCGCGCAACAAGTTCGACCTGATCCGGCTGCGTGACGCCTACGACCGCCAGGGCACGGCCTACGAGCAGCAGCACGCCGAGGCACCCGACCTGCCGGCGAGGCAGGTGACGTATCTGCCGCAGGCGCGCCTGCGGGAACGGTCCCCGGGCGCGGAGTTCGCGTTCTCCATCCGGGCCGGCGCGGACGTGTTCTACCGGCGCCAGGAGCAGGACCTCTTCCACATCCCGCTCGGTCTGACCGGAGTGGTCACCGGCGAGGTCGACATCCTCGCCCCCGCACTGGGCGACGCCCGCCGTCCCGCGCTGGACCAGTACTACCTCTCCCTCGCACTCGCCTGACCGCCGACCCGGCCACAAGGCCAGAACCACAAGGCCAGAAAAGGAGCACACTCATGCCCAGTGCCGTCATCATCACCGGCCCCGGCTTCCAGGACCACGACGTGGTCTACACCTACTACCGGCTTCTTGAAGAGGGCTGGCACGTGGACGTGGCCACCCGCAACGGCGCCGACGTCGTCGGCAAGTACGGCGTCCCGCTTCCCATGGACAAGACCGCCAAGCCGCTGATCGCCTTCGAGCAGCTGGACGCCGCGGCGTACGACGCGGTGATCCTCACCGGCGGCCACGAGGCGCCCGACCGGGTGCGCCAGGACGCCCGTGTCCTGGACTTCGTCCGCGCCATGGACGCGGCCGAGAAGGTCGTCGCCGGGCTCTGCCACGGCCCGTGGATCATGGTTTCCGCCGGCGTGCTCAAAGGCCGCCGTGCCTGCGCCTACATAGGTCTGCGCGACGACGTGATCAACGCCGGCGCCGACGTCGTCGACTCCGACGTGATCGTCGACGGCCACATCATCACCTGCTCGTACTACGCCTACGTCGGCCGGTTCATGCGGCAGGTCTTCGAAACGGTCGCCAAGAAGCAGGTGGCGACGGCCTGAGCGCGGCCGCCGCGACCCGCGCGGGCCGGGGGCCCAGTCCCCCGTACGGCGCCCGCCCCGCGCATCCCCGAGGAGGCACCTTGCTGATACTCGACTTCGACGGCGTCATCGCCGACGCCTTCACCGAGTGCGCCGTCGTCACCCACTACGCCGACCACGACCCGGACACGATCGCGGCCAAGCCGGTCGCCGAACTCGCGGCGGCCCTGCCCGCCGGGTTCGTGTCCCGCTTCCGCACGGTCCGCACCCATGCCCGGCTGCTGGACGACTTCATGGTGGCGCGCGACCCCGCCGCCGCCTCGATCCGGGGCGCCGACGACTTCGCGGCCCTCGCGGCCCGCATCCCGGGACCCCGGCGCGACGCCCTGGTGCGGGGCGCGACCGCGGTACGGGCCGCGCTGCGGGAGCGACGGCGTACGGAGTGGCTGGGCCTGCACACCCTGTACCCGGGGATCGCCGGGCTGCTGCGCCGCCACCGCGGCCGGGGCACGTCGATCGTCACGGCCAAGGACGAGCAGAGCGTGTGGGAGATACTGGCCCACCACGGTCTGGACGTCACCGTGGCCCAGGTCGTCGGCGAGTGCTCGGACAAGCGCACGGCCGTGCGGCGGCTGGCCGCGGCCGACGGACTCCCGCCGCAGGCCGTGACGTTCATCGACGACCACCTCACCAACGCGCTCGCGGTACGCGACACGGGCGCCACGAGCCTGTGGGCGTGGTGGGGCTACCACACGCCCGAGCACGTCGAGCGTGCCATCGCACGCAAACAGCGGCGGGTGTACCTGCCCGAACTGGCGGAGCTGACCGCCTGATCGGCGCCCCGGCCCGTTTCCGCGCACCACGCCCCACACCACACTCCGGAGGATTGCCATGCCGAACGTTCTCTTCGCCCTCACCTCGCACGGCCGGCTCGGCGAGACCGGCCGCGCCACCGGCTTCTACGTCCCCGAAGTCGCCCACCCCGCCGAGGTGTTCCGCGCGGCCGGCTGGGACCTCGCGTTCGTGTCGGTCGCGGGAGGACGGCCCCCGCGCGACGGGATCAAGCCCGACGACACCGTCACGGCCCGCTTCCTGACCGACCACGAGGCCGCACTCGCCGACACCCCCACGGCCGACGACCTCGACGCCGCCGACTACGACGCCGTCTACTTCGCGGGGGGCCACGGCACCATGTGGGACTTCCCCGGCGCGACCGCGCTGACCCGGCTGGCGGCAGCCGTCCACGAGCGCGGCGGGGTCGTCGCCGCCGTCTGCCACGGCCCGGCCGCCCTGGTGAACCTCACCCTGGCGGACGGCTCCCACCTGGTCGCCGGCAAGCAGGTCTCGTCCTTCACCAATGAGGAGGAGGCCGCTGTCGGGCTGACCGACGTGGTGCCCTTCGCGCTGGAGACGGCGCTGATCGAGCGGGGCGCGAAGTTCACCAAGGCCGCGAACTTCACCGAGCACGCGGTGGCCGACACCCGTCTCGTGACGGGCCAGAATCCGGCGTCCGCCGCCCGGGTCGCCGAGCTGACGATCCTCCAGTACGCGGCCTGACCTGCGCGAAAGACCGAGCCGGCACATCGGCGGGGCGGGTTCGGACACCGCCCCGCCGATGTGGCGTCACATTTTGCCGTGTGTTGAAACCGGCTCGAACGTTTCGGCGAAGCGCGAAGGTATG
Organism: Streptomyces echinoruber; assembly: GCF_014651135.1. Lineage (GTDB taxonomy): Bacteria > Actinomycetota > Actinomycetes > Streptomycetales > Streptomycetaceae > Streptomyces > Streptomyces echinoruber. Next base: position 61,975 of record NZ_BMWH01000005.1, read on the forward strand.
GTGAGTGGTGGGTCGGGGTTTACTTGGAGGGAAACGCCCCCGGCCTTGCCGGTTGGGGGGCCGGTACTACTATGCAGCTGGGTTGGCTACAGACCTTCATCGCCGTCTGCCACACGGGCTCGTTCACCAAAGCCGCCCGGCAACTCGGGCTCACGCAGCCGGCGGTCACTCAGCAGATCCGCGGGCTGGAGAGCGAACTCGGCAAACCGCTGTTCCACCGCACACCGCAGGGCGCGACACCGACGGCCGAGGGAAAGGCGCTGGCGCACGAGATCGAGGCTTCCATGGCCGCGATCAACGCCGCGGTGTCCCGCCACTTCGACGACACGACGGAGCACCGCCCCATCCGCCTGGGCGGGCCGGCGGAGCTGGTGACGGCCAGGATCGTGCCGTCCATCAGCGAGTTCGTCATCGGCGGCCTCGACATCCGCATCAGCCTCGGCGAGGCGACGGGCCTCCTGGAGGACCTCAGGAGCGGGCATCTGGACCTCGTGGTCTCCACCGTCCGGCCCCAGGGCCCCGGCGTGGACTTCACGCCCCTGACGGACGAGGAGTTCGCGCTGCTCGCCTCTCCCCAGGTCGCCGCCGGGATCCCGGCGGACGCCCTGCAGGCCGACGACCCAAGGGTCCTGGCGAAACTCCCGATGATCGCGTACGCGGAGACCTTGCCGATCATCCGCCGCTACTGGCGCGCGGTCTTCGACGCCCCGCCGCCGAGCCCGCCGGCCGTGGTCGTCCCCGACCTGCGCGCCGTGATCGCGGCCGTCACGTCGTCGGCGGGCATCTCGGTCCTGCCGACATACCTGTGCGCCGCGGAACTGGCCTCGGGAACGCTGGTCCCCCTGCTGGAGCCGGAGATCCCGCCCATCAACACCCTCTATCTGGCCACGCGTTCCGGCACACTCCTCGAACCCCGGCTGGCCCGGCTCCACGAGCACCTGGTCCGCGACGCCCGGGAGTGGACGTGACATCCACCCGCCGGAGAAGACGCTGCCGCGGACGCCGCACCGGACGTACGCGCGGGCGGAGGAGATCCTCGGCGCCGGCGAAGGAGTGCGTCCCGGACCTCGCCGGCGGCGCGGCGGGGTGGCCACGTGGAGCGCTCCGGGCCGGTGGAGGTGGCCCGCCCCGGGGCAGGTGGAGTCGGGTCCCGGGCAGCGGGACCCCGTTGTCCCACGCGGCGCACACGGCCGCCGGATCACCCCACGAGGACGTGGAGGGCGGTCCGGCGGCCGGTCGGTGTGCGGGTTCCGGTGGTTCCGGCGGCGCGGCGGGGTTCAGACGCGGGCCGGCAGGGCCAGGTCGAGGATGGCGAGCAGGGTGCGGGCCTGGACGTTGACGCAGTTGGCCTGGCGTACGTAGGAGGCGAGCTGGGCCCGGCTGAACCAGCGGTGGCCCGGCGGCTCCTCGGCGGCGAAGTCCGCGTCGGTCTCGATGATCCGGTAGTGGCTCTCGGCGTTGAGGAACCGGCCGCCCTCCTCGGCGTGGACGGCGTCGTAGCGCAGCGTTCCCGCGGTGCCGTCGAGGACCTGGTCCAGGAACGGCGGGCGCCGGTCGGGCGGCAGCCAGGCGTAGTTGCCGGGCGTGTACTGCACGGTGGGCGCGAGCTGCACCGTGTCGAGGAAACCGGCCTCGGCCCGGGCGTGCACCAGGACGTGGGGCACGCCGTCCACCCGCTTGGTCAGGAACGCGGTGACGCCCCGGCCCCGCGGCTCGAACAGCGGCTGGCGCCAGCTCGTGATCTCCCGGTTGCCGGCCTCCACGGCGACGCCCACGACGTCGAAGTACCGTCCCTCGCGGTGCCGGCCCGCCAGGGCGTCCCACTCCCAGCCGGGCAGGTCCTTCAGGGGCACGGGCCGTACGGTGAGGGCGCGCCGGGCGCGCTCGTGGGTGAACCAGGAGAGCAGTTCCTGGTCGGTGTGCAGCGCCCGGTCCCGCTCGGCCGGGACAGCCGGATTGGCCGGGTCGGTCGGGTCGGTCGGGTCGGTCAGGGCGGCCGACAGGCACGACAGGACCGTGCGGGAGTCCATGTTGACCAGGTTGTCGTGGTGCAGCAGCGCGCCGAGCTGTCCGAGCGTCAGCCAGCAGAAGTCGTCGTGCAGGGGGACGTCGTCCAGCGCCTCGACGACCATGTTCCGGTTGCTCTTGCCCAGGAACCACGCGCCGTGCTCGGACTGGAGGCTGTCGGTCAGGACGCGGGCGCGGCCGTCGGTGAGCGCGCTGGTGAAGTACTCGATGTACCTGACATCGGCGCCCCGGTGCACCTTGGTGTAGTTGCTGCGGGTCGCCTGCACCGTGGGGGAGAGCTGGAGCAGGTTGGGGTTGCCGGGCTCCATCTTGGCCTGCATCAGGCAGTGCAGCACCCCGTCGAACTCCTTGACCAGGATGCCGAGGATGCCCACCTCGCTCTGGCGGATGACCGGCTGGTGCCACTCGGGCACCGGCCCGTCCTCCGAGGTGACGTGCAGTCCCTCGACGGAGAAGAACCGCCCGCTGCGGTGGACGAGGTTGCCCGTCCCCGCCGCGAAGGACCAGCCGTCCAGCTCCGCGAACGGCACGCGGGAGACCCGGAAGCGGCCCGCGGCCCGGCGGCGGGCGAGCCACTCGGGCAGCTCCTCGGTGCTCAGGTGGTGCCCCTGGCCGGCGGCCGCGGACCGGGCGAGCCGCTCGGGCAGTCCGGTCGCGTGCCGTGGGCGCAGGGCGCCGCCCGGGCGGTGGGCGGCCGTGCGGGGCGGGGCGCCGTGCGGCGTCCGCACCGGCGGGGCGGTCAGCAGGGGTGGTGTGGGCATGGCAGTCTCCGGGAGCGGGGTCGGGAACGTTCGGGGGCGTCAGGACGGGGTGCCGGGGACCCGGGCCTCGATCAGGTACAGGGCGCTGCGCGCCCGGGTGACGCCGGTGAACTCCAGGCCGGCGCGCCGGAACAGGTCCTCGAAGTCGCCCCGGTGGTGCTCCCGGCCGCCGACGTTGAGGAGGAGGAACAGGTCCATCGCGGTGGTGACGCGGGGCTCCGGGCTGAGGTCGACGAGGTTCTGCACGACGACGATGCGGGCCCCCGGCGCGGCGTGCGCGGCGATGTTCCGCAGCACCCGCACCGAGCGCTCGTCGTCCCACTTGAGGATCTGCTTGACGACGTACACGTCGGCGCGGACCGGTACGGCGTCCAGGCAGTCGCCCGCGGTGACCCGGGCCCGCCCGGCCAGCTCGCCGCCCTCGCGCAGGGCCGGATCGGCGCCCGCCACGACCGTCGGCAGGTCGAACAGCTCGCCGGTGACGTGCGGGTGCCGCTCCAGGACGGTCCGCAGCAGGTGGCCGTGCCCGCCGCCGATGTCCGCGACGGTGCGGGCGCCGTCGAGGTTCAGCGTCTCGGCGACGGCGCGGGAGGTGAGCGCGCTCGCCTGGGTCATGGCGCGGTTGAAGACCTCGGCGTCCTCGGGGGCGTCCTCGCGCAGGTAGCCGAAGAAGTCCTTGCCGTACAGCTCCGGCAGGACGGCCTTGCCGGTGCGCACGGCCTGCTCCAGCCGCGGCCAGGCGTCCCAGGTCCAGGCGGCGCCCGCCCACAGCACCATGTCGGCCATGCCGCCGCCGGGCGCGTCGGCGCGCAGCAGGCGGGACGCACGGGTGTGGCGGAAGCGGCCGGGGGCGGTCTCCTCGAACACCCCGTGCGCGGCGAGCGCGCGCAGCAGCCGCGCCAGGGTGTCGGGGGCGGCGTTGACGGCGCGGCCCAGGTCGCGGGCGTCGGCGTCCTCGTCCCCCAGGGCGTCGGCGACACCGAGACGGACGGCGGTCTGGAGCGCGGCGGCCGCGGCCACGCTCAGGGCGATCTCCCTGATCCGGGTCTCGGCGGCTAGCTGGTCGTCCTGGGGGGACCGGGGAGACCGGGGAGACCGGGTGGCCTGGTCGTCCTGGGTGGTCCGGGTGTCCTGGGCGGTCCGGGTGTCCTGGGTGGTCCGGGTGGCCTGGATGGTCCGGGTGGCCTGGACGTCCTGGGGGGCCTGCGGCGTGCCGGGCGGCTGGGTCTGCATGGCGGGGTCCTCGCTGGTGGGTGTCGGTTCGGCGGGTGCGGGTGCGGCCGCGCGGGTGGCGGCGGGTGCGGTCGCGCGGGGGGCGGCAGGTACGGCCGTACGGGGATCGACGGGGGCGGCGGTGCGGGCGGCGCGGTGAGTTTGGTGGGTCCGGTGGGACCGGTCGGTTCGGTCGGTCCGGTGGTGTGCGGCGAGGTCCTCGAGGGCGGGGACCAGGGCGGCCGGGGTCGGAAGGCGGGACAGTTCGTCGCGCAGCCGGGCCGCCCCGGCGCGGTGGCGGGGGTCGTTCAGCAGCCGGTCCAGCGCGTCCCGCACGGCCGTCGCGCGGCCGGGGTCGCCCGCGGGGACGGCCAGTCCGGCCCCGGCGGCGGCGACGCGCCGCATGTTCAGCTCCTGCTCGGCGGAGAACGGGACGCCCAGTTGGGGCACGCCCGCGGCGACCGCGGTCATGGTGCAGCCGGCGCCGCCGTGGTGCACGACGGCGGCGCAGCCGGGCAGGACGTCGGCGAGCGGGGCGCCGGGCAGCAGCCGCACGCCCGGCGGCGGGGTGCCGAGCGGGGCGGTGTCGTCCGGGTCGGCCAGGACGAGCACCTCGGCGCCGGACTCGGCGCAGGCAAAGGCCAGTTCGGGCACCAGCCGGGCGGCGCGGCCGTACACGCCGGCCAGGGACCGGCCCCAGACCAGGCAGATCCGGGGCCGGCCGGGGGACGGCGGCCGCAGGTCGGGCGCGGTGCCGGGGCCGTTGTACGGGGTGTAGCGCAGGCGCAGCCGGTGTGCGTGCGTGGGCGGTTCGAGGCTGGGCGGGCAGGGGTCGACGACGTACTCGACGAGGTCGGCGCTCATCTCCCCCACGCCGTGGCGGGGGAAGGACCCGGTGGGGTCGCCGGGGAGGACCCGCAGCTCCGGCTCCGGTTCGGCGGTGCCGTGCGGGCCCCACAGGTGCAGGACGGCGGGCACGCCCAGCACCCGGGCGGCGAGCAGGCCCTCGATGCTCATCCGGTCGTGCACGACCAGGTCGGGGCGCCAGGCGCGGGCGAAGGCGACGACCGCGTCGAAACCGTCGCGGGTGGCCCGGAGGATCCGCGGCCGCTCGGCCGCGCGGAACGCCGCGAAGTCGAAGTCGTCGAGGTGCCCCAGTTCCTCGCCGGTGACGGGGTGCAGCGGCGGCCGCGCGTGCGGCCAGGCGCCCTTGCGGGCCTGCCAGTAGGCGTTCAGCCGTCCCTGCGTGGCCATGTCCAGGCCGGGGCGGACGATCGGTTCGGGGGTCAGGCCGGTTCGGCGCAGCGTGTCGGACTCGCTCGGCGCGCACACCACGCGCACCTCGTGCCCGGCGTCCCGGAACGCCCGGCCGAGCGGGACCAGGGGGTAGTAGTGCCCCGGCCAGTCCGACACGGTGAACAGCACGCGCACGTCGGTCTCCTCGTCAGTCGGAAGGTCGGCGGGCGGGGCTCGGCGGCCCCGGAGGGCGGGGCGCCGGCCTCGTCACGGGGTCAGGTGGCCGGCGATCCAGCCGCCGTCGACGACCACCTCGGTGCCGGTGACGTAGGAGGAGTCGTCGCAGGTGAGGAACAGCACGACGGACGCGGTCTCGTCGGCCCGACCGAACCGGCGCAGCGGCAGCGTCCGGTGCAGCCACTTGACCTGCATCTCGTGCAGGTCCTTGGTCATCTCGGTGCGGATGACGCCCGGGCACACCGCGTTGACGCGGATCCCGTCCGGGCCGAGCTCCATGGCGGCGACCTTGGTCATGCCGACGACCGCGAACTTCGAGGCGCAGTACGCGGACAGGTACTTCAGGCCCATCAGCCCGTCGACGGAGGAGATGTTGACGATGCTGCCGCCGCCGGCCTCGCGCAGCGCCGGTACGACGGCCCGCATCCCGAGGAAGACGCCGAGCTGGTTGACCTCGACGACCTCCATGAACGCCTCCGGCGTCATCTCCTCGACGCTGCCGACGTCCACCACGCCGGCGTTGTTGACGAGCGCGTCGAGCTTGCCGTACGTCGTCCTGGCCGCGGCGACCGCGGCGGTCCAGTCCTCGGGCCGCCGGACGTCCAGGTGCACGTACGTCGCCGCGTCGCCCAGCTCGTCCGCGAGCCGTTTGCCGGTGTCGTCGAGGATGTCGCCGAGGACGACTCGGGCGCCCTCGGCGACGAAGGCGCGGGCCGCGGCGGCGCCCTGGCCCCGGGCGCCGCCGGTGATCAGGGCGACCCTGCCGTCGAGCTTTCCCATGGTGATGCCTTTCGGGTGGGAGGTACGGGGATGGGAGATACGAGGGGCGGGAGGTGTGGGAGCGGGAGGTATGGGGGGCGGGGAGAAGGTGCGAGGAGGCCGGGAGGGAGGTGCCGGGGGAGGCAGGGGGGTGGGTGGAGGCGGGCGCGTGGTCAGGCCGTGGTCAGGCCGTGCGCAGGCCGGCCACGGCGGCCCAGAGGCTGCCCGGGGTGCGGAAGGTGTCGGAGGTGAGGTACTCGTCGGGGAACGACACCTCGTACTGCTGCTCCAGCCGCAGCAGCGTGTCGATGGTGGCCATCGAGTCCAGACCGTGGTCGCTCAGGCAGGTGTCGCTGCTCAGCGCGCGGTCCTCGGGCAGCAGCGGCAGCGCGTCGCGCAGGATCCTCTCGAAGGCCGCGTCCCAGGGGACGGTCATGGCGTCGGCTTCCTTTCCGAAGAGGTGCGGGGAGTAAGGGAGTTCGGGAGGCGGTTCAGGCGGCGGACCGGTCGGCCGGTGCGGGTGACGCGGACGGTGCAGGCGGCACGGACGACGCGGACGGCACGGACGACGCGGACGGCACGGACGACGCGGACGGCGCGGGCGGTGTGACCGGTGCGGGCGGCGTGGCGGCGAGGGCCTTCTTGTCGGTCTTGCCGTTCGGGGTGAGCGGGAGCTCGGCGCGGACATGGCACACGGGCGGGACCTTGGCCGGCTCCAGCCGCTCGGCCAGCAGCGCCAGCACCTCGGCGGCGGGCCGGTCGGCGGCGACGTACAGGACCATGTCGGCCCCGTCGGCCGGCGGCAGCAGCGCCGCGGACCGCACCCCGGGCACGTCCAGCGCCGCGGCCTCGATCTCCAGCGCGGACATCCGCACCCCGCGCCGCTTGAACAGGTCGTCGCGGCGCCCCTCGACGTACAGGTGGCCGTCGGCGTCGAGCCGGCCGTAGTCCCCGGTGTGGAGGGTGACGGTGCCGGTGCGCGGGTCGGTGCGGAAGCGCTCCCGGGTGAGGTCGGGGGCCCGCCAGTAGCCGGCCATGACGTGCGGTCCGCGCACCGCGATCTCGCCGGTCTCCCCGGGCGGCAGTGGGTGTCCGGCGTCGTCCAGGACGAGCACCTGGGTGCCCGTCAGCGCCCGCCCGACGGAGTGCGGGTGGTCCAGGTCCCCGTCGGGTTCCAGGACCGTGATCCGCTTGCACTCGGTGGTGCCGTACATCGGGGCGATGCGCGCCCCGGGGAAGGCGGCGCGCAGCCCGTCGATGACGGGGCGGTTGAAAGCCGCGCCGGTACTGGTGAACAGCCGCACCGGGGGCGCCGGCCGGCCGTCGCGGGCGGCGAGCCGGAGCACCAGTTCGGCCAGCGAGGGCACCACCGGGAAGACGGTGACGGCGTGCCGGTGCAGCAACGTCATCAGCCCGACGTGGGAGTCGGTGCGGGAGACCACCAGCTCGGCGCCCGCGGCGACGGTGAGGAAGACCTGGTAGAGGCCGTAGTCGAAGGAGAACGGGATCGCGTTCAGCACGACGTCCTCGGCGCGGTAGCGCAGCCGTTCCGCGATGGCCCCGGTGACGAACACCGCGGCGCGGTGCGGGGTCATGACCGCCTTCGGCATCGACGTGCTGCCCGAGGTGTACATGAGCAGGGCGAGGTCGTCCGGGCGCACCCGGGCCCGCGTCCGGGGGGCCGCGCCCGCCTCCGGCAGCTCCGCGACGTCGTACACGGGCGCCGTGCCGGGTTCCTTCGGCAGCTCCTTCGGCAGTTCCTTCGGCAGCTCCCGCATCAGCTCCTTCAGCAGCCCGGTGTCCGCGCCCTGCGCCACGGCGAGCGACGGCTCGGCGTCCGCCACCACCCGGGCCAGTTGGAAACGCTTCATGGCGGTGCCGACCGGCACGAACACGGCCCCCGCGCGCAGCGCCCCGAACAGCAGCGCCACGAACGGCCGCGCGTTGCCGAGCCGGGCCAGGACCCGGTCGCCGGGCCGGACGCCCCGGTCGGCCAGCCAGGCCGCGCAGGCGTCCGCGGCCCGGTCCAGCTCCGTGTAGGTCCAGGCCCCGTCGGCGTCCCGGACCGCGGTCGCGGCGGGCCGCGCGGCGGCCGCCTCCGCCAGCAGGTCGTGCAGCAGTTCCGCCATGTCACATGCCTCCCGGTGGCTCGGTGGTCGGGGCCGGTGGCTCGGTGATCGGGGAGCCGGGCGCCGTCTCGCCGTCCCACCGCGGCAGTTCGGTGATCTCCACCACGGCGGCGGTGCAGCTGTATCCGGCGCCGCCGCCGAACAGCAGGACCCGGTCGCCGGGCGCGACGGCCCGGGTGCGCAGCAGCCACTCCAGGCCCGCGTTCCAGTCGCCCGCGCCGATGTGCCCGGTGGTGCGCCCGTACTCCCACGTGGTCAGGGACTCGGGAACCTGCAGCAGGTGGTGGAAGTGCCAGCCGCCCTCGAAGCGCCCGGTGGCGCCGATGACGACGCGGGCGAGGTCCTTGAGCCGGGTCCGGGAGTCCGCCAGGGCCTGGTTGCGCGCCTGGTTGATGAGGCGTCCGGTGCGCAGCTCGATCTGCCGGGGGTCGCCGGCCGCCGCGTACTGCGCCGCGCGCGCCACCAGGTCGATGGGGGTGGCCGGGTCGGGGGCCGGGCGCAGCGGCTGGTCGCCGCGGGCCGATCCCTCCAGGGAGTTGTCGACGACCGTGGCGGTCGACAGCACACGGGCGAACCCGCCGGTGGTGGACAGCACCATGGCGGTGCCGCCGTCGCCGTAGACGTTGTAGTCGTGCATGTTCCAGCGGTCGACGGCCGGCGGGGCGAAGCGGTCGCCGGTGGTGATCAGGGCCGCGTGCCCCTTGCCGACGCCGGCCCGCAGGTGGGCGCCGGCCAGCTCGATCGCGCCGAGGGCGCCGTTGCACCGCTGCTGCACGTCGAAGGCGGGGACGTGGCGGCCCACGGTGCCGGCCGCCACGTAGGAGGCGGTCGGCCAGATGTCGAGGCCCTGGTACCACAGGCTGCCGTGCAGGAGCAGCGAGAAGTCGTGCGGGGCCAGGCCGGACCTCTCGACGGCGGTACGGCCGGCGCGCACCGCCATGTCCGGCGGGGCGACGTCCTCGGCCACGCACACGGAGACGTAGTCGCGGGCCTTGGCGCGCCCGGCGTCGTAGCGGCCCTGCTCGATCGCGCGCTCCACGGGCACCGCCTCGGGCAGCCAGGTGCCCAGCCCGGCCAGGTACAGCTCGTCCCACTTCATGACGCCTGCCTCAGCCGGCCCGCGCCGCAGAACTCCCGGACGGAGTCGATCATGTAGTCGACCATCTCGGGGGTGAGCAGCGGGTGGACGCCGATCCAGAGGGTGTGCTCGGTAACGATGTCGCTGTTGGTGAGGTCGCCGGCCACCCGGTGCGGACGGTCCAGGTAGGCGGGGTGACGGGTGAGGTTGCCGGCGAACAGCCGCCGGGTGCCGATGCGCCGGGACTCCAGGAAGTCGGTCAGGTCCTTGCGGGTGAAGGGCGCGTCGGGCCGTACGGTGATCACGAAGCCGAACCAGCTCGGGTCGCTGCCCGGCGTCGCCTCCGGCAGCAGCAGCCCGGGCGTGCCCTCCAGACCGGCACGCAGGTGCTGCCAGTTGCGGCGGCGGGCGCGGCCGAAATCGTCGAGCTTGGCGAGCTGGGTCAGGCCGAGGGCGCCCTGGAGATCGGTGGCCTTCAGGTTGTAACCGACGTGCGAGAAAATGTACTTGTGGTCGTAGCCGTACGGCAGGGTGCCCATCTGGTGCTGAAAGCGCTTGAGGCACTTGTCGTCCTCGCCGGGCTCGCACCAGCAGTCGCGGCCCCAGTCGCGCAGTGACTCCACGATGCGCGCGAGCGCGAGGTTGCCGGTCAGCACGCAGCCGCCCTCGCCGGTGGTGAGGTGGTGCGCCGGGTAGAAGCTCACCGTGCTCAGGTCGCCGAAGGTGCCGGTGAGCCGTCCCTGGTGCAGGGAGCCGACGGCGTCGCAGTTGTCCTCGACGAGGAACAGCTCGTGCTCGGCGGCCAGTCGGGCGACCTCCGCGACCGGGAAGGGGTTGCCCAGCGTGTGGGCGATCATGATGGCCCGGGTGCGGGGGCCGATCGCCGCCTCGACGCGGTCCAAGGTCGTGTTGTACGTCCCCAGGTCGATGTCGACGAAGACGGGCACCAGGCCGTTCTGCACGATCGGGTTGACCGTGGTGGGGAAGCCCGCGGCGACCGTGATCACCTCGTCGCCGGGCACCAGCCGGCGGTCCTGAAGGTGCGGCGACGTCAACGCGGTGAGGGCCAGCAGGTTCGCCGAGGAGCCCGAGTTGGTCATGTGCGCCTTGCGCAGGCCCAGCCTGCGGGCCAGAGCGCTTTCGAACCTGCGGGTCGTGACCCCGGAGGTGATCCTCAGGTCGAGCGCCGTCTCCACCAGCGCGGTGCGGTCGTCCTCGTCCAGCACCGCCCCGGCGGGCAGCAGCGGGGTGACCCCCGGCACGAACTCCTGGGTGCCCGCCGTCTCCCGGTGGTACTTGCGTACGTGTTCCAGCAGCAACGCTTTACTGCCGCTCACCTCATCGCCTCCCGCGCGCCTGTGGGCCGAGCGGCCCTGCCTCGGACATCCGGGCCACGGGCTCCGGGTCCTTCTTCCTCGGGGGTTGACTCGCGGGACGTCCGGCGCGGTGCCGGGCGCCCGCCCCGAGTCACGGTGGTGCACCGGGCTCAAGAAGCCCTTGAAGTCGGGCCGTGGCCGGCCTGGGGCTGTGCCCATGGCGCTCACGGCGCCCGCAACGCCCATGGCGCCCGCAGTGCCCGCACGGACTTCTCAGGGGGTGGCAGGGCCTGCAGCGACTCCTCCAGGGGGCGGCGGGCGCCCGGCTGAGGGTGGCGCGGGTGGTGGCGCGGACGGCGGCGCGGGCGGTGCGGCCGGGGTCGGCGGCGCAGGCGACGTGCTGCCGCTCCATGCCCGCGGTGCGGGCCTCCTGGCCGTCCTCCTCGACGGTCCATGGTGCGGTGACGCCGCCGGCGGCGGCGATCAGGCCGTCGACCGTCCGGCGCGCACGCCGACGGCCCGGCCGCGGCCGAGGGTGAAACAGCCGAGGGTGAAACAGCCGAAAGTGAACACCCGCCCCGCCACGGGCCGTTCGGCGGCGACCAGGACCGCCTCGGCGACGTCGCGTACGTTGACGACGTCCCGGTGGGCGCACAGCGGGGCCGGCTGCGGCTCCTCCGTGGGTACCGCGGTCGGCCGCGGCGCTGAGCTGCGCCGCCACCCGGCCCGGCAGGCTGCCGCGCGGCAGGCCGGGGCCCACCGCGTCGGCGCCCCGCAGGACCGCCCCGGCCGGCCGCTCGCGCTCGCGGCCAGGACGGTGCGGCTGCCGAGCAGTTCGGCGCGGCCGTAGACGGTCACGGGGCGCGGCGGCGCGGCCGGGGCGGGCGCCTCCGGGGTGGGGGCGGGCGCCTCCGGGTGGGGGCGAGTGGGTGGCCGAGGACGAATGGGCGGCCGAGTGCGGACGAGCGGCCGAGTGCGGACGGGCAGGGCCGCTCATCGTGTCGCGTCCTCCTCTCGCGCGGCCGTCAGGCGGCGGCGGACGGCGGATCGGTGTGCGCCGCGGACGGCGCGGGCGGTGCGGCCGGGGTCGACGACGCAGGCGATGCGGCCGAGGCCGGAGGCGCGGGCGGTGCGGCCGGGGCCGACGACGCAGGCGATGCGGCCGGGGCCGACGACGCAGGCGATGCGGCCGGGGCCGACGACGCAGGCGGTGCGGCCGGGGCCGACGACGCGGGCGGTGCGGCCGGGGCCGGGAGCCGGCCCGTGGACGCCAGGTGTTCCAGGACCGGCACCAGTCGGTCCGGGGCCGGGCGGGAGGCGTTCTGCGCGCGCAGCCGGGCGGCCGCCGCGCGGTGGGACGGGTCGGACAGCAGCGCGGCGACGGCCGAGCGGATCACGTCCGGCGCGGCACGGTCGCCCGTGACGTGCCGCCCCGCGCCGGTGGCGGCCAGGCGCGCCCCGTCGGCGTCCTGCTCCGGCCCGAAGGTGAGGGCGAGCTGGGGCACGCCGGCCGCGGCCGCCGTCATCACGCACCCGGCGCCCCCGTGGTGCACGATCGCGTCACACGTGGGCAGCAGCAGGTGGAGCGGGAACTGCTCCACCACCCGCACGTTGCCCGGCAGTTCGCCCAGCGCGGCCACGTCGTCGGGGTGCACCGGCAGGACGATGTCGAGGTCCTGGCCGGCCAGGGCGCCGACCACCCGGGGCACCAGGTAGGAGGCGGTGCCGTAGGACCGGCTCACCGAGTTGCTCCACAGCACGCACACCCGCGGCCGGGCCGGCGGCCGAAGCGCCCACGGGGCCATCGCGCCGGGGCCGTTGTAGGGGACGTACCGCACGGGCAGCCGGGTGGCGCGGGTCGGCGGGGCGAGGTCGGCCGGGCAGGGGTCGATGACGTACTCGACGAGGTCGGGGCCCATCTCCGGCAGGCCGTGCCGGGGGAAGGCGCGGGTGTAGTCGACGGGCAGCGGGTGCAGTTCGGGGTCGTCCTCCTCGGTGCCGACCGGTCCCCACAGGTGGGCGACGTGGGGCACGCCCAGCGCGCGGGCGGCGAAGACGCCCTCCATGCTGAGCCGGTCGTGGACGACCAGGTCGGGTCGCCAGGCGCGGGCGAACTCCAGCACGCCCGCGAGCCCCTTGCCGGTCTCGTCCGCGATCCTGCGCTTGCACTCCCGCGCGTACGCGGCGAAGTCGAAGCCGTCGAGCGACGCCATTTCCTCGCCGGTGTCGGGGTGCAGCCCGGGCAGCCCCGGGTACCGCCAGGTGCCCGCCTTGATGTCGGTGAGGTTCTTGAACCGGGTCAGGAAAACCATGTCGAGGTCGCCCAGGACCGGTACGGGGGTGAGTCCCGCCCGCTCCAGGGTGCGCGCCTGCGACGGGGCGCAGGCCACCCGGACCTCGTGCCCGGCGGCCTGGAGCGCCCAGCCGAGCGGGACCATCGGGAAGTAGTGGGTCGGCCAGTCGGAGACCGTGAACAGCACGCGCATGGGGCACCGCTTTCTTCGGGCGATTCTTCGGGGCGTCGGCCTTCTTCGGGGCGCCGGCCTTCTTCGGGGCGCCGGCCTTCTTCGGGGCGTCGGCCTTCTTCGGGCGTCGGCGTGACCGGTGGACGCCGACGTGACCGATGGACGCCGACGTGACCGGTGAGCGCCAACGTGATCGGCGGACACCGGCGTGACCGTCGGGCAGGAGCCGCAGCCGGGGTTCAGGCGGCGGCACGGCCGTCCGTGCGGCCGGCCGTGCGGTCGGCGGCGAGGCGCTCCAGTTCGCCGACGAGCGCGGCCTGCGTGGGCCGGGCCCGGTTCTCCTCGCGCAGGTGCCGGGCGCTCTTCGCGAAGGACGGTTCGTCCAGCAGCCGCCGTACCAGTGCGCGCACCGTGTTCCGGTCGGCGAGGTCGCCGCGCAGGTGCAGCCCGGCGCCGGCGGCCGCCACCCGGGTGCCGTTGGCCTGCTGCTCGGCCGCGAAGGTCAGCGCCAGTTGCGGGACGCCGGCCGCGACGGAGGTCATGGCGCAGCCGGCCCCGCCGTGGTGCACCACCGCCGAGCAGGCCGGCAGCAGGAACTGCAGCGGAAAACGCTCGAACGCCCGCACATTGGCGGGCAGTTCGCCGAGCGCGGCGATGTCCTGCGGGGTGCCCGTCAGGACGACCTCGACGTCCAGTCCGCCGAGCGCGGCGACGATCTCCGGCACGAGGAACGACCGCGGGCCGAACATGCGGGTCAGCGAGTTGCCCCAGATCACGCAGACCCGGGGCCGGGCGGGCGGCTCGAGCACCCAGGCCGGCATCGCGCCGGGCCCGTTGTACGGCGTGTAGCGCACCGGGAGCCGGCGGGCGCGGGTGGGCAGCCGCAGGCTCTCCGGGCACGGGTCGACGACGTACTCGATCAGGTCGGGGCCCAGTTCGCCCACGCCGTGGCGGGGGAAGAAGCCCGCGGGGTCCTCGGGCAGCAGCCGCAGCGCGGGCTCCTCCTCGTCGGTGCCGACCGGGCCCCAGGCGTGCAGCACGGCGGGCACCCCGGTGACCTTCGCGGCCAGCAGTCCCTCCACGGCCAGCGGGTCGTGGACGACGAGGTCGGCGCCCCAGCGGCGGGCGAAGTCCAGCGTCCCCTCGTAGTTGCCCTTGACCGCGGTGGCGATCTCCCGCTTGTTCTCCCGGGCCCAGGCCGGGAAGTCGAAGTCGTCCAGCGACGCCAGCTCCTCCCCGGTGACCGGGTGCAGCGGCAGACCCGGGTAGGGGCGCCGCCCGGCCTGCGCGTCCCAGAAGTACAGCAGCCTGGTCTGGGTGACCATGTCCAGGCCGCCCATCAGGGGCACCGGGGTCAGCCCGGCCCGGGAGACCGGCTCGGCCTGCGCGGGGGTGCACAGGACCCGCACCGCGTGACCGGCCGCCTGCAGCGCCCAGCCCAGGGGGACCATCGGCGCGTAGTGCGCCGACCAGTCCGACACCGTGAACAACACACGCATGGTGAGACCTCTCCGTCAGCCGCGGGCCGACCCCGCTGTGCGGGGGGATGCTCCCGGACCGGACTCGATCCCGTGTCGAACCCTCCTCGACCGCCCTGCTCCACCGCCCTCCCCCACCGTTCTCCTCGACCGCCCTCCCCCACCGTTCTCCTCGACCGCGCCGGGCGCGGGACCGTCGGCTCCAGGCCTGCTGGAGCGGGTCTCTACTGCCCGGCCCCAGCCTCGGCGCAGACCGGCGCAGTCCCACGTCCCACGCGAAGGAGAACGCCGCCATGACGGACGCCATGACGGACGCGGCCATCCGCACGACAGGGCTCCACAAGACGTACACCAGCGGCGGCCGGCCCGTGCACGCCGTCGACGGGCTGGACCTGGAGGTGCGGCCGGGCGAGTTCTTCGGGCTCCTCGGGCCCAACGGAGCCGGGAAGTCGACGACGCTGGGGATGCTCACCACGCGGATCGTGCCGACGCGCGGCAGCGCGCGGGTCGCCGGGTTCGACGTGACGACGCAGGCGGTGGACGTGCGCCGGCACATCGGCGTGGTCACCCAGGCCAACACCATGGACCGGGCGGTCAGCCTGCTGGAGAACCTGGAGTTCCGCGGCCGCTTCTTCGGGATGAGCGCCCGGCAGTCCCGCCGCCGGGCCATGGAGCTGCTGGAGCGGTTCGGGCTCACGGAGGTCGCCCACCGGCTCGACGACCACGTCTCCGGCGGGCAGTCCAAGCGGGCCATGGTCTGCCGCGCGCTGATGCACCGGCCGGAGATCCTCTTCCTGGACGAGCCCACGGCCGCGATCGACCCGCAGGCGCGGCGCAACCTGTGGGAGCTGCTGCGGGAGCTGAACGCGGCCGGGCAGACCATCGTGCTCACCACGCACTACCTGCAAGAGGCCGAGGAACTGTGCGACCGGATCGCCGTGCTCGACCACGGCAAGGTCCTCACCTGCGGCACCGTCGACAGCATCAAGGCCAGTGCCGGCGCCGAGACCGTCATCACGGTCTCCTTCGACGAACCGGCCGACGCCGCGGCCCAGGTCGCCGGGAAGCTGGACGGCGTCCGGCGCGCCGAGGCGGACGCCTGCGACCTGCGGGTGTACGCCACGGCCCCCGCGGACGGCCTGCTCGGCGAACTGATCTCCGTCGGACGCGACCACGGCCTGTCCGTGCGCAACGCCGCGACGCTGCCGCCCAGCCTCGAAACCGCCTTCCTCAACCTGACCGGACGGGAGTACCGGGATTGACTACGACCATCGCCTCCCCCACCGCGTCGGCGGCGCCCGCGCGCAGCGGACGGCTGTCGACCGCGCTGCACACCTTCGCCGCGCTGCTCAGCCGCGATCTGCGGGTCACCCGGCGGCAGTTGGGTTCGCTCGTGCTGCGCGCCGTGATGCAGCCGCTGGCGTTCACCTTCGGGTTCGCCTACGTCCTGCCGAAGATCGGCCTGGCCGGCGGCTTCGGCGGGGACCGGCCGGGCGCGCCGAAGTTCACCACGGTGCTCGTGCCGGGCCTGGTGGCCATCACCATCGCCGTGCAGGGCATCACCGCGGTGATGATCCCGCTGCTGATGGAACTGACGTACACCAAGCAGATGGAGGACCGGGCGCTGGCTCCGGTGCCGCTGTGGGTGATCGCCGTGCAGAAGATCGTGTCCGCCGCCGTCCAGGCGATGCTCGCGGGCCTGGTGGTCTTCCCCGTGGTGCTGCTGGTGCACGCCGACGGACAGGCCCCCAACGTGCACGTCCACGACTGGCCGCTGTTCGTCACCGCCTTCGTCCTGGCCTGCCTGCTCGCCGCCTGCACCGGGCTGCTGCTGGGCACGCTGTTCGACGTGCAGAAGGTGCAGCACCTCTTCGCGGCCGTGATCACGCCGCTGACCGTGCTCGGCTGCGTGTACTTCCCGTGGTCGGCGCTGAAGGCGGTGCCCTGGCTGCAGTACCTGACCCTGCTCAACCCCGTGGTGTACATGGGGGAGGGCCTGCGGGCCTCGCTCACCCCCGAGGTCGGGCACATGCCCGTATGGGCGTTCCTCCTCGCGGAGACCGGCGGCGTCCTGCTGCTGGGCGGCCTGGCCCTGCGCAACTTCCGGCGCCGCGTACTCGGTTGAACCGCCATGCCGCGTACTCGGTTGAACCGCCGTGCCACGTACTCGGCTTGACCCACCGCACCGCGTACTCGGCCGAGCCGCCATGCCGCGTACTCGGCCGAGTCGCCGGTCCGACGCCGGCGCCCCCGACGGACGTCCTCGGGTCCTGGTGGCCGTCCCGCCGGAGTACGGCATCCACACCGGCGCCTACGACGGCACCCACCCGGACACGAGCGGCGAGCAGCGAGCACCGCATCACGAGGGTGTTCGCCGCGGTGCCGCACGAGACATGGGGTGGGCGGACGGAGCGGGCCCTGGACGACGCGACCGACCGCGTCCAAAGCGCTTCGGCCGTCAGCGTGCAGTGCTGGCTCCTGCTGCGCCGCGGGAGGCTCGCCGAGGCCCGTGAACTGGCCGTCCGGTGGGCCGACCGGTCCGTCACCCGCAGCTCCGCCGCGATCTGCGCCGTACCCGCCCCGACCTCGAACCACTTGGCCGCCTCCAGCCGCACGGCCTCCCGCTTCTCCTGCTCCGCGGGCCTCAGCCCGCCCCCTTGCGCATACCGCATGAGGCCGTCGTACCGCAGGGATCACCACTCGTCACGACCACCCGGACATCGCCGATTCAACCTGAGCCTCGATCCACCGCGTGAATTCTGATTACGGGTGTCGGGCGGGTTCCGGGTGTTTCTTGGGGATGCGGGCAGCGGTGATCGCCGGGTGGCCGTCCGGTGCGGGGTCTCCGAGGTCTTTCGGGTCGTGGGCGGGCAGGGTGGTCGTGCGGGTCAGGTGGCCATGCGCTGTCCGGTCGCGGTCCACAGGTCGGTGAAGTCGTCGGCCCAGCGCCAGGGTTGGGGCAGGTGGAGGGTGAGGCGGCGGGCGCTGGTGGCGATCCGGGCGGGGATGCTGATCAGGTGGCGGCGGATGGTGCCGGTGCGTGCCCGGGCGTGGAAGACGGAGGCGAGGTGGCCGGCGGCGCGGGTGAGGTTGTAGGCGGTGGCGGCGAGGGTGAGCCAGGCGGCGTTCGCGGTGAACTTCCCCGAGGGCAGGTGGGCGAGCGCGGAGTCCTCCAGGTCGGCGAAGACCTGCTCGACCTGGGCGTGTTCGCGGTGCATCGACTCGGCCCGGGCCAGGACGAACGGGCTGTCGGTGAAGATGACGTGGTGGCGCCGGACGCCGAACAGTTCGGCCTGCCCGGCGGGCACGAACTTCGGGTTCAGCCGCTTCACGCGGCGCACGATGAGCCGGGCGGTGGTGTGGAACGCCTTTTTCTTGCTGGTGAACGCGGTGAAGGGGACTTCGGCGATCTCGGCGTCGGAGACCCAGCGTTCCTCCTGCTCGTCCCGGACGGCACTGGCGTACTTGATCGGTGTCCAGGCGTCCTCGGCGATGCCTGCGATCGTTTCGCGGATCGTCCTCCTGACCGCGACCGCGAGAGAGAAGGCGGCGCCGGCCGCGCGGCAGACGGCCACGGCCTTGTGGGAGAAGAACGCCGAGTCGGCGCGGACGACGATCCGTGCGGTGATGCCCATCGCCCGCACCGTGGCCAGTGCCTCACGCAACAGACTCGCCGCGCCTTTGCCGGAGCCCGCCGAGCCCTTGCGCAGCCTGGTGGCCACGATGACCGGCGCGCACGTTGCGGTCTTGACGGTGACGATCTGGAAGTGCAGGCCGCGCTGCTTGGTGCAGCCGAAAAAGGCGCCCTGCTCGGCGGGGCCGCAGACCTGCTTGACCTTGGAGCCGATGTCCACGAACACCACCTCGTCCCGCTTCGGGACCAGACCGGTGTGGGCGGCCAGAGTGCAGGTGAACGCCCGGGCCGCGGACTGGAGCTGGCGCACGTGCCCCCAGGTGAAGGCGCGCAGGAAGGTGCCGAGCGTGGAGGGCGCACGCACCCCGCCGAACAGGCGGGACAGGCCGCCGTGCCGGAGCACGTCCAGGTCATCGATGCTGTCCGCCCCGGCGATCATGCCGCCCACGATCGACAGGGCCTTCGCCTCGACGGCCGTACCGGCACCGTTGGCCGCGCCGGTGAGCTTCACCTTCTCGGCCACCAGCCGGGGCAGGCCGCACCGCTCGGCCAGCCGGATGGTCGGGATCAGCCCGGCGTGCGCGATCAGGTCCGGGTCGTCGAACGCGGCGAACAACGTCGCCGGGGTATGGGAGGATTTCACTTACGAAGTGCCTTGTCGATCGTGCCTGATGTGAGCGTAGAGAACTCTCATCATCGCAGGTCACAAGGCACTTCTTCGTTCCCGGTCCTCATACCGGCCGACGGTCACGCGGTGGATCGAAGCTCAGTAGGCTGCCATGCTCGAGATGATTAGATCTTGGACAGTGATCCGGTCACGACAACGGGTAAAGGCAACGGGGAAGATGCGCAGAACGCTTCATGGTGCGGTAGCCCTCGTCATCACGGTGATGCTGCTGACGGGGTGCGCTGACAGTGGTGATGAGACCCGCCAGGACGAGGGCAAGGGAAAGACCGCAGCCACAGACGCGTCATCAGGCACAGCCTCGCAGAAGGCGACCTACCGGGTGACGCTCAAGGTCACCGGCAAGGGCACGACGTCGATCATGTACATCGTCAACAGCAATCACTTCGAGCAGCAGCGGAAGTTGCCGTGGACGAAGACGGAGACCGTCGCCCTGACCTCTGCCGAGCAGAAGGTGGGGCACCTGGTGTCGATCGTCCCGGGCTCCATCCAGGCCGCTGATGGCACACTGCAGCAGGCTCCGTGCGTGATCGAAGTCGACGGCAAGCAGGTCGCGGACAACGACGGCGGTAACGACCCCAAGGGCTGTCGGTACGAACTCAAGTAGGCACAGCATCGGCGAGACCGACGTTGAGGGGACCGTTGGACTGACCACTCAGAACAGTCCCGATGACGAGCACGGCTGGAAGGGGACAAGACCCGGCTTCCCGTAGGCGCCGGACCCCCGAGCCGGCCGTCCGCGGCGTTTTCAACTGCACGAATCTCGCTTGTCGTAGGCGGCACGACGACCTGCTGTGCGCCCCATGGTGAGGGAGCTGCGTGAGCGGTTGTGAATGAGTGGTTGTGACCAGCACAGACAGGCTCCGTCTGGTGGAGACGCTGCTGATCACCGCTGCCGCCGTGTGGGGCGTCGGCACGGGGCTGCTCATACCGCGCGCCGCCTACCGCCTCGCCTTGCCACCAGGGGAGCCGTGGCGAACAACGTGTCCTGCGGGACACCCTCTCGCTGGCATCGGCCACGGCTGGCTGGGCCGGGCTAGCTGCGCTTGCGGGAATGGACACGGTCCGAGCACGCCCGTTACTGCTGCTGCCGCGGCCGCGATCTGTGCTGCGCTGGCGGCCGCCACCGGTGCCCGTCCCGAGCTGATGGTCTGGCTGCTGCTTGTCCCGGCCGGAGTGCTGCTCGCCGCCGTCGACGTCGCGGTGCACCGGCTGCCCGACGTTCTCACCCTGCCGCTCGCGGTGGCCACACCCGTGCCGCTCGGCGGGGCCGCGCTGCTGCCCGGCGCCGGCGGCAGCTGGACGCATGCACTGCTCGGCGCCCTCGCGCTCACGGCCTGCTGCGTCATGCTGTTCCTGACCCACCCCCGTGGCCTGGGCTTCGGCGACGTCAAACTCGCCCCCGCGCTCGGCGCAGTTCTGGGCTGGTACGGCTGGGACATCCTCATCGTCGGTACCTTCGCTGGCTTTCTGCTCAGCGCGCTCTACGGCATCGGGCTCCTCCTCACGCGTCGAGCCGGACGCACAACGGCTGTTCCGTTCGGCCCGTTCTCCCTCGCCGGAGCACTCCTGGGCGTGCTTCTGGGCACCTGTATCCGTTGAGCGGGTGTGCAGGCCGCGTCGTGGGCGAATCAGCCCGCCAACATGTCCCGGAGCTCGCGTGTCGGGCCTGGTGAAGCGCGGTCGCTTCAGCCGGTGGCCCGCAGCCGTTCGAGGAGTTCGTCCACGCCTGCGGTGTGCGCGTAGGGGGACAGAGTTGGCTCCAGGTCGTGGATCATCGTGACGCACCGGGGCGCGTTGATGCGGTTGGCCAGGTCCAGGGAACGGGTGGCGGTCTCGGCGGCGAGCTCCACTTCGCCGTCGCGGAGGTAGGTCTCGGCCTGGTAGGTGAGGAACACCGCGCGCGTTTTGGCGCGGGTGGCCGGGAGCAGGGCGATGCCCTCGTCCATGAGCTGGTGAGCCCGCCGTCGCTGGCCGAGATCGGCGAGACACCTGCCGCTGTCCGCGGCCAGGTCCGCCATTCCCATCCAGGAGCACCATGTGGGCGCCGGATCGCAGGAGGGGGCTTGGAGTGCCTTCTCGGCGGCGGTCAGGGCCCGGCGGCACGGGCCATCCTCGCCGAGGGCGGCGAGGGCGCGGGCCTGGCGGAGGTGAAGGAGGGAGCGTGCGGTGGGGTGTTGGGTGCGCGGGATGGCGTGTTCGAGGATGGCCACGGCACCGCGGGCGTCGGTGAGCCACAGCAGCTGGTAGGCGAGGTCAGACAGGATGCCCGCGCCGAGGTCGCGCTGGGCGGCGATGTGGGCGTTGTGGAGGGCGGCGTGCCAGAAGCGGCTGGCGGCGGCGTGGCGGCGTTCGTCGAAGTGCTGCCAGGCGATGGCCTGGGAGAGCAAGGCGGCCAGGGTGTGCAGTCGTTGTTCGACGGCGGGCGTGTAGCGGCCTTCGCTGATGAGGACCGTGACCGTGGCCAGGTGCTCGGCCAGTAGCCGGTGGGTGTGCTGGCGACGTTCGGTTGCGAGGCGGACCAGTTCCGTACCGGCGGTCTCCAGCCAGATAACCAATTCGGTGTCGACGTCGCCGCGCACCGTCGGGCGTGGGAAGCGTCCCGGTTCGGTGACGGCCCACTGGTGGGCGAGCGCGGCCAGGGCTCCGCTGGTGTAGGCGATGAACGACCGGCGGTCCAGGGAGGTCATCAGGGCCTCTCGCAGTGAGGGGGCGGCGTTGTGCGGTCCGAGCGGCAGCGCCTTGTCCTGGCCGGGGAGCCAGTGGGGCCAGCCGAGATGGGCGACGGCCGCGTAGTCGATACCGAAGACCTCGGCGATGAGCGGCTGGGATTCGTCTTCGTCGGGGGTGGCCCGGCCGGTCTCCCACTTGGAGATGCGTGACCCCCGGGTGCCTGAGCGCAGTCCGCGGCGGGCGGCGGCCTGCCGGATGCGGCGGGCCAGTTCCTCCTGCGACCATCCGCGCTCGATCCGGGTGTAGGCGAGGGGGTGGCGGATCTCGTCGTCCACCCGCCCATTGCACCACCCTGACCGAGCCTCGGGCAGCGGTTGGGGAAGAGCGGGGATAGGGCGGGGATAGGGCTTGGTTCTAGGCATGGCGCCCGGTCGGCGCTGTACTCGTCGTGGTCTCGCCCGGCGCCCCGTGCGACCGGCTCGGGACCGGGTGACGACCGTGAGTCCTCACCGCCTTGTCCGTCCCGCCGGTGCCGGGCTGTACGCCCGTTACGTGGGGGCCGAGCAGGCTCTTCGCCCTCCTGCGGGACGTCGTCGGTGCACAGGGAGGGGGCTGCCATGTCGTACGACCACTGAGCCCGAGGTACCGGGCGGGCCCGCAGCGTGCGGGCCCGCCCCGCTCCGAAAAGGATGTGCGATGCCGTCTGTGACCGACCGCTACGACCCGTTGGACGCTCAGATTCTGCGTGACCCGTACCCGGTGCTGGCCGAACTGCGGCGAACGGAGCCGGTGTTCTGGCACGAGGGGATGGGCTCGTGGGCGCTGACCCGGTACGCCGACTGCGTGCGAGTGCTGCGCGACCACGCCCTCTTCGCCCGCGACCCGCGCCGTACCGGGGGAGCGGTCCCGGAGCCGTCCCTGAGCGTGCAGACCCTCGACCCGCCGCAGCAGAGCCGCGTGCGCTCGCTGTTCATGACGGCGCTGCGGGCCCAGGACCTCGCGGCCATCGAGGAACGCGCCCGCCGTCTCGTGGCCGGCCGACTCGACGTGCTGGCCGGAGCCGGACAGTTCGATGTGGTGGCGGAGCTCGCGGTGCCGCTGTCCGTGGCGGTGGTGGCGGACCTGCTGGGCGTTGAGCCCCCGCCGTACGCCGAGTTCGCCGCTGTCCCGGACGCCATCATGCGGAGCATGGACGGCGGGCTGGACCCCTCGCTCGTGGAGCCGGGGCGCATCGCCCGTCAGCGGCTGAGCGAGCTGGTCGACTCCTGGTTCGCCGCCTCATCCCGGCCGGGCCTGCTCGCTCACGTTCGGCAGGCGGCGCCCGGCGCCGACCCGCTGGCCCGGCTGTATGTGAAGAACACCGCACGGGTCATGTTCCAGGGCGGCTACAGCACGATGGCGGCCGCCGTCGGCAACGCGGTGGCCGTCCTCCTCGCCCATCCCGAGGCCCTGGAGCGGATGCGCGATGCGGCGCTGCTGGCCACCGGCGTGGACGAGCTGGTGCGGTTCGACGGGCCGGTGCAGGGCACCACCCGCGTGGCGGTGCGAGCGTGCCGGATCGGCGGGGTCGATATCGCTGTGGGGCAGAAGGTGGTGCCGCTGTTCGCCGCCGCCGACCGCGACCCGGACGCCTTCCCCGGCGCGGACCGGCTGGTGCTTGACCGCACACCGAACCGGCATCTCGGCTACGGCTGGGGTCCGCACTCCTGCATCGGCACAACCGTCGCCCAGGCGGGCCTGCGCTCCCTGGTCGAAGCCCTGAACGAGCATCCGGCCCGGCTGGTCGGCGCCGGCGAGGGCGTGCGGCGCCGCACGGCGACCATGCGGGCGTATCAGACGCTGCCCGCGCTCCTTCGCCTCTGACCCTTCCCTTCCGGCGGCAGCGCGACCGCTGTTCGGGGCCTCCCCTTTCGTCTGCGTCAGGAGATCCGCCGTGCGCATCCTCGTCGGCAACCACATCGACCCGTCCATCCGTGCACGGGGCGACATGCGGGCCTGGACACAGCGCTTGTTCTGGTTCGCCCGTCCCGGTGACCTGCTCGTCCTGTGCTGCGAGCCCGACGACGCGTTCCTCGACTACGCCTTAGCCCACACCGGCGTGCCGCGCAGCGGGCTGACCGTCCTGGTCGCGCCCGCCGGGGCGTGGGGCGACCGGCTCCTCGACCCGGCCGCGCTCACCGCCCCCGCCTTCCTGAAGACGGCGCGGGCTGCGCTCGACGCCGCGGGCGGGCAGGGCGCGGTGAGCGAGGTGTTCGCGCTGTGGCCGTCCGCCTCCGTCGCCCGCTTCGCCGCCGCGCTGGGCATCGCGGACCGCTTCCCCGGCGCCGCGTTCTTCGCCCAGGGCGGCGGGGAGATCGGCAACAACAAGGCGAACTTCCGGGCCCTGGCGGCGGCTGCCGGGGTGCCGATCCTGCCCGGCCGTGTCTGCCGCAGCCACACGGAGGCCATCGACGCGACCGGGGAGCTGCTGGGGCCGTCCGGCAGCGGGGCGGTCGTGGTCAAGCAGGCCCACAACGGCGCCGGGGTCGGCAACCAGCTCCTCGTACGCGATCCGCGTATGGCGGTGGACCATGTCGGTGCCCGCCACCTGCACCATCTGGAGCCCGGCGAGGACGGCATCGCGGCGTACTGGGATCAGCGCTGGGCATGGGCGAGCGGGGATGGCCGGTGGCCGGTCGTCATCGAGACCTTCGCGCCCGGCGCGGACGCGGTGTACTCCGAGCACTACGCCGCCGACACCGGCACCTGGCCGACCGAGATGGGCCGCCTGCTCTATGTCGGCCGGCGCCTGAGCCACCAAGTCGTCCCCCTCGACCGGGTCAGCGACCCGACGCGGGCGGCCCTGCTGGACGGGGGAACACGGCTGGCCGAGGCATACCGGGCCTTCGGCTACCGCGGGCACCTGAGCGCGGACGCCCTGGTGCTGCCCGACCAGAGCGTGGTGTTCACGGAGGTCAACGCGCAGGTCTCCGGGTCGCTGCACATCTACCAGCAGATCGCCCGTCGCATCGTCGACGTCGCCGCCGCCCCGCGCCGTCAAGTGGTCGAGTACCACGTCCCGCCCACCTGGGCCGTGCCCGACTTCGCCGCGTTCCTGGCCGCGCTGGACGAGACGGGCCTGACCTACGACCCGGCCACGCGAACGGGGGTGATCGTGTCGATGCCCGCCATCCCCCTCGCCCCCGGGGCGCCGGTCCAGTTCGTGTTCTGCATCGCCTACGACCCCGCCACCGGCTACGACGAGGCGTTCGCCCGGCTCGGCGAGCGCTTCCAGACCCTGCCCGCCTCGGCCGTCGACGCCAGTGAGCACGTCGGCCACACGGCTGTGTCCTTCTCCTCCTGACCAGGAGCCCGACGATGACCACCACCGCGGCCGCCGAGGCGGCCCAGCTCACTCCCGCCTTCGACCTCGACACGGACCGGCTCGCCGCCGAACTCGCGGCCGTCACCTCCCACACCTGGAACGTGCAGCGCACCCACACCTACGGCGGCCAGGTCGGCCAGGCGGCCCCGATCGACTGGCGCGTCCTGCCGCTGCGCAGCCTCGGCGGCAACCCGGACCGCACCGACCCGGGCGGCCCCGGCCCCCAGCCGTTCGCGCCGACCCGCTGGCTCGACCAGCTGCCCTACTTCGCCCACCTCCTGGACGCGATCCCGGCCCCGCTGAACGCGGTCCGGCTGATGGCGCTCGGGCCCGGCGCCGTCTCAGAAGCGCACTGCGATCCCAAGTACCGGCTCGACCGCGGCCTCACCCGCCTGCACATCCCCATCGTGACGACG
This sequence comes from Streptomyces echinoruber, assembly GCF_014651135.1. Lineage (GTDB taxonomy): Bacteria > Actinomycetota > Actinomycetes > Streptomycetales > Streptomycetaceae > Streptomyces > Streptomyces echinoruber. The sequence goes on from NZ_BMWH01000005.1 coordinate 87,446, forward strand.
CCGGACGCGGTGCTCGTCCTGGACGGCGTCGAACACTGCTGGCAGCCGGGCACCCTGTGGTACGGCGACTTCTCCCGCGAGCACCTGGTCCGCAACACCAGCGACGCGGTGACCCGCGTCCACGTCGTCATCGACGCCCTCCTCACCGCCGACCTCGCGACCTGGTTCCCCGACTCCTGGCGGGAGCTGTTCGCCCGCGGGGAGGTCCTGCTCAACCGGCCCGCCCCGGCCGCCGCGTCCGCGTGGCCCGCCGCGCTGCCGTACGACACCCTCCTGCCCAGCGGGTTCGCGGACTTCGACGCGCCCGCCCCGCTGGACGGCTCCCTCCTGCCCGCCCGCCTCGACCACACCGCCGGCGGCGTCCTCACCCTGACCGTCGCCGGACGCTCCTTCGCGCTCGTCCCGGCTGGCGACGGCGGCGAGTGGCGGTTCTCCGGCTGGAGCGAGCAGCGCACCCTCCAGCCCGACGACCACGGCGGCCTGCTGCTGCGGGTCCGTCGCGGCCGCGCGCTCGCCGACCGGCACGTGCCCGCCGCACCCCGCACCCCCTGACGCTCGACCACTTTCGATCTGGAAGGAACCGTGTTCGCCATGCGCCTGCACAGCTACGACGACTTCACCCCGCTGAAGGAGATCATCGTCGGGTCCGCGGAGAACTACCTCGGCCACGACCGTGACCTTTCCTTCGAGCTGTTCCACCACGAGAACCTGACCGGCTTCCGGTCGGACTGGGCCTACCCCAGGCTCGCACAGACCGGCACGGGCACCCGCGGGCAGAACTGGGCCGTCAAGCAACGCTACGCCGAGGAACTGCACGAGGACGTCGAGAACCTGGCCGCGACCCTCACCGGGCTCGGGGTCACCGTGCACCGGCCGATCCCCCTGCCGCCCGACGCGGCCCGCATCGCGGGCCTGGGCTGGGAGGCGGCGCCCACCCCCGCGCTGAACATCCGCGACAACACCCTGATCGTCGGGGACCAGATCATCGAGACGCCGCCGGCGATCCGCTCGCGGTACCTGGAGACCCAGCTCCTGCACCGCGTCTTCCGCGCGTACGAGAAGGCCGGGGCCCGGTGGACGGTGATGCCGCGCCCCACCCTCACCGACCTCTCGTTCGACCTGTCCTACGCCCGCGACGCCGCCACCACCCTGGGCGGGCCGACCGAGCCGATCCAGGCCCCGCAGCCCAGCCCGTACGACGTGGGGCTGGAGATGATGCTCGACGGGGCTCAGGTCCTGCGGCTGGGCCGGGACCTGGTCGTCAACGTCGCCCAGAACAACCACGAACAGGGCCTGAACTGGCTTCAGCGGCACCTCGGCCACGACTACCGCGTCCACCGGGTGTGGCGGATGGCGGACAACCACATCGACTCGATGGTGCTCGCCCTGCGGCCCGGCGTGTTCCTCGCCCGGCACGACGGCATCCGCGACCTGATGCCCGAACCGCTGCGCTCCTGGCGGTACATCGTGCCGCCCGAGCCCGATGAGGGCGCGTTCCCCGTCTACGACGACGCGGACCTGGTCCTCACCAGCCCCTACATCGACCTCAACGTCCTGTCCGTCGATGAGCACACCGTCCTCGTCAACCAGGAGTGCACCGGTCTGGCCAAGACGCTGGAGACCGAGGGCTTCGACGTGGTGCCCGTCCGCCACCGGCACAGGAGGTTGTTCGGCGGCGGCTTCCACTGCTTCACCCTCGACACCTGCCGGGACGGCGGCCTCGTGGACTACCTGGCATGACCGGCCCGGCCGTGCTGCTGCTGGACGCGGCGGGCCCGGAGTCCGCCGCGCTCGCCCGCGCGGCGGCCAAGCGCGGCCACCAAGTCCACGCCGCCACCGCAGCGGACGGGCCAGCCCCGGCGCCGGAGCCGGCCGGGCAGGTCGTCACCGACTTCGCCCGGCCCGACCGGGCCGTGGAGGACATCACCGCGTACGCCCGCCACCGCGGCGTCGGCGCCGTCCTCACCGCCAACGAGTACCTGACCGGACTCGCCGCGCTCGTGTGCGCCGAACTCGGCCTGCCCGGCAACGACCCGCACCTCGCGCACGCCGCCCGCGACAAGGCGGCGATGGCCAGCGTCCTCACCGCGGCCGGCGTACGCGTCCCCTACACCCGGCTCGTGCACGACGACACCGAGCTGCAGGACGCGCTCGCGGACCTGGGGGCCGGATTCCCGTGCGTGATCAAGCCGGTCAGCTCGGCGGGCTCGGCCGGGGTCACCGTGGTGACGTCCGCCGCCCAAGCCGCCCCGGCCGCCGACACCGCCCGCATGGCGCGCGGCCCGTACAGCGGCCAGGGCGAGGCGGGCATCCTGGTCCAGGCGTACGCCACCGGCGACGAGTACAGCGTCGAATCCGTCACCCAGGATGCCCACACCACGCACCTCGCCGTCACACGCAAGCAGGTGACCGGCGGCGCCCGCCGCGTCGAGACCGGGCACAGCCTCCCCGTCCGCCTGCCCCCGGCGACCGAGACGGCCGTGCACCGGGAGGTGGACGCGGCGATCCACGCGGTCGGCATCCGCCACGGCGCCTCACACACCGAGGTCGTCATCGACCCCGACGGCCGGTGCACGGTCATCGAGATCGCCGCCCGGCTCGGCGCCGGGCACATCGGCATCCTGCTCCAGCACGCCCTGGGCATCGACGTCTTCGCGGCCCTGCTCGACGTCGCGCTGGGCCGCCCTGCCGCGCTCACCCCCACCGCCCACGGCCACGCCACCGTCCGCTTCATCACCGCACCGCACTCCGGACGGCTCACCTCCTTGACCGGGTTCCCGAAGCGGGGACCGGGGGTGCCGTTCGTGCGCTGGCGTGCAGCGATCGGCGGCCCGGTGAACGCCGCCGGCGCCAACGCCGACCGGCTGGGCTGCTTCGTCGTCACCGGCCCGGACGCGGCCGAGGTGGAACAGCGGGCCGACACCCTCTTGCGGCAGATCCGCCTCCAGGTCGACCCGACGCCTGCGCCAGACGACCGTGATCAGCTCAGCTCGGCGAGCAGGTCGGCCATCGCCCCGTAGCTCTCAGCGACCGCGTCCGCCTTCCCCAGCCGGTAACGTTCCAGGCGGATCGCGCCCAGGTGCCTCGCCTCGTAGATCCGCGCCCGCCACACGGCCGCCGGGGAGCGGTCCAGCGGCCCGTAGGACTCCCAGAACGCTTCCCGCTCATCCGCCTTTGCCGTCGCCATCCGGATCGTCCAGTCCGCCTGAGGGTCGGCCCACCAGGTGCGATCCGTATCGAACACGCCCGTGATCGTCGGTTCCGAGGCAGAGCTGTGAAGCATGGCGTTCAGGGTCCAGAAGTCCCCCAAGGTCATCCGGGGCTCGGTCACCTCGTCCAGGACGGCGCGGTTGTGGCTGGCCACGGCGGCCACCTTGCGCACATCGGCGGCGTCCAGGCCGACACCGTCGAGGTCGGCGGCGATGTCCTCCAAGGAGGCGACGACCGCCTCGCTCCACGTGCCGTACGCGGGTCCGGTGACGGGCCCGAAGTGCGGGCCGCGCACCGCGTGCACTTGGCGGGCGATGGCCCCCATCTGTCGGAAGAAGCCAGGCCACAGCGTGCGGGGGTAGTCGCCAAGGCGCTCGGGGGCCGGAACGCCGTCCAGCAGGCTCTGGACCATCCAGTCCCGGCCGATCACCTCATGCGTCCAGTCCACGGCGATGACCCGCGGCAAGAGCGGTGAGATCACCGCCAGATAGGGCAGGGAGGCGTACTCGTTGCGCATCAGCTCCCGCTCGCTGCGGAACTGCCTGCCCGGCTCCGGGGCGACCCGCAGGATCACCGGCCGTTCCTGCCCGGCCAACACCACCCGGTAGGTGTTGTTGTACATCCCCGAGCCCAGCTCCACCGCGGAGACAATCCGCGTATCAGAGCCGAAGGCACGGCGGCACATCTCCAGGACCTGCTCAGCGGTCACCGGCTGCTGGAACGTCTGCGATGTGCGCTCGATCGGGCGGAAATCCATGTGACTCCCCTGGCGGGTGACGGTGCGCCAGCCGACGGCGCAAGACAGTGCCCATTGTCTCCGGCCACACGGGCGGCAGTCTCGCTGGCGGCATCGCGGGTCGAAAGTGCCCTGTTCCTTCTCCTGTGGTCCGAGAGGTCAGGGAGAAAGGCCAAGCGGGAAAAGACGGCTGGGTGAGTTGGTTCACAGCGGGTTGCCGTCGCAGTCGGTGTGACTGTCGGGGCCGAAGTGGGGCTGGAAGCAGTCGGCGTGTGCCGTGTCGTGGTCGTAGGCGTCGGGGGTGGCGTGCCGGGTGAGGAAGGCGCCGGCGTGCGCGGCGGCTTCGGTGCGGGTGCCGTACGGCTCCTCGGCCTGGCCGCTGGTGCCGTCGGCACCGGTGGCCTCCCAGATGAACCCGCCGCCGTCGGGCAGCGGGATGATTTCGGCGACTCCGCCGCCCAGCCGCAGCTCCAACGGGTCGGCCTCGCCGTCGGCATTGCCGGGCCGGCGCACGGCGCCGGGCCAGCGCAGCCGGGCAGCCTGCTTGGTGATCCCCCAGGTGGTCCCGAGGTGGGCGTAGCTGGCTCCGGTGGCGCCGGCGGTGCGTGCCGCCTGCTCGGCCAGGCGCCTGGTGGCGCCGTCGATCGCGTGGAGGGCGTAGAGGTAGGCCAGCTGCCAGTCCGGTGCGAGCACAATGCCGCCGGGGGGCTGCTGCCCGCTGGCGCGGTAGGCGGCCTCTCGGGTGGAGATCGCGTGCGCAAGCTCGCGGGCGGCGTCGGCCACCTGGTCCTGGAGGTGGAGGAGTTCTTCGTCGGTGGGCTCCCGGTAGGGGGGCTCCTGCAGCGTCAAGAGGTCGCGCCAGAGGGCGAGGTCTGCACTGGAATCCATGGCGACAAGAATACTTGTCGCCATGGATAGCGACAAGTATTCTTGTCGATCGGTTGGAGTGGTTGCCGTCTGCTCAGCCACGGTCGGCGCCAGCGCACGGGCCACGTTTTCCGTGACCGGCGCGCTGGCCAGGGATGTGCCGGGATGCAGGCGTCGCCCTCGCCGAGCGGCTGGACATCAAGGCAGCTTCGGCATCCGGGGGACGAGCCGCGGAGGGACACGATGCGCCCTCACCCCGGCAGCGCGTATCAACCGCTGGTGGGGTAGGCAAGCAGACCAGAATCGCCCAGGACGATGCCCGCCGATTCATTGACGAGGAGCGGCGCAACACCCGGCCTGGGCAGGTCCTTGCCAGTGCGTGCGTCGAGGGCGACCGCACCGTGGTCGGTCGTGCCGTAGACACGTCCGTGCCAGGCCGTGGTGACCTCAGCTTGACTCTGTCGGGGATCTTGGGGTTGCCGGGGTCAGGTGCCCAGGGTGCGCCAGGACTTCGGCCGGGGGATCTCGTGCTGATCGAGGTAGGTCTGGAAGGCGGTCGGTCGGCGGGGAGGGGGTGCCTCTTCGGTCGCTGGGAGACCGCTGAGGCGCTCGATGTTGAGGGCGATGGCGGTCAGGACGTGCTGGAGGTGGACCTTGTCCTGGCCTCGGTAGCGGCAGCGGCGCATGCCGTGTCCGTGGGCGAACTCGTTGACTGTTCCCTCTGCTCCGGAGCGGACCGCGTAGCGGGTCTTCCACTCGGGTGTCTGTTGCTCGGCACGGACGCGGAGTTGCAGGTCGCGGAGTTCTCGCGGGGAAAGCCGACGGTGCGGTGGCTTTCGCGGGAGGTGGTGCACTGGGCGCGGGCCGGGCAGGGGTGGCACTGGCTTTTGGTGAACCGGGCCACGATCAGCGGGGCTGCTGTGGGTGAGGAGGCCGGGTAGGGGCCGTGCCGGCCCTGGCTGACCTGCCCCTGGGGGCAGGTGACCTGCCGGCGGTCGTAGTCGATGTGGAAGTCGTCGCGGGCGAAGCCTTCACCTCGGCGGTGTTGCCGGGTGGGGTTGCCACGGAGCGGCCCGGAGACGGTGACCTGGTGGTCACGTGCGGCTTGTGCAAGGTGGGGCAGAAAGGTGTAGCCGCTGTCGACCAGGTGCTCGGCGGGCAGCAGGCCGCGGCGGTGCAGGCGGGTGTGGATGCCGGGCAGGACCTTGCCGTCGTGGGGGTGGAGGCGGTGGTGGCCACGTCCGTGATCACGTTGGGGCCGTCGGGAGCACACGTCTCCGTCAGATGGGCGGAGAACCCCTTCCATCTGATGATGTGCCCGTGACGGGCGTAGCGGGCCGAGTCGTCGTAGGGCGAGACGATCGCCTGGGACGAGGGTGGCAGCCCGGGTCCGTCTTCGGTCTCGGCGGTGCGCCGGCGCAAGTGGCCTGCGGCATCGCGGTGACAGTTCTGCACCAGGATCTGGCGCAGTGCCTGGACGCGGGGGCCGGACGCGCGGTCTGTCCCGTGCTGGTAGAGGTGCTCCAGGAGCCGGACGGCGTCGTTGCCGGTGGCGAGGATCCTGGTCTTGGGCTTGGTGGGGTTCTTCCCCAGGCGGACCGGACGGCCGTAACGGCGCCCCCAGTCCTCGTCGACCAGCTCGTCCAGCAGGTGCGGGGCGGTGCCGGCGACTTCCTCCAGCGCGGCGCGGACCGCTTCGGTGACCATCTCCAGCCGGGTCAGGTCACGGACCGCGGCCAGGACGTGGGTGGAGTCGGTGCGTTGTGTGGTGCGCTCGCGTACCAGGCCGGCCTCCTTGAGGCGGGCCAGGGCGAGGTCGAGGAGGCGGTCGGCGCGGTCGCCCTCGGTGAGACGGTCGCGGAAGTCGGCCGGCACGCTGTGGTGGAAGCCGGGATCGTCCAGCTCCATGGCCATGGCGTACTTGAAGTCGATGCGGCAGCGCACCGCCTCGGCGGCCTGCCGGTCCGACAGACCGAGCACGAACTGCAGCACACAGACGGTGGCCAACTGGGCGGGCGAGAGGCCCGGACGTCCGTCACGCGGATACCAGTCCGCGAAGTCCTCGTCACGCCACAGCCCGTCCAGGCGGTCTCTCACCCACATCGCCGCCGTACCGCCCGGGTTGCTCGCCCTCGCGATCTGCGCGGTCAGAGGCGGGACTTGCTCACCGGAACGAGGACGGAGCGACAACGGACACCTCGACAACTGCATAGGCTCTCGGAACATCCCGAGCATGCCCACCGATCACCCCAGCGCACCGGGAAACTCCAAGATCCCCGACAGAGTCAAGCTCAGAGACGGCGTAGGTGGAGGTGTGGCCGTTGTGCGGCTGATAGTCGGTGGAGCGCCACCACTCCCGGCCCGGCTGGAGCGGGGCGCCGTAGGCGAAGCCGGTCGGTTCCTCACCGTCGAAGGCCACGACGCAGGTGAAGCCGTCCATGCTGGACCAGTGGTCCACGAACCACGGGAACCTCTGGTGGAACTCATCGTCCATGGCATCGGCGTAGGCGTCGGCGTGTACGTTGATCAGCAGTTCCTTGAAGCCGTCCGGAAGGTTCCCCTGACGGTAGTGCCGCAGGTCGATCACGCTGCTGGTCACGCTCGGCTCCCTTCCTCTCGCATGCGGTCCGCCCAGTCACGGGCGTAGGACGTGGACGGCGCCCACCGGAAGAGGTCCCGGTGGAAGTCGCCGATCAGAGTGCGCATCCGTCCGGGCAGGGGAGTGCCGTCCATGATCGTGAAGACGTTGGAGGCCGTCCGGGTGGCTTGCTCGGGCTCCCCTTGGCGGAGCTGGGCAAGTGCGAGTCGGCACATGGCGAGAGCGCGCTCGCCTGCGGGATGCCTATACCGGCGCTCATCGGGACGCGCCGGGCCGACGCGACTGCGGGCGCCGTGTGCCGGGCGCGAACTGCGGAAACGCAGCCGACGCGGACGCCGGTCACCGGAGGTGAATACCGCGGCCACGGTGCACGACCGCCCGCATGGTGAAAGGTGTCTCCGGAGTGTGCCGACAGCTCCTCCGGAGGCACCACCATTTTCATGCCTTGGCCGCTGCAACCTCGCGCACTCGACCGGCCAGCTCCCGCACCGCCCGCGTCTTGGCGTACGGCGCGAGTTCCTTGCGCATCGTGGCGAAGTGGTCGTCTCCGCGCACAGACGACACGTGTTCGTACTCGTCCAGGAACCGGCCCCACGATGCGCACGACGCATCGAGATGCCCGTACCGCAGTTGCCTCTGCGCCAGGAGTGCATAGGCGTGGACGCGGCCCTGCCGTTCTTTGGCCGGCTGGACCCTGATGGACTGCCGCAAGGCCTCGATGCTGCCGGGTAGGTCGTTCTCCTCCAACAGCACGTGAGAGACGTGGAACAGGTAGGCCGTCTGGTCGTAGCCGCCGATCGCGTCGCGCCGGTTGTCGGCCTTCGACAGCGCCTTCTCAGCCTCCCGGAGCCGGGCGTGGGCCTGTCGACGGTCGCCAACCATGCTCGCCGCGTGGGCCTGCTGCCCGCGCAGGAACGCCACCAGACGAGGACCGGCCGACGGCGCGGCCTCGGCCGCGGAGTCCGCCAACTCCAGCGCCATCCGTCCGTGCCGGAGGTTCGACGCCTGAAGTGACATGCCGCGCAGCGTACGGCAGTAGGTGATGTGGTCGTTTGCCTCGTCGGCGAGTTTGAGGGCCTGCACGTAGTATCTCTGGCCCAAGCCGTGGGCCTTCTCGTACATGGCCATCCACCCGGTCAAATAGGTCAGGTCCGACGCGGCAGCGAGCATGTCTCGCTTCACCGACTCGGATGCCTGCGCCTTGAGCCACGGTCCGACCGTGTTGACGAGGAACGCGGCCGCCATGGGCCGTGCGTGACCGGCACCGAACTCGTCAAGGATGTCGGCGATCCGCTCCGTCATGGAACGCACCGACGCAACTTGGGAGGCGCCGATCCTGGTGGTGGCCTTGCCCGGGGTGACTGGGTCGCCGGCGGCCCGTGCCGTGTGCTTGAACGCGGGCACGGAAAGAGCCGCGGAGAACAGGGTCGTGGTCAGGACGCCGCGACGGGATGGGTCCATATCCGCTCTTCCTAGGTCGACCAACTCTTCTACAGAATCGACTAGTTGGGAGCCGTCGGCGGACACGGCGGGTTGAAGGCCGGCCTCCTCGTGAGTCACCGGCCGCCCTAACCGAGCGGACAGCGCCTCCAGAATCAACGGCCTGACCTCGGGTTTCGGTGGCGTGCCGGCGATCCAGTGCGCAACGGCCGTCCGATCGTAAGAAAGTCGCAGTCCGGCTTGCGGGCCGAGTCTGTTCACCTGCTGGGCCAGTTGCGTGCGCGTCCACCGTGCCTGTTCAAGCAGCCTGTCCAAAGCAGGGTTGGGCGTGCGTTTCCTCGCGGCCATGTCTCAACTCCCGGCAGCTCCATGGCGTTCACGGTGTTCACGGTCCGGCCTTCCCCCAACGGTACCCGCAGACAGTGAGCACGCGGTTACCTCTTACGAGTCAAGTGACCGATCTTGGCTCTTCGGAGCGGAGGCGGCCGGCACTTCATCACCGAACAGAGGTGCAGCCGCAGCGGCAGACAGTCGTTGACAGCCCTGTCCGCTTCCCGTTTCCCGAGGAGAGCGGACACAGATCAGGGAGTATCTCGTATGTCCCCCAGAGCTGCTGGAGAGATCAGCCCGCTGGAGGCAGCCGTGCCTCGGGGGCAGGAGATGCCGCCGATCGGCCTTCCGTGCCTCGACATGGTGTTGCTCTGCGAGCCGTCCCGTGTCCGGGTCGCGCGGCAGGCGTGCACGGCGTGGGCCCGGCGGCATTGCCGGCTGCCGGAGCCGCAAGTCGGCGTTCTGGAGCTGGTGGTCTCCGAGTTGTGTACGAACGCGGTCCTGCACGGCCGGGGCGAGGAGTTCGCCGTACGCGGCCGGATGCCGACGCACCGCGCGGTGCGCCTGGAGGTCCACGACCACACGCCCTCGGCCATCCCCGTTCCCCAGGACGCCGACGCGGAGGCGGTGAGCGGGCGGGGCCTGTTCCTCGTCGACGCCCTGGTGTCGGAGCTCAAGGGTGAGTGGGGTTTCAGCCCTGACGGCTCGGTGGCCTGGTGCCAGGTGCCCACCGTCCTGCTCTGTTTCGACGCGACCGTTGAGAAAACCGATGCCTGACCCCGTCTTCCCCGCCCGCCCGGGCACACACCGCTGCGCCCGCCGGCACCGGCCGCCGACCGAGCGGCTGATGTACGGGCAGGTCTGTTCGGCGGTGACGGTGTCTCTCATGGCCGTGATCGTCGTGCCGGGCGCGATCGTCGTCGTGTGCCTCCGCCCACCGATCCCTGTCCACTCCGAGATGAAAGAGACGAGCCCCGCGTGCGTACGACCGAGCCGAGCCTGGTTCCCTACATCACCCAGCGGCAGGGCGAGGAGGCCGCCCCGGCCAACCTGGTACTGCGCCCGGTGCCGGGCGGCGGCTACCGCCTCCACTACCGGGACGAGGAGCCGGCGGACCGGGACGTGCGGGGCGTGCTGTGGGCGCGGTGCTCCTTCAACCCGGTGGACGAGTCCGGGATGCCGCTGGGCGCCCCGCAGTGGCGGATGATGCACCCGGCCCGGCAGCGGGCGAGGACGGCGTGCAGGTGGTGGCGAGCCCCGACGCGCCGCCGCCCTACGGGCACCCGAACCTCGCCACGTTCCTGGCCTCGCAACTGGTGGGCCGCCTGGGCTCGTTCCGCGTCATGGGCCTGGAGGAGCTGCTGCATCCCCTGCGGCACACGACGGCGGAACCCCGCACGTCCTGACCGGGCGCGCTCTCGACTTCCCTCTCCGCGGACGACGGGCCCGACGCCAAGAATGCTCCGCCTGCGCGGGACTTCCCCGTGTCCGGGACGCCTCCCGCCCGAAGCCGTACTCTCGGGAGTATGAGCGCCCCCCTTGGTGAACGGCTTCGGGAGATCCGAAAGCGCCGGGGCCTGAGCCAGCGCGAGTTGTCCGAGCAGTCGGGCGTCTCCCTCTCCTTGGTCCGCAAGCTGGAGCAGGGCGAGCGCAACGACACGCGCCTGGAGACGGCCCGTCAACTGGCCAAGGCACTGAAGGTACCCACCACCCGGCTCGTGGCCGAGCACGCGGAGGAAGCGGCGGACTCCGGCACGGCGGACCGCTGGGAGGCCGTGCACGCCGCCCTCGCGGCCTCCCCCGGGCCTTCTCCCGAGTCCGGTGGACTGGACGAGCCGCCCACCTACGGCGGCGTGCGAGAGGCACTCGAAGCCGTGGTGCCCCTGTTCTCCCACGACCGCTTCGACGAGCTCACCACGGCTCTCCCGCCCCTGCTGCGCGACGCCGAAGTGCTCGCCGAGACCGATCCGCGCGGCCGTCCGCTCCGCGCCCGCCTTCTGGAGCTCACCGGCTGGCTGATGACCCAGACCAGGCAGTTCGACGTCGCCGAGCTGGCCCTGGAACGGGCCCTGGACGACGCGACCGACCGCGTCCAAAGCGCTTCGACCGTCAGCGTGCAGTGCTGGCTCCTGCTGCGCCGCGGGAGGCTCGCCGAGGCCCGTGAACTGGCCGTCCGGTGGGCCGACGAGGTCGAGCCGCGCATGTCCCGCGCCACACCGGCCGAACTGAGCGCCTGGGGCTGGCTCCTGCTGCGCATGTCGGCCGCGGCCATCCGGGACAACCGGCCCGGCGAGGCCGAGGACGCCCTGCGCCTGGCGCACTCCGCCGCCGTGGCGCTGGGGCGCGAGTGCACGCCCGAGAAGGACTTCCTGCGCACCTTCGGGCCCGTCACGGTGGCCCTGAAACGCACGGAGAACGCGATGGTGGCCGGTGCGCCGGACAAGGTGCTCACCTTGGCTTCGCGCATCCCCACGGACAGCCTGAAGCCGACGTCGAACAACCGGAACCGGCACCTGCTCGACGTGGCGGACGCGCAGACGCAGCTACGGCGGTACGCGGAGGCCGTGGACACCTTCAAGAAGATCCGCGACGGTTCTCCGCAGTGGCTGCCCAACCAGCGGTACGCCCGTGACATCCTCGGCCGGATCGTGAGCAGGCGCCGCACCCTCACGCCCGACATGCGCGAACTCGCCGGCCTGGTGCGCCTGCCGGTGTGACACTCCGTGGCACTTCTGCCTGACGCTCAGTGAAAGTGCCATCGACGCGGGGTGATTGCCGCTCGTAGCTTCGTGGTCATGGACGGTCACGACGAACAGAGCCGGCCGGGTATCGGCGACCTGGCCAAGGACACCGTCAGAAACAAGGTCGGCGTCCTGATGGGCGAAGCCGGCGGGCGCCTCCTCATGCGGCCGCCGGGAGGCGGCAGGGAGTGGGAGGTCGACCCCGGCGACATCGGCCCCGTCACGGCCCTGGAGGAGATGCGAGCGCGCAACAGCGCCCGCAACAGGATGACGAGGCTGGGCCTATGAGCGATCCGCACATTGTCATCGCCCAGACGAACCCCCGCGTGCGTACGACCGAGCCGAGCCTGGTTCCCTACATCACCCAGCGGCAGGGCGAGGAGGCCGCCCCCGCCAACCTGGTACTGCGCCCGGTGAAGGGCGGCGGCTACCGCCTCCACTACCGGGACGAGGAGCCGGCGGACCGGGACGTGCGGGGCGTGCTGTGGGCGCGGTGCTCCTTCAATCCGCTGGACGAGTCCGGGATGCCGCTGGGCGCCCCGCAGTGGCGGATGATGCACCCGGCCCGGCAGCGGGCGACGATGCAGACCCTGCGCTGCCAGGTCTGCAACCACCCGGCGCGCACCCCCCTGGGCTACGTCTTCCTCGCCGGGCCCAAGGACGTGGACCCCGACGGGCCGCTGGTGCTGACCAACCAGCCGCCGGTGTGCCCCAGGCACGTACGCGCCGCCGCCCGACTCTGCCCGCACCTGCGCGATGACCCGAGGGTGTTCCTCACGCTCAGCGCACCCCTGTACGGGGTGCACGGGACTGTCTACGGCTACGGCGAGGACGGCGTGCAGGTGATGGCGCGCCCCGACGCGCCCCTGCCCTACGGGCACCCCAACCTGCCCACGATGCTCGCCTCGCAACTGGTGCGCCGCCTGGGCTCGTTCCGCGCCGTGGACCTGGAGGAACTGATGGACGAGCTGCGGCACACGACGGTATCCCGCGCCTCCTGACCGGGCGCGCTCATCGACTCCCCTCTCCGGCGGACGACGGGCTCGTCGGCTCCCCCCGTGGCCGACGGCCCGCCCGCCGGGGAGGGGGCAAGGCCCCGCCCCGCCCGCGCGACCACCCATCGGATACGGGGCGCGACCGGCCTTCCGGCCTCCTCCCGCCGGGCGCCGGTGTCGGGCGGTGGGCGCGGTCAGGCGGTCGGGCGGTCGTCGCGGGTGACGCGGCGCTCCTTGACCTGCCAGGTGCCGTCGACGCGGACCAGTACGTCCTCGCACACGCACGTCATGCGCAGCTCGGCGGAGCCGCCCCGGGGCGTGCTGAAGATCAGCGCGTAGCAGCGCACGTCCAGCACCTCGGCGCCCTCGCGCGGCATCACGGACACCATGCCGTGCCAGTGCCGGCGCTGCACGCCCGCGGCCGCCAGCTCCTCGTGGGTGCGCCGCACCCCCGCGGCCAGCGCCGCCCGGCCGGACACCGGCTCGGGCAGCGTCTCCGGGTGGAAGAAGCCGTCCTCGGTGAAGGTGGCGGCCCACTCCTCGGCCGCGCCGGCGTCCAGGAGGTGGAAGTGGTGGGCGTAGAACTGCTGCACCTCGGCGTAGAGCCGGGCGAAGAGGGACGGGGTGGGGGCAGGGGCGGGGGCAGGGGTGGGAGCAGGGGCGAGGGGAGGGGTGGGGGACGGTGCGGTCGCGGCGGTCGGGGGCGTCGGAGGTGTCGTAGTCGGGGGCGTCGTCGTGGTCATCGTGGGGGCTCCTTGTCGGTCGTCGGTTGCCGGTTGCCGTGGGTGGATGCGGGGCCGGGGCAGGGAAGGAGCCGGGGCCGGTCCGCGGACCGGCCCCGGCTCGTCGCGGGCGACGCGGGCGTCGCGGGTGGCGCGGGTGGCGCGGGCCGTCAGTCCTCGTCGTCGACGAGGGCGACCGCGCGGGTCCAGCCCGCTCCCGCACCGGCGATCTTGATGGGGAAGCAGGAGACCTTGAAGCCGTACGGCCGCGGCAGCCGGTCCAGGTTGGCCAGGCGCTCGATCTGGCAGTACTCGCGGTCGCGGCCCGCGAAGTGGGCCGGCCACAGCACGCTCTTGTCCTTGGTCTGGGCGTAGGTGCTCAGGATGTGACCGAAGGGGGCGTCGAGGCTGAAGGCGTCGGTGCCGATGACCTTCACCCCGAGGTCGAGCAGGAACGCGGTCGCCGAGGCGTCGAGGCCGACGAAGTCCGTGAAGTACTGCATCGTGCCGACGTTGCGCCAGGCGCCGCTGTTGATGAGCGCGATGTCGTACGGCTGCGGCCGGTAGCCGATGCGGTCCAGCTCCTTCTCGACCACCGACGCGTCCACGGTGCCCACGCCCGCGTCGGTGAGGTCCAGCACGAACGCTGGACGGAAGAACCAGTCCAGCGGCATCTCGTCGATGGTGCGGGGGCGGCCGTCGCCGTAGTTCGCCCGGGACCCGTAGTGGGAGGGGGCGTCGATGTGCGTGCCGGTGTGGCTGTTGAGGGTGAGGTTGTCGATGGACAGCAGCTCGCCGTCGGGCAGTTCGGCGGGGTCGAACTCCAGGTTGAAGTTCTCCCGCATCTCCTTGGCCATCTGCCGCGCCCCCTCGGCCGGGGTCACGATCTCGTGGGTGACGGGCTCCGGCTCCCACTGGGAGGCGTCGATCGGGGTCGACAGGTCGATGTACCGCATGGTCTCTCCGTGGCTCGGCGGCTTGACGGGTGGTCGGGCGTGGATGCGATGGGTGGTCGGGCGGAGGATTCGGTGGGTGGTCGGGTGGGTGGGTTCGATAGGTGGTCAGGTGGTGGACTCGATGGGTGGTCAGGCAGTGGATTCGACGGGTGGTCAGGTGGTGAAGAGGTCCTCGCGGACCTGGATGGCGGGGTTTCCGTAGGCGATCCGGCGGGTGATCCGCCGGCCCAGCGGGGTGCGGCTGACGGCCTTGGCGATGCGGGGGCGGACGGTCGCGGCGAGGCGGCCCTCGGCGAACATGCCCTTGCTCTGCATCACCTGCAGCCGCATCACGGCGTCGATGTCCGCCGCGCGTTCCCGCTCGTAGGCGGCGAGCAGGTCGGCCCCGACCGCGCCGGTGCTCCGGCGCAGCGCGTCGACCAGAACGGGATGCAGGACCACCGCGTCCTGGACGGCGAGGTTGATGCCCTGCGCGCCCAGCGGGCTGTGGGTGTGGGCGGCGTCGCCGATCAGCACCAGCCCGTCGCGCACCCAGCGCTCGGCCCGGGCGGCGAAGACGTCCAGCAGCGTCAGGTCCGTCAGCGCCCCCACCGACGCGCGGATCCGGTCCGCGTACTCGGGCAGTGAGCGGGCCACCTGCTCCCGCACGTGCTCGATGCCGCGGGCCGCCGTCTCCCGGTAGCTGTGGTGCGGCAGGGTCCAGCCGATCTGGACGCTGCCCGGGTGGGAGTCGTACGCGATGACCGGGCCGCCCGCCCCGCGGTGGATGCGGACGACGCCGGTGGGATCGGCCGACAGCTTGAACCACAGCACGTCCATGTCGAACACGTCGTGGCGGCGGTGGGCGATGCCGGCCAGGGTGCGGGTCTTGGAGTACCGGCCGTCGGCGCCCACCACGACCCGGGCCGTCACCGTGCGGGCGCCGTCGCGGCCCTTGGTGGTCACGCCGCGCACGGCGCCGCCGTCCTCCAGCAGCCGCGCCACGCCGTGCCCCGGCAGATGGCGGAACTCCTCGAACCGCTCGCACCGGGACAGCAGCGCCTGGAGCAGGTGGCGCTGGGGGAGGCTGAGCAGGTGGTCGTACGGGGCGGGCAGGCGCCGGTAGTCGAAATCCATCAGCACCCGGCGGGAGTCGGTCAGCCGGAACCGGGTCAGCTCGCAGGCCCCCCGGTCGCGGGCGTCCCGCAGCACCCCGAGCCGGTCCAGCAGGGCGAGCCCGCCGGGCTGGAGGATCTCCCCGCGGTACTCGCGGTCGAGGCCGCGGGCCTTCTCCACCACGGTCACCCGCACCCCTGATCTGAGCAGCAGCAGCGCAAGGGTGAGCCCGGCGGGACCGCCGCCGACGACGCACACGTCGGTCCTGATGTCGGTCACGGTGCTCTTCCCCTCCTTGGTGGTCGGGCTGGTCGGACCCGTTGGGTTGATCGGACTGGTTGGCCTGGTCGGCCCGGCCCGTACGGTCGGTCCGGTCCGTACGGTCGGCCCGGTCCGCACGGTCGGCCCGGTCCGCACGGTCGGCCCGGTCCGCGCGGTCGGCCCGGTCCGTACGGGCAGGTCGGTCATGGTCAGGCCCGCAGCCGGGAACCGCCGTCCACGGTGATCACCTGGCCGTGGATCCAGGCCGCCTCGTCCGTGCACAGCAGCGCCACCGCGTCGGCCAGGTCCTCGGGCCGGGTCAGCCGGCCGGCCGGGGTGCGCGCGGCGAGAGCGCGGGCGGCCTCGGGGTTGACGGCGGCCGGGCCGCCCTTGTCGAGCTTGGCCGTGCTCACCGCGTTCACCGCGATGCCCCGCGGCGCCAGTTCGGCGGCCAGGTAGCGGACCAGGCTCTCCAGCGCGGCCTTGGCCAGGCCCAGGCCGACGTAGCGGGGTACGACCGCCCGCGCGCCCAGGCTGGAGACGGCGACGACGCGGCCGGGACCGCCGGCCATCGCCTCGGCCAGCCGCGCCGCGGCATGCAGCAGCGGGTCGACGGCCGCCGCGACGTCCCGGTGGACGTCCGGGACCGAGGCGGCCAGCGTCGGCATCGGGTGGAAGGACGCCGCGTTGTGGATGAGGATGTCGAGACGGCCGTGGCGCCCGGTGATCCGGTCGAGCAGGCCGGGCAGCGTCTCGGGGCGGGTGATGTCCCCCTTCACCGCGACGGCGGTGCCCTTCAGCCCGCGCAGCGCGGCGACCGCCTCCTCGGCGTCCGCGTCGCTGTCGGCGTAGTTGAGGTACACGTCGCAGCCCGAGGCGCACAGCTTGCGGGCGATCGCCCGGCCCAGGCCCCGGGTGCCCCCGGTGACCAGCGCGACGCGCCCGTCCAGCCCCAGTGTGGCGGCCTCCGCCGCCCGCGGCGCGGATGCCGTGGTCACAGTTCCTCCTGAGCAGCAGTGTGAGCAGCAGTGGTGGTGTGGGTGGCGGGGACCAGCGGGGCGGGTTCGGCACCGCGCGCCCGGGCCAGGGCCGCGAGCGCGGCGGGGTCGGCCGGCGACGTTCCGCGGGCGGCCAGGTAGCCGTCCGGCCTGATCAGCAGCCACGCGCCGGGTGCCGCGCCCAGATCCGCGCGCAGCACCTGCCCGGGGTCGGCGAGCGGCACCGGGGTGCCGTGCGGCACCTGCCCCGGTCCGGTGAGCGGCACGGGGGTGCTCGGCCCGTCCGGCGCGGTGGAGGCGGCGGAGGCGGTGGGCGCGGCGGGCGCGGTGGCGGTGGTGGGCGTCACGGACGCGGTGGCGGCGGTGGGCGTGACGGACGCGGTGGCGGTGACCGTGCGCACGGACAGCCACTGCCGGTACCGGTCGGCCGCCTGACGCACCGCCGGGCCGTCGCCGAAGGAGAGCAAGGTCCAGCGCGGGTCGCGCAGTTCGTCGGCGAGTGCCGTCCAGCCGGCGCTCGCCGCCCGTTCCGGCAGCACCTGGCCGATCCGCTCCCCGGGCCGCGGCCCGGGGCCGGGCGCGTGCCGGGCGGAGGTCAACGGGCTGTCGGCGTACCGGATGTCGAGTCCCGACACCCGGCCGAGCGCGGTGCGCTGCATCTTCCTGCGCAGCGGCGGCAGCAGCCGGGCGGCGGTGAAGACGACCGGCAGTGCCACCGAGGCCAACGCGTTCTTCAGGGCGACCAGTTGGGTGGCGCGCTTGGTGGAGCTGAGCAGCGTGCGGCCGATCGGCACCCGCTCGGCGGCGTAGGTGTCGAGCAGTTCCTCGCGGGCGTGGCCGCGCACCACCAGCGCCAGCTTCCAGGCGAGGTTGTAGGCCTCCTGGATCCCGGTGTTCATGCCCTGGCCGGAGGCGGGGCTGTGCACGTGGGCGGCGTCCCCGGCGACGAAGACCCGGCCCACCCGCATCTCCGGCACCATGCGCTGCTGCGCGGTGAACACCGACACCCAGCGTGGGGTGTCCACGCGGACCTCGTGGCCGAGTCCGGCGGTGAGCTTGCGCGAGAAGCGCTCGGCGACCGCGGCGTCGTCGCCGCCGTAGCGCACGTCGACCGTGTCGAGCATGCGCCAGCGGCGCCGGCCGGGCATCGGCGCCATCATCAGGGTGCCGCCGTCGACCCTGATCAAGTAGATGCTGTTGGGCGGCAGTTGCGTGTCCACCACCGCGTCGGCGAGCAGCCAGGTCTCGTTGGACTCGCCGACGAGCGGCAGGCCCAGCACCTTGCGGACGGTGCTGTGTCCGCCGTCGGTGCCGACCAGCCAGGGGACGCGGACGGCCTCGGTGCCGCCGTCCGCGGCGCGGAGGAGGGCGGTGACCCCCTCCCGGTCCTGGCCGAAGTTCTCCAGGCGCACGCCCCACTCCACGTGGACGCCGAGGGCGGCGAGCGCGTCGCGCAGCACCTCCTCGGTGGCGACCTGCTCGATGGTCACGGTGAACGGGAACCGGGTGGGGCTGGCGCCGTAGTCGGCGTCGAGCCGGGCGAGCCGGCGCCCGTTCTGGAAGAGGGTGAACGCGGTGATGCGCCGGGCCCGGGCGAGCACGGCGTCCAGCAGCCCGATCTGGTCGTAGGTCTCCAGCGTCCGCGGATGCGTGGCGATCGCGCGGCTGGTCACGGCCGGGCCGGCGGCCGCGTCCACGAGACGCACCCGGACACCTCGCCGGGTGAGTTCGTAGGCCGCGGTCAGCCCGACCGGCCCGGCGCCGACGACGAGCACCTCGACGGGTTCTCGCACTGTCCTCAAGCCTCCTTCCGGCTGCCCCGGGCCGCGCGGCGCGGGCGCCGGGGCCGGGGCGGGCGGGGATCCGGGTACGGGGATTTCCGGCTATGGGAGTTCCGGATAGGGGAGTTCCGGATACAGGAGCTCCGGATACGGGAGTTCCGGATACGAGGTCAGGCCGCGGGGGCGGCGGAGCTCTCGTGGACCGGCTCGTACAGGTCGGGGCTCGGCTTCTCGATCACGCCGGCCAGCTCCTGGACCCGGCTGCGGAAGCCCTCGCTCTGCACGGCGCGGACGTGGTCCTCGGGCCGCTCCCACTCGGCGATCTCCACGAAGACGCCGGGACGGCGCAGGGAGCGCAGCATGCGGTGGCTGATGTAGCCGGGCTGCTGCCGCATGTACTCGGTGATGCCGGCGGTGATGCGCTCGAAGTCCTCGACGTCGCCGATGACCTTGAGTTCGTTGATGAGCGTGGCCATGTCCTGTTCTCCTGTTCGTGGGGCGTTGCGGGTTGGTGGTACGGGTGGCGCTGCCTCGTACGGGCGGTGCGGGGCGGGGTGGTACGGAGCGATGCGGGGCGACGCGGGGCCGGTCAGGTGCCGGGAGCCGTCGTGCGCAGCAGGCGGCGCTGGATCTTGCCGCCGGGGCCGCGCGGCAGGGCGGGCACCGCGTCGATGCGGCGGATCCGCTGGAAGGGCGCCAGGTCGGCGTTGACCTCCTCGGCGACGCGGGCCGCCACGGCGTCGGCGTCCTCGTTCTCCGGGCCCTGCACACCCTGCACACCCTGCGCACCCTGCGGGTCCTGCGGGTCCTGTGGTGTGCGCAGGACGACCAGGGCGTGGGCGACGGCGCCGCTGAAGGCGTCCGGGTGACCGAAGACGACACAGTCGGCGACCGCCGGGTGCCGGGCGAGGACGGCCTCCACCTCGGTGGGGGCGACGATCTCGTTGTCGCACTTGAAGACGTCGCCCAGCCGGTCCGCGACGAAGAGGTAGCCGTCCTCGTCGAGGTGGCCGACGTCCCCGGTGGAGAACCAGCCCTCCGCGTCGAAGTCCCGCCGCCCGTCCGGGCCGAGGTAACCGGGCATCAGCTGCGGGCCGCGGATCTGGATCTCGCCGCGCTCGCCGGCGCCGAGGACCCGGCGCGTGACCAGGTCCACGACGCGGCACTCGGTCCCGGCGACCGGCGGGCCGCACGAACCGGGCTTGGGACGGGCGGGCAGGTCGAGGGTGACCGTGGGCGAAGCCTCGGCGAGCCCGTAGCCCTGCACCACCGGGATCCCGAACTGCGCGGACAGCACCCGGGCCGGCCCGGCGGGCAGCGCGGAGCCGCCGCAGAAGATGCCGCGGACCGTCCGGGGCCGCAACCCGGGCAGTCTCGGGTCGGCCGCGAGCCGGGCGAGCCGCACGGGGATGCTGAACCAGTGCGTGGCCCCGTGGCGGTCGGCGGCGGCCACGGCGGCCGCCGCGTCGCCGTCGGGGCACAGCACTTGCGTGGCCCCGGCCCACAGGGCCGCGTTCAGGTGCATGAGGTGGAACAGCGGCAGTTGGTTGAGCGTGACCGAGGTGGCGTCCAGGCCCTGGGCCTGGGCGGTCTGGGCGGCGTTCACCGTGAGGTTGCGGTGGGTGAGCGGCACCGCCTTGGGGGCGCCCGTGGTGCCGCTCGTGAAGTGCACGCAGGCGGTGGCGTCGGGATCCGCCGGCTCGGCTGGGCCCCCCAGAGTGTCCGGGCCGCCCGGGCCATCCAGCCCGTCCAGACCGTCCGGGCCGCCCGGGCCATCCAGCCCGTCCAGACCGTCCGGGCCGTCCGGGTCATCCAGCCCGCCCAGACCGTCCGGGCCGTCCGGGTCATCCAGCCCGTCCAGACCGTCCGGGCCGTCCGGGTCATCCAGACCGCCCGGCTCGTCCGGGCCGTCGTGGGCGGGGGCGCCGGCGAGCAGCGTCTCCAGCGCGACGGTCCCCGCCGGCGCGTCCGCCGGCGGGCGGTCGAGCACGACGACGGCGGCGAGGTCGGGCAGTTCGTCCCGGAAGGGCGCGAGCCGGTCCCACATCTCCCCGGTGAGGAAGGCGAGCCGGGTGCGGGACGCGGCGAGGATGTGCCGCAGCGCCTCGCCCCGCACCAGCGGGTTCAGGGTGACCACCGTGTTCCGGCTGCGGGCGATGCCGTAGTACAGGCTCGCGAAGACGGGGTCGAGCACGGTGGCCGCGCCGACGGCGGCGCCGGTGCCCACGGCCCGCCGGACGGCGGCGGCGCAGCGGTCGGCCGCCGCGTCGAGCTCCGCGAACGTCAGGGACCGCGCGCCGTGGCGCAGGGCGGTCCGCGTCGGCCAGCGCTCGGCCGCCCGGCGCGGCAGGTCCCCGAGCGTCACCTCCGGCGGTTCGAGCGGCTCCCGCCAGCGGCCGGCGCCGGTCGCCTCACGCACGGGCCGTCTCCCGTGCGCGGTGCTCGGCCCGCTCCCGGGCCTGCCGTTCGGCCCGCTCCCGGGCCCGGCGCTCGGCCCGCTCCTCGGCGTACTCCTTGGCGAAGCGCAGGTTGCTCACGCTGTTGGCGCTGAGCACCTTGCGCAGGTACGCGCGGGCGTCCTGCACGGTCGCGCCCGGGAACAGCAGATCGAGCGCGTCCGGGTTGATGGTCGCGGTGTGCCGGGCGGAGGCGATGACGCCCTCGGGCGTCTCGGTGAACAGCCAGTGGCCGGTGTGGGCGGTCAGCAGCGGGGCGAGGCTGATCTGCTTGTACACGATCTTGTGGTGGGGCATGCAGATCCGCACCGACCGGGTGGTGTGGGCCCGGCCGTCGGACGTGCGGGTGTCCATGTCGAAGAACTGGATGCCGTGTTCGTCCTCGGTCATGTCGATCCGGGTGACGTGCGGGAAGCGGTCGGGCCACTCCCGCGCGCGGTACAGCAGCGCGTAGGAGTCCTCCGCGCTGCCGCCGATGAACAACGGGTCCTCGAAGGAGAGGGTGAGCTCCGCCAGCTCCTCGCGGTGCTCGGCGGCGTAGGCCAGCTCGCCGAGCTGGACCGCGGCGTGCTCCTCGATGCCGGCCGCCACCTCGGCGGCGGCCGACGCGGGGACGCCGTCGGCCAGGACGAAAGTGTGACGGATCGTCAGCTCACTGGTGTCGCCGTCCACTTCGCGCACCCGCCACTCGCCGCCCGAGGAGGCGGTGGGCCCGGCAGGCGGGTCGTTGCGGAAGGCGACGGTGCGCGCCTCGTGGTCCAGGGTGCGGTACGACGTCCAGGAGACGGCCCGGTCGTGACCGCGCACGGCCCACACCCGGACCTCGTCCGACGCGGCGCCGCGCGCCGTGCGCTCGACGTGGGCCACCGAGCGGATGAGCTGCGGCCAGCGCTCCACGTCGACGACCAGTTGGTGAACGGCGTCGGCGGGCGCCCGGACCGTGACGCTCCGCTCGACGGCATGGGATTCCGGCTTCGACACGGCAGTCCTCTCGATCAGGGGTCGATCAGGGGTCATCGGGGTCGATCAGTGGGCCTCGGGGGTGGTCAAGGAGTCCTCAGGGGCGGTCAAGGAGTCCTCAGGGGCGATCAGGGAGTCCTCGAGGGCGGTCGGGTCCCGCCTCACCACCGACAGCACCCTCGGCCGCCGTCCTCCAAGGCCGCTGGAGCACCGGTGGACCGGGGCGGAAGGACGGGGGCGGCGGGGCCGCCGCTGCCGAGTTGCCGGGCCGGTGCGGCTCGGGTGCCGGGGACGCCGGGACGCCGGAGGCGGCGGGGACGCACGGTCCACCGCGGCTCTAGGTCCGGTCGCCATCCTGACCGCCGGTCACGTCGTGGCCGGTTTCCGGCGCGGACCGGTTTCCGGCGCGGGCCGGTTTCCGGCGCGGGTCGGGGACCGTCGGGTGTCTCGGAGGAAGGACGACATGGACATCAGGAAGCTGGGCGCGACCGGCCCCGAGGTCTCCGCCGTCGGGCTGGGCTGCCTCGGCCTGACCGGCGGCTACGGCCCCGTCGACGAGGACGCCGCCGTCGCGCTCGTACGCGAGGCGCTCCAGCTCGGCGTCACGCTCCTCGACACCGCCGACTTCTACGGCGGCGGCAGCGTGGAGACGCTGCTCGGCCGCGCGCTGGCCGGCGTCCGCGACCGGGCCGTGATCGCCACCCGAGGGGGCGCCGTGTTCTCGGGGCCCGGGCGCCCGACCGCCTTCGACGGGTCACCGGCGTACCTGCGGCGCGCCTGCGAGGCCTCCCTGAGACGGCTGGGCACGGACCGCATCGACCTGTACTACCTGGCCCGGGTCGACCCCGCGGTGCCGGTGGAGGAGAGCGTGGGCGCCCTCGCCGAACTGGTCGCCGAGGGGAAGATCGGCCACATCGGCCTGTCCGAGGTCTCCGCCGACGTCCTGCGCCGCGCGCACGCCGTCCACCCCGTGGCGGCCGTCGCCACCGAGTACTCCCTGTGGTCCCGTGACGTGGAGGACACCGTGCTGCCGGCCGCCCGCGAACTGGGCGTCGGCCTCGTCGCGTGCAGCCCGCTGGGCCGGGGCTTCCTCACCGGCACTGTGGACGCGGCCTCGCTCGGCGCGCGCGACTACCGCCGCAACCACCCCCGGTTCAGCCCGGAGAACCTGGCCCGCAACACCGCCCTGCTCCGCGACGCGGCCCGGATCGCCGCCGAGAGCGGCATCCCGCCGGCCCGCCTCGCCCTGGCCTGGGTGCTCGGCCGCGGCGACGACGTCGTCGCCATTCCCGGCACCGTGCGCCGCTCCCACCTGCTCGAGAACATCGCGGCCGCCGCCGAGCGGCTCGACCCGGCGCACGCCGAGCGGCTCGCGGCCTGCTTCCCGGCCGACGCGGTCGCCGGCTCCCGCCTGCCCCGCCCGCCCGCGCCCGCCCGGTCGTAGGCCGGGCCTCCCCCGCCCCGAAGCAGACCGCGGAGCAGGCCACAGAACGGGCCGCAGAGCAGCCCGCAGAACATCCCGCAGAACATCCCGCAGAGCAGCTCACAGAGCAGCTCACAGAAACAGCCCACAGACCAGGTCACGGAAACAGCCCGCGGAAGCAGACCCCAGAAACAGATCGCACCCGAAAGGCCCCCTCCATGAAGTACGAGGCGGTGTACGTCGCAGGCAACGGCACCTGGCTGCCGCAGCCCCTCCGGGTCGGCGACGCCGCGGCGCAGGGACTGTGCCGCGAACGGGACGTGGCCCGCACCGACTTCGTCGCCGCCACCGTCTCCACCGACGAGCCCGCCCCCGAGATGGCCGCCCGCGCCGCCCGGCAGGCGCTCGAGCGCTCCGGGCTGCCGGCCGCCGCCGTGCACCTCCTGCTCTACGCCAACGTCTACTACCAGGGCCACGACATGTGGGCCCCGGCCTCCTACGTGCAGCGCGCCGCGCTCGGCAACCGGTGCCCGGCGATCGAGGTCCGCCAGATGTCCAACGGCGGCATGGCGGCCCTCGAACTCGCCGCCACCCACCTCGCCGCGGCCACCGGCCCCTCGGCGGTGCTCACCGTCGCCGCGGACCGCTTCTGCCTGCCGGGCATCGACCGCTGGTTCAGCGACCCGGGCAGCGTGTTCGGGGACGGCGGCGCCGCCCTGGTGCTGTCCAACGAGGACGGATACGCCCGCCTGCACAGCCTGGTCACCGTCTCCGATCCGGCCCTGGAGGCCATGCACCGCGGCGACGACCCCTTCGGCCCGGCGCCGTTCACCGTGCGCCGCCCGCTGGACCTGAAGGCGTGCCAAAGGAGCTTCCTGTCCTCGGCGGGCATGAGCGAGATCGTCGCCCGCAGCGCGAGCGGGCAGCGCGAGGCCCTGGAACGGGCGCTCGACGACGCCGGCGTCGCACTCGACGACGTCGACTGGTTCGTCCTCCCCCACTTCGGGCGCCGCCGGCTGACCGCCAACTACACCGCCCCGTACGGCATCGACCTGGAGCGCACCACCTGGTCGTGGTTCCGCGGCGTGGGCCACCTCGGCGCGGGCGACCAGTTCGCGAGTCTCGGCCGGCTCGTGGACACCGGCGCCGCCGGCCCCGGCGACCGCTGCCTGCTGCTGGGCGTGGGCGCCGGCTTCACCTGGTCGGGCGCCGTGGTGGAGATCCTGCGACGCCCCGCGTGGGCCGCCGACCGGGCCCGCGACGCCCGGCCGCGCCCCTCGACCCCCCACCGCGTGCCGTGAGGGCGGCACCGACGAAAGGAACACCGATCCCCATGCCAACCGTCCACGAAAGCCCGCCGGCGACGGCCGCGCGCCCCGCGACGGTCCCCGCGATCAGCTTGACGGGGGTGTCGAAGAGCTACGGCGACGTCCGCGCCGTGACCGGGCTCTCCTTCACCGTCGAGCCGGGCCGGACCATCGGCCTGCTCGGCCCCAACGGCGCCGGCAAGTCGACCACCCTGGACATGCTGCTCGGCCTGGTGCGCCCCGACGCCGGCGAGGTCCGGCTGTTCGGGCAGCGGCCCGCCGACGCCATCCGCTCCGGGCGGGTCGGCGCGATGCTCCAGACCGGCGGCATGATGCCGGAGGTCAGGGTCCGTGACGTGATCCGCCTGGCGCACCGGCTGGCCCGGCACCCGCTGCCGGTCGGCGAGATCATGCGGCAGGCCGACATCGAGGACATCGCCCGCCACCGGGTGGACAAGCTGTCGGGCGGCCAGCGGCAGCGCCTGCGGTTCGCCCTCGCCATCGTCGAGGACCCCGAGCTGATCGTGCTGGACGAGCCCACCGCCGGCATGGACGTGGCCGCCCGCAACCGGTTCTGGCAGACCATGCGGGCCCAGACCCGGGCCGGGCGCACGCTGCTGTTCGCCACGCACTACATGGAGGAGGCGGACAGCGCCGCCGACCGCGTCCTGGTGATGCACGAGGGCCGACTGCTCGCCGACTCCACACCGGCCGAGCTGAAGGCGCGGGCCGGGCTGCGCCGGATCGCCTTCACCGCGTCCGGCGCCGAGCGCACGGCGCTGCGCTCCCTGCCGGGCGTGACGGACGCGCACGTGCACGGCGAGTCCGTCGTCCTGCGCAGCACCGACTCCGACGCCACCGTCCGGGCCCTGGTGCTGCACGGGCCGCCCTTCCACCACCTGGAGATCACCGGACTGGGGCTGGAACAGGCGTACCTGAGCCTGACCGGGGAGCAGAGCGAGCCGCGGAACGAGCCGCAGAGCGAGCCGCGGGACGAGTCACGGAACGAGCCGCGGGACAAGTCAAGGAACGAGCCGCGGGACGAGTCACGGGAGAAGGAGCCGGCGCGTTGACCGTCATGCTGGAACTGGAGATCAAACGCGCCCTGCGCGACTGGCGTTTCGTCCTGTTCACCGTCGGAATGCCGATCATCATCTACCTGTCGTCCGCCCGGGGGCAGGGCCACACCCTCGGCGGCACCTCGGCGGCCAAGTACCTGCTGGTGTCCATGGCGGTGTTCAGCGCGATCGGCGCGGCCCTGAACACCGGCGGTCCGCGCATCGCCGCGGAGCGCGAGGTGGGCTGGACCCGCCAGTTGCGGCTCACCTCGATGTCCAGCGGCCTGTACATCACGGTGAAGGTCCTCACGGCGGCGGTAATCAGCCTCGCCGCCATCCTGACGATCTTCCTGTTCGGCGCGGTGTTCAACCACGTCCGCATGCCCGCCGCGCTGTGGCTCGCCTCGGGCTGCGCCGTCTGGCTGGGCAGCCTCGTCTTCTGCGCGCTGAGCGTCATGCTGGGCTACCTGTTCTCCACCACCTCGATCACCATCGGGCTGATGGTGGTGAACATGGGCTTCTCCATGCTGGGCGGCCTGTTCTGGCCGGTGGAGATCTTCCCGTCGTGGCTGCGGGCGGTGGCCGAGCTGACCCCGACCTACCACCTGGCCGAGCTCGGGCACAGCACCCAACTGGGGCACTGGCCGCACCTGTCGGACCTGGCGGTGCTCGGCGGCTGCCTGGCCCTGTTCGGCGCGCTCGCCGCGTGGCTGTACCGGCGCGACGAGATCCGGGTCTGACCGTCCCGTCCCCGCACACGTCGAGGGCCCGCCAAACAGCGTCCTGTTGGCGGGCCCTCGGCGTGCCGTCAGCGGGCGGCCAGCTCCTCCAGGTCCGCCACCAGCCGCAGCGGGGACGGCAGCGCCAGCATCTCCCGGCGCAGCTCCTCGGCGGCCGTACGGTGGGCGGGCCGCTCCAGCAGCTCCGTGAGGGCCTGCCGCGTCCGCGGCACATCGGCCCGGTGGGCGGGTACGGTCAGACCGGCGCCGGAGGCGGCCAGGCGCCGGCCGTTGAGGAACTGGTCCATCGCGCAGGGCAGCGCCAGTTGCGGCACGCCCGCGGCCAGCGCCGTCATCAGCACGCCGGCCCCGCCGTGGTGCACGACCGCGGCACAGCCGGGCAGCACCTGGTGCAGCGGGCGGTTCTCCAGGACCCGTACGTTCGGCGGCAGCGGGCCGAGCGCGGCGGCGTCCGCGGCGTTGGCGGTGACCACCACCTCCACGTCCAGCCCGGCGGCGGCCTCCACCACCGTCGGCAGGACACCGGCCTGCGGCCCCACCATCCGGGCGACCGAGTTCCCCCACACGACACAGACCCGCGGCCGCGCCGAGCCGGCCGGCTCCCCGGGCGCGGCGGCACCGGGACCGCCGCGGTCGGGGCCGTTGTGACCGGGGCCGCCGTCACCGGAGCCGTCGTGACCGAGACCGCCGTAACTGGAGCCGTTGTGACCGAGGTTGCCGTCACCGGAGCCGTTGTGACCGGGGCCGCCGTAAGCGGGGCCGTTGTAGGGGACGTACCGCATCGGCAGCCGCCGCGCCGACGTGCGCGGGCGCAGCGCCCTCGGGCAGGGGTCGACGACGTGCTCCACCAGGTCCGGGCCGAGTTCGCCGACCCCGTACCGGGCGAACGACCCGGTGGGGTCCTCCGGGCGCAGCCGCAGCCCCGGCTCGTCCTCGTGGGTGCCCGCCGGCCCCCACAGGTGCAGCACCGCCGGCACCCCCAGGACCCGCGCGGCCAGCAGGCCCTCCATGCTCAGCAGTTCGTGCACCACCAGGTCGGGCCGCCAGCGGCGGGCCAGGTCGACGGCCGCGTCGTGGCTCACCCGGGTGGGGCCCGCCAGCCGTGCGCCGCTCTCGCGGGCGAAGTCGGCGAAGGAGAACTCCGACAGCGACCGCAGGGGCGCGCCGGTCACCGGGTGCGGCGGCAGCCCGGCGTACGGCCAGCGGCCCGCCTGCGCGTTCCACACGTTCTGCAGGCGGGCCAGGAAGACCATGTCCAGCTCGCCGAGCACCGGCACGGGGGTCAGCCCCGCCCGCGCGAGGTCCTCGCCCTGCGAGGGGGCGCACGCCACCCGCACCTCGTGCCCCGACGCCTGGAGCGCCCAGCCGAGCGGCACCAGGGGATACCAGTGGCCCTTCCAGGCCGAGACGGTGAACAGCACACGCATGGACGCCCTCCTGCGCACAACCGGATGCATACGGCGGACCCGCACGACCGGACACGCACGGCCGTGTGCACACGACCGGACGCACACGGCCGTACGCACACGACCGGATCGACGGGCCAGCGTCGCGCGCCGGCCTCGAGGAGGGGTGGAGACCCGGCCGGTCCGCCGCTCCGGTTCGAGCCGTAGTGCAGCGGTGCTGAAGCGGGCCCGGAGACGCTGGCGGCCGGACACTGCCGGCGGCCGTCCCCCGAAGGGCGGCCCGTGGAAGGAGTGAGCGTGACCGAGACCGAGGCCGACCGCGCACCCGGGCCCCTGACACCGCAGAAGCTGTTCGAGATGATGGCCGGTTTCAAGGCGACCGCCGTCCTGCGCGCCGCCGTCGAGCTGGGTGTCTTCGACGCGCTGGCGAAGGGACCGGCGGACGCGGCGGAGGTGGCGGCCCGGCTGGGCGCCGATCCGCGCGGCACCCGGCTGCTGCTGGGCGCCCTGGCCGCGCTGCGCCTGCTCCAGGAACGCGGCGGCCACTACGAACTGGCGCCCGGCGCCGACGAGTTGCTGGTCAGCAGCAGCCCGCGGTACTGCGGCGGCATCACCGCGGTGGCCTCCAGCCAGGGCGAGTGGGAGGCGCTGGGGCAGCTGGCGCGGACCGTGCGCGAGGGGACCCCCGTGCCGGGCGTCGACGCGCTCGCGCCCGACTTCCCCTACTGGGCGGACTTCGCCACCCACACCACGTTCGGCACGCTGCGCGCGGCCGAGCTGCTGGCGGACGTGCTCGACCCCTGGGCCCGCCCGCGTACGGCGCTGCACGTGCTGGACGTCGGCTGCGGCCACGGCCTGGCCGGTTACGTCCTCGCCCGGCGCCTGCCGCAGGCCCGCGTCCACTCGCAGGACTGGCCGACCGTGCTGGAGGTGGCCGCCCGGCACGCCGAACGGCTGGGCGTGCGCGACCGGGTGGAGATGCTGCCGGGCGACGCCTTCGACGTCCCGCTCACCCGGACCTACGACCTGATCGTGCTCGGCAACGTGCTGTTCCACTTCCCGCCCGAGCGGGCCGCCGCGCTGGTACGCCGGCTGGCCGGGGCGCTCACCCCGGACGGCCGGCTCGTCGTGGTGGGCTTCACCACCGGCGACCAGCCTCCGGCGGACGAGCCGCACGCCCACCTGCTGGGGCTGCTGATGCTCTCCTGGACACGGGGCGGCGAGATGCACTCGACGGCCGCGCACCGCGCGATGCTGGCCGCGGCGGGACTGACGGACACCGAGCTGCACACCCGCCCGGGCCTGCCGCTGCGCGTCCTGGTCGCCGCCCGCCCCGGCTCCGCCGGCTGAGCGGCCGTGCGGCGCTGCGTGCCCGCGACGGCTCGCGGTAGCCTCCGGCGGGACGCTCGAGCCGGACTCGAGCGCGGTGTGGGAGGCAAGGGACGAGCCGCCCGGACGACCCTCGGCGGGTGGCAACGACCGTGGTGCAGACAGGAGTTGTGCATGGCGACCGGCGCACGGCCCGACGAGCGGATCCCGTCCCCGGCCCCCGGGCCCGGCGCCCGCCGGTGGCGCGTGCCGCCGGCGACGGCGTCCGTGCTGCTGGTCACCGGGGCGGTGACCGCGGCCCAGTTCCCCTTCCCCGAGGTACTTCAGGCGCTGCGCCGCGACCCCGACGCGCTGGCGGCGGGCGAGTGGTGGCGGTCCCTGTCCCCGCTGCTCGTGCAGTCCCCCGGCTGGCAGGCCCTGGTGACCGTGCCCGCCGTCGCGGCCCTCGGCGTCCCCGTCGAGCGGATCCTCGGCGCGCGGGGCATGCTGGCGCTGTACCTGGTGCCCGCGGCCGTCGGCGAACTCGCCGGCTACCTGTGGCAGCCGCACGGCGCCGGCAACTCCATCGCCGTGCTGGGGCTGGCCGGCGGCCTGGTGTCCTGGCTCTTCCTGGAGGCCCAGGACCGGGGCTGGCCCCGGCCGCTGCTCAACCGGGTGCGGATCTGGGGGGCGGCGGTGCTGGCCGGGGCGGTCGTGGACACGGCCCTCCGCGACATCCACGGCCTGCCCACCCTGACCGGTGCCGCGCTCGGCGCGGGGCTGCTGCTGCGCCGTCGCCGTCGTAGAAAGGCCGCCTGACGGCGCGGAAAGGTCTGACGGCCGACGGGCCGACGGGCCAGCGGGTCGGCGGGTCGGCAACGACAGAGCGACAACCGACAGAGTGAGGGCGTCCCCGGAAGTCCGGGGACGCCCTCACTCGTCGGGTACGGCGGTCCGTCACACCCCCGCACCCGCACCCACGGACACGCCCGCGCCCGCGTCCACGTCCGCGCCACACCGCTCCCGCACCGCGTTCAGCCGGTCCAGGCCGTCGAGCACCGTGTCCGTGTCGCCCACGAAGTCCACCAGGCAGGCGATCTCGTCCGCGCCCGCGGCCCGCACCCGGGCGGCGACCCCGGCGCACCGCTCGACCGAGCCGATGAGCGAGGTGCCGTCGAGGTAGCGGTTGACGCCGAGTTCGGCGAGCCGTTCGCGTGCCTCCTGCCGGGTCATGAAGTCACGGCCTTGCCGGCCGCCGCTCATGGAGCCGCCCGCCCCGACCGCCCGGGCCTCCAGGTCGATCGCGGTGAGCAGGTACCGCTTCAGCCACGGCACCGCCACGGCCCGCGCCGCGTCGTCGGTGTCGGCGACGTAGGTGTGCATCATGACGGTGACGCGGCCCGCGTCGAAGCCCGCCTCGGCGCGGGCGCGGCGGTAGGCGGCGATCTTGCCGGTGAGCGCGTCGAGGTCCTGGTTCTCCAGGTGGGTCAGGACGTTGGTACCCAGCCGGCCCGCCTCCCGGAAGGTCTCCTCGCTGCGGGACGCCGTGATCCACAGGGGGAGTTCGCGCTGGACGGGGCGCGGGAAGAGGTCCAGCTCGACCTCGTCGCCGCCCGGGCCGCGCCCCGTCCAGCGGCCCGAGGACCAGGCGCGGCGGATGGCGGCGATGTCCGCGACGACGCGCTCGCGGCGGGTGGCGTAGGCGTCGGGGGCGAGCACGAAGTCGTTGACGTTCCAGCCGGAGCCGACGCAGATCGCGGCCCGCCCGCCGGAGATGCCGTCCACGACCGCGAAGTCCTCCACGACGCGCGCCGGATGGTGCAGCGGCGTGACCACGCTGCCGGCCCGTAGCTGCACGCGCCGGGTCACCGCGGCCAGCGCCGCCGAGGTCACGGCCGGGTTGGGGAAGGCGCCGCCGAAGCGGTGGAAGTGGCGTTCGGGCGTGGAGACGAAGTCGAAGCCGAGCGCGTCGGCGCGTGCGGCGCTCGCCAGCAGCAGCCGGTAGGCCTCGGTGGCGCCGTCGCCGACGGCCGCGAAGAAGAACAGCCCGAAGCCGAGCCCGCCGCGGGGCGGGGCCGGGGCCGGTCCGGGTGCGGCCGGGTGCGCGGGGGCGGGGGAGGACACGTCCGTCATCGGGCTGCTCCTTGCGGGAGGGGGGAGGTGCGGGTGGGGGCGGTGTCCCGCGCGGCGGCGACCAGTCGCTCCACCGTCGGGACGATCTGCTGCGGCGTCGGGCGGGAGAGCATCGCCCGGCGGATGCCGTCGGCGGCCCGGCGGTAGGACGGGTCGTGCAGGAGCCGGCGCACGACGGCGCGCAGCGTCTCCGGGTCGGCCTGGTCGCCGGTGAGGTGCACGCTCGCGCCGGTCCGGGAGAGGTGGGCGGAGTAGAAGCTCTGGTCCGGCATCTGAGTGATCGTCAGTTGCGGCAGGCCGTACAGCGCGGCGGTCAGCATCGATCCCACGCCGCCGTGGTGGATCACCAGGTCGCAGGAGGGCAGCAGCATGTGCAGGGCGCCGTCCTCGACGACCCGGACGCCCTCGGGCACCCGGTCCAGCAGCGGCCGCTGGGCGGGCACGACGGCGGTCACCAGGTCGACGTCCGGTGCGGCGAGGGCGTCCAGGACGCGCGGGGCGAAGAAGGACCGCCCGCCGGCCACCTCCGTCATGGTGATGCCGAGGGTGACGCACACCCGCGGCCGGGCGTCGCGGCGCAGGAACCAGCCGGGCACGTGCTGGGAGTTGCTGTAGGGCACGTACCGCACCGGCACGCGCCGGGTGGTGCCGTCGACCTGGAGGTCGTCGGGGCAGGCGTCGATGTTCCACCACTCCGGGAGGGTGTCCAGGTCGATCCCGAAGCGCGCGAACAGCTCCGCGAACTGCGGCGGCAGGTTGTGCCGGCCGATGCCGCGGCCCACGATGTCGGGCCCCCACAGGTAGCGCAGCGAGACGGCGCCGCAGGCCGCGGCCGCCAGCGGACCGGCGAGCGTCGTCGGCTCCCACACCACGGCGTCCGGCCGCCACGCGCGGGCGAAGTCCACCAGGTCGTCGGCCATGCCGTCGGCGACCGTGCAGAACAGCGCCTTGGGGTCCCCGGGCCGGGTGGCGACGTCGGCCGGGCGGGTGGCGGCGTCGGCCGGGCGGGCAGCGGCCCGGTCACCGTGGGAGGCGGCAGCGTCGACCGGGCGGACGGCGGCCCGGTCACGGTGGGAGGCAGCGGCGTCGGCCGGGCGGGTGGCGGTCTGGTCGCGGTAGCGGGCGGCGAAGTCGGTCTCGCCGCCCACCGGGACCACCGGCAGCCCGGAGCGGGCCACGGTCTCGACGAGTTCCGGCTGGGCCGCCACGCACACCTCGTGGCCCGCGGCCCGCAGCGCCCAGGCGAAGGGCGCCATGACGAAGTAGTGCGACGGCAGGACCGCCGTGACGAACAGCACACGCACCTGGAAGCTCCTCAGGCCGAGAGGGACGGGTCGGGCAGGGGCACGTACTTGTCGAGCACGCGCCGGTGGTAGTGCGCGTCGAAGCGCGTGTACGCGGGCCCCACCAGCCGGCGCAGCCGCGCGATGCTGACCCGGTGGTTGCCGCGGTGCCCGTCGACGTAGCGGCGCACCGCGGTGGTGCCCAGGCGCCGCTCGATCCGCTCGACGACGGTCTCGATCGGCACGGGCACGCCGGAGGCGATGTTGACGACGTCCCGGGAGGCGCCCAGGGCGAGCAGGCGGCCGACGAGGGCGACGACGTCGTCGATGTCGATCAGGTCCCGGGCGGCGCCCCGGTGGATGGCCACCTCGCCGTTCCGCACCTGCCTGATCAGCGAGGGCAGGAGCTGGTGCGCGGGCTGGCCGGGGCCCACGACGTGGCCCATGCGCAGGATGAGGTGGTCCGCGCCGGACGCGCGGATCTCCTCCTCCAGGCCGCGCTTGTGCCGGCCGTAGGGGGTGCACGGCACGACGGGCTCGTCCTCCCGGCCGCGGCAGCCTTCGGCGCCGTACATGCCGGTGGAGGCGGTGGAGAAGAACACGAGCCGGCTGCCCTCGGCGCGGCAGGCGCGCAGTTCGCGGCGCACCAGGTCCGCCTCCCGGGCGAACTCGGCCTCGGAGGTGCCGGCCGCCCAGGAGACCCCGGCGGCCAGCAGGACGACGCCGTCGTAGGCGTCCCGCAGCGGTGACAGGTGCCGGGCGAGGAAGCCGTGGCCCACGATGCGCATCCGTCCACGCTCCTCAGACGCCCGCGCCGGCCGGCGCGGCGGCGAGCCGCTCCAGCAGGGGGACCACCTCGACGGGCGACGGCTGCCGGGCGATCTCCTCGGCCAGCGCGCGGGCCCGGTCGCGGAACGCGGCCCGCTCCAGCACGGTGTGCGCGGCGTCGCGCACGGTCTCCTCCGACGCGTCGGAGGGCAGGGCGAGTCCGGCTCCGCCCGCCGCGACCAGGCCGGCGTTCTCGAACTGGTCGGCGGTCTGCGGCAGGCACACCTGCGGAACGCCGTGCGCCAGCGCGGCGCACACCGAGCCGGCCCCGCCGTGGCTCACCAGCAGGTCGCAGCCGGTCAGGGCCCGGTCCAGCGGGAAGCGGCCCGCCGCCACCACGCCCCGCGGCAGCCGCTCCCAGCCGGCGGCGACCTCGTCGTCGACGGCGATCACGACCTCGGTGTCCGGCCCGGCCAGCGCGGTCGCGAGCGCGAGCAGCCGGCCGCGGAAGTCGAGCCGGCCGTGCCGGGGCAGCATGCTCCCCAGCGTCAGGCAGATCCGCGGCCCGCCGCGGGGCAGCCCCAGCCAGGCGGGCCGGACGTCCGCGCCGTTGTGGGGGACGTAGCGCACGACCGGGCCGCGGGCCGGGCCGCCGCCGCGCAGCGAGGGCGGGCGGACGTCGAGGACGAGCGCCGGTCCGGGCAGCGCGTCCCGGCCCAGGCGCGCCATTTCCGGGGCCAGTTCCTCGGTGGCGGGGCCCCGGGAGTCGGCGAAGTCGGACAGGCCGACGCCGGCCTCCACCCACGGGACGCCGTGGGCCGCGGCCGCGAGCCGGCCCGCGTACTCGAGGGGTTCGCTCAGCACCAGGTCCGGGCGCCAGTCCCCGACGATCCGCAGGGTTCCCTCCAGCGTGCGGGCGGCGAGCCGGCCCCAGGCGCGGGCGCTGCCGCGCCGGCGCTCGGCCGGGTCCCGCGGCGGGTGCAGCGGCCGGCCGTCGCGGTCGCGCAGCATGAAGTCCTCGAAGCCGACGTGGGGCGCGGACGCGACGGCGGGCAGCCCGGCCCCGGCGACCGTGCCGGTGAAACCCTCCGGGCAGGCGACCAGCACCTGGTGGCCCGCGGCGCGCAGCGCCCAGGCCAGTGGCACCGTCGGGAAGAAGTGCCCGTGCAGGGGCGCGGTGGTCAACAGGACCCGCATGTCGACTCCTCGGTCGTCGTCTCGGGTGCGGTCGGGGTGGTCAGGACGCCGGGCGGTGCGTCCCGGACCCGGAGGTCTTCAGGGGCTGCCACCAGTCGCGGTTGTTCCGGTACCAGTCGACGAGGTCGGCGAGCCCCTGCTCGAACGGCACCCGCGGCGCGTAGCCGAGCTCCTCGCGGATCCTGCTGTCGTCGAGGGAGTACCGCAGGTCGTGCCCCTTGCGGTCGGGGACCCGGCGCACCAGGCTCCAGTCCCGGCCGCACAGGTCCAGGAGCCGCTCGGTGATCTCCCGGTTGGTGGCGTGGTGGCCGCCGCCGATGTTGTAGATCCCGCCCGGCTCGCCCTTGGTCAGCACCAGGTGGACGGCCCGGCAGTGGTCGTCGACGTGCAGCCACTCGCGCACGTTGCCGCCGTCGCCGTACAGCGGGACCGGCAGGCCCTGCAGGAGGTTGGTGGTGAAGAGCGGGATCAGTTTCTCCACGTGCTGGCGCGGGCCGTAGTTGTTGGAGCAGCGGGTGATCGACAGATCCAGGCCGTGGGTGCGCCAGTACGAGCGGGCGATCAGGTCGCTGCCCGCCTTGGACGCCGCGTAGGGGGAGTTGGGCAGCAGCGGGGACTCCTCCGTCCAGGAGCCCTCGTCGATGGAGCCGTAGACCTCGTCGGTGGAGACGTGCACGATCCGTTCGACACCGGAGCGCAGGCAGCCCTCCAGCACGCTCTGCGTCCCGCCGACGTTGGTGCGGACGAACTCGGCGGCGCCGGCCAGGGAGCGGTCCACGTGGGACTCGGCGGCGAAGTGCACCACCGCGTCGTGGCCGGGCAGCACCTCCCGCAGCAGCGGCAGGTCGCAGACGTCGCCCTTGACGAACTCCAGGCGGGGGTGGTCCAGGGGCAGATTGTCGAGGTTTCCGGCGTAGGTGAGGCTGTCGACCACGGTGACACGGGCGTTGTCGAAGCCTTG
Organism: Streptomyces echinoruber; assembly: GCF_014651135.1. Taxonomy (GTDB): domain Bacteria; phylum Actinomycetota; class Actinomycetes; order Streptomycetales; family Streptomycetaceae; genus Streptomyces; species Streptomyces echinoruber. Next base: position 123,177 of record NZ_BMWH01000005.1, read on the forward strand.
GTACGCGCCGGCCAGCAGGGAGCGCACGTAGTGCGAGCCGATGAAGCCCGCGCCTCCCGTGACCAGGATCCTCATGGTCTCTCCTTCCTCGGCCTTGCTCGACGGGGTTCCTCGGGGGCTCGCGGATCGGTGGCTCTCGGTCCTGTGGCCCTCGGCTCGGTGGCTCTGGGATCTGCGGCCCTCGGCTCGGTGGCTCGCGGATCGGTGGCTTCCGGCCCGGTGGTCCTCGGCTCGGTGGCTTCCGGCCCGGTGGCTCGCGGTCCTGTGGTCCTCGGCCCTGTGGCTTCCGGCCCGGTGGCCCTCGGCAGTCTTCGGCGCCGCGGGGCCGAGCCGAGCCTCACGCCCCCGCCTCGAGGCGGGATCGATCCCGCGTGGACCCGGCGGCCGGCGGGGCGAGCCGCTCCAGGGCGGCGCGCAGCGCGGCACGGTCGTCCTCGGGTCCCCGCGGGCGCGCGGCCAGCAGCGCGGTGACCCGGCTGCCGCCGCGGGTGACGCCCGGGTGGCGGCGGGCCAGCGCCGACAGGCTCTGTCCCGGCCCGGCCTCCACCAGGTGGTAGGGGCCGTCCGCCAGCAGCCGGTCGAGCGCGGCCGCGAACAGCACCGGCTCGGCGGGCTGCAGGGCCCAGAACACGGGGTCGGTCGCCTCGGCGTCGGTGAGCGGCCGGGCCGTGTAGCCGGAGACGATCGGGATGCGCGGCGGGCGCAGCGTCACCGCCCGGAAGGACGGGATCTGCGCGGCGCAGGCCGCCCTGACCGAGGGGCTGTGGAAGCCGGTGGTGGCCCTGGCCCGCGCGCAGGTCAGGCCGTCGGCCCGCAACGCGTCGGCGACCGCGCCGAGTTCGGGCTCCGGCCCGGCGAGCAGGAGCTGCGTAGGAGAGTTGACGGCGCCGACGACGACCTGGTCGGTGAGCCGGTGCGCCACCTGCCGCGGGCTCGCGGCGACGGCGAGCATGCCGCCGGGCGGCGCCTGGGCCAGCAGCCGGACCCGTTCGGCGAGCAGCCGCACGGCGTCGCCGAGGTCCAGCACCCCGGCCAGGACGGCCGCGACCGTCTCGCCCGCGCTGTGCCCCAGCAGCGCGGCCGGCCGCAGCCCCCGGGCGTACAGCGTCCGGCCCAGCGCGTAGTCGACGGCGAACAGCAGCGGCTGGGCGCGCGAGACGTGGTCGAGCGGCACGGCGGGCGTGTCGGCGGCCCAGTCGGCGCGGATGCGCGCCCCCTCGGCGCCGAGCAGCGCGAAGACCTCGTCGACCGCCTCGGTGAACGCGGGCTCCGTGCCGTACAGGCCGTGGGCCATGGCCGGGCGCTGGGCGCCCTGGCCGGGCAGCAGCAGGGCGATCCGCTCGGGGCCGCCCGCGCCGTCGTCGGGCCGGCGGTCGTCGGGCCGGCGGTCGTCGGGCCGGCGGTCGTGTGGTCGTCGGTCGTGTGGTCGTCGGTCGTGTGGTCGTCGGTCGTCCGGCCGGTGGCCGTGCGGTAGTTGGCCGTCCGGTCGTTGGCCGTCCGGTCGTTGGCCGTCCGGCCGGCGGTCGTCCGGCGGGCGCGGGCGGGTGTCGACTGCGCTCATGGTCCCTCTCCTGAAAGGCCTGAAAGGTTCGACGGTCGATCGGGGCCCGTCCCCGCGGCCGCGCGCGGCCGGACCCGCCGGGGTGCGGCGGCCCGGGAGGCGGAAGCGGACGGCGACGGAGCGGGGAACAGACGGCGACGGACCGGGAAGCAGACGGCCGCCCCGCCGGGCGGGCGGGGCGGCCGCGGTGCGGCCGTCGGGGGACACGGCCGTGCGGGGATGGTTCAGGCGGCGAGCTTCTCGGCGTCCCGCGCCGCGGAGTTGATGACGTCGAGCAGCGCGCGGGGGGTCTCGGCCTCGGCGACGGCGTCCTCGTCGAGTTCGATGCCGTGGTCGCGCTGGATGCAGCCGATGACCTGGAGCAGGGCCAGGGAGTCGTAGCCGAGCTCCATGAAGGCGGTGTCGAGGACGTCGCCGTCCAGGTCGACTCCCTCCTCCTCGCCGGCGCACTCGCGCAGCAGACGGGTCAGTTCGGGAAGGTCGATCAGGGTGTGACCGGACATGGGTGGTGGTTCCTCTCGGGTGTCTCGGGTGACCGGGACGGGCGGCCGGGCGCCGCCGTCCCTGAGGGGCGGGCGTGGTGCGGCGGGACGGCCCCGGCCGCGCGGGGCGGGTCAGACGCGGCGCACGACCATGGCCGCGTTGAACCCGCCGTACCCGCGGGCCAGGACGAGCGCCGTGCGCAGCCGGGCCTCGCGGGCACAGCCGGTGACCAGGTCGAGCGCGAGGCCGTCCGCGGGGGCGGTGACATTGGCGGTCGGCGGGACGACCCCGTCCCGCAGGGACAGCAGCGCCGCCGCCACGTCCAGGGAGGCGCCGCCGCCGAAGAGCCGGCCGGTCATGGTCTTGGGCGCCGTGACCGGCACGCCGTACGGGCCGAACACCGCGGTCAGCGTGTCGGCCTCGGCGCGGTCCAGTTCCGGTACGCCGGCGGCGTCGGCGAAGACCACGTCCACCTCGGCGGCGGTCATCCGGGCGTCGGCCAGCGCCTCCTCGACGGCGCGGCGCAGGCCCGGCGGGCGGCCGGAGCCGGGACGCGGGTCGAAGGTCGCGGCGTACCCGGCGATCTCCCCGTAGATCCGTTCGGCGCCCCGGGCCCGCGCGGCCCCGGCGTCCTCCACGAGCAGGATCGCGCCGCCCTCGCCCGGCACGTACCCGCTCGCCTCGTCGGTGAAGGGCAGATAGGCGCGGTCGGGGTCGTCCGCCGTGCTCAGCCGGCCGGTGGCGATCTGCGCCACCCAGCCCCACGGGCACAGCGCCCCGTCCACCCCGCCCGACACCACCAGCGGGATGCCGCGGCGGACGTGCCGGCGGGCGTGGCCGAGCGTGTCCAGTCCGCCGGCCTGCTCGGTCACCAGGACGCCGCTCGGCCCGCGCATCTTGTGCCGGATGGAGATCTGGCCGGTGTTGACCGCGTAGAACCAGGCGAAGGACTGGTACGCGCTGACGTACTCCTTGCCCCGGCTCCACAGGTTCTGCAGCTCGCGCTGCCCGTACTCCACCCCGCCGCCGGAGGCCGCCGTGACCACGCCCATGCCGTACTCGTCGAGCGCCGCCGGGTCGACGGCGGCGTCCTCGACGGCCCAGCCGGCGGCCGTCAGGGCCAGCCGGGTCATGTGGTCGGTCTGCGGCAGCAGGCGGCTGGGGATGTGCTCCTCGGGCACGAACCCCGGCACCTCGCCCGCGATCCTGCTCGGGTACCGGCCGGCGTCGAACCGCGTCACCGGGCCGAGGCCGCTCTTCCCGGCCAGCGTCGCCGCCCAGTACTCCTCGGTGCCCAGGCCGTTGGGCGCGACGATCCCGAGGCCGGTCACCACCGCTCGCGCCGTCACCGGCCGCTCCTCTCGGGCCGGGCCAGCACCAGCGCGGTCTGGAAGCCGCCGAAGCCGCTGCCCACGCTGAGGACGACGTCCGTGCGCTGCTCGCGCGCGTGCAGCGGGATGTAGTCGAGGTCGCACTCCGGGTCCGGCTCGGTGAGGTTCGCCGTCGGGGGCAGCACGCCGTGCTCGATGGCCAGGGCGCAGGCGGCGGCCTCCAGACCGCCGATCGCGCCCAGCGAGTGGCCGATCATCGACTTGATGGAGCTGACCGGGGTCCGGTACGCGTGGTGGCCGAGGCTGCGTTTGAAGGCCGCCGTCTCGTGCCGGTCGTTCATCTTGGTGCTGGAGCCGTGGGCGTTGACGTAGTCCACCTCCGACGGGTCGATCCGGGCCTGCGCCAGCGCCACGTCGATGGCCTCGGCCATCTCGCGGCCGTCCGGCTTGAGCCCGGTCATGTGGTGGGCGTTGCAGCGCGAGGCGAAACCGGCGATCTCGGCGTAGACGTGGGCGCCGCGGCGCCGCGCGTGCTCCAGGTCCTCCAGGACCAGCGTGGCCGCGCCCTCGCCGAGGACCAGGCCGTTGCGCGTCCGGTCGAAGGGACGGCAGGCGTGCTCGGGGTCGTCGTTGCGCGGGGTGGTGGCGTGGATGGCGTCGAAGCACGCGGAGGTGATCGGGGAGATGGGCGCCTCGGTGGCACCGGCGACCACCAGGTCGGCGGAGCCCTCGCGGATGAGCTCGGCGGCGTGCCCGAGCGCGTCGAGTCCGGAGGTGCAGCCGGTGGACACCATCGCGGCCGGGCCCTCGGCGCCGGCCGTCCAGGCCAGTTCGGCCACCATGGAGCTGGGCACGAAGTGCCGGTAGAGCTCCGGGACGGCGTACTCGTGGTCGACGGTCCACTTCCGGCCGCCGTCGCTGACCACCACGTACTCGCGCTCCAGACTGGTGGTGCAGCCGACCGCGTTGCCGAGGGCGACGCCGATCCGGGCGGGTGCGTAGGTGTCCGCCTCGATCCCGCTGTCGGCGAGCGCCTCGCGGGCGCTGACCACCGCGAACTGGGCGGCGCGGTCCATGCGCCGGATCTCCTGCGGGGACAGGCCCGCCGCCTCCGGGTCGAAGTCGCACTCGGCGGCGACCCGGGACCGGAAGGGCGAGGCGTCGAAGTGGGTGATGGTGCGGGTCGCGGAACGCCCCGCGGTGAGCATCTCCCAATAAGCCTTGACCCCGATTCCGCCCGGGGCGACGACGCCCAGCCCCGTGATGGCCACACGACGGGTCGTGGGAGTCGTGGGGGTCATGGGGGTCATGGGGGTGGTGGGGATGGTGGGGGTTGTGGGGGTCATGGCCGGACCGCCCTGCTCGTCTCCGGCCGGGCCGGAGCTGTCCTGCTCGCTGGGGAAGTCACTGCTTCCGCCCCCCTCCCTGTGACACTCGTCGTGGCACTCGTCATGGCACTCGTTGCGGCACTCGTTGCGGCACTCGTCGTGCCCCTTGTTGTGGCACTCGTTCCGCCCTCACCTGCCAGGCCATGGTCGGCGGGCCCCCTCGACGCGGACTCGAGAACCGGTACGCCCCGCTCCCCGGGCCGCCCCGGCGCCCCTCCCCCGGCGCTCACGGACGGGCCGCCCGCCCCCGTGCGGCGGATCGCGTCGAGCAGCAGCGCCTGCCGGAGCGTCTCCCGGTGGTCCGGTCCGGCGGGCCCCTCGCCCTCGCGTACCGCCCGCGCGAAGTCCCGTACGGCGCCCGCGACTTGGTCGTCGGCGTCCAGGACGATCCGCTCGACGCCCTCGGCCCGCTCCAGCACCAGGACGGGGCGGTGGTCGGCCGGCGGGGTGAAGGCGCGGTCCACGCACAGCCGGCCCACGGTGCCGGAGATCTCGTACGAGGAGCGGTAGCCGAGGCCGATGCCGAAGGTGAGCTGGGCCGTGACCCCGTCCGGTCCGCGCAGCAGCACCGCCCCGGACGTCTCCACCTCGCGGCCCGGCGGACGCTCCAGCACCGCGCCGGCGACCCGCAGGCCGGGGCCGAGCAGGTGCAGGGCCGCGCGCACCGGGTACAGGCCGACGTCCAGCAGCGCGCCGCCGCCGAGACCGGCACGGAAGCGGATGTCGTCCGGCGGCAGTTCGGGGATGGTGAAGGCGGCGTGGAAGGCCCGGGGGCGGCCGACGGCGCCCTCGGCGAGCAGCCGGCGCACGGCGGTGTGCTGGGCGTGGTGGACGAACATCACGTTCTCCCGCAGCACCAGTCCCCGCGCCCGGGCCAGCGCCAGCAGCGCCCGGGTGCGCGCGGCGTCACCGGTCAGCGGCTTCTCGGCCAGCACGTGCTTGCCGGCCAGCAGCGCCCGCTCGACCCACTCGGCGTGCAGCGCCGCGGGCAGCGGCACGTACACGGCGTCGACGTCGTCGCGCTCCAGCACCCCGGCGTACCCTTCGACGGGCTCACCGCCGAACCGTTCGGTCAGCGCGGCGGCCCGCTGCCGCTCCCGGCTGGCGACGACGGCGACCTCCACCCCGGGCACGGCGGCGAACGCGGGCAGCATCCGCCGCCGGGCGATCCCCGCGGCCCCGAGCACCCCGATCCGCACCACGGGCGCCGGGCGGGCGGACACCGGGCGGGCGGACGCCGGCCGTACGGGTACCGGCCGGGCGGGCGCGGTGACCGGATCCGCCGGTGTCACGCGGCCACCTCGACGGTCGTGTGGTCGCCGACCACCAGGCGGTGCCGGCCGGGGCCGGTGACGTCGCACCGGACCACCGCGGCCCGGCCGATCAGGGAGCCGTGGATGCCGTGCACGTGCCGTACGGTGGCTCCGTCCAGGGCGATGGAGTAGTCGAGCCGGGCGTCGCTGAGGACGCAGTCGCGGCCGATGGCGGTGTGCGGGCCGATCCAGCTGTCCTCGACCACCGTGCCGGCGCCGACGACGGCCGGGCCGTGGATACGGGAGCGCACCACGCGGGCGCCGGTCTCCACGACCACCTGCCCCACCAGTTCGCTGGCCGCGTCGACCTCGCCCGCGACGCGCGGGGCGAGCGTGTCGAGCAGTTCGCGGTTGCACTCCAGCACGTCCTCCACACGGCCCGTGTCGCGCCAGTAGCCGTCGTACTCCGACGCCCTGACCTCCTCCCCCCGCGCCACGAGCAGGGCGACGGCGTCGGTGATCTCCAGCTCGCCGCGGGCGCTGGGCCGGATCGCGGCCACCGCGTCGTGGATCGCGGGCGTGAAGAAGTACACCCCGATCAGGGCCAGGTCGCTGACCGGCCGCAGGGGCTTCTCCACCAGGTGGGTCACCCTGCCGTGGGCGTCGACCTCTGCCACGCCGAAGGCGCGCGGGTCGGGCACCTTGTGGACGACGACCTGGGCCGCGGGGCGGCGCTCGCGGAATTCCCCGGCGATCTGCGCGATGCCCTGCGGCAGCATGTTGTCGCCCAGGTACATGACGAAGTCGTCGTCGCCGAGGAAGTCCCGGGCGAGGGCGACGCAGTGCGCCAGCCCCCGGGGCTCGGCCTGGGGGATGTAGGTGATCCGCATGCCGTAGCGGCTGCCGTCGCCGAGCAGGGCCCGGATCTCCGGGCCCCAGTCGCCGACGATGATGCCGGTCTCCTCGACCCCCACCGCCCGCAGGTTGTCCAGGATGTGCTCGAGCACCGGTTTGTTGGCGATCGGGATCAGCTGCTTGGGCATCGAGTAGCTGAAGGGGCGCAGGCGGGTTCCCTTGCCGCCCGACAACACCAGGGCCTTCATGGACCTCTCCTCACCGCGACGGCCGCTGTCGACGAAAGACGGCTGCGGGCACCGGGTGCGGCGGTAGCGCCCCGGCCCCGATTCGGACCCTGGAACCGTGGCGCGCGACGGTCGAAACCCCCTCAAGCACCGGGGGAACTCCAGGCCCGGGCCCGGGCCCGACGGGGCGGGAACCGGCGGAGCGGGAGCCGGCGGGGCGGGAGCCGGCGGGGCGGGAGCCGGCGAGGCACTCCGGCGGGCCCCGCGGTGCCGTGCGGCCCGCGGCGGCGGTGTCGTACGGCCGTGACGGCGGTGCCGTCCGGTCGCGACGCTGGTGCCGTCCGGTCGTGACGGCGGGTCACCCGGTCCGCGGCCGCAGTGTCACCCGATCCCGCGACGGCGGTGTCGTGCGGCCCGCGACCGGTGGTGTCACCCGGCCCGCAGTAGCTGCGGGCCCGCCGCCCAGGAGCCGGCGGCGGGCTCCCAGTCGATGCCGGGGCCGCCCCTGAGGATGGCGTGCTGGAGCCGGGCCACCGCCGGGGACGGCTCCAGGCCCAGCTCCCGCTTCATCGACAGCCGCAGCCGGCTGTAGACCTCCAGGGCCCGGCCGCGCCGGCCGGCCCGGCACAGCGCGGCCATGTACTGCCCGTGGAACGTCTCGTCCAGCGGGTGCTCCGTGCACAGCCCGGCCAGTTCGGCCAGGACCTCGTGGTGCCGGCCGAGCCTGAGGTCCGCCTCGATCCGGCGGCCGAGCAGGGTGAGCCGCGACTCCTCCAGGTGCAGCGCCTCCGCCGTCAGCCGCGGCCCGGTCTGCACGTCGATCAGCACCCGCCCCCGCCACAGCTCCAGCGCCGCGCGGAACGCGTCGGACGCCGCGCCGAAGTCGTCCGCGCCCATCGCCCGGTGGCCGGCCGCCGCCCGCGCCTCGTAGTCGCGCACGTCGACCCGGCCGCCGTAGGTGTGCAGCAGGTAGCCGCCCGGCTTGGTGACCAGGACGCCCTTGGCGTCGACGTCCGCCGGCCCGGTGCGTTCGGGACCGGCGGCGAGCGCGGCGGCGATCAGCCCGCGCAGGTGCAGGATGTAGGTCTGGAGCGTGGTGGCGGCGCTGCGCGGCTGCCGCTCCTCCCACAACTCCTCCATCAGGGAGTCCACGGACACGAAGCGGTCCGGGCTGAGGGCCAGCAGGGCCAGCACCTTGCGCGGCTTGGCCGCGGTGGGGGCCACCGGAACCCCCCGGCAGGTGACCTGGAACGGTCCCAGCACGCTGATGTCGAGCATCTCGTCTCTCCTTCAGAGGGTTCGGGCTGGGATCCGGTGTCCACCGGAGCGAGCCCTTGGGCCCAGCACCATCACGACCAGGACTGGAGCGGGGCTCGACTCGCCGTGGAGCCGGGACCGACCAGCGCTCCGGCCCGCTCGCGCGGCAGGCCGCCGCCCGGAACGGCGACCGAGGCGGCGCCGGGGGCGGCGACCGAGGCGGCGCCGGGGACGGCGCCCGGGACGGCGGCCGGGTCGAGGCCCGGGGCGGCGGCCGGGTCGAGGCCCGGGACGGCGGCCGGGTCGAGGCCCGGGGCGGCGGCCGGGTCGAGGTCCGGGTGCGAGGCCAGGATGGCCTGGTGCAGCCGCTGCACCGGCGGGGAGGGCTCCAGGCCCAGTTCGTCGATGAGCGTGGCGCGCAGCCGGCGGAAGACCTCCAGCGCCTGCCCGGCCCGGCCCGCGCGGTACAGGGCCACCATGTAGTGGGCGTGCAGGGCCTCGTGCAGCGGCTGTTCGGCCGTCAGCGCGGTCAGTTCGCCGAGCAGCCGGTGGTGCCGGCCGAGGCGCAGATCGGCGCCGATGCGCAGCTCGACCGCGCCGAGCCGGCTCTCCTCCAGGCTCATGCGCTCGATCCGCAGCCGCGGCCCGGCGGGGACGTCGACCAGCGTCGGGCCGTCCCACAGTTTCAGGGCCTGGCCGAGCAGCGCGGAACCGGTCGCGTCCTCGCCCGCGGCCAGCGCCTGCTGCCCGCGGGCGATCAGGTCGCGGGCCCGCAGTACGTCCACCGACTCCGCGGGCAGCGACAGGCGGTAGCCGCCGTGCTCGGTGGCCAGCAGTTCCTTGGCCGAGACGCCCGCGCCGTCCCCGACCGCGGCGGCGATCCTGCGGCGCAGCTGAAGGACGTACGTCTGCAGGGTGGTGGCGGCGCTGCGCGGCGGTTCCTCCTCCCACAGCTCTGCGAGCAGGGAGTCGATCGTCACGATGCGGCCGACGTGGACGGCGAGCAGGGCGAGCAGCTGACGCGGCTTGGCCGCCGACGGCACCACGGACACGTCACCGATCCGGGCCCGCAGCGGGCCGAGCAGTCTGATGTCGGCAATCACGGTCTCTCCCTCATTCCCCCGTGGGCTGGTAGCCCGCATCAACAAGGTGTTGACACCTTTGCGCACCGGGGGAGACGGCGGCAGTGCGAATATCACCGCCGCACCGTGGGTCGTTCACGGCCGGCGCCGTGCGCGGATCACCGCGTGTTCCGTGCGCGGCTCACCGCGTGCGCCATGCGCGAATCACCGACAGCACCGTGCACCGCTCACCGCCGGCCCCGTGCGCGGTTCACCGCCGCTCCCGTGCACCACTCACCGTCCGGCCGCGTACGCCGTCCCGGCCCGGCCCCTGCCCGGCTCACCGCGCGAGGCGTGCGCCCGTCCCGTGCCGGACGTGAATCCCTCATATGCGGAAGGTGAGGCCGGCACTGGTTCCGCCCGGGCGCCGCCGCGTTTACTCCTGGCGGGGTTTTTCGAGTCCGTCCCCGTCGAACGGTCGAACGGCCCGCCACAAGCGGGTTCGTGTCCTCAGGAGGAGAAGGCATGTCACTTGACCACGACTGGCGCTTCGCCGAACTCGTCGCCCGCACCTGGATCGAGGCCGACCTCAGGGAGCGCTACCTCGCCGACCCCCACCGCGTGCTCGCCGAGGCCGGCATCGACCTCGCGCCCGGCGCCCCGGTCCCCGCCCTGCCCGACGGCGCCGACCTGGACGTCGTCGTGGCCCGCTTCGACACCCTGCCCGCGGTGGCCCCGGCCGCCGGCTTCTGCCTCAGCCTCATCGACCCCCTGCCCGCCGCCGACCGGCCGGCCCCCCACTGCTCCCGCGCCCTGCCGGAGGCGCTGACCGCATGACCACCGCGGAAGGGAACGACGGCTCGGCACTCATCGGCTTCAAACGCCATCTGCGGCCGCAGATCGTCCCGGGGGACGCCGTCTACCTGGTCTCGGAGCACGGGGTGACGGCCCTGCCGGGAGCGGAGATGGCGGCCCTGGCTCCCCTGCTCGACGGCACCCGCGACCTGCCCGCCCTGCTGCGCGAGACCGCGCCCCGCGTGCCGCCCGCCCAAGTGGGCAGTCTGATCGGTCAGTTGACCCGCTCGGGGCTGCTCGACCACCGCCTCCCCGGCGACGCCCCGGCCGCCGATCCCGCGGCCGAGGCGTACTGGGAGAGCGCCGGCGGCGACGTGCGGCGCCGGGCGACGGCCACGCCCTTGCGCGTGCGGATCGTCGCCCTCGGCGAGACGGACACCGCCGCCGTGCGCTCCTCCTGCCACAGCGCGGGCCTCACCGTCGTGGACGACCGCGCCGACGCCGGGCTGGACCTGGTGGTGTGCGAGGACTACCTGGATCCCCGGCTGAGCGACCTGGACCGGCGGCGGCGCGCCGACGCCCGGCCCTGGCTGCTGGCCAAGCCGTACGGCACCACCGTCTGGATCGGCCCGGTCTTCCGGCCCGGCGACGGCGCCTGCTGGCACTGCCTGGCGCACCGGGTGCGGGCCCACCGGGCCGCCCAGTTCCCGGTGTGCCGGGCGTTGGGCGACGCGTCGGTGCTGCCGCCGCGCGCGGCGCTTCCCGCCACCGTCCGGCTGGGCCTCGACCTGGCCGCGCTGGAGTGCGCCAAGTGGCTGGCCGGCCACCGGCACGCGGCGCAGGACGGCGTGGTCACCTTCGACACGCTGACCCTGGCGAGCCGTACCCACCCTCTGACCCGGCGCCCGCAGTGCCCGCAGTGCGGGGACGGTTCGCTGACCGGCCGGCGCGCGGCGGAGCCGGTGGTCCTGGTCTCCCGCCCGAAGGCGGTGCGTTCGGGCGGCGGGCACCGCGCGCTGCCGGCCCGCGAGGTGTGGCGGCGCTACGCCCACCTGGTGAGCCCGGTGACCGGCGCGATCAAGGAGATCCGCCGCGACGGGCGCGGCCCCGAACTGCTCCACGTCTACCGGGCCGGCCACAACCTCGCGCTGGGTCCGCGCCGCGTGGCCGACCTGCGTTCCTCGCTGCGCCAGGAGAGCGCGGGCAAGGGCCGCACCCGGCTCCAGGCCCGGGTCGGCGCCCTGTGCGAGGGGCTGGAACGCGTCAGCGGCACCTGGCAGGGCGACGAGCGGCGGGTGCGCGGCACGCTGCGCTCGCTCGGCGACCGCGCCCTGGCTCCCGGCCGCGTCCAGCTCTGGCACGAGCGGCAGTTCCGCGAGCGCGCGACGTGGAACGCCGGCGGCCACCCCTTCCACGTGGTGCCCGAACCGTTCGACCAGGACGCCGAGATGAGCTGGACACCCGTGTGGTCGCTCACCGGGCAGCGGCACGTCCTGCTGCCCAGCGCCCTCCTCTACTACGACGTCCCCGAACCCGGCGCCCGCCGCATGGTGCGCGCCGACTCCAACGGCTGCGCGGCCGGCGGCACTGTGGAGGACGCGGTCCTGCAAGGGCTGCTGGAGCTGGTCGAGCGCGACGCCGTGGCCCTGTGGTGGTACAACCGCACCCGTCAACCCGCGGTGGACACGGCCGCGTTCGCGGACCCCTGGACCGAGCGGGTGCGGGACGTGCACGGCGAACTCGGCCGCGAGGTCTGGGTGCTGGACCTCACCGCGGACCTCGGCGTGCCGGTGATGGCGGCGCTGTCGCGGCGCACCGACCGGCCGGCCGAGGACATCGTGTTCGGCTTCGGCGCCCATCTCGACCCGGCCGTCGCCCTGTGCCGTGCGCTGTCGGAGATGAACCAGCTCCTGCCCGCGGTGCTCGACACGCGCCCCGACGGCACCGGGTACGCCTGTTCCGACCCGGTGGCGCTGCACTGGTGGCGCACCGCGACCCGGGCGTCCCTGCCCTACCTCGACCCCGACCCGGCCCAGGCGCCGCGCACCCCCGCCCACTACGCCCACCGCCCCACCGACGACCTGCTCGACGACGTCGGCGAACTGCGCCGGCGGCTGGAGGAACGCGGCATGGAGGTGCTGGTCCTCGACCAGACCAGGCCCGACCTGGGGCTGCCCGTGGTGCGGGTGATCGTCCCCGGGCTGCGCCACTTCTGGCCGCGCCTGGCACCGGGACGGCTGTACGACGTCCCGGTCGCCCTCGGCAGGCTCGCCGAGCCCAGGGCGTACGAGGACCTCAACCCCGTACCGCTGTTCGTCTGATCCCGTGTCCGTCCCGCCGACCCCCGCCTCCGTCCCCTCAACTCCCGTGTCCGTCCCGCCGACCCTCTCCTCCGTCCCACCGCCCCTCTCCTCCGTCCCGCCGACCCCCGTCTCCGTCCCGCCCCGCCCGACCGAGCACCAGGACCGACCCGCCGTGGCCTCTGACACCCCCGCCGTTCCCCTCCTCGCACCGGACGTCGCCGAAGGCGAACTGTGGTCCCTGCGCGACGACGTCCACCTCCAGGAGGAGGACACGTGCGTCCTGCTGGGCTCGCGCTGGGGCACGGTGCGCATCCCCCGGCCGGCGCCCGTGCTGCGGCAGGCGCTGCGCCGCATGGAGCTCGGGCCGGCCCGCCTGGAGAACGTGCCGGGCACCGACGACCTGGCCTGCCGGGTCGGGCTGCTGGTGGCCCTGCAGCGGCTGGGCGGACTCGTGGTGCGCTCGGTCGGCGCCCCGGACGGCCACAGTCCGCTGCTGTCGGTGGTGCCGACCACCGCCGACGCCTCGCTGCGGCCCGTCCCGGTGCCGGCCGACGTACCGCTGCGGCTGTCCCGCTTCGCGACGCTGCGCACGGACGGCGACGGCTGGGTGCTGGAGTCGCCGCTGTCGTCGTTCCGCGTGGTCCTCACCCGGCCCGAGGCGGGCTGGCTGATCGCCTCCCTCGGCGCTCCGACGACGCCGCGGGCGGCCGTGGCACGGCTGCCGGTGTCCGAACCGGCGGCGTTCACCGTGCTGTCGTACCTGGTGGCGACCGGCATGGTGCTGTCGGCGTCGGGCGGGGCGGAGCCGGGCGGTGCGGGGCCGGGCAGGGCGGGCTCGCCAGGGGTGGGTCCGGGCGATGCGGGTCCGGGCGGTGCGAGCTCGCTCGGGGCGGGTTCGCCCGGGGCGGGGGAACTCCGGTTCGCCGAGGACGACGACCCGGTGCTGCGGCCCTGGTCGCACCACGACCTGACGTTCCACTGGCGCAGCCGCCCGGGCCGCAACGACGGTGTCTTCGGCGCCACTTACCCCATGAGCGGCCTGCAGGACGCGCCACCGGCGGTCAAGCCGCTCCCCGCGGGCCCGCGGATCGCCCTGCCCGAGCCGGTCGCGGTCGCGGGCGCGGGCGGGACGCGTGAGCCGACCCTGACCGAGGTCCTGGAACGGCGGGCGTCGGTCCGGGAGCACGGCAGTCGCCCGCCGACCCTGGGCCAGCTCGGCGAACTGCTGCACCGGGGCCTGCGGGTGCGCGCCGCGCCGGACCCGCACGCGGGGACACCCCACACGGGAACGCCCGACACGGGAACGCCCCGCGCGGGGACGCCCGACACGGGAACGCCCGACACGGGAACGCCCGACGGGCGTACCCCGGCCCGCGCGAACCGCCCCTACCCGAGCGGCGGAGCCTGCTACGAGCTGGAGTTCTACCTGAGCGTGCACCGCTGCGAGGGCCTGGAGCCCGGCGTCTACTACTACGCCCCGGCGGAACACTGCCTGGTGCGCCTGCCCACCTCGGACGCGCTGCGCCGCGGCGTGCTCACGGAGGCCCAGACCGGCGCCGGGATGGCCGCCCTCCCGGACGTCCTGCTGACGATGACCGCGCGGTTCGCCCGGGTGTCGTGGAAGTACAGCGGGCTGGCGTACGCGCTCACGCTCAAGCACGTCGGCGTGGTGCAGCAGACGCTCTACCTGCTCACGACGGCGCTGGGACTGGCCGGCTGCGCGATCGGCACGGGCGACACGGACCAGTCCGCCCGGGCGTTCGGGCTCGACTGGCGCGAGGAGTCCGCGGTGGGGGAGTTCACCATCGGCTCCCTGCCGGACGGGGCCGACCACGCCGGCCGGCCCACCTGAACTGTCTTGCCTGGGGGCCACTTTCGGCCAAACACCGGTCGCCGCGGAGCGCCGCCTTGTTTACGGAACGATCACACTCCCTTCCCAGGAGTTCGCTCTATCATCACCCCTTGCAGGGCAATGTGACGGGGGCGATGCCTGATGCAGATGCGGACCGGCCACCCTCGGACATCCGTACGCAAAGCCGGCGGAAGGTCCGATACGAAGGCGGCGGACCACACGGAGGCGGAGGACGGACCGGGACTCGCGGCGCTCGGTACCCACGCCCCGCCTCCGCGCTTCGCGCTGGCCGTCGTCTTCACGGTCATGGCGGGGTTTTTCGCCATGCAGATCGTCGACATCCTCGACCAGGGGATCACTCCGGTCCGCCTCGCGCTGTGCGTGACGGTGCTGCCGCTGACCATCGTGCTCCAGATCGTCCAGACGCTGCCGCGCTACCAGCGCTTCCGCGACCGGTACGGGCGCTGGATCCTGCTGGGGCAGGTCGTGCTCGTGGTGGTGCCCTGCCTGCTGCTCGGCTGGGCCTGGGGCGGCATGGGCGGCTTCGTCGGCGCGTCGGCGCTGCTCGTCCTGCCCCTGCACCAGGCGGTGCCCGCCTTCGGGCTGATCGTGCTGCTCATCGGGGTGTCCACCGGCGTCAATTCGGGGTTCGCCACCGTCGCGGTGCCGTACATGACCGTCTCGACGCTGCTCACCGGCATCATCGTCTACAGCCTGATCCGGCTGGCCACCCTCGCCATCGCCGTGCACGAGGCACGGGAGGACTTCGCCCGCATCGCCATCACCAAGGAACGGCTGCGCTTCGCCCGCGACCTGCACGACCTGCTGGGCTACAGCCTGTCGGCGATCACGCTCAAGGGCGAGCTGGCCCACCAGTTGGTGGGGCCGGAGCCCGAACGGGCCCGCGAGGAACTGCAGAGCATCGTGGCGACGGCCCGTCAGGCGCTGGCCGACGTACGGGAAGTGGCCCGCAGCTACCGGTCGCTGTCCCTGCTCAACGAGCTCTCCTCGGCCCGGTCCGTGCTGTCCGCCGCGGGGGTCGAGGCCCATGTGAAGGTCGACTACGACCGGTTGGCCTGCGAGGCCGACACCGCGCTCGCCACGGTCGTGCGCGAGGGCGTCACCAACGTGGTGCGGCACAGCAGGGCGACCCGGTGCCGGATCGAGGTCACGCAGGGGAACGGGGTGGTCCGGCTGCGGATGGACAACGACGGCGTGCGGCCGCGGCCCGAGGGGTGCTCCGGCGCACCGGGCGGCTGCGGGCTGGACAGCCTCGCGGCGCGCATGGCCGCCGTCGGCGGCCGCTTCACGGCCGGCCCGACCCCGGACGGCGGCTTCCGGCTGGTGGCGGAGACGGCCCCGACGGGCTGACGCCGCCTCACCGGGCCGACCGGTCCGCCGCGCCGCCCGTACGCCGGGCCGCCCGTACGCCGGGCCGCCCGTACGCCGGGCCGCCCGTACGCCGGGCCGCCCGTACGCCGGGCCGCCCGTACGCCGGGCGGGCCGTCCGCCGGGCGGGCCGTCCGCCGGGCGGGCGCTTCCCGCACCCGCCGAGGTCCGCTGGGCAGGCACCTCCGCCTCCGCCGAGGTCCGCCGGGCGGGCACCTCCGTCCCCGCCGAGGTCCGCCGGGCGGGCGTCTCCCGTCTTCCGCGCGGCGGTCCCGGCCCCGGAGGCGGTCCGGCGTGCTCGGACCGGGCTCGGACCGGGCTCGGACCGGGCTCGGACCGGGCTCAGACCCAGCCGGCCTCGCGGGCGATGCGGACGGCGTCGAGGCGGTTGCGGGCGCCGAGCTTGACGACGGACGACGTCAGGTAGTTGCGGACGGTGCCGACGGACAGGAAGAGCTGCCGGGCGATCTCGGCGGCCTCGGCGCCGTCCGCCGCGAGCCGCAGCACCTCGGTCTCGCGGTCGGTGAGCGGGTTGTCGCCACTGTCCCAGGCGGCCATGGCGAGTTCCGGGTCCACCACGCGCTCGCCCCGCTGCACGCGGCGTATCGCCTGGGCGAGTTGCTGCGGCGGCGCGTCCTTCAGGACGAAGGCGCGCACCCCGGCCGACACCGCGCGGCGGAAGGTGCCCGGCCGCCCGAGGCTGGTGAGGATCATCGCCTTGCACTCCGGCAGCACCTTCCGCAGGTGGGCCGCCGCGGTCAGCCCGTCCGTCCCCGGCAGGTCGATGTCGATGACCGCCACGTCCGGCGTGCAGGCGAGGGCCTGGGGCACGATCTGGTCGCCGTCGGACACCTCGGCGACGACCTCGATGTCGTCCTCGAGGTTCAGGAGCGCCACCAGCGCCCCTCTGACCATGTGCATGTCCTCGGCCAGCAAGACCCTGATGCCCATCGCTCCCCCTGGTCCGTCCCGCTTGTCGACCGCAGCAGGCGAGAAGTGTCGCGAAGTTTTCGGACACCGCCCGCGCGCGATCCTATGACGCTGGGATGGCCATGTCAGGAACCGATCATCCCTGGCTGGGACCGGCGGACATCGCAGGAGGTCAGCGCCTCCACCAGCCCCCAATCCAGCCGGGCCGCGGCAGCCGCCGCGCCCGCGCCGCGCCCGCCGGTGTCGTGCAGCGCCCAGCTGACAACGTACCGGTTTTCGACCCGCGCGCTGCCGAAGCTCCACTCGTCCCCGGTGCCCGCCCGCCCGTGCGGCGTCAGCACCCGGGGCGGCACGCCGTCCAGCGGGAAGCCGAAGTCGTTGAACCGGAACCGCATGCCCTGCCCGATGGCCTTGCTGTAGGCCTCCTTGAGGGTCCACAGCCGCACCAGTTGCCGCGGCCGGTCCGCCTCGCCGACCCCGGCCAGCGCCTCGATCTCGTACGGCGTCCACAGGCGCCGCTCCGCCCCGGACAGCAGCGTCCGCCGGTCCGCCGGCTCGGCGTCCACGCCGATCCCGCCGCGCCGGGTGACCCCGAGGAGCAGCAGGTCCCCGGTGTGGCTCAGGCTGATGTCGAGGTGGTCGCAGCCGCGCAGATAGGGCCGCCCGCCCGGCCGGTACGCCAGTTCCACGTCCTCCGGCGGGGCCTGGAGGGCGTACCCGGCGACGTGCTTGATCAGCCGGCGCGAGGCGGCGAACCGGTTCCGCACCGCCGCCACGGCCATCGCCTCGTAGCGGCCCCAGTCCCCGCCGAGCAGCCGCCGCAGCCCGGCGGAGTACGGCTCGCGCGGAACCCAGTCGTCGAGCAGCCCGTACACCAGGACGGTGCCCCGCTCGCGCAGCGCGCGCCGGACGCGCCGCCACGGTCCGGCCGGGCCGTGCGGCCGGAGGGGCGGACCGTGCAGCCGAAGGGGCGGGCCGACCGCCGCGCCCGGGCCCCGTCGCCGCCCGCTCACCGCGCCGGCGCCTCGTGGGCCGCCCGGGAGCGCTCCATCTCCTGGGCCAAGTGGCGGGCGAGGGACCCCACGGTCGGATGGTCCCACGCCGCGGTCGGCTCCAGCAGCACCCCGCAGGCGCTCTCGGCGTCGACGGCGAGCGCGAGCGCGCCGACCGCGTCGAGACCGCACTGCTCGAAGGACGTGTCCGGGCCGATGCCGTGCGGTTGGAAGGACGCGTCCGGGCCGACTCCGTGCGATGCGAAGGACGTGTCCGGGCCGATGCCATGCGGTTTGAAGGACGTATCCGGGTCGGCGCCCGCGTCCTCGGCGATCAGGCCCAGGCGCGCCGCGAGTCTCCCGGCCAGCCACTCGCGCACCCGCCGCTCCTGCCACCCCGTGCCCTCGATGCCACCCACGTCATCCACGTCGTCCACGTCGTCCACCGCGCCCTCCTGCCGCTCGTGTCCGGCCGCCCGTCGGGGCCCGTCGGGGCCCGGCCGCCCGTCCCCGGGTCACGGGCGGTCCGCCCCCGGGTCACAGGCGGTCCGCGTACAGGCGGTCCCCGTACAAGTCGTAGCTGCGGGCGCTGTGGTACCGGTCGAGGATCTCTCGCACGACCCGCTCCGCGGTCGGCGCCTCGCGCCCGGGCAGCGGCAGGCCCAGCCGGTGGCCGAGCCCCAGCAGCGCCTCGACCAGCCACGCGGGTTCGGCGAGGAAGGAGCCGGCCGCGTCGCGGTGGTGGTACCAGACGCCGAGGCAGGCGGCGCCCGCCGCGACCAGTGCGTAGCGGTCGGCGAGGGCCTGCACCCGCGGGTTCGCCGGCGCGGCGGTGTCGTCGGCGGGCACCTCGCACAACTCCGCCCGCAGCCGCCGCAGTTCACCGGTCAGCCCGCCGACCAGCTCGCGCAGCAGGCGGAGTTCGGTCCGCGGACCGCCCCGCCGGCCACCGTCCGCGCCGAGCGACCGCCCGATCCCGACCAGCGTCGCGGCCAGCGGGTCCCCGGCCGCCCGCAGCACCGGCCGGCCGACGTCCAGCGGCGGCAACGCGCCGCCGGCGGCGAACAGTTCCCACGGCGGGGTGCCGTCCCGCAGCCACGAGCGGCGCGCCAACTCCGGCAACTGCGGCACGAGCGCCGACTGGCAGGCCGCACCGCCGACATGGCCCACCCCCGTCAGCGGCAGATCGCGCAGGAACACGCGGAAGACCCCGTACGGGCCCTCGTCGCAGTGGAAGCGGGCGCCGAGGACGGCGGACAGGTCGTGGACGCTCTCGCGCAGCAGCCGGGGCACGACGTACCCGGTCACGGCGGCGGCGACGCCGGACGACTCCGGCAGCAGGTGCAGCGCGCGGCCCGCGACCCGGGACAGGCAGTCGCACACCAGCAGGTTCACGAAGACCCGGGCCAGCACGGCGCGTTGCCGCGGGGAGAGCGCTCCCGCAGCGCCGCCCGGCGCCTGCCGTCCGGCGTGCCACACGGCCGTACGCAGTGCCGTGTCGCCCCCGCCCAGCACCATGCCCGGCACGGTGGCGCAGGCGAACCGGTGGGAGCGCAGGGCGAGTTCGGCGCCGTCGCCGACCTGCCCCAGCAGCGTCCCGGCGGGCAGCCGGCAGGTGCGGAACTCCACCTCCCCGACCTCGCAGGCGCGCAGGCCGAGGAGGCGGCGGGCCGGCCGGCGCACCAGGCGGCCGCCCGGCAGGGACGCGGCCTCGACGAGCAGCACGCTGTGGCTGCGCGCCCCCTCCCCCGGACGGGTCCGGGCGAAGACGACCAGACCGTCGGCGCGTGCGGCGCCGACCACCGCGGGTCTACGGCCGTCCAGCAGGATGCCGCCCCGCGGTATGCCGTCCCGCGGTATGCCGTCCCGCAGGGTGCCATCCCGCGGGATGCCGTCCCGCCCGGGCACCGCCGTGCACTCGCCGCGCGTGAAGCAGTCGCCGTACGCCAGTTCGTACGGTGCCACGGCGAGCGTGCCGCCGCCGAGGAGGAGATCGGAGGCCCACCGGCGCTGCCGCACGGTCCCGGCCGCCCAGACGGGCAGGGTCGCGAGCAGCGGGCCCACGCCGTGGCCGACGCCGAGCGACGCCGAACGCCGGAACAGCGCCCGCAGGACGCGCACCAGCCGGTCCGTCCGCTCCAGCCGCCCGCCCAGCGACACGGGGACGACCTCGGCCCCGAGCCCCCATCCGGTTGCCAGGACATCGGCTCCGGGCAGCGGCCGGCCCCGCGCGTCGGCGTCGAGCAGCGCCCGGCGGCCGAACGGGTTGGCGTCGTCCGCGGGATCCCCGAGGAGCCGTTCCACCTCGGCGACCCGCTCCCGCACGGCGCCCTCGGCGGCGTCGGCCCCGCCGTCCCCCGCCGCGGCGCGGGGCGCGGGCACCGGCTGCCCGGTCGGGATCAGCATGACGACGGCTCCTGGGCGGTGGGACGGGGCAGCACCGAGAAGAGGTCGCTCCCCTCCTCGTACTGCGTGATCAGCAGCTCGGCCAGCCGGTCGAACAGCACGTCGTCGGCCGCCCGGGGCCGACGCACGCCGAGGTGGGCCAGCACACGGGCGAGACATGCCTCCAGCCACAGCCCGTCACGCCAGAGCGCTTCGGCGGCGCGACCGGGAGCGTGGTCGGAGGCGTGGCCGGGAGCGTGGCCGGAGACGTGGCCGAGGGCATGGTCGGGGGCGCGGCCGGAGAGGTAGCCGAGGGCATGGTCGGGGGCGCGGCCGGGGGCGTGGCCGGGGGCGCGGCCGGAAACGTGGCCGAGGGCATGGTCGGGGGCGCAGCCGGAGACGTGGCCGGGGGCATGGTCGGGGGCCGGGTCGCGGTCCGCCGGGAGGGCGCCACCGGCCCCGTTGCCCAGCCACACGCCGAGGCAGGCCGCCCCCGCGAAGCACAGCGCGTACGCCCGCGCGTCGGCCAGGCTGCCGGGCGGGGTCCGGCCGGCCGTCGCGGGAGCGACGGCCATCCGGCGGTGCAGCGCCTCGGCCTCCGTCAGCAGCCGGCCGGCCAGCGCGGCGACACCGCTCAACGCGCTCATCTCACGGGCGAGTTCCCTCAGCCGCGCCACGGACTCCGGCAACGTGCCGAGGACGGCGCTGCCGTACCGGGACAGCAGGGCGAGCCGGTCCGGGTCCAGCGGCGGCACCGGCCGGCCGAGCGCGAACAGACGGGCCAGCCGGGGCCGGTGCCCGGACGGGAAGAGGTAGTCCCGCGCCAACGGCCGGAACTGCGCCACCAGCAGGGCCGGGCACAGGGCCGTATCGGCGAGGGCGTCCGACGCGAAGGCATCCGACGCGGAGGCGTACGACGCCGGGCGAGCGTCCGGTGGGCGGACGTCCGCCGAGGAGGCTTCCGCCGAGGGGGCATCCACCGGGTGGGCGCTCGTCGGGTGGGCGCTCGTCGGATGGGCGTCCGCCGGTGCCTCGGCGGGGCCGGCGCGGTCGGCCCGCGGCCGGCCCGGACGGTCACCGGCACGTCCGCCGGCGGGCCCCGGCCCGCGCTCGGGCCGGTCCCGCCGCAGCCGGTCCAGCACCCCGGCGGCCAGCGCGGGCACCAGCAGGCCCACGACGGCGGAGGTCACGCTCATCTCGCTGGTCAGCAGGTGAACGGCCCGCACCCCGACGACGGCGAGGACCTCGCCCAGCAGCACATCGGCGTACGACTCCGTCAGCTCCCGCATCCGCCAGGACGGCACGGAGCCGCCCGCGGACCGGTCGCCCGGCGGCCCGTCCGCGGGGGCTGCCGTACGGCGCAACGCGGCGCGCAGGGCACGCTCGGCGTCCCCGAGCGGGACCGCCGAGAGGACGGTCCACGCCACCTGGTCGGCCTTCAGGAGCATCTCGATGCCGGCGCCTTCCCGCCCCACGACGGCGTCCGAACGCACCCGGGCGCCACGGAAGGCGACGACACCGGGCACGGCACCGTCCGCCTTCCGCACGGACTCCCGCACAACTCCCCGGCCGACCCCCTGCCCGAACTCTTGGCCGGCCCCCTGCCCAGCCCCCTGACCCGTTCCCTGCCGAGGCCCCTGACCGGCCCTCTGCCCGAAGTCCCGCACGACCGTCTGCCCGGCGTCCTCCCCGACCGTCTGCCCGGCGTCTTCCCCGGCCGCTTGCCCGGCGTCCTCCCCGGCCGCCGCCGCGGCAGCGGCCGCTGCCGGCCGGTCGGCAGCCGCGGACAGGTCCCGCAGGTCCCGCGTCTCGAACAGGAGCAGTGAATAGGCACGCGGGCCGGGCACCGGCGAGGTCCGGGCGAGCACGGACACGAACCGCGGGTCCGCCACGGCCCCGGCCAGCCGCTCCTTCCCGTCGACCCGGTAACCGTTCCGGGTCGGGTAGGCGCTCAACCCGCCGGCCGGACCGACGACTTCGGCCCGGGTCAGCCCGAAGGACGCACGGGCGCCCGCGGCCACGGGCCCGGCGACCCGGCGCGCGGTGGCGGCGTCCCCGGACACCCACACCGGCGCCAGCGCCAGAAAGGTGCCGGCCTGGGCGGCGGCCGCCGCGGGATCACGGCGGGCGCACGAGCGCAGGAGCCGGTGGAGCCGCCCGTAGTCGTGCAGCGCGCCTCCGAACTCGGCCGGCACGCAGGCCGCGGACAACTCCGCCGGGCCCGGCGGATCCGCGTCACCCGGCGGATCCGCGTCGCCCGGGGGCACCCGCTCCGTCCCGATCCGCTCCGCCACCCCGGCCCTCCGCGTCCCTCCGTCGTCCCACCGTCCAGGAGGCCGAGTCTCCGTCTCCGGTCTGGAACACCTCTCGAACCTCCGTGGATCACCGATCACCGATCACCGACCACTGACCACTGATCCCTGATCACCGATCACCGCGGAGCAGCGCACCTAGTGCGCGGGCCACCGGGGGCGCACCGCGCCGAGCTCCCGGGCGATCCTCAACTCCAGTTCCGTCAACGGCAGATCGTCACGCACCCGCTCGGGATGCAGGGGCGGCGGCTCCAGGAGCCGGGCAACGCCGTCCGGCGCCCCGGGCACCCACCGCACCGGCTCGTCCCAGGCCCCGTACGCCATCGGCCAGGGCACGCACGCCCCGAACCAGACCCCCAACGCCTGAAGCCCCGGCATGGTCAGCACCTTCACCACCACCCGGCCGACCCCGACCCACACGTTCCTCACACCGCCGCCTCCCCTCTCCCGGCGACCACACCCGACTCCCCCACCCTCCCGCCCCCACCTCAAGCCCTCCTCCAGAAACCCACGAGCCCCGCCCGCCCGCCTCGCCCCGCCTCGCCTCCCGTCCCCGGCTCCCCGCGGCCGACCAGCCGGCCCGTCACCGGCGATGGGCCCCGGAACAGGCCCGGGGCCGAGGGCCGGCCTGAGTACCGCAGCCGTAGCAGTGCCGTGGGAACACGGGCGCCACAGGAGGGCGCCGGTGCCGTGGTTCCGCCGGTCCCGTTGCCGGACGCGGTCACGGAGTGCCGGAGAGCGGCGGGAAGCCGGAAAGCGGCGGGAAGGCCGCGGTCACGCGGTGCCGGCAGCGGCGGCGGTCAGGAGGCGGGCCGCCGTGTCGACGTCCGCCGGGGTGGTCCAGCGGCCCAGGGAGAGCCGGAGGGCCGATCGTGCCCGGGCGTCGTCCAGGCCCATGGCCCGCAGCACCGGCGAGGGCGCGGGGTCGCCGCTGTGGCAGGCCGAGCCGGTGGCGGCGGCCACCTCGGGCACGGCGGCCAGGAGTTCGGGCCCGAGGGTGCCGTCGATGCTGACGTTGAGGGTGTTGGGCAGGCGGTGCTCGGCGGGGCCGTTGAGGTGGACGCGGCCCGGCAGCGCCTCGGTCAGCCGCGTGTGGAGGCGGTCGCGCAGTTCCCGGACGCGGTCGTGGCCGCCGGCGGCCAGTTCCCGGGCGGCGAGTTCGGCGGCCGTGCCCAGGGCGACGGCGAGGGCGACGTTCTCGGTGCCGGCCCGCAGCCCTCGCTCCTGCCCTCCCCCGTGCACGAGGGGTTCGAGGGCGACGCCCTCGCGCACGTACAGGGCGGCGACGCCCTTGGGCGCGTACATCTTGTGCCCGACGACGGTCAGCAGGTCCACGCCCAGCTCGTCCACGTCCAGCGGGATCTTGCCGGCGGCCTGCGCGGCGTCGCAGTGGAACAGCGCCCCGCGGGCGCGGGCGGTGCGCGCGAGGTCGGCGACCGGCTGCAGGGCGCCGGTCTCGTTGTTGGCGGCCATGACCGACACCAGGACGGTGCGTTCGGTGAGCGCGGCGGCCAGGGCCGCGGGGTCGACGAGACCGTCGCCGTCGACCGGCAGGCAGGTCACCTCGACGCCGTGCCACCGCTGCAGCGCCCGGCAGGTCTCCAGGACCGCCGGGTGCTCGGTGACCTGCGTGACCACGTGCGGGCGGTCCGCTCCGGCGGCCAGGACGGCGCCGCGCACGGCGAGGTTGTCGGCCTCCGAGCCGGAGCCGGCGAACACGATCTCCCCGGCCCGCGCACCGATGAGCCCGGCCACCTGCCGGCGCGCGCGGGCCAGGGCGGCCCGGGGCCCGGTGGAGTAGGCGTGGGCGCTGGAGGGATTGCCGAACCGGTCCGTCAGGTACGGCAGCATCGCCTCCACCACCCGGGGATCGACCGGGGTGGTGGCGTTGTGGTCGAGGTAGACCGGCCCGCCGTCGAGACCGGGGTGCGTGGAGGAGGTCACGCGGCATTCTCCGTCTTCACGGGCAGCTCGGCCGGCCGCCGCGGCCGGGCGGCGCCCGCACCCCCGCAGGACGGCCGCCCCCTCACGCCCGCGGGACGGTCGGCCCCCTCACCCCCACAGGACGGCCGGCCCCCTCACGCCCGCGGGACGGCCGCCCCCCTCACGCCCCCAGGACGGCCGGCCCCCTCACGCCCACAGGGCCTCGGCGAGGGCGGCGCCGGCGAAGGCCGCGCCCAGCCCCGCCACCACACTGGCCACGACATTGGCGGCGGCGAAGAACTTCGCGCCGTTCTCGGCCAGGCGGAGGGTCTCGTAGGAGAACGTCGAGTACGTCGTCAGCGCCCCGCACAGCCCCGTGCCCAGCAGCAGTTGCACGTGGGGGGAGGCGGCCCCGGCCGCGGCGGCGCCCGACAGCAGGCCCAGGATCAGGCTGCCGGCCACGTTCACGGTGAACGTGCCCCACGGGAACACCGTGTCGTGCCGCTTCTGCACCGCCCGGTCGGTCAGGTACCGCAGCGGAGCGCCGACCATGGCCCCGACGGCGACGAGCAGCCAGTTCACGCCTTCCCCCTCCCCTTGCCCCGCTCCCTGCCCGCGTACCGGACGACCTCGCAGTCGTCGAGGACCACCAGCCCTTCCGCCACCAGCTCGTCCAGCTCCGGCAGGAAGCCCCGCACCCGCTCCTCGGTGTCCACGAGGACGACCGCCACCGGCAGGTCCTCGCTCAGCGACAGGATCCGCGAGGTGTGGATCAGCGAGGAGGCGCCGAAGCCCTCCACGCCGCGGAACACCGACGCGCCGGCCAGCCCGGCCCGGTGCGCACGGTGCACGATCTCGCTGTACAGCGGCCTGTGGTGCCAGGTGTCGTGCTCCCCGATGAAGATCGTCGCCCGCAGGGCCCTGCCCGTCAGCCGTGTCACCGCCGCCTCCACGCCACCAGGCGGCGCGTCACCGTCGCCGCGAGCCACACCGCCGCCAGCGCCGCGCACGGCGTCGCGGCGAGATACCCGAGCCCGGTCCGGGAACGACCGCCGTCCACCAGCCTGTGGACGTCCACGGCGTACGTGGAGAACGTCGTGAAGCCGCCCAGGACCCCGGTCCCGAAGAACGGCCGCACCAGCCGGTGCGCCGCCCACACGTCGGTGACCAGCACCATGAACACGCCGATGACCGCGCAGCCGACGGCGTTGACCCACAGCGTCGTCCACGGGAAGCCGCCCGCCGCGACCGGCCACACCTGCGACGCCGCGTACCGGGCCGACGCCCCGGCCGCCCCGCCGAGCGCCACCACCGCCACGACCGGCCCCTGCGCCCGCCAGGACCGCCACCGCCGAGCGGGCCCGCGCGGATCGACGCCGGGCTCCGCGGGCTCGTCCACCACCTCGGGATTCGGGGCCGACATGGACGCACGTCCTCCTACTCGCCACGCCCTCTGCTCGCCGGGGCCCGCACGGCGGCGGGCACGCACCATCGCAAGGAGGGACTGTCGGCGGCACCGGTGCCGCGGTTCGGGTACGGCGAGCCCCACCGCCGCGCCGCGCTCACCGACCGCGGCCGACACCAGAGTAACGCCGCCCCGCCCTGCCCCGCCGGGCGCGCGGGACGTGATCGACGGGGCGGCCCGCCGTCCCCGGCCGCGAGCCCTGCTCCGGTCGCCGGACGCCCGGTTCCGCCTGCCCCTCCCGGTTCCGGGTACTCGGCACTCCGCCGGAAGGACCGGCCGCCCGCTCGGGACAGGTGGACAGGTGGACAGGTGAGGAGATCGCGTCATGCGTGTGCGGGACCGTGTGGTGGGGGTGACCGGCGCGTCCAGCGGCACCGGGGCGGCACACGGCGGCTGGGACGGACACCGGCGCACCACCCTGCGCAGGGTCGCGACGGCCGCCGCCCTGGCGGGCGTCACCGTGGGAGCCCGGCCCTGAAGCGACTCCGCGCCCGCCGTCGGCGGGTACGGCGACGGCTCCGCACCCGCCGGGGGACGTCCGCCGGAGGACGTCCCCCGGCGGACGCGGTGCCGGAAGCTGCCCGGCGGAAGGTGGTCGTCCTCCGGCTCCGCCGGGGGTGCGGCGAACCGGGGCGCGATCCGGGCCGACCGGAGCCCCTGGCGCCGACCGGAGCCCCCGGCGCCGGCCGGGACGCGGCGACGTCATGTCCGGAGTCCTGGCGGGAAACGCCCCGACCGGTGCTCGCCGGTGCTCGCCGGTGCTCGCCGGTGCTTGCTGGTGCTCGCTGGTGCTCGCTGGTGTTCGCCGGTCCTCGCATCCCGGGCGTACGACCGGTGGAAACCCGGTTTCGATGCGCTGAATGGGTACCCGGCGTCCTGAGGGACCATCACTCGTTCTCGAGGTGAGGGAAATGGCAACTTCTCCCAGGCCGTCCATGGAGACGCACCCGGACATCATCGACATGCGCCTGCGCCACGAGATGGCCGAGCGTGCCACGAGCACCCCGCAGGGGCAGGCCCTCGGGACGCTGGCCTTCCTCACCGGCATCTACCTGGCCGCGTCCCCGTGGATCACCGGCTTCAACGCCATGTCCACGCTGGCCGTCAACAACCTCCTCACCGGCCTCGCCTACGCCATGCTGATGAGCGGGGGATTCGGCCGGGCCTACGACCGCACCCACAGCATGGCGTGGGGATCCTGCGCCCTGGGAGTGTGGACGATCATCGCGCCGTGGGTGGTGGCCGGTGACGTCAGCACGACCAAGACCATCGTCAACAACGTCATCACCGGCGCGATCGCCCTCCTCCTCGCCCTCGCCGCCAGCGCGGCCGCCCGGGCGGCGGAGTCGTCGGGCGCCCGGGGAGACAGGTCGGCGTCGTACATGCCGAACCGCTGACCTGCGATCCGACCTCACAATCCGACCCCCGCCGGCGCCCCGAGGGCGCCGGCCTCGCGCTGCGGGTGCGGCCCGGCCGGTGGCGGGGCGCGCCGGGCTCCTGCTGGAACGGCGGCCTCTGCAGTAGGCTGCTGACCCATGTCGCACCCTGATGACCTGCTCCTCGGCATCGCCGCGATGGTGGAGGCGGAGGGAAGCAGCCGGATGTCCCTCACGGTGGTGGTCCCCGGGGCCGTCATCACGGGACGGCTGGCCCCGGAGGCCCTGTGGAAGGAGCGGGTGGCGGAGGTGTTGGCGGACTCCACGCACCTCGCGCCCTTCGCCGACGTGTTCCGTCCCCAGAAGGAGTCCGCGCGGCCCGCGGACGGCGGCGGGGACCGGCGCGGCGATCCGCCCACCCACCTGCACTTCCATCTCGCGCGCATCCTGCAGGGCAGCTTCGGCATCCCCGACACCGGCGGGATGTACCGGGTCGCGCTGAAGGACGTCAGCGCCTGGACCGTCGGGGACATCGGCTACTCGGACCAGTGAGCACCGGCCGGCCGGGGCGGCGGCCCGGCGCACCCGGCGACCGGCGCACCCGGCGGCCCACTGGCCCACTGGCTCAATGACTCGGTGGCTCACCGGCTCAGCGCCCCCCTGGCTCAGCCACTCCCTGGCTCAGCGCCCCCTGGCCTCAGTGACCGAGTGACTCCGTGCCCCGCGCGGACGGCAGTTGCTGCTCCGCCCAGATCGTCTTGCCCGTGTCCGTGTACCGCGTGCCCCAGCGCTGGGCGACCTGGGCCACCAGGAACAGGCCGCGGCCGCCCTCGTCGGTGCTGCGGGCGCGGCGCAGGTGCGGGGAGGTGTTGCTGGCGTCGGACACCTCGCAGATCAGCGCGCGTTCGTGGATCAGGCGGAGGTGGATGGGGCCGTAGGCGTGGTTGATGGCGTTGGTGACCAGTTCGCTGACGATGAGTTCGGTGGTGAAGGCGGCGTCGTCCAGGCCCCAGGCGGCCAGTTGCCGGGCCGTGTCGCGGCGGGCCTGCTGCACCGCGGCGGGGTCGGCGGGGATCTCCCAGGAGGCGACGCGGTCCGGGCTGAGGGCGTGGGCGCGGGCGACGAGGAACGCGACGTCGTCCTGCGGGCGGTCCGGCAGCAGCGTGCGCACCATGGTGTTGCAGATCTCGTCCAGCGGGCGGTCCGGGTGGGCGAGCGCGAAGCAGAGGCGTTCGAAGCCGACGTCGACGTCCCGGTCGGAGGCCTCGACCAGGCCGTCGGTGTAGAAGGCGAGGACGCTGCCGTCCTCCACCTCGATCTCGGTGGACTCGAAGGGCAGGCCGCCCAGGCCGAGCGGCGGGCCGGCCGGGATGTCGGGGAACTCGACGGGCTCGCGCAGGTGCGCGATGGCGGGGCTGGGATGGCCGGCCCGGGCGACGCAGAACTTGCGCGAGATCGGGTCGTAGATGCCGTACACGCAGGTCGCGCCGACCACGAGCGGGCCCTCGGTGGAGGCCTCGGCCTCGTCCGCGAGGCGCAGGACGAGGTCGTCGAGCCGGGCGAGCAGTTCGTCGGGCGGCAGGTCGAGGTCGGCCAGGGTCTGGACGGCCGCGCGCAGCCGGCCCATGCTCGCCGCGGCGTGGATGCCGTGGCCGAAGACGTCGCCGACGACGAGGGCGACCCGGGCGCCCGACAGGGGGATCACGTCGAACCAGTCGCCGCCGACGCCGGCCTCGGCGTCGGCCGGGAGGTAGCGGTAGGCGACGTCGACGGCGATGTGGTCCGGCAGGTTGGGGGGCAGCAGGCTGGTCTGCAGGGCGAGCGCCGCGTGGTGCTCGCGGGCGAAGCGCCGGGCGTTGTCCACGCACATGGCCGCGCGCGCCACCAGCTCCTCGACGAGGAGCAGCTCGTCCTCGTCGAAGGGGTTGGGGTTGGCCCAGCGCAGCAGGGTGACGACGCCCATGGTCACGCCGCGGGCCCGCAGGGGCGCGGTGAGGTGGGAGTGGATGCCGATCTCCAGGAATTTGCCGTAGCGGGCCGGGTCCTCGGCCAGCCACGCGGTGGACGTGTCGAGGACGGGGTCGTGGACCGGGCGGCCGGTGGCCAGGCAGCGCCGCTGCGGGGAGCGGGCCGGGTAGTCGGCGGGGTGCCCGAGCGGCACGATCACCTCCGGCAGGTCCTGGTGGGCGGACCGGTGGGCCACCCGCACCAGCGTGCCGCGGTCCCCCGGCCCGGCCGTGAGCTCGTACACCGACAGGACCCGGTCCAAAAGGTCGATCGCGACGAAGTCGGCGACCTGCGGCACCAGCACCTCGGCGAGTTCCTGCACCGTGCGCTTCAGGTCCAGGGTGGTGCCGATGCGCTGGCCGGCCTCGTTGACCAGGGCGAGCCGTTCACGGGCCCGGTCCTGGCCGGTGAAGTCGACGGCGGTGTGGCACACGCCCAGCGTCTTGCCCTCGGGGTTGCGCAGCGGGAAGGAGGAGCGGAGCCGCAGGTGGGCCTCGTGGTGCGGGCCGGTCTCGTCCGGCGCGGACGGCACCTGCTCGAAGGCGAGCGGGACCCGCCCGGACATCAGCACCTGCCGGGCCTGCCAGTCCACCACCGACGGCACCGGCGCCTGCGCCGGCGGCGTCACCGGACCGGTGGCGGCGTCCTCCTGCACGCCCACGGGCAGGCCCTCCATGTCGGCCAGCACGCGGTTGACCCACTGCCACCGCAGTTCGGTGTCCAGGACGGCGATCCCGACCGGCGACTCCTCCAGCAGGCCCCGCAGGACCGCCCGGTCCAGCTCCCACGCGCGCGCGGCGTCGACCCCGCAGGCCGCGGCCAGCCATCCGACGTCCCGGTCGGTGTCCAACGGGCAGACACGCACGGCGAGTTCGACCCGGTGACCGGCCCGGTGGCAGGCGACGACCACGCCCTCCCAGCCGTTCCCGACGCGCTGCGCCAGGCCGCCGGACTGCACCGCCGCCAGGTCGTCCGCGCTCGTCAGGAGCGACGTCACGGGCCGGCCCACCACGTCGGCGGGCGCGTGGCCGAGGAGGTGCTGCGCCTGCCGGCTCCAGTACTGGATCAGGCCGTTCCCGTCCACGAGCACCACGGCGGCAGCGGTGATCCCCAAGGGGTCACCCCCGCACTCGTACCCGTATGCGCCGTCCCGCAGGCCCATGCTGCCGGTCCCATCCACAGGAGGTTCCTGGCCACTACGTTGCCACACCCATGCGCGTGTGTCTCGACAGGAGGCGTCACCACTTCGGCCATAACGTTTCTTATGGCAGGACACCGGCGGATCGAAAGACGGACGGGAATCCCCGTGTTGTGCCGGACGCCGCGGCCGCCGTCCGCGGTGCCCGCCGGCGCACCGCGCCCGCGGGCCCGACCCACACGAGAGAGCAGAGCATCCGATGTCGAGGATGGTGATGGTCCTGTCCGGGGCCGACCGTCTCCGGCTGGCCGACGGGTCCACCCACCCCACCGGCTTCTGGGCGGAGGAGGTCGTCGCCACCCTGAAGGTGCTGCGCGCGGCCGGCGCGCACGTGGACCTCGCCACGCCCGGGGGCGTCCGGCCGACGGTCGACGCGCTCAGCCTGGACGAGCGGGGCGGGGTGTCCGAGGCCGACGCCCGGGAGTTCCGCGCCCACCTGGAGGAGATCGCGGACGAGCCGGCCGCCCCGCTCCCGCTGAGCGGCGTGCGGGCGTCGGCCTACGACGCGATCCACCTCCCCGGCGGCCACGCGCCCCTGGCCGACCTCGCGCAGGACGCCGACCTGGGGCGGCTGCTCACCGAGGCCGACGCGCAGGGCCGGATCGTGGCCGCGCTGTGCCACGGCGTGGCCGGGCTGCTGAGCGCGCACGGGCCGGACGGCGGCTTCGCGTTCGCCGGGCGCGCCCTGACCTCCTTCACCGACGAGGAGGAGCGGCAGGGCGGGCTCGGCGACCGCACGCCGTACTTCCTGGAGAGCCGGCTGCGGGAGCGCGGGGCCGTGCTGCGGCCCGGCGCCGCGTGGAGCAGCACCGTGGTGCGCGACGGGAACCTGATCACCGGCCAGAACCCCCAGTCCAGCACCGCGACCGCGGAGGCGGTGCTGAAGGCGCCGGCCGAACGGTGAGCCCCCGCCGCCCGGGTCCCGCACCCTCCGTCCGCGGGACCCGGGCGGCGTACGGAGGGACGTACGGGCAGACGGACGTACGGGCGGACGGGCGGACCGGGCGGACAGGCGGACCGGGCGGACGTAGGAACGTACGGGCCGCGGGTACGCTCTCCTCCTCCGCAGCACCCCAAGGCCCCGAACGACCCCGAACGACCCCAGACCTCGAACGCCCCCAGACCTCGAACGCTCCCAGACCTCGAACGCTCCCAGACCTCGAACGCCTCCAGATCCCGAACGCCCCCAGACCCCGAACAACCCCGGACCCCGACCGCTCCCGAAGACCCGAAGCCCCGAAGCCCCGAAGACGTCGAGAAGTGCGGTGCCGTGCCCAGTCTTGATCTGCTGTCGACCTTCCTGGAGATCTACCGGACCGGTTCGCTGTCCGCGACCGCGCACCGGCTGGGGATGACGCAGCCCGCGGTGAGCGGGCAGCTCGCGCGGCTGGAGGAGCACATCGGCGAGCCGCTGTTCGTGCGCACGCGCCGGGGGGTGACGCCCACCCAGCGGGCGGCGGCGCTGGCCTCGCGGGTCGGGCTGCACGTGGACGAGTTGCGCGGCTCGCTGGAGTCCGCCGACGCGCAGCCGACGCTGCGGGGCACCGTGCGGATCGGCGGGGCGGCCGACGTGATGAGCCTGCGGGTGCTGCCGGCGCCGGGATCTCCGTGCTGCCGCGCTACATCGCCGCCCCGGCGCTGGACGCCGGGGACGTGGTGCAGCTGCACCGGCCCGAAGTGGCCCCGCTCAACACGCTGTACCTCGCCACGCGGCGCGGGGCCCCCGCCCATCCGGCGGTCACCGTCCTGCGCGACCGCCTCCAGGACGCGGCACGGACGTGGGACGGCCTGTGAGGGTCCCCGCCCGCGTCGTCGCCGAAGAGGTGCGCCTCACCCGCAAGACGCTGCTGGCGCTGCCCGGGCCGGCCTCGCCGACAGCGCCGCCCGTGAAGCTGCCGGACCAGCCGGCCTACCAGCAGATCATGGCGGTGTTCGCCGCTGCCGACGCCCCGCTGCGGGCGCGGGCGGTCTGCGAGGCGATGGACCTGGAGATCGCACCCAGCAACGTCAACAACGTCCGGCTCAAGCTCAAGCGGCCGGCCGAACGAGGAATCCTGATCGAGCCCGAGCAGGGCTTGTTCACCAAGCCGCAGTCGTAGCCGGCTGGTCAGTCCACGACCAGCCCGACAGCCCTACCCAAAAGCCCGAAACGGGCACCACGTCACGCACCGCCCTCTGAGATCGGCAACCGGGTCAGGAACCGACCGCGAGAGCCAGTTCCCGGACACCTGCCGCGTGCGGGTGGCGTGAGCGAAGCGAGTCGACCATCTCTCGGATCGCTGGACGGTCGCGGACCTCCCCGGGGCTCACGCGCATCGCGGCGAGGAGTTCCTGGGCGGTCTGCTCCGGTTTCCCCCACTGCCACCACGCGCGGGCGAGGTCCGTGTGCATCCGGCTCTTCCGCTCGGCTGTGGGGAACAGGTCGGCACGCAGCCCGCGTCCGGCCTCCAGCGCGGCGCCGGCGTCGCCCAGGGCCCAATGCACGCCGACCGCGTAGAGGTCGACGGCGGCCGGTGAGATACGGAACAGGCGACTGTCGGGTGGCATGGCCGGCAGTCGGCGGGCCGCTCGCCGGGCTTCCTCGATCATGGCCAGCGCCTGGCCGCGGTCACCGGATCGGGCCGCGGTGTACGACGTGGTGCAGAGCATCTGCGCGTACGCCGCGGCCTGTGCGTCGGTGCGTAGCCCGGTCGCCTCCACGTCAGCGGCGGCGTCCAGGACGAGGCGTTGGGCGGCGGCGGCTTGGTCCTGATGGCGGAGGACGATGGCCAGTTCGCGCGCGGCCGCGGCGCCGGCCAACGGCGACCCGGACAGGGAGGCGTAGGTGGTGGCGCGGTCAGCGGTGATCCGGGCGCGGTCGTACCGGCCGATCTTCACCAGAATCTGAGTGGCCAGGGTGTAGCAGGCGGAGAGGCGGGCGTGATCGAGGTCGGTACGGGATCGTGCCGCGTCGTGGGCGTCGCCGAGGAGACCGGGAAGGTCACGGAGCAAGGCCGTGTGCTGCCCGGCGTCGAACATGCGGCGGGCGCGGGCGAGCCGGGCATCAGGCCGTGCGGCGTTTCCCGAGGGAGCAGGGGTGCCGGCGAGCGCGTCATCGACGGCCAGGAGCAGAGAAGCGGGCACGGCCGTCCCCGCAGCGGCGAGCAGAGTACGGCGGCGCATCGGGTCCTCCTCGGCGTCACGCGAAGCGTCCGGCGCCACTCTAGTGGCGGTGCGCGGAGCTGAGGAGGTGAACCCGCAGGCCGCAGCCAGAAGAGGTGACGGAACGCCAACCGCATCGGCAGCGGCCCGAAGCAGGTCCATGTCCGTGACTCGCCTGCTGCCTTCCAGCCGTGACACGGTGGATGGCGAACACCCGATCCGGCGGCCGAGGTCGGCCTGCCGCCAACCCCGGTGACGCCGCCCCAGACGGACCAGGCCGCCTGGGGCGCGCTGCTCGACCAGGTCCCGTGCCTCGCGCGAGGACCAGATACCTAACTCGGCGGTGAGCATCAGGCCCTCCCACGCGGGTCAAGGTGCGGGGCCCTCAACCGTACGGAGGCGGATCGGCCCCGTCGAGACCGTATGCAGGATGTGCACACGCGGCGGCAGACGCGGTCGAAGTCCGAACAACCGAGTTGTGCTCGCCTACACTCGGCTACGCGCCGTCATCCTCATTGAGGAAGACGGGGGTACGAACAGAGGTGGCCCCCTCAACGTGTCTGAGGGGGCCACCGTGCTGTTCGACGCGAGTGAGGATCAGGCGCGAGCGTCAGCCTCGAACTCTTCCGCTCCTGCGGCCGTCACGAAGGCGGCCCAGGAAGACCGCGGGAAGACGAGCGCGGGACCCTCCGGGTCCTTGGAGTCGCGGACTCCGATCCGGGTCGGGAAGGCAGCCGCCTCGATGCAGTTGTTGCCGGCGCCGTCGGAGTACGACGACTTGCGCCATTTCGCGCCGGCTCGGGTCAGCTCGGGTGCCGTGTAGGTGCGCTTTTCGGTCATTTGGTGATCTCTCGTTTCAGCTTCTCAAGAAACGCTGGTGTGTCCTCCGGCGGGAGCGCCGAAGCTGTTATGGCGTTGAACTTCCGCGTGAAGCGTCCCACTTCGCGGGGCTTGTCACTCACGGAGGTGGCGCTCCAAGCGTTGTCCACCTGCACGGACGCAGGAAGATCTCCGTTGAGGTGCAGCACGCTGAAGTCGTGGGAGGGCAGGTAGCCGCGGATCTTCGGCGGGAGCAGAGGGAGAACCTGGACGGTCACGTTGGGGAGGGCGGCCAGCTTGATGATCTCTTCGTACTGCTCGACCATCACGTCCACGTCACCGATGAGATAGCGGAGCGCGGGCTCCCACAGCACAGCGCGCAGGACGAGCGGGTCTTCGGACCGCGTCAGCGCGTCCTGACGGCGCATCCTCAGTTTGACGTTCCGGTCGATGAACTCGGATGTGGTCTCCTCGATCGGCTGGGCCAACTGGTACAAGGTGCGGGCGTAGGCCTCGGTTTGCAGCAGGCCGAGGATGAGGCTCGGGTGGAAGGCCCAGGTCTCGCGGGCCGCGGCCTCGATCCCGACGAAGCGCGGCATGCCGGAGGGCATGGTGGAGCGGTACGGCGTCCACCAGTCCTGGCTGGCCGCCTCGCGCTGAATGGCGAGGAGCTGCTCGATGTCCCGTTCGTCCGTGACGCCGTACAGGTCGAGGAGCGTGCGGAGGTCAGAGGCGGACCGCAGGTCCGACAGTCCGGTTTCGACTCGCTGAAGCTTCGCGAAGTAGAGGCCCTTCACGCCCTTCTTGGCGGCTTGCTCGACGACTTCCTCCATCGTCATCTCGGCTCGCTCGCGTAGTTGGCGCAACTCATAACCCAGTTCGATGCGCCGCACCGTCGGTCTGGGCTTCTGTGCCATGCGTCCGCCTTCCCGTCTCATGCGCCTGCCGAAACCGGCGATGCGCGCAGTCTGACACGCCATGCGCGCGCCGTTGTAGTCCATGTGCGCGCCCTGGCATGTGCCATTTTCTATTCCGGAGAATATTCACTGGCCTATCCGTTGCGAGATAACTTTCCCACACGGCACCGTAGTTGAGCCACGACGTCGCGCGATCGGAGGGGCGTTCGCCCCCGATGCCGCGCCGGTCATCTTGACATGTTCCGACCTGCGGAAAGGCTGGCCATGACTTCGACTGCGGTTGCCAGGCGGACGTACACCAGCCCGCGCGCCGTGAGGGCCGGGCACGAGATGTCCTTCCTCCGCGACCCTGCCTCGACGCCGGGGACGCTTACGCGGGCCGACGCCGAATGGCCGCGTCGTCTCCGCCGCATCGTCCGGGCCACGCTGCACCACTGGGAACGGCGTGGCCTTCTCGAAGCCGGAGAGCTGATCGAGACCGAGGAGCTTCTGACGACCGAACTGGTCACCAACGCCCTTCGGCACGGCCGCGGCCCCGAGATTCGCTACCGGCTGTACCTCACCGTCACGCACCTCGTCACCGAGGTCCGGGACGGCTCCACGGAAGCTCCCGTCCTGCGCCACGCCCCGCCCACCGCCGAGAGCGGACGCGGCCTCTTCCTCGTCGACGTCATGGCCGAGTCGTGGGGCGTGAGCGAGGACGGCACAACCACCTGGTGCACCCTCCCCCTGACCAAAGGACCCGAAGAGATGCAATCCGTCGCGGTGACCGCTCCGGTCCTGCGCGAGATCCCGATGGATCTCCCCACCGATCCCAGCGCCGCGGGCTTGGCCCGCATCCAGGCCCGCACCCTGCTCACCGTACTGAGCTGGCCTGGCAACCAGCACTTCGCGATCGACGTCTTGCACGTCCTCGTCGACAACGCGGTGCAGCACGCCCTCACCGCCGGGAGGACCGGGCAGACCTTCGGCGCGCGCCTCAGCATCACCGAGGCTCACGAACTGCTCGTCGACGTCACCGACCCTGTCCCGGAGTTCCCCAACTTCGACAAGGCCGTCGCCGGCGAACTGGGCCGTGGCCTCTGGGAGATCGCGCGCCAGGGTGCCGCCCTCTCCTGGTTCGTCGTCGGCTCCGAGTTCGACGCCAAAACGGTACGCGCCATCCTGCGTCCCGGGGTGGTGGAACCGTGACCGCGCCGGTCGAGGCGCTGCCGACCGGTGCCGAGGTGATGCAGCGCCTGATCGACTCCGCCGGCGCCGCTCGTCAGCCGGCCGCCGACATGGCCGACCTTGCCCAGGTGATTCGTACCCTCCTGGCGGTCGAGGCCCGCCGTGACACCCGCGTGCGTCTCGGCGGCAACCTCTTCGACGTCGTCATCACCAGTTCCGGCCTCCAGGCGCGCAGCGCCGTCGTTCTCATGGACGAGATCCAGGGCGGATGCGGGCCCGTGATCGAGGACCCCGAGCGCGGGTGGTTCTACTGGCTCGTCCCACCAGGGTCCTCCCAGCAGTGGGAGCCGCACCCGCACGCCGTGTGCCTGGGCGCTCCGCACACGATCACTCTGCCGTCGCTGAACAGGACCGTCCCTCCGGGCCCGTACTGGTTTCGGCCCTCGGCGAGCGACCGACTCGTTCCGACGCGGCCGCTCAGCGAAGCCCTGGCCCAGCTCCGTCCCGAGCCGACACCACACGCCGCGCTCGCGGCACAGCTCGGCATCACCCCCTGAGACACCGTGCTCGCAGGCTCCCTCCCCCCTCGTAGGTCAGCGAGCACGGTCCGCCTCCCCACTGCCGGGCCCCGATCAGGCCCGGCAGCGGGTGACCCCTCGGAAAGCGAGGACTTCGTGAACAGACCGATAGCGCCGTACGACATCCGTTTCAGGGGAGAGATCACCTCGCCCACGGATCTCGTGGTCACCGCGACGGGCATCGCCTATGCGAATCCTGTGGCGGACGCGCTTCACCGGGACCTCGACAACGTCCTGTGGGAACGGTGCGGAGGGGAAACCACCGGTGGCCCCGCCTACGCGGAGAAGCTTCACCCTCAACGGCAGAGGACCACGATGGAGCAGCTCCTCTGCGCGGGATGCAAAGCGCCGGCCGCGCGGGACGAGCGGGGAATGGCGTGGGTCCTTCCCTTGCTCGACAACGCGCCGGACACGGTTTGGGAAGGTGTGCGAACCGCGATCCCGCCGCTGTGCGGGGCTTGTGCGGATCGGGTCCCGCGCCTGTGCCCGCGACTGCGCGAAGGCCACGTCGAGCTGCGCGTCCGCGAAGCGGAGCAGATCGGCGTGCGCGGAACGCTTCATCCCAGCCCCGGGGAGCAGGGGCCGCCCGACCCTGACGTCCTGGTCATGTACGACTCCCCGGATCTGCCCTTCGTGGTCGCCCGCCAGGTCGTCCGAGAGCTGCGGCTCACCACCGTGGTGGCCTTCACCGCAGCACGGACCTGAGCCACCCGCAGGAAACCTCGTGTGCACGACGCGCATACCGCGTGCACGAGGTGACCGTCGATCACCGCGCGCAGCTGTCCGGTGGTCCTCTCGTACCAACCCGCCCCGACCGAGGAGGCACCCCAGTGGATCGGTACTCGTCCCGTCGCCAGCGGCTGCTGACGTCATCCAGGCCCATGCCGGACTTCGAAGTCGTCGCCGTGAACGGCCCCTGGCTTCAGCGCGCTGACGGACGCCGCGTCTTCGACGGATCGAGCGGACTCCTCTGTGCGAACGTCGGGCAGAGCAGCCCCAACGTCTTCGCCCGCATCGAGCGGCAGTTCCGCCGGTACACGTTCGGGGGCGCCGCCGTCGTCCAGCCGCACATCCAGATGGAGCTGATGGACCGCCTGTGCCACGCGGTCGGGCGCCCGGAGGACGCCGTCGCGCTGACCACGTGCGGGACGCTCGGCGTGGAGGTCGCCGTGGGCCTGGCCCGCAACATCACCCGGGTCCGAAGCGGAAAACGACGCGGGGACATCCTGACCTCCACCCTGAGCTACCACGGGAACAGCGCGCTCACCCTCGCCCTCGCCGGCAACCACGCCCGTCGGCCCCGCCCAGAGGACGCGCTCGGTCTTGGTCCGGCCTTCCCGGCGCCCTACCCGCCGACGCACGACCACGGAGGGCGCCCGTGCGACGCCTCGTGTGCCGACGAGGTGGCGAAGGCGATCGACAACAGGGGCGCGGAGAACGTGGCCGCGGTCCTGATCGAGCCCGTCAATGGCACCACCGGCGGCGCCTACGTGCCCCCCGACGGGTATCTGCGACGCGTCTCGGAGATCTGCCGTGAAAGGGAGGTACTCGTCATCCATGACGAGGTGCTGACCGGGTTGTGGCGTACCGGCACGCCCCTGGCCAGCGACCACTGGGACGGCGCCGAGCCGGACCTGTGCATCCTGTCCAAGGGGTTGGGCGCCGGGTACACCGGAGTGGGCGCCGTGCTGGTGTCGCACGAGATCGCGCCGCTGCTCAGGCATCAGGACGCGGACTCCCTGCCCGCGATGGGCACCATGGCCACCCACCCGCTCCAGGCCGCGGCCTGCCTGGGCGTCCTGGACGACCTGGAGTCCATGGATCTCGACGCCTTCACCGCCCGTGGGCAACGGCTCGGAGACGCCCTTCGAGCCCTGGTCGGCCTTGAGCCGGTGCGGGACGTCCGGGGCCTCGGACATCTGTACGGGATCGAAGTCCAGCCCGGCTTGCTGTGGCCTCTGATGCGGGAGGCCGAGAAGCGCGACGTCTTCTTCTACCCGTTCACCGGAGCCGGCCACCCGCGCAGTGAGGGCCTGGTCGTCGCACCTCCGCTGACTTCGACGGACGAAGAGATGGACTTCCTCGTCGCGGCGCTCTCCGACGCGGTGACCGACCTGGCCCGAAACGGATAGGCCGATCCACCGGCAACACCGGCAGTCCTCCGGGTGCCCGTGTTGCCAGACACAAGAGGGCATTCCGCAACTTCTCCAACCAGCGTGCCTACAGGGCGCGTTGAACCGCGAACCACCTGCGTTTCCGGACCGGCGCGTGCGCACGATGCACACGGGCCGCTGCCTCAAGGAGGACCATCGTGTTCCTGCCCCATCCCGTGATCGACTCCCTGACCCCCGAGCAGGTCCGCATGTGGGACGCCTACTTCTCCCCGGAGGCCGGCGGCCAGCGCCGCCCAGCCATCGAGGAGGGCATCTGGAGGCGCACCCAGGACCCGGCCAACCGAGAGCTGTCCGGGTGGACCGAGGACGAGTCGGGGCGCCGCCGCGTCGTGCACTACCGGCTCCACTACGGCCTCGACCGGACCCAGCCGATGGAGCGCCTGGTGCTGGAGGAGCTGTACCTGTACGTCTCGTGGCTGGCCCCGGCCACCGAGATCGCGGCCCACCGGCGCGACCTGGACCAGTGGCTCACCGACGGCCGCTGGAAGCCCACCGACGACGGCTCCTGGCGCCGCGGCGACCTGCACGCCACGATCACCGAGCACACCATCCACCCGCAGGACGAGCGCGCCGACCGCGACACCCCGGAGGGGTTCACCTCGGTCGACGTCACGATCCGCTCCGAGGACTACACCCTCACTCGGGCCGCACGGAACCTCCCCTGGGACGTGCTGGCGGGCGGGATGCGCGTCAAGGAGGAACGCGGCAACCCGACCTACGCCAACGACCTGACCGGCCTGCTGGACCACTTGCCGTTCGTCGTCGAAGCCGGCTGCGGTACCAGCATCGAGGCCGGCATCCCGCCGCTGCACTGGCTGCACGAGGTCTACCGGGTCACCACCCGCACCGGCAACGACCTGACCCAGGGCTACGCCTTCACCCTCTCCCCGGCCGCCGACATCCTCATCAAGGAGATCCTGACGGACACGGTCCGCAAGGTCGACGACATGGTGAGCATGTTCCGCTCCGTGGTCCTCGCCGAGCCGACCAGCGCGCACCGGGCGCTGAAGGCCCTGCACGACGCCGGCCACATGGTGGGTCCGGTGGCCACCCACAACTTCGACCGCCTCTTCGCCCGAGCCGGGCTGCAGGAGGCGTTCATGCGCCGCTACGACCAGCGCACCCCGCACATGCCGTTCCCCGACGACGCCAAGGCCCTGCTCGTCATCGGTCTGCACGCCGACCGGCGCCAGGTCCAGGCCCGAGCCCGCGAGCGCGGCCTGCCGATCTTCTACCTCGACCCCGAGGGGGTCACCGAGAACGGCGTCTACAAGCCCTACCTCATCGAGGGCGCCCGGGAGGGCGATGTCGTGGTCCGCTCCGAGGCCACCCCTGCCCTGCTTCACCTGGCCGAACTCCTCAGCGTAAACGTCTGATTGACGGCGGGACACCCCCGCCCCGCTTCCGCACCGATAGCGTCTGGGGGCACATCGGGCACGGTGTGCCCCCGACCGGACAAGGACCTGCCATGCGCGTTTCCGTGATCGGCTGTGGTCACCTCGGCATCCCGCACGCGGCGGCGATGGCCGAACTCGGCCACGAGGTCATCGGCGTGGACGTCGACCAGGCCAAGGTCGACCAGCTCAACGCCGGCGAATGCCCCATCTACGAGGCCGGTCTCCCCGAACTGCTCGCCCGCCACACCGCGAGCGGGCGTCTGCGCTTCACCACCAGCATCCCCGAGGCCGCCGCCTTCGCCGAGTTGCACTTCATCGGCGTCGGAACCCCCATCGACGCCGACGGCCGCTCCTACGACACCGGACAGGTGTACGGCGCCATCCGCCGGCTCGCCCCGCATCTCGACCGGCCGTGCACGATCGTCGGGAAGAGCACGGTCACCGTCGGCACCACCAGCCAGGTCACCGCCCTCGCCCAGCGTCTCGCCCCCGCCGGTGAACGCGTCGACGTCGTGTGGAACCCGGAGTTCCTCCGTGAGGGACACGCCGTCGACGACACCCTGCGCCCGGATCGCATCATCGCCGGTCTCACCACAGCGGAGGCGGAGAAAGCGATCCGCGCCGTTTACGCCCCCATCCTGGACGCCGGCGTGCCGATCTTCGTTACCGACCCGCAAACCGCCGAGCTCGCCAAGGGCGCGGCGAACACCTTCCTCGGCCTGAAGATCAGCTACATCAACGCGGTCGCCGACATGTGCGAGGCCGCCGGCGGCGACGTCTCCCAGATCGTGGAAATCCTGGGGATCGACCCGCGCATCGGCAGCGGTGGCATGCGGCCCGGTATCGGCTACGGCGGCGGCTGCCTCCCCAAGGACGTCCGCGCCTTCACCGCCTCCGCCCGGCAGCTCGGTGCCGAGCAGGCCGCAGTTCTCCTGCGGGCCGCCGAGAAGATCAACGAAAGTCGCACGGACGTCGCCTTGGCCCTCATCGCCCGCGCCCTGGGCGACAGCCCCCTCAAGGGAGCCCGCGTCACCGTGTGGGGCGCGGCGTTCAAGCCCGGCACCAACGACGTCCGCGAGAGCCCGGCCCTCGCCCTGGCGCAAGCCCTCCAGCAGGCCGGCGTCACCGTCACCATCCACGACCCTCAGGCCGTGACCACGGCGATGGTCCGCAACCCCGAGTTCGACTACACCGACGACCTTTCCGCTTCTCTCGACAGCGCCGATCTCGTCGTTCTGGCCACCGAGTGGCCCGAGTACCAGCAGGCCGACCCGCAGGCCCTCGTGAACCGCCCCGCTACCCCCTTGCTCGTCGACTGCCGCACCACTCTCGACCCCAAGTCGTGGCGCGCGGCCGGCTGGACCGTCCACCAGCTTGGGCGACCCGGGAAGTAGCGCCGGACTCCGGGCGGCCCGGACCCCGCAGCACGTCAACTTGGAAGGTTTCGCGCTATGAACGGTGACGATGTTGTCCTCCGCCGTGCGGGCCACGCCGACGCGCTCCCCGCGGCCGATGTATGGCTGCGCTCCTTCGCGGCCGCGCTGCCGTCGGTGCGTTGCGCGCACGACGACGCCGAGGTACGCGACTGGTTCTCACGCGTGCTTGTGCCTCGGTACGAGACCTGGGTGGCGGTCAGCGAGAACAGCGTGGTGGGACTCCTGGTGCTCGACGGCCCGGAGCTGAAGCAGCTCTACCTCGAACCGGACTGGCGCGGGCGAGGGCTGGGGGATCGGTTCATGGCGCTGGCCAAGCAGCGACAGCCAGATGGACTGGCGCTGTGGACGTTCCAGGTCAACGAACCGGCGCGGCGGTTCTACCAACGGCACGGCTTCATCGAGGTCGAGCGAACGGACGGCCTGCGCAACGATGAGCGAGAGCCGGACGTCCGCTACGTCTGGAAGCCCGAGAAGTGACCGGGCAGGAGGGTGATCAGGGTCGGCGGAGCGGCCGGCGGACCGCGCGGCCCGTGCGCTCCGCCACGGCGGTCATGACCAGATCCGGGGCACCGGCAGCGAAGGCGGTCACAGGGGCTGGGGCGACCGCCTCCGCCGTCGAGCGGTGGCGCGTCGCGGGCCGGGCCGCCCGCCAAGTCGGACGAGCCGGAAGACTCGGCCTCCGCCGGTGCGCTCCGGGCGCGGTCTACCGTGTCGCCCATGACAGTTCTGATCATCGGCGGCAGCGGCTTCCTGGGAGCCGAACTGATCCGGCAGGCGAGGTCGGCCGGGCACGCCACGGCCGCGACGTACGCGACAAGACCCGGCGACGCCTCCCAGGTCGCGTGGTACGCCCTTGATCTGCAGGATGCGCGACGCCTGGACGATGTGATGGCCGAGGTGCGCCCGCACCTCGTCGTCAACGCGTCGAGCGGCAAGGACGATTGGGCGGTCACGGCGGAGGGGCCCGCCCGGATCGCGACGGCCGCGGCGAAGTACGGGAGCCGCCTGGTGCACGTCTCCAGTGACGCTGTGTTCTCCGGTGCTCGGACGCACTACGACGAGTCCAGCCTGCCTGACCCCGTCACCCCGTACGGAGCGGCGAAGGCGGCGGCGGAGACCGCGGTCCTCGCCGTACACCCCGAAGCAGTGGTCGCCCGCACCTCGCTGATCATCGGCCATGGGCGTTCCGTGCACGAGCACTTCGTGCACGAACTCGCCACCGGCCGCCGGAACGGAGTCCTGTTCACCGACGACATCCGCTGCCCGGTGCATGTCACCGACCTGGCCGCCGCTCTTCTGGAGCTGGCGTCGGGCGATGCGGCCGGCATCCACCATCTCGCAGGGCCCGATGCGCTGAGCCGTCACGAACTCGGCGTCCTCATCGCAAGGCGTGACGGTCTCGACGCCTCCCGGCTGCGTACCGGCCTGCGCGCCGACAGCCCACTTCCCGGAGCCCTCGACGTGCGTCTCGACAGTCGGGCGACCCAGCGGAAACTGCGCACCACGCTGCGAGGGGCCCGGCAGTTCTGTCTCGTTCCGGTCGCCCAGCCCGTCAGCCCGTGAGTTGGTGCGCATACTGCCAGCGAGGGACAACAAGCACCTGCAGTGCGATGCAGCGGGCGAAGCGATGGACCTGGAGATCGCACCCAGCAATGTCAACAACGTCCGGCTCAAGCTCAAGCGGCCGGCCGAACGAGGAATCCTGATCGAGCCCGAGCAGGGCTTGTTCACCAAGCTGCAGTCGTAGCCGGCTGGTCAGTCCACGACCAGCCCGACAGCCCCACCCAAAAGCCCGAAACGGGCACCACGTCACGTACCGCCCTCTCAAGGAACTCGACTCGCTGCCATCCTGAGGAACATGGCGGAACTGAACGGACGACCCGTTGACCCCGATGCCCTGCTGACTCTGGCGCTGACGAACTACGGTCACTTCACCTCGATGCGCGTCGACGACCAGCGTGTACGCGGCCTGAGTCTCCACCTTGAGCGCCTGGTCAGAGACTGCAAGACCGTGCTGGGCGCCGAGTTGGACCCGGAGAAGGTGCGCGGCTACGTCCGTCACGTCGCCGGCGAGCTGACCGGGTCGTTCGTCGTCCGCATCACCGTGTTCGACCCGGCCGTGGAAATGGGGCGCCCCGACAAGGCGACCAACCCGAACGTGCTGGTGACCGTCCGGCCGGCGGCCGCCCTGCCACTGCCTCCACTGCGCGTGAAGTCGGTCCGCTACGAGCGGGACGTGCCCATGGTCAAGCACGCCGGCCTCTTCGGAGCCCTTCACGCGC
This sequence comes from Streptomyces echinoruber, assembly GCF_014651135.1. Taxonomy (GTDB): domain Bacteria; phylum Actinomycetota; class Actinomycetes; order Streptomycetales; family Streptomycetaceae; genus Streptomyces; species Streptomyces echinoruber. The sequence goes on from NZ_BMWH01000005.1 coordinate 167,434, forward strand.
GGCGCACCGCGCTCCTCGACGGCTTCGACGACGCCCTCTTCGTCGGGGCTGACGACCGCATCTCGGAGGGCGGCACGTGGAATGTCGCCTTCATCGGCGAAGACGGCGTCGTGTGGCCGAAGGCCGAGGTACTGCCCGGCGTCACCATGGCACTGCTCCAGCAGATCGGGCAGCACCACACCGCGCCCGTCACCCTCGCCGACGCGCAGGGCATGCAGGCCGCCTTCGCGACCAACACGACGATCGGCGTCCGCGCGATCTCCGCGATCGACGACGTGCCGATGACCACGGAGCACCCGGTGCTGACCCAACTGCGGGACGCCTACCTCGCCATCCCGGGCGAACGACTGTAGGAAAGCAAACCGTGACGGGGGTTGCGCGGTGGACGGGACGAGAGGTCAAGGCCTTTCGTCTCGCCACGCGGATGAACGGCCGGGACTTCGCCGCAGAGGTCGGCGTCAGTCACCGGATGCTGGTCAAGTGGGAGAAGCGCGGAGAGACGATCACCCCACGCGCCATGTACCAGAGCGCGCTGGACACGATGCTCGCCGTCGCCGGACCCGCGGTGCAGGAGCGTTTCGCGACTCTGATCACCGAGCAAGCGGCAGCCGCTCACGACCCGCGCGCCGAGCAGCTTCTACGCCGGGAAGCGCAGTACGTCAAGAGCCCCGTCGGCGGGAAGCTGATGGTGCCCGTGGAGGAGGGCATCTACTGAGCCGGCCCGGACAACAAACCCGTCTGGCTTGAGACTTTCCTGATCGACGTGTACCCGACGACGAACGCGGACTACGCCGGATTCGTGCGGGCGACGGGTCACCGGGCTCCCCAGCACTGGCCGGACGGCCGATGCCCCGACAGCATCCTCGACCACCCTGTGGTGTGGGTGACCTGGCACGACGCGGCCGCCTACGCCGATTGGGCCGGGAAGACGCTGCCGACGAGCCGGCAGTGGGAGAAGGCAGCACGCGGACCCAAGGGCCGCACCTCCCCATGGGGCGATGCGCCGACGGCTGCCAAGTGCAACGTCCTGGATTCCGACATAGGGCACACCACCCCCGTCACGCGCTACCAGTCAGGGGTGAGCCCCTACGGGGTGTACGACATGTGCGGGAACACCTGGGAGTGGTGCGCCACGGAATCCGCGCCCGGCCGCTATGAACTCAAGGGCAGCGCCTTCACCAGCCCGTTCACGCGGGCCGCGCCATCGCTCCGGAACGACGCCAACGCGACCATGTCGGACAACGACACCGGGTTCCGCTGCGTCAGCGTGGGCTTGTAAAGCGGCTACTTGGTCGGGTGCGCGTCGAGCCGGTCGGCCAAGGCGTGCGTGGAGCCGAGGACGTCGAGCCGGTCGGCCAAGGCGTGCGTGGAGCCGAGGACGTCGAGCCGGTCGGCCAAGGCGTGCGTGGAGCCGAGGACGTCGAGCCGGTCGGCCAAGGCGTGCGTGGAGCCGAGGACGTCGAGCCGGTTGCTGCCGAAGGCCGTGGTGCCTGCCCGGGTCCTGCCCGACCGCTGCGCCTCTCTCCGTCCCGGAGATCAGCGCGTACGCGCCGCTTTGGAACTCCGGGTTCACCCTCGTGCCGGTGTTCATCGGCGTTTTTGGTGTTTGTCGGCGTTCGTCGCCTTCCGCGGCGTGCGGGCGGGCGCGACGACCGCCCGCACGCGCTCCCAGCACGTCCCGGGCTCTTGCGGCTCGCGGCCGGTCGTGGATCGTGCGGCGTGTGGGGTCCGGCTCCGGCGATCGGCGGCCGCGCCGGTTGTTCTCCCGGAGAAGCACACCCGCCGTCAGGACCCCGCGCCTGCTCTCACCCCTTGCCCAGCACCGCCCCCACCACCTGACGCAGCACGCCCTCCGGCTCCGGCACCGCGCCCGCCGAGCGCCACGCCACGAAGCCGTCGGGGCGGACGAGGACCGCGCCGGAGGGGGTCGTGCCGTGGCGGGCCGCCCAGTCGGCGCCGGAGGCGCCGCCGACGTTGGCGGCGTTCCCGATGTCCCCGGCGTTCCCGGTGTTCCCGGTGTCCCCGGTGTCCCCGGAGTCCTCGGGATCTTCGGGAAACAGGTCGGCCTCGGGGCCGTGGCCGATGCGGTACGCGGTCAGGGGGACCGGGGTGTCCTCGGCGAGGCGGGTGGCGGCGGCGTGCCAGCCGCCGGGGTCGCCGGCGCCGGTGAGCAGGACGAGGGTGCGTTCGTACAGGTCGAGGGTGGAGAGGCGTGCGTCGCGGCGGCGCACCCAGAGGTGGGGGGCGCGGCTGCCGGGCTCGCCGGTGAGGGAGAGCCGCTCGGGGACGACCGGGCCGGCGGGGTCGGCGCCGACGACCGCGCCGCGGGGGTAGCGGTAGCCGAGGGCGACGTTGAGGATGCCGCCGGGGCGGCCGCCGCCCCCTGCGCCCGCCTCGGGGCCCGGGGCGTAGCCGGGGTGGCTGTGCTCCGCGGAGCGGGCGGCGGCGCGGGCGCTGGTGGCCTCGGCGACCGGGCGGCGCTCGGTGTCGTAGGTGTCCAGCAGTTTCTCGTCCGCCCAGCCGCCGAGGACCGCGGCGAGTTTCCAGGCGAGGTTGTGGGCGTCCTGGATGCCGGTGTTGGAGCCGAACGCGCCGGTGGGCGACATCTCGTGGGCGGAGTCGCCGGCCAGCAGGACCCGGCCGGCGCGGTAGCGCTCGGCGACGCGCTGGGCGGCGTGCCAGGGGGCCCGGCCCGTGATCTCCACGTCCAGGGTGTCGTCGCCGACCGCCCGGCGGATGTGGGCCGCGCAGCGCTCGTCGGTGAAGTCCTCCAGCGTCTCGCCCCGGTCGGGGAACCAGGGGGCGTGGAAGACCCAGTGCTCGCGGTTGTCGACGGGCAGCAGGGCGCCGTCGGCGCCGGGGCGGGTGAGGTAGCAGACGATGAAGCGGCGCTCGCCGACCACGTCGGCCAGGCGGCGGGAGCGGAAGGTGACGCTGATGTTGTGGAACAGGTCGCCGGGGCCGTTCTGCCCGATGCCGAGTCGTTCGCGCACGGGGCTGCGGGGGCCGTCGCAGGCGACGAGGTAGTCCGCCCGGATGGTGGTGTGGTCGCCCGTACGGCGGCTCTTGACGAGGGCGGTGACCCCGTCGGCGTCCTGCTCGAACGACATCAGCTCAGTGGAGAACCTGAGGTCGCCGCCGAGTTCCACGGCGTGGTCGAGCAGCACCGGCTCCAGGTCGTTCTGGCTGCACAGGCACCAGGTGGTGGGGGAGAAGCGGGCCAGTCCGCCGCCCGGGTCGATCTCCCGGAACAGCCACTCGCCGGCGTCGCCGACCAGGGTCGGGGTCTGCAGGATGCCGTGGTTATCGGCGAGGGTGGCGGCGGCCCGGCGGATGCCCGGCTCGGTGCCCGCCACCCGGAACAGCTCCATGGTGCGGACGTTGTTGCCACGCCCGCGCGGGTGGATCGAGGTCCCGGCGTGGCGTTCCACCAGGGTGTGCCGCACTCCCAGCCGGCCCAGGAACACCGAGGTCGACAGGCCGACCAGGGAACCGCCGACGATGAGGACCGGGACCTTGTGATCGGCTTCTTCGTGCATCACTCGCCTCCAGCGCGTTGGGTCCGTGACATGCATGCCACGCCAGGCGCGCCGCCGATCGGGCTTCACCCGCTTAACCCGCCTGGTTCGCGGTGGCGCGCGGCTCGGCTCACGATCGTGGTCACGCGACCGGTGCCGTGCGTCCCGGCCGACGCCGTGCGTCCCGTGCGGGGCACCGCGTCCCGTGCCGCGGCGACCGGTCCCCCGTACCCGAGGAAGAGGTGTGCCGAATGACGGTGTCCCCTGCCAGGCCGACGGCCCCGGCGGTGTCCCCTGCCGGGCAGGCGGCTCCGTACGGTGTCTCCACCACCGCGTTCGACGGGTCCCGCGTGCGGGTCCTGCTGATGGTGGACATCCACGACGGAGCCCAGCAGGAGTTCCTGGCGGCCTACGAGCACATGTGCCAGCGGGTCGCCTCCGTACCGGGGCACCTCGGCGACCAGCTCTGCCAGTCCCTGGAGAACCCCACCCAATGGCTGATCACCAGCGAGTGGGAGAGTGCCCCGCCCTTCCTCGCCTGGGTCAACAGCGAGGAGCACCTGGACACGGTGCAGCCGTTCCAGAGCTGCGTGCGCGACACCCGGTCGCTGCGCTACACGGTGCTGCGGGAGACCGCCGGCGCGGCGCCGCCCGCGCCGGGGCTCGGCGGGCTGCAGAGCGCTCCCCGGCCGGGTGACAACGTCGTCCGGCACGCGCTGACCTTCACCGTGAAGCCCGGCAGCGAGGCCAAGGTCGCCGAGATCCTCTCCGGCTACGAGTCCCCCGAGCCGCGCGTGGACGACACCACGCGGCTGCTGCGCACCTCGCTGTTCCTGCACGGCAACCGGGTGGTGCGCGCGGTGGAGGTGCGCGGCGACCTGCAGGCCGCGCTGCGGCACGTCGCCCGGCAGCCGCAGGTGCGGGCCGTGGAGCAGGCCGTCGACCCCTACCTGGAGCAGGAGCGGGACCTGACCGACCCGCTCTCCGCGCGGCAGTTCTTCACCCGGGCGGCGATGCCGGCCGTGCACCACGTGACGTCCGGCCGCGAGACGGACCCGCAGGTGCGGCGGTGCGCGCTGTTCTGCCCGGCCCGGCCGGGCGCCGGGGAGGCGCTGGCCCGGCTGCTGGCCGCGCAGGACGCGGCGGCCGTGCCCGGTGGGGACGGTCCGGTGGCGGCGTGCACCGTCTTCCACCGCGAGGACCTCGTCGTACGGCTCGTCGACGTGGCCGGTGAGCCGGAGGACGCGCCCGGCGCCGTGCTGGGCCTGTCCGACGCCGCCGCCCGCGCCGAGGCCGAACGGCTGCTGGACGCGGCGGCACTCGGCGTCGACGGGTCCCTGACGGACGAGCGCACGCTGCCGCGGCTGCTCGCGCAAGCCCGGATGCGGCCGCTGACGGACCGGCGGTCGCCGGCCTCCTGACCGGCGGAACCCACGGAAACGGCAGCGCCCACGGAAACGGCGGAACCCACGGAAACGGCGGAACCGACAGAAACGGCAGGACCGACGGAAACGGCAGGACCAACGGGATCAACGGAACCCGCGGCACCGGCGGAACCCGCGGCACCGGCAGCACCCGCGCCGTCGAAAGAAACCGGCACAACCCGCGGTCCTCGGTCCCCGGTCCCCGGTCCTCGGTCCTCGGTCCCCGGCCCGCGGTCCCGGGACCGCTCCCGGCCCGCCTCCCCCACCGGCCACCCCTACCGACCCCTTTCGGAGTGACCCACATGAACGAACAGCACGCAGGCATCGTCGACTTCCGCGCCGTCGCGCCCAACCGCCGGCGCGGGGGCGACGTACGCGCCGTCCTCACCCCCACCACCGTGGGCTCGACCAGCGGCTTCATGGGCATGGCGGTGGTGCGGCCCGGCGAGCGCATCGGCGAGCACTACCACCCCTACTCCGAGGAGTTCGTGTACATCGTCGCGGGCGACCTCGAGGTCGACCTGGACGGCGAGCCGCACCCCCTGCGCGTGGACCAGGGGCTGTTCATCCCGAAGAACGTGCGCCACCGCTTCCGCAACGTCGGCGACACCGAGGCCCGTCTCGTCTTCCACCTCGGCCCGCTCGCGCCGCGCCCCGAGCTCGGGCACGTGGACACCGAGGAGACGCCGCAGGAGACGCCACAGGACGCGTCCGCCGAGGTGGTGTCATGACCCGGCGGGTCGCCGTCACCGGCATAGGCGTCGTCGCCCCGGGCGGCATAGGCGTGCCCGGCTTCTGGGACCTGCTCGCGCACGGGCGGACCGCCACGCGCCGCATCACCCTGTTCGACCCGGAGGGGCTGCGGTCGCAGATCGCCGCCGAGTGCGACTTCGACCCGGCCGCGCACGGCCTGGACGCGGAGACGGTCCGACGCTGCGACCGGTACGTGCAGTTCGCGCTGGTCGCCGCCCGCGAGGCGGTGGCCGACGCGGGACTGGACATGGCGCGCGAGGACCCCTGGCGGGCCGGTGTCACGCTGGGCACCGCGGTGGGCGGCACCACCCGCCTGGAGCACGACTACGTCCTGGTCAGCGAGCGCGGCGCGCGCTGGGACGTGGACGAGCGGCGGGCCGGGCCGCACCTGGAGCGCGCCTTCTCCCCCAGCGCGCTGGCCTCCACCGTCGCCGAGGAGTTCGGGACGCACGGCCCCGCGCAGACCGTCTCCACCGGCTGCACCTCCGGCCTGGACGCGGTGGGCCACGCCTACCACGCCATCGCCGAGGGCCGCATCGACGTGTGCGTCGCGGGCGCCTCCGACTCGCCGATCTCGCCGATCACCATGGCGTGCTTCGACGCGATCAAGGCGACCTCGCCGAACAACGCCGACCCGGCGCACGCCTCCCGCCCCTTCGACGCCCACCGCGACGGGTTCGTGATGGGCGAGGGCGCCGCCGTCCTGGTCCTGGAGGAGCTGGAGCACGCCCGCTCCCGCGGCGCGCGGGTGTACGCCGAGGTCGCCGGCTACGCCACCTTCGGCAACGCCTACCACATGACCGGGCTGACCCGGGAGGGCCTGGAGATGGCGCGGGCCATCGAGACCGCGCTGGACCGGGCCCGGCTGGACCCGACGGCGATCGACTACGTCAACGCGCACGGCTCGGGCACCCAGCAGAACGACCGGCACGAGACCGCGGCGGTCAAGCGGGCGCTGGGCGAGCACGCCTACGCCACGCCGATGAGCTCGATCAAGTCGATGGTGGGCCACTCGCTCGGCGCGATCGGCTCGATCGAGGTCGCCGCGTGCGTGCTGGCCCTCACCCACCAGGTGGTGCCGCCGACGGCCAACTACGAGACGCCCGACCCGGAGTGCGACCTGGACTACGTGCCGCGCGAGGCCCGCGAGCGGCGGCTGCGCGGGGTGCTGTCGGTGGGCAGCGGCTTCGGCGGGTTCCAGTCGGCGGTCGTACTGACCGGCCCCGGGGCGGAAAGGGAGCGGCGATGAGCGGACGAGAACCCCGGCGGGCGGTGGTCACCGGCCTCGGTGCCATCACCCCGCACGGCCTGGGGGTGGAGGCCCTGTGGAAGACCACCGCGGACGGCGGCAGCAGCCTCGCCCCGCTGCAGCGGGAGGGCTGCACCGGCTACCCCCTGCGGGTGGCCGGGCAGGTGCGCGGCTTCGAACCGGCGGCCCTGGTCGAGGAGACCTTCCTGGTGCAGACCGACCGGTTCACGCACTTCGGGCTGGCCGCCGCCCGGATGGCCCTGGAGGACGCCCGGCTGGCGGAGGCCGACCTCGACTCGCCGTACGGCGTGGGCGTGGTCACCGCGGCCGGCTCCGGCGGCGGCGAGTTCGGGCAGCGGGAGCTGCAGAAGCTGTGGGGGCAGGGGCCCCGGCACGTGGGGCCGTACCAGTCGATCGCCTGGTTCTACGCGGCCAGCACCGGCCAGATCTCCATCCGGCACGGCTTCAAGGGGCCGTGCGGGGTGGTCGCCGGGGACGAGGCCGGCGGCCTGGACGCCCTCGGGCACGCCGCGCAGGCCGTGCGGCGCGGCACCGACACGATCGTGGCCGGCGCGGCCGAGGCCCCGCTCGCGCCGTACTCCATCGTCTGCCAGCTCGGTTATCCCGAGCTCAGCCGCGCCGCCGAACCGGAGCGCGCCTACCGGCCCTTCACCGCCGACGCCTGCGGGTTCGCGCCCGCCGAGGGCGGGGGCGTGCTGGTGCTGGAGGAGGCGCGGGCGGCGCGGGAGCGCGGCGCGGAGGTGCGGGCGACGGTGGCCGGGCACGGGGCGACGTTCACCGGCGCCTCCCGCTGGGCGGAGTCCCGGCAGGGGCTGGCGCGGGCGATCGAGGCCGCGCTGGCCGAGGCCGGCTGCCGCCCGCAGGACGTCGACGTCGTCTTCGCCGACGCCCTCGGCGTGCCGGACGCGGACCGCGCGGAGGCGCTGGCCCTCGCCGACGCGCTCGGCGCGCACGCCCGGCGGGTGCCCGTCACCGCGCCCAAGACGGGCCTCGGACGCGCCTACTGCGCGGCGCCGGTGGTGGACGCGGTGACCGCCGTGCTCGCCCTGGAGCACGGCCTGGTCCCGCCCACGCCCCACGTGACCGACTGCTGCCACGACCTGGACCTGGTCACCGGCCGCGCCCGCCCGGCGGACGTGCGCACGGCCCTGGTCCTCAGCCGGGGGCTGCTGGGCTTCAACTCGGCGCTGGTGCTGCGCCGGGGCGACGCCACTGGCCCCGAGCGGTGACCGGGCACCGCACGAGACCCCGACACCACCCCGGCACCGCCCCGGCCCCGTCCGACATCACCCCGACACCACCCCGACACCACCCCGGCACCACCCCGGTCCCATCCGACCCGGGACGCGAGTGAAGGAGCGCACCCCATGACCGACCAAGTGAGCGATGTGACGAACGAGGTGACCCTCGAGGAGCTGGCCGCGCTGATGAAGCGCGTCGCGGGGGTCAACGTCGACCCCGCCCGGCTCCGGGAGCAGGCCGACGCGGGCTTCGACACCTTCGGCCTGGAGTCGCTGGGCCTGCTCGGCATCGTCGCCGAGCTGGAGCAGCGCTACGGCCGCGCCCTGCCGGAGCAGACGGAGCGCTGCAAGACGCCCGCCGAGTTCCTCTCCCAGGTCAACGGCGCGCTGCGGAAAGGGGCGTGACATGTCCTCGCACACCGACAACGAGATCGTCATCAACGCGCCGTTCGACCTGGTCTGGGACATGACCAACGACCTGGAGAACTGGCCGAACCTGTTCAGCGAGTACGCCTCCGTGGAGATCCTCGACCGCGACGGCGACCGCACCACGTTCCGGCTCACCATGCACCCCGACGAGGAGGGCCGGGTGTGGAGCTGGGTCTCCGAGCGCACCCCCGACCGTGCCACCCGCACGGTGCGCGCCCGCCGCGTGGAGACCGGCCCCTTCCAGTACATGAACATCCGCTGGGAGTACGACGACGTGCCCGGCGGCACCCGCATGCGCTGGATCCAGGACTTCGCGATGAAGCCGGACGCGCCCGTGGACGACGCCGGCATGGCGGAGATGATCAACCGCAACTCCCGTACGCAGATGGCCCTCATCCGCGACCGGATCGAGCAGGCCGCCGGCGAGCGCCGCGTCCCCGCGTCCGCGAGCGACTGACCCCGGCCGGGGCCCACCGGGCCCCATCGAGCCCCACCAGGCTCCACAGGGCCCACCAGGCTCCACAGGGCCCATCAGGCTCCGCCGGGCCCACAAGCCCCACCGGGCTCCGGTGGACCTCACCGAACCGACCGAATCAAACCGAACTGAACCGAATCAAATCGAAACAAACCGAACCAAACCGGATAAGAACGAACCCGATCGAAGGGGCCCGCCCCATGCACCACACCCTCATCGTCGCCCGGATGAAGCCCGGCGCGGCCGACGACATCGCCCGGGTGTTCGCCGAGTCCGACCGGGGCGAGCTGCCCCACCTCATCGGGGTCAGCGGGCGCAGCCTGTTCCAGTTCGGCGACGTCTACCTGCACCTCATCGAGAGCGAGCAGGACCCCGCCCCGGCCATCGCCCGCATGGCCGACCACCCCGAGTTCCGCACGATCAGCGAGCGCCTCACGCCGTACGTCTCCGCGTACGACCCGGAGACCTGGCGCAGCCCCAAGGACGCCATGGCGCACCTCTTCTACCGCTGGGAGCGGAACGCGACGCGGTGACGTCCCGCGCACGACCGATCGGACGGGCACCGGCGCACCACGCGCCGGGGCCCCGTCCACGAGCACCGGGCACTGGGCACCGGGCACTGTGGGCCCGTCGGCCCGGCACCGCCCCTACTCGCGCTCGGGGTCGGTGTCGTCGACGCGGTAGGTGCGGACCCAGGTCTCGCCGCAGCGGCAGCGGGAGTGCTCGACCAGCTCACCGTCCTCGGAGACGGCCAGACCGGCACGGAGACGGACGTGAACGTGCTGACTCATGGGGCTGTGCTCTCTGTGGGATGCGGTCGAACCTCACTGTCAGCACATTTCGCCGCACATCGGCAATGACGCGTGTCACACCGCCGCGGTGCGGCGCGGGGCCGGGCGTTCGAGGTGGGTGACGACGGTGGCGTAGAAGCGGCGGACGGCGTCGTCGACGCTGCGGATGAAGCCCGTCTCGGCGTTGCCGCGGCCGCTGCCCATGCCCTTGAAGAGGGAGAGGCGGAAGCCGGTGATCGGGGCGCCGTCCTTCGGCAGGAGGTCGGCCGGCTCCGGGCGCAGCTTCTCCAGGGTGCCGCGCGGGCCGCCCGCGCCGCCCGCCGCCTGCTCGACCAGCGTCTCGATGTGCAGGTCGGCCGGGGCCTCGGCCAGGCGCCGCACCAGGCGCTTCGCCCAGGAGAGGGGATAGCCCTGCTCGGGCGCCGGGATCTCGAGGGAGGTGCGCAGCTTGCCGGTGCGCAGGTCGGCGGTGACCGCGAGGACGCCGGGCGTGCCCTCGATGCGCAGCTCGGCCTGGAGCCGGCCGTCCCGGCACAACTGGTCGGCGAGGCGGGCGCGGCGGGCCGCGGGGTCGCCGCCGCGCCGGGACCGCTGCACGGGCAGCACCTTCTGGCCGAGCTCACCGCCCAGGGTGAGGCAGACCTGGCGGATCAGCCGCTCCCAGCTCTCCACCACCTCCAGGGCCCGCGGGTCGCCCTGGCACAGCGTCTCGTCGTCGATGCCGTTGCGCACCGGCACCCAGGCGGCGCCCATGTTCTGGAAGCCGTGGCAGCCGGAGTTGTCGTGCTGCAGGTAGTGCAGCAGCTCCTGCAGCAGCCAGGCGTGCGCCGCGTTGCCGACGCCCTCGTGCCGGATCAGCATCTGCGCCTGGTGGGCGACCTCGGCCCAACTCAGGTGCCACAGCGCCACCTTGTGCTTGCGCCGCCCGTCGATGCGCACGTCGACGAGCGGGCTGCCCTCCAGGGCGACGTCGTTGGACAGCGTGATCACGGCCTCGTAGCCGCGCCGGGCCGCGATGTCCATGTACGCCTGCACCTGCTCGGTCCTGAGCGCGTTGCCGTTGGTCTTCGTCTCGACCAGCGCCGTCCACAGCTTGCCGGCGCGCTCCACGCGGATCACCCCGTCGGGGCGCCGCGGGGTGTCCCCGTGTGGCAGGGACACCTCGGTGAACGTCTCCATCCGGCCCGCCGGGGCGCCGAACGCGGCGGTGAGCCGCCGGCCGAACTCCGGCACCTGCGCCATCACCGACAGCAGCACCGACGTGGCCCGCATCTCCCGCTCGCGGTCGCTCTTGAGCGCCGAGACCGGGAAGAGGCGGGCCTGCCGCCACGACTCGTTCTCCGCCAGCGACTTCTTCGGCGCTTTCGGCAGCGTGACCTTCTTCTTGGCGGTACGGGGCCGGGCGGCCGCCTTCTGCCGCGGCCCGGCGTCCTCCTCCGGCCGCCGGGGGACGGTACGGCGCCCAGGGCCGCCGGCCGCCGGACGGGCCGGCCGACGGCCTGCTCGGCGACCTGCCCGGCGGGCGGTGCCGGAACCGGCGCCTCCTGCGGCTCCGCAGCCTCCTGCGGTTCCGCCGCGTCCTGCGGTTCGGTTCCGGCCTCGCCCGCGTCGTCGTCGATGTCGACGCCGAAGTCCGTCGCCAGCCCCGCGAGCCCGGTGTCGTACCCCTGCCCGACGGCCCGGAACTTCCACTCCCCCGCCCGCCGGTACAACTCGCCGAAGAGCAGCGCGCGGACCGGCCCGGCGTCGTCGACGGCGAACCGCAGCAGGTCCTCACCGGCTGCGTCGGCCAACCCGACCTGGACGTCCTCCAGTTCCCCGAAGGTGCCCTCGTACCGGCTCGCGGCGACGACGATCCGCTCGACGCCGTCCGGGATCGCGGTCAGGTCGAAGCCGATCCGGTCCTCGCTGCCCTGCGCGGTGGGCGTCTTGCCGAGGAGCTGCACGCTTCCGTCGGGCGCCACCGGGTTGTTGTAGAAGTAGAAGTCCGCGTCGCTGCGGACCTTGCCGTCGGCGCCCAGCAGCAGCACGGACACGTCCGCGTCGCCCTCGCCGGTCGGACTGGCCCAGCGCAGGCTCACGAGGACGGAACCGGTGTTCTCGCTCAACGCGGACAGGCCGACGTTGGCCCCCTTGACCATCTGGTGCACGAAACCCCCCACACAAGACCAAAGCCCCCGGATGCAAGACCGGTCACTCTAGCGCCCGTCGGCCGCCGGCCGGGGTGCTCCGGCGAAAAATCCCTGCCCAGGACCGGTCTCCGCGCGGCGCAGGGCCGGGTGCCGCAGGGGCGTGGCGGGGGCGGCGGGACACAGGGCGCGGCCGATGTGGGTGTTGATGGCGGCGTCGATCGGGCTCGGTTCGAGGCCGGTGCCGTCGGCGTTGAGGCGCTGGTACTTCATCAGGTTCCAGGCGGCCGCGATCTGCCGCCTGCCGTCGGCGCTGGTCAGCGCGATCGTGCCGGCACCGAAGACACCGCCCTCGTGACCCCAGAAGCGGCCGCAGGAACCGAAGTCAAAGGTGTAGATGCCGAGGCCGTAGTCGACGGTGACGCCGGGGCCGACGACGACGGGAACCGTGCGCTGCATCTCGGCGAGGATGGCCGGGGCGAGGAGGCGGCCGGTGAGCAGGGCCCGGTAGAAGCGGTTGAGGTCGTCCGGGGTGGAGACGAGGGCGCCCGCCGTGTACGCCCAGGACATGTCGTAGACGCTGTAGTCGCGGGGCGGGTCGATCAGGCCGTACCAGGACTCGTACATCCGCGGGTGCGGGCCCTTGAGGTACGGGGTGCGCGGGAAGTACGTGTGGTGCAGGCCGGCGCGGGCGACAACGTGGCGGGTGAGGTAGGTCGCCGGGTCCTGGCCGGTGACCTTGCGCAGGAGCAGGCCGGCGATGACGTAATTGGTGTTGGAGTAGTGGCCGGGCAGGGCGCCCGGTTCTCCCGTGGCGGGTTCCGCGAGGCCGAGGCGGACCAGTTCCTCCGGGCGGATGGAGCGGAAGCGCCCCTCGTCGATGCTGGCGGTGGAGTCCCGGGTGAGGGAGGGGAAGGCGGCGGCGATGTAGTCGGCCATGCCGCTGGTGTGGTTCAGCAGCATGCGGACGGTGATCCGCCGGCCCCGCTCGCCGGGTATGAGGTCCGGCAGGTAGGTGGCGACGGGCGCGTCGAGGCGTATGCGGCCGCGCTCCACCTGCTGCAGGACGGCGACGGCGGTGAACGTCTTGGTGATGCTGCCGATGCGCTGGCCCATGCCGGGCCGCATCGGGCGCCCGGTGTCCACGTCGGCGACCCCGGAGGCGCCGCCCCAGTGCTCGGCGCCGTCGCGGACGGCGGACTGGATGCCGTACATGCCCGCCTGGTGCACGGCGTCGAGGGTGCCGGCGAGGGCGGGCCGGTCCAGGGACTCCGGCCGGGCCGCCGTCGACACGGGTGCCGCGGGAGCGGAGGTGGTGGTGGCGGCGGGTGCCGCCGGAGCGGAGGTGGCGGTGGTGGCGGGAGCGGCGGTGGCGGTAGCGGTGGTGACGGTGGTCAGCAGGAGCGTGACGCCCAGGACGGCGCCTCGTAAGCGACGGGTGATGCCCACGGTGTGTTTCTCCCCTGGCGGTGCGGGCGTTGGCGTGGTTGACGGATGGGTCAGATGGGTCAGAGAGATCGTTTCGGACCGCGGGCGGCTCGCACATCCTTCCAGCGGATGATCACACAGCAATCGCACAGGGAGGCACGGAAAGGATCGAGCCATCGGAAAGAGCCCGAATCACCCTGTTCAGGGGCGGTGAAAGTCGGGTGCGAGGTGTTCCGTCCACGCCCATGATGCTGATCGTGACTGTGTACTCGTGACTGTGTACGCCGGCGCTCCCGCCCGGCTGGGTGAAAGTCGTCTGCCCGACGGGCGGTTGCCGGGCTGGGCCGAGTGGGGGCCGCCGGACGGGGTTCCCGTTCTGCTGTGTCCGGGCGCGGCCACGAGCCGGTGGCTCGGTTCCGGCGCGGACGTCGTCGAGGCGCTCGGCGTGCGCCTGGCCTCCGTGGACCGCCCGGGACTCGGCGCCTCAACGCCCGCGCCCGGACGGGACTTCTCCGACTTCGCCGACGACATGCGCCGGCTCTGCGCGATACGGGGGCTGGGAGATGCGGGGGCTGGGACTGGGGCGCCCGGCTGTCGTCGGAAACTCACAGGGCGCGCCGTTCGCCCTCGCCTGCGCCGCGGTGGGGATCGCCCCGGCCCCAACCCGCCACGCCCGCGCGACCGCGGCGGTGCTGCCGGGGACCCTCTGATCGGCTCCGGCCGCGGCGCCGATTGCCCGATGCGCTCATCACCCACCTGATGGCGCTGTCACCGCCCGTCCGCCCGAGCGGCCCTGAGCGCGGCCCGGGTGAGGACGGTGTCGAGATGCCGGGCCCGCCAGACGATCAGCAGCCACGCGGAGGGCAGTTGCAGCGTGAGAAGGGCGAAGGACGCCATCGCGAACGCGGAGTCGGCCGGAGCCTCATCGCCGTACGCCCACGACTCCAGGCCCGCGCAGACCAACAGGACGACCAGATAGGCGGAGCCGTCGATCAGCGGCACCCGCCACACGGGCAGCGGGCCGGTCAGGCGGCGCGTCAGCGTCAGAACGGTGGCCGCCGCCCCCACGAAGACCGCACTCCAGGGATTCCCCGCCCACACCGACACCCACAGACCGAAGTCACCGAAGGGGGCCTGCCAGGCGAGGTCGACCGCGGCTCCGGTCAGGAAGGACAGCACGGTGACGGTGAGCGCGTAGGAGACGGCACTGCGCCAGGTGACGGTCATGCGGTGTTCCCCCCCTCGTCGGCGGTGGGTCGCCGTCCGGTGGCCCACCATGGACGGCATTGTCCTCCCGGCCCACCGGGGCCGAACTCGGGGGGTGGCGGCCGGCGCCCGCACCCCGTCGGTCACGGCGGCCGACCGGGCGGTGGCCGTCACCCCATCACAGAAGAAGACCGCCGTCATCCGCTTGTCCTCCGGCGTCGTGCCGCAGCAACCGACCGCGCTGTGTACGAGGTTGGCGTGGTGCAGCAGCAACCGGTTGGCCTGGCCGGGGACCTGGTGGGGGACGCGGACGTCCTCCTCGAAGGCGTCCGGGGCCGCGTAGCGGGTGCCGAGGGCCTCGACGGGATTGATGTGCGGGGCCGGTTCGCGCTCTCACTTCTGTGTGAGGAAAGCGACGATCTCCCCGCGGTCACTGACGAACGTGTCCCGGTTCCGCCATGTCGACTCCGGCCCGCAGGACGGCACCCTCACTCGGGGACCGCGGGTGTTCCACCGCTCCCCCGTCACGAAGCGCTGCTCATGCGCACCGAGCGCAGGAAGGCGTCGGGAGAGTCCGCGGAAACACATTGAGCCGAAACGGTCTGGTTTCCTGCCTGGTCGTGTAGCGGACGTGGCGGGCAGGGAAGTACCCGCGCACGATGTGGGGCCGACCTCAGCCACGGTCGTCCTTCAGCCGCGCCAGTTCGGCCCTCCAGCGCTGGATGTGCGCGATGAGTTGCTCCCGGTCGTAAGGAGGGACGGCCCGCTTGGTGTTCCGCAGCTCCATCACCTTCTGCCACCACTGCTCGCGCTCCTCAGGGCCGGCAGCGTTGTCCGAGAGGTAGACCTAACGGCCGGTCAGCTGGGCGGCCGTCTCGGCGAACGTGTCGTACACCATTGCTGTCGGTACGTTGGCGTACCGATCGGCGGCGTTGGCGGAGTCGGGGCTCGGCATGAACTCTCCTTGTTCACATGGTTGGTTCCGCAGGTGGCTGCCTGCGGAACCGGCTTCCTGATCATTCTGGTGGCGGCTGGCCGGCGCGGAGCGCCTTTTACGGGGCAGCCTGTGCACCGAGCAGGTCGGTGCGCTCAACGGGAGGCACCTCTGCCCCAGGGCGTAATGGTCGGCAACGGCGCGGCCACGATCGACCGTCTACACCTGTAACCAGCGCTTTTGCCCTCAGTCGATGACCAGTTGCGGACGCTTGGCCGGCGTCGTCGCCTCCCGAGTGTCTGCGGCGCCCCCCGAAGCCGTGGACCCCCAAGGAACGCCGGCATCCTCGGCGCCGCCCGAACTGCTGTCGAAACGCCGCTCCTTACCGCGTACGAAGCCGCCCCGGTGGGCCGCACGCGGCGGCCGCGCAGTGAGCGATCATCACAAGGCCCGGGAGTGGGCACGGCCCCGCGGAAGAGAGCAGGTATGACATGCGATGGACCGTTCACGATGAGCGCACGCTGTACGACACCCCCTGGGTGCGGCTGCGGTCGCTGGACGTGGAGCAGCCGGACGGCACCCGCACCGACTACCACGTGGTGCGGCTGCGGGACCTCGCCGTGGCGGCGGCGGTGGACGAGCGGGAGCACGTGCTGATGATGTGGCGCCACCGCTTCGTCACCGACACCTGGGCGTGGGAGTTGCCCATGGGCCTGGTCGAGGACGGTGAGGCGCCCGCGAGCGCGGCCGCCCGGGAGCTGGAGGAGGAGACGGGGTGGCGCCCGGGGGCGATGCGGGAGCTGATCCACGCGCAGCCGGCCGCGGGGATCACCGACTCCCGACACTTCGTCTTCCGCGCGGACGGGGCGCGGCGCGTGGGCGAGCCGACGGAGCGCAACGAGTCGGACCGCCTGGAGTGGATCCCGCTGAGCAGCGTCCGCGGCATGATCGCCAGGCGGGAGATCGTCAGCAGCGCGACCCTCGTGGGCGTGATGGCGCTCCTGCTCGACTTGGAGGCCTGAAGCCTGAGGCCTGAGGCCGGGAACCGGGCCGCCGGCTCCCGGGAGCTGTCAGCCCTGCGGCGGGCTGAAGTGGTCGATGTCGGCCAGGATCTTCCGCTTCAGTTCGAGCGCGGCGGTGATGTCCTTGCGGGTGAACCGCGTCGGGTCCTGCGCGTACATCGCGCGTCCCCGTTCGGAGACGAACCGGTCCTGCGGGATCCGGTCGGCGTCGTCGGGCAGGAACTTGGCGACCTCCTCCAGCGCGGCGATCGCGTACGCCGTGGCCGGGCGGACCTGCCGGTGTTCGGCGGGCGGCGTGCTCAGCAGCTGCCGCCCGGCCTCGGCCGACACCCGGTCGCTGATCCACAAGAACTCGCCCGGGTCGATGATCCGCGAGGGTTCGGGACCGCCGAAGGCGGGGGGCGCGGGCGGCCGGTCCTCGGAGAGGGTGAACTCGAACGAGCGCGTACGACCGCACTGCGCGCAGGCGCCCTCGTACACGCTGACCAGCACCCCGGTCCGGTTCTCCAGGCGGTGCTGCCGCTCGAACTTTGCCGCGCCGCAGGCGCAGGCACGGAGATCCATGTAGGTGTGCGCTTCCTGCGCCGAACGTGCGACCAACACGTCATGATCTTAAGGAATCGAGACGACGCACCGGGGAACGCCAGTGGGCCCCGGCATCGGCGAGCGTCGGCTGCCCGCCGAGATCAGCCCGGCCGGCGGATCCGCACCGGTCACGGTGCACCGGTCACGGTCAAGGTCCCGGGCTCCCCACTGATCGCCACGGGCGTCCCGCCCGAGATTCTCCCGGAGTCAATCGGCAGGCGCCCACCGTGCGCGAGGCGATCAAGGTCCTCGCCGAACACCTCGCCACAGCGGGCACGCCCGAAGCCACCACGGCCCGCGACCGGCCTCTCCCCCGGTCCGAGTCCGCGGGCACCTCCGCAGCCCAGGTACTGGCCGACCGCTCCGCGCAAGACGGCGACGCTACCGTCGCCCGGCTCACGGCCGCCGCCGCGGCACCGGATCCGATCGAGCGCGCCAAGACCGCAGCCGCCAAGGAAGTCGCCCACGCCCTCCAAGCGGCCCAGACCGCCAAGCGGCAGCCGAACGACATCAACGGCCTTATCCAGCAGGCAGTTCAGGAAGCCGAGCGCCGTGTCGGCCTGACACCCCAGCAGCGGCAAACCGAACAGGCCACCCGCCGACAGCACGCCGCACGACAGTAAACCCGCCCCTCCCAGGTGCCGCCGCCCGGGCCGGAAACCACCGGGCCGGAAGGGTCCTCCCGCCGCGGAGCCTCGATCCAGCCCGGCCCGGCAGCCTCCCGCGCCCGCTCCACCGACGACCTCGCTTCGGGAAGGCCGTCACCGGCCGGTGAGCGGCCGGCGGGCGATCGGTGACCGACCGTGGATGATCGGTGGGTGATCGGTGGGCGATCGTCCACGGCCGTGCCGGGGCGGGCGGCGCGCGCTGTGCCGAACGGTCCGGACGGCGTGGGGGCGGCGGCTGCTACCGGAGCGGGATGTCGACCCCGTGATCGTCCGCGGGCCGGGGACCGCGGATACGCTTGTCGGCGTCGCTGATGGCGATGTCGTTGATGCTCGCCTCGCGGCGCCGCATGAGGCCGCGCTCGTCGAACTCCCACAGTTCGTTGCCGTAGCCGCGCCACCACCGGCCCGCCGCGCCGCGCCGCCAGCGCGGCCACCTGAACCGGGCGCCAGCCGCTCGATCGGAGCAGAGCTCGATCCGCTGGCCAGGCACGGGCCGGTGCGCACCCGGGCCGCCGCATCGGTGACAACAACGAACTCCCGGGCCTCGCCATGTGGCTGGGAAGCACAGCCAACCACCCCGACCGGGGACGGCCGACACGAGACACTGATGTCCAGGTAACTGGCGCGCATGACCCCAGCAGCCGTCCCGCCCGTGGTCCGCACCGCAAGGTCAGCCAGGTCCCTTCTCCAGGGCGAGTAGCTGGGCCTGCACCTGGAGAGACCGCTGAAGCAAAGACTCATAGACAGCCGGGCGTGCTTCGGCCAGGCGCCGGTAGGCATCGACGGCCTCGGTGATCGCTTCCAAAGCCTCCTCATACCGCCCCAACGCACCCAGGCCGATCGCCTGGTTGTTGAGGGACGCAGCGAGATCGGAGAGAAAAGCGTCCGGGCGTGCCTCGGCCAGACGCCGGTAAGCATCGACGGCATCGATGATCGCTTCCAGAGCCTCCTCGCGCCGCCCCAGCGCACCCAGGCCGATCGCCTGGTTGTTGAGGGACCTGGCGAGGTCGGGGAGAAAAGCGTCCGGGCGTGCCTCGGCCAAGCGCCGGCGGATGGTGACGGCCTCGATGATCGCTTCCAAAGCCTCCTCGCGCCGCCCCAGCGCGCCCAGGCCAACTGCCTGGTTGTTGAGGGACGCAGCGAGGTCGGAGAGAAAGGCGTCCGGGCGTGCCTCGGCCAAGCGCCGGCGGATGGTGACGGCCTCGGTGATCGCTTCCAAAGCCTCCTCACACCGCCCCAGCGCGTCCAGGCCAACTGCCTGGTTGTTGAGGGACGCAGCGAGGTCGGAGAGAAAGGCGTCCGGGCGTGCCTCGGCCAGACGCCGGTAGGCATCGACGGCCTCGGTGATCGCTTCCAAAGCCTCCTCACACCGCCCCAACGCACCCAGGCCGATCGCCTGGTTGTTGAGGGACCTGGCGAGGTCGGGGAGAAAAGCGTCCGGGCGTGCCTCGGCCAAGCGCCGGCAGATGGTGACGGCCTCGGTGATCGCTTCCAGAGCCTCCTCGTGCCGCCCCAGTTCGCCCAGGCCGACTGCCTGGTTGTTGAGGGACGTGGCGAGGTCGGGGAGAAAAGCGTCCGGGCGTGCCTCGGCCAAGCGCCGGTAGGCATCGACGGCATCGATGATCGCTTCCAGAGCCTCCTCGTGCCGCCCCAGCGCGCCCAGCCGGTTCGCCTGGTTGTTGAGGGACGCAGCGAGATCGGAGAGAAAAGCGTCCGGGCGTGCCTCGGCCAGGCGCCGGTAGGCATCGACGGCATCGATGATCGCTTCCAGAGCCTCCTCGTGCCGCCCCAACGCACCCAGGCCGACTGCCTGGTTGTTGAGGGACCTGGCGAGGTCGGGGAGAAAAGCGTCCGGGCGTGCCTCGGCCAAGCGCCGGCGGATGGTGACGGCCTCGGTGATCGCTTCCAGAGCCTCCTCGTGCCGCCCCAGCGCGCCCAGCCGGTTCGCCTGGTTGTTGAGGGACGTGGCGAGATCGGGAAGGAAGGCGTCCGGGCGTGCCTCGGCCAGACGCCGTCGGATGGCGACGGCCTCGATGATCGCTTCCAGAGCCTCCTCGCGCCGCCCCAGCGCGCCCAGCCGGACGGACTGGTCGTTGAGCCATCGGGCCAGGCCGGAGGTGTCACCGTTCGCGCGGTGCATGGTGACGAGGCGCGTGGTGAGGGCTGCGGCGACCTCGGCCAGTGCATGGGTTTGCTCGGGCATCTCCGCATACAGCGCGGTGAGATCTTCGGGTGTGCTGTCGGGGGCGTGCACCAGCGTGTCGAGGGCCTGGAGCAGGGGTGCGGGGGATTCGACGCGGGTGGCGACGTCGATGGCCGCGGGCGCCAGAGCGTGGGGGTGTTCGGTGATGGCCCGGATGAGGCAGTCGGCCGCTTGGTCGCCGGCGGGCCGGGCCGCGGCGCGGGTCAGGAGGGTGAGGGCGTGCCGGGCCTGTTCGGGGCCGGTGGCGGGAAGGACGAGGGTGGGCAGGTTCGGCTCGGCGGCGAGCGCTTCGATGATGTAGTGCTCGGCCAGGGGGTCGGGCTGCAGGCTGCCCCAGTAGGAGTCGCCGCCGGCGGGCGGGGGATACAGGTCGCGGATCCAGCCGGCCAGGGCGCGCCGGTTCTGTTCGGCGATGTCGCCGCGCAGCCCCGGCAACCGGCTCAGGATTTCCAGGGCTTGTGGGCGGGGGGTGGGGCCGCAGAGCTGGGCTGCGGTCATGGCCAGCGGCCGGATGTGGTCCAGGCCCAGTCCGCGGTGCCGGGCCACGCGGTTCCAGTAGCCCCGTTCGTGGTGGAGCAGGACCTGCTGCGGTGATGAATCGGCCGTCGAGGAGTCCTCGGTCAGGAGGACCGCGAGCGCGGCCATGTGCAGGGCCAGGGCCTGCCCCGTGCCCGGAGCGGCCGGGGCGGGGGGCCCGGCGTTACGCCGGCGGGCGGCGAAGTCGATGCCCGCGTAGGCCGGGTCGATGCCCGCGTAGGCCGGGGAGTGCAGGCGTTGCAGGCTGTCGGCGAAAGCGGTCAGGGCGTCCTGCCACGCCCTTTCGCGTTCGGTCGCGCTCTCGGCGAGCGGTGCGAGGGCGAGCGGCTCTGCCCGCACGGTCGTGGACAGGGCGAGGGAGGCCGAGCGCAGGGTGGTGAACCACTCGCCGGCCGCGCGGGCGAGCAGCAGCAGGCGGACCGGGTGGCGAGGGGGATGGGCGGCCAGGTGGTCGATGATCGCTTGGGCCTGGTCGGGCCGGGTCTCGACGTAGTCGAGCACCAGCAGCACCGGCGCCGTGCAGCGGGTCAGCGCTTTCAAGTGAGCGGTGACGTCTGCTTGTTCCGTCACCTGACCGGTCACCCAGCCCGCGTCGTGCAGCAGCTCGGCCAGGCGGCGGGCCAGGCGGGTCTTGCCCTGGCCGCCGGCCCCGGTCAGCAGCAGCGCGGAACACGATCCTTCCCCCTGGCACCAGGTCTGCAGCGTCTCGAGGATGTGCTCGCGGCCGGTGAAGGGCACCACTTCGTGCTCCGCGCGCAGCAGCGCGGCCGGGGACTGCGGCGCCTGGGCCGGGAACCAGGGGGCCAGCACCTCCTGCAACTCCACCGGCTCGCAGCGCAGCGCGCGCCCCGTGGCCTGCTCCACCGGCCGGCGAAAGTCCTCCACGGCGGCCAGCGCGGTGATCGGCACGGCGGTCAGCCGCCGCTGGCCGAAGCCCGGGGTGTCCCAGGCCACCACCCCCACCAAAAGCTCCCCGCACCATACGGAAGCCCCCGACATGCCC
Organism: Streptomyces echinoruber; assembly: GCF_014651135.1. Classification (GTDB taxonomy): domain Bacteria; phylum Actinomycetota; class Actinomycetes; order Streptomycetales; family Streptomycetaceae; genus Streptomyces; species Streptomyces echinoruber. Next base: position 189,050 of record NZ_BMWH01000005.1, read on the forward strand.
GACCAGCGGGAGGGCCGGTCCGGGTCGTGATCGGGCCAGTTGTCCACCCGCAGATCCACCAGTCCTTGCTTGCGCCGGGTCAGCGGATTCAGGTGGCCGGCCAGTTGCTCACTGTCGCGCAGCGGCTCCGGCCCCTCGAAGGCGCCCGTGGCGTCGGGAAAGCCCACCGCTTCGCAGGGCACTCCCGGTGTGGAGCCGACCAGCCGTCCGAAGCGCACCGGGGCGCGCCGGCCGGGGTCGAAGCCGGGGTCGGTGATCTCCACCAGGGCCGCGTCCAGCAGCGCGTCACCGTGCCACACCACCCGGGCCTCGCGCAGGATTCCCTCCTCCAGCAGCCGCACGCGCACCTGAGAGCAGGTAATCCGGACTTCGTCGCGGGTGACCGCGTGCGCCGCGGTGAGCAGCAGCCGCCCCGCGATCAGATAGCCCGAGCCGACCGACCATCCCGGCTCCGTTCCGGCGGCCCAGATCTCCGCGACCGCCCCGGCGTCCAGCCCCATCGCCGCCCGCGCATCCGGTCAGCGGGCGGGGATTTCGTCGGCCCGGCCGGTGATCCGGGGCGTGTTGCCCTGCCGGTCCTTGGGGTTGAGGACCAGCTTCATCCGGTGGGTCGCGGTCTCGGCCCGCGAGCCCTTCGCGCCCAGCGACAGCACGTACACCCGTGCCTTGGCCTCGCCGCCGGCCTCCTTGCGTACGTCCACGGCGAACTCCAGCTCGATCGGCCCCACTTCGAACCCGAGGTCCTCATCCGCGCCCTCGGCCTGGGCCGCGGCCAGCTCCGCCCGCACCCCGCGTACCGCGTCCGCCAGCCCCACCCACACCTCGTCCGCCACCACAACCCCCACGTCGGCAGATCTTCCCGCACTTGCCGCCACACCGTACCGGGCACCCGCAGCCCCCGAAGCCCGCATCCCCGAATTCGCCCTTTCCCGGCCGTATCGCAACCCGACAAAGGGCGGCGCGAGTTCTCCTACGTCTCCTACGGCCGTGCCCTCGTCCAGGCTCTCGCCCCGGCCGCGTGCCCGTGCTGCTGGAGGCCCTGTTCAGCGTCCGGTAACCACCGGGCGGGCGAAACCCCCGGGGCGCTTTGGACGCTTCGCGGGCCCCTTTACGATGCCCTGACTGCGGCGCACGCCAGGTGCGCCGAGGGGGGAAGGAGATCCGGCTCATGGTGAACAGACGTGGCCCGCACGGTGGTTGGAGAGCGGGAGCGCTCCTGATCGCTGCCGTCATGGGTGCTCCGCTGCTGTCGGCCACGCCCGCGGTGGCCGTGCACGGAGCGGTGCCCGGCGACTTCAACGGCGACGGTTACCGCGACGCCGTGCTGCCCGCGCCGGGGGCGAACGTCGCCGGCAAGGAGGGAGCCGGTGCCGTGGTCGTGCTCTACGGATCGGCGTCGGGGCTGTCGACGTCCCGGCGAGCAACCCTCACGCAGAACACCGCAGAGGTGCCGGGCACGGCCGAGCCGAACGACGGCTTCGGGGCCGCCACCGCGACGGCCGACCTGAACCGGGACGGCTATGCGGATCTGGTGGTCTCCGCCCCGTACGAGGACACCGCGCGGGGCGAGGACACCGGCACGGTGACGGTCCTGTGGGGCAGCAGGAAGGGGCTGACATCCGGCACCGACCTGCCGGCGACCACTCCCGGCGCGTACTACGGCCTCGACGTGGCGGCGCTGAGCACCGGCCCCGGTGCGAAGACCGAGGTGCTGGTCGCCGGGTACGAGGGATCGATGCGCTTCACGGGGCCGTTCAGCCGCCGCGGCACCTACGGCCAGGCCGTGGAGAACCAGGACACCGCTTCCGTCGGAAGCGTCGCGCTGGGCGATTTCGACCACGGGGGCTTCCCGGACGACGTGGCCGTCACCGTCCGGCTGAGCGGGCTGAGCGGCGGCGAGATCTATGTCGACCCTGTCTACGGAGGCGCACAGCAGACGGGCAACGGCCTGATCGCGGCCACCGGGGACATCAACGGCGACGGATACGCCGATCTCGTGGCCGGAGACCCGGACGAGCCGGACAGGGCCGGAGCCGACGGTGCGCTCGGCGGCCGGGTGCTCGTCTGGTACGGGTCGGCGCACGGCATCGCGCGGGACGCGCAACCGGTGCAGCTGACCCAGAACACCCCGGGGATTCCCGGCTCGAGCGAGAAGGAGGACAAGTTCGGCGGGGCCCTCGCGGTGGCCGACCTCAACCGTGACGGGCTGGCGGACATCGTGATCGGCTCGCCGCTGGAGGACACCGGCAGGAGGAACGCCGGGCAGGTGACGGTCATCCCCGGCCGCCGCACCGGGGCCCTGGGAGACGGCGCCTACGCCTTCACCCAGGACACCGCCGGCATCCCCGGCGCCGACGAGGCCGAGGACGCATTCGGCACCACCGTGGCCGTCGGCGACATCACCAAGGACGGCAGACCGGAACTCTTCATCAGCGCCGCGGAGGAGAACAGCGCCACCGGCGCGGTCTGGGTCCTCCCGGGCGGCACCAACGGCCCCACCGCCAAAGGCAGCCGCATGATCACCGCCCCGTCCGTCGGCTTCCCGCAGAAGGAGAACACCCTTCTCGGCGGCAACGGACTCCTCGGAGTCATCTGAACGGAACGCGTCCCCTCAAAGCCGGCCGCCAGGCGCACCGCACCCCGTCGTCGTCGCGACGCCCTGGCGCCGCCGGCACCCGGCTGGAGCATCGACCCCGCCGGTCGGCCGCATCCGTACCTGCGCTTGCACCCACAGTTCCGACGTCGCCGATCACCCAGTGGTCGCGTCCCTCGGTGGGCTCGCGGTACGGCAGCACGGGGAGGGCGACGGGGAAGACCGGGCCGGGGCGTGGGGCATGCGGCCGAATCCAGAACCGGGATGCGTTGCTCAGGCCTTGTCCTCCGTGAACAGATCCTCCGCAGTGGCGGCGTGCACCGCCCTCCGCCCCCACGTTTCGAGCTGGTCCAGGCCCGTGCACGACATCACCCGCTGCCGGACGGACTCCGGCACGGGGACGTCCCGCCACTCCAAGATGCGCAGGATCATCTCTGCGCGGTTCTGGATCCGGCCCTCCTTGCGCCCCTCCTCACGCCCTTCCTTACGCCCCTCCTCGCGCCCCTCCTCACGCACCTTCTCGGCCAGCGGGTGCCGCCAGAAGTACTGAACCGCCACTGCCAGCCCCTTCCGACTCGGCCGCTCAGGCCTTGTCCTCCGTGAACAGGTCCTCCGCGGTGGCGGCATGTACCGCCCGCCGGGCCCACTCCTCCAGCCGATCCAGGTCCGTGCACGACATCACCCGCTGCCGGACGGACTCCGGCACAGGGATGCCCCGCCACTCCAGGATGCGCAGGGTCATCTCGATGCGGTCCTGGATCCGGCCCTCTTCGCGCCCTTCCTCGCGCACCTTCTCGGCCAGCGGGTGCCGCCAGAAGTACTGAACCGCTGCCATCAGGTCCCTCCAGATCTGTTTCGCCTGGGGATCGGCCAGGCACGAGTCGACGAACTGCACGAAGACCGCCGCGCTGTCGGAGTCGATGGTCCGCAGGGCGCCTGCCAGGGATTCCAGTATGGCCGTGGCCTGCGCACCCCGGCCATGTGTCATCGCCGAGAGCACCGCAAGGGGGACGTCCCGTTCGGCCGACTGCCCGTCCGCGATCACGGGGACGTTGTCCGGGCCGAGGACCAGCGGCCGTACGGTCAGCGAGGGGCGGTCCCGCACGCCGAGCTGGATCGGCCGGGACGCCCAGCGGGCCGTGGCGCTGCTCTGGGTGATGACGATGAGCACCGGGTTGCAGCGGTACTTCGCGTACAGGTACGAGAGGTAGTACGGCCAGCTCCTGCGCTTGTCGTCGTCCCTCTTCCCCTGCGACTCGACGACCAGGAGGTACGTCCCCTCGTCCGTCTCCGCGCGCAGCAACGTGTCCACCCGCCGCTCGACCGGTTCGGTCTCCGTGAGATCGACGTTCATGGCGGCGATCTCACGCGGTTCGGGGAACGGGACGTGCAGCACCCGCTGCAGCGTGCGCGTCAGCAGCGCCGGGTCCTTCTGGAAGATCCGGTGCAGCGCCTCGTGCGACGAGCCGACCATCAGCTCTCCTTTCCGTACGACGTGATCAACGCGCTACACCGCATCCAGGTCACCCCACACCAACTTGCCCCGGCTGCCGTTCCGGGCCAGCGGCTGCCAGCCCCACAGGTCGGCGCAGGCACGGACCAGGGCGAGTCCGCGGCCGTCCTCCGCGTCGGTGAGCGCGGTGAACGGCCTTGGCGGCTCGGGCGGTTGCGGGTCACCGTCCCACGCGCCGACCCGCAGTACGCCGGCCGACCAGCGCACCCGCAGGGCCGCGGGGCCCTTGGTGTGGCGCACGGCGTTGGAGACCAGCTCCGTGGCGAGGAGTTCGGCGGTGTCGGACAGGGCGGTCAGGTCGTGCGCGGCCAGGATCAGGCGGAGGGTGCGGCGGCTGACGGTGACGGCGCGGAGGTCGTGGGGGATGTACAGGGTGTACTCCCAGGGTTCGCCGAGGGCGGGCGGGCCGGTTTCAGGCATGAGTGAACTCCTGTGGGAAGGAGGGAGGTTGATGGATGCCGGCGGTCGCGGGCGGTGGCATTGCCGCAGCCGTCGTGGCAGGACGGAGCGGTGCGCTTCCGGAGCCCCGGGATTCCGCAGCGTGTGCGTCGCATCACCGACGGTAGAGCAAAAATTTTTCCTCACGCAAGCCGTTGCCGTACTCTGGCACCCGAACGAGCAGCGATCACAGGCCCGTTGGGCCAGGAGGGCATATGGCGCCGAGAAGCCGCCCCACCGCTCGGCAGGTACGTCTGGGTACCGAACTGCGCAGGCTGCGGGAGGCCGCGGGACTCAAGGCCCGGGACGTGGCGGGGCTGCTCAGCTCCACCTCGGCGCAGATGAGCCAGGTCGAGTCGGGTTTCGCGGGCGTGAGCGAGGAACGCGTGCGTCGGCTTGCCGCCCATTACGCCTGCGCTGATGAGGAGTTGATTGGCGCATTGGTGGCCATGGCCACCGATCGGACGCGGGGCTGGTGGGAGGAGTTCCGGGGTGTCCTGCCGCCGGTGTTCCTGGACGTCGCGGAGTTGGAGCATCACGCGACGTTTCTGCGTGAGGTCGTCATCACGCATGTGCCGGGGTTGCTGCAGACGCCGGACTACGCCCGCGCGGTCTTCGGCTACATGGTGCCGGAGCTTCCCGACAGCGAACTGACACCGCGGGTCGAGCACCGGATGAGGCGGAAGGCGGTCATCGAGCGGGACGACCCGGTTCCGTACGAGACCATCGTCCACGAGGCCGCCCTGCGCATTCGGGTAGCCGATCGGAAGGTGACCCTGGCACAACTGCACGCAATCCTGGACCAGATGGAGCGCGGCCACGTGACGGTACGCGTCATCCCCTTCGACACCGACGGATTCGCCGGGGCGAGCGCCGCGATGATGTACGTGGGCGGGCCGATCCCTCGGTTGGACACCGTGTTGCGGGACTCACCGAACGGCACCACGTTCCTGGACGCGGAGTCCCAACTGGACCGCTTTCGAACGCTCTTCCGTAAAGTGGAGAGGGCATCGCTCGACCCGTCGCAGTCGCGCGACTTCATCCACCGCCTGACGAAGGAACTGTGAGGCACCCGGCGTGACCCGAACCCTCCACTGGCAGAAGTCCTCCTTCTCCGAGGGAGGCGACGGGAACACCTGCATCGAACTCGCCGCCTCCACCCCCGCCACCCTCCACCTCCGCGAAAGCGACGACCCCGCCACCGTCCTCACCACCACCCGCGACCCCCTCGCCCACCTCCTCGACGCCCTGCGCGCCGGCACGCTCACGGAGGCTTGCGGCCGTTGACCAGCTTGCCGCCGTCGACCCGGCCGTCACGACGAGGGACTCCGCGGACCTGACGGCCTTCACGGTGGCCGACCGCTCCTACCCGCTGGAGCAGATGACGACGTACGTCGGCGCGTCCGAAGCCGAGGAGAAGTTCCCGGACCTGCTCGACTCCTGCGTCTGGGCGCTGACGGATCTCTTCCTCGACGCCTCGGTGCCGGGCCCACCCTCGCGACCGGCCGACGGACGTCTCACCGGGTGACGGTAAGGCTGGCTGACCAGCCTCTTCCACACTCGCGAGTGGTCACAGCTCAGGTACGAACAGAGTGAGCCTCAGCAGCGCGGCGACAGCCAGCACCGTTGGGATGGCGTACCACCACTTGCGTAGCCACGCGGCCTTGACGAACACCCACGTCAGCAGCGCCGTGATGACGGACAGGACCAAAGCCAGACCAGAGGCAAAGTTCGAGTGGGCGACAGTCTCGCTGTCCCAGGGGCCAGCGGGCCTGGCCATGTACGCGATAAATGTGACGTAGAGCGCCAGCAGATGCCCCAGGGTCAGGACCAGTCCGCATGCCGCAGAGCCGATCCGGGCCAGAGCGCTCGGTTCCTTGCCTGCCGGTGCCTGGGAAGTCGAAGGGTGGGCGTAGCGGCTCACCGCAGGGCCTCCTTGGCGTCGTCCAGCTTCCGGTCGAAGCCCCGACCATATGCCTGGGCGTTCGGGTCCTGGTAGTAGGGGCCGCCGTTGTAGCGGGCGGCCGGTTCCTGCATCTGTTCCCGGGTCATCTGTTCCGGTGGTACGTCGGCGAACCCACTCTCCGCCTTCAGATGAGAGCCGGGTTGGCGTTCTCCAGGAACTCGACGTCCTTACGGTAGGCCACAGCAGATCACCGATCCCCGGCTTCGATGTAGCGCCCCGACACCAGGACGGAGTTCAACTGCCTGCGCACTGCGTCGTCGTACTGTGCGTACGTGTTGTTCGCCGACCTGAGCTTGCTGGACAACGCCGCCAGCGGCACGACCGCGTCGGTGTACTGGTCCTTGGCGTAGCGGGCAAAGGTCTCGACGTTCGAGGCAACATCGGGAGGGGACCGGGGGGCACGGCACATGGTCGCGTTCTCGCCCGCGCGATCCGGGCGGTCGGAGACGGGACTTGCTCACCGGAACGGGGACGGAGTGACAACAGACACCTCGACCACTACCACTGCATCGGCCTGCGGAACAGCCACGAGCATGCCCGCCGATCATGCCGGCGCACTGGCAAACTCCAAGATCTCCGACAGAGTCGAGCTGAGGACAGCCATGACCAAACCGCTGAACTGGCAGAAGTCCACCTACTCCGGCGGGGGCGACGGCGACACCTGCATCGAACTCGCCGCCTCCGCCCCCACCACCCTCCACCTCCGCGAAAGCGACGACCCCGTCACCGTCCTCACCACCACACGCGGCCCCCTCGCCCATCTCCTCGACGCCCTGCGTGCCGGCTCACTGGGTTCGTGGGGGTGAGGCCGGGCCCGTGACCTCCACGGTGGCCGGGCGTAGGAGCATTTCGCCCAGGCGGTAGCCGGGGCGCAGGACGGCGGTGCAGACCAGGTCCCGGGTGCCGTCGGTGACGTGGTGGGTCAGGGCGTCGTGGCGCGCGGGGTCGAAGGGTTCGCCCTCCTCGCCGAAGGAGGTCACGCCGAGGGAGCCGAGCCGGGTGCGCAGGGTGTCGGCGATGTCCTTCAGGCCCGGGGTCGCCGGTTCGTGCTCCAGCGCGCGGTCGACGGCGTCCAGGACGGGCAGCAGGGCACGCACCACGTTGGCCACCGCGATCTCGCGCACGGCCAGGCGGTCGCGCCGTACCCGCTTGCGGTAGTTGTCGTACTCGGCCTTCACCCGCTGCAGGTCGGCGGTGCGTTCCTCCAGCAGCCGCTGCAGCCGGGCGGCGTCCGTGCCCTGCGGCCGGCCACTGGTCATCGTCAGCCCGCCTCCGGCTTGTCGTCGTCGACGATCTCGGCGTCCACCACGTCCTCCTCGGCCTTGGCCCCGGAGGACTGCTCACCGGCCGGCCCCGTGGCGGTCTGCCCCGTGGCGGTCTGCCCCGCTGCGGCCTGTTCGGCGCGCGTCCGCTCGTACATCGCGGAGCCGATCTTCTGCGCGGCCTGCGCGGCCTTGTCGAGGGCCTGGCGGAGCGCGGCGGTGTCGGTGCCCTCGTTCTTCAGTTTCTCCTTCAGTTCGGCGAGCGCCGCCTCCGTCTCGTTCTTCGCCTCCGCCGGGATCTGGTCCGCGTTGTCACGGAGGAGTTTCTCGGTCTGGTAGACGAACTGCTCGCCCTGGTTGCGGGTCTCCGCGGCCTCACGGCGCCGCCGGTCCTCCTCGGCGTGCTGTTCGGCCTCGCGGATCATCCGGTCGATGTCGTCCTTGGGCAGGGCGGAGCCGCCGGTGACGGTCATCTTCTGTTCCTTGCCGGTGCCGAGGTCCTTGGCGGAGACGTGCATGATGCCGTTGGCGTCGATGTCGAAGGACACCTCGATCTGCGGCACGCCGCGCGGGGCCGGCGGGATGCCGGACAGCTCGAACATGCCGAGCTTCTTGTTGTACGCGGCGATCTCGCGCTCGCCCTGGTAGACCTGCACGGTCACGGACGGCTGGTTGTCCTCTGCGGTGGTGAAGATCTCCGAACGGCGGGTGGGGATCGTGGTGTTGCGCTCGATCAGCTTGGTCATGATGCCGCCCTTGGTCTCGATGCCCAGGGACAGCGGCGTGACGTCGAGCAGCAGCACGTCCTTGACCTCGCCGCGCAGCACGCCTCCCTGCAGCGAGGCGCCGACGGCGACGACCTCGTCGGGGTTGACGCCCTTGTGCGGGTCCTTGCCGGTCAGTTCGCGCACCAGCTCGGTGACGGCCGGCATGCGGGTGGAGCCGCCGACGAGGACGACGTGGTCGATGTCGGACACCTTGATCCCGGCGTCCTTGATCGCCTGGTGGAACGGGCCCTTGCAGCGCTCCAGCAGATCGGCGGTCAGCTGCTCGAACTGGGCGCGGGTCAGCCGCTCGTCGAGGTGCAGCGGGCCCTCGGCGGAGGCGGTGACGTACGGCAGGTTGATCGAGGTCTCGGACGAGGACGACAGCTCGATCTTGGCCTTCTCGGCGGCCTCGCGCAGCCGCTGCACGGCCATCTTGTCCTTGCCGAGGTCGACGCCGTAGTTGTTCTTGAAGTTCTTGATCAGGTGGTCGACGATCCGCTGGTCCCAGTCGTCGCCGCCCAGGTGCGTGTCGCCGTTGGTGGCCTTCACCTCGATCACGCCGTCGCCCATCTCCAGCAGCGACACGTCGAAGGTGCCGCCGCCCAGGTCGAAGACGAGGACGGTCTGCTCGTTGCCCTTGTCCAGGCCGTAGGCGAGCGCGGCCGCGGTGGGCTCGTTGATGATGCGCAGCACGTTGAGGCCCGCGATCTCGCCGGCCTCCTTGGTCGCCTGCCGCTGGGCGTCGTCGAAGTACGCCGGGACGGTGATCACCGCGTCGGTGACGTCCTCGCCGAGGTAGGACTCGGCGTCCCGCTTCAGCTTCATCAGGACGCGGGCGGAGATCTCCTGCGCGGTGTAGCGCTTGCCGTCGATGTCGCCGTGCTCCGGGAAGCGCCAGGCGTGCTCCCCCATGTGCCGCTTGACCGAGCGCGCGGTGCGCTCGACGTTCGTCACGGCCTGCCGCTTGGCGACCTCGCCGACCAGCACGTCGCCGTTCTTGGCGAAGGCCACGACCGAGGGTGTGGTGCGGGCGCCCTCGGCGTTGGCGATGACGGTGGGCTCGCCGCCCTCCAGGACCGCGACCACCGAGTTCGTCGTGCCGAGGTCGATGCCGACGGAGCGTGCCATCTGGGTTCTCCCTCCTGGAGCTGCTCCTCGAACTCGAGTTCCCCGAGCCGGTCGGGCGGATCGTGCGTGGCGGTGCGGGGTGGTGTGGAGTGGTGCGGGACGGTGTGGGGTGGTGCGGACGGTGTGGGGTTGTGTGCAGTGGTGCGGGGCGGTGCGTGGCCGGGGCGCGCCGACTCAGCGGTTCGGCTCCCAGTGGACCGGGCCCGCCCGCAGGGGCGGCTCGCGGACCGGGACGCCCGGGACGCCGAGCGGGACACCGAGCGCGACGAACGCGGCGAACGCGGTGGGGTGGCGGCGGTACGCCGCGGGGCGGTACGCCGGGGCGCGCACCGGCGGCGGCTCGTCCGCGCGGCCGTACGCCCGCTCGCTCCTCCGGCCGCGGCCCCGGCCGTTCCTCCGCTCGTGTCTCTGGTCGTAGGCCGCGCGCCGCACGGGGTCGCGGAGCACGTCGTACGCCTCCCGCACCTCCCCGAAGCGCGCGGCGGTGTCGGCGTCGACGTTGGTGTCGGGGCGCAGCTCCCGGACCCGGGCGCGGAAGGCGGAGGTGATCGCCTCGGCGGTGGCCGAGGGCTCCACGCCCAGCACCGCGTACGGATCCGGCGCCGGGTCACCGGCGTACGGCATCGGCATCACCAGCCACCTCCCCGCCTGGTGCGACCTGCGGTTAGGACTCAGGTTGCCTACTAGCCTGAATAAAACTTGAGCGCCCCATTGTCAAGGTCTTGCGATGGGGCATACGGGAAGGGGAGAGAATGGAGAGGGATGACGGAAAGGGGCGGACAGCCCGACCGCAGTGCCGACCGACAGGAGGTGCGGACCGGTGATCACCGAACTCGCCGTGGAACGGGTCGAATTCACCTGCGGCTCGTGCTGGCACCGCTGGAGCGTCGACTACGACGTCCAGCGCTATGTGGACGACCGGGGAGAGGAGTGGGAGGCCTTCTACCGGGACAACGCACCCGTCCCCTCGCCCTACACCCCGCAGGGCGCCCCGCCCTGCGAGTACTGCGGCCGCCACTGGGTCGGCCGCCTCGTCGCCCGCCGCCCCGTCCCGCTGCCGGGCCCCGACGCGCCCCGCGACCGTGTCCCGGCCGAGGGCACTCACCGCCCGGAGCGCCACGAGGCGCCCCTGCTGGAGTCCGGCGGGCACCCGCAGCCGGCGGCGGTCCCGGAGGGCGAGCGGACCCGGCGGTGAGACCACGGGCGCCGCTGAGGCGGCCGCTTCCGGGGTGAGGCGGCCGCTTCCGGGGTGAGGCGGCTGCTTCCGGGGCGGAACGATCTCCCGGTCGTCGTCCGGGACGCACAGCCGGGGGGAACAGCCGGGAGGAACAGCACGTCGCAGTCGGGCCACAGCCGGCCGACCGCCGAGTGACCGACCGCCGGGTGACCGACCGCCGGGTGGCCGACCGCCGGGTGACCGACCGCCGGGTGACCGACGGCCTTGGTGCGGTGGCCGGGCGCGTGCATCGGGCGGATCTCCCGGATCGTTCGAGCAGCGGTCCGGGCGGTGACCTGGTCAGGGATTCGGGCAGTGATCCGGACAGAGAAAAGCCCGGTTCCCCGACCCGTGGCGGGGAACCGGGCGCGGCCCGGGTGCGGCCGTGCGACCGTGCGACCGGCGCTCAGCGGCCGAGCGAAGTGCCCTCGCGTTTCACGCCGGAGACGGCGGTCAGGTAGACGATGCCGCTGCTGACGTAGTGGGACGCCTCCGCCACCGTCGCGTGTCCGGTGAGGATCAGGGCGGCCCCGATACCCATGGCGCCCAGGACGGCGCCGAACCGGGCCACCGACTCCACGGGCTTGTCGGCCGAAAGCTTCATGGTCTCCCACTCCTTACGTCGCGCCGCCCCGCCCCTCGGTGCAGCGGCTTCAGCGACTTCGACGCTATGGCCGGAAGATCCCCGCGCCTTCTCCGTGCCTTCCCCGCGTGCTCCTTCCTCGTTCGTTTCTCGTTCGTTCGCTTCTCGTTCGCTCGTTTCCCGGCCGCCGCTTCTCCTGGCCGCTTCTTCCGGTCGCCGCTTCTCCCGTGCGCCGGGGTCACGCTCCGCCGGAGCGCAGCAGATGCAGCAGTTCCACGGCGTGCTGCCGGACCTCGTCGTACAGGCCGGTGAAGACGCTGCGGACCTCTTGGGGGTAGTCGGGCAGGGTCGCCTCCAGCAGCGCCTGTGCGGACTGGCTGTCGTCGGCGTCGATGAGCTCCTCGAACCGCCGCTTCTGGGCACTGTTCATTCTGCGGAAGAGCCTCGCGCCGACCCGTATCTCACCCAGGTCGTAGATCGCCCAGCTCAGAAGGTTCGACTCCGCGGGGGTGAGGGCGTCCGGGAATCCGAGCGCGGCCCAGGTGAGGGGGGCCATGCGCTTGAGTCGCGGCGGGGCGCTCACGGCTGTCGCCCGGGCCGACGCCAGCAGGGGCAGCCGGGAGGTCACCAGGGTCACGATGGTGTCGGTGGGGGCGGCGTGCCGGGACCACGGGCCACGTCGCCTGGGGCCCAGGCGGTGCGTGCTGAGGATGGTGCCCTCCAGCGACCACCGGTCCGACCCGGCCGACGCGGGGGGATACCCGGAGCCGACGACGAGGAGTTCGTCGAGCAGACCGAACAACGGCCGGGCGAGTGTGTCCCCCTCGCGCGCCCGGGCGGCCAGCAGGCCGGCGGCCCGGGAGACGGGCAGCGCGCACGCGGGACTGTTCCTGGTCGCCCGCACGAGGAAGTGACCGGCCAGCAGGGCGGCTTCGACATGCTCGCCGAAGAGCACGGGCTCGACGACCGGCGGTTCGACCTTCCACACCGCGGGCGGCGGCTGTTTCAGGAGCTCCACCATCTTCTGCCGGAAGACGTCCACGTCCCGGCACTCGGCGATGAGCCGGGGCACGAAGGACGGGTCGCCGCCGGACAGTTGGGCACCGAGGCAGAGGCTGGACCACCGGACGCTGTAACTCTCCTCGTCCTTGGCCCCGACGGCGAGGCGGGCCGCGAGGCCCAAGGCGCGGCCGCGGGCGGCGAACGCCGCGGGCGCGCGGTCGGCCGCGGCTCTCAGCAGAGCCAGCGCGGCCCGGCGCTGCCGCCAGGTCCCGGACGGGTCGTCCAGCAGCGACGCCGTCTGCCGGATCAGCGCGTCCATCCCGCGGGACGAGGCGCCGAGGGCCGCGCCGAGCACGGCGGGGAGGGAGGAGATCGGCGTCCCGGCGCGAGTCCTGGCCGTTTCCGACCGCGTCGACAGGGCCCACACGAGGGCCTGTACGCAGCTCGCGTCGCCGGACGTGTGCGCGGTGAGCTCGGCCAGGACCCGGTGCGGTTCCACCTCGTCGGCCAGGTCCAGCAGCGCCATGCCACCGGCCAGCCGGCGGGCGACCCGGGTGTCCTGCCGGTGGGAGCGGACCAGGGCGGCACGGGCGAGGTCCCGCAGCGCCGCCGTGTGCGACCAGTTCCCCCGGTCGCGGTGCAGGTGGGCGGCGCACGCCCGGACCCCGGCGGCGACGAACTCCAGGTCGCGGGAGCTGCCCAGCGACTCCAGCACGAGAGGGATCCGGCCCGCCGCGGCGGCCTCGGCGACGAAGAGCTCGAGAACCTCGTGCCCGAGCGCGGCCGGGCGCGTCTCCTCCGCCAGGGCGGCCAGCAGCGCCAGATCCATCCCCAGCGGGGGCAGGGTCGCGATGTCGAACCAGGAGCAGGCGTCCAGGAACCGGGCCGCCTCGGCCTCCGTCATGTCCGCCAGCCGCCGCAGTCCCTCGGCGGCGGCCTCCGGAGACAGCCGCGGCACGTTCACGCACCCCGGGTCGCGGCTGACGGAGAGCATCCACTCCACGGAGTCGCTGACGAGGGTGTGCACGAAGAACGCGTGCGCGGACGCCGAGGGCAGGTCTCCTGCCTCGGCAAGGGCCCTTTGGTGCGCGACGGACCGGGCCACGGTCCGCGGCGGGACGCAGGCCGAGCGGTGGGGCAGGGTGAGCGCCGAGACGGCTCGCCGGCGCAGCAGTTCCCCGTGGCCCGTCAGGGCGCCGGCGACCACGTCGTAGCGCCGGGGCGGGAGGTGCCGGCCGGGCAGCCTGGACAGCACGATGTTCGCCAGGACGGAGAACTCGTCCCCCTCGTTCTCCCCATCCCCATCCCCCTCCTTCCCCTCGTCCTTCCCGTCACCCTCATCCTCCCCGTCACCCTCGTCCTCCTCGTCCCCGGTGTGGGAGGCGATGCGCTCCAACCGGTGGATCAGCTCGTCCGACGGGTCGGGCGGCAGCGCGACCCAGGGGACGAGGGACCGCGCCGCCTGCCGCTCCTCGTCCGAGCCGGTGTCGAGGAGCGCCCGCAGCACGTGGGTGGCGTCGACCGTCAACTCGATGAACCGGCCCGCGGCGGCGGTACGGCGGAGCAGCGCGAACGCCTCGGAGGTGGTGTCGGCGGAGCCGCGCACCCGCAGCCGCTGCCATGCCAGTGCGGTGAGAAGGCGCTGCCGCTCCGGTGGAACGGTCTGCCGCAGCAGGGCGCGCGCCGCGGCGTCGGGCAGGCCCGCCGACCAGGCGTCGCGCTCGGCCGGGGGCGGGAAGAAGACGGGCAGGTCGACGAAGAACCGGGCGGCGGACAGCAGGTCGATCCGCTCGGCCTGGAACTCCGCGCGCAGCCAGTCCTTCGTACGCCGGGGGGCAAGCTGGTAGGCCGCGGCCGCCAGCGCCGAGAGGTCCGCGCCCTCGGCGTGGCGGCATTCCTCCAACAGGGCCCCCGCCAACCGGTCCTCGGCACCGGCCAGTGCCTCCGGTCCCTGTCCGCGCACGCCTTCCAGGAACCAGCGCACCACGGTCCGCAGCACCGGGTCGACCCGGTTCGCCACCATTTTCAGCAGCGCGTTCACCCGCGGGGCGTGCGCGGCCAGCAGGTCGGCGGTGCCGGCGTACTCGGTGTTCAGCAGCGTGCCGATCGGCCGGAACCGGGACTCCACCGGTCTTCCGGCGGCCCGCAGCCGTTCGACGGCGTCCGCGCGGATCGCCACCGCCCTCGGCGACCGGTCCCAGCGACGGCACGCCGCGTCCAGTCCTTCCAGGAGGCTTTCCCGCCGGATCTCCAGCAGCGCGCAGACCTCCGTCGCGAACCTCGCCCGCTCCGGCCGGTGCAGCGCGGCCTCCAGGCGCGGCAGCACCAGGTCGGGCCGTGCCTCGTGCAGGGTGCGCAGCAGTTCCCGTATCCGGGCGGCCAGGGGCAGGTAACCGCGCGCCTCCGCCTCGGTGCCGGCGGCGAGCAGTTCGTCGGTGACCCTCCTCACGGATTTCGGCAGCCGGTACGGCATTTCCGTCAGGCAGTAGGCGGTGAAGAGGAGATCGCGGTGGACGAGGTCCTCGTGCTCCGAACCGTGGTCGAGCACCTCGGCGAGCACGGCGTCGATCTCGCTCCGCCGGTTCTTGCAGACCAGTGCCATCGCCATGGCGGACACGTCGAGCCAGCGCGGATCGTGCAGGCGGCGCCGCAGGTGGGCGCGGAACCCGTCCGGTGAGCGGGTGAGTTCGTAGGCCGCGAGGAACTCCTGGAACGTCAGGTGCAGGAACCGGAAGCGGTCCTCGGACACCTCCACCAGCAGGCCGGACGCCTCACGGGCCGCGGCGAGGAAGTCGTCCACGTGGGCGGCGAGGCCCGGGGCGACCGCCGGCGCGGCCGACGTGGTCGGCGTGGTCGGCATGGTCGGCGTGGTCGGCGCGGCCGGTGCGGCCGGCGCGGACGGCGCGGACGGCGCGGCCAGCATGGTCGGCGCGGACGGCGCGTGGGCGCCGGGTCCGGCGTCGTCGGCGCCCACGACCCGGGGCAGTGACGCGACGAGCTGGGACCGCACCTCCTCCAGGGTCGCCACGCCGTTGGACCGGTGCTCGTGCAGCCACAGGGCGAGCGGCCCCATGACCTCGATGACGTCCTCCAGGCTCCAGGTGTGCTGCCTGCGCTCGATCAGCGCCCGGCACGCGTCCTCGTACACGCCGACGCGCTGGGAGGGCAGGTGGCCGCCTTCCCGCAGGAGGGTCGCCAGCACCGTGAGCAGCAACGGGTTGGTGGCGATACGGGCCACGCCGGGGCGTGCCTGGATCGACGCGTTCAGGTTCTCGGCGTCGGCCGCCGCGCGCCGCTGGATCTCCTCGTCCGTCGCGTGGCCGACCAGGGCCCGGAAACGCTGCACCGCCAGGCACCAGTTCGCGCAGAACCTCTTGATCATGGCGGGGGTCAGCTCTTTGATCCGCACCAGCGTGTAGCGGCTGTCGAGCGCCGTCTCCCGGTACCCGCTGATCCGGCTGGTGACCACGATCTGGTTGCCGCCGGACTCGGCCGGCGCGGACGGGCGGACCCGCCACCACTGCCGTGCCCCCGGATGCGGAGCGGGGCTCAGGGCGGTGGGACTGTGCGGATCGGCGATGTGGTCGGCGACGAACGACTCGATGTCCTGACGCACCCGTACCCGCAGACCGCGGTCGGCTATCTCGTCCAGGCCGTCCAGCAGGACGAGAGCCCGCCCCGCCCGCAGGTGGGCGCGGATCAGGGCGGCGCGCCGCTCCGCCGGGCCGTCGAGCGGCTCGTCGAGCAGGGGATGCGTCCCCAGGAAGTCCAGCAGTCCCGACGCTTTGTCCGGCTTGCCCAGTGTTCTGCCCGGCTTGCCCGGCGTTCTGCCCGGCGCTTTGCCCGCCTCCCCGTCCGCCTGCCGCCGCACGTGCTCGGCGTAGTCCGCGATGCGGACCAGGACGGGCAGCCGGGCCGGGCCGAGATCGACCTCCTCGACGTCGAGTCCCAGCCGCTCGCCCGGTACGACGACCCGCTCCTCGCCCGCGGCCAGCGCGTGCGCGTGGTTCAGGGCGAGCCACTGCAGCAGCGTGGACTTGCCCGCGCCGGGATCGCCCAGGATGACCGCCCACCGCTTCTCCCGGACGAGGGTCGCCAGGTCGATGACGGGGCGGACGGACGGCAGGACCGGCATCCCGGCCGCACCGGGCGCCGCCGGCTCACCCGACGTCCCCATCTCCTCCAGCACGCCCGCCGCACCCAGGGCGAGGACCGTGGGGCCGTCCTCCCGGCCGGCCTCCGCACCGGTGCCGTACCCGGGTTCGCCGTCGGGCTCGTCGTCCCCGGCCTCGCGCTCGGCCCACCGCGTCACCGGGTCCGGCATGTCCAGGGTGAGGGCGATGTACACGTCGTCGAGCGGGACGATCACGTCCTGCGTGAGCTGGCTGCGCCGGATGTGGCGCGGGTCGACCATCGCGCACCGGCGCACGTACTCCGCGACGTACGCCTCCCGGGCCTCCCGGGTCTCCTGGTCCTCTCCCGGGTCGGCCGCTTCCCCGTCCTCTCCCGGGTCGCCCGCCTCCCGGTCCTCCCCCGGGACGCCCGCTTCCCGGTCCTCCCCCGGGCCGGCCACCGACGCGTCCGCCGATGTGTTCGCCGATGTGTTCGCCGATGTGTTCGCCGATGTGTTCGCCGGTGTGCCCGCCGGTGCGTCCGGAAGGAGCGGCGGAACGGCCACCAATCCACCCGGCTCGCCCACCGCCGCCCGCAACCGGGGCAGCCGTTCGTCCCCCGGGTCCGCCTCCGCGAGCAGGTCCACGACCTCGGCTGCCCGGCGCCGCGCGTCACCCGGCTGCCCGAGCAGCGCCCCGCACAACGCCGCGAGCAGATCGCGGTAGGTGCGCTCCCACTTGTCGAACTCGGCGGGGCACTGCACGTACGGGTGCCGGTCGGCGAGCGGGACATACGGGGTCCACAGGCGCAGCGCGTCCTCCCACGCCTCGATCGCCGCCGGAGGGTCACCGGCCACCAGGTCGCGGCCTCGGCGGTACCCCGCGACGAAGCGGTGCGCGTCGACGGCCTCGAAGTCCAGGTCGAGCAGCCGGTAGGAAGCGCCGTTGCGCCCGGAACTGACACCGCATCCGGCCTCGCGGAGGACCGAGCGGAGCGAGGAGATCTTCTTCCCCACCGCGGAGGCGAGCACCTCCTCGCCGTCCGGCCACGGCCACGCCCACGTCCTGCCCGCCTCGCCGCTCAGCCCCCGCTCCTTGCGCAGCAGCATGCCGACCAACAGGGCCTTCACCATGGGCTGGAGACCGCCGACGGGGGCTTCGCCCACCTCCAGCCCGGTCAGCAGCACCGCCTGAGTCGCCGCCTGAGCCGCCGTCCGAGTCGTCGCCTGACTTGTCGTCTGAGTTGTCGTCTGAGTCGTCGTCGACGCGTCGGACACAGCACCTCGTCTCGCTCAGGACACCACCGGCGCCCTGGCGCAGGCACCTGTCGGCGCCATTGTGCTGGCATCTATGACGCTTCGTCACCTACTTGGCAGAAGTTCCCGATCCCTCCGCAAGCGGACACGCGGGCGCGCCCAGCCCCGCCTACCCCCCGTCCACCGCGCGCACCGTCCACCGCTCCTCCACCCGCGCCACCCGCCAGTAGGTGACGGCGGCCGCCCACACCAGGACGAACAGGCCGACGATGACGTAGCCGACGCTGTCGAGGTCGATGCCGGCGATCCAGGTGGTGACGCCGTCGCGCAGGGCGAACTTGTCGTGGGCGACGCCGACCAGCTCGATGGTGCCGATGACGAAGGCGACAGCGATGGACAGGCCGGTGATGGCGAGGTTGTAGAAGACCTTGCGGACGGGGTGGGAGAACGCCCACTGGTAGGCGAAGTTCATGAACGTGCCGTCGAGGGTGTCGAAGAGGCACATGCCCGCGGTGAACAGCAGCGGCAGGCACACGACCGCGTACCAGGGCAGGCCGGACGCCGCGCCCGAGCCCGCCATCGCCAGCAGGACGACCTCGGTGGCCGTCTCGAAGCCGAGGCCGAAGAGGAAGCCGATCGGGTACATCTGGCCAGGGCGGGAGACGGACCGGGTGAGGCGGCCGAGGAAGCGGTTCATCAGGCCGCGCGCCTCCAGGTGGGCCTCCAACTGCCGCTCGTCGTACGTGCCGCTGCGCATCGCGCGGAACACCTTCAGGATGCCGAGCAGCGCGACCAGGTTGAGCGCGGCGATGAGGTACAGGAACGTGCCGGCGACCGTCGTGCCCAGGAAGCCGAGGACCTGGTGGGTGCGGGAGTGCTCGCTGGTGACCCGGTCGGCGAGCTGCGTGCCGCCCGCGATCATCATGGCCAGCGCGACCACGACGCTGGAGTGGCCGAGCGCGAACCAGAAGCCCACCGACACCGGCCGCTTGCCGTCGGCCATCAGCTTGCGGGTGGTGTTGTCGATCGCGGCGATGTGGTCGGCGTCGAAGGCGTGCCGCACGCCCAGGGTGTAGGCGGTGATGCCCAGGCCGACGCCGAAGGCCTTGGTGCCGACCGCGTAGTGCTGCGGCACCACGAGCAGGAACAGGATTCCGAAGGCGACGACGTGGAGGGCGGCGATCACCGCGATCAGTCCGGCCGTCTTGAGGGTGTCCTCCCGGCGCCAGCGGAAGGAGGCAGGGGTGGGCAGGGTCATCCGGTCACGCTCCAGCACCTCGTGGATCACTTCGTGAGCTGCCGCGGCCGGTCTCCTGGCTTACGGGTCGCGCGTTCCCGGCCCTGCCTTCCCAGTCGTGGCGACCAGTGGCCCGGCGCGTGCGCCGGACGGGACGGGAACTCCCCGATCACAGTGGCGAGGGCCGCTCCGGCATGGGCCCCACGGACTTGCTGGGGGGCCGTCACCGGATTCCCGAACACCACGGCCCGCCCACCGTAGGGCCCGCGGGGGTCTCCTGCATAGCTGCACAACTGCGCAGGTATCGAAGATCACAGCGCGCGGCCTGCGAGGATGGCGTCATGCATCTCGTACCGGCCGACCGCGCGGACCACCGCACCATCGACGGTCATCGGGTGTGCGAGGCCATCGCCGCGATCGGCGAGGCCGACCACGTGCGCACCTGGGCCGACCGCTTCTCCCTGCTCGCCGACCCCAGGCGGCTGGCGCTGCTGATCGCCCTGGACCGCACCGGCCCGCTGGCCGTGTCCGACCTCGCGGTAGCCACCGGCATGAACGACCCCGCCGCCTCCCAGGCACTGCGGCTGCTGCGGGCCGCCGGCGTCGTGGCGGGCGAGCGGGAGGGGCGGGTGGTGCGCTACCGGGTGGTGGACCAGGAGGTGGCCGCCCTGCTGAAGCACTGCGCGGCGGACGGGTGACGACCGGTGCCCACGGACGCCGTAGCATGACCGCACCGAGGTTCACTTTTCGGGTGATCTGGACAGAGGTGATGAGGACGGGGGCGACCGGGACAGCGTCGCCTCCGCCGCCGGCAGGCGCCCCGCCCGTGGCGCCCGCACCGCCCGTACGCACCGCCCGTACGCACCGCAGGGTGCCGCACGCCTTCGCAGAGGAGACCGCGTGACCGTCCGCTCGCCCGACTCCACGCCCGCCTCCGGCCCGACCCCCTCACCCGCCGCCGACCTCTCCTCCCGGGACCTCTCCTCCCAAGACCCGGACTGGTGGCGGCAGGCCGTCGTCTACCAGGTCTATCCGCGCAGCTTCGCCGACGCCGACGGCGACGGACTCGGCGACCTGAAGGGCATCACCCGGCGCCTGACCCACCTGGCCGCGCTGGGCGTGGACGCCCTGTGGCTGAGCCCCTTCTACCCCTCCGAGCTCGCCGACGGCGGCTACGACGTCACCGATCACCGCGACGTCGACCCGCGCCTGGGCACCCTGGACGACTTCGACGCGCTGGCCGCCGAGGCGCACCGGCTCGGCCTGAAGGTGATCGTCGACCTGGTGCCCAACCACACCTCCCACCGCCACCCCTGGTTCCAGGAGGCGCTGCGCGCCGGGCCCGGCTCCCGCGCCCGCGCCCGGTACGTCTTCCGCGACGGCCGCGGCGCCCACGGCGAGCTGCCGCCCAGCGACTGGCGGTCCGTCTTCGGCGGCAGCGCCTGG
The DNA here is from genome assembly GCF_014651135.1 of Streptomyces echinoruber. Taxonomy (GTDB): domain Bacteria; phylum Actinomycetota; class Actinomycetes; order Streptomycetales; family Streptomycetaceae; genus Streptomyces; species Streptomyces echinoruber. The sequence continues at coordinate 209,569 of NZ_BMWH01000005.1, forward strand.
CAGCGGGTGCCGGACGGGCAGTGGTACCTGCACCTGTTCGCGCCCGAGCAGCCCGACCTGAACTGGGACGACGAGGAGGTCCGCGCCGACTTCCGCACCACCCTGCGGTTCTGGGCCGACCGCGGTGTCGACGGCTTCCGCGTCGACGTCGCCCACGCCCTCGTCAAGGACCTCGCCGAGCCGCTGCGCGACATCGGCGACCTCGAACCGGTCGCCGAGCGGGCACTGCTGCGCGTCGCACCGGGCAGCCACCCGTACTGGGACCGCGACGGCGTGCACGAGATCTACCGCGACTGGCGCCGGATCCTCGCCTCCTACCGCCCGCCCCGCATGGCGATCGCCGAAGCCTGGGTGCCGGGCGCCCGGCGCGCCCGGTACGCCCGCCCCGACGAACTCGGGCAGGCCTTCAACTTCGAATACCTGGAGACCCCCTGGGACGCGAAAGCGCTGCACGAGGTCGTCACCGACTCCCTCGCCACCGCCCGCGCGGCCGGCGCGTCGGCGACCTGGGTGCTGTCCAACCACGACGTGGTCCGGCACGCCTCCCGCCTGATGCTGCCGCCCGGCACCGACCTCGACGCCTGGCTGATGTCGGACGGCCGAGCACCCCGGATCGACGAGGCGGCCGGCCTGCGCCGCGCCCGCGCCGCCGCCCTGCTCATGCTGGCCCTGCCCGGCTCCGCCTACGTCTACCAGGGCGAGGAACTCGGCCTGCCCGAGGTCGCCGACCTGCCCGTCGAGGTGCTGCAGGACCCGGTCTGGGAGCAGAGCGGCCACACCCGCAAGGGCCGCGACGGCAGCCGGGTGCCGATCCCGTGGACGACCACCGGGCCGTCGTACGGCTTCGGGCCCGGCGGCGCCTGGCTGCCGCAGCCGCCGTCCTTCGCACGGTACGCCGTCGAGGCGCAGGAGGGCGCGGCGGACTCGACGCTGGAGCTGTACCGCACGGCCCTGAAGCTGCGCCGCAAGCTGCTCGAGGGCGAGGAGCTGACCTGGCTGGACGGCGCCCCGGACGGCGTGCTCGCCTTCGCCCGGCACGACGGCTGGCGCTGCGTGACCAACCTGACCGCCGCGCCCGTCCCGCTGCCGCCCGGCGAGGTGCTGCTCGCCAGCGCCCCGCTCGACGACGGGCGGCTCGGGCCGGACACGACGGTGTGGCTCGGGTCGTAGCCGGGGCCACCTCCTACGGGCTCATCCCGTCGCCGGGGCCGCGGCCCGCGGGCTCACTTCGCCATCGGGGCCGCCGCCTCCCGCGGGCTCACTTCGCCGCCGGGACCACGTCCCGCGGGGTCACTTCGCCGGGATCGCCGGCGGGGTCGTGGTGCTGGTCGGCGGCGGGGTGAGGACCACCTCCGGCTCGCCCGCGGCCGGCGGCGGCGGGGTGAGGTCGGTCTTGGGCAGCTTCGGCGGAGTCGTCTGCTGGAAGATGGTCTGGTCGAAGTCGACCAGACCGGTCTTCTCCATGACCGTCATGTGGTCCAGCACGGTGGCGTTGGCCTGTTCGGCGAGCACCCGGACCAGCCTGTTCTTCGTCGTGGAGCGGATCTTCGCGATCGCGTTGAAGATCGACCCGTGCGTCATGCGCAGGATGTTGGCGAAGTCGGTGTCGAACTTCTTGCCGCTGTCCGCGGCCAACTGGTTGACGAAGCCCTGCTGCTGGGGGCTGGCCTTGTTGGGCAGCGTGATGCCGAGCATGGGCGCGATCTTGCGGCAGGTGGTGTCCAGCGCCGCATGCCCGTCGATGAGGTGCGCGCTCGCCGTCTTGACCTCCGGCGTGGTGCCCTTCTGCAGCCCCATCTGGCCCACCGGGTACTCCCACAGCCCGGCCGCGCGCACCTTGACCACGAAGTCCCGGTCGCCCTCCGTCAGCGGCCCCCACTGGGTCTGCGCGATGATGCGGTCGGGGGAGCTGGAGACGGTGGACACGCCGAGCATGCTCGGATAGGCGAGTGCGGCGATGGTCAGAGTCAGCGCCCCGCCCACGAAGAGAGTTCCCGTCGCGTTCCGCGAAAAGCGCACCGTGCCTCCTGCCCGGTCGTGGATCACCGCCCACGGGCGGTTCGGACGCCTTGCCATACGTAAGCCGGGGCCCTAATGCTCAATCGCCGTTCCGGAGGGTGCTGGATCACACCTTCCTGAACGGTGCCCGGCCGCCCTCCCGGACGGTATCCGATCACCCTCCCGGACCGTGCCCGACCCCCGCCCGACCCCCGGCCGGCCCCTGGCCCTGACCGCGCCCGACCCCCGGCCTGGACCGCGCCTGACCCCCGTCCCGGGCGGCGCCCGACCCCGTCCCGGGCGGCCTCCGGTCTGTCCGGCCTGTCCGACCTGTTCTTGGCCGGGCAGGAAATCTGTACTGTGAGGAGGAGGTCGAAGGTTCGGTTGCGAGGCAACGATGAGTTCCCTCTCCATCGACGATCCCGACGCCGCCCTGTACACGATCGGGCAGGTCGCGGAGATGCTGGACGTGCGCATCGCGTTCCTGCGCCGGCTGGACGCGCAGGGCGTGGTGGTGCCGAAGCGTTCGGCCGGGGGCCAGCGGCGCTACTCGCGGCGCGAGATCGACCGCGTCGCCGAGGCCGCCGCCCTCGTCGCGGAAGGGGTGTCGCTGGCCGGGGTGCGGCAGGTGCTGGCGCTGCGGGACCGGGTGGAGGTGCTGGAGGGCGACCTCGCGGCGGCCCGCGGCGAGCGGGAACCGCGGACCGACCAGGACCGGCCTCAGGACCGACCGGCCTGACCGGCCTGACCGGCCTGACCAAGACCGACCCCAGGACCGATCGGGTCGACCAGGACTGACCGGACCGGCCGGGCCGTCCGGAACCGGCCAGGGCCGACCGGACCGTCCGGAACCGGCCAGGGCTGTCCGACTGTCCGGGGGTTCGCCGGGGGTGGGGCTCAGATGCCGGTCCGGGGTGCCTCGTACGGTTCCGCCAGGCGCTGGACGGCACGTTCGGCGGCGCGACGGGTGATGTCGGGGGGTACGGCGCCGAGGCCGCCGGTGGTGACGGTGACGGCGGTGTCGCCGACCCGGACGGCGGCCGTGTCGAGGGTGAGGGTGACCGGGGTGCCGTCGGAGGTCACGGTGGTGATGACGACGTGCAGGCCCTGGCGGGCGTCGCCGAGGGTCCCGGGCAGGTCGGCGCCGGCGACCCGGACGTCCTGCGGCCGGCCCTGCGGCCCGGTCGCCGCGAACCGCCCGCACGTCCGCGGCAGCGTCCGCAGCCAGGCCAGCGTCCGGTCCACCTCCCCGGCGCCGCGCACCAGCACCCGCTGGCGCAGCTGCGCCGTGTCGTCGGCGTCGTCGAAGCCCGTCGCCGCCTCGATGCCCGCGGGCCCGCCCAGCAACTCGTCCGCGTACAACGCGTCCAGGAGGCGGGCGCAGTCCGGCTGGTCGGCGGTGGCCTTCAGCATCCCGTCCCGCCAGGTCGCGGCCCCCTCCGTCGGCCTCCACGGCGGCCCCAGGTCCGCCTCGGTGAGCAGCGCGGCCCGCACCTGCGCCTCCGTCGGCGCGGGCGCCGAGGTCCGCGATCCCGCCGGGCGCGAGGACCGCGACGGCCCGGTCCCGTCCGCCCGCGGCACCGCTCCCGCACAGGCCGCGACGGCCAGCAGCGCCCCGAGGGCGCAGACGCGGGCGGCGAGGACATGGGCCGGGGAGCGGGACATCGAACCTCCAGACGGACGGGTCGACCGGATCGATCGGGGCGACGGGTCGCGGACCGGTCGGATCGGCCGAGCCGACGGGTCACGGATCGCCCGTGACGGCGAGCCGACGCGGACAGGGGGCGGGTCGCACGTCACGCCGCCGCGGACGACGGCGACCGCCTCCCACGCCACCACCGCCGCCCGGCCTCCACCACCCGCGCCCGCCCGTCCGGGTGAGCGGCCGGTGGATGTGGGACGGGACGCGGGCGTGGGCGTGAACGTGGGCATGGACGCGGACGTGGACGTGGACGTCGAAGGAGTGCCCGGCGAATCTGCCGCGGAGGAAGCGGCCAATGCGGCTGCGGATCGCCCCGCCTCAACGGCGTGCTTTCGGCTTGATCTTGAGGTTGCCCTCCGCCGCCCCGGGCTTTGGCCCCTTACCGCCTGGTCGGGTCACCGAGAGGGAGGGATATGCCCAGATGCCCGCATGAGCGCAGGTCCAGCCACCTTGGCCGGATGAGAACCATGTCGGCCCATCTGGTGAGCTCCTGAGCCGAATGCCACGTACCAGTCGCGGCGGGTGGCACCGTGCCGCCCGCCGTACCGTCAGGGAAACGGGTGGGCGGGCACTCGCATGCCGCAGGTCGCATGGTGCAGCGCCTGCCGAGGCGGCGGCGTGCGGCGAACGCGGCGCCCAGAGAAAGGGTCGAGCGATTTCAGTGGATTCGAGTCATCCGGTCAGCATTTCTCTCGACTTGGCCGCTCCGGTGGGGCACAGGAGACGCGGGCGAGCGGTGCACAAGACCGGCGGCAACTGGTGGGCCTGGAGGGTCTCCGCGGCCTGGCGGCTTTATATGTGGTCCTGTTCCACTGCTGGCTGTACACCTTCCCGGGATACCCCGACAGCTCGGCGCCTCCGTGGCTGGAGGGCCTCATGTTCGGGCGCCTGGCCGTCGTCTTCTTTCTGGTGCTGTCCGGCTTCTCCCTGGCGATCTCTCCGGCCCGTCACGGCTGGCGGTCGGGCGGCGTCGGTCGGTTTCTGCGCCGTCGCGCCTGGCGCATTCTGCCTCCGTATTGGGCAGCGTTGACCATGAGTCTGATCATTTCCTGGTCAATCGTGCCGGCTTCGCACTCCGGGCCACCTACCGACATGACAATCCTGGTGTACGGCCTCGTCGCTCAGGACATGTTCACCGCCCCTACACCGAACGGCGCGTTCTGGTCGATCGGAGTGGAAGTGGAACTTTATCTCCTCTTCCCCCTTCTCCTTTTTGTTCGGCGACGCATGGGCGCGACGGTCCTGGTGGCGTGCGTGACGATTCCGGTGATCGCCCGCGGCTTGACGGCAGCGAACGCTTCTCCCGTGGAAGGCGACAACTGGCTCACTCCCCACCTCGCTCCCGTGTTCGTCGCAGGCCTGGTGGGCGCCGCGGTCGTCACCGCTTCGGACAGAGTTCAACGCCTGCCCTGGGGATGGTTCGCCGTCCTGGCCGCCCTGCCGGTCCTGGCTCTCGGCGTCGCGCAAGGTTCTGTTTGGACGGTGAAACACTATTTCTGGATAGATCTCGCCATCGCTCCTGCCATGTCGATGCTGCTCGCCGCGGTCGCCACCGGCAGACCCGCCCTCCTTGTGCGACTCCTGACCGCGCGCCCCCTTCAAAGCCTCGGCAGCTTCTCATACAGCCTTTACCTGATCCATCTCCCCATCGTCATGACAGTGATTCGCCGCGTAGCGCCCCTCTTTTTCTCACCAGGCCTGCCCGTGTTCTGGTTCACGCTTGTAGTGGCCCTGCCGACCTCGGTATTCGGGGCATGGCTCTTCGCCAAGATCTTTGAGCTGCCCTTCAAGCGGAACAGGTCATGGAGCAGGGTCTTTGGGAGGTCCCTGATCGAAGCCCTGCCGCGCGGTCGCCGGCGCACTGGGGCCGGCCTCCCCGGATGACGACGCCGGCCTGTACGTCTACGTCATATGCGAGGCAGACGTGAAGGAAGCCCACCCCTGCTGCCACCACCGGTAGACCTGTGCGGCGCTCAGCCGAGGCGGTCGACGGCCTCCTTGGCCTCCCTCAGGCCGGCGCCGGTCGCCTCCCGGTAGGCCTTGATCGCCTCGACGCGCCGGTCGGCGCGGACCAGGTCGCGCACCCGCTCCAGGTCCGGGTCCTGGTCCTGGTCGGGCACGCCGAGGTGGGAGAGGAGCACGTCGAGCCTGCGCTCGACGCGGGCGATGCGGCGGTCGACGCGCGAGAGGCGGGTCTCCAGCGCGGCACAGCCCGCGACCAGGAGTCCGACGACGACCAGTAGGCCCATAGTGTCCATGCGGTGATCGTATGGATGGAGGAACCGGTTCCGGCTCAACTGCAGCTCAGAAAAAGGCGGTTCGGGAGCCGGGGAGCGGCGGCAGGAAGGCCGGGGAACGGCGGCGCGGACGTCGGATCAGTCGCGGTCGAACCTCTTCCGCTGCGTGATCACCTCGTGCGCCACGTCGAGGGCGGTACGGCCGCGGGCGAAGGCGTGGGCGCGCAGCCGGGCCAGCGCCTCGTCCGCGTCGATCCCGAGCTGGGCCATGATCATTCCGATGGCCTGCTGGACCTCGTCGTGGTCGGCGGCCAGAGCGCTCAGCCAGGACGTCTCCTCCTCGTCGTCCCCGGCGTGCGGCAGGGCCATGAGGGCGAGGGTCATGACGCCGGCCACGAGGTGCGCGGTGCGCAGTTCGGGCGGGCTCAGCACCCGGGGCTCGGCGCTGTACAGGTCGAGGGTGCCCACGCACACCGCGTCGTTGCCCAGCGGGAAGGAGTACACCGCCTGCACCCCGGCCTCCGCCGCCTGCTGGGCGAACACCGGCCAGCGCCGCGCCTCCGGGCCGTCCGCCAGGTCGGTGGCGAGCACCGGGGCGCCGATCGCGGCGGCGTGCAGGCACGGCCCGTCGCCCAGGGTGGCCTGCACCTCGCCCAGGCGGGCGGCCGTGGCGTCGCTGGCGCCGAGCTGTACGGGCATGCCCTCGGCGCGCAGCGACACGCTCGCCCCCCGCAGCGGCAGCAGTCTGACCGCGACGCCGCACAGCCGGCGCGGCACCTCGGCCGGCGGCACGTCCCGCACCGCCTCGGCGATCACCTCGGCGGCGTCGGTCCCGCCGGATTCCGCGCCGCCCGACGGCCCGGTGCCGGAACAGGACGGGGGGTTGCCGTCCCGGCGACCGGCCCGACCGTCCTCGCCCGGGGCGCCCTCGGCGTGGTCCCTGGGCCGCACGGCCACCGCCTCCTTCGCATCGGGCGCGGATCCCGCCGCCCGCGCCCGGGCCTCCACACGTACGCGCACCTCCGCCCCCGGGCTGCGCCTGACGGCGGGGGAAGGGCCTGTCGACTACCCGCGCCGGGCGGGGGAAAACCGGCGTCGTGGACCAACTCCCGCCGCTTCCGCCACCGTCGGGCGAGGACGGCGGCCCGTTCGCGCACCGGCGCGGGGAGGGCGCCGGGTCCGCGGGCGGCGTGGGGAGGGCATCAGGTCCGCGGGCGGTGCGGGGAGGGCGCCGGGTCCGCGGGCGGCGTGGGAAGGGCACCGGGTCCGCGGGCGGCGCGGGAAGGGCGCCGGGTCCGCGGGCGGCGCGGGAAGGGGCGGGGCTCGTGGGCGGCCCGGCGCCGGGTGCCCGCCGTCGTCGTACCGGATCCGGCCACTGACTGTGGATTTCTGGGGTGGGCTTCACAGTGTGCGTCCGGGTCGCTACCTTCTGATATGACGCAGGCCACGAGACGGCACCGCGGTCGCCCCTGGCGGCTCCGTACCCGTGGCCGCTCGTGTGACCGACCCGGACCGGCTCACCCCCCACCCGTACCTCCGGCCCCTCCCGCAACCGAGTCCTCGACCAGCCTCCCGGTCCGCCGTCTCCCGAGCCCGTCCCCTGCCCCGCGCCGCCGACCGGGGCGTCTCCCGCCGTCCCGAGCGGGGTTCGGGGACTCCCCGAGGGTCCACGACGCAAGCCGTGCGCCCTCTGGCGGGTGGCCGCCGCCCCGTCAGCCGGACGGCGGCCGCCCGCCTCGATCCGCGGTCCCGATCCGCGGTCCCGATCCGCGGTCCCGATCCGCGGTCCCGATCCGCGGTCCCGATCCGCGGTCCCGATCCGCGGTCCCGATCCGCGGTCCCGATCCGCGGTCCCGATCCGCGGTCCCCGCCCACCGGGCCGGTCCGCCCGGTCGGCCCACCGGACCAGCCCGCCGCCCCGGCCCACTGCCCCGGCCCACCGGACCAGCCCGCCGCCCAAGGCGACCGGTGACCGGTGACCGGTGGCCGCACCGGCCCCGTTCGGTGCTTCTCGCGGTCACAGCAGGGGCTGGACGGTCACAGCAGGGGCTGGGCGGGTGCCGGTCCGAGGGTCGTCGTCCCCGGGGCCGTACGGTGGCCCAGTCCCGTGCGGTAGGCGTCCAGGGCGGCCTCCACCCGGCCGGTGCGGCGCAGCAGGTCGCCCAGGAGGCGGCACAGGTCGGCGAGGTCGCCGGCGGCACCGGCCCGCTCCAGGAGGCTGAGGGCGCGCACGTAGTGCTCCTCGGCGGCCTCGGTGTCGCCGGCGTCCTCGGCGATGATGCCGAGCAGGCGGTGGGCGGCGGCCGCGTGCACGGCGCCGCGCTCGGAGGACAGCTCGCCGAGCACCTCGCGCAGCAGCCGGGAGGCCTCCTCCGACCTGCCCCGTCGGTGCAGGACATCGGCGAGTTCGACGGTGACCTGGCTGCTGTAGAGGGCGGCCCGCCGCTCGGCCAGCATGGTCAGCGCCTGGCGCAGCTCGCTCTCCGCGCGCTCCAGTTCGCCGTTCTGGGCGCAGACGTAGCCGCGCATCCAGTGGCAGTTGGCGAGTTCGGTCCGCAGTTGCAGGGTGCGGTACAGCTCGGCCGCCTTGGCCAGCGAGGCGTCGGCCTCGGCGATCCGGCCCTCGGCGAGCAGGGTGCGGGCGACGGAGCGGTGCATGCGGGCGACCAGGGCCGGGTCGCCCGCCTGCGGAGCGAGGGCGAGCGCGAACTCGGCGGCCTGGGCGGCGCGGGCGTGCGCGCCCATGTCCATGTAGGGGCCGATGATGCCGGCGTAGAGCAGCAGCAGCGCGTCGGGGTCGTGCAGGCCGCTGCGGTTGAGCTCGTCGATGGCCGTCTCCAGCAGGTAGACGGCGTAACGGAGTTCACCGGCGAGGTAGTGGGTGACGGCCCGGCCGCGCAGGGCGGGGACGCGGGCGGGCAGCGGGGCGCCGGCGAGGAGCCGCTCGGCCTCCTCGAACCGCTCCCGTGCCGCCCGCAGCTCGCCGGTCTCCACGGCGCACTCCCCGAGCCCGAGCAGCGCCGCCGCCCGTTCCTCGGTCAGCCCGTGCCGTTCGGCCTCGTCGAGCAGCTCCGCGTACTGCCCGGCCGCCTCCTGCGCGCGGCCGGTGGCCAGCGTGCGCCGCGCCTCGGTGAGCCGCAGCCGCAGCGCGGTGGCCAGGCGGGCCGGGCGGCCCGTCGCCAGCTCCTCGAAGTCGACGCCGAGCCGCTCGGCGAGGTGGCGCAGCGCGTCGTCGGAGGGCCGCACCCGGCCCGCCTCCAGCGTGGAGATGTACGCCGAGGTGTACGACGGCTCCGCCAACTGCCGCTGCGTCAGCCCGCGTTCGCGGCGCAACCGCTGCACCCGGCGGCCGATGACCTCCGGCTCGTCCCGCTCCACCATGTCGGCCAACCCCTCAACTCCCCCAGGCCCCCTTGCCGTTGGGTCGTGAGAGAGCCTAGGTTAAGCGGCATGTTAAACAGGGCGTTAAGCCGGTTTAATGCACTTCTCGTGACCAGCGCTTGACACCGGCCAGGCGCCGCCTTTTCCACCGCTGTTTCCACTGCTCTTTCCGCCGCCCGTTTCGCCGCCGTTGCGAGGTCGCCGTGCCCGGACGCACATCAGCGCGTTACGTCAGGGGGTTCGCCGCAGCCGTGATCGCCACCGCCACCCTGGTCCTGGCCGCCAACGCGGGGCCGGCGAAGGCGGCGGACCACCCGCCGGCCCCGCGGGTCGCGCACCAGGCGGTGCGGACGGCGGACTGATCCTCCTAATCCTCCGGCCGCTCCGACCGCTCCGGCTCCTTCGGCTGCTCCGGCTGCTCCGGCCAGCCGCCGTAGGGGACGGTGATCAGTTCCAGGGCGTGGCCCGAGGGGTCGAGGAAGTACACGCCGCGGCCGCCGTCGTTGCGGTTGATGGTGCCGGGCTGCTGCCGGTACGGGTCGGCCCAGTGCTCGAGGCCGCGCTCCCGGATGCGGGCGTAGGCGGCGTCGAAGACGTCGTCGGAGACGAGGAAGGCGTAGTGCTGGGTGGCGATGTGCTCCTCGGGTGCGGTGGCGAAGTCCAGGGTGACTCCGTTGGCGAGCCGGACCGCGACGAACGGCCCCCACTCACCGGCGATCTCCAGATCCAGCAGCTCGGCCAGGAACTCGGCGGACTCCCGGTTGTCGCGGGAGGCGACGATCGTGTGGTTGAGCTCGACGCGGGAACGGGCGAACTCGTGGGGCTTTCGCTGCTCTTGGGGCTCTTGATGCCTTTGATGCTCTTGTGGCTCTTGCAGCTCTTGGGACTTCTGGAACTCTGCGGACAAGGAATGCCTCCGGGGGCATCTCCCGGCACCTCCATGCCTCACCCGGCCGGTGACCGGCACGCGATGCCGTACGCCAGCCCAACGATCTCCCCGTGCCACGTCACCGCCGCTTTCCGGCCGCGCGAAGGGGGGCGGTCCCGTGCCTCCCCGGCCCTCTTTCCGGCCTCCTCACCGGCGCGTTCCTTCCCCGGTGCCTTCCCCGGCGCGGCTCCTTCCTGTTCCCGCCACGCTGTCACGCCCGCGTCGTCTGCAGGGACTGCTTCTCCAGCCGCTTCTCCAGCAGCGCCAGCCGTCGCCGCACGTCCTCCAGGGCGCCCGCCCGGCGGCCCGGCACCCGGAGCCGCAACTCGCTCAGGACCGAGCCGAGTTCGCGTATCGGGGCGGGGGCGGTGATACGGCTCCACTGGTGGTGGGCGCGGTCGACGGCCGTCTCGACCGCCGGCGCGTCGGGCGCCTGGCCGGCGGCGAGCCGGGCGGCGGCCACCGCGAGCCAGGCGCGGCAGCTGCGCACCGGGTCCCCGGCGAGCATCGCGAGATCGGCGCGGACCTCCGCCCAGTGCAGGGCGTCCTCGGAGGCGGGCCCGTGCGCGGCCGCCGCGGCGCGTTCCCACTGGGCGGCGAGCAGGTCGGCGTCGGTGTGCCGCCCGGCCTCGACGGCGGCGGTGATCGCGGCGTGCGGGTCGGCCGGGGGCGCGGCCGGCGCGGTGAGCACCAGGCCGGGGCCGGGCGCCTCGGCGGCGATCCGCGCCAGGGCCTGCTGGTGCAGCTGATCCAGCGGCGGCCGCCACCCGCTGCGCAGGATGGTCGCCACGGCCCGCAGGTACGTCGGCCCGGCCACCGTGCGGCGCCCCGGCGGCGGCGCGACCCGGCCGTAGACGGCGGTCGTGCGCCCGCAGTCGAGCGGGTGGACGCGCAGCTCCTCCCAGGTCTCGGCGTCCGTGTGCAGGTCGACGACGAGGGCCGTCGTGCCGGCCGGCCGCAGCCGCAGCTCCTCGCGGAACCAGTGCCAGGGCACGCCGGTGTAGCGGACCGTGGCGGGCGTGGTGCGGGCCAGCGCCAGATGCGGCAGCCGCTGGCGGCGGTCGAGGTGAAGCTGCCCGGCGACGAACACGGTGAGCGGGCCGGGTGCCGCCGCGGCGGCCCGCAGCCGGGTCAGCACGGCCTGCGGCTCCAGCGGGTCGGCGAGTTCGACGACCGTCGCGGTGTCCGTCCCGGCCAGTACGGCGGGCGGCACGGCCGCGAGGACGGGCAGCACGGACGCGGCGTCCACCAGACGCCCCCTGCCCACGGGCGCCGCCGCGAGCAGCAGCACGGTACCGGGCACCGTCCCCCCTTCCTGCTTGCCTCCTGGCCGATCGCTTACGGCAGCACGGTAACCGCTGCCGCCGCGCACGCGGGCGCCGGAGCCGTGAACATCCCTCCACGGTGGCGCGTCCGCGGACGGCGGCGCGACCGGTCGGTGCGGCGGGCAGGGGTGGCCGATGGGGCGGGTCGGGGTCGCCGGCGCGGCAGGTCGAGATCGCCGACACGGTAGGTCGAGGTCGCCGGCGCGGCAGGTGCGGTGCCTTCCGCGCGCCCCCACGAAACACGCACTCGCGGACTTTCCGCGGACTTCCTCCCGCCCACTTGCCACACGCCCCGTGCCGGTGTGCCCTGGAAGGCGGAGGCGAGGAGAGAGGAGAGCTGTCATGGCTCACGCCGCACCCGCGTCCCGCAGGCCCCGCCTGCCCCGCGGGGAATCCCGGGCGTCCGGCTTCCGCGACACGTCCGCACACCTGATGGCGAGGTGGGCGCCACCCGTCGCCGCCGGGCTTGTCTACGGCTACTGGGCCGCGGCCAACCGGCGCTCCGGCGGCCCGATCACCGGCTGGAACGTGCTGTTCGGCTTCGTCACCGCCGTCGTCTTCGTGGCGCTCTACGCGGCCGTACGGGCTCTCGCCCCGCGCCTGAAGCGCGAGCCGCGCGCCCTGCTGTGGTTCGCCTTCACCGGGGTCGCGTTCGGCTTCCTCTACAACCAGAGCGGCCACACCGTCCTGCGCACGGTGGCCATGGCACTGGCCGTCGCCGCGTTCGTCGGCCTGGCGCTGTTCTACTGGTACTACACGCACGAGGACGCGGAGGGCCACCGCATCGGCTGACGGTCCGCCCGGCACCGCGGCCCTCTGTCCTCGCGGCCCCCGGCACCGCAGCCCCCTGCCCTCGCGGTCCCCGGCCTTGAGGTCACCTGCCCTCGCGGTCCCCTGATCCGCCCGGCACCGCGGTCCCCCGGCCCCCCGACCCACCGGCCCGCGGTCCACCCGAGCGCTCCCCGGCTCCACCCGACCGGAGTTGCCCGGCTGGCGCGTCCGGCCCCCGGGTCCTTGCCTGGAGGCGTGTCCCCCGCGTCCCGTCCGCCCAGCCCGCCCGGCCCGCCCGGCCCGCCCGCACGGCGGCGCCGACGCCACCGTCTGCGCGGCGTCCTGTCGGCCGCCCTGATCGCCCTGTCCTGCCTCCTCGTGCCGTTCGGCACGCTCGCGGCCTGGGCGCGGTACGGGCTGGCCGACACCGGCCGGTACGTCGCCACGATGGCGCCGCTGGCCGGAGACCCGGACGTGCGCGACGCCGTCGCGGACACGGTGGGCGCGGGCATCCTGCGGGAGATCGACGCCCGCGCGGACCTCGTGTCCGGACCGCGGCGGCGGGCGGTGGCCCCGTTCGTCCACGCCGCGGTGCGTTCCTTCACCGCCACCGACGCCTTCCGCGCCGCGTGGGACGCCGGCAACCGGGCCGCCCACGACGCCGTCCTGCACGCGCTGCGCGACGAGGGCGCCGGCACCGTGACCGTCGACCTCGCGCCGGTCACCGCCCAGGTCAAGGACCGCCTCACCGAGGACCACATACCGCTGGCCGCCCGCATCCCGGTCGAGCACACCCGTATCACGCTGCTCCCCGGCGAGGACGTGGCCCGCCTCAGAAAGGTTTTCCACGTGCTGGAAGTCGCCGGTTTCTGGCTGCCCGTCGCGGCCACCGCCTTCGCCGCCGCCGGCATCACGCTCGCCGCCTGCCGCCGCCGCGCCCTCATCGCCACCGCGCTGGGCACCGCCCTCGGCGGCGCCCTGCTGACCGGCGCCCTCGCCGTGGGCCGCCGCCTCTCCCTGGACGGCCTGCCCGCGGAGATCCCCGCCCCCGCGGCGGCCGCCGCCTACGACGCCCTCACCGCCACCGTGCGCACCGTCTCCTGGGTCCTGCTCGCCCTCGGCCTGACGGTCGCCCTCACCTCCTGGCTCGTCCCCCTCCTGCGCCGCCACCGCGCCACCGCGTCGCCGCCCGCCTCCGCCCCGGCCCCGGCCCCGCAACCGTCCCGCGCCCGGGCCTGAACCACCCGGGAGCCCGGGAGAGACCCACCCGCCTGAACCACCCGGGAGCCCGGGAGAGACCCACCCGCCTGAACCACCCGGAAGCCCAGGAGAGCGGGAACACCGCGCCTCCCCGTCCGGCCCGGGCCCGTCCCTCGCCGCCGCGGTCCCCGTAGAACCACCGTCGATCTCCATGCGCCCGACGACGCCCCCGCCGCGCTCCGCTCCCGGCGAGCGGCGGCACGGGCGCCGGAGCGCACGCCTGGCGGACGTCGCTGCGGCAGGCGTGCGGCACCGCCCACCCCCACCGGCGGACGGTCGCGGCGGGCGGCTCCCACGGGTCGGTGATCCTCAGCCGGTTCCCCCTGCGGGGCACGTACACGCTCCCCGGCACGAGGGGCATGCCCGGCGCGGCGGCCGACGTGCACGGGCGGGCCGTACACGGCTGCACCTTGCCCACCCGATGCCCCCGCTGCCGGGCCAGGTCGGCCTGTGGCGCCGTGAGCCGGACCGGCTGCGCGCCTTCGCCGCCGCGCACCACGCCACACCCACCGTCCCGGCCGACGACCTCAACCCCTCCCAGGACAACGCCGCCTTCCGCCGCGTCCTCACCGTCGGCCTGCGCGACGCCGCCCTGCTCGCGGGCCCCGCCCGTACCCCGACCTGCCCCGCCCGCACCACACCGCTCTTCGGCGCCCGGATCGACCACGTACTGCTCAGCCGCGACTTCACGGCGGCCGACGCCCGTTTCCCGCGCCTGGCCGGCACGAACCACCGGGCGCCGGTCGTGGACGTGACGCTGTCCACACGACGCCGACCGGCCCACGCGGAGGCGGTGTTGACACCGGGCGGCGTCCGCCCCTCGGCCCATGCCTTGCCCCGCCCCACGAGGCCGCTAACCTTACGTGTCCGTCCTGGCCAGGGATCGACGGCTTCACCTGATGCGAAAGGGTGCGCACATGGGCCTTCTCACTCGCCTGCGGAACGCTTTCGGCCGCTCGCGCAAGCGACGCGCCACCGAGGCGGACAGCGTCGCGCCGGAGCCACAGCACATCCCCGCACAGGAGACGGCACCGGTGCAGGAGACGGTGCCGGAGCCGACGCCCACCGAGCCGGCGTCCACCGAGCCGGCACCGGTCGCGGAGGTACGGAAGCCGGCGCCCGTGACCGAGGAGCGCACGCCCCGCGCTCCGTCGGCCGGGGAGGAGCACGAGCTCGTCGCCGCCGCCTTCGACAAGGTGGCGGTCTCGAAGCCGACCCGCCCCTCGACGCCGGAACCGGAACCGGAGACGGAGGCGAAGCCGGAGCCCGCGCCGGAGACGAAGGAGCCCGCGCCGGAGACGAAGCCGTCGGTGGAGGCAGCGCCAGCCGAGGAAGCCAAGGCTGAAGAGCCCAAGGTCGAGGAGCCGGAGCCCGAGCAGCCCACGGCCGAAGAACCCAAGCCCGAGCAGCCGACCGCCGAAGAACCGACGGCCGAGCAGCCCACGGCCGAGGAACCGGAAGCCCAGGAACCGACCGCCGAAGAGCCGAAGGCCGAAGAGCCGAAGGCTGAGGAACCGAAGACCGAGCAGCCCACGGCCGAGGAACCGGCGGCTCAGGAACCCACCGCCGAACAACCCAAGCCCGAAGAGCCGACGGTTGAGGAACCGAAGACCGAGGAACCTACGGCCAAGGAGTCGGCGGCCGAGGAGCCCAAGCCCGTCGAGGAGCCCAAGCCCGAGGAACCGGCCGCCGAAGAACCGACCGCCGAGGAACCGACCGCCGAGCAGCCCCCGTCCGACGAGTCCAAGCCCGAGGACGAGGAGTCGAGCCCCCGGCCCGAGTCCTCCGCTCCCGCGTCCGCCCGCACGCAGACCCCCGCCGTCACCCTCGCCCGCGTCAAGAACCGTGCCCCCGGCCTGGCCACCGCCTACCGGGCGGCCGGCGCCGCCCTGAAGAAGTACGGGCTGACCGGTGCCCGCGCCACCGTCCACCTGGTCCTGGACCGCTCGGCGTCGATGCGTCCGTACTACAAGGACGGCTCCGCGCAGGCCCTCGGCGAGCAGGCGCTCGCCCTCGCCGCGCACCTGGACCCGGAGGCGAAGGTCCACGTCACGTTCTTCTCCACGGAGGTGGACGGCACCGGCGAACTGACCCTCGCCGACCACGAGAACAAAATCGACGAGCTGCACGCGTCCCTGGGCCGCATGGGCCGTACCAGCTACCACGCGGCCGTGGCGGCCGTACTCGACGAGCAGCGCAGGACCGCGCCCGGCTCGCCCGCCCTGGTGATCTTCCAGACGGACGGCGCCCCGGACGCCAAGACCCCGGCGACCCAGGCCCTCACCGACGCGGCGCGCGAGCACCCGGAGGTCTTCTTCTCCTTCGTGGCCTTCGGCGAGCACGACAACAAGGCGTTCGACTACCTGCGCAAGCTGAAGACGGACAACGCGTCGTTCTTCCACGCGGGTCCCACCCCGCGCGAGCTGACCGACAAGGAGGTCTACGAGGGCGTCCTGGCCGCCTGGCGCCCCGCCGGCGCCTGACCCGGCGGACCCGGCGCCTGACCCGGCGGCGGCTCCCGACGGTGGCTCCCGGCGGCGCCCCCACCGCCGCTTCCACCCCGCGAAACGCATGTGAGTCGATCTTCACCGGGCCAGTAGGATTCCAGCATGGCGGCCACTGGATCCGAGAAGCAGCAGGGTGGCAAGGCGTTCTACGTCACCACCCCCATCTACTACGTCAACGACGCTCCTCACCTGGGCCACGCCTACACGACCGTCGCAGGGGACGTGCTCACGCGCTGGCACCGCCAGCGCGGTGAGAAGGTGTGGTACCTCACCGGCACGGACGAGCACGGTCAGAAGATCATGCGCACCGCCGAGGCCAACGGGGTCACCCCCCAGGAGTGGTGCGACAAACTCGTCACCGAGTCCTGGCGCCCCCTCTGGGAGCACCTGGAGATCGCCAACGACGACTTCATCCGCACCACGCAGCAGCGGCACACCGACCGCGTCCAGGAGTTCGTGCAGGACCTGTACGACAAGGGCGAGATCTACAAGGGCGGCTACGAGGGCCCGTACTGCGTGGGCTGCGAGGAGTACAAGCTCCCCGGCGAGCTGCTGGACGGCGAGGGCGAGTTCGCCGGGCAGAAGCTGTGCCCGGTCCACAAGAAGCCGGTGGAGATCCTCAGCGAGGAGAACTACTTCTTCAAGCTGAGCGAGTACACCGACAAGCTGCTCGCCCACTACGAGGCCAACCCGGACTTCATCCAGCCGGAGTCGGCGCGCAACGAGGTCGTGAACTTCGTCCGGCAGGGCCTGCAGGACCTGTCCATCTCCCGCTCGACCTTCGACTGGGGCATCCCGATCCCGTGGGACCCCCAGCACGTGATCTACGTCTGGGTGGACGCGCTGCTGAACTACGCCACGGCGGTCGGCTACAACGAGAATCCGGAGAAGTTCGAGGCGACCTTCCCGGCCGACGTGCACCTCGTCGGCAAGGACATCCTCCGCTTCCACGCGGTGATCTGGCCGGCGATGCTGATGGCGCAGGGCCTGCCGCTGCCGAAGAAGATCGCCGCGAACGGCTGGCTGATGGTCGGCGGCGAGAAGATGAGCAAGTCCAACCTGACCGGCATCAAGCCGCAGGACCTCACTTCGCACTTCGGTGTGGACGCCTACCGCTGGTACTTCCTGCGCGCGATCGCCTTCGGGCAGGACGGCTCCTTCTCCTGGGAGGACTTCTCCGCCCGCTACACCAGCGAGCTCGCCAACGACTACGGCAACCTCGCCTCCCGCGTGGCGGCCATGGTCGGCAAGTACTTCGGCGGCACCCTGCCGCAGGCCACGGCGGCCGGCGAGGCGGAGAAGGCGATCCAGGAGGGCCTGGCCAAGACCGTCGCGGAGGCGGACCGCCGCATCGGCGACGAGCTGGACTTCCAGGGCGGCATCCTCGCCGTCTTCGACTTCATCAAGCAGGTCAACGGCTACCTCACCGAGCAGGAGCCGTGGAAGGTCGCCAAGGACGACTCCGAGGAGGGCCGCGCCCGCCTGGCGACCATCCTCTACACGGCCGCCGAGTCCCTGCGCGCCGTGGCCGTCCTGCTCAACCCGGTGATGCCGGAGACCTCCCAGAAGCTCTGGGACTCCCTCGGCGCCGAGGCCGCCCTCGGCGCCCTGGCCGACCAGCGCGTCCAGGACGCCGCCGACTGGGGCCGCCTCCCGGCCGGCTCGACGATCACCAAGGGCGCGGTTCTCTTCCCGCGCCTGGAGGAGAAGCCGAACGCGTAGCGGCCACGGCCGCCCACGACGAGGCCCGCGACACACCCCCTCAAGGGGCACCCCTCAAGGGGCAGGTCGCGGGCCTCGCCCGTCCCCGACACCCCGCCCCGGCGCCCTTCCCGACACCCGCCCCAGCGCCCGTCCCGGCCGTCCTCGGTGGCCGCCCCAGCCCTGCCCACAGCGCCCATCCCAGCACCCGCCCCTGCCGTACCGCCCGTACGGCGTGGCCACCGCCGGTTCCCGCCGTTCCCGCCGCTCGGCGTCGCATGGCGGAGTGGGTCCCCGTCAGCCGTCCCCTCCCCCTGGCCGTCCGTGAACCTCCCCGGCACCGACCACCCCCACCCCGACACCCATCCCCACCTCCGGCTCCTCGCCGATCTCCTCGCCGCGCCTCCGCCGCCCGTCCTGGCGCTGGCCGGCGGCTACGCGCTCCAGGCGCACGGCCTCGTCGAGCGCCCGCACGCCGACGTCGACGTCGCCACCCCGGGCCCGGAACCGATGGCGTGGGCCGCCTCGGCCGTGCGGGCGGCGCTGGAGGCCCGTGGCCGCGAGGTCCGTTCCGGGCCCGTGACACCCCTGTCCGCGCAGCTCACGGTCACCGATCCGCCGACCGGCGAGCCCTGCCGGCTCACGCTGCACCGGGAGGTCTTCCAGCAGCCGCCGGTGGCGACGCCGTACGGCCCCGCGCTCTGCTTGGAGGACGCGGTCGGCACGAAGATCCGCGCCCTGTACGACCGCGGCGCCACCGTCGATCTGATCGACGCCCGCGCCGCCGCCTCCCGCTTCTCCCTCCCCGACCTGGAGCGGCTGGGCCGCCGCCACGCCCACGACCCCTTCGACCTGCCCACCCTCCAGTCCCGCCTGACCGGCACGGACTTCTACCCGGACGCCGACTTCCGCGCCCACGGCCTGGACGACGAGGAGATCGCCGTCCTGCGCGCCTGGGCGCAGCACTGGTCCGACGACATCGCCGAGCGCCTCCTGGAGGACGGCGCGTCCCCCGACACCGAGCCCGATCCGGGCACCGGCACGTGAGCGGCACCCCGCCGCTCCGACGGCGGCGAAAGGGCCGGTGCATCCCGCTCGCTCGTGCGGAGACGGAGACGGAGACGGAAGCGGAGGCGGGGAGGAGGCGAGGGCGGAGGCCGGGACCCCACACAAGCGGGCGCGGCCCGGGACCGTCGTGGTCCCGGGCCGCGCCCGTCGCGTCCGGTGTGCGCCCGGGCAGGCGCCTGCCGTGGTTCCCCCGGCTACAGCGGCTACTCCTGCTACACCGCCTACTGCGATCCCTCCGGCTACTTCGGCTGCGGCTTGCGCACCTGCAGGTGCAGTTCCTTCAGCCGGGCCTCGTCCAGCTCGGTCGGGGCGCCCATCATCAGGTCCTGGGCGTTGCCGTTGAGCGGGAAGGCGATGGTCTCGCGGATGTTGGGCTCGTCGGCCAGCAGCATGACGATGCGGTCGATGCCGGGGGCGATGCCGCCGTGCGGCGGGGCGCCGAAGCGGAAGGCGCGCAGCATGCCCGCGAACTCGCGCTCGGTGGTCTCGCGGTCGTAGCCGGCGATCTCGAACGCCTTCAGCATGATCTCCGGCTCGTGGTTGCGGATCGCGCCGGAGGACAGCTCGACGCCGTTGCAGACGATGTCGTACTGCCAGGCCAGGATGTCCAGCGGGTCCTGCGTCTGAAGGGCTTCCATGCCGCCCTGGGGCATGGAGAACGGGTTGTGCGAGAAGTCGATCCGGCCGGTCTCCTCGTCCTTCTCGAACATCGGGAAGTCGACGATCCAGCAGAAGCGGAAGACGTTCTCCTCGAAGTGCCCGGCCCGCTTGGCGGCCTCGACGCGCACCGCGCCCATGATCTTGGAGACCTCGTCGAAGTCGCCCGCGCCGAAGAACACCGCGTGGCCGGGGGCGAGCGAGAGGCGCTTGGTCAGCTCGGCGACGTTGTCCTCGGTGAGGAACTTCGCGATCGGGCCGGACAGCGAACCGTCCTCGCCGACGCGCACCCAGGCCAGGCCCTTGGCGCCGAGGGAGACGGCGTACTCGCCGAGCTGGTCGAAGAACTTGCGCGGCTGGTCCTGGACCGCCGGCACCGGCAGCGCGCGCACGTGCTTGCCGGCGAACGCCTTGAACTCCGAGCCCTCGAAGACGTCGGTGATGTCCACCAGCTCCAGCTTGGCGCGCAGGTCCGGCTTGTCGGAGCCGTACTTCAGCATCGCCTCGCGGAACGGGATGCGGGGGAAGGGCGAGGTGACGTGGCGGCCGCCGCCGAACTCCTCGAAGATCTCCGTCATGAGCTTCTCGACCGGCTGGAAGACGTCCTCCTGCTCGACGAAGCTCATCTCGACGTCGAGCTGGTAGAACTCGCCCGGCGAGCGGTCGGCGCGGGCGTCCTCGTCGCGGAAGCAGGGCGCGATCTGGAAGTAGCGGTCGAAGCCGGAGATCATCAGCAGCTGCTTGAACTGCTGCGGGGCCTGCGGCAGAGCGTAGAACTTGCCCGGGTGCAGGCGGGAGGGGACCACGAAGTCGCGGGCGCCCTCCGGCGAGGTGGCCGTGAGGATGGGGGTGGCCATCTCGTTGAAGCCCATCGCCGCCATCTTCTGCCGGATCGCGGAGATCACCGCCGTGCGCAGCATGATGTTGCGGTGCATGCGCTCGCGGCGCAGGTCGAGGAAGCGGTATTCCAGGCGGAGCTCCTCGTTGACGCCGTCCTCGGTGTTGATCGTGAACGGCAGGGGCGCCGCCTCGCCGAGGACCTCGACCTCGGCGACCTCGACCTCGATCTCGCCGGTGGGCAGGTTCGGGTTGACGTTCTCCGCGCCGCGGGAGACGACCTTGCCGTCGACGCGGACGACGGTCTCCTTGGACAGCTTGTCCAGCGCCGCGTAGGCGTCCGTGCCGGGGCGGGCGACGAGCTGCGTGATGCCGTAGTGGTCGCGCAGATCGATGAACAGGATGCCGCCCAGGTCGCGCCGATTGTGCAGCCAGCCACTGAGCCGGACGTCGGTGCCGACGTCAGAGGCGCGGAGCTCGCCGCAGGTGTGGGACCTGTACCGATGCATCGTCGTTCATCCAGCCTTCGCTGCTAGGGGTCTGCGTTTCCCGGGGGCTGCGTTCCCGGCGGAACGCCTCCGGTTTCACGTGAAACGTCTCCAGCGTACCGGCCGCCCCGGGACGGCCTCCCCACCCATTCCCCGCACCACCCCTCGCCCCCGTCCCTCGCTCACCCGTGCACCATCGGTGGCAGTGTTCGATCGACTCTTCTTAAAGTGGGTCAATGCGCACTGGTGAGCCTCTGCCCGCCGTGGGGGAGGTCCTCGCCGCCCTCGCGACCGGCCTGTGGCACTGGGACACCGCCACCGGGCAGGTCACGGTCGACGCCGAGGCCGCACGGCTGCTCGGGCTGCCCGCCGAGCCGGCCGTGCTCGGCGAGGCCCAGGTCCGCGCCCGCTTCCACCCCGTCGACTGGAACGAGATCACCAGCGTGGTCCGCCTCGCCGTCGCCGAGGAGACGCTCGCCGAGGTGCGCATCCGGATCATGGACGAGCAAGGACGGGTCGTACGCGTCGTACGCAGCCGTTCCAAACCGACGTTCGACGCCGACCGGCGGGGCTACCGGCTCGTCGGCCTCCTGCAGGAGGTCGCCGAGCCCACTCCGGGCACCCCGGCCGCCCGCAGCGCCGTCACCGGCGACTGGCGCCGCTCCCGGGAGGCGTTCCTGCTGGACGCGGGCCGCGCGCTGGCCGAGGCCCGCTCCACCGCCGAGGTGCTGCGGGTCGCGGGCGGGCTGGCGATGCCCGGGTTCTCGCCGGACGGCATGGCGGTCTTCGGCACCGAGGGCGACCGGCTGACGGTGATCGGCCACCATGGGCAGCGGCCCGGGGACGAGGAGCCCTTCCTGCACATGCCCCTCGAGACCGACTACCCGGCCGCCGAAGTGGTGCGCACCGGCCGCGCCGTGTACCTGTCCTCACCGGAGGAGTACAAGCGGCGCTACCCGACGACCTGGCCGCTCGCCCGGACCTTCGGCCGCCGCTCCTGGGCGTTCCTGCCGCTGACCGTCTCCGGGCGCACGATCGGCACCTGGCTGGCCGCGTTCAAGTACCCCGTCGCCTTCACGCCCGACGAGCGCTCCGTGCTCACCACGGTGGCCCGCATGCTCGCCCAGGCCCTTTCCCGCGCCGAGGAGGCGGAGTCGGAGCGGGAACTGGCCGACGGACTGCAACGCTCCATGCTGCCCACGCTGGGCCCCGACATCCCCGGCATGAGCCTCGCCGCCCGCTACATCCCCACCGGCGGCGGCCTGCAGGTCGGCGGCGACTGGTACGACACGATCCCGCTGCCGGCCGGCCGGTTCGCCCTCGTCATCGGCGACGTCCAGGGGCACGACGTGCGCGCCGCCGGCCTCATGGGCCAGCTACGGATCGCGCTGCGCGCCTACGCCGCCGAGGGCCACGGCCCCGACGCGGTGCTCTCCCGCGCCTCCCGCTTCCTGCACGGCATCACCGGCACCACCGACGACCTCGCCGACCTGCGCTTCGCGACCTGCCTGTACGCCGAGTGCGACCCCGCCACCGGCATCCTGGAGATCGCCCGCGCCGGGCACATGGACCCGGCGATACGCATGGCGGACGGCACGGTCATCACCCGGCCCACGGCCGGCGGCCTGCCGCTGGGCATCGACCCCGACGCCGACTACCCCATCACCCGGTTCGCCCTCGAACCCGGCGAGACCATGCTGCTGTGCACCGACGGCCTCGTCGAGACCGGCGGCCACGACCTGGAGACCGGCTGGAAACGGCTCCGCACCACGCTGGAGGAGCACCAGGGCGGCCTGGAGGACCTCGCCGACGCCCTCGTCCAGGTCGTCCACGGCCCCTCCTCCCACCACACCACCGGGCCCCTCACCGACCGCCGCGAGGACGACATCGCCGTCCTGCTGCTGCGCCGCGAACCCGACGGCGAGGCCGCCGCCCGCCGCCCGCGCGTCCGCCGCGTCCTGCTCACCGTGGCCCAGTCCGAACCGGAACGCATCGCCGCCGCCCGCCACCAGCTGCGCGAACTCCTCCACGACTGGCCCGACCCCGACCAGGTCGACTCCGCGGTCCTGCTGCTGTCCGAGGTGCTCACCAACGTCCTGGTGCACACCGACTCCGACGCCCTCGTCGTCGCCGAGGTCACGAGCGCCCCGGACGCCCGTCACGTGCGCGTCGAGGTCGCCGACGGCGGCGACGAGCTGCCCCACAGACGACACCCCGGGGAGCTGGCGTCCTCCGGCCGGGGCCTGATGCTGGTCGAGCTGCTCGCGGACGCGTGGGGGGTGGATCCGCGGGGGGAGGGCAAGAGCATCTGGTTCGAGCTGCGGAAGGGGGTCGGGGAGAAGGCCCGGAAGACCTGGGAAACAGCCGGGGAGAAGACCCGGGAGACCTGGGGCCAGTCGGAGACGCGTACGACAACACCCTGATGGGATCGACAGCATCCTGATGGGATCGACAGCATCCTGATGGGATCGACGATCGGCCTGTACAAGACCGAGCTGATCAAACCCCGGCGGTCCTGGAGCCCACTCTCCCAGGCCGAGTCGGCCACCGTCGAATGGATCGACTGGGTCGACTGGGACAACCACCGCAGACTCCACGGTGAGACAGGCCATGCTCCGCCCGTCGAGTCACCACTCAACCGGACAGGAGGGCTCAAGCGGCACGCAGGCGAAGCGCAGCCGCCGGTGCTTCCGCTCTGATGACCGGCGTGCCGCGTCCCGGACCAGCAGCGGCCCCTACCGCATGGGGCCAAGGCCGAACGCGCGGGCGTCGGAGCCCCACCCGGTGACCTCCTGCCAGTCTCTGCATCATGCTCAGTCCTGCCTGTGTCCGGCCGCCACAAGCCCAGCGGGGAGTTCGCCCGGCTCGCCGACGAGGTCCTGAACGCCGGGAAGGCGATCTGGCGGCGCTGGTGCGACTACGAGCAGGACCGCACCCGCAACCGGCGCCTGCCCGCGCCGCCGACCCCGCGCAGGCCACCCGAGCAGCCGTACGCCACCGGTTCCGCCCTCGTGGTCGAGCACGACGCGGCCCACCTGAAGTACGACGGCAGCAAGTACCGGCTCACCATGCGCAGGCTGCTGCGGAACACCGGCACCGACCCAGTGACCCGCTACCTGATCCGCATCTCCGTCGACCGCTACCCGGGCGATCCGGAGCGGTCCAACGCGCACTACCGGGCCCATCCGCTGACCTGGGACGAACTCGACCTCACGGCGACGTGCCGGGGGAGGCCATGCGCTGGCAGACCAAACACGACCGGGACGCCTTCAAGGAAGTCTGGCTGCTGTTCGACAACGAACACGGCCGCTTCCCGCTCTACCCTGGCGAGTCCGTGTGGATCGAGTATGCCTACACCGTCGGCGACGACAAATGGGGCAACTGGTTCCAGCGGGCCGTCCGCCTGCCGACCGAACAGCTCGAAGTCCAGCTCGCCTTCCCCGCCGCCCTCGACCCGGTGGTCTGGGGCACCGAGACCTCGATGACCGCCGAAGCCTCTCCGCTGCGGACCCCGCCCGTCCGCAGCGACGACGGTGAACCACGGCAGTTCACGTGGATCACGGCCACACCCGCTCTGCACGCTCGGTACCGTCTTGAGTGGCGGTTCCGGGCTCGGCCCGAACGCGACACGGATCAAGGGGAGTTCAGGTGATTGACATGCGGCCCAGCCAGCAGATGCGAGAGCTCGGAGTCGTCCAGCACGGCGCCGGCATCCTCGCCGAACCGGCCCGTGCCTTCGACCTGCCCGCCGAGCGCGACGAAGCCGAGCGCATCACCGACGAGTTGTTCGCCGCCATGGAGCGGATCGGCCAGGTCCACCCCTTCGCCAAGGGCATGGGCATCGCCGCCTCGCAGATCGGCATCGGCCGCGCCGCCGCCGTCGTCCAGCCACCCGGCGACGCCCCCGCCATCATCCTTCTCAACCCGAAGATCACCGACCATTCCGACGAGATGGACGAGCAGTACGAAGGCTGCCTGAGCTTCTTCGACGTCCGCGGCCTCGTACCCCGCCCCCTGAAGATCACCGTCGAGACCACGACCCTGACCGGCGAGACCGTCACCACCGTCTACGAACGCGGCCTCGCCCGCCTCATCCATCACGAGATCGACCACCTCGACGGCCTGCTGTACACCGCCCGCATGCGGGCCGGCGTCGACCCGATTCCCGTGGAGGAGTACCGGCAGAGCGGTCGGGCCTGGGAATACGACAGCGCCTGACCATTCCAGACCCGTATCCGACCGAGGGCCGACCAGGCGGGGCCGCTCACGCAACCCCAGTCGGCACTTCTCCTGGGGCATGCAGCGTCTGAACTCCTCTGATGAAGCTCCGTCTGACCTGGTAGTGGCCATGTGCTCAGCAGATCGAGCGGTTGAGGCGTCAGGCCGGGCACCCATGTGGGCATGCAGCGGGCATGCTCTGAGCGTTCTGCGCTTGCAGCGAGGCATGGCCAGGTGTCAGTGAAGCGGGTTTGCGCCCGATGCGGGCAGACTCCGTCCCTGTCCGGCTGGACTCGTCCGTCTCGGTGGCTCAGCGAGTCCTACAGCCCGCCCTCGGACATCCCGTGCACCGCCGGGATCGTGCCCAGGCGGCCCTTCTTGAAGTCCTCGAAGGCCTGCACGAGCTCTTCCCTGGTGTTCATGACGAACGGGCCGTAGTGGGCCATCGGCTCGCGGATCGGCTGTCCACCCAGGAGGACGACCTCCAGGTCGGGGGTGTGGGAGTCCTGCCGGTCGTCCGCGCGGACGGTCAGCGAGGAGCCGGAGCCGAAGACGGCGGCCTGCCCGAGGTGGACCGGGCGGCGCTCGGTGCCGACGAAGCCGCGGCCGGCGAGGACGTACGCCAGGCCGTTGAACTCCTCCCGCCAGGGCAGGGTGACCTCGGCGCCCGGCGCCAGCGTCGCGTGGATCATGGTGATCGGGGTGTGCGTGATGCCGGGACCCCGGTGCCCGTCCAGCTCGCCGGCGATGACGCGCAGCAGCGCGCCGCCGTCGGGGGAGGTGAGCAGCTGGACGCTGCCGGCGCGGATGTCCTGGTAGCGCGGCGGCATCATCTTGTCCTTGGCCGGCAGGTTCACCCACAGTTGCAGTCCGTGGAAGAGGCCGCCGGAGACGACGAGCTGCTCGGGCGGCGCCTCGATGTGCAGCAGCCCGGAGCCGGCGGTCATCCACTGGGTGTCGCCGTTGGTGATGCTCCCGCCGCCGCCGTGGCTGTCCTGGTGGTCGAAGGCGCCGTCGATCGTGGTGACGGCGAGGACGGGGCGCGGCGCGGCACCGGACGGCACGGTCACGCGCGGAAGCGTCAGCGGGTTGTCGACGGTCACTGCGGGCATGGCGGTTCCTCCTCGGATACGCCCAGCTTAGTTGAGCGTTTAACTTTCCACCATCGGCAATGGAGAAGGCCCGCGGGACATTCCCACGGGCCTCAAGCACTCCGCAGCGCGTCGACCGCCGTCTGCGCGGCAACGGCGGCAGCGGCGGCAACGGCATCCAGGTTCCGTCTCTTCGGTCGGCGCCGGTGTCTTCTTGGCGTTTTCTTGGCCGACTGCTCCCCGTCTCCCTCGCCGCCCGCGTCGCCCTGCGGCCCTGCGTGATGATCGTGACGAGGATGAGGGCGAGCGGGAGCCGCCCGCCCTCACAGCCGGGCGTCTTGCACGTCGGTCCGTCCCGGGAACACCCAGGGCCCCGGTTCCTCACCCGGTCCGTGCCGAGCCGGGCCGAGCCGGGCCGCTGTGCCGTCCGGATTCCCGGTGGCCCGAGCGGAGGCGGAGTCCGCTCGCCTTCCGGAAGATCACCCCGAAAGGTCACCCCGGCCCCGGGAGGAACCGGACGACTCACCGCAGACGAGTCGTCCGGCCCGACGGGGCAGGCTTCAGCAGGCGTCGATGTACCAGACGGGGCCCCAGTCACCGTACGCGTCCGAGGAGGGGGCGCCCGGGGTCGTGTAGATGAGCCTCTTGTTCTTGTCGTACATGCGGGCCTTCGTCCCGGCCGACTGGTTGTTGTACCAGGAGCCGCCGCTGTTCAGGCCGTCCGGGATCTCCTGCAGGTAACAGTCCTTGAACCTGAAGGCCAGGTCCTTGAAGTTCGACTTCTTGTAGCCGCAGAAGTAGTACTTCGGGCAGTCGGACGGTGCCGCGGCCGCCTGGGACTGGGCCGAGGCGGCGGGCGTGAGCATGCCGGCCACACCGAACACCGCGGCGGCTGCCGCCAGGCCGAACTTGTGCGAGGTCCGCACGAGAGATTCCCCTTTCTCACGGAAGCCACCTGCCTTGAGACCGGTGGTGGACTCGAGCGTGCCCGCTCGCCGCCCCTCTCGTCGTCAGCAGCGGACGCACAGTGCTTGGTGCTCGGCGCACACCTCGATTCGGCGCACACCTCGATTCGGCGCACACCTCGATTGACGCGGAAGCACCTGTCGTGAGCAGCAACAGCGGCTGAGAGTGGTGGATGACCACCCGCATCACCCATGACGCCACGGGGAATTGCATGATCACCGTTCTGGACACCGCCTGCCTGCCGCCCGCCGAGAGGACGGGCGTCTGGGCGGAGACCACGGCACAGGCCCTGGTGACCACTCGCTTCAGATTTCCCGACCCCGCGAACTTCGGCGCGCGCATCCGCACCATGACGCTGGGACCAGCGCAGCTGTCGACGTTGTCGTACGCGCAGCTCGTGTCCTACCGCTCCCCGCGACTGATCCGGCAGTCGGATCCCGAGCTGTACCAGATCGCCGTGATCACCTCGGGACGGCAAGGCATCGAGCAGGCGAGGCAGAACACCGTCCTGGGACCCGGTGAGATCGTCCTTTACGACAGCTCCCGCCCCTTCGAGGCATCCGCCCACGGTCCCGGCAGGTGCGGTTCCCTGGTCCTCCAGTTCCCGCGGCGCCTCATGCCGCTGCCCGACCAGGTCGTCGCCCGGTTGTGCGGGGCGTCCCTCGGAGCGGCCGACGGTGTGGGACATGTCTTCCGTCAGACCCTGGTCAGCCTGACCGAGGCGGCACCCGACCTCACCGCCCGCGACCGCCAAAGGCTCGGCACGGCCGTCATCGATCTCGCCGCGGCGCTCATCGCCCGGCATGCCGACCGAACGTCCCAACTGCCTGCGGAGAGCCGGATGTCGACGCTGTTTCAGCAGATCACGGCGTTCATCACGCAGCACTTGCACGACCCCGGCCTCGGTCCGGCCACCGTCGCGGCGGCACACCACATCTCCCCGCGCTACCTGCACCGGATCTTCCAAGCGCACGGAACCACCGTGAACACGTTCATCCGGCAAGAACGGATGGACCGTTGCCGAAGGGACCTCGCGGACCCCGCCCTCCACGCGACACCCGTCAAAACCATCGGCGCCCGCTGGGGCTACCCGAGGGCCTCCGACTTCACCCGCGCCTTTCGGACCGCCACCGGCTTGACCCCCACCGAGTACCGGGCCGCACAGAAATGTGCCCGGGGCGGACGGCGCGTGCCTCTTTGACGGGTCGGCCGGCTGATCGTTGACGGGTCGGCCGGCCGATCGGATGCGTCCGTCCGGTCAGTGATCACCGATGCGGTGGGGGACCGGAATCCGGACCCGGCGCCGCCCGAAGAGACAGAACCCGGCCAAGTCGGCCGTACGACCGATAGAGACAGGACCCGGCCGTACGACCGAAGAGGCGGAACCTAGCCGTACATCCGGCGCATGGCGAACTCGACCATCTGCTCCACCGCCTTGGCGTCGAAGACGATGCGGTGCTCCCCCTCCATGTCGAGGACGAAGCCGTAGCCGGTGGGCAGCAGGTCGATCACCTCCGCGCCGGTGATCACGAAGTACTTGGACTCCTTGCCCGCGTACCGGCGCAGCTCCTTCAGCGAGGTGAACATCGGGATCACCGGCTGCTGGGTGTTGTGCAGGGCGAGGAAGCCGGGGGTGTCGCCGCGCGGGCAGTAGACCTTCGAGGTGGCGAAGACCTGCTGGAAGTCCTCGGCGGACATCTGCCCGGTGGTGAAGGCGCGCACGGCGTCGGCGAGCGAGGGCGGGGACGGCTCGGGATACAGCGGCGGCTGCTGCCCGTAACCACCGGCCATCGGCTGCTGGGGCGGGGCGTACTGCTGCTGGGCGCCCACGTTCTGGTCGTAGCCGTACATGAGCGCAAGCGTACTGAGTCACAGATGACCGATTCGGGGTTGCTTCTTATTACCGGCGGGTAGCATCATCGTAGCTACTTGCTGGTACGGGTGCGAGGAGTCAGTGCCTCGCCGATCCCTCTACGGAGAGCCATCGCCATGGGGCACTACAAGTCGAATCTCCGCGACATCGAGTTCAACCTCTTCGAGGTGCTCGGCCGCGACAAGGTGTACGGCAGCGGCCCGTTCGCGGAGATGGACGTCGAGACCGCGAAGAGCATCCTCGAGGAGATCACGCGCCTCGCGGAGAACGAGCTGGCGGAGTCCTTCGCGGACGCCGACCGCAACCCGCCGGTCTTCGACCCCGAGACCAACACCGCTCCCCTCCCCGAGTCCTTCAAGAAGTCCTTCAAGGCCTTCATGGACTCCGAGTACTGGCGCCTGGGCCTGCCCGAGGAGATCGGCGGCACCACCGCCCCGCGCTCCCTGATCTGGGCCTACGCCGAGCTCCTCCTCGGCTCCAACCCGGCCGTGTGGATGTACTCCTCCGGCCCGGCGTTCGCCGGCATCCTCTTCGAGGAGGGCAACGAGGTCCAGAAGCACATAGCCAAGATCGCCGTCGAGAAGCAGTGGGGCTCCACCATGGTCCTCACCGAGCCGGACGCCGGCTCGGACGTGGGCGCCGGCCGCACCAAGGCGATCCAGCAGCCCGACGGCTCCTGGCACATCGAGGGCGTGAAGCGCTTCATCACCTCCGGCGAGCACGACATGGCGGAGAACATCCTCCACTACGTCCTCGCCCGCCCCGAGGGCGCCGGCCCCGGCACCAAGGGCCTGTCCCTCTTCCTCGTGCCCAAGTACCTGTTCGACTTCGAGACCGGCGAACTGGGCGAGCGCAACGGCGTCTACGCCACCAACGTCGAGCACAAGATGGGCCTGAAGGTCTCCAACACCTGCGAGATGACCTTCGGCGAGAAGCACCCCGCCAAGGGCTGGCTCATCGGCGACAAGCACGACGGCATCCGGCAGATGTTCCGGATCATCGAGTTCGCCCGCATGATGGTCGGCACGAAGGCGATCTCCACCCTGTCCACGGGCTACCTCAACGCGCTGGAGTACGCCAAGGAGCGCGTCCAGGGCCCGGACCTGAAGAACTTCATGGACAAGACCGCGCCCAAGGTCACCATCACCCACCACCCGGACGTGCGCCGCTCCCTGATGACGCAGAAGGCGTATGCCGAGGGCATGCGCGCCCTGGTGATGTACACCGCGGCCGTCCAGGACGCCATCCAGCTCAAGGAGGCGGCCGGCGAGGACGCCTCCGCCGAGCACGCCCTGAACGACCTGCTGCTGCCCATCGTCAAGGGCTACGGCTCCGAGAAGGCCTACGAGCAGCTCGCCCAGTCCCTGCAGACCTTCGGCGGCTCCGGCTACCTGCAGGAGTACCCGGTCGAGCAGTACATCCGCGACGCCAAGATCGACACCCTCTACGAGGGCACCACCGCCATCCAGGGCCAGGACTTCTTCTTCCGCAAGATCGTCCGCAACCAGGGCCAGGCGCTGAACGCCCTCGCCGAGGAGATCAAGAAGTTCCTGGCCGTCGGCCCCGGCGGCGAGGAACTCGCCCCGGCCCGCGACCGGCTCGCCAAGGCCGCCGTCGAGCTGGAGGCCATCGTCGGCCTCATGCTGAACGACCTCGCGGCCACCGAGCAGGACACCAAGAACATCTACAAGGTCGGCCTCAACACCACCCGCCTGCTGATGGCCTCCGGTGACGTCGTCGTCGGCTACCTGCTGCTGAAGCAGGCCGCCGTCGCCGCCGAGAAGCTCGAGACCGCCTCCAGCAAGGACAAGGCCTTCTACGCCGGCAAGATCGCCGCGGCCAAGTTCTTCGCCGCGAACGTCCTGCCGGGCGTGACCCTGGCCCGCAAGGTCGCCGAGACGGTCGACCTGGAGCTGATGGAGCTGGACGAGGCGGCGTTCTAGAGCCCCGGCGGCCGGACCGCGCCCGCGGCGACCCGGGCGGCCCGGCCGAGAGGGCCCGCTCCCGTACCACCGGGAGCGGGCCCTTGCCCGTCGTTAAGGTGAACCCATGAGCACACCCGCCCGCCCGTCTTCCGCCACCACCCCTCCGCAGAGCGCCTCGCGCGCACCGTCGGCCTTCGACCGGGGCCACACCGACGACCTCATGGCCTACCTCGCCGCGAGCCCGTCGCCGTACCACGCCGTGGCGAACGCCGCCGAGCGCCTGGAGAAGGCCGGTTTCCGCCGGGTCGCCGAGACGGACGCCTGGGACGGGAGCACAGGCGGCACGTACGTGCTGCGCGGCGGGGCGATCGTGGCCTGGTACGTCCCCGAGGGCGCCGCCCCGCACACCCCGTTCCGCATCCTCGGCGCGCACACCGACTCCCCCAACCTGCGCGTCAAGCCGCTGCCGGACGCCGGGGCGCACGGGTGGCGCCAGGTCGCCGTGGAGGTCTACGGCGGACCGCTGCTCAACTCCTGGCTCGACCGCGACCTGGGCCTGGCCGGCCGGCTCACCCTGCGGGACGGCTCCACGCGCCTGGTCAACGTCGACCGGCCCCTGCTGCGCGTGCCCCAGCTCGCCATCCACCTGGACCGCTCGGTGTCCACGGAGGGCCTGAAGCTGGACAAGCAGCGGCACCTGCAGCCGGTGTGGGGCCTGGGCGACGATGTGCGCGACGGCGACCTGATCGCGTTCCTCGCGCAGGAGGCGGGCCTCGACCCGCGGGACGTCACCGGCTGGGACCTGATGGTGCACTCCGTGGAGCCGCCGGCCTACCTGGGCCGGGACCGGGAACTGGTCGCCGGTCCCCGCATGGACAACCTGCTGTCGGTGCACGCCGCCACGGCCGCCCTGGCCGACGTCGCCACGCGCGGCGCGTCCCTGCCGTCCATCCCGGTGCTGGCCGCCTTCGACCACGAGGAGAACGGCTCCCAGTCGGACACCGGCGCGGACGGTCCGCTGCTCGGCACGGTCCTGGAGCGCTCGGTGTTCGCGCGCGGCGGATCGTACGAGGACCGGGCACGCGCCTTCGCCGGCACCGTCTGCCTGTCCTCCGACACCGGCCACGCGGTGCACCCCAATTACGCGGAGCGGCACGACCCCACGCACCACCCGCGCGTCAACGGCGGCCCCCTGCTGAAGGTCAACGTCAACCAGCGCTACGCCACGGACGGTTCAGGCCGCGCCGTGTTCGCCGCCGCCTGCGAGAAGGCCGGCGTGCCCTTCCAGTCGTTCGTGTCGCACAACTCCATGCCGTGCGGCACCACCATCGGCCCGATCACCGCCGCCCGGCACGGCATCCGCACCGTCGACATCGGCGTGGCGATCCTGTCCATGCACAGCGCGCGCGAACTGTGCGGCGCCGACGACCCGTACCTGCTGGCCAGGGCGCTGGTGGCGTTCCTGGAGGGGTGAGCGCGCAGGCGAGCGGCGGCGCACTTGTCAAGAGGGCCCGCATGCCGCCCACTTGGCCGGGTACCCGGAGGTCACCGGAGTGACCGGAACGACCGGACACCGGACAGGGAGGCGACACTCATGGGCCTCGGCGGATGCATCATCCTCATCGCCGTGGGAGCCATCCTCACGTTCGCGACCGACTGGCACATGCAGGGGGTCAACCTCGACCTGGTCGGCATCATCCTGATGATCGTCGGACTGATCGGCGTCACGACCTTCAGCAGCATCGCCCGCCGCCGACGCGTGGTCGTGCCGCCCCCGACGACGACCGTCGTCGAGGACAGCCGCACCGCGCCCCGCCGGGACGGCTACACCGACGGGTACGGCGTGTGATGCCACGGCGGACCGGGCGGCAGATCAGGCGTCCGCCGCGGCGTCCAGGCCGGCCAGCACCAGCGGGAGCCGGTCCGCACCGTCCGCGGTGAGGCGGACCGGCACCCCCCAGTCCTGCTGGTGGACGTGGCAGGCCGGGTACTCGTTGGCCGGATCGTCGTCGCAGGACGCGGCCATGGCGGAGACATGCAACACCCCTTCGGGGACATCCGGGTTGAGCTCGAGGGCGCGGGAGAGGTCGGTTCCCGCGCCCTCGCCCTTCAGCAGCAGCTCGGGCGGGGTGGCGGAGACCAGCAGGCGGGTCGAGGGGCCGTAGCGGGTGTCCAGCTTCTGGCCGGGCGGGGCCTGGAAGACGACGTCCAGCCGCACCGCGCCCGGCGCGACCTCGGTGGCCTCGCGCCGCGTGCGGTGCGCCACGCCCTCCACGCGGACCGCCTCCTCCGGCAGCCGCAGCCGGGTCAGGCGGTGCCGGGCCGACTCCACGACCACGATGTCGTCGCCGGCCAGCACCGCGTCGCTGGGCTCGCGCAGGTCGGTGGCGAGGGTGGTGACCTGGCCGGTCGCCGGGTCGTAGCGGCGCAGGGCGTGGTTGTAGGTGTCGCTGACGGCGACCGATCCGTCGGGCAGCGCCGTGACCCCCAACGGGTGCTGGAACAGGGCCTGCTGGGCATCGCCGTCGCGGTGCCCGAAGTCGAACAGGCCGGTGCCGACGGCCGTGTGGACGGCGCCGTCCGCGTCCACCCAGCGCAGCGCGCTGGTCTCGGAGTCGGCCAGCCAGAGGCGGTCGGGCGTGGCCGCGAGACCGGAGGGCTGCGCGAACCAGGCCTGCTCGCCCGGCCCGTCGACCAGGCCCTCGTTGGTGGTGCCGGCCATGACGGCGACGGTCTCCCCGTCCGGGTCGTAGGCCCACAGCTGGTGCACGCCGGCCATGGCGATCCACACCCGGCCGCGCCACCAGGCCACGTCCCACGGGGAGGACAGGTCCACCTCGCGCGCCGGGCCCGAGGTGGGCCGGCCCTGCATCCACTGCCGGCCGGTGCCCGCCAGCGTCGTGACGGCGCCCGTGGCCGGGTCGAAGCGGCGCAGGGCGTGGTTGACCGTGTCGGCGACGACGACCGAGCCGTCCGGCAGCAGGGCCAGGCCCTGCGGCTCCTGGAAGCGGGCCTGCTCCGGGCCGCCGTCGGCCAGACCGCGCACGCCCGCGCCGATCCTGCGCACCACCGTCTCGCCGTCCGGCGCCAGCTCCACCAGCTGGTGCCGCGTGGTGTCGCTGACCAGGAAGGTGCCGCCGGGCAGCAGCAGCGCCTTGCCCGGGAAGCGCAGCACCGTCGGCTCCGGCTCCGGCGGCACGTACGGCCCGTCGCCGTGGCGCAGGGTGCCCTTCGCCGCATGCTCCGCCTCCAGCTCGGTCACCAGCCGCTCGATGGCGTGCACATGGCCCTCGCCGGCGTGCTGCGCGACCACGTAGCCCTCCGGGTCGATCACGACGAGCGTCGGCCAGGCGCGTACCGCGTACTGCTTCCACGTGGCGAGCTCCGGGTCGTCCAGGACGGGGTGCTCGACGCCGTAGCGCTCCACGGCGTCCACCACCGCCCGGTGGTCGGCCTCGTGCGCGAACTTCGGCGAGTGCACGCCGATCACCACGACGGTGTCGCGGTGCTTCTCCTCCAGCTCCCGCAGCTCGTCCAGGACGTGCAGGCAGTTGATGCAGCAGAACGTCCAGAAATCAACGATCAAGATGCGACCTCGGAAATCGGCCAAGGTCAGATTCTTGCCGCCGGTGTTGATCCAACCGCCCTTGCCGACCAGTTCCGGGGCACGGACACGCGCACGCTTCGCCATGCGTCCATCCTGCCTGATCCAGGGTGACCGAATGCCGAGGGTCCGGGAGGCCCCAGGCCATTCGTTCAGGACGGCACTTTGTGAATCCGTGAACGCCGCCCGCCCACCTGCCACGGGGCTACGGCAAGCGGACAGGGCGTTCGAGGAACAGGCCGCCGATCAGTGCGGAGCGTGCACCGGGGTGGACTGGGCGCGCAGCTCGGCCAGCCGCCGCTGGTACAGCGGTCCGACCGCGTGAGCACCTCTGGCCTCACTCGGAGTGGACTGCTCGATCAGGTGATGAGCCACGGCCTTGAGGTGCGCGGACCAGGCCAGCACGTGCTGCTGAGCGGGGCGACCGCACTCCTGCGGTTCCCCGGGAAGACACAGCGGGAGCTGCGGACCGAGCTTGTTCGCCGCGTGCCGGATGTAGCGGGCGATCGTCGCCCACTCCTCCTCGGTCCGCTGAACGGCCGTCGCCGTGTTCTCCCAGCCCCACGGGCCGAAGTCGTCCCCGTGATCGTCCATGTGTGCTCCCTGGTGATCTCAACGGGTCAAGCCGTTGCGGCGATCGTAGCGGCGCCGTCCGCCTCCTTGGGGTCGCAGTGCCCGACCGAGGGAACGCACGGCGAGCACGGGCCGCACATCGGCAGGAATTGCGGAGGCGTGCAGGACTGTGCGCCGTCGCCGAGGACCGCGCGGATGTCGGCCAGCACTTCCCCCATGCGCAGCCCACCCCAGATCTCGGCCACCGGGGAATCCTGAACGTTCCCGATCTTCAGGAAGCGCCCGAGCACGCACGGCCACACATCGCCGGTCGGACCGATGGCGCACTTCTCGTGGGCGCAGTGACCGCACAGATCGGCGATGGTCGGCGCCGCTCCCCGGCTGCCCCGACCGAATGCCCGCGTGCGGTCCCCGCCGACCTGTTCCACGCCGAGGGCCAGAAGGTCTTGCGCCGCTTCGTGAACGCGCTGTTCCGGCCGGACCGCGACGACCCCGCCCCGCAGCGGAATACCCAGGGCCAGCGCCTTCTGGATGTTCTCCCGCGTCCGTTTGTGGGAGCCGCGCAGCTTGGTCACGGCGTCGTGGTCCTCCGCGTTGTCGGAGTAGTACGAGGTGGCGAGCTTGACCCCGCAGTCGCGGAAGACGTCCCACAGCTCGGCCCGGATGTGGGTCATGTTGGAGAAGACCTCGACCCCCAGGCCGGCTGCCCGTGCGTGCCTAATGAGCGCCGGGAGGAAGGGGTACAGGGTCGGCTCCCCGCCGATGAACTGGACGTCGAGCGTGCCCATGTCGGCGAGTTCCGAGATGACGCGCAACCAGTCCCGCACGGTCATTGTGCCGTGCGTTCCCTTGGGGGAGGAGTCCGCGTAGCAGTGATCGCACAGCTCGTTGCACAAGCCGGTGACCTCTAACCACGCGAACTTGAGAGGGTTTTCGACAGGGGTCATCCCGTGCCTCCTTACGGGTGTTGGGAGATCGCCTGAGAGGCCCCGCCCATGCCCCACGGGGGCAGGACACGAGCGGGGCCGGTCCGACCTGCTGAGACTCGGGGTCTTCAGCGGGTCGGGATCATGCGTCGCGCGTCACCCGGGCGTGGTCGGTGACGACGCGGCGGAACAGGTCGTGCCCGGTGCGGCCGGTGTGCCGCAGGCACCAGTCCTGGACGGCGTTCTGGTTGTCCTGCGGGCCGGACGTCTCGTCGCAGCCGGACGCGCAGAACGCCTCGTACGTGGCGCCGCCCTCCGGGGCGTGCCGGATCGTGTGGTTCACGTAGCGCATCACCGTGCGGGTCACGCGTCGTTCTCCTGTGCCGTGGTGTCGCCGTCGGCTTCCTCGTCCTTGTCCTCGTGCTCGTGCTCGTCCGCCCGGTTCTCGTAGTCCTCCAGGCGGGTGCCGCGGGATCTGGCGACCCGCAGCGCGTCGCACAGGCACTCGCTCAGCCGTGTCGCCGCGAAGCGCAGCTCCGGTGCGCCGGCTTCCGGGTCGTTCAGCACGTCGCGGGCGCCCTCGAGGACGTCGTCGCCGACGCTGAGCTGGGTTTCTTCCATCTGGTCGGCGAGCTGTGAGAGGACGCTGTGCGGGTCGTCGGTGTGGAGGTAGGCGGGCTTGCCGTCCTCGGACCAGGGCAGCAGGCGGGGGCGGCTCACGCGACCACCTCCGGCAGGGCGATGCCCTGCGGCGCCAGGACCAGCCCGGCACGGCGGCGCTGCCGGCGCTGCCAGCGTTCGTGTTCCACGCGGCGTTCGTGGGCGAGGACGTACGGCCGGACCAGACCGACGGCTTCGCCGTTCAGCGCAGGCATGCGCGGCATGAGTGGGGATGACGAAGGCGAGATGGGCGGATGCACTGTTGCCGCCCGGTGGCGTCCAGTGGGGTTGAGCAGTTGCCGCAGCAGCGGTGGGAGCAGTCGCGCTGTACGTTGGAGCATGTCGTCAACCTCCAAGCCAGGTTGGTGACCACGCCCCCGGACCGGTCGCACGGTCGCGGGGGTCCTTGCATGAAGACCCTCGCGCTGGGCGCCAGGACGGTGAAACCGCGTACGTTTGCCATTACGGGACGTCCCGAGGGCGGTAGAACGTCCCTGTTGGCTAGGTCGTCGGAGGGGGGAACGGTGCAGAACGAGCGCTTAAGGGCCGTGATGGCTGCGGGAGGTTGGACGCACGCCGGCCTCGCTGAGGTGGTGGGTGTCGACCCCAAGTCGGTGGAACGCTGGGTGAACTTGGGACGAGTGCCACGGCGGCGGACCGCCCTCAAGGCCGCCGAGGCACTCGGCGAGGACATACACGCCCTGTGGCCGGCACTGAGGCAGGCGAAGGCCGCACGGGCGGTGAGTCCGGAACTGGTGGCGTTGTACGACCAGCGGGCGGACCTGCCGGTGTCAGTGTTCGTGGACCTCCTGGCGGCAGCACGCGAGCGCATCGATGTTCTCGTGTACGCCGCCGTCTTCTTGCACGAGGCCTATCCACGTCTCAACGAGCTACTGAAGGAGCGAGCTGCCGAGGGTTGTGCCGTGCGGATCGCCGTGGGGGACGCCGACTCACCGAACGTGCAGCAACGTGGTCGAGAGGAGCGGTTCGGCCACGGCATCGAGACGCGGTGCCGTCTCGCACTCATGCACTACCGGCCTCTGCTCGGGGTCCACGGCATCGAGCTGCGCACACACGGCACAACGCTCTACAACAGCCTGTACAGGGCAGACGATCAGTTGCTGGTCAACGCTCACGTCTGGGGTGTCAACGCCTATGGCGCCCCGGTGTGGCATCTCCGAAAAGATGGCAGCGGCGGCCTGTTCGATACGTACGCCGACAGCTTCGACATGGTGTGGGCGACCGGTCGTCCTGTGGAAGGGTGAACGAATGGCCAGTACGCGCACCGAGTTTTTCGACGACCCCAACGCCCCCGAGCCGAACAGCCTCGTCGTTGCCGCTTCCGCCGTCGTGACGGACGACCAAGGACGTGTCCTGCTCCAGAGGCGTTCGGACAGCGGCTTGTGGGCCTTGCCTGGGGGTGGCATGGAGATGAGCGACAGCCTTCCGGGGTGCGCGGTCCGCGAGGTGAAGGAAGAAACCGGGCTGGACATCGAGATCACCGGATTGGTCGGCACGTACACCGACCCTCGCCACGTGATCGCCTACAGCGACGGGGAGGTGCGGCGACAGTTCAATGTCTGCTTCCGTGCCCGTGCCGTCGGCGGAACACTTGCCCTGTCGGACGAGAGTACGGAGCTGCGCTTCGTCGCCCCCTCCGAGCTTGACTCGTTGCCCATGCACCACACGCAACGCCTGCGCCTTCAGCACGCACTGGAGGACCGCGCCGGCCCCTATCTCGGATAGCCATGCGGAGCGTCTTACGCCCTCTACGCAAAAACGGCCCCCGCGCCGTGGTCACTTGGACCAGGGCACAAGGGCCGAAGCGATCAGAGGCTGATGACATCTTGACGGGCGGCGAGCCATGGCCGTCTCAGATCGCCTTGCGGTGCCGGATGCGGTGCCGTCGGCTGCGGCAGCGTCCGGAACAGGTCAGCCGGTGCATCCTCGACCGGGCGTCGAACGGGGGAGCACACGACGCACGCGGCGCCGGGACGGGTGTCGACGGCGGTCATGGTCGGCGAATCCTTCACGGTGACGGCAGACCGCCCACCCCGGTAGGCGGAGCGGGCGGGGGCTCGTTTCGTCAGGCGAGTGCGACGCCGATCTTGGCAATGGTCTCCGGGTGGAGGAAGCCGACGCGGGCGCGTCGCGGGGTGGGGCAGAGGAGTCGCTCATGGGATCAAGCGTGCCACGCGTCACTGACCGTCACGACAGCGCGTGGCCCGTGGTGGCGTCCACGTGGTCGGGGACGGTCTCGTGGTGGTCGCCGACGGTGAGGGTGCCGGTGGGTTCCAGCATCATGATCGCGGTCGGGACGGGGGCGTACGGCTTGTGCTCGGTGCCGCGCGGCACGGTGAACACCGAGCCCTTCGGCAGCACGACCGTGCGCTCGCCGTCCGCCTCGCGCAGCCCGATGTGCAGTTCCCCCTCCAGGACCAGGAAGAACTCGTCGGTGTGGTCGTGGACGTGCCACAGGTGCTCGCCCTCCACCTTCGCGATGCGGACGTCGTAGTCGTTGACGGTGGTGACGATGCGGGGGCTCCACAGGTCGGTGAAGGAGGCGAGGGCGGCGGGCAGCGAGACGGGTTCATCGGCCATGCCGCCATCCTGGGGCCGGGCGGGGCGCGAGAACGAGTGCTAGGAATCGCACATGTCGCAAGGATCCTCGCAGCCGCCGCCCGCGCCCGCCCCGGCCCGCGTTCCCGCCTCTTCCTCCGCTTCCGTCTCTCCCTCCGTCTCCGTTTCTCCCTCCGTCTCCGCTCCTCCCTCCGCTTCCGCCCCGCACCGGGTCGCCGTGATCGTCGACGAGGGCACGAACCCGTTCGAGGTGGGCGTGGCCACGGAGCTGTTCGGACTGCCGCGCCCGGAGCTCGGCCGGTCCGGCCCCCTGTACGAGGTGACGTTGTGCGCCCCGACGCCCCGAGTGCGGATGAACCACGGCTTCTTCACCCTCACCGGGGTGAGCGGCCTGGACGCCGTGGACGCGGCCGGCAC
Source organism: Streptomyces echinoruber (assembly GCF_014651135.1). Taxonomy (GTDB): domain Bacteria; phylum Actinomycetota; class Actinomycetes; order Streptomycetales; family Streptomycetaceae; genus Streptomyces; species Streptomyces echinoruber. Next base: position 249,262 of record NZ_BMWH01000005.1, read on the forward strand.
CCTCGTCGTCCCCGGCCGCCCCGACAACGTCGTCCCGCGCACCCCGCCCGTCCTGGACGCCATCCGGCGCGCGCACGCGCGCGGCACGCGCGTGGTGAGCTTCTGCACCGGCAGTTTCGCGCTCGCCGAGGCCGGTCTGCTCGACGGCCGCCGGGCCACCACGCACTGGATGTGGGCGCGGTCCTTCCGCGAGCTGCATCCGAGGGTGCTGCTGGAGCCGGATGTACTGTTCGTCGACGAGGGCGACGTGCTGACCGCCGCCGGCAGCGCCGCCGCGCTCGATCTGGGCCTGCACCTGTGGCGCCGGGACCACGGCGCCGAGGTCGCCAACGCGGTCTCCCGGCGGCTGGTCTTCGCCGCCCACCGCGACGGCGGGCAACGGCAGTTCGTGGAGCGCCCGCTGCCGCAGGTGCCCGACGCGTCCCTGGGCCCGCTGCTGGCCTGGGCCCAGGAGCGCCTGCACGAGCCGCTGACGGTGGCGGGCCTGGCCGCCCGCGCCGCGGTGTCCCCGGCGACGCTGCACCGCCGCTTCCGCGCCCAGCTCGGCACCACGCCCCTGGCCTGGCTCACCGCCGAGCGCGTCGCGCTGGCCTGCCGGCTCATCGAACGCGGCGAGGAGCGCCTGGACGTCGTCGCCGCCCGCAGCGGCCTGGGCACCGCCGCCAACCTGCGCACCCGGCTGCGTCGCGCGACCGGGCTCAGCCCGACGGCCTACCGCCGGCGTTTCGGGCACGCCCCCGGGGAAGCGCTGACGGCATGAGATTCCTCGTGTACGACCGGCTCCTCGGCTTCGGCGACGACTACTGGATCGAGGACGACCGCGGCAACAGGGTGTTCCTCGTCGACGGCAAGGCCATGCGCCTGCGCGACACCTGGGAGCTGAAGGACGCCCAGGGGCGCGTCCTGATCGACATCCATCAGAAGATGTTCGCGCTGCGCGACACCATGGTGATCCGGCGCGCCGGCGAGGAGCTGGCGACGATCCGGCGCAAACGGCTGTCGCTGCTGCGCAACCACTACCGGGTGACCCTCGCCGACGGCACCGAGCTGGACGTCGGCGGGAAGATCCTGGACCGCGAATTCGCCATCGAGTACGACGGCGAGCTGCTCGCGGTGATCTCCCGCCGCCATCTGCACGTGCGCGACACCTACGGCGTCGACGTCGTCCGGGACGACGCCGACCCGGCGCTGCTCATCGCGCTCACGGTGTGCGTGATCCACCTGGCGGAGAAGGAGCGGGAGGACGACTGACGACTGACGACTGGCGACTGACGGTTGGCAACTGACGACTGACGCCGACGGGAACCGAGGACGACCGAGGACGACCGAGAAAGGGCGTGAACGGGCGGGAACGGCCGACGGGCGACCGCGACGGTCCGGACGGCCGAGGACGACCGATCCGGACGGTCGAGGGGCCTCAGGCAGCACCACCGTCCGGGCGGCGGGGCGGGCGCAGGCCCAGGACGCGGTCCTTCAGGGCCGGGAACTGCTCCCGGATCGTCCCCACCCGGCCGGGGTCGAAGTCGACGGTGAGCACCTGCTCGTCCGGCCCGGCCTCCGCCAGGACCTCGCCCCACGGATCCACCACGATCGAGTGCCCCGCCTGCGGAACTCCCGCGTGCGTCCCGGCCGTTCCACAGGCGAGCACGAACGCCTGGTTCTCCACCGCCCGCGCCCGGGCCAGCAGCGTCCAGTGCGCCCGCCGCCGCTCCGGCCACCCGGCCGGGACGACGAAGGTCTCCGCGCCGGCGTCGACGAGCCCGCGGAAGAGTTCGGGGAAACGGAGGTCGTAGCAGGTCGCCACACCGAGCACGGTCCCGGGCAGACGGACCGTCACCGGCTCCCGCCCCGCGCTCATCAGCACGGCCTCGCCCTTGTCGAAGCCGAAGCGGTGGATCTTGCGGTAGGCGGCGGCCAGGTCGCCGGAGGGGGAGAAGACGAGGGAGGTGTTGTAGAGCGGACCGTCCGGGTCCCGTTCGGGGATCGACCCGGCGTGCAGCCACACGCCCGCGTCGGCGGCGGCCTTGGCCATCACCTCGTACGTCGGTCCTTCGAGCGGCTCGGCCTCGCGTCCGAAGTCCTCGTAGGCGAAGGCCCCGGTGGTCCACAGCTCGGGCAGGACGACCAGGTCCGCCCCGGCCTGTTCCCGTACCAGGGCGGCGACCCGGCGTCGCCGGGAATCGACTGATTCGTCCTCGTCCACGGCGATCTGGAGCAAAGAGGCGCGCACACTACCACCGTCCTGGCGTTCGAGCCGTCCACACGGGCCTACGATCGTCACCCGAAAGCACTGCCGGGGTGCCTCAGAGCAGCGTAACTTGGGGGCACCCCCTGCTCGAGCGGAGTCGAGAGTTGGGGGAGTTTTGAGACATCAGCCGACAGCAGCCACCTCCTACTGGCGACGCCGCCCCAACCTGCCCGTGTACCGACCGCCGAGGGGTCCTGTTCCGTGACTCTGCATCCCACTCTCCAGCCCTACGCCGACGCCTGGACTCACTCCGTGGAAGCGATATCCGAGCTGGTGAAGCCGCTCGTGGAGGCGGACTGGAACCGGCGGACACCGTGTCCCGGCTGGTCGGTGCGCGACATCGTCTCGCACGTCATCGGACTGGACTGCGAGATGCTCGGCGATCCGCGTCCCATCCACACCCTGCCGCGGGACCTGTTCCACGTCCGCACGGACCACCAGCGCTACATGGAGATGCAGGTCGACGTCCGCCGCCACCACACGGCGCCGGAGATGACGGCCGAGCTGGAGTACACGATCATCCGCCGCAACCGCCAGTTGCGCAACGAGTCCCGCGACCCGGGCACCAAGGTACGCGGCCCGCTGGGCGTCGAGCTCACCCTCGAGGAGTCCATGCGCTACCGCGCGTTCGACATCTGGGTGCACGAGCAGGACCTGCGCACCGCCCTGGGCGCGCCCGGCAACTGGGATTCGCCGGGCGCGTACGTGGCCCGGGACTACCTGCTCGACGAGCTGCCCGGCGTGGTGGCGGCCCTGCCGGAGGCGCCCCGCAGCTCGGCGGTCGTCTTCGACGTCAGCGGGCCGGTGGAGTTCCTGCGCACGGTCCGCGTCGACATCCAGGGCCGCGGCACCCTGGAGGCCACCCCCGCCCTGGGCCCCGCCGCCACGTTCACCCTGGACTGGGAGACCTACGTCCGTCTCGCCTGCGGCCGTGTCTCCCCCGACGCCGTCGCCGACCGTGTCAAGGCCGAGGGCGACCCGGACCTGACGGCGGCGATCCTGAGGAACTTCGCGGTGACGAAGTAGCGTGACCGGCGGGCACCCGGGGGCGCCGGCCCCCGGTCGCCGTCTCCGATCGCCGCCCCCGGTCGCCGCCTCCGATCGCCGCCCCCGGTCGCCGCCTCCGATCGCCGCCCCCGGTCGCCGCCTCCGGTCGGCGCCCCCGTCCCGTGTCCTGCGGTCCGTCCCGTGTCCTGCGGTCCGTCCCGTGTCCTCCGATCCGTCCCGGGGCGGGCGCTACGCCGCCGGCACGTGCACCGTCTCCACCCGGCTGGCCACCAGCCGCTCCCGCTCCCTGCGCGCCGCGCGCCGGCGCAGGCGCAGGATCTGGGTCACGCCGAGCGCCTGCAGCACGAACACGGCCGAGAAGGCGACGGTGTAGTCGTCGCCGGTGGCGTCGAGCAGCACGCCGATGGCGAAGAGGGTGGTCATGGAGGCGAGGAAACCGCCCATGTTGGTGATGCCGGAGGCCGTGCCCTGCCGCTCCGGCGGGTTGGCGGGACGGGCGAAGTCGAAGCCGATCATCGAGGCCGGTCCGCACGCGCCGAGCACCGCGCACAGCACGACGAGCAGCCACACCGGGGCCCGGCCGCCGGGCTGGGCGAGCGTGGCCGCCCACAGCGCGGCCGTCGCCGCGACCGTGCCGAGCGCGAGCGGCAGCCGCGCCGCGTGGTGCCGGGCGATGATCTGGCCGTAGACGAGGCCGACGGCCATGTTGGAGACCACCACCAGGGTGAGCAGGTCGCCGGCGGTCGCGCGGGACAGGCCCTGCGCTTCGACCAGGAACGGCAGCCCCCACAGCAGCAGGAACACCATCGCCGGGAACTGGGTGGTGAAGTGCACCCACAGCCCGAGCCGGGTGCCCGGTTCCCGCCACGCCGCGGCGATCTGGCGCCGCACGTAGGCGGCTCCCTGGTGGGGCACCGGCTCCGGCTCGCAGCCCTCGGGGTGGTCCCTGAGGAACACCAGCAGCAGGACCAGCACCACCACGCCCGCCAGGGCGCTGCCCGCGAAGGCCGCGGTCCAGCCCACGCCGTGCAGCAGCCGGGCCAGCACCAGCGTGGAGACGAGGTTGCCCGCCATGCCGACGAGGCCGGCGAGCTGGGCGACGAGCGGCCCGCGCCGGGCCGGGAACCAGCGGTTGCCCAGCCGCAGCACGCTGATGAACGTCATCGCGTCCCCGCACCCCAGCAGCGCCCGCGAGGCGAGCGCCGTGCCGTAGGAGGGGGAGAAGGCGAAGCCCAGCTGCCCGGTGGTGAACAGGACGGCGCCCAGGGCGAGCACCTTCTTGGTGCCGAGGCGGTCCACCAGCAGGCCGACGGGTATCTGCATGCCCGCGTACACCAGCAGCTGCAGGATGGAGAAGGTGGACAGCGCGGAGGCGCCCACGTGGAAGCGGTCGGCGGCGTCCAGGCCGGCCACGCCCAGCGACGTGCGGAAGATCACCGCGACGAAGTAGACGGCCACGCCGATGCCCCACACCAGGACGGCGCGCCGCCCGCCCGGCGGGTCCCCGGGCAGCGCGGGCGCCTTGGCGGCGGAGCTCATCGCGCCTCCCCACGGGCCAGGTGGGAGAACCAGCCGATGTGCCGGTGGACGGCCGCGACGGCCTGCTCGGTGTCGCCGGCCCGCAGCGCGTTCAGGATCTCCCCGTGCTCGGCGAGCGTCTTGGCGATGCGGTCGGGGTGGGAGTGCATCACGGCCACGCCCATCCGCAACTGCCGGTCGCGCAGCTGGTCGTAGAGGCGGGAGAGGATCTCGTTGCCGCCGCTGCGGACGATCTCGGCGTGGAAGCAGCGGTCGGTCACGGCGGCCCCGGCCAGGTCGCCGGCGGCGGCCTGCTCCCTCTGCCGGGCCAGCAGCTCCTCCAGGCGCTCGATCAGGCCGGGCGGGGCGGGCACGGCCTTGCGGGCCGCGTGCTCCTCGACGAGCAGCCGGGTCTCCACCACGTCCGCGATCTCCTGGGCGGAGACGGGCAGGACCAGGGCGCCCTTCTTCGGGTAGAGCCTGATCAGCCCCTCAGCCTCCAGCCGCAGCAGCGCCTCGCGCACCGGGGTGCGCGACACTCCGACGGCCTCGGCGAGTTCGCCCTCGGTGAGGAGGGTGCCTCCCTCGTAGCGGCGTTCCAGGACGGCCTGCTTGACGTGGGCGTAGACACGGTCGGCGGCGGGCGGCTGCTTCCCGGCCTTCCCTGTCTTCACCGTCTCCACGGCCTGTTCGGCGTTCTCGGTGTTCTCGGCCTTCATGGCCAGGCTGCTCATGCCCACAGCTTAGATACAACACGTACGCATGTTGCGCCGCGTCCACGATGCGGACGGCGCCCCCGAACGCGACAGCGCCGGTGTCGGTGCCGGCGTCGGGGCCGGCGCCAGTGGCGGCGCCGGCCAATGTGACAGCCCTGTCCCAAAAGAATGTCCGCCCGAGCAACCGCACAACCTTCTGTGCTAGTTACGAGTCACACGTACGCGGCACCAATCCACCGCGCGCCTCAATCGAGCCACACCACAGGGCATTTCAACGCATCCGAGGTAACTCACTTGAAAACCGGCATCCAGGGCATCCGTCTCCGCAGAGCCGCCGCCGTCGCCGTGACCACCGGCGCCGTGCTCGCCACCGGAGCCCTCACCGCGGTTCCCGCGCAGGCCGTCACCGCGCCCACGATCGCCGCCAAGGGCGGCTACGTGATGAACAACGCGAACGGCAAGACGCTCTACACCAAGGCGGCGGACACCCGGCGCTCCACCGGTTCCACGACGAAGATCATGACCGCGAAGGTCGTGCTGTCGCAGCCGAACCTCAACCTCGACGCCAAGGTCACCGTCCAGAAGGCGTACAGCGACTACATCGTCGACAACAACTACGCCTCCTCTGCCCACCTGATCGTCGGCGACAAGGTCACCGTCCGCCAGCTGCTGTACGGCCTGATGCTGCCGTCCGGCTGCGACGCCGCCTACGCGCTGGCCGACAAGTTCGGCTCCGGCTCGACGCGCGCGGCGCGCGTGCAGTCGTTCATCTCCAAGATGAACGCCACCGCCCGCAGCCTCGGCATGACGAACACGCACTTCGACTCGTTCGACGGCATCGGCCACGGCGCCAACTACTCGACGCCGCGCGACCTGACGAAGCTCGCCAGCAGCGCGATGAAGAGCTCGACCTTCCGCACGATCGTCAAGACCAAGTCGACGAAGCAGAAGGTCACCACGAAGAGCGGCGGCTACCGCTACTACACGTGGGAGAACACCAACACGCTGCTGAAGAGCTACAGCGGCACGATCGGCGTGAAGACCGGCTCCGGCCCGGAGGCCAAGTACTGCCTGGTCTTCGCCGCGACCCGCAACGGCAAGACCGTCATCGGCACGGTCCTCGCCTCCACCTCCGTCGACCAGCGCGCCACCGACGCCACGAAGCTCCTCAACTACGGCTTCGCCAAGCTCGGCTGACGCACCGCCGCACCCGCGGCAGCACACGGCACGCACACGGCACGCAAGGGCCCGCCGCAGTCGCGCGGCGGGCCCTTGTGCTGCCCGGTACCTCCGATGCGCCCGACGCGTCCGGTGCACCCGGTGCACCCGACGCGCCCGGCGCTACGCCCAGGTGATGAGCCGCTTGGGCTGCTCCAGGATCGCCGCGACGTCGGCGAGGACCTTGGAGCCGAGCTCACCGTCGACCAGGCGGTGGTCGAAGGAGAGGGCCAGGGTGGTGACCTGACGCGGCTTCACCTTGCCCTTGTGGACCCACGGCTGCGGCTTGATCGCGCCGACGGCGAGGATCGCGGACTCGCCCGGGTTGAGGATCGGCGTGCCGGTGTCGACGCCGAAGACGCCGACGTTGGTGATGGTGATCGTGCCGCCCTGCATCGCCGCCGGGGACGTCTTGCCCTCCCGCGCCGTCGCCACCAACTCGGTGAGGGCGTCGGCGAGCTGGGGCAGGGTCTTGTCGTGGGCGTCCTTGATGTTGGGGACGATCAGGCCGCGCGGGGTGGCCGCGGCGATGCCCAGGTTGACGTAGTGCTTGACCACGATCTCCTGGTTGGCCTCGTCCCAGGAGGCGTTGATGTCGGGGTTGCGCTTGACGGCGACCAGCAGGGCCTTGGCGATCAGCAGGAGCGGGCTGACCCGCTTGCCGGCGAACTCCGGGTCCTGCTTGAGCTCGTCGACCAGCCTCATGGTGCGGGTGACGTCCACCGTCACGAACTCCGTGACGTGCGGTGCCGTGAACGCCGAGCCGACCATCGCCTGCGCGGTGGCCTTGCGCACGCCCTTGACCGGGACGCGGGTCTCGCGGGCCGCGTCGTACGACACGGCGGCCGGGGCCGCCGCGGGGGCGGTGACCGGCGGCTGCGGGACCTGCGGGGCCTGCGGAGCTTCCGGCGCCTTCGGGGCCGCCGCGGCCTGGACGTCCTCGCGGGTGATGATGCCGCCCGGGCCGGTCGGGACCACCGTCGCCAGGTCGACGCCGAGGTCCTTGGCCAGTTTGCGCACCGGCGGCTTGGCCAGCGGGCGGGCGCCGCCCGCCGCGGTGGGCGCGGGCTGCGCGGGGGCAGGGACGGCGGGGGCCGCCGGGGCGGCGGGCGCGGCGGGGGCGGGCGGCGTGGTGCCGTGGCCGTTGAGCTCGGCCTGCACCGCCTGCTGCGGCACCTCCGGGCCGGGCGCGGCCGGCTTGCGGGGGCGGCGCCGGGTCGAGGAGGTGGCCACGCCGTAGCCGACGAGCACCGGCTGGCGGCCCGAGCCCTCCGCCTGCGAGGTCTCCTGCGGCGTGTTCTGCGGCGCCTCCTGCGCCGGGGCCTCGGACGCCGGCGCGGGCGCCGCCGGACCGCCGCCGACCTCGACCGCGATGATGGGCGTGCCCACGTCGACCGTGGTGCCCTCGGGGAAGTGCAGCGCGCGCACCACCCCGTCGTAGGGGATGGGGAGTTCGACGGCCGCCTTGGCGGTCTCGACCTCGCACACCACCTGCCCGTCGGTGACGGTGTCGCCGGGCTGGACGTACCACTTGAGGATCTCCGCCTCGGTCAGGCCCTCGCCCACATCCGGCATCTTGAACTCGCGCACGGACGCGTCAGTCATCGTCGTCACGACCCTCTCCTCAGTACGCCAGCGAGCGGTCGACGGCGTCGAGTACCCGGTCCAGGTCGGGCAGGTACTCCTCCTCCAGCCGCGCCGGCGGGTACGGCGCGTGGTAGCCGCCGACCCGCAGCACCGGGGCCTCCAGGTGGTAGAAGCACCGCTCGGTGATCCGGGCGGCGATCTCCGCGCCGGAGCCGAAGAACACCGGTGCCTCGTGGACGACGACGAGGCGGCCGGTCTTCTCCACCGAGGCCTGGACGGTGTCGAAGTCCAGCGGGGACACCGAGCGCAGGTCCACGACCTCCAGGTTCCTGCCCTCCTCGGCGGCCGCGTCGGCGACCTCCTGGCACAGCTTCACCATCGGGCCGTAGGCGACGAGGGTCAGGTCGCTTCCCTCGCGGACCACACGGGCCTTGTGCAGCGGGCCCGGGATCGCCTCGGTGTTGACCTCGGACTTGTCCCAGTAGCGCCGCTTGGGCTCGAAGAAGATCACCGGGTCGTCGCTCTGGATGGCCTGCTGCATCATCCAGTAGGCGTCCGAGGCGTTGGAGGGGCTGACGATCTTCAGGCCGGCCACGTGCGCGAACAGCGCCTCGGGGGACTCGGAGTGGTGCTCCACCGCGCCGATGCCGCCGCCGTAGGGGATGCGGACGACGACCGGGAGCTTGACCTTGCCCAGCGAGCGGGCGTGCATCTTCGCGAGCTGCGTGACGATCTGGTCGTACGCCGGGAAGACGAAGCCGTCGAACTGGATCTCGACCACGGGGCGGTAGCCGCGCAGGGCCAGGCCGATCGCCGTGCCGACGATGCCGGACTCGGCCAGCGGCGTGTCGATGACGCGGCTCTCGCCGAAGTCCTTCTGCAGGCCGTCCGTCACCCGGAACACGCCGCCGAGCTTGCCGACGTCCTCACCCATGATCAGGACCTTGGGGTCCGTCTCCAGGGCGCGCCGCAGCGACTCGTTGATCGCCTTGGCCAGGGCCATCTTCTCCACTGCCATGATCAGACCCCCTCGGCGTCCGCGAACGACGCCTGGTAGGCGGCGAACCGGGCGCGCTCCTCGTCGACGAGCGCGTGCCCGTCCGCGTACACGTTCTCGAAGATGGCGAAGCGGTCCGGGTCCGGCATGGCGCGCACCGCTTCGCGCACTCGCCTGCCCAACGCCTCGCTCTCGTTCTCCAGTTCCGCGAAAAATCCCTCGTCCGCGTGGTTTGACGCCTCCAGGAAGCGGCGAAGGCGCAGGATCGGGTCCTTCGCCTCCCACGCCTGGCGCTCGTCGTCGTGGCGGTAGCGGGTGGGGTCGTCGGAGGTGGTGTGGGCGCCCATCCGGTACGTGAACGCCTCGATCAGCGCCGGGCCCTCGCCGCGCCGGGCGCGCTCCAGCGCCCACCGGGTGACGGCGAGGCAGGCCAGGACGTCGTTGCCGTCGACGCGGACGCCGGGGAAGCCGAAGCCCTGGGCGCGCTGGTAGAGCGGCACGCGGGTCTGCTTGTCGTTGGACTCGGAGATCGCCCACTGGTTGTTCTGGCAGAAGAACACCACCGGCGCGTTGTAGACCGCGGCGAAGTTGAACGCCTCGTTCACGTCGCCCTGGCTGGAGGCGCCGTCGCCGAAGTAGGCGACCACCGCGCTGTCCGCGCCGTCCTTGGCGATGCCCATCGCGTAGCCGGTGGCGTGCAGCGTCTGGGAGCCGATGACGATCGTGTAGAGGTGGAAGTTGTTGCTGTTGGGGTCCCAGCCGCCGTTGTTCACGCCGCGGAACATGCCGAGCAGGTTGGTGGGGTCGACCCCGCGGCACCAGGCGACGCCGTGCTCGCGATAGGTCGGGAAGACGTAGTCGTCCTCGCGGGTGGCCCGGCCGGAGCCGATCTGGGCGGCCTCCTGGCCCAGCAGCGACGCCCACAGGCCCAGCTCGCCCTGGCGCTGCAGGGCGGTGGCCTCGGCGTCGAAACGGCGGGTGAGCACCATGTCGCGGTACAGGCCGCGGAGCTCCTCGGGGGTGATGCCGGCGACGTACTTGTCGTACTCGGCATTCTTGACGCGTCGTCCCTCGGGCGTCAGCAACTGCACGAGGTCGGGCTCGGCGCTCTTCCTGCCTGTCGTGCGGGTGGTGCGTTTGGTGCCGGTGGTGCCGGCAGTGCCGGTCTTCGTTCCGGGGCTGCGTCGCGGTTTGCGCGCGGCAGTGCTCTCCACGGTCACGTGTGCTCCTCCGTCGGTCCGGCCCCCGGGTTCGCCGGATGGCCTGGGGTCCCCTCTGCTCGGAGAGCTCGGGGGAGGCTCACCTGGATCCGGCCACCGGGCACGGGGTGGGTGCCACTCGACCGGGAAACAGGCGTGACAGGTGCCCCGGCGAGCGCCCTGCAGCAGTCACGTTACCCAGTGCTCGACATTTCTGTGAAACCCCTGCTGACCTGCGATTTTCCTCGGATTTCCAAGTATTTTTGATCGGAATTCCAAGCATGTCGCACGGCGGGGGGACGAGCCGCTGGTCACGGCCTTGCGGGGCGGCCGGAACACCCGCACGTTATCCCGGCCACCTCGGGTACGGGAAGAGTCCGAAAGACGTTCGTCAGGACGTACGACACCGCTCACCCGGCCGAGACCACCGCTCACCCGGCCGAGACCATCACTCAACCGGCCGGGACCATCACTCAACCGGCCGGGACCATCGCTCAACCGGCCGGGACCCGCCGGCGCCGCTCGCTCGGCCGAGCCACCGGCGTCACTCGCCCGGCCGAGGCCACCGGCATCACTCGCCCGGCCGAGACCGCTCGCCCGGCCGAGGCCACCGGAACCGCCGGCTCAGTTGAGGCCGCCGACGCCGTTCGTGGTGCCGCCGTCGCCCGAAACACCGCCGTCACCCGAGGCGCCGCCGTCGCCCGAGGCGCCGCCGGAGGTGTCCGTCGGCTGGCCGCCGGAGCTGGCCGTCGGCTGGCCGCCGCCGGTCGGGGCCGCCGTGCTCGGCTCGCCCGTCGGCTGGTCGGTCGGCTGGTCGGAGTACGTCTGCGACGGCGTGGCCGACGGCTGGTACGACGGCGTGTAGCCCGAACCGCCGCCGGAGCCGTTGCCGGAGCCGCCGCCGTAGCCGGTGGCCGTGTCGGTGGGCCGGTCGGTGGAGTCGTCGCTGGGCTTGGCGCTGTGGTCGTCGTGCTTGGTGGCGTGGGTGCCGGTCGGCGACTTGGTGGGGTGGGTGCCGCCGCCGTCCGAGCCGGCGTTCTTCAGCGCCAGCGCGGCGCCCGCCGCGATCGCGACGACCGCGAGGACGGCCAGCAGCCACAGCTTGCCGCGCCCGCCCCGGCCGCCGCCGTGCCCGTCGTAGCCGTCGTCGCCGTAGCCCGCCAGGGCCGGCTGCGGGATCTGCGTGGTGCCCGAGCCGACGTCCCCGGGGTGCGGCAGCACGGCGGTGCCGGCCAGGCCCGCCGCGGGCGTGTGCCGGCCCTCGTGCGCCTGCACCGGGCCGGTGTTCCAGGTGCCGGTGTGGCCGCCCTGCTCGTAGAGCATCTGCAGCCCGTACTGGACCAGGCCGCGCATCTCCTCCGCGGTCTGGAAGCGGTCGTCGGGATCCTTGGCCAGCGAGCGCATGACCAGGCCGTCCAGCTCCGGCGGGCAGGCGTCGGACACCTGCGACGGCGGCACCGGCGGGTCCTGCACGTGCTGGTAGACCACCGACAGCGGGGTCTCCCCGGTGAACGGCGGCCGGGAGGCCAGCAGTTCGTACAGCAGGCAGCCGGTCGCGTACAGGTCGGAGCGGTGGTCGACGGCCTTGCCGAGCGCCTGCTCCGGGGAGAGGTACTGCGGGGTGCCCATGACCATGCCGGTCTGCGTCATCGTCGTGGACGCCCCGTGCAGGGCGCGGGCGATGCCGAAGTCCATCACCTTCACCGCGCCGTTGTGGGTGATGATCACGTTGGCCGGCTTGATGTCGCGGTGCACGATGCCGTGCTGGTGCGAGTAGGCCAGCGCCTCCAGCACCCCGGAGACGATGATCAGGGCCTGCTCCGGGCCGGGCGCCTCGGCGTTCATCAGCAGGTCGCGGATGGTGCGGCCCTCGACCAGCTCCATGACGATGTACGGCACGGACTGGCCGCCGACAAGATCCTCGCCCGAGTCGTACACGGCGACGATGGCGTGGTGGTTCAGCCCGGCCACCGACTGCGCCTCGCGGGTGAACCGGGCCTTGGAGACCGGGTCCTCGGCGAGGTCGGAGCGCAGCAGCTTCACCGCCACCGTGCGGCCGAGACGTACGTCCTCGGCCGCGAACACCTCGGCCATGCCACCGCGCCCGAGCCTGCGGGTGAGCCGGTAGCGGCCGTCGCCGACCAGCCCGCCGTTGCCCCACATCTCCGGCGCGTCTGACATGCCGCCGCCAGTCGCCTCGGGGTCGGACGGGCCCTGGGCGCGCTGCGTCTGTGCCATCAGTCCTCGCCGTCGTTTCTGCCCGCGGTGCGCGCGGTGTTGTTACGGTCTCCGTCGGCCACGCTACAGCCTCCGCGCAAGCCTCCGAACCGATACGGGACCAGGACCGGCAGGAGACGGACCGGCCATCAAACCCTGGGCGCGTACGGTCGTGCAAATCCTGTGTACCGGGCGTACGCACGCTGTAACGCTTCCACGACGCTTCTTTCGCGTACGGTCACGGAACGGGCACCGCGCTTGACGTGTCGGTGCCCTCCGGCAGACTTGGCCGGGAATGCACAGGGAAACACCGGATCACCGAGCAGTCGGCGGCGTCTGAGAGGCCACGGGGGACACGGGAATGAGCCACGACGGCGCGCAGGGGCAGTACGCGGGGCAGGCGCTCGCCGGTGGGCGCTACCAGCTGCGCGACCTGCTCGGCCAGGGCGGCATGGCCTCGGTGCACCTCGCCCACGACACGGTCCTGGACCGCCAGGTCGCGATCAAGACACTGCACACCGAACTGGGCCGGGAACAGGCCTTCCGGGAGCGGTTCCGCCGCGAGGCGCAGGCCGTGGCGAAACTCACGCACACCAACATCGTCTCCGTCTTCGACACCGGCGAGGACGAGGTGGGCGGCATGACGACGCCGTACATCGTCATGGAGTACGTCGAGGGCCGCCCGCTCGGCACGGTGCTCGAGGAGGACGTGCGGCAGTACGGCGCGATGCCCGTCGACAAGGCGCTGAAGATCACCGCGGACGTGCTGGCGGCGCTGGAGATCAGCCACGAGAAGGGGCTGGTGCACCGCGACATCAAGCCGGGCAACGTGATGATCACCAAGCGCGGGGTCGTCAAGGTCATGGACTTCGGCATCGCCCGCGCCATGCAGTCCGGCGTCACCTCCATGACGCAGACCGGCATGGTCGTCGGCACCCCGCAGTACCTGTCGCCCGAGCAGGCCCTCGGCCGGGGCGTGGACGCGCGCAGCGACCTGTACTCGGTCGGCATCATGCTGTTCCAGCTGGTCACCGGCCGACTGCCGTTCGACGCGGACTCCCCGCTGGCGATCGCCTACGCGCACGTGCAGGAGGAGCCGCCGGTCCCGTCGTCGATCAACCGCTCGCTGCCGCCGGCCGTGGACGCGCTGATCGCCCGCGCCCTGAAGAAGAACCCGAACGAGCGCTTCCCCAGCGCCGAGACCATGCGCGACGAGTGCCTGCGCGTGGCCCAGGCCGTGCAGCCGGCTCCGCCGAGCATCGTGCCCGGCGCGCCCACCCCGAGCGGCGCCGGCGTCGGCTCCGCGGTCTTCCCGCCGGTCGGCCAGGCCGCTCCGGCGGCCGCCGGCAGCGTCCAGACGCCCTACCAGCCGACACCGAACCCCGGCCCGTACGGCACCCCGCCCCCCTCGGCACCGCAGCCCGCCTACGGCTACCCGCAGCAGGGGTACCAGACGCCCGGCCCGTCGCCCTACCCGCAGCAGGGCGCGCCGACCCCGCCGCCGTACGACCTCACCCCGCGCACCGGCGGCGCAGGCGGCGACCGGAGCAGCAAGCCGGTGGTCATCGGCTCGATCGTGGTCGCCGCCCTCACGGTGATCGGCCTGATCGTGGCACTGGCGGCACACAGGGACGGAAGCGACACCCCGGCGGGTGGCGGCGGATCGAGCGCCAGTGCGTCCGCATCGGTCTCCAAGGCGGCCGGCCACCGCGGTCCGGACCCCTCGAAGACGATCGAGACCACCGAGTGCACCGAGCCGCAGGAGTCGTACAACGACCCGAAGAAGGTCCGGCTGCCCGACTTCCAGTACAAGTACATCAAGTCGGTGAAATCCTGTTTCCAGGCCGCCGGCTGGAAAATGAAGATCAAATACGTCGACGAGAACACCTTCGGCGAGGGTGCGGTCATCGACCAGTTCCCCTCCGCCGGAACGGACGTCGACCCGAAGAACGTGCCCGAGATCGAGCTCAGCGTTTCGACGGGAAACCCCCCGTCCTGACGACCGCACGGCATGGGCCCGGCAGCCGCTCGGCTGCCGGGCCCATGCCGTGCCGGAGGCGTTCACCGGCGGCGTGTCGTGCCGGGGCGGCTCACAGGTAGGGGCCGCCCGAGCGGCCGCCGGCGCGGGGGTCGTCGTTCTCGTGGCCGATGCTCGACGGCAGGGCGCGGCGCATCTGCTCCAGTTGCGCCCGCGCGGCCATCTGCTGCGCGAACAGCGTCGTCTGGATCCCGTGGAACAGGCCCTCCAGCCAGCCCACCAACTGCGCCTGCGCGATGCGCAGCTCGGCGTCGCTGGGCGTCGCCTCGTCCGTGAACGGCAAGGAGAGCCGCTCCAGCTCCTCGACGAGCTCCGGTGCCAGGCCGTCCTCCAACTCCTTCACGGAGCTGGCGTGGATCTCCTTGAGGCGGTTGCGGCTGGCCTCGTCCAGAGGAGCCGCGCGCACCTCCTCGAGCAGCTGCTTGATCATGCTGCCGATCCGCATGACCTTGGCGGGCTGCTCCACCTGTTCCGTCACCGGGGTCTCGCGGGAGTCGTCGTCTCCGCCGCCGCCGAGCGCCATGCCGTCCTGGCCCACGACCAGGATCTTCTGCGCGTTCTCCGACGGCCTTTCGTTCCTCGGCATCTCCATGCCGTCATTGTCTCGCACGCGTTCTCCTCACCACCGTGCCACCCCGCGGCGCCGCGCGGGTTCACCGACGTTCGCCGTCCGCTCGGAAAGACGCGTCCGACGCACAGGAAGACGCGTCCGGCGGTCTTCCGTCGGCCCGCGCGCCGCGTCCTGCCGTCCATCAGGCGCGTGGACCCGTCCATCCTGCCCTCCCGGCCCGGGGCCTTTCCCCGGGTTCCGGCTTCCGGTCCTTTCCTTGGTTCCGACTGCCGGTCCTTTCCCTGGTTCCGACTCCTGGTCCTGCCCCCCTGGTCGGCCTCCTGGCGGAACCCGACATGCCGCCGCGGGCGAGCGGTGTGAGGGTGGTGACGTCGATCGAGGCCGACTGGCACCGAGAGGGGGTCACCGACGTGACTCCAGGGACAAGACCGTGGGCAGGACCATGGGCAAGACCGTGGACAGCCCCAGGGACGGCCGCGGGGACGACCGTGCGGACGGTCTCCGGGACCCGGGCGCGGGGCCTGCGGACGACGGGGCTGCTCATCGTCGCCGGGGCGGTCGTGTACGGGCCCGGCGAGGCCCGCGCGGCCGCCGAGCCGTCGTCTGTGGCCTCCGCGTCGTCCTCCGCGTCCTCCGCGGCCTCCGCATCCTCCGCGGTCTCCGTGTTCTCCACGGGCTCGGCATCCTCCATGGGCTCGGCATCCTCCGCGGCCTCCGTGCCCTCCGCGTCGGCGCCGTCGGCGGCGACAGCGACGGCGGCGGTGGCGGTGGAGTCCGGCGGTGGGCCGAGACCGGCCCACCGCCCGCCGTCCGCCTCCCGAGCCACCCCCGATTTCCTCTCCGCCTCCCGGTCCGCCTCCGCCTCCCGGTCCGGCTCGGCCTCCGCCTCCCCCGCCGAGCCCTCGCGGGCGGGCAGCCGGGCGGGTGAGGGGCGCCTGCGGCCGGGCCGGGCGGAGCCGAGCACCGCGGAGGAGGACGACGAGGAGACCGCTCCGGCCGCCGAGGACCCCGGTGACACGACCGACGAGGACGACGGCGGCGCGGACAACGGCGGCGCGGACGACACCGCCTCCCCGGTTCCCACGCCGACCGGGTCGGCGCCGTCCGCCGCGTCCCGGCCCGGCGTGGGGCGGGACGTGGCCCGGCCCGATCCAGGCACCGAGCCCGTCCTGCAGATCCTGCCCCTGGGCAGCGGCCTCGTCCTGATCGGCCTCGGCCTGGGGCTGGCCTTCGTGGCGCTGCGGCTGCGGCGGGGGACGCTGTAGTCGACGGCCGGGGACGCTGTAGTCGACGGCACCGGTGACGGGAGGCGGGCACCGCCGTGGCGGCGTACGGCCGGCCCGCGTCCCGTGCGGCGCCCTCCCTACGGCGTGACCAGCAGCACCTTGCCGACGTGGCCGCTGTCCTCCACCAGCCGGTGGGCGTCGGCGGCCCGGGGCATGGGCAGTTCGCGGTCGACGACCGGGCGGACGCGGCCGTCGGCGACGAGCGGCCAGACGTGTTCGCGGACGCTCGCGACGATCGACGCCTTCTCCTTCAGCGGCCGGGCGCGCAGCGAGGTCGCGGTGACGGCGCCGCGCTTGTTCAGCAGGGCGCCGATGTTCAGCTCGCCCTTGACGCCGCCCTGCATGCCGATGATCGCCAGGCGGCCGTTGACGGCGAGCGCCCGGACGTTGCGGTCGAGGTACTTGGCGCCCATGTTGTCGAGGATGACGTCGGCGCCCGCACCGCCGGTGGCCTGCCGGACCTCCTCGACGAAGTCCTGCTCGCGGTAGTTGACGAGGATGTCGGCGCCCAGTTCGGCGCAGCGCTCCAGCTTCTCCTTGGTGCCCGCGGTGACGGCGACCTTCGCGCCGAGCGCCTTGGCGAGCTGGATCGCCATGGTGCCGATGCCGCTGGAGCCGCCGTGCACGAGCAGCGTCTCGCCGGGCCGCAGGTGAGCGATCATGAAGACGTTGGACCAGACCGTGCAGACCACCTCGGGCAGCGCGGCCGCCTCCCGGAGGCCGACGCCCTGCGGCAGGGGCAGCAGCTGTCCGGCCGGGACGGCGACCTTCTGGGCGTAGCCGCCGCCGGCGAGCAGCGCGCACACCTCCTGCCCCACCGACCAGCCGGACACCCCGGGCCCGAGCGCGGCGATCCGCCCGGAGCACTCCAGGCCGGGGTAGGGGGAGGTGCCGGGCGGCGGATCGTAGAAGCCCTGCCGCTGCAGGATGTCGGCGCGGTTGACGGCACTGGCCGCCACCTCCACCAGGACCTCGCCCTCACCGGGCACGGGGTCGTCGACCTCGGCCCACACCAGCGCCTCGGGTCCACCGGGTTCGGGAATCGTGATCGCGTACATGGGATCGACGCTACTCCTCGCCCGCGTCCGGGGGCGGCGGTCAGTCCTGCGGGAGCGGTAGTCAGTCCTGCGGCAGCGGACGGGTGTCCGGGGTGACCCGGGCGCCGGGGGACGCGCGGACGATGGTGATCAGGCGGTCCGTCAACTGCAGGGTTCCGACGGCGGGGTCGTCGTAGCCGAGGACGCGGTGGCCGCGCACGACGCTGACCACCAGGTCGTCGGTCTCCCGTGGACTGCGGCCCGCCTCGGCCTTGGTGACGGGGCGTTCGACGACGTCCAGGCCGCTGCCCTGGTGGATGAGGTCCTCTATGACCATGCCGGCGGCGGGGCTGAGGACGGACAGGCCGAGCAGCCGGCCCGCGGCGCTGGCGGTGGTGATGACGGCATCGGCGCCGGACTGCTTCAGCAGCGGCGCGTTCTCCTCCTCCCGCACCGCGGCGACGATCTTGGCGGTCCGGTTGAGCTGGCGGGCGGTCAGGGTGACCAGGACGGCGGTGTCGTCGCGCTGGGGCGCGACGATGATCTGCCGGGCGCGGTGGGCCTCGGCCCGCTGGAGCACGTCGCTGTGGGTGGCGTCGCCGAGGACGCCGACGTAGCCCTCGGCGGCCGCGGCATCGACCGCCTTCGCGCTGGAGTCGACCACGACGATCCGGTCCTTCCTCGTCGCCGTGGCGTTGCCGCCCTGCGCGCTGATGGTCTGGATCGCCGAGCGGCCCTTGGTGCCGAAGCCGACGACGACGGTGTGGTCGCGCACGGTGGACCTCCAGCGGTTCAGGCGCCAGTCCTCACGGGTGCGCTCGGTGAGGACCTCGAGCGTGGTGCCGACGAGGACGATCAGGAACAGCACGCGCAGGGGTGTGACCAGGAAGATGCTGATCAGCCGGGCGGTGTCGGTGACCGGGGTGATGTCACCGTACCCGGTGGTGGAGAGGGTGACGGTGGCGTAGTAGAAGGCGTCGAGCGGGCCGACGTCCCCGTCCGCGGCGTCCCGGTAGCCGTCGTGGTCGGCGTAGACGATCAGGGCGGTCACGACCAGGAGCAGCAGGGCGAGGAGCACCCGTCCGGCGACCTGCCGGACGGGGGGCTTTGCGGGCTTGCGCGGCAGGCGCACCCGATGGCCGGCCCGGTGCCCGGCCCTGTGGTCGTCCGGCTCGCGGGCGATGTCGTCCTCGCCGGGAGGTTTCACGTGAAACACACCCCGATTCCGGCGGCCGCCCACGGCAGGTCGAGCAACTCGGCCTCCCGCCCCGCCCGGACGCCGCCCGGCGGTACGACGGCGAGGGCGTCGGCCGCGGCGATGCCGCGCAGCATGGCCGGGCCGTTGTAGTGCAGCGGCACGGCGTGGTCGCCGCGCAGCACGACGGGCACGAGCCGGGTGTCGTGCGGATGCCCCTGCACCGCATCCTTCAACGGCAGCGTGTACGGCTCCGGGACCGGGCGGGCGGACAGTGTGCGCAGCAGCGGCTCGGCGAGCGTGCACAGGCCGGAGACGGCCGCGAGGGGGTTGCCGGGCAGGCCGACGAGGTGCCGGCCGTCGGCGATGCGGGCGAGCAGCATGGGATGGCCGGGGCGCACCTTGACGCCGTCGACGAGGAACTCGGCGCCGATGCGGCGCAGGGTGGGGTGGAGGTGGTCGACGGGTCCGGAGGCGGTGCCGCCGGTGGTGACGATCAGGTCGGCGTCGCTGCCGGTGATCGCCGCGTGCAGCGCCTCGGCGTCGTCGCCGAGGCGCCGGACGTCGGTGACCTCGGCGCCGAGCGCACGCAGCCAGGGCGGCAGCATCGGGCCGAGCGCGTCCCGGATCAGGCCGTCGTGCGGCAGGCCCTCGGTGAGCAGTTCGTCGCCGAGCACGAACACCGCGGCGCGGGGCCGGGGCACGGTGGTGAGGGCGTCGTATCCGGCCGCCGCGGCCAGGCCCAGCACGGCCGGGGTGACCACGGTGCCGGCGGGCAGGAGCCGGTCGCCGCTGCGGCACTCCTGACCGCGCGGGCGGATGTCCTGGCCGGGGACGACCTCCCGGGTGGCGTGCAGGCGGCCCTTGGCGTCCGTACGGCCGTGCTCGGAGCGCAGGACGGCGGTGGTGCCGGGCGGGACACGGGCGCCGGTGGCGATGCGCACGGCCTCGCCGTCGGTGAGCGGCTCGGGCTGCGCGTGCCCGGCCAGCACGCCCTCGTCGCGGACGTCCCAGGGGGCGGGGCCGGCGACCGCCCAGCCGTCCATCGCGGAGGTGTCGAACGACGGCAGGTCGGTGAGGGCGGTGAGCGGGGCGGCCAGGACCAGGCCGAGAGCGGCGTCCAGGGGCGCGGTGACGGGGGTGCGGTGCGTGCCGGGGCGCACCGCGCGGGCCGCGGCGGCGCGGGCGTCCGGCCAGGGGGTGGCGTGGTGGCGCCCGGAGCGCGGGGTGTGCGGGGTGCGCGGCGAAGTGCCGGGGGTGCCGCCGCCGGGCGGGGTGCGGTCGGGGCGTGCGGGCCCGTCCCCGGGTGCGGGGGTGCCGGGCGCGCGGGCGTGGTCCTCGTTCACGAGAGCGAGCACCTCCTCGACGTCCAGGTCGTCGGCGGTGGTCTCGCCGTCGCGGATGCCGCGGGGGGTCATCCGGCGTCCGGGGCGGTGCCGGGACGGGGCGCGGTTCCCGGGTCGGGGGCGGCGGTGGCCCGGTCCGCACCACCGGGCGCTGCCACGTCACCGGGCGCTGCCGTGCCGCCGGTCGCTGCCGCCTGACCGCCCGGGGCGGCTGGGGCGGCCTGTTCGGCGTCTTCCGCTTTCCCTTCCTTCCCCTTCTTCCCCTCCTTTCCCGTCTTCCCCATCTCCCCGGCCTCCTCGGTCGTCTCCTCGGCCCAGCGCCGGGCCAGGGCTGCGGCCTTGTGGGCCGCCTCGGCGACCGCCTCCGGGCCCGCGCCGCCGTGCCGGGCGGCCGCGTAGCCGACGAGGAACGTGGTCAGGGGCGCCGCGGGCCGGGCCACGCCGTGCGCGGCGTCGCGGGCGAGGTCGAGCAGGACGCCGGTGTCGACCTCCAGGTCGATGCCCAGCTCGTCCTTGACTGCGGAAATCCATTCGTCCAACACGTGCCCATGCTCCCTGATCCGTGCTCGGGCCGTCGCGATGTCGTCCCAGGTGTCGCAGTCGAAGGAGGCGACGGCGTCGGGGACGCGGGTGAGCCGCAGCCCGGCGGTCAGCCGGCGCAGCGGCAGTCCGGCCAGACCGGTGTGCTCCCGGGTGAGGCGGGTGAGGGCACGGTGCAGCGCGGACGTGCGGTAGGCGGCGACGAGCGGCTGGTCGCGCCCGTCGGCGTCGGTGAGCAACGCGCCGTCCGCGCCGCTCGCGGCGAGGGCGGCGGTGAGGCTGCCCACCGTCCGCTCGCGCAGGAACGGCAGGTCGGCGGAGAGCACGACGACGCACTCCGCCGTGGTGTGCCGCAGGCCGGCGGCGAGGGCGGCGAGCGGCCCGGCGCCCGGCGGGTCCTCCCGTGTCCACAGCACCGGCCGCGCGGTGGGGCGGGGGTCGGCCACCACCACCGTGCTGCGGGCGCCGGCGGACGCGTCGAGCACCCGGTCCAGCAGTGCGCGCCCGCCCACCCGCATCCCGGGCTTGTCGGCCCCGCCGAGCCGCCGCGCGGCACCGCCGGCGAGCACGACGGCGTCGTACGGGCCTGCGGCGACTGGCTCGGTGGGTGTCTCGGCGGTCACCCCCCGAGTATGCGGGGCCGGGCGACCGCGGGGAATGCCAGGCCCCCGCGCAGCGGGGCGCCGGACGCTCCCGGCGCCTCTCACGGTGCGCCCAGTGTTCCCCGTGCCCGTCCACGAGGGTGCCGGAGTGCCTGGTACTTGGGGTGCCTGGTACTTGGTGCCCGGCGCCCGGCGCCCGGTCAGAGCGTGCTCAGAGCGTGCTCAGAGCGTGCGCAGCAGCACCGCCGGCTGTTCCACGCAGTCCGCGACGTACCGCAGGAAGCCGCCCGCCGTGCCGCCGTCGCACACCCGGTGGTCGAAGGTGAGGGAGAGCTGGACGACCTGCCGGACGGCCAGTTCCCCCTGGTGGACCCACGGCTTGGGGGTGATGCGGCCGACGCCGAGCATCGCGGCCTCGGGGTGGTTGAGGATCGGCGTGGAGCCGTCGACGCCGAACACGCCGTAGTTGTTCAGCGTGAACGTGCCGCCGGTGAGGTCCGCGGGGCTGAGCGTGCCGGCCCGTGCCGCCTCGGTGAGGCGGGCGAACTCGGCGGTCAGCGACTCGGCGTCCCGGGTGTGCGCGTCCTTGACGACCGGCACGACCAGGCCGCGCTCGGTCTGCGCGGCGAAGCCCAGGTGCACCTCGGGCAGGCGCACGATCTCCCGGGCCTCGACGTCGACGGTGGCGTTGAGCTCGGGGAAGCGGGCCAGGGCGGCGGTGCAGATGCGGGCCAGTAGGGCGAGCAGGGAGATCTTCGGACCGCCGGCCGCGTTCATGGCCTGCCGCGCCCGCATCAGCTCGGTCGCGTCGGCGTCCACCCAGCAGGTCGCGTCGGGTATCTCGCGGCGGCTGCGGGAGAGCTTGTCGGCCACGGCTCCGCGTACGCCCCTGAGGGGGATGCGGGTGGCGGAGGCGGCGATGTGGTGACCGGCCTCGGGCGCGGCCGCGCCCTCCGGGCGGGCGGCGCCGGTGGCGGCGGTGCCGGCCGCCGAGGGGGCCGCGGTGCGGTTGCGGGCCGCGTTGGCGCGCAGGACGTCCTCGACGTCCGCTCGCAGGATCAGCCCGTCGGGCCCCGAACCGGACAGTTGCCGCAGGTCCACGCCGTGCTCCCGGGCGAGCCGGCGCACGAGCGGGGAGATGACGGCCACGGGGCCGTCGCCGTCGCGCCCGTCGTCCTGCCGGGAGGCGCCGACGACCGGGGACGGCCCGGCGTGGGCGCGGGTCCGGGCGGGCCGGTGGGCGGGAACGGTGCCGGTGGTGGGCGTACGGGGGCTCGCGGCACGGGTGCCCGCACCGGTCGCGCCGGTTTCGGCCGTGCCGGTCGCGAGGGTCTGGCCGGTGCCCGTCCCGGCCGCGGGGGAGACGGACGCCCCGTTGGCGGCGGCGTGTTCCGCGGCCGGCGCGGTCCGCCCCGCCGATCCGTTCCTTCCGGGCGTCTCCCCGGGCGTCTCCCCGGGCGTCGTCCGCGCGTCCGGCGTGCCGTTCGCCGCGCCTGGCACCAGCGGGTTCGGCCGCACACGGCGCCGCCGGGCCGGGGGCGCGCCCGTGCCGTAGCCGACGAGGACGTTGCCCGAGCCCTCGGTCCGGCCGCCACCGCTACCGGTACCGCCACTGCCGGTGCCACCACTGCCGGTGCCACCACTGCCGGTGCCGCCGTCGGTGCGGGCGCCGTCGCGGTCACCGTCTCCGGGAGTGTCGCCGGAGGCCGTCTCGCCGACGGCGACGGTCAGCAGCGGCGCCCCGACGGGCAGCTCCGTGCCCTCCTCGCCGAAGCGGGCGGTGACCACGCCGCCGTAGGGGCAGGGCACCTCCACCATCGCCTTGGCCGTCTCGACCTCGACGACCGGCTGGTCGACGGTGACGACGTCGCCGACCTCGACCAGCCAGCGGACGATCTCCGCCTCCGTCAGGCCCTCCCCGAGGTCGGGGAGCCTGAACTCCAGCACCTGTGCCATCAGCGCTCGGCCTCCCATTGCAGACGCCCCACGGCGTCCAGGATGCGGTCCACGCCGGGCAGGTGGTAGCGCTCCAGCATCGGCGGCGGATAGGGGACGTCGAATCCCGCCACCCGCAGCACCGGCGCCTCCAGGTAGTGGAAGCAGCGCTCGGTGACACGCGCGGCGATCTCTCCTCCCGGGCCGCCGAACCCGCCCGACTCGTGCACGACGACCGCGCGTCCGGTGCGCCGGACGGACGCGCAGACCGTCTCGTCGTCGAACGGCACCAGGGAGCGCAGGTCGACGACTTCCAGATCCCAGCCCTCCTCCCGGGCCGCCTCGGCGGCTTCGAGGCAGACGGGAAGGGACGGGCCGTAGGTGATGAGGGTGGCGCTCCGCCCGGAGCGCCGCACCACCGCGCGGCCTATCGGCTCAACGGCCGGCGGGTCGTCCGGGTTCCAGGCGTCCTTGGACCAGTACAGCCGCTTGGGCTCCAGGAAGACGACCGGGTCGTCGGAGGCGATGGCCTGGCGCAGCAGGCCGTAGGCGTCGGCCACGGTGGCGGGCGTGACGACGTGCAGCCCGGGGGTGGCCATGTAGTACGCCTCGGAGGAGTCGCTGTGGTGCTCGACACCGCCGATGCCGCCGCCGTAGGGGACGCGGATGGTGATCGGCAGGGGCATGGTCCCGCGGGTGCGGTTGCGCATGCGGCAGACGTGGCTGACGAGCTGCTCGAACGCGGGGTAGGCGAACGCGTCGAACTGCATCTCCACCACCGGCCTGAGCCCGTACATCGCCATGCCGACGGCGGTGCCGAGGATGCCGGCCTCGGCCAGCGGGGTGTCCGTGCACCGGTGGTCGCCGAACTCCTTGGCCAGGCCGTCGGTGATGCGGAAGACACCGCCGAGGGTGCCGACGTCCTCGCCCAGCACGTGCACGTCCGGGTCGGCGGCCAGCGCGTCGCGCAGCGCGCGCGTGAGCGCCTGCGCCATGGTGGCGGGCTTGACCGCGACGGTGGTCATCGGGCACCCCCCTCCGGCTCCGCGGCCAGCTCGGCCTCGGCCTCGAGCTCGGCCCGCAGCAGGGCCTGCTGCTCGCGCAGCTGGGGGGTCGGTTCGGCGTAGACGTGGGCGAAGAGGTCCATGGGGTCGAGGTGCGGGTCCTGGTTCATGCGGGTGCGCAGGTCGGCGGCGAAGGCCTCGGCGTCGTCGCGGGCGGCGCGGATGCCGTCCTCGTCGATCAGGCCGCGCGCGGTCAGCTCCCGCTCCAGCAGCAGGATCGGGTCGTGCTCGCGCCAGGTCTCGACCTCGGCGTCCTCGCGGTAGCGGGTGGCGTCGTCGGCGTTGGTGTGGGCGTCGAGGCGGTAGGTGATCGCCTCCACCAGGGTGGGGCCGCCGCCCGCGCGTGCACGGGCCACGGCGTCGGCGAGGACCTCGTGCACGGCCGCCGCGTCGTTGCCGTCGACCAGGCGGCCGGGCATGCCGTAGCCGACCGCCTTGTGGGCGAGGGAGGGCGCGGCGGTCTGCTTGGCGAGCGGGACGGAGATGGCGAAGCCGTTGTTCTGCACCAGGAAGACCACCGGGGCCTGCCAGACGGCCGCGAAGTTCAGCGCCTCGTGGAAGTCGCCCTCGCTGGTGCCGCCGTCGCCGACCAGGGCGAGGGCGACCACGTCGTCGCCCTTGAGGCGGGCGGCGTGCGCGAGGCCCACGGCGTGCGGGAGCTGGGTGGCCAGCGGGGTGCACAGGGGGGCGACGCGGTGGGCGTGGGGGTCGTAACCGGTGTGCCAGTCGCCGCGCAGGAGGGTGAGGGCCTGCACGGGGTCCACTCCGCGTGCCACGGCGGCGAGCGTGTCCCGGTAGCTGGGGAAGAGCCAGTCCTGCTCCTGCAGGACCAGGGCGGCGGCGACCTCGCAGGCCTCCTGGCCGGTGCTGGAGGGGTAGACGGCCAGGCGGCCCTGCTTGGTGAGGGCCGTCGCCTGCGCGTTGTACCGCCGGCCGCGCACCAGCTCGGCGTACAGGCGGCGCAGCAGCGCCGGATCGGCCTTGGCGGCCGCCTCCGTGCCGAGCACCCGGTAGGGGGTCGTGTCCGGCAGCAGAGGCGTGGGATCCGTACGGGGCTGCCAGGCGGGCGGCGGGGACGGGCGGTAGGCGCCCCGCTGCTCCATGACCGTCATGACGGCACCTCCTCGTGGGAGCGGCTTGGGAGGCGCAGCGTCCGTGATGCGCCTCCCAACCGATTGTTCGGTCGTCGGCACATTCTGGCTACAGGTGGCCCAAGGCTGTGGACAAACGGTTCTCCACAGCCTGAGATGGACGCAGTGCGTCCATGCCGGGAAAGCGGGGGAACATGGCATCTGAACAAATGGCCGACAGACCCGATGCGACGGCCCCCGCGCCGCCCCGTTCCCTGGACGCCGTGGACCACGACATCCTGCGCATCCTGCAGGTGGACGGCCGCGCCTCCATACGGTCGGTCGCCGAGCGGGTCCACGTCTCGCGCGCCAACGCCTACGCGCGCATCAACCGCCTCCTCGAGGACGGCGTGATCCGCGGCTTCAGCGCCCGCGTCGACCACGAGCGCGCCGGGCAGGGCACCTCGGCCTACATCACGCTGAAGATCGTGCAGAACTCCTGGCGCACCGTGCGCGAGCAGCTGCGGCAGCTGCCCGGCGCCGCCCACATCGCCCTGGTGGGCGGCGACTTCGACGTGCTGCTGCTGGTGCACACGCCCGACAACCGGGCGCTGCGCGAGCTGGTGCTCACCCGGCTCCAGGCCATCCCCGAGGTGCTCAGCACCCGCACGCTGCTGGTCTTCGAGGAGGAGGAGCTGGAGCCGCAGGAGGGACCCGGGCGGGGAACGCCGAAGCCGCAGGAGTGACCGCGCGGGGAGCGCCTGAGCCGCCGCGGGGGCGATGCGCGGGGGATGCTCCTGACGCGCGGAGGATGCTCCTACGTATGTCAGTCCTGCCAGTCCTGCCAGTCCTGCCCAGTCCTGCCCAGTCCTGTCAGTCCTGGCGGCGCAGGCCCGCGAACGCCAGCTGCACGACGGCGTCGGCGACCTCCTGCCGGCCCATGCCGCGCCCGTCGGGCCGGTACCACTCCACGATCGAGTTGATCATCCCGAAGACCAGCCGGGTGGCCAGCCGCACCTCCACGTCACCGCGCACGTCCCCGTCGGCGGCCGCCGCCTTCATCAGCTCGGCGACCCGGTGGTCGAACTCGCGCCGCCGCTGCAGCGCCCACCGCTCGGTGCCGGTGTTGCCGCGCACCCGCAGCAGCAGCGTGACGTACGGCAGCTCGGCGATGAGGACCTCCACCATGCGCCGTACGACGTACTCCAGGCGCTCGGCGGCCCGCCCCGTGCGCGCGGGCTCCTCGTCGAGGATGCCGAACAGCCCGTCCAGGGCCCGGCTGACCGCGCGGCGCAGCAACTCCTCCTTGCTCGCCACGTGGTGGTAGATCGACGACTTGGAGATGCCGGCCGCCTTGGACAGGTGCTCCATGGAGGTGCCGTCGTAGCCGCGCTCGTTGAAGACCTGCACGGCGACGGACAGCAGCGTCTCGGGGGTGTACGTGTCGCGCCTGGCGGTGGTCATGCGGTGCCCTCCCCCTGGTCGGTGGCGTACGCGTGCCGGTAGAGCGCGAGAGAGGGAGCGTAGCGCCCGCACGGGTCGCGCAGGTGCAGACCGTCCAGGAGGTCGTAGGCCCAGCGGCGGCCGAGGCGGCGGCTCCACTCGAAGGGCCCGAGCGGGTAGTTGACGCCCAGGCGCATCGCGGTGTCGACGTCCTCCTCGGTGGCCACGCCCCGGGCCACGGCGTCGTGCGCCAGGTCGATGATCCGGGCGACCGTGCGGGCGACGATCATGCCGGGGACGTCGCCGATGACGCTGACCTTCTTGCCGAGCGCCTGGAAGAGGCCGACGGCCTCCTTCAGGGTCTGCGGCGAGGTGTCCTGCGCGGCGGACAGGGCGATGCGGGTGGCCTTGCGGTAGTCCAGGGCGAGGTCGAAGAAGACGGTGTCGCGCAGTTCGGCCGAGGTGCGGCCGTCGGCGAGGGCGAGGTGGCCGCCGCCGGGCAGCACCAGGCGGGTGCCCTCGTCCTCCTCGTCGCGCTCCCCCTCGCGCACCGGGATGCCCGCCTCGCGGATCAGCGCCAGCACCTCCGCGGCGGGCCCCAGGTCGCCCTCGGCGACGACGTGGGCGGGCGGCTCGGCCGGCTCGGCGGTGTGCGGCTCGGGGCGTTCGGCGCCGTCGCCGTAGTCGTACCAGCCGCGGCCGCTCTTGCGGCCCAGGCGGCCGGCCTCGACCAGGCGGCGCTGGGCGAGGGAGGGCGTGAAGCGGACGTCCTGGAAGAAGGACCGCCACACCGAGTGCGTGACCGCCTCGTTGACGTCCTGCCCGATCAGGTCGGTCAGTTCGAAGGCGCCCATCCGGAAGCCGCCGCACTCGCGCAGGATCGCGTCGATGGTCGCCGGGTCGGCGGCCTGGTACTCGTACGCCGCGAACGCCTCGGCGTAGAAGGGCCGCGCGATGCGGTTGACGATGAAGCCGGGGGTGTCGGCGCAGGCGACCGGGGTCTTGCCCCAGGCGCGGGCGGTCTCGTACGCGCGTGTGGCGGACGCGACGTCGGTGGCGAACCCGGAGACGACCTCCACCAGCGGCATCAGCGGCGCCGGGTTGAAGAAGTGCAGGCCCACGAAGCGGCCCGGGTGGGCGAGGGCGCCACCGATGGCGCTCACCGACAGGGAGGAGGTGTTGGTGGCCAGCAGGCAGCCGTCGGCGACCACCTTCTCCAGTTCGCGGAACAGGTCCTGCTTGATGTCCAGCCGCTCCACGACGGCCTCCACGACCAGGGCGCAGTCCGCGAGCTCGCCGAGCTCCGACGCGGCGCGCAGGCGGGCGAGGGCGGCGTCCCGGTCGGCGGCGGTGAGCCGTTCCTTCTCGACGAGCCGGGCCAGGCGCGCGGCGATCGCGTCGGCCGCCTCCCGCGCGCGGCCGGGTACGGCGTCGTAGAGGTGCACCGGATGGCCCGCGACCAGCGCGACCTGGGCGATGCCCTGGCCCATGGTGCCGGTGCCGACGACGGCCACGGGGCTGCTGAGGTCGAGTGCTGTCATGTGCGCGATCCTCCCGCAAGGGGTTTTCCACAGATGCGGCAGGCCCCCTTGAACCGACCGATCGTTCGGTTACTCTAGCCCTGCACGGCAGTTTCCGCCCAGGTCATGAGCTCGACGCCGAGCTCTTGATGACGAGGAGTTGGTCCCGCATGGCCGCCGAACCGACCGCGCAGGAGCTGATCGCGAAGCACCGGCCCACCCTCGGCCAGGCACTGGAGGCGATCCGCACCCGCGCGTACTGGTCCCCGCACCCGGAGCACCCCAAGGCCTACGGCGAGAACGGCAGCCTGGACGCGGCAGCGGGCAAGGCCGCCTTCGACGCCCTGCTGGGCACCCGTCTCGACCTCGGCCAGCCCGGCACCGACGACTGGGTGGGCGGCGAGGTCTCCCCGTACGGCATCGAGCTCGGCGTGACGTACCCGCACGCGGACGTCGACGTGCTGCTGCCGGCCATGAAGGCGGGCCAGCCGGCCTGGCGGGACGCGGGCCCGGAGGCACGCGCCGCGGTGTGCCTGGAGATCCTCAAGCGCATCAGCGACCGCACGCACGAGTTCGCGCACGCGGTGATGCACACCTCCGGCCAGGCCTTCATGATGGCGTTCCAGGCGGGCGGCCCGCACGCCCAGGACCGCGGCCTGGAAGCGGTGGCGTACGCGTACGCGG
Source organism: Streptomyces echinoruber (assembly GCF_014651135.1). Classification (GTDB taxonomy): domain Bacteria; phylum Actinomycetota; class Actinomycetes; order Streptomycetales; family Streptomycetaceae; genus Streptomyces; species Streptomyces echinoruber. Next base: position 278,301 of record NZ_BMWH01000005.1, read on the forward strand.
AGCAGATCCGCACCCCCGAGGAAGCCGAGTGGACCAAGCCGCAGGGCAAGCGCGACCCGCTGAAGCTCACCAAGCGCTTCACGGCCGTCCCGCGCGGCATCGCCCTGGTCATCGGCTGCAACACGTTCCCGACGTGGAACGGCTACCCGGGCCTGTTCGCCTCCCTGGCCACCGGAAACGCCGTCCTGGTCAAGCCGCACCCGCGCGCGGTGCTGCCGCTCGCCCTCACCGTCAAGATCGCCCGCGAGGTGCTCGCCGAGGCCGGCTTCGACCCCAACCTGGTGGCGCTGGCCGCCGAGCGCCCCGGCGAGGGCATCGCCAAGACCCTCGCCGTCCGCCCCGAGATCAGGATCATCGACTACACCGGCTCCACCGCCTTCGGCGACTGGCTGGAGACCCACGCCCGCCAGGCGCAGGTCTACACCGAGAAGGCGGGCGTCAACACGGTGGTCGTCGAGTCCACCGACGACTACCGGGGGATGCTGTCCAACCTGGCCTTCTCGCTGTCGCTGTACAGCGGCCAGATGTGCACCACCCCGCAGAACCTGCTGATCCCGCGGGACGGCATCACCACCGACCAGGGCCCCAAGTCCTTCGACGAGGTGGTCGCCGACCTGGCCGGGGCCGTCGACGGGCTGCTCGGCGACGACGCGCGCGCGTGCGCGCTGCTCGGCGCCATCGTCAACCCGGACGTCAAGGCCCGCCTGGAGGCGGCGGCCGGCCTCGGCGAGGTCGCGCTGGCCTCCCGCGAGATCACCAACCCCGAGTTCCCGGGCGCCGTCGTGCGCACCCCGGTGATCGTCAAGCTGGACGGGGCCAAGCCGGACGCCGAGGCCGCCTACATGAGCGAGTGCTTCGGCCCGGTCTCCTTCGCCGTCGCCGTCGACTCCGCCTCCGACGCGGTGGAGCTGCTGCGCCGCACGGTCCGCGAGAAGGGCGCGATGACGGTCGGCGCGTACACGACCTCCCCGGACGTCGCGCGGGCCGTCGAGGAGGTGTGCCTGGAGGAGGCCGCGCAGCTGTCGTTCAACCTCACCGGCGGGGTGTACGTGAACCAGACGGCCGCCTTCTCCGACTTCCACGGCTCCGGCGGCAACCCGGCGGCCAACGCGGCCCTGGTGGACGCCGCGTTCGTCGCCAACCGCTTCCGCGTGGTCGAGGTGCGCCGGGAGGCGTAGCGGCCGCGCGGGGCGCACCGGCGGCGGCGCGGCCGGCTCAGACGGGTGCGCCGCCGCCGGCGCTCCAGTGGAACAGCGCCATCGCCACGCTGGTGGCGAGGTTGTAGCTGGAGACCTGCGGCCGCATCGGCAGCGCCACCAGGTGGTCGGCCCGGGCGCGCAGCGCGGCGGACAGGCCGCTGCGCTCGGAGCCGAAGGCGAGCAGGGCGTCGTCGGGCAGTTTCAGCCCGCGGATGTCCTCGCCCTCCGGGTCGAGGGCGAACAGCGGCCCCGGCGGCAGCTCGCCGACTTCCAGCCGCTCCACGGCGGTCGCGAAGTGCAGCCCCGCCCCGCCGCGCACCACGGTGGGGTGCCAGGGGTCGAGGGGGCCGGTGGTGACCACGCCGGTCGCCCCGAACCCGGCGGCCAGCCGGACCACGGCACCCGCGTTGCCGAGGTTGCGCGGCTGGTCCAGGACGACCACGGGTGCGGTGCGCGGCATACGGGCCAGCGCCCGCAGGTTGGCCTCACGCGCGGGCCGTACGGCCAGGGCGGCCACGGCGGTGGGGTGCGGGCGCGGCACCAGGGAGGCGTAGGCGTCGTACGGCACCTCCGCCAGCAGCGCGTCCAGGGCGGCCCGTACGTCGGGGGCGAGGTCGTCGGCGAGGGCGAGCGCGGCCGCCCGGTCGGCGGTGACCGCGACCGGCACCTCGGCGCCGAAGCGCAGGGCGTGCTTGAGGGCGTGGAAGCCGTCCAGCAGGACGCACCCGCCGGCGAGACGGCGCCAGGCGGTCACGGGATCGGTCATGCCGACGAGCCTACGTGCGCGGGCGCACCGCCCGGAGGCGCCCACTGCGCGCACGCACCCACCACTCGGAGACGCCCACTACGTGCGCGGGCCCGCCGCCCGGAGACGCCCACTACGCGTGGGCCCACCACCCGAAGACACCCACCACGCACGCAGGCCCACCACCCGAAGACACCCACCACGCACGCAGGCCCACCACCCGAAGACACCCACCACGCACGCAGGCCCACCACCCGAAGACACCCACCACGCGCGGGCCCACCGCCTCCGGCGGGCACCTCCTGCGCGCGTGCGCACCGTGCCGGTGGTTTCCCTCCGGCGCCGGCGCTCCGGAGGCGCCCGTTACGCGCGCGTGCGCACCGTGCCGGTGGTCTCGCCGGCCTCCCCGTCCGCCCGCTCCCGGCCGGGCGGCGCCGCCCGGCCACCGCGCGCGGCGGTGCGGGAGAGCAGCCGGGCACGCGCGCGGGCCGCCCGGCCGCCGAGACACCGGAGGAACGACGTCGGCAGGAACACCGCGTCCGCCGTGATCATCGCCAGCGAGAAGAACGGCAGGCCGAGCACGACGGCGATCGCGGCGTGCTCCGTGATCATCGCCGCCAGCAGCACGTTCTTCACCCGCCGGTTGAACAGCGTGAACGGGAAGGCGACCTGGGCCAGGACCGTCCCGTACGTCACCAGCAGCACCAGGGTGCCGTTGGCGGAGAGCAGGTCGGCCAGGCCCGGCCAGGGCGAGAAGTAACCGAGGTGCAGCGGGTAGTAGACGGCGGTGCCGTCCTGCCAGCGCGAGCCCTGGATCTTGTACCAGCCGGCCGTGGCGTAGACGAGGCACGCCTCCGCCATGATCACCAGCAGGGCGCCGTTGTGCAGCACGTTGCCGACGACGTCCAGCAGCACCCGCAGCCGCCACGTCCGCTCCCGGCGCCCGGCCGCCCACCACACCGCCTGCGCGAGCCACACCGCCCACAGCAGCGCGGGCACGGTCCACTCCGCCGTGCCGAACCGTCCGCCCACCGTCACCGCGGCCAGCACGCACCCCAGCACGCCCCACAGCAGCGGGCCGGCCGCATCGCCCGCGCGGGCCCCGTGCGCACGGACCGCCCGCGCCCGCCGGGCCCGCCGCGCGTCCAGCGACCACACCTGCCCGCAGCGCGTGAAGACCAGGTACAGGGACATCAGGTGCAGGACGTTGTCCCCGCCGTCGCCCATCAGGACGCTGTGGTTCTGCAGCGACAGCACCCCGACCATGAACAGCACGGACATCGTGCGGGTGCGCCAGCCCAGCAGCAGCAACAGGCTCACGGCGGCGGTGAGGGCGTACACCGCCTCGAACCACATCTGGCTCCTGGACCACATCAGCACCGTGAAGGCGCCGTTGTCGGTGACCAGTTGCCGGGCGAGGTCCCAGCTCCACGGCCCGTCGGGCCCGTACAGCTCCTGGCGGTGCGGGAACTCCCGCAGCAGGAACAGCAGCCAGGTCGCGGCGAAGCCGATGCGGACGGCGGCGGTCTGGTACGGGCCCAGGGCGGCGTCGGTGACCCGGGTGACGCCGCGGGCGAGGCTTCGAAGGGCACGGCGGCCGACGGCGGCGCGCGGCGCGGGGGAGGGCGCCTGGGACGGCTCGGGAGGCGCCGGAGAAGGCGCCTGGGACGGCTCGGGGGGCGCTGGGGAAGGCGCCTGGGACGGCTCGGGGGGCGCTGGGGAAGGCGCCTGGGACGGCTCGGGAGGCGCCGAGGAGGACGCCGGAGACGGCTCGGGGGACGGCTCGGGGACGAAGCGGTTCACCGCACGCCCCCCTCGGCCTCGGCGGACGGCACCGGCCACCAGGGCAGCGCGCGCAGCACGGGCGCCGTGGACACCTTCTCCCTGCTCCACTTCGGCGGCGGCACGTTGGTGGTGCGCGCGCGGACCTGGACGCGCTCGACGGTGCCGCCGGGACCGGGCGCGTGCGCGCGCTCCAGCCGCAGCACCACGATCCGCCGCAGGTACTGCTCCGCCAGCGCCCCCCGCAGGCCCACCGGGCGGCCGGCGCCGTCGTGCGCGGCGACGAAGAAGTCCCAGGCGCGGCGCAGTTCGTTCTGCTGCGTGTGGCTGGGCAGCGGATTGCCGCGAATGGCCCGGCCGTCCTGCGCGGACAGGTCGTACCAGCCGGTGGTGTGCCTGCCGCCGTCCGGCGTGCGCACCTCGGCGCGCGCCTGGACCGCTATGTCCTGCTGCAGCGGATTCGGCGCGAACAGCTTCCAGTTCTGCTCGAACTCCGGGTAGATCCACTCGTTCACGGCCCCGCCGTGCCGCGCGGTGACCGTGTTGGGCGGCGCCACGTGCAGAAACACCATGCCCAGGTGCGTACAGACGGCGACCGCGACGACGGCGAGGAAGGCGACCGCGCCGATCCGGTGAGGCAGGGGAAGCGCGGCGAGACCGGCCGGCCGGGGCGGTTCGGCCGGGGCTGTCGGGGCTGTTGGGGCGGTGGGGGCTGTCGAGGCAGCCGGGGCGGTGGGGTGGTGCGGTGCGGCCGGGCGGTCCGGCGCCTGCGGGTCATGGGTTCCGGCCGGCCGCGCGGACCGGGACGTTTGGGGTTCGGGGAGGGCAGGCGGCGGTTGCACTCCGCGGGGAGCGTTCGGCTCTTCGTCGTACGCGTCCATTGCGCCCCGTTTCCGCCCCGTTTCCGCCCTGTTTCCGCACCGTTCCGGTTCCGGCCCTGTCCGCCCCGGTCCGCCGGGCCCGGGGCGCGGCGGAAGCCGGGTGTCCGGCCGCCGGCGCGTCTCGTCGGCCCGGCGGTCGCACGGGAACGGTACTCATGCCCGCCCGCCGGGCACACCCCCGGCCGGACACCCGGCTTCCGCCGAGTGCTCCCACGGCCCCTCCACGAGGACGAGCAGGCCGGTCATCCGGGTTTTCCACAGGTAACCCCGTGCGCCGCCCACAGTGGTTGACACCTCGTGGCCCTGCCCACACCATGGAATCGCACGGACCGAACGATCGGTCGGGAGCAGGAAGAGCCGAGCAAGACGAGCAGGAAGAGTCGAGGTCGAGGGAGACCGCATGGCGACAGCAGCCGCGCAGCACACGGCCCGCACACCGGCGCACGACGCCCGGGGCGGCGCCCCGGACACCGATGCCCACCAGCGCGCCTTCGACGCGGCGATCGCCGCCGACGAGCGCATCGAGCCGCGCGACTGGATGCCCGACGCCTACCGCGCGACCCTGATCCGCCAGATCGCCCAGCACGCCCACTCCGAGATCATCGGTATGCAGCCGGAGGCCAACTGGATCACGCGCGCGCCGTCGCTGCGCCGCAAGGCCATCCTGATGGCCAAGGTCCAGGACGAGGCCGGCCACGGCCTGTACCTGTACAGCGCGGCCGAGACGCTCGGCGTGAGCCGCGACGAGCTGCTCGACAAGCTGCACAGCGGCCGCCAGAAGTACTCGTCGATCTTCAACTACCCCACGCTGACCTGGGCGGACGTCGGCGCCATCGGCTGGCTGGTGGACGGCGCCGCGATCACCAACCAGGTCCCGCTGTGCCGCTGCTCCTACGGCCCGTACGCGCGCGCGATGGTCCGCATCTGCAAGGAGGAGTCCTTCCACCAGCGGCAGGGCTACGAGCTGCTGCTCGCCCTCAGCCGCGGCACCCCCGAGCAGCACGCCATGGCGCAGGACGCGGTGAACCGCTGGTGGTGGCCGTCGCTGATGATGTTCGGCCCGCCCGACGACGAGTCCGAGCACTCCGCCCAGTCGATGGCCTGGAAGATCAAGCGGCACTCCAACGACGAGCTGCGCCAGCGTTTCGTCGACATCTGCGTCCCCCAGGCCGAGTCCCTGGGCCTGACGCTCCCCGACCCGGACCTGAAGTGGAACGAGGAGCGGGGCCACTACGACTTCGGCCCCATCGACTGGGACGAGTTCTGGCAGGTCATCAAGGGCAACGGTCCGTGCAACGAGCAGCGGATGGCCCAGCGCCGCCGGGCGCACGACGAGGGTGCCTGGGTGCGGGAGGCGGCCGCCGCCTACGCCGCCAAGCACACGCACGACAAGGAAGCGAGGCGAGGATGACGACCGCCGACTGGCCCCTGTGGGAGGTCTTCGTGCGCTCCCGGCGCGGCCTGTCCCACACCCATGCCGGCAGCCTGCACGCCCCGGACGCCGAGATGGCGCTGCGCAACGCGCGCGACCTGTACACCCGGCGCGGCGAGGGCGTGTCCATCTGGGTGGTGCCGTCCGCGGCGATCACCGCCTCTTCCCCGGACGAGAAGGACCCCTTCTTCGAGCCGGCCGCCGACAAGCCCTACCGCCACCCGACGTTCTACGAGATCCCGGAGGGGGTGAAGCACCTGTGACCGCCCAACCGGCCGACACCCGGACCTCCTTGACGACGGTTTCGCGGGAGACCGATGTCCCCGCGGCCGCCGCGCTCGCCCTCGGCGACGACGCCCTGGTGCTCTCCCACCGCCTGGGGGAGTGGATCGGCCACGCGCCCGTGCTGGAGGAGGAGGTCGCCCTCACCAACATCGCGCTGGACCTGCTGGGCCAGGCCCGGGTGCTGCTGTCGATGGTGGGCGACGAGGACGAGCTGGCCTACCTGCGCGAGGAGCGCGCCTTCACCAACCTGCAACTGGTGGAGCAGCCCAACGGCGACTTCGCCCACACCATCGCCCGCCAGCTGTACTTCTCCGTCTACCAGCACCTGCTGTACGGCCAACTGGCCGCCGGTGACGGCCCGTTCGCCCCGCTCGCGGCGAAGGCCGTCAAGGAGACCGCCTACCACCGCGACCACGCCGAGCAGTGGACGCTGCGGCTGGGCGACGGCACACAGGCCAGCCACGAGCGGATGCAGCGGGCCTGCGAGGCCCTGTGGCGGTTCACCGGCGAGATGTTCCAGCCGGTGGCCGGCCTGGACAGCGTGGACTGGACCGGCCTGGAAGCGGCCTGGCTGGAGTCCCTCGAAGACGTGCTGCGCCGGGCCACCCTCACCCTGCCCGAGGGGCCGCGCAGCGCGCCCTGGGCGGCGGGCGCCGGACGGCAGGGGGTGCACACCGAGCCGTTCGGTCGCATGCTCGCCGAGATGCAGCACCTGCACCGCAGCCACCCGGGGGCGACATGGTGACCACCACGACACCGCTGGAGGAGGAACTGCGGCGCCTGGCCGGCTCGGTGCCCGACCCCGAACTGCCGGTGCTCACCCTGGAGGAGCTCGGCGTGCTGCGGTCGGTGCGGCTGCGCGGCGAGGACGCCGTCGAGGTCGAGCTGACCCCGACGTACACCGCCTGCCCGGCGCTGGAGGCGATGTCCCTGGACATCGAACGGGTGCTGCGCGACCACGGCATGCGCGAGGTCACCGTGCGCACCGTGCTCAGCCCCGCCTGGTCGACGCAGGACATCACCGACGAAGGCCGCCGCAAACTGCGGGAGTTCGGCATAGCCCCGCCGCGCACGCGCACACAGAGCGGACCGGTCCCGGTGCCCCTCGGCCCCACCCGCACGCTCACCGGCCCGCAGGACCCTCCCCGGACCGAACCGGACCCCGTCCGCTGCCCGCACTGCGGCTCGCCCGACACGGAGCTGCTGAGCCGGTTCTCCTCCACCGCGTGCAAGGCGCTGCGGCGCTGCCTGTCCTGCCGGGAGCCGTTCGACCACTTCAAGGAGGTGTGATGGCCCGCTTCCACCGGCTCACGGTGTCCGCGGTCGACCGGCTCACCGACGACTCCGTCGCCCTCACCTTCACCGTCCCGCCCGAGCTGCGCGACGAGTACCGGTTCACGCCGGGCCAGCACCTCGCTCTGCGGCGGACGGTCGACGGCACCGAGATACGCCGCACCTACTCGATCTGCTCCCCCGCCCCGGAGCACGGCGAAGGCCCCGACACCCTGCGGGTCGGGGTGCGGCTGGTGGAGGGCGGCGCGTTCTCCACATACGCGCTGAAGGAGATCAACGTCGGGGACGAACTGGAGGTGATGACCCCGGCCGGCCGCTTCACGCTCGAACCGGCACCCGGCCTGTACGCGGCGGTCGTCGGCGGCAGCGGCATCACGCCCGTGCTGTCCGTCATGGCGACGCTGCTGGCGCGCGAGCCGCGGGCGCGGTTCTGCCTCATACGCAGTGACCGGACTACCGCCTCGACGATGTTCCTGGAGGAGGTCGCCGACCTGAAGGACCGCTACCCGGACCGGCTGCAGCTGGTGACGGTGCTGTCCCGGGAGGAACAGCAGGCGGGCCTGCCCTCCGGGCGGCTGGACCAGGAGCGGCTCACCGCGCTGCTGCCGACGCTGGTGCCGGTGGAGCAGGTCGCGGGATGGTTCCTGTGCGGACCGTTCGGACTGGTCCAGGAAGCCGAACGGGCCCTGCGCGGCCTCGGGGTGCCCCGGGCCAGGGTGCACGAGGAGATCTTCCACGTCGACGCCGGCGGCCCCGCCCCCGGCGCCCCCGGCCGGCAGGCCCCCTCGCACAGCACGGTCACCGCCCGGCTCGACGGCCGCGGCGGCACCTGGCCGGTGCAGGAGGGCGAGACGCTCCTGGAGACGGTGCTGCGCAACCGACCGGACGCGCCCTACGCCTGCAAGGGCGGCGTGTGCGGAACGTGCCGCGCCTTCCTGGTCTCCGGCGAGGTCCGCATGGACCGCAACTTCGCCCTGGAACCGGAGGAGACGGCGGCCGGATACGTCCTGGCCTGCCAGTCCCACCCACTGACGGAAACGGTGGAACTGGACTTCGACCGCTGACCGGCGGCCGGTCGACCCACCGGCCGGCCGACCGCATCCCGACCAGCACACCCACCCCGGCCGGGGCCGCGCCGTCCCCGGCCGGGCCGACCATGACCACCGGGCCGACCATGACCACCGGGCCGACCGCGGCCACCGGACCGGCCGTGACCGCCGGACCGGCTCACTGTTCGCCGCTGCCCGGCCCGGCGCCGGCCCGGCGCCGGCCCGCAGCCGCCCGAATGCCTCCGGCGGGGCCGGAGGGATCGAAGGAGCCGGAGGTCAGAGGACGTACCCGGGCTCACCCTTGTCGTTCACCACCGGCCGCCCCGACGCGGCCCACACCTGCATGCCGCCGTCGACGTTCACCGCGTCGAAGCCCTGCTGGACCAGATACATCGTGACCTGAGCCGAACGCCCGCCGGAACGGCAGATCACATGGATCCGGCCGTCCTGCGGCGCCGCCTCGGTCAGCTCTCCGTACCGGGCCACGAAGTCGCTCATGGGGATGTGCAGCGCCCCCTCGGCATGGCCCGCCTCCCACTCGTCGTCCTCCCGGACGTCCAGCAGGAAGTCGCCGTCCTTGACGTCCGTGACCTCGACCGTAGGGATTCCAGCTCCGTCATGCATGGCCCCGACGCTACCCGAAGAACACCGTCCCCGGCCGCCGTCGGCCCACGGGCACCGGAACCGGCCGTCGGACGCCCCTCAGCCCTCTCCCAGCAGCGCCGCGAGTTCCGCCTCCCGCCGGGCGATGTCGCCGCGCAGTTGCTCGGCGATCTCGTCCAGGAGGCCGTCGGGGTCGTCCGGGGCCAGCCGGAGCATCGCGGCGATGGCGCCGTCCTCGAGTTCCTTGGCGACCTGGGTGAGCATCTCCTTGCGCTGGGCGAGCCATTCGAGGCGGGCGTACAGCTCCTCGCTGCGGCTCGGCCCCTGATCGGCGGGCTTGGGCCCGGCGGCCCACTCCTCGGCCAGCTCCCGCAGCGCGTCCTCGTCACCGCGGGCGTAGGCGGCGTTGACCCGGGTGATGAACTCCTCCCGCCGCTTGCGCTCCTCATCCTCCTGCGCGAGGTCGGGGTGGGCCTTGCGGGCCAGTTCGCGGTAGAGCTTGCGGGCCTCCTCGCTGGGGCGCACCCGCTGCGGGGGCCGCACCGGCTGCTCCGTGAGCATCGCGGCCGCCTCCGGAAACAGCCCCATGCCGTCCATCCAGCCGTGCAGCAGCTCCTCGACGCCCGCGATCGGCGCCACCCGGGCCCGCGCCTCCTCCGCGCGGCGCACGTCCTCGGGGTCGCCGGTGCGGGCGGCCCGGGCCTCGGCGATCTGCGCCTCCAGCTCGTCCAGGCGGGCGTAGAGCGGGCCGAGCCGCTGCTCGTGCAGCCGGGAGAAGTTCTCGACCTCGACGCGGAACGTCTCCACCGCGATCTCGTACTCGATCAGTGCCTGCTCGGCTGCCCGTACGGCCTGCTCCAGCCGCTCCTCGGGGCGCGCCGCACCACCGGGTGCCGCCGACGCCCCGCCGGCGACACCACTGCCCTGCTCAGCTTCCGGGGTCGTCACCCGACCAGCGTAGGCCACGACCGGAACGCCGACCTCGACTTGCCGCTGTCACCGCGCCGGGCCCCGCTCGTCCACTCGTTGCCTCGGCCCGGTGAGTCCGGTGGGCCGCCCGCTGTCGGTAGCGGGTCTGGGCAGTCATCGGCCCGCATGCTCGAATGGGCGTGAGGGACATGTGCGCGGGGGATGCCCGGCGGGGGCGAGGGGGCGTGGTGAGGGCGGCGGGGCACGCGGTGGTATGGACCGGGGCATGGCTGCTGATCGCCGTCGTGGCTCTCGTCTTCGGGACGGCGACGGCCTTCGAGGTTCGCGGAGCGCTGGAGCGGGAGCGGGCGTTTCGTGCCGCGCCGGTGTGCTCCTCCGTCCCGGTGAGGGCGTCGGGGTGCCTGTGGGAGCAGGAGTTCACCGTTCGGAAGGCCGACCCGCACCGCGGTGAGAGGGGCGAGTCGCCGGAAGCGGAGCTGTCGCCGCCGTCCGGCAAGCCGTGGGAGGTGACGTTCCGGCAGATCGATCCGGTGGTGTCGCGGATGGAGCCGGGCGACCGGGTCGTCGGCCTGATCTGGCACGGGCAGGTGGTCGAGGTGCGGGATTCCGCCGGACGGCGGCAGCAGACGTCCTTCGGGCCTGTGGAGTGGCCCGAGGACCGCCTGGGTGGCGCGCTCGCCTGTGTCTCGTTCGGCCTGGCGGCCCTCGTGGGAGGGCTGTGGCCCCTCTTCGCGCCGGGTGACCGTCGTCACGCGGCAGCGGCGGCCGCAGTGCGGTGGCACGGCGTCGGCATGGCCGCCGCAGCCATCCTGACGCTCTGGGCGCAGGCGGCCAACGACTGGCCGATGTGGGCGATTCCGGCGATCTGGGGGCCGCTCGCGCTGCTCCTCCTGGCCTCCACGGCGGCCTTCGTCCGCGCCGCCCTCCGCGGCGACCTGGACGACGGCGACCTGGACGACGGCGACCTGGACGACGGCGACCTGGACGACGACGCTTCGTCCGCCCCGCCCGCCCCGCAGGCGCCCACGTCACCGACGGGCCCACCGGACGGGGCGACGGCTTCGGGGAGTGGCCACTGCTGATCCGAAAGGCCGCCGGCCCGTACCGCGCGGGGACGACGGGCAGAGGCTCCGTCACGCCCCCGGGACGGCCCCTGCGGTCCGGGGCGAGGCAGTACACCGGCAGCACATCGGCAGCGCACCAGCAGGACACCGGACAGGACAGGTGGGACGGCCCGTCAGACCCCGTCGGCCCCCGTCAGACTCCGTCAGCCCCTGTCAAACCCCCGTCTCCGCCGCGATCCTCCCCACCCGCACCGCCGCCACCAGGTCGGCGTGGTCGGCCTCGGTCCGGTCGGCGTAGGCGACGGCGAACGCGGCGATGGCGTCGTCGAGTTCGTCGCTCTTGCCGCAGTAGCCGGCGATGAGACGGGGGTCGGCGCTGTGGGCGTGGGCGCGGGCGAGGAGGGCGCCGGTCATCCGGCCGTAGTCGTCGAGCTGGTCGGCGGAGAGGGCGGCCGGGTCGACGCTGCCCTTGCGGTTGCGGAACTGCCGTACCTGGTAGGGCCGTCCGTCGACCGAGGTCCACCCGAGCAGGATGTCGCTGACGACCTGCATGCGCTTCTGCCCGAGGACGATCCGCCGCCCTTCGTGGTCCACGTCGGGCACGTCGAAGCCGGCGGTGACCAGGTGCGGCACCAGCGCCGAGGGGCGGGCCTCCTTGACCTGGAGCACCAGCGGTTCGCCCCGGTGGTCCAGGAGCAGCACGACGTAGGAGCGCGTGCCCACGCTGCCGGTGCCGACCACCCGGAACGCCACGTCGTGCACCGCGTACCGGGCCAGCAGCGGCAGCAGGTCCTCCGCGACGGTGTCCGCGTAGCCCTCCAGGGCCGCCGCCACGGCCGCGGACTCGGCCTCGGGTATGCGGCGCAGCACCGGCGGGGCGTCGACGAAGCGGCGCCCGCCCTCCTTCGTCGGTTCGGTGGATTTGGCGGCGAAGCGTCCGCTGGTGTTGGCGCGGGCCTTCTCCGAGACCCGTTCGAGGGTGCCGAGGAGGTCGTGGGCGTCGGTGTGGGAGACGAGTTCCTCGTCGGCGATGGCGTTCCACGCGTCCAGCACCGGCAGTTTGGCCAGGAACCGCATGGTGCGCCGGTAGGCGCCGGCCGCGTCGCGGGCGGCCTCGCGGCACGTGTCCTCGTCGGCGCCCACTTCCCGCCCGGCGAGCACGAGGGAGGCGGCGAGCCTCTTGAGGTCCCATTCCCAGGGGCCGAGGACGGTCTCGTCGAAGTCGTTGAGGTCGATGACCAGGCGGCCGCGGGCGTCGCCGTAGAGGCCGAAGTTGCCGGCGTGGGCGTCGCCGCAGATCTGGGCGCGGATGCGGGTCATGGGGGTGCGCGCGAGGTCGTACGCCATGAGACCGGCGGAGCCGCGCAGGAACGCGAACGGGGTGGCCGCCATCCGGCCGACGCGGAGGGGGACGAGGTCGGGGATGCGGCCGCGGTTGGACTCCTCCACGGCGGTGACGGCGTCGGGGCGGGAGGCGTCCGGGTCGAGGGTGGCGTGGGCGCGGCGCGGCACGCTGCGGCGCAGCGCCTTGCCCTCCTGCTTGGGTGAGCCCTGCGGCGGCCACTCGGCGAAGCCCCGCACCCGCGGCAGCCGCCGTGCCGCCGTCGCCGCCGTTCCTCCGGTGTCTTCCGTCCCGGTCACCTCGACCGCCTCCCCCGCAACCGCACGAACATCAACTCGTGCCGAAGGTACAGCCGGCGGACCGGACGCGTCAGATCCTGTGGACAACCCCGCGCTTGTGGACAACCTCACTGCCGCGCACGCGGACGCCCCGCCCGCGACAGAATGTGACAGACCTCACCCGAGATGTACGCCACGCACATCCACGACGCCCGCACCGCGCCCCGAGACATGCGCCACGCACATCCACGACGCCCGTGCCACTCACCTGAGACGTACGCCACACATACCGAGACGTGCGCGGCACGCACCTGCGGCCCGCGCGCACGCACCCACACCCACACCTGCACCCGCACATGCGAAAGCCCCCACAGGGGTCTTGCCACCTGTGAGGGCTCTCGGCCGGTGCGCGAGGGGGGAGTTGAACCCCCACGCCCTTGCGGGCACTGGAACCTGAATCCAGCGCGTCTGCCTATTCCGCCACCCGCGCATTGGGTATGTCCTCCGGCTCCGGCTCCCTTTCGGGCCCGGCGCCTTCCGACACCCAGAACATTAGCACGTCGCGAGGGGTGGGTTCACATCCCTTTCCTCCCCGGGGGCCGGCCTCGGGGCCGCCCGGAACTCCCGGCCCTCCCCGGTCTTCCCCGCTCCCCCCGGGACTCCCCGGAGCCCCGGAGCCCCGGAGCCCCGGCAGGCGACCGGGGCCGCCCCGGCCCGTCCCGGCCCGCCCGGGAAGCGGCAAGAACCACTCGGGAAAAACCACACGACAGGAACCACTCGGCCCCCACCCGCACCGCACCGTCCAGGACCTACAGGCGGGTGCGGGACACTGGTTTGCGGCCGCCTCTACGATCCTGGGCAGGGGTACGCGTATGACAGGAGTGCGCGTATGAACAGCTGCCCAGGAGTTCGAGGAGGGGCTGCCACGGGAACCTCCGGGGCGTCGACACCCGTCGACCGGGCCATCAGGGGGAACCAGCCGTTTTCGCGGCGCGTGGATACGATCAGTAAGCAGTACCGGCAGGACCCGCACGACCCAACGAGCAGTACCAGCACGACCAGCACGGCAACCAGCACAGCAGGCACGGCAACCAGCCCAGCGAGCCCCACCGCGAGCAGGACCACAAGCACCGCAGGCACAACCCGGAGCAGTACCCCGAGCAGGACCTCGAGTAGAACTCAGAGCAGCACCCGCAGCACCCGCAACACCAGCAGTACCCGCAACACCCACAGCAGCACGCAGGACGACGGCCACGACGGAGGAGGTGCCCCATGGGAGTCCTGAAGCGTTTCGAGCAGCGTCTCGAAGGGCTGGTCAACGGCACCTTCGCCAAGGTCTTCAAGTCCGAGGTCCAGCCCGTGGAGATCGCGGGCGCGCTCCAGCGGGAGTGCGACAACAACGCGACCATCTGGAACAGGGACCGCACGGTCGTCCCCAACGACTTCATCGTGGAGCTGAGCGCGCCGGACTACGAGCGGCTCAGCCCGTACTCGGGGCAGCTGGGCGACGAGCTCGCCGGGATGGTGCGCGACTACGCCAAGCAGCAGCGCTACACCTTCATGGGCCCCATCAAGGTCCACCTGGAGAAGGCCGACGACCTGGACACGGGCCTGTACCGGGTGCGCAGCCGCACGCTGGCCGGCTCCACCTCCAACCCGCAGGCCCAGGCCGCGGGCCGGGCGGGCGCCGCCCCCGGCGGATACGGCTACCCGCCGCCCGGCTACCCGGCCGCGGGCGCCCCGCCGATGCCCGCCGCACCGCCGCCCGGCGCCCGGCCCGGCGGATACGGCTACCCGCCGCCCGCCCAGCGCCCCGGCGCGGGCGGCCCGATGGCAGGCGTGCCGGGCGGGCGCACGCGCTACTGGATCGAGATCAACGGTACCCGCCACCAGATCTCCCGTCCGACGCTCGTGCTGGGCCGCAGCACCGACGCCGACGTGCGGATCGACGACCCCGGCGTGTCCCGCCGGCACTGCGAGATCCGGACCGGAACGCCCTCGACGATCCAGGATCTCGGGTCCACCAACGGCATCGTGGTGGACGGGCAGCACACCACCCGCGCTACGCTCCGCGACGGCTCGCGGATCGTCGTGGGCAGTACCACCGTTATCTATAGGCAAGCCGAAGGGTGAACCGGGGGCAATGTCAGAGCTGACCCTCACGGTCATGCGGCTGGGTTTCCTGGCCGTACTGTGGCTGTTCGTGATCGTGGCCGTGCAGGTCATCCGCAGCGACCTGTTCGGTACGCGCGTCACTCAGCGCGCGTCGCAGCGCGGCGCGCGCCGGGACGGCGGACGGCCGCAGCCGCAGCGGCAGGCGCCGCCGCAGCAGCAGCGCTCGCAGCCGGGCGGAGGCCGCCGGGGCCGCAACACGCCCACCAAGCTCGTCGTGACCGAGGGCACTCTGGCCGGCACCACGGTTGCCCTGCAGGGCCAGACCATCACCCTGGGCCGGGCCCACGACTCCACGATCGTGCTGGACGACGACTACGCCTCCAGCCGCCATGCCAGGATCTACCCGGACCGCGACGGCCAGTGGATCGTCGAGGACCTGGGATCCACCAACGGCACCTACCTGGACCGGACTCGGCTGACGACCCCCACACCGATCCCGCTGGGTACGCCGATCCGCATCGGCAAGACCGTCATCGAGCTGCGGAAGTAGTACGACCATGAGCGAGCGGAGCGAGCACGCAGCGGCGGCCGGCACCCCGGGCCCGGGCGCGCTCCCGACCGGAGGGTGGGCAGTGTGTCTCGAGGAGGACGGCTGTACCCGGAGCCGACGGGCGAGGTGCACATGACACTGTCACTGCGTTTCGCCGCCGGATCGCACAAGGGCATGATCCGCGAGGGCAACGAGGACTCCGGGTACGCGGGGCCGCGCCTGCTCGCGATCGCCGACGGGATGGGCGGCCAGGCCGCCGGCGAGGTCGCCTCCTCCGAGGTGATCTCCACCATCGTCGCTCTCGACGACGACATCCCCGGCTCCGACGTCCTCACCTCGCTCGGCACCGCCGTGCAGCGGGCCAACGAGCAGCTGCGGCAGATGGTCGAGGAGGACCCCACCCTCGAGGGCATGGGCACGACCCTCACCGCGCTGCTGTGGACCGGGCAGCGGCTCGGGCTCGTCCACGTCGGCGACTCGCGCGCCTACCTGCTGCGCGACGGCGTGCTGACGCAGATCACACAGGACCACACCTGGGTGCAGCGCCTGGTCGACGAGGGCCGCATCACCGAGGAGGAGGCGACCACGCACCCGCAGCGGTCCCTGCTGATGCGGGCCCTGGGCAGCGGCGAGCGCGTCGAACCCGACCTGTCCATCCGCGAGGTCCGCGCCGGCGACCGCTACCTGATCTGCTCCGACGGGCTGTCCAGCGTCGTCTCCCACCAGACGCTGGAGGAGACCCTCGCCAGCTACCAGGGCCCCGAGGAGACCGTGCAGGAGCTCATCCAGCTCGCGCTGCGCGGCGGCGGCCCCGACAACATCACCGTCATCGTCGCCGACGTCCTCGACCTGGACACCGGGGACACCCTCGCCGGGCAACTGCACGACACCCCGGTCGTGGTCGGCGCCGTCGCCGAGAACCAGCACCACCTGCACGACAACGGCATCATGCAGACCCCGGCCGGCCGCGCCGCCAAACTCGGCCGCGGCCGCCACGGCAAACACGGCGGCGGAGCCGGGGAGTTCGGCCCGCCCGGCTCCGGCGACACCACCGGCTACATCCCGGCCGGCAGCTTCGGCGACTACGGCGAGGACGACTTCGTCAAGCCGAAGAAGAGCCGCAAGTGGCTGAAGAGGTCGTTCTCCACCGCGCTGGCGCTCGCCGTGGTCGGCGGCGGACTCTACGGCGGCTGGCGCTGGACCCAGACCCAGTACTACGTCGGCGTCAACGGCGACAACGTCGCGCTGTACCGGGGCATCAGCCAGGACCTGGCGTGGGTGAAGCTGTCCAAGGTGCAGCAGAACCACCCGGAGATCGAACTCAAGTACCTGCCGCCGTACCAGCAGAAGCGAGTCGAGGCCACCATCGCCGCGGGCGGGCTGTCGGACGCCCGCAAGAAGATCGACGAGCTGTCGGTGCAGGCCTCCGCGTGCAAGAAGGCGGCGCAGCAGCGGCAGGCCGAGCGCCAGAACAACGCCGCGACGGGTCAGAGCGGGACGAGCGGTACCACCGGCACCTCCAGCACCACGGGAACCACTCGTACCTCCCTCACGTCCAAGGCGACGCCGACCCCCAACCCGTCGGCGTCGAAGACCCCGTCCACGTCCCCGTCCGCCACCGCGTCCACTCCCAGCCCCGGCCCGAGCCTCTCGGAGGAAGAGCAGAAGGTCGTCTCGCTGTGCGGTAAGCAGTAGGCAAGCCGTGAGAGGCCCCGTCACACGATGAGCAGTACAACCAACTCGCCGACGCACCACACGTCCACGATCGGCGCGATCGGCGCGCCGAGCCGACGCAACACCGAACTGGCACTGCTGGTGTTCGCCGTCGCCATCCCGGTGTTCGCCTACGCCAACGTCGGGCTGGCCATCAACGACCAGGTGCCGGCCGGGCTGCTGAGCTACGGCCTCGGCCTCGGCCTGCTGGCGGGCGTCGCCCACCTCGCGGTCCGCAAGTTCGCACCGTACGCCGACCCGCTGCTGCTGCCGCTGGCGACCCTGCTGAACGGACTCGGCCTGGTCGCCATCTGGAGACTGGACCAGTCCAAGCTGCTGCAGGCGATCAAGGTCGCCGGCACGACCGCGCCCCGGCAGCTGATGTACACGGCCATGGGCATCGCGCTGTTCGTGGTGGTGCTGATCTTCCTCAAGGACCACCGCGTCCTGCAGCGCTACACCTACATCTCCATGGTCGGCGCGCTGATCCTGCTGCTGCTGCCGCTGGTGCCGGGCCTCGGCGCCAACATCTACGGCGCCAAGATCTGGATCCACATCGGCAGCTTTTCCATCCAGCCCGGCGAGTTCGCCAAGATCGTCCTGGCGGTGTTCTTCGCCGGCTACCTGATGGTCAAGCGCGACGCGCTCGCCCTGGCCAGCCGCCGCTTCATGGGGTTGTACCTGCCGCGCGGCCGTGACCTCGGGCCGATCCTCGTGGTCTGGGCGATCTCGATCCTCATTCTGGTCTTCGAGACCGACCTGGGCACCTCGCTGCTGTTCTTCGGCATGTTCGTGATCATGCTGTACGTCGCCACCGAGCGGACCAGCTGGATCGTGTTCGGTCTGCTGATGTCCGCGGTCGGCGCCGTCGGCGTGGCGAGCTTCGAACCGCACATCCAGACCCGTGTGCAGGCCTGGCTCAACCCGATGCGCGAGTACAAGCTCAGCCGCACCGTGACCCACGACGGCATCGTCCACTCCGACCAGTTGCAGCAGGCACTGTGGGCGTTCGGCTCCGGCGGCACCCTCGGCAGCGGATGGGGCCAGGGCCACTCCGACCTCATCAAGTTCGCCGCCAACTCCGACTTCATCCTCGCCACCTTCGGCGAGGAACTCGGCCTGGCCGGCATCATGGCGATCCTGCTGATCTACGGCCTGATCGTGGAGCGCGGCGTGCGCACCGCCCTCGCCGCGCGCGACCCGTTCGGCAAGCTGCTCGCCGTCGGCCTGTCCGGCGCGTTCGCCCTGCAGGTCTTCGTCGTCGCCGGCGGCGTGATGGGCCTGATCCCGCTGACCGGTATGACGATGCCGTTCCTGGCGTACGGCGGTTCCTCCGTCATCGCCAACTGGGCGCTCGTCGGCATCCTGCTGCGCATCAGCGACACCGCGCGCCGCCCGGCGCCCGCCCCCGCCACCAACCCCGACGCCGAGATGACCCAGGTGGTCCGCCCGTGAACAAGCCCCTGCGCCGCATCGCCATCTTCTGCGGACTGCTGGTGCTGACGCTGCTCATCCGCGACAACTGGCTCCAGTACGTCAAGGCCGACAGCCTCAAGGAGGACCAGAACAACCGCCGCGTCACCATCGCCCGCTACGCCACCCCGCGCGGCGACATCATCGTCGGCGGCACCGCCGTCACCGGGTCCACGCAGACCAACAACAGCGGCCTGAACGACCTGAAGTACAAGCGCACCTACAAGAACGGCCCCATGTGGGCGCCGGTCACCGGATACGCCTCGCAGGCCTTCGGCGCCAACCAGCTGGAGTCCATCGAGGACGGCATCCTCACCGGCAACGACGACCGGCTCTTCTTCCGCAACACCCTCGACATGCTCACCGGGAAGAAGCTGCAGGGCGGCAACGTCGTCACCACCCTCAACGCCGCCGCGCAGAAGGCCGCCTACGACGGTCTGAAGAACGTCGGCGGCAAGGGCGCGGCCGTGGCGCTGGACCCGGCGACCGGCAAGATCCTGGCGCTGGCGTCCTACCCGTCGTACGACCCCTCGTCGTTCGCCGGCAACAGCGACAAGGACGCCGAGGCCTGGAAGAAACTGCAGAAGAAGTACAACCCGGACGACCCGATGCTCAACCGGGCGCTGCGCGAGGTCTACCCGCCGGGCTCCACCTTCAAGGTCGTCACCGCGGCCGCCGCCCTGGAGAACGGCCTGTACACCTCCGCCGACCAGCCGACGAACTCGCCGCTGCCGTGGGTCATGCCGGGCACCGTCACCGAGCTGAAGAACGAGGGCAACATCCCCTGCAAGAACGCCACCATGCGCGAGGCGCTGCGGGTCTCCTGCAACACGGTCTTCGGCAAGATCGGCGCCGACCTCGGCAACGACAAGATGCTCGCGGAGGCCAAGAAGTTCGGCTTCGACTCCGAGCACTTCACGCCGGTGCGCTCGGCCGCCTCCGTCTTCTCCGACGACATGAACAAGTCGCAGACGGCGCTGTCCTCCATCGGCCAGTACAACACCGCCGCCACCCCGCTGCAGATGGCCATGGTCGCCGCGGCCGTCGCCAACGACGGCAAGCTGATGAAGCCGTACATGGTGGACGAACTGCAGACGTCCAACCTGGACCCCATCGAGAAGACCCGTCCGCAGGAACTCAGCCGCCCGCTGTCGACGCAGAACGCGCAGATCCTGCAGTCGATGATGGAGACCGTCGTCGAGAAGGGCACCGGAACCAGGGCGCAGATCCCCGGCGTCACCGTGGGCGGCAAGACCGGTACCGCCCAGCACGGTGTGGCCAACAGCAAGAACCCCTACGCGTGGTTCATCTCGTTCGCCAAGCTGAAGGACGGCAGCTCGCCGGTGGCCGTGGCCGTGGTCGTCGAGGACGAGCACGCCAACCGCGACGACATCTCCGGTGGCGGCCTCGCGGCGCCGATCGCCAGGAACGTCATGAAGGCGGTCATCGGCAACCGGACGTGACCCCTGTCACGTCGCCTTCACAACGGTGCACGTTGCGATACCGGTCCTGTATCGGGTGACGGGCTTGGCCAGGTCACGCAAAAAGAGCCGGGTACCGTAGGCCCGGACGGCAGCCTCCGGCCGCACACGGTGTCGGCCGGGACCGACGGAGAGGGCTGGGTAGGAGCTATGGAAGAGCCGCGTCGCCTCGGCGGCCGGTACGAGCTGGGCCAGGTGCTCGGCCGTGGTGGCATGGCGGAGGTCTACCTCGCGCACGACACCCGCCTCGGCCGCACCGTGGCGGTGAAGACCCTGCGCGCGGACCTCGCACGCGACCCCACCTTCCAGGCCCGGTTCCGCCGGGAGGCCCAGTCGGCCGCCTCGCTCAACCATCCCGCGATCGTCGCGGTCTACGACACGGGCGAGGACTACATCGACGGCGTCTCCGTGCCGTACATCGTCATGGAGTACGTCGACGGCTCCACCCTGCGCGAACTGCTGCACTCCGGCCGCAAACTGCTGCCGGAGCGGGCCCTGGAGATGACCATCGGCATCCTCCAGGGCCTGGAGTACGCCCACCGCAACGGCATCGTCCACCGCGACATCAAGCCGGCCAACGTCATGCTGACCCGCACCGGCCAGGTCAAGGTGATGGACTTCGGCATCGCCCGCGCCATGGGCGACGCCGGCATGACGATGACGCAGACGGCGGCCGTCATCGGCACCGCCCAGTACCTCTCCCCCGAGCAGGCCAAGGGCGAACAGGTCGACTCCCGCTCCGACCTGTACTCCACCGGCTGCCTGCTGTACGAACTGCTCACGGTCCGCCCCCCGTTCGTCGGCGACTCCCCGGTCGCCGTCGCCTACCAGCACGTCCGGGAGGAACCGCAGCCCCCCAGCGTCTTCGACCCCGAGATCACGCCCGAGATGGACGCGATCGTGCTGAAGGCGCTGGTGAAGGACCCCGACTACCGCTACCAGACCGCCGACGAGATGCGCGCCGACATCGAGGCCTGCCTCGACGGCCAGCCCGTCGCCGCCACGGCGGCCATGGGAGCGGTCGGCTACGGCGGCTACCACCACGGCGACGACCAGGCCACCACCGCCCTGCGCGCCGACTCCGGCGCCGCCGCCGGCGCCACCACCATGCTGCCGCCGGCCAACCCCGAAGACGGCGGCTTCGGCTACGACGAACGCCCCGACCGGCGCCGCCAGAAGAAGAGCAACAACACCTCGACCGTCCTGCTGGTCGTCGCGGGCGTCCTCGTCCTCGTCGGCGCCATCCTGATCGGCAAGTGGATCTCCAGCGGGCACGGGAACACGGACTCCTCCCTCAAGGCCCCGAACTTCGTGGACCAGTCGCTGGCCGACGCCCGCCAGGCCGCGGCGAACGTCGACCTGAAGCTCGACGTCAGCAGCAGGCGCCCCTGCGAGAACACCGCCAAGGGCAACGTCTGCAGCCAGGACCCCAAGGCCGGCACCACCGTCCACAAGGGCGACACCATCAGCGTCGTGGTGTCGACGGGAGCGCCGAAGGTGGCGGTCCCCAACGTGATCGGCCAGCCCCTGGACGACGCCCGGGAGACCCTGGAGGGCGACGACTACCAGTTCAAGGTCAAAACCCAAACCCGGGAGTCCACGGAGGACCCCGGCACGGTCCTGGAGCAGGACCCCGCCTCCGGCAAGGAGATCCAGAAGGGCTCCACCGTCACCCTCACCATCGCCAGGGCCGCCGAGAAGGCCACCGTCCCCGACGTCACCGGCAAGTCCTGCGACGAGGCCAAGCAGCAGATGCAGCAGAACAACCTCGTCGGCACCTGCACCGAGGTCGACACCAACGACGACGCCCAGGTCGGCAAGGTCATCCAGACCTCGCCGTCGATCGGCTCGCAGGTGGACAAGGGATCCACGGTGACCATCCAGATCGGCAAGAAGACCCAGCCCGAGAAGACCCAGGTCCCCAACATCCAGGGCGCCCCCCTGGCCCAGGCCAAGCAGCTCCTGCAGCAGGCCGGCCTCCAGGTGGGCAAGATCACCGGCCCCCAGGACGACAACGCCGTCGTCTTCACCTCCAACCCCGCCCAGGGCAGCCAGGTCGACAAGGGCTCCGCCGTCGACCTCGTCACCGTCGGCCAGGGCGGCAACGGAGGCGGCAACGGAGGAAATGGAGGCATCAACTTCTTCGGCGGCACCACCGGCGGCTGACCCCGCCCCACCCCGCCCCGACCGACGAGCGGAGCCCCCGCGTCCCACGCCCGGGACGCGGGGGCTCCGCTCGTCGTACCCGGCACACCCTCGCCCGTATGCGCGTGCCCGCACGGACACCGATCGTGCCGTCGCACGCCCCGACTCGTTGACCGGGTGGGGTGGGGAGCCGGATCGGATCGCGAAGTCCCTGCCCCGGCCGAGCGGCCACGACGCGGACAGAAGGGCAGGACGTGATCAACGAAACGGTGCTCCTGGAATCCAGGAGCCTGCGCGGCAGCGTGCTGGACCGCACCGATGTGCTCGACAGGGTGAAGGCCCTGTCGCTGCTGCCGGACGGGATGCACGTGACGACGGCGATGGTGGCGGCGTACTTCGAGGTGGGCATCGAAGCCATCAAGTCCGTCGTCAAGGACCACCGAGCCGAGCTGGAAGCCAGCGGCTACCGCCTGTTGACAGGTACAGAACTGAGGTTCTTCAAGGACCTCAGTGGCATCCAGTCACGCACCCGCTCCCTCGCCCTGTTCCCCCGCCGCGCCGTCCTCAACATCGCCATGCTCCTCCGGGACAGCAAAGTCGCACGTCAGGTGCGTGTGTATCTCCTCGACATGGAGTACCTGGCGCGTACACAGCCTGTGGAAAACCCGGTCCTGTCCCCACAGACCTCACTGTCCACACAGTCCCCACTGTCCACACCCCCGGCTGCTCCGCCCGGTCTCGACGAGCACATCGACGGACGCATCGCCCACATCCTCGGCAAGACGGTCGTCCCGATGTTCAACGCGCTGATCGCCTCCTGCGGTGAGCACCGCCAGGAACTCATCACCCTCCGCCAGGACATCGAGAACGTCGAGCGCCGACTGTGCCGGCACCACCGGCGCATCCGCGCGCTGGAGACGGACGCCCCGGCCGCGCGCGTCGGGGCGTCCCTCCGGAACATGACCTGGCAGGCGCTCGTACACCATGTCGCCGACCTGCTGCGCCGCGACGGCTGCACCGATGTCACCGTGCGCACGGCGCGCACCGGCCGGGGCGTCGACATCACCGCCCGCACGGCCGACGGGCGGACCATGGCCGTCCGGTGCAAGAACCGGGCCGGGCGCTCGACCGTCCCCAGCGCCGACCTGCGGAAGTTCGCCGGGGCGACGCGGGTCGTCGGCCGGGTCGACGTCGCCCTGTTCGTCGCCACCTGCGCCTTCAGCGGCGAGGCCCAGGCCGTCGCCGACCTCACCGGCGTGATCACCGTGGACCGTGACGAGTGGGAGGCGTGGGCCGCCGGGGTGCGGCTCAAGGCCCTGCAGTAGACCCGCAAGAGGCCGGCCGTGGACCGGCAGTGGATTGGCAGTGGGCCGGCCGTGGACCGGCCGTGGACCGGCCGTGGACCGGCCGTGAACAAGAAGACGCCCACAGCGCGCAGGAGGCCCGAAGTCGCAAGAAGTGGTTGCGGCTTCGGGCCTCCGCCATGGTACGGGACCGGGCTCCTGCGAGAAGCCCGATCAGCTCACCGCAGTTCCTTCGGCGGTGTCCGCTTGTCGTCCACCTTCTGCACCCGGACCAACTCGCCCCACACCACATAGCGGTAGCGGGAGGTGTAGACGGGCGTGCAGGTCGTCAGGGTGATGTAGCGGCCGGGCTTCTTCTTCCCCGACTCCTTCGGCACGGACGCGAGGACCTTGACGTTGTACTTCGACGTCTCGGGGAGGATGTCGTAGACCTTGTAGACGTACCAGTCGTCCTTGGTCTCGAAGACGATCGGGTCGCCCTTGCGCAGCTTGTCGATGTTGTGGAACTTGGCGCCGTGGCCGTCCCGGTGGGCGGCGAGGGCGAAGTTGCCGTTCTTGCCGCTCATGGGAAGGGTCGCCTTGACCGGGTCGGTGTAGTAGCCGGCCACGCCGTCGTTGAGGACCTTCGTCGAGGTCCCCTTGCGGACCAGCACCTCGCCGTTCTTCATCGCGGGCACGTGCAGGAAGCCGATGCCGGCCCCGGTGTCGAGGGCGCCGGGGCCGCCGCCGGTCCGGTGGGCCCAGGTGTCGCGGACCCGGTCGGCCTCCCGGTCCGCCTTGCGGTCGGCGAGCACGTTCGTCCACCACAGCGAGTAGACGACGAAGAGGCCCAGCACCAGGCCCCCGGTGATGAGGAGTTCACCGAAGACACTCACCGCCAGGGCCAGTCGGCCGGTGCCGCGGCGCCGCGCCGGGGGCGCGGAACCGGGAGCTGAGGTGTGTTCTTCGGTGCCGTCGGTGGTCGCTGCCACGGTTCATCTGCCCTTAACTGACGAGCGCATCCGGCTTGCCCTTGCTGCGCGGCCGTTCCTCGACCATCTTGCCCCACACGATCAACCGGTATTTGCTGGTGAACTCCGGCGTGCAGGTGGTGAGGGTGATGTAGCGACCGGGCCTGGTGAACCCCGAACCCTTGGGAATCGGGTCGAGCACGGCCGTGTTGCTCGGCGGCGTCACCGGCAGCGTCGACGCCACCTTGTACACGTAGTAGGTGTCCTGCGTCTCCACCACGACCGCGTCACCGGGCTGCAACCGGTTGATGTAGCGGAACGGCTCACCGTGGGTGTTGCGGTGCCCGGCGAGCGCGAAGTTGCCGGTCCTGGCGTCCGGCATGGCCGTCTTCAGCGGGGCCTCGCCGTAGTGCCCGACCATGCCCTTGTCGAGCACCTTCGTCTTGCTGATGCCCTCCGCGATCGGCACCACCACGTCCAGCTTGGGGATGTGCAGGATGGCAAAGCCCTGCCCCGGCGCGAAGACACCGGGGTTGCGCCTGCCGCTGGCCCAGTCGTCCTGCAGGTGGTGCGCCTCGCTGCCGGCCTGCGCGTGCGCGCGGACGTTCGTCCACCACAACTGGTAGGTGACGAACAGCAGCATCAGCACGCCGGTGGTGATGAACAGCTCGCCGATGACACGGCTCGCCACCACCGCCGGGCTCGGCCGCCGCGCCCGCTCCCGCCGCCGCGCCTCCAGCCGGGACAGGGGCTCGGCCGGCCTGTCCTGCGACGCCGCCGCCCCGGGCGACGCCTGCGGTGCGCCTCCGTGACGCCCGCGACGCCGCCTGGCGGCCTTCCTGCGGGCCGCACGGCCACCGGACGGGACGGAGGAGGCGGAGGCGACCCGTGAGGCCGGAGAGGCGGCTGTGGGGCCGTCGGCGGCGGAGGGCCGCGGGCCGGAGGGCACCCGCAGCGCCATCGTCTCCTCCTCG
Source organism: Streptomyces echinoruber (assembly GCF_014651135.1). GTDB lineage: Bacteria > Actinomycetota > Actinomycetes > Streptomycetales > Streptomycetaceae > Streptomyces > Streptomyces echinoruber. The sequence continues at coordinate 303,889 of NZ_BMWH01000005.1, forward strand.
GCCGGGGCGGGAGCACCGTGCGACTCCCCGTACGGCTCCCCGTGCGACTCTCCGTACGCCCCTTCGGCCCCGGCTCCGGACCCGTACGCCCCGGACCCGTACGACGGCCCACCGGCCCCGGACGGATACGGCGCCGCGTACGGTTCCGCGTACGGTTCCGCGGGCATCCGATACGGCTCCGCGGACTCCACGGGCGCCCCGTACGGCCCCGGACCGCCGGCACCCTCCCCGCCGTACCACCCCCCGGAGACACCGGAGACACCGGGCGCACCGGGCGCGCCGGACATCCCGTACGCCTGCGCCGCGTACGGGGTGCCGGACTCGCGCTCCGGGCGCAGCGCCGTCACGCCGTGGCCCTGCCCACCACCGGGGCGAGCCCCGCCGACCTCGCCACCGCCTCCTGGTCCCCGCACTCCGCCAGCCAGTTGGCCAGCATCCGGTGCCCGTGCTCGGTCAGCACCGACTCGGGATGGAACTGCACGCCCTCCACGGGGAGTTCACGGTGCCTCAGCCCCATGACGATCCCGTCGCGCGTCCGGGCCGTCACCTCCAGCTCGTCCGGAACGGTCTCCGGCGCCGCGCACAGCGAGTGGTAGCGCGTCGCCGTGAACGGGGAGGGCAGCCCCGCGAAGACGCCCCTGCCCTCGTGCTCGACGAGCGAGGTCTTGCCGTGCAGCAGCTCCGGCGCCCGGTCCACCACACCGCCGTAGGCCACCTGCATCGACTGCATGCCCAGGCACACTCCGAAGACCGGAACCCCCGTGGCCGCGCAGTGCCGGACCATGTCCACGCACACGCCCGCCTGCTCCGGCGTGCCGGGGCCCGGCGACAGCAGCACCCCGTCGAAACCCTCCTGGGCATGCGCCACCGACACCTCGTCGTTGCGCAGCACCTCGCACTCGGCACCCAGCTGGTACAGGTACTGCACCAGGTTGAAGACGAAGCTGTCGTAGTTGTCGACGACGAGAATCCGCGCGCTCACTGGTTGTCCACCGTCACATCGTTGAAGGGCAGCAGCGGCTCCGCCCACGGGAAGACGTACTGGAAGAGGACGTAGACCGCCGCCAGGACCAGCACGAGCGAGATCAGCGCCTTCACCCACGTGTTCCCCGGCAGATGCCGCCAGATCCAGCCGTACATGCCGTCCCTTCCCTCACCTCACGGCACCGGAATCACGCCGCACGCCCACCAGACTAACGGCGCGGCGCCGCCGGTTCCCCGGCATCCGCGGGCATCCACCGACCGGACCACACGGGACACCGCGCCGCCCGCCGCGCCACCCGCACCGGCTCCCCCCGCACGGCTCCTACCGCACCGGCTTCGCGTAGTGCAGGTCCACCGTGCCGGAGTAACCGGGCAGCGTCACCGTCCCGTCCTCGGTGACCTTCCAGCCCAGGCCGTAGACGTTGACGTACACCATGTAGTTCTGGATCGCCGGGGAGTCGGCGAGCGCCTGCTGCAGCTTCTGCGGATCACCCACGGCGGTGATCCGGTACGGGGGCGAGTAGACGCGGCCCTGCAGGATGAGCGTGTTGCCCACGCAGCGCACGGCGCTGGTGGAGATCAGCCGCTGGTCCATCACCCTGATGCCCCGGGCGCCCCCCTGCCACAGGGCGTTGACGACGGCCTGCAGGTCCTGCTGGTGGATGACGAGGTAGTCGGGCTGCGGCTCGGGATAGCCGGGCAGCTTGGCGGTGGCGTTCGGCGGGGCGTCGTTGAGGGTGACGGTGATCGCCTCGCCGGTGACCTTCCGCGTGCCCGCCCGCTTCTCCAGAGCGGCCAGCCGGTCGTCCTGCGCCTTGCTGCTGCCGTCGTCGCGTTCGGCGAGGGACTCGACGTCGTGGCGCAGGACCGCGTTGGCCTCGTCGAGCCCCTTGTTCTTGCGGCTGCGCTCCTGGATGAGGTCGGACAGCTTCAGCAGGGAGGAGTCGGTGCGGATGTCGGTGCCCTTGGCCGTATTGAAGCTCGTGACGAAAAGGAGCCCGGCGAGGGCGAAGACACCGGCGGTCAGCACCCGCCCGGGCCGGAGCCGGCGGGGGCGGGAACGCAAGGGGCTGCCCGGGGTGGAATCCGTCCCGGGGGAGTCGGCAGAATTGCTCACCGTACCCTTATCTCCTTCGGCGCCGCGGAAGCACTACGCTAACGGACGCCCGGGGGAGCACTCGGCGTCCCCTTGTACGCCGCACCCCGAGCCAGCCCAGTTCCCTGCGCGGCCACCGAGCGCATCGACAGGAGAGACCCTCGTGCCGAAGTCCCGTATCCGCAAGAAGGCCGACTACACCCCGCCGCCGGCGAAGCAGGCTGCCAGCATCAAGCTCACCAACCGGGCCTGGGTCGCACCCGTGATGCTCGCCCTGTTCCTCATCGGCCTGGCCTGGATCGTGGTCTTCTACGTGACCAACGGCTCGCTGCCCATCGACCGGCTGGACAACTGGAACATCGTGGTGGGATTCGGGTTCATCGCCGCGGGATTCGCCGTCTCCACGCAGTGGAAGTAGCCCTTCGGCTACGCTCGGGCACTCTTCCCTCAGCTCTGCCCAGGACTGTCCACCGAGTTATCCACAAGCCTTTCCACACGCTGAGGATAAGAAAAGGCGATCTGTGGATAACCCTGTTGTATGACGATACTGACACGACCGGTCAGCCGTTCCCCCGCACCCCCGTTCGCCCGGCCTGAGCTGGGGAAACTCGCATGAGCGAACGAGTGCACAGCCGTTCCCGCACGATGTGCACAAGATCCGGTACGGGCTGTGGACAACAGGCGCCGCCGTGCGGGCGACCAGCGTCGCCACCGAGGCGACCGGCGTCACCGCGCGCTCTCAGGCGAGCTGGGCCGTCCGCAACATTGTCATGATCACGACTACGGTGAGCAGGGCGGCGCAGGTCCCGTACTGCACCAGCGCCCGCCGCTCGCGCGGGGCGTGCACCATGGCGTAGCCGGCCACGACGCCGGCGACGAGGCCGCCGATGTGGGCCTGCCAGGCGATGTTGCTCCACCCGAAGGTGAAGATCAGGTTGATCACCAGCAAGGCGATGATCGGCCGCATGTCGTAGTTGAGCCGGCGCATCAGCACCGCGGTGGCGCCGAACAGGCCGAAGATGGCGCCGGACGCGCCGAGGGAGGCCTCGCCCGGGGAGGCGAGGAGGTAGGTCAGCGCGCCGCCGGCGAGGCCGGAGGTGAAGTAGAGGGCGAGGTAGCGGGCGCGGCCGAGGGCCGCTTCCAGGGGGCCGCCCAGCCACCACAGGCTGAGCATGTTGAAGGCGATGTGCCAGATCTCCTTGTGGGTGAACATCGAGGTGATCAGGCGGTACCACTGGCCTTCGGCCACGCCGGAGGCCGGGGTGAAGGGCGGCGGGGGCCAGGCTCCGATGAGGACGAGGCGCTCCAGCAGCGGTGTGGAGACGTTGACGGCGATGAACACCGCGACGTTGACGCCGATGAGGATCTTGGTGAGCAGCCGGGGGTCGGCGGTGGCGGTGCCGCCGGCCAGGGTGCGCGGGCGGGCGGCGGCGGGGGCGGGGCCGGTGCCTCCGGTGCGGACGCAGTCGGGGCACTGGAAGCCGACGGAGGCGCTGACCATGCAGGCGGGGCAGATGGGGCGCTCGCAGCGGGTGCAGCGGATGCCGGTCTCGCGGTCCGGGTGCCGGTAGCAGGTGGGCAGGTCCGGGGCGTTCTGCGGGCCCTGGTCGGCCGGGCCCTGCGGGTGGCCTGGTGCCTGTTCCATGGGGGTCCCCTTGCTCCTCGGGTGTGTCGCCGTGTGCAACGCACCGCCCCGCCCATCTTTACGGATGAGCGGGGCGTTTGGTTCCCTGCGGGCGGGTGTGCGTGTGTCCGGGCGGCAGGGCCGCCGCGGGTGCGGGGCCCGGGCCGCCGCGGGCAGCGGGACCGCCGCGGGTGCGGGGCCCGGGCCGCCGTGGGTGCGGGGGCTCAGCCCTCGCGGGTCTCGACGACGACCTGTTCGATGACGACGTCCTCGAGGGGGCGGTCGGTGCGCGGGTTGGTGGCCGTGGTCGCGATGGAGTCGACGACCTTCTGGCTGGCGGAATCGGCGACCTCGCCGAAGATGGTGTGCTTGCGGTTCAGCCAGGTCGTGGGGGCGACGGTGATGAAGAACTGCGAGCCGTTGGTGCCCGGGCCGGCGTTGGCCATGGCCAGCAGGTAGGGCTTGGTGAACGACAGCTCGGGGTGGAACTCGTCGGCGAACTGGTAGCCGGGGCCGCCGGTGCCGTTGCCGAGCGGGTCACCGCCCTGGATCATGAATCCGCTGATCACGCGGTGGAAGACGGTGCCGTTGTACAGCGGCCTGGTGGTCTTCTCGCCGGTGGCGGGGTCGGTCCACTCACGCTCGCCCTTGGCGAGTTCCACGAAGTTCTTGACCGTGACCGGCGCGTGGTTCGGGAAGAGCCGGACCGCGATGTCGCCGTGGTTGGTCTTCAGGGTGGCGTAGAGCTGCTCAGCCACGATGTGCCTTCCGTTGTCCTTCGGTACCCGACGATCCTCGCACGGTCCGGGCGCGGCGTCGTGCGGCGGTGGGAATTGGGTGCGGGCGGAGGCGTGACGCGGGTGTTCGTGGCATGGTCGAGTCAGGCTCCTGTCGTTCCCTGTTCATCTCGTTGTTCGTCGCGTTGT
>NZ_BMWH01000005.1:308625-318688 GCF_014651135.1 Streptomyces echinoruber
ATGCCCGTCCGCGCATGCCCGGCAGGGTGTCGGCAGGCATGATCCGTAAAAGGGTGGAAAGTCGAAATACCGTACGCCACCGAGGAGGAGGAACCGTGACCCGCATGGACAGCGTGCGCGCCGCGACCGGTTCGGCGAAGGAGAGCGTGCTGCACGCCGCGGAAGTGGTGGCGCCCTACGCCGACACGGCCAAGGAGAGGGCCGCGCACTACGCTCAGGAGGCGCGCGTACGGCTCGCGCCGAAGGTGTCGCAGGCCGCCGAACAGGCCCGCGTGCAGTACGGCGCCCGGGTGGCTCCGCGGCTGGAGCAGGCGCGGGCGCAGGCGCTTTCGCATGTGCCGCCGAAGGTCGACCAGGTGGCTCATGAGGCGGCCGCCCGTACGCGCAAGGCCGCCCGGCAGGCGGCCGTGTACTCGCGGCCGAGGATCGAGCAGGCGGTGGCCGCGGCCGGCCCGATGAAGGAGGAGGCCGTGGCGCGCAGTACCGCGGCCCTGGCCGCGCTGCGCGGTCAGGTCACGCCGCAGCAGATCGAGAAGCTGCTGCGGCGGCAGCGCCGGCGGGCGCGGGCCGGCCGGATCGCGAAGCTGGCGATGGTCTTCACCGTCACCGCCGGTGCTGCCTACGCCGCCTGGAAGTGGTGGGACAAGCAGGCCAACCCGGACTGGCTGGTGGAGCCGCCGGCCGCGACGGAGGTGCCCGAGTCCGACCGTCTGACCTCGGTGGACGGCAGCGGTCAGGCGGTTCTGGATCCCGAGGTGGAGGCGAAGGAGGCCGAGCGGGAGTCGGAGGGCGGGGACGAGCAGCGCTGAGTTCCAGCGTTGCGGTGCCGCCGCGGTCCGTGTTCCCACCCTCCTGTCCGCCGCTCTTCTGATCGCGTGCTTGCGTGATGGCGTGATGGCGTGATGGCGCGGAAGGGGGCCGCACGACGATGTCGTGCGGCCCCCTCGGTTTTTCTCGCTGCTTCTCGCGCGGGGCTTGCCTGTGGGGCCTCGCGCGCGGGGCTTCGCGTGCGGGCCGGCGCGAGGTGGCTCAGGGGCGGCCGGTCAGCCGACGGTCCACTTCTGGTTGGCGGCGCCGGTGCAGGTCCAGATCTGCAGCCGGGTGCCGTCGGCGGAGGAGTTGCCCGTGGCGTCCAGGCACTTGTCGGCGCCGACGTTGGTCAGGTCGTGCGCGGCGGTGTAGGTCCACTGCTGGGCCTTGGAGCCGTTGCAGGTGTAGAGCTGGACGGGGGTGCCGTCCGCGGTGGAGCCGCCGCGGACGTCGAGGCACTTGCCGAGGGCGCGGACGGTGCCGTCGGTGCCGAGGGTCCACTTCTGGGCGTCGACGCCGGTGCAGTTGTGCAGCTGGATGGGGGTCCCGTCGGCGGTCGAGGCGCCGGCGACGTCGACGCACATGCCGCCGATGCCCTTGATCGCGCCGGTGGTGCCACCGGTGCCACCGGTGCCGCCGTTGCCGTTTCCGGTGTCGGAGGTGGAGACGCGCACGTAGTCGATGGTCATCGTCTGCGGGAAGGAGGTGTTCCCGTCCGGGCTGCCCGGCCAGTCGCCGCCGACGGCGAGGTTGAGGATGAGGAAGAACGGGTGGTCGTAGACCCACTTGTTGCCGTTCAGGTCGGCCGGGGTGCGGGTCTCGTAGGCCTGTCCGTCGACCGACCAGGTGATCTTCTCGGGGCTCCAGTCGACGGCGAAGACGTGGAAGTCGTCGGCGAAGGACTTGCCGCCGGGGAGGGTGTAGGCGGCGCCGATGCCGCCGCTGCCGGAGTAGCCCGGGCCGTGGATGGTGCCGTGGACGGTGCCGGGCTCCTTGCCGACGTTCTCCATGATGTCGATCTCGCCGCTGTTGGGCCAGCCGGCGCTGCCCAGGTTGTCGCCGAGCATCCAGAACGCCGGCCACATGCCCTGCCCCCGGGGCACCTTGATGCGGGCCTCGAAGTGGCCGTACTTCTGGGTGAAGGTCCGCGCGGTGTTGAGGCGGGCGCTGGTGTACTGGCAGGTGCCGTACCAGCACTGCAGCCCGGGGTCGGTGTTCTTGCGGGCGGTGATGACCAGGTTGCCGTTGCCGTCGAGGGCGGCGTTGCTCGTGCTGTTCGTGTAGTACTGCAGCTCGTGGTTGCCGTTGCCCGAGCCGCCGGTCTCCAGGGTCCACTTGGCCGGGTCGGGGGCGCTGCCGGCCGCGCCGTTGAAGTCGTCGGACCAGGTGACCGCGGTGGTGGCGGCGTTCGCCCGGTGGACGGAGGGGCCCGCCGTGGTGAAGGCGAGCGCCGCGGCGGCCGCGGTGGAGACCAGCAGGGCCAGCCCGCCGAGTGACCACCGGCGTGCGCGATGAGCAGCCATGAGTGAACACACCTTGTCTGTGGGGGATCCGGAGCCTGCCCGACCGGGTGGGTACGTCAGGCCCATGACAGCCACGTCCGTCCGGTGCGTCCCCCCGGGACCGCACCGGACGGTGCCGTTGCGGGCCGATGCTACGGACAACCAACGCCCCGGCAAACCGGTCGCTCGCCCAGCCGAACGGCTTTGAGCTGCGGTTATTCCAGAAGGTTAGGGAGCAGGGACGATTACTTAATTCACTTTTAAACCAGGCTTAAGCCACCGGGTCGGGTCCCGGCCGCCTCGTCGCGCGCCGTACGCGGCAGATCTGCGCGGTGGGCCGCGCGCGGGCTGCGGGCGGACCGCCACGACAGCATGCTCACGGCGAGTGCCGACCCGGCCTCGGCGTGGTACTCGACCCGGTGAGCCGGAGAACCGGCTCACCGATCGCCAGACGGCGAGGACACCGCCATGACCACACATGCACGACCCATGACGACGCGCACCCCCGTCCAGCAGGCGGCCATGCTGGTCGGCGCCGTCTTCCTCCTGGTGGGCGTGCTGGGCTTCGTCCCCGGCGTCACCACCGACTACGACGCGATGGAATTCGCCTCGCACACCTCCGGCGCCAAGCTCCTGGGCGTCTTCCAGGTCTCCATCCTGCACAACCTGGTGCACCTGGCCTTCGGCATCGCCGGCCTGGCACTGGCCCGCACCGCCTCCGGCGCCTACGCGTACCTGCTGGGCGGCGGGGCCGTATACCTCGTGCTGTGGATCTACGGCCTGGCCGTCGGACACACCAGCGACGCCAACTTCGTGCCGCTGAACACCGCCGACGACTGGCTGCACTTCGTCCTCGGCATCGGCATGATCGGCCTGGCCCTCCTCCTCGGCCGCCGCCGTACCGCACGCCCCGGTCCGTGACACCGTCCGGCCGCCGGCGGCGGGGGCGTTCAGGAGCCGGCGGGGGCGTTCAGGAGCCGGTGGGGGCGTTCAGGAGCCGGTGGGGGTGACGCCGAACATCAGCGTGCGGCGGCCGACGTCGTAGTTCACGGTCCCGGTGTTCTTCAGCAGGTCCTGCAGGACGTCGGCGTCGTCGGCGTCCAGGGTGAGGACCTCCTCCCAGGCGCCTTCGTCCAGGACCAGTTGCAGGGTGAAGGTGCCGCGCCGGGCGGCCTCCCCGGCGACCCAGCTGAACTGGTAGTGGTTGACCTGGCGGACCTTGATGCTGTCGTCGGTGACGGGCTGCTGAACCTTGGCCATGGGAAGAACGCCTCCTGTGAGCGGTGTCGAGCGGGCACCGGTCTTGCCTGCCGGTGCGGCACGCCGCCGTACCCGGCCGCTCGGCCGGGTCACCCGGGCGGCGTGCGCCTGGACGACGGGTTCCGGGGCCGGGGGCGGCGCACTGCCGCGTTCCGCCGGCTTCGGGGACGGATGCCGGTCGTCAGCAGCGGGGGGAGTGCTCCTTGTCGACCAAGTGCTGCAGCGGTCCCATGGCCCGCTGCAGCATGCCGCGCGACTGCTCCCCCGGGCGCTGCTGCTCCCCGTGCAGCGCGTTGAGGACGAGCAGCCCGCCGGTCAGGGCGGGCACCGCCCACTGCAGGAGCGTCAGCTTGCGGCGCGACTCCTGCACCTCGTTCAGGTCCGCCGCCGGGCCGGTGCTGTTCTCGTCGCCGGCCGTGGACGAGACCTGCTCGACCTTCTTGCCGAGGACGCGGCTGTAGGCGGTCGCCGCCAGCGCCGCACCGGTGAGCACCGTCTTGGCCAGCGTCGAGGCGCCCACGCCCCGCTGTCCCACGACACGTCCGGCGTTCGCCCGGAGCAGACCGGCGCCCCCCACCAGGTGTATGCCGATCGCCGCGGCGTTGACCGGCGTCCATTTCGCCCAGCCCGTGCTCTCCACCTGCCTGCGGGTCACCTCCGGTACGCCCTTCTCGCGCACCGCGCCGTTCAACCCGACGGCGCCCATCAGCGATCCGCCGAACCATGCCGCCAGCCCCAGGTCGTGCAGGCTGCGCAGCACCGTGTTGCGCTCTGACATCGCCATCCTCCGATTCCCTCCGCCCGAAGACGCGCGCTTCGGGTACGCGGTCACCAGGCTTGTCGACACCGCACGCACCGGCCAGCACGGCCGGTACAAACGGGTGAGGGGCTGTCGGCCGTCGGTGCGGCAGCCCCTGGAACGCGGCGGAGGGCGCGCGGCCGCGGCCTCGGCGGCGCTGCGGGCCGCGCGGATGTACCTGTGGGACGAGAAGGACGCGCGCAGCCTCGAATCGGTGAACGGGGTCTTCGGGGGGCTGATGGACCTCACCGCCGTCGACCTCCCCGACGACGCCCTGTACCACCTGTGCGGGCCGCTGCCGTTCACGCAGGCCGTCCGCAGCCGGCTGATCGAGCGCGGGATCGCCCCGCACGACATCCAGTACGAGGTCTTCGGCCCCGACCTGCGGCAGGCCGACGTGGCCTGACCACCACCGGCCGCATCGCCCGCACCGGCCGCACGGTCGCCGTCTTTCACGCCTCCGCCCGGCCGGCTCCGTCACCCACCACGGACGGTCCTGACCGCGCACCGGTCCCCATATCGGATCAAAATGGGCATAACGTACGCGAACTCGTGGAGGCGCGGTGATGCACGGCAACGCCGAGGACGACGAGCGCCCCCTCGAGGAGCGTGACCGGTACGACGGCGGACCCGACGCCGACCCCGACGCCGGGGACACCGGCGAGCACACCGCGCCCGAGCCGCACGCCGGGGAGCCGGAATCCCACGGCGCGGAGGGCGCGGACACCACCCACGCGGCCGCCGTCGTCCCCGGAGGCGGGACGGCCGCCGGGCGTGTGCCGGCCGACGCGAGTCCCGACGTCTTTCTCGACGTTCCCGTGCTGAAGGTCGACGAGATCGACCTGGACGTCGAGGACCTGCGCGCGCACGTCTCGCTGCGGGCCGAGGTGCTGGACCTGCTGAAGCTGAACGTGGGAGCCGACGTCACACTCGGCCGGGTGCACCTGGGCATCGCGGGGGTGGAGGCGCAGGCCCAGCTCAGGGTACGTCTCGACAACGTCGCACTGATCATCAACCGGGTGCTCACCACGCTCGACCGCAACCCGGAGATACTGCACGAGTTGGCGCGGGGGGTCGGATCCGCCGCGCAGGACGTCGGCGGCGGGGCCCGTCAGGCCGTCGGCGGCCTGGGGGCGGGTGCCGGAAGGGCCGTCCAAGACGTCGGCCGGGGAGCCGGGACCGCCGTACGGGAGGTGGGCCGCGGCGCCGGCTCGGCGGCGAGGGAGGTCGGCCGGGGAGCCGGAAGGGTCGTCCAGGACGTCGGCAGTGGCGCCGGGCAGGCGGTGGAGGACGTCGGCGGTGAGGCGGGCCGGGCCGTCGGAAAGGCCGGCGAGGAGGCCGGCAGCACCGCAGGAAGCGTCGTCGGGAAGGCGGCGGGCGCGACGGAAACGGCGGGCGAGACGGCACGGACGAGCGGCCGCGCCGTCGCGGACGTCCCGGACACCCCGGACACGGCGGGCGGCACCCCACACCGCACCGAGCCTTCCGGACGGAGCGCGGCGCGCAGGCCCGCGGCCGGGGAGCGGGGCCGGACCGTCCGGAGCCAGAGCGGCACCCGCACGCGCCGGGTGCGCGCGGGGAGCGAGAAGCCGCCGCCGCGGCCCACTCGCCGCCGCACCGCCGAGGAGCGGGAGGAGCCGCCCTGAACGGAAGGCGCGGGAGCGCAGGCCCCGATGTGGGACATCTCGTTCCGGTCGACGGTCCGCTCCGAGCGTCTCCGCTTCGCGGAGGAACCCCGCACGGCCGTCCGCTTCCCCGGCACCGGGGAGCGGGAGTCGATGAGCCGCAGCGACCGGATCCGCCTTCCCGACCGGGTCGTCCCCGGCCAGGAATACCACGACGTCACCGTCGTCCACCGCCTCGCCACCCGGCTCACCGGAAAGCCGGAGGACGGACGGGGCGGCACCGGCGGCACGGACGCGTGACGGGGCCGCCGTGCCGCCGGATGCCTGTGGCCCCGGGACCTGCCGGCACCGGCCTCAGGGCGCGGCCGCCGCCGGCAGGTCCGGCCGCTGCGGGTGCCGCCGCGGTGCCGTCGGCACGGAGAGCACCCTGGTGAGGCCGCCGCCCGGCGTGGTCCCCGACCGCCTTCTCCACCCGGTCGGCGGACCAGCGGGCAGAGGACGCCGACCATGGTCGGGACGGGGCACACCGCAGGACAGCCGGTTTCCCTTCGACGGGTCACGGACCTGCACGCGCGGCAGTCCTCAACGGGTCGCGGCAGTCCTCAACAGGTTGCGGCAGTCCTCAACAGGTTGCGGCAGTCCTCAACAGGTTGCGGCAGTCCTCAACGGGTTACGGCAGTCCTCAACGGGTTCCTGACGCGCGCGGAGCCTCCCTCCAGGGGCTCATGCGTCACTCTCTGCTTACGCTGGTGCCGTCCGTCCGCGTGATGGCCGGAACCCCTCGCTGAGCTGCACGTCAGGAGAGCACGTCGATGGTCGCCACCGAACACCCGCCGCCGGGCCGCCTGCGGACGTGGATGCTGGAGGGGCTGTCCGACATGGGCAGGCACGGTGGCCACCCCGGCCCCCATGCCGCGCCCGAACCCCCGCACCAGGGCCAACGCTGGTACCGGGTGATGTGCCTGACCGGTGTCGACTACTTCTCGACCCTCGGCTACCAGCCGGGCATCGCGGCCCTGGCGGCCGGCCTGCTGTCGCCGATCGCGACGATCGTGCTGGTCGTGGTCACCCTGGCCGGCGCCCTGCCGGTCTACCGCCGGGTGGCCCAGGAGAGCCCGCACGGCGAGGGTTCCATCGCGATGCTGGAACGGCTGCTGTCGTTCTGGCAGGGCAAGCTCTTCGTCCTGACCCTGCTGGGCTTCGCGGCCACCGACTTCCTGATCACCATCACCCTCTCCGCGGCGGACGCGTCCACCCACCTGGTGGAGAACCCACACCTGACCGGCGTGCTCCACAGCCACCAGATGCTGATCACGCTGTTCCTCGTGGCGCTGCTCGGCGCGGTCTTCCTCAAGGGCTTCCTGGAGGCGATCGGGGTCGCGGTCGCCCTGGTCGGCACCTACCTCGCGCTCAACCTCGTCGTCGTGATCACCGGCCTGTGGCACGTCGTCACCGCCGAGCACCTGGTCGCCGACTGGACCAGTGCCCTGACGACGGAACACGGCAACGTCCTCGCCATGATCGGCGTATCCCTGCTCGTCTTCCCGAAGCTCGCCCTCGGCCTGTCCGGCTTCGAGACCGGCGTCGCGGTCATGCCGCACGTCCGGGGCGACGACGGCGACACCGAGGAACACCCCACAGGCCGTATCCGCGACACCAGGAAGCTGCTGACCACGGCCGCCCTCATCATGAGCGGCTTTTTGATCACCACCAGCTTCATCACCACGGTGCTGATCCCGGAGAAGGAGTTCAAGACGGGCGGCCAGGCCAACGGCCGCGCGCTCGCCTACCTCGCGCACGAGTACCTGGGCAGCGGCTTCGGCACCGTCTACGACGCCTCGACCATCGCCATCCTGTGGTTCGCCGGCGCCTCCGCCATGGCCGGCCTGCTCAACCTGATGCCGCGCTACCTGCCCCGCTACGGCATGGCCCCGCACTGGGCCCGCGCCGTCCGCCCGATGGTCATCGTCTTCACCCTGATCGCCTTCCTGGTCACCTGGATCTTCGACGCCGACGTCAACGCGCAGGGCGGCGCCTACGCCACCGGTGTGCTCGTGCTGATCAGCTCCGCCGCCATCGCGGTGACCATCGCCGCGCACAAGGCCGGGCAGCGCAACTGGACCATCGCCTTCGGGGTGATCTCGGTGGTGTTCCTCTACACGACCGTCGCGAACGTCATCGAACGCCCGGACGGTGTGAAGATCGGCGCCTGCTTCATCGCGGGCATCATCCTGATCTCGCTGCTGTCCCGGCTGGCCCGCTCCTTCGAGCTGCGCGTGACCAGCGTGACGCTCGACCCGCTGGCGGAGCGGTTCGTCCGGGACATGGCCCACCGCCGCATCCGCCTCATCGCCAACAAACCGGGCCCCCGCGACAAGGCCGAGTACCGCGACAAGATCGAGCAGATACGCGCCGACAACGAGCTGCCCGAACAGGAGGACTTCATCTTCGTCGAGGTCACGGTCACCGACCCCTCCGAGTTCGAGGCGGGCCTGACCGTGCACGGCGAGGTGCTGCACAACCGCTACCGCGTACTGACCCTGGAGTCCGCCTCCATCCCCAACGCCCTCGCCGCCCTCCTCCTGCACATCCGCGACACGACCGGCTGCATCCCGCACATCTACTTCGAGTGGACCGAGGGCAACCCGCTCGCCAACTTCCTGCGCTTCTTCCTCTTCGGCCAGGGCGAGGTCGCCCCGGTCACCCGCGAGGTGCTGCGCGAGGCGGAACCGGACCGCGCCCGCCGTCCGCGCGTGCACACCGGCTGAGCACTTCGGTCGAGCACTCCAGTCCAGCCCTCCAGTCCGGCACTTCAGTCGAGCCCTCCGGCTGAACACTCCGGCGACCGCGTCAGGATCCCGTCAGGATTCGCCGGTGCGGCGTCAAGCCCCCGTCAACACCGGTCGCCGCACCTCGTACGGCCGCCTAGCGTCGGCGGTATGCGACGAAGCGGACCGGCGAACCCGGCCGGCGACCGCCACTGGCGTGGCAGCGTCCGGTTCGCGGCGGTCTGCGCCCTGGTCTTCTGCGCCATGAGCCTCCTGGTCGACTGGGACGCGGGAAGCCTCACCCCCCTGCGCGCCCTGCTCTGGTCCCTCCTGTCGGCCGCGGTGTTCGTCGTCCTGCTGCCGCCACGGGTGAGCGCGGGACCCGGCTGGCTGGCGGTACGCACCCCCTGGCGCCGGCGCGTCGTCCACACGGACGTGGTGACGACCGTACGGCAGTACGAAGGCGTCTCCTCCCACCTAGTCCTGCAGGACGTCCACGGCCACCGCCTGGAGCTCGATCCCCGGACCCTGGAGGCCAACCCCCTGCTCTGGCACGAACTCGACACGGGCGTCCACCGCGCCCTGGAGCACGGCACGCTGCGCCACGGCACGGACGTCCTGGACCGGCTGGGCCACCGCATCGACGACGAGACGACGCTGGCGGTGCTCCGGGCGTCGGGACTCTCCTGACCCCTGGCCCCACGAAGACGTCACGGGCGCAGACACGCGGTCCTCGCCACCGCCCCGGCCGATCGCGAGGTCGAACCCGGCTCCACACCGGCAGCCGCGGACGTCCACGGGGTGAGGCCCGCCTCGTGCGTCTGATGCGCGTCCATGAAGTTCGTCGGAGGCACACCGGCGACGTGCGCGCAGTCGACGTGCACACCGGTCGCCTGCAGTTCGTCGGCCAGGTCGAAGGTGAACGCGGCGAGAGAGAACTTGCTGCACGCATACGCGTCGGCTCGTCGGCGCGTCGGCTCGTCGGCGCGTCGGCTCGTCGGCGCGTCGGCGCCGCCGCAGTGCCGCTCCAACCGACCGTCGGCAGGCCATCCGGACGCGAGCCGCGCGAGGGGCGATTCCCGGCCAGGGAGCGCACACCTTCCGCCGACGCCCTCTCCGGTGCACAGAATGGCGCCATGACGGAGTCCGTGTTACCAGCTGCCCGCCAGGCCGAGGAGGCTCACCGCACCTTGGATGTGCCCGGCGACGGTTGTCGTCGGAGCGCCGTCTCCCTGGAGGAGATCGAGGCCCGGCAGGTCACGCAGGCCTGGCAGCGCATCACCGCGTGGCTCGGCGCGC